>DGTQ01000004.1 GCA_002394365.1 Prevotellaceae bacterium UBA4332
TTGGGTCTGTATTGGTAAATACTAAACCAAGTCCTAAGGCAGTGTATTCTGAGGAGTATCTCTCTGCTCAGTATGAGTTGAAACAACGTAAGCATCCAACCCCTTTTTCGGGAGTATAAGATATAGTTATTACCTTTGTGCCATTAATTCAAAATTTGAGATTATGGCAATAAGTAGTAAAGACATTGAAACCCTGTGGAAGCGGTACTCTAGTGAGGCAGTTAATCGAGGAGTCTCTGTTGCACAGTTTTTTGAATCAAATGGCGTACCTTATCACGTATTTGAGAAATGGTACAAGAAGAAGTTCACTCAGCCAGCAGTCGTCAATTGCGTAGTCAAGGAGACGCAGGATGTGGCTTCTCAGCCATCTAAAGATAATATTGCGGAAACAGATGCCGCAGTTGGTGCAGCTGATCATGAAGAAAAGAATATCTCCTACGTTTATGTAGGCTTAAATGATGGCATGAAGATAGAGCATCACAAATTGAGCTATAATGAATTGGTAAGTTTCATCAAAAAGATCCAGCCGTTATGTTTAGTTTGACAGGTGCTACAAAATATAAGTATATTCCTAATTACAAGGATATGCGTGGAGGATATGACAAACTATGTGGTGTGGTTCGCACCCTTACAGGGAAGATGGAGGAAGGCACAGCTTATGTGTTTACCTCTAAAGACCAGAAGCTAGTTAAGATTATCCGTCATGAGCATAATGAATGCCAGTTGTTTGTACAACGGTTTGATGGCAACATGAGTTTCATTAGGCTTGAGTTCGATGGCTCGCAGCCAATATATGTGCTAGAGTATAAGTATTTGGTAGCTATGCTGGAGTGTCCGGTCTTCAAGAAGATAGGTCCTATTAAGGGTGAGTATAAGGAAGAAGCAGCATAGCAGCCTTGTTCTGATGTTAAAAATACGTAAAGAGCAGCTGCTTTAATCAGTCTAAAGTATGTGTAACAATTTGATAATCAGGTGTTTGAGTAATATGTTTATGCGCAATAAGAGCCATGTACAAGCCTCTCTGTTACTCTTTTTGAGTATGCAGAATAGGGTTGTATTACTAAGCCTTGTTAAGCCTCGTAGCTCGTACAAAACGCTGATTATCAATATGTTAAATACTATTTACGGGTTTGGATTTGCCATAAAAAGTATGTACCTTTGCATAGCAAAAGATCCATATTATGGCAGATTTGAAGTTAGATATAGCACGCATGGTTATGCAAACCCGGTACGAGATGCAGCTGGAACGAGAGGCATCATCGGTACGGGGTGGTGATTTGTCTGATATGGATCGTGAGAATTATCAGAAGCGTATAGATGACTTGCTAAATGCTGTCAGTTCTCTCCTGGATGCTAATAATGCAATGGGCGAGAAAATCCAGAGGCTAGAGAAGATAGCCGAGGACTATGAGGACTTGAAGGCTGAGAATGCAAAGCTGAAGGGCGAGCTCGCTATGCGCAAACGTGCCCAGCATGGCAAGGGTAGTGAGAAGCCAAAAGAAAATACTGCCTCTTCAGATGAAAAGACCAAGGACGATGACGAGAATGACTATATAGAGAATGGCAGCAGGAACGATATACCTCCCGTAGAAGATCCTGATGAAGAAGAGGATATTTCTCCTTCTGAGCCTCCTGCAAAGAAGGAACGCGATAACAGTAACCGCCCAGAACACTATGAGAAAGGGCATGCTGACATACATGTTATCCATGACTGTGACCTCGATAAGTTAGAGGAGTTGGGGCTGGAGTTTATTCGCTATACACGACCAGTGGATCAGTTTGACAGAGTTAGCATTACCCGTCAGGATACATATCGTTACGTTTGGGTCCGTGACAAGAAGACAGGAAAGGAGTTTTCCTTCTTTTATCCCAAGGAAGAGAAGCGTGAGTGTATCTTTGTCAATGAATCAGATTATGACAAACCGAGTCTTGTCCCTCATACAAGCTGCACTTGGCGTATGCTTTCTGACCTTGGTGTCAACAGATACCAATATGCGCTGTCATGTGGTAGGGAGATGTTCCGTATGTTCAATGAGAAGATGAAGGTGTCGCCCCAGACGATCTTGAACTGGCTGAAGGAAGGCTCAGAGTTTCTAAAGGGTGGTATGAGTCACATCAAGAGGCGTCTTCTGAAGAAAGGAACAGCCATCTATGTTGACGAAACGTGGGTAGACACAAAGGTCAAGCAGCCAGATGGCTCATTCAGATATGAGAAGCGTTATATGTGGGTGATTGTAAACCTGGCCACAAAGGTTTGCTACTACCTTTTTGGTCGTAGAAGGCGTGAGGTGATAGAGAAATTCCTTGGTGACTTCCAGGGTACTTTGATGACCGATGCTTACAATGCGTATGCTTATTTCAGCAAACTGGATGGCTGTACGCATGCATGCTGTTGGGCACATGTCCGCAGAATATTTTGGTCAGCTCTTAAGGACTATAAAGATCCTTTCGCTCAGGAATATATAAAGAAAATAGGTGTACTATATAAGGTTGAGTTGGAGAGTATTCTTCTCCATCGGACAGAGGCAGAGGTGCTAGAAGCTAGAAAGCTTGAATCGATACCGATACTCAATGAACTTGACCAGGAATCAGCATTGTTACTCGCCAAAGTTAAGAGTAAAGAATTGAAAATCTCAAGCAAACTTGAAAAGGCATTAAACTACATGCGAAACCATTGGAAAGAGTTGATTGCTTATATAGACATCGGAGATGTACTCATTGACAACAACTGCTGTGAACGGGCAGTCCGGCCATTTACAAATCTACGGAAGAGCTTCGGCGGATTCAGTAGTGAGTTGGGTGGAGAGGTCGCTGCAGCTTGGCTGACCTTTGTGGAATCATGCAAGCTTCAGAAAAAAGCTGCGCTTGAAGTCTTCAATGGATATTTCCAGAGAATAGCCGAAGGTAGGAGGGATTATGACCTCATTACCGAAGAGGTATTGTGTTAAATAGAAATAAAAACATAAACAATCCAATTTCTTAGGAACGCCACAAACCCCAGCAGATGCTGGGGCTAAGGCTTATGGCTAAAAAGGGGTTGGATGCTTAC
>DGTQ01000008.1 GCA_002394365.1 Prevotellaceae bacterium UBA4332
ATTTTCTTTTCGATTTTTCACAGATTTTCAGATAAGATTTTCCTTCCCGAGGACAGGAGACAGATTTCCATAATTTGAATGTAATTCATTCCCTCCCTCTCGGCGGAGGGAAGTCAGTTTGAAACTGACAGGGAGGGGATCTCAAGTGACCTCTAAGTGAGGAGTTTCGAAGACAGGTCACTCGCCTCAACCCCAGTGTTTATGCGGTATCCCGAGGGGTAAGTGACCTATGTGAGGTTATTTTGAGAAATTCTATATTTCTTGCATTTCCCTCTCCTTGCTTAGCACCCAGATGCAGTTGCTAAGCAAGGGCACGCGGATACTTAGCACCCGCACCTGGCAGCTAAGCATCCGCAAACATGAAAATGTGAGGGTCTTTCCACGATTTCCCCCTGAGAAATGTGCAAAAACAGTTTTCTCCCTCTTTTATTTGGCGAAAACAAAACTTTTTCTTAATTTTGCAAGCAGGTAAACTATTATATGTATGAACAACAAGGAATACGACATACTTGAAGAAGAACGCCAGATGGCAAGTGAACCTGCTGCTATCTCTATGATGGTGGATTCACGAAGTGACATCAGTCGTGCCATAACTGGAGAAGAACTGCTCAATCGCTTGACACCAAGAATTCAGGGCTTATTCATATGAATACAGTATTATTCGCTCCTGAGGTAGAAGAAGACTTATCACTTGGTACATTATATTTGTAGAGCGAGCTAATGCTTACCTTGTAACTCATATAACAAACAACCATATAAATGGTCAATATTTCAACCAATAAAATAAGATAAACAAACTAAAACACCGTAGAGCCTATGAGATAGACTGAATCTTAAAGACATATAGAAATAGAAGCGTCCGCTTAGAATCTTGTTCACCGAATTCGCCAAATTTAATGAACAGCCAAGAAGTAAAAGCAAGGATGCTCACGCCAATGGCGTGGGCTTTTACTCGTATATGGCTGTATGGTGTTTGGCGATACCTGGTGAACGTAGACGAAGTTAATTAGTCCACGTTTTCTTTTTCTGTCTCTTTCCAACCGACCTTTGGACTAAAACACTATGTTAAACTTAAAACAAAAACAAAAATGAAAAGATTATTATCATTAGCCACCATATTGCTTGTAGCTATTAGTTCGTTCGCATACTATGACGCGAAAATTGGTGGTATTTACTACCTCTTATGGGGTGGAGACAATGCTTCTGTTACTTCTTATTCTGATTATTATCCAGATAATAAGTATGCATATTCTGGAAATGTTATAATTCCAGAAAAAGTGACATATAATGGAAAAACATATAATGTTAAAGCCATTGCAAATTATGCGTTCATGAACTGCTCACAACTTATGAGTGTAACAATTCCATCAAGCGTTACTAGCATTGGTACAGAGGCTTTTAGAGGTTGTACAAGCCTTACAAGTGTAACAATTCCATCAAGCATTACCAGTATAAATTCTAATGCTTTTGAAAATTGTACAGAATTAAAAGAGGTTATCATTCCTGATGGTAATCTTGCAAAGTGGAGTGCGATTTCTTTTACCAATAATTATTCAAACCCTCTGTACTTTGCCCACCATCTCTACAGTGACGAATATACAGAGATTACAGAACTGAACATACCTGAAGGCACTACTTCTATAGGAAAAATGGCATTTTATGGTTGCACTGGTATTTCGAGCGTAACAATTCCTTCAAGCGTAACGAGCATTGGCAGCAATGCGTTCTATGGTTGCACAGGGCTTACAAACGTAGTCCTAAATAGTAATTCTATAGTAGCAAAATCTTATAGTTCTTCAAGTTCCATAAAAGATATATTTGGCACCCAAGTAAAAAATTACGTGATAGGAGGAAGTGTTACAAATATAGGTTACTACGCTTTCGGTAAAAGTTCTAATATTACGAGTGTTACTATTTCAGAAGGTGTGCAGAGCATTAGCAGTGATGCATTCTATGGCTGCTCAGGACTTACAAGCATAACCATTCCATCAAGTGTAACGACAATCGGCAGTTATGCATTCCTTAGCTGCTCAGGTCTAACTGCTGTGACTCTTACAGAAGGTGTTTGGTCTATAGGAGAATCAGCCTTTTCTGGTTGTACAGAATTAACGAGTATTGATATTCCTTCAAGTGTTAGACTTATTGGCATGAATGCATTCTCTAATACTGCATGGTATAACAAACAACCTGACGGGGTCATATATGCAGGAAACTTTGTTTATGATTATAAGGGTACAATGTCAGAAAATACTTCAATTTCATTAAGGGAAGGAACTGTGGGCATCTGCGATCAAGCATTTGCCGAAAGAGGAAATCTTAGTAGTATAATCTTTCCGTCAACCTTAAAGAGCATCGGCAAAAACGCATTTGTTGGTTGTGGTCTTACTAATGTGACTATTCCGTCGAACGTTGCTGAAATATATGATTATGCATTCTCTCTTTGTAATATGACGTCACTATCACTACTAAGTGATGATATGTATCTTGGCTCAGGAACATTTCCCAAAGAGACAAAACTCTATGTAAAAAATGGTAGTAATATTTTGTTGAGATTATGGGACAAGAATTATACTAACATTTATGACATAGAGACAAGTGAACCTATCAACCTGCCTTCACTTTCACTAATTAACGCAACTCAGACGACTTTGGAGGTGAAAATCAATAATATGTATGGTGACTATAAGTATGAATACGAAGGAAATGTACTGACAGGTGATGTGATAAATGTTAAAGGGCTTCAGCCAAACTATTCTAAATCATTTAGAATATACATTACATTAGACAAAGATTATGCATATTCTTTATATGAAAATTATACGACACTCGGAATAAATCCAGTTATTGTCTCTGACGCTATAAGTGCTTCGTCTTTTCATGCAAAAGGGTCATATACCAAAGGTGATGCCACAATAGTAAAAGAAATGTTTAAATATAACAATAAGGAAGTTGATGGTGAGAACATAATAGCTACAGGTTTAACTCCAAATACTTCCTATGAAGTAACATATAGCATTACAGTAGCATATGGTGATAATAACCAATATACCGCTTCATATACAGATAAAAAAACAGTAAAAACACAGGAACTCACCCTCACCACCGAGCAGCCAAAGGTGGTGTCTATGGGCAACGTGGTAGTCTCTGCCACAACCAACGTGGATGAGGGAGAGAAGAACGTGGGCTTCGAGTGGAGGCGCACGGACTGGACGAGCGACTTTGCGTCAAACTCTGGCAGTGCAGTTATCTTTGACGGCACTATGGAGGGCTACATACGCAACATGAACACCGATAAGCTGTGGAAATATCGCGCCTACTATCTCTCTGACGCTGGAGTGTATTACTACGGCGACTGGGTAGGACTGGATGCCTCCAACACTTCTTACTTTGAGCCTACCGTGCATACATACGCAGACATATCTACAACAGGCAATGTAGCCTTGATAAGGGGCTATGTGCTGAATGGTACTGACAAGATAAAGGTGCAGGGCTTCAAGTACTGGAAGACTGCCAACAAGGGCAACAGCCTCGACATAGATATGGAGGGCGATATGCAGACTACTGCTATTCCTGCTGATGCTATAATAAAGACGGTGGATATAGTAGGCTCTGGTCAGCAGCTGATGAACGCTACGCTTGAGGGACTGGACTATGACGCAACCTACCATTGCGTTGCCTTTGCCACCACAACGGAGAACGAGACATTCTATGGCGAGGAGCAGATGTTCACTACTGAATCTATCACAGGCATAGAGGGAGTGAAGGAGAGTGCTGCAGGCAGCAGCAAGGCTGTAACTGTTGTTGCCTATTATGACCTAAACGGCAAGCGTCTCTCTCAGCCTCAGAAGGGACTGAACATCATCAGAATGAGTGACGGAACAACCAGAAAGGTTGTGAAGTAAAGCACAAATTTAATAAGGTAATGAAAAGTTATCCTCACAGGCTTTTGTGGGGATAACTTTTTTGCTTTTCCTTTGCGTCTTTCAAAATAAAACTTTACCTTTGCAAGTCAATAAACGAAAAGCCGTGTTTTGCAGGGATTTTCATGGTAATAGCGGTAGTCCTGACATATTTCTTGGTGCTCCTCGGAGTGAGCCGACTGGTGGCGAGGGGAGGGGAGAATAGCAATTCGTCCTTCTTCAGGGCTGGCAGACAGTCGCCGTGGTACATGGTGGCTTTCGGCATGGTGGGGGCAAGCATATCGGGTGTGACGTTTGTCAGCGTGCCTGGTATGGTGATGCACTCGGGTATGACCTACTTGCAGACGTGCATGGGTTTCATAGTGGGCTATTTTGTTGTGGCTTTTGTGTTGCTGCCTGTTTACTACCGCCTCAACCTCACGAGTATATACACAGTACTGAAGGGCACAAGCGACGAGGCTTACAAGACGGGTGCCATGTTCTTCATAGTGTCGAAGCTGCTGGGCAGTGCGGCAAAGTTTTTCGTGCCCTGCTTTATTGTCTCTCAGGCGGTGGGCGTAAATTTTTATCTTACTACTATAGGGCTCTTTGCTCTGATATGGCTCTACACAAGGCGTGGGGGCATAAAGACGCTGGTGTGGACTGACACGCTGCAGACGCTGTGTATGCTGACAGCCCTGGTGCTCATAATATATTATGTGTATGGTGCTCTTTTCGATTTTCAATTTTCAATTATCAATTTGAAAGAGTGCCTTGCGGCTATAGCCCAGAGTGATTATTCCAAGGTGTTTGAGTTTGAGGACTGGGGAAGCGCGAACAATTTCTTCAAGTGCTTCGTGGCAGGCATCTTTATTGTGATAGTCATGACGGGACTGGACCAGGACATGATGCAGAAAAACCTGACGTGCAAGACGCTGCGCGATGCCCAGAAGGATATGTGTACCTACGGCTTTGCCTTTCTGCCTGTCAATGCGCTGTTCCTAGGGCTTGGTGTCATGCTCACCATGCTGTGCGCCAAGGAAGGCGTGGCATTGCCCGATAAGCCAGACGAACTGCTGAGCATGTTTGCCCTAAACGGTACATTGGGCTATACGGTGCTGATTCTTTTTACGCTTGGTATCATTGCCACCTCGTTCTCTACTGTCGATTCAGCCATTACGGCGCTTACCACCTCTTTCTGCGTGGACATAATGGGCAGGGAAAACGATGTGGCCATGCGTCGCAAGGTGCATATTGGCATGACTGTAGCCATGATAGCCCTTACCGCTATGTTCAATCTCGTAAGCTCCCATTCGCTTATCGACACCATTTATACGCTCGTGAGCTACACCTACGGTCCGTTGTTAGGATTGTTTATGTATAGTCTCATAGACTCACCCTCACGCCCTCTCTTGAAGAGAGGGGAACAAAATGAATTTGTCAGGGGTGGGGGAGAGTCTGTCGTCTGCATCCTTTCGCCACTTATTTGTTTCGGATTAGACACGCTTGTGCCAAGGCTTACGGGTTACCATTTTGGCTACGAACTGTTGCTAATCAACGGACTGATAACATATGCGGGACTTAGGATGTTGAAGATTGGAAATAGAAGATTGAAGATTGAAAAATTTAACATGGATTTTAGATAGGATTTTTCAATGGATTTCTGAGGAATGAAATGACGAAATGAAGAAAGAGCCTTAAAAAAAATTGGGGAATGGATTTCTACAATGGATTTTAGACAGGATTTTAAAATCTAAAGAAAATCTCCTCTAAAATAAGCAGGGACGATTTCATTACAATTTCGGCTGTGCCTCAAATATCCAAAGAAAATCTAAAGAAAAATCAAATAAACAATAAACAATAAACTGTAAACCGTAAACTATAAACAGTAAACTATAAGATATATGAAAAATGTAATAATAACAGGTGGTAGTTCTGGCATAGGCAAGGCTACAGCCGAACTGTTTGCCAAGGAAGGCTACAAGGTTTACGAACTGTCAAGAAGAAATATTACCTCCCCCTTGGGGAGGCAGGAGGGGGTCGTGCACATAACTTGTGACGTTACCTCGCCAGAGGCTTGCCGCAAGGCAGTGGAGCAGGTGGTGGAAGCTGACGGCAAGATTGACGTGCTCATAAGTAATGCTGGTATGGGCATATCGGGTGCTATAGAGTTTACCACCTCTGAGGATATGCACAGGCAGATGGAAGTGAACTTCTTCGGAGCAGTAAACATCACTCAGGCTGTGCTGCCCTATATGCGCAGGGCTCAGGGGGGCAAGATAATCTTTGTGAGCAGCGTGATGGCGGTTTACAGTCTGCCATTCCAGGCTTTCTACAGTGCTTCAAAATTTGCCCTCAATGGCTTTGCCCAAGCTCTTGCCAACGAGGTGCGCCCCTTCAACGTGAAAGTAGCGGTACTCATGCCTGGTGATGTAAAGACGGGCTTTACCGACGCACGCAAGAAGGAGTTGGAGGGGGTGCAGGAATACCCACACATGGCAAAGACTTATGAGATTATAGAACAGAATGAGCAGCAGGGCATAACCCCAGAGCGCATGGCAAAGAAACTGTTCAGTCTTGCCCAGAGCGAGAACCCCGAGCCAACCTCCACCGTAGGCTTCATGTATAAGGCATTCCTGTTCCTTGGACGTATATTCCCCCAGCGCCTGATAAACTACGTGATAGGAAGAATGTATTGATTTATGTAAATCATTACAATTAAGTATTGCAGGCGTGAAAGAAAATTATTACCTTTGCAGAGTATTTCGTACAGGATAACAAACAATATATATATAAAAAAAAAGAATACTCAATAGGTAAAAAGGAAAAGAAAATGAAGAAAATCTTTACACTCATCGTAGCTCTTGTGGCTACACTCTCTGCAATGGCGCAGAACCACGGTGCAATGAACTTCGTTGGTACAAGTACATTCTATGTGGTTGGTATGCAGGAAACTACTACTACACAGGTGGAGAATGACAGGGTGGTGCTTACTCTCACTGGCGAGGGCAGCAAACTTGCCGACATCAAAATTCCAGACATGAACTACAACATGCAGGGAAACATCATGGAGCTAAAGTCGTTTACGGCTAATAGCGGTGTAGAATATACTATGACAGGCTCTTTCAAGACTGGCGATATGGCTTTCGACTGGGCGAAAGGTGATTTTACCACCACGACTACAGGAGCTGACGGTCAGACGAAGAACGTTGCAGGCAAGATAAGTGCCAACTATGGTCATAGCTCAAAGAAACTGAAGGTAACGGCTGAGTTCACATACGGTGCGATGCCCTGGCCTATACATTACGAGATAGAGGGCGACTACTACAAGGAAGCAGGCGTAGAAGGTGTTAGCGAGAACGTTAGCGAAAAGAAGAGCGACGTAGCCTATAACCTTGTTGGCCAGCGTGTAGGCAAGGATGCCAAGGGCTTAGTCGTAATAAACGGAAAGAAGGTAATAAGATAGTTTACAGTTTATAGTTTACAGTTTACAGATTGTTGTCTAAACGCATAATATAACATAGTTGGCTTCGCTTCAATTTTCAATATTCAATTTTCAATATGCCATTGCAGGCTGGGGGCTTATTGTCTTGCTCTCAGCCTGCAACGGCGTTATGGACGGTATATATGACGAGGCTCCAAAACCAGCTGAAGGAGAGATATACGTAGATGCTACCAGCTGGACTGAGTGGCACTATATACAGTTACCAGTTACCAGTTACCAGTTACCAGCTACTTCCCCAAACGACCAAACGACCAACTCCCCAATCTCAACCTACGACATCCCTACCACGCCTACGGCTGAGTTTGATGCCGACGGCACAGGTATATACAACTACTGGTATGACGTGTTTGGCGAGGGAATATCTAAGCGCGAGTTCCGCTCTTCTTACCCCACGGAACGCCAGCCTGAGCCAGAAAGCTGGGATATTGCCGTTCACAGAAATAATGTGCGAACCAATGGAGGAGCAGTATATCAAACCTCTCTGACGGACATCAACAGCGTAGGGACAAGTGCCATGTATGCCACCTTGCCGTTTGTGGAAGACGAATGGAGCGAGACGGATGTGTGGGCTGTCAACACGCAGATGGTGCAGGGACTTATAGGCAACCAGCGCATAAAGATAAACACAGAGTTGGGCAAGTGGCTCACGATGGAGATACCCCCTATGCCGCCACGCTTCAACTATAACGGCAACGTCTTTATCCTGCGCCTGAAAGACGGCACATACGCTGCCCTGCGCCTGAAAAACTACAAGACCCCATCAAATCTTAATTGCGGACTGACAATAGAATATAAATATCCGCTGTAAACAAGACTCACCCCTACCCAACTCCCCTCTAATCCCCTCGTTTCCCGAGGGGCAGAAACTCTGGCAGAGAGGGGAACATATTGAAGAAAGTAATTGAAAATTCATAATCCATAATTCATAATTCATAATTCTTAGTTATAGCAGCATATTGTTTCGTCGCATGGTGTCAATAGTCTTGGCACTAATGGTGCATATTGTTCCCCTCTCTGCCAGAGAGGTGGTAGGGGCGAGTCTCCCCTCTGCTGTCTCTGACTCCGTGCAGCTCTCTCAGGTGGTGGTGACGGGAACCATGACACCCAAGACCATTGCCAACACACCCATAACCACACAAGTTATATCGGCACGCGACATACAGCGCACCGATGCTACCGACATACAGGACCTCCTGCAGCAGGTGCTGCCAGGCACGGAGTTCTCATATGCCATGAACCAACAGACGCACCTCAACTTTGCTGGCTTCGGCGGACAAGGCATACTGTTCCTCGTTGATGGTGAGCGTCTGGCGGGCGAGACACTCGATGATGTTGACTTCTCGCGCATCATCATGTCAGGAGTGGAGCGCGTGGAGATAGTGCGTGGTGCTGCGTCAGCCCTTTACGGCAGCAGTGCCGGCGGTGGCGTAATAAACGTGATAACAAAGGAGGGTGGTAATCCCTGGACGTTACATCTTGACTCACGTTGGTCACGCCACGGCGGACAGCGTTATGGCTTGCAGTTTGGCAGAAACACTAAGCGTTTCACCAACCTCTTCAATGCTTCGTTCAGCGATACCGACAACTACAGCGTCCGTAGTGAGGCAAACCCTGCCACCCGCGTGTTCAGCGAGGTGTATGGCAGTAAGGTGGTGAACGTGAAAGACCGCCTGACATTCAACATCACCGACAACCTCAAACTTACGGGCAGGGTGGGCTACTACTTCCGTCAGGTGCCGCGCGTCATCACTGAACCAGAGCGCTATCGCGACCTTTCGGCAGGACTGAAGGCTTCATGGCAGATGACAGCACGTGACCGACTCGAAATATCCTATGCCTTCGATGAATATGACAAGTCAACCAAACAACGGTTGGCAGGACTTGACATACGCTCTTACAGCAATGTGCAGAACTCCGTCAAGGCGTTATATACGATGATAACTGGAACGGGAACGTTGATATTCGGTGCCGACTTCATGCGTGACTACCTCAGCAACAACAAGCTCTCCACCCCAAGACATCACCAGTATTCCTTTGATGCCTTTGCCCAGTATGACTGGAACGTCAGCAGCCGTTGGGAACTGGTGGGTGCCCTGCGCTATGACCATTTCTCTGACGGCGACCTGTCACGTTTCACCCCCAAGCTCTCAGCCCGATACAGTATAATTCCACGCAACAATGAGACTGGCGAGAGCCTCACACTGCGCCTGGGCTACGGTATGGGCTTCCGCCCCCCCACGCTCAAGGAGAAGTACTATGAGTTTGACATGGCTGGTATATGGATAGTGAAGGGCAACGAAGACCTCAAGGCTGAGACCAGCCACAATTTCACGGCATCTCTTGGCTACACCCGAGAGCACTATGCCCTAACCCTTATGGGATATTATAATAATGTGAGAAACAAGATAGCTACAGGCGTACCCTATATTGAAAATTCAAAATTGAAAATTGAAGATGAGCCTCAAGTTTCAATCTTCAATCTTCAATCTTCCAATCTCACCCTCCCTTACGTTAACCTCTCCCATTACTCCGTATATGGTGCCGAACTCCTTGCCTGCGCCCAATGGGGAATAATGAATATGACGTTGGGCTATGCCTATACTAACGATAATGCTAACGGGAACAACCAGTATCTGCCTGCACGTCCACATACCCTTACGTGGCAGTGTACGCTGGGTAAGGAGTTCTCCATGGGCTATCAGCTCAGTGCCACCCTCAGCGGCAGATTTCTCTCTGCTGTCTCTGCCAGCGAATACGTTGACTATTATGACATATCCAAAGGTATGGTCAGCGTCCGCTATCCAGCCTACAGCCTCTGGAAACTGAGCCTCGTGCAGACCTTTTGGCAAAAGGCAAAACTTACGCTGACCCTCGACAACCTCTTCAATTACAAACCACGCTATTACTACCTCAATGCCCCCATCACCGACGGCACCAACTTCATGGTGGGTCTGAGCGTGGAACTGTAGTTTGGTCGTTTAGGGGTTTGGTCGTTTGGTCGTTTAGGGGGTAAACCGTAAACCATAAACCGTAAACTGTAAACTGTAAACCGTAAACTGTAAACCATGAACTTTCTCAAAACTATCTCCGCATTTCTGCTTGTACTTATGCTCATGCCTCTCGGCCATGCGCTTATGATTTTGATGGAACATTTCCTTGAGCCTACAGCGTTGCACTACAGTGCTTTCACAATGGGCTTCGTGGGACTGGTTGTTACCATTATTGGCATGTTCCGTCAGGGGGATACACGCCAGACTATCTATGGCATTACCGGTGCCATGCTCTTCTGGACGGGCTGGGTAGAGTTTCTCTTTGCCTATTACGCTCAGCGCTATGGCGCCCACTGCGACCTTATAGGCTCTGGCATAGTGCAGACCACCACGCAGTATGTTGACGGCATAGGCGTGAGCCACGACTTCCTTATCAACGGCGAACCCATCGAGACATTCTCGCGTCAGGAACTCAAGGTCATCCGCGGCTCGCGCCCCGAATATCTCATCATGCCTGCAACCTTCGGCATGTGGGTAATGGTGATGATGTTCTATATATTCCGTACCCGCACCGGGTGCGACTTTATCAGGTGGATTCAGAAGAAGCTGAAGATTAAGACATCAACTTTTAATCTTCAACCATCAACTTACAATTCAGCCCTTACTGTCTTTATGCAATGGAACGTTATGATGTGGGGCAGTTACCTCCTTCTTATGTTCTGTTATGACCCCGTGTTTTTAGGGTCGCGTCATCCCGTAACGCTCAGCATTGGCGTCATAGCCCTTGTAGCATCATTCTTCATGATGCGCCATCAGATGTGCATCAAGGCATGGGGCAGGAGCATCCGCTATGCCCTCGCCACAGTAATAGTCTTCTGGACCTTCGTGGAGGTCATGGCACGCAATGGTATTTTAAATGAGATATGGGTTGACCCACTTAACCACATCACGGAGATGCTCATAATCTTTGTTACTTTCATCGTGGCGATATTCTTTGCCACCAGGCTCACAACTTCAGTAGCTTAAAAGTTTACGGTTTATAGTTTACGGTTTACAGTTTACGGTTTATAGTTTACGGTTTACAGTTTACGGTTTATGGTTTACGGTTTACCCCCTAAACGACCAAACGACTAACCCCCTAAACGACCAAACGACTAACCCCCTAAACGACTATTTTTCAATTTTCAATCTTCATTTTTCATTTTTTTTCGTACCTTTGCAGACAAATAATGCAACTAAATGATATTCTGAAGCTATATGCCAGACACCCACAGGTGAAGGCATTGGCAACATTAGTGAACAACAAAAAGATACGTAATGCTGCGATAAGCGGTTTTACGCAGTCTTCTATTGCCATGAATTTTGCTGCGGCAGCATGCAGGGTGCCTCTGCTCTTCATCATGCGTGATGCTGACGAGGCAGGGTATTTGTATCAGGACTTAAAGAACCTCAGCTCCCACCCCTTATTCTTCCCTTCTTCCTACAAACGTGCTGTGAAGTTCGGACAGAAAGATGCTGCCAGCGAGGTGATGCGAGCAGAAGTGCTGATGAACCTTACGACCCAGCAACCTCAAACCTCAAATCTGAATCCTCAACTCTCGACCCTCAACCCTCAACTAATAATCACCTATCCAGCGGCTCTTGCTGAACTGGTTGTGCCACAAAAGGAACTTGACCAGCGCACGCTGTCGCTGAGCAAGGGAGAGACGATAGCCCTTGACGACCTTACGCAGAGGCTCAGGGAACTGGGCTTCATGGAGGTAGATTATGTATACGAGCCAGGACAGTTCGCTATGAGGGGTAGTATTGTGGATGTCTATTCCTACTCCAGCGAACAACCCTACCGTCTTGATTTCTTCGACGACGAGATAGACACCATGCGCACCTTTGACGTAGAGACGCAGCTGTCGAAGGATATGCTGGAGACTGTCACTATAGTGCCGGAGATGTCCAAGTCGGACAACGAGAAGATACCTTTCCTCGACCTCCTGCCAGACAATACGGTGATAGTGACGAGCGACATGCATTATGTCATTGATGCCATAGACTATATATATAAGGAAGGTTTTTCGAAACAGGCTCTCAGCGACCGTCTTACGGGAGTTACCGAGGTGGAGAAAGAAGAGATAATGCGCGAACTCTCCGCCAGCATTAACCTTTGCAAGGCGAGCACCTTCGCTAAAGCGATGGAGAGGTTTAAGATAATTCACAGTTCACAGTTACCAGTTACCAGTCTCTCAACTCTCAACTCTCCTCCGAGCTCTGCTCGCCTGAGCACCCACGGAGCGCAAGAACTCTCAACTCATAATTCCCCTCAGCCCCTCTTCCATAAGAATTTTGAGTTGCTTGCCCAAACCATCAGCGACTACCATTCCAAAGGCTATAAGGTGTTCATCTGCTCCGACTCCGACAAGCAGTTGGAGAGACTGAAAGAGATATTGCAAATTGAAAATTCAAAATTGAAAATTGAAAATAATGATAACAATAAGCCTGATTGCGCACAAGCAATTGATGATAATAATAATTTTCAATCTTCAATTTTCAATCTTCAATTTATAAAGGGCACCCTTCACGAGGGCTTTATCGACGATGTGCTGAAGATAGTGCTCTTTACTGACCACCAGATATTTGAGAGATTCCATAAGTATCAGCTCAAGGGGCAGGATGCCAAGCGTGGCAAGATGGCACTCACCATGAAGGAACTGCAGGAGATGGAGCCTGGCGACTTCATAGTGCATGTGGACTTCGGCATAGGCAAGTTTGCTGGGTTGGTGAGAATACCGACCTCCCCTAACCCCTCCAAAGGAGGGGGTGGCTATCAAGAGGTTATCCGCATAATCTACCAGAAGAATGACAAGGTGGACGTGAGCATCCACTCGCTCTATAAGATAAGCAAATATCGCAGGGCTGACAGTGGCGAGCCGCCAAAGCTCAGCACCCTCGGCACAGGAGCGTGGGAGAGGATAAAGGAGCGTGCCAAGAAGCGCATAAAGGACATAGCCCGCGACCTCATCAAGCTATATGCCAAACGCCGTCATGAGAAGGGATTTGCCTTCTCGCCAGACAGCTATCTGCAAGCCGAACTGGAGGGCTCGTTCCTCTATGAGGACACGCCAGACCAGATGAAGGCTACGCAGGAGGTGAAGCACGACATGGAGCAGGCTCGTCCTATGGACCGCTTGGTGTGTGGTGACGTGGGCTTTGGCAAGACTGAGGTGGCTATCCGTGCTGCTTTCAAGGCTGCTGCTGATGGCAAACAGGTGGCTGTGCTTGTGCCTACCACGGTGCTCGCCTTCCAGCATTATCAGACGTTCAGTAAGCGTCTCAAGGGATTGCCTGTGAGGGTTGACTACCTCTCTCGTGCCCGCACTGCAAAGCAGGTGAAACAGATAACCGAGGACCTCGAGGCAGGACGCATAGACATACTCGTGGGCACCCACCGTATGCTCACCAAGACGGTGAAGTGGCACGACATAGGTCTGCTAATAATAGACGAGGAACAGAAGTTCGGCGTATCTACCAAGGAGAAGCTGCGCCAGCTCAAGACAAATATAGACACCCTCACCATGTCGGCTACGCCGATACCGCGCACTCTGCAGTTCTCGCTCATGGGAGCAAGAGATATGAGCATTATGCGCACTCCGCCACCCAACCGCCAACCTATTGACACTCAGGTGGCCACCTTCTCTGCCGAACTTGTTGCTGATGCCATAAACTTCGAGATGTCGAGAGACGGACAGGTGTATTTTGTCTGCAACCGCATAGCCACGCTGCCTAAGATGCGCGAGATAATAGAGCGCCACGTGCCCGACTGCCGCATAGCCATAGGCCACGGACAGATGAAGCCCGAGGAGCTGGAGAAGGTGGTGATAGGTTTTATCAACCACGACTACGACGTGCTCCTCTCCACCACCATAGTGGAGAATGGCATAGACATACCCAATGCCAATACCATCATCATCAACGATGCTAACCACTTCGGACTGAGCGACCTGCACCAGATGCGTGGCAGGGTGGGGCGCAGCAACCGCAAGGCTTTCTGCTATCTCCTTGCCCCTCCGCTTGCCTATCTGCCCAACGAGAGTCGTCGCAGGCTTGAAGCCCTAGAGACCTTTGCCGACCTCGGCAGCGGCTTCTCCCTCGCCATGCAGGACCTTGACATTCGCGGTGCTGGTAATCTGCTTGGTGCAGAGCAGTCGGGCTTCATGGAGGACTTGGGCTATGAGACCTATCAGAAGATACTCTCTCAGGCAGTGAACGAGTTGAAGAATGAAGAGTTTCAAGACCTTCTTGAAGAGCAGATGGCAGAGGGAGAACAACTTACGGGCAATGATTTCGTTGACGATTGCAACGTGGAGAGCGACTTGCAGATGTACTTCCCCGATTATTATGTGCCAGGCAGCAGCGAGAGGATGCTCCTGTATCGTGAGCTCGACACCATAGAGACCGACAGCGACCTCGAGGCATATCGCAAGCGACTGGAAGACCGTTTCGGCAAGGTGCCTGAGGAGGGAGAACAACTCATGCAGGTAGTGCTCCTGCGCAGGTTGGGCAGAACCCTCGGTTGCGAGCGTCTCATCCTGAAGCAGCACCAGATGCAGATGCAGTTTGTATCAAACGAGGAGAGTGTTTTCTATAAAAGCAAGTTCTTTACTGCCATTCTGGGTTACGTCAGCACCCACGCTAAGTTCTGCGACTTTCGAGTAATAGGAGGCAGCAACCGCCTCGTAGTCAAGAATGTACCTGATGTTACGACTGCCGTAGGAATACTGAAGAAAATGATACCAGCCTCTTAGTTATGAATCGCCAGATATTACGGTTGGCAATACCGTCCATAGTGTCCAATATCACTGTGCCCCTGCTGGGGCTCGTCGATGTGGCTATAACAGGTCACATGGGCAACGCACGCTATATGGCAGCCATCGCTGTGGGTTCTATGGTGTTCAATATCATCTACTGGCTCTTCTCCTTCCTGCGCTTCGGTACAGGCGGGTTGACTGCACAGGCATATGGCAAACTGATAAATAAAAGGGCAAGATTCTTAGCAGAGCAAGGAGGTAGGGTTGACACATTGGCAGAGCCCGACTTCTCAGGGTGCTGTAATGTATTGCTGCGTGCTCATCTCACCAGTTTCATGCTTGCTCTCGCCCTGATGCTGTTTCATACTCCATTGTTCCATGCAGTGATGTGGATAATAGCGCCTGGCGAAGACCTGTTGCCCACCGTCCACACCTATTATAATATATGTATATGGGGCACTTTCCCCTCCCTTGCCCTCTATGCCTTCACGGGGTGGTTTGTGGGTATGCAGAACACCAAGATACCCATGATTGTGTCCATCACCCAGAATATCGTCAATATCCTCCTCTCCCTCCTCTTTGTCTATGCCTTTGGCATGAAGATAGAGGGCGTGGCACTCGGTACTGTCCTTGCCCAGTGGACGGGCATGCTCATGGCGTGCATCATGCTGCGCTGGCGTTACGGCGATATGTGGCGTGGCATCAAGGTACGCAGTGCTATAAAGCTGGGCGAGATGCGTCGCTTCTTCTCTGTCAATAGCATCCTTTTCTATCGCACTCTCTTTCTCGTTGCCGTCAATCTCTATTTCATTGTCATAGGAGCCAAGGGTGGGGCAGAGATACTCTCCGTCAATTCTGTCTTGATGCAGATGTTCATGCTCTATACCTACGTCATGGACGGTTTTGCCTATGCAGCAGAGGCACTCTGCGGCAAATACTATGGAGCGAAAGATAGCCCCAGTTTTCGCCTTGCCCTGCGAGGTGTGTGGCGGTGGTCGCTCTTGCTTACGCTCCTCTTCACCATAGCCTATGCGGCAGGAGGCAGTACCTTCCTCCGTTTGCTTACAGACGAGCCCCAAGTGCGCCTTGCCGCCGTCGTATATCTCCCCTGGGCTGTTCTCATTCCCCTGTGCGGAGTGGGCACCTTCGTGTGGGACGGAGTTTTCATCGGGTTGACAGATACTAAGGGAATGCTGATAGGAACCTTTGCAGGTGCGGCAGCATTCTTTATCATCAACTTCCTGCCCCAGCCTTTCAATTTTCAATTCTCAATATTCAATATTCTATCATCCAACCACACTCTCTGGCTCGCCTTCAACGCATATTTGCTTATGCGCAGCATAACCCAGCAAATTATTTGGCAAAAAGTTTGGAAGAATAAACTTATTTGACTAATTTTGCAAGCAAAACAAGACGCAAATGGGAAAAATCAATAACATCTGGAGCTATATAGCACGCCACAAATACCTCTTGACCATAGTCATAGGCGTGCTCCTCGTGGGAGTAGTTGACGAGAACAGCTTTCGCAAAATCATACTGCTCAACATGCGCCATAGTGAGGTGGAAGCCGAACTGAAAGCCTGTCAGGAGCAGTTTGAGCGTGACTCTACGCGCCTCCGTGCCCTCAATGCCAACCAGAAGGGTGTAGAGCGCATAGCCCGTGAGCGTTATTTCATGAAGCGTCCTAACGAGGACATCTATGTGCTCAGCACAGACAAGAGAAACGAAACACAAGAATAATGCGCGAACTTTCCAGAATACAATCCGTAATCTTTGCCCTTGGAGGTCTGCTCATGGTGGCAGGCATAGGGTGCGTAGTATTTGGAATGGCTACCCTGTGGCTGCAACAGTGTGGAGCCATCGCCTTCGCCATAGGAGCCCTGTGCTTTGCAGTCATGCAGATGAGCCAGGTCTATCAAGGCTCCAGTCTCGTTATCCGTCGTCTGCGTCGCATTATGATTTTTGCCGACATCTGTTTTGTCATTTCGGCGCTCTTGCTCGTAGAAAACGTTTTCCAGATAGTTTTCCCCCTCTTTGCAGGCACCATCGACGGCTATAACGCCTATATCCATTATATCTACAACAACTGGGTAGTCACCCTGCTCATAGCCGCCATTCTTGAGATGTACTCCATGCATCGTATTTCCAATGAGCTGAAAAAAGAGGAGTAATTCTTGCAAAACAGAACTTTTTTACAGAAAATTTGCCGCAAATTTTCTGTGAAAAATAAAATCCTCTACTTTATCGTTCATGCATCAAACGGCATTTGATTATATCTGTTTCGTTAAAAGTGCAATCATCTTCTGGTCATTGAGTCGCTTAGCCAAATTAAGGGGAGTTTCTCCTTCTTTATTCAAATTATTGGGATTAGCTTCATACGCCATTAGTAGCTCTACCATCTCTTTATTTCCCTTAGATACTGCTATCCATAATGGGTTATTCCCCCATTTGTCAGTCGTATTAACATTGGCACCTTTCTCCAAAAGAATTTTTGCAATATTTATACGATTGTGTTCACAACAATATTCTAATGGAGAACGATTTTCGGAATCCAGACAATTAATGTCTGCTCCCCTGTTAATCAAATCATTTACAATAACTTCTGAGAAGTGAATAGATGCTATAGCTAAATGTAAGAAACTCTTACCTGATTTGGTTGTATAATTAATATCTACCTGGTCTATCAAGTTAAGATATTTTTTATAGCTACTCGTGAACCACAAAGCATTTTTTAATGCTTCCTCCTTAATCAATATGATTGGTTCAACCCATATACATGGAACACCAAGATAGTGGTCCCTTATTCTGTCCTCTACGTGGTTAGAGTCCCACACAGCACAACGTTCAAGCCCTATACATTCCTCTTTCGTAGAAGGAACAATTTCTCCTGTCTCTGTAATATACATTTCAACCTTATCAGGGTCGCACATGTCTTGAATAAACTGGTTGGGCAACGTTTTACAGTCCTCACGTATAGGCATCTTTCCAACTTTTAACCAATCACCCTGAGTAATAACTTGATTATATACACATAAAAAAAATAATAAAGGAGCATTCTCCAAAATTGAAAAGTCTTTCAATTGATTACGAGTTTGATAATCATAAAATACACATATGCCATGAGCGAGTATCTGTGCATACGTGTAATATTCGTTCTCAATGTTTATTTCCAATATAGAGCCAATTGTTATTCTCTGTCTTTTCATAACTCTTCAAATTCTTTTTTTGCGTTTGTTCTCTTCCACGTATGGCACTTTGTTGGAGAAAGAATTCCTTTCAGGAAAATTCTTTGTCATACGCCTACAAAGTTACTAAAAAATTCTGGAATATTCCACGTTCCTTCAAGTCCCCTTTTTAGTATTTGATTTTTTAAGTATATTGATAAAATCATGGTAATTATGCAAATCCCAAATAGTAGAAGAAATATAAAATAGGCAAGAAACTTTTTGCTATGATTACAATTTGAGAATTTTCTCAAAATAGTTTTCTTATGTTTTATATATCGATATGTAAGAAATATGATTAAAGGAGATTCTAATACAATAACTTTAAAAAAGTTAAGGTGCTGTGACCAAAACAGAGCCATTCAAGAGATTTATATATAGGAAATAAGAGCCTATCGCAAACGAGCCAAGTGTATATATTTCATCACCGCTATTGATATTTTTGTAGTGAGAATATGCACAGTAAAATATGTAATCTAAAAATTTCATTTATGATATATTTTTCCTCAACAATTCGCTGTTATGTTGTGAAAAAAAACTTTATCAGCAGCATTTTATTCCGTTGCTTTGCCGTTAGTGAACCGTATTGGCTTAATCTTTATATTATTTAATATCTTATTATATTTTTTCTGATTATCTGCAGTAACATTGGCATAATATATTCTAACATCTCTGTATTCGTCTTTACGCCACCATTTACCATCCTTTACTCCTGTAGCTATTATCTTCTTCCTTTTCTTATGTATTTCTATTGGTTCATATTTATCCATCGGGAACTCCATCATAGCTCCTTCGTGGATTATAATGTATGCCCCATCACTGAATCCGTAAAAATACACAACTCCTTCCTCATAATTGTCTTTTTGGCTATAAAATGGGGTAGGTAGTTGCGCAATAAATATTTTTGACAGCAGATATTGTTGCTCCAACTTAGTGGGAACTTCCTCCTTTTTTATTGTAGAGCAACATAATAAAGATGGCAGACACAAGAGAATACATACTATTGTAAGGATGTAAGTTTTTATCATAACATCAGTTTTAGTTTACCCCACAAAGGTAACACTTTCTTTTGACACTGAAAAATCTGCAGCACCTTTTTTCAAGTCAATATTTCAAACGAAGACAATAAGACAATAAGACAATAAGACATTAAGGTGGTTGCAACATACAGACGGCAAGTATCAGGTGACACATTGTAAAAATATCATAGCATATATAAGCAAAGTGTAAGTAGTATAATTTAATATCATATTATTATATATATAATAATATGATATTACCCATAGTCGGCACCCTCCTCTCTGCTACTCGCCACGTGCTTATTGTCTTATTGTCTTAATGTCTTTTTGTCCGAAGTGTTAAAAACCCCGCCGCCAATTCCGCCCTTTTCGCCC
>DGTQ01000013.1 GCA_002394365.1 Prevotellaceae bacterium UBA4332
TTGGTTCTACAAATTGGAATTTACTTGACCCTACATTTAATATTCATTTGGGTTAAATCAATTATCACGTTTTCACGCCGGTCTTTTAAGGAATTAAGAAATGGCATAATGTCATCGCCATAGCTTCTTTCACTTATAAAGGTAAGCTGCAAAGCCTTCTTTCCATGACTTGTTACCTGCTTATAGTGATGAACATCATGCTCAACTATTTTCACCAAACCGTCCTCGGTTTCCGATACTAAGAAGTCCAAAATATATTCATCGCCATTCTCAAAAATGTTATAATTACAAATCTTGTCGTACATTTCTCTTTTGTCAAGTTCTGCCG
This sequence comes from Prevotellaceae bacterium UBA4332, assembly GCA_002394365.1. GTDB lineage: Bacteria > Bacteroidota > Bacteroidia > Bacteroidales > Bacteroidaceae > Prevotella. Next base: position 329 of record DGTQ01000013.1, read on the forward strand.
CTTTGCTTTGCACTGCAATCAGAGGGGTTAGCTCTTCTGAGAAATGTAGAGATACTGTAAACATCTGACTGTAGTTGTCAAAAGCCTCACCTTTTGGCAACCATTCCTGAATGTAATAATAGTCTGTTGGATGAGAGCTCCATGCCAAACTATATTTCTGTTTCCCAAACTTTATCGTCTTACCCACATTAAGGTAATCAATGGTTTCTTGCGAAAATATTGCTAAGCACGAAATTAATACTATTAGGGTTACTGATATTCTTTTCATAAATATTACTCAGTTAATTAAATTCCAATTTATCTGTTTCGCGACGAGTATGCCTATAATGTGCCGCAAGTTGAGCGGTGAGGCTTGGCTGGCTCGCGTATTGCAAAAGTATGGCTTTTATTTGGAGCAGCCAAACTTTTTTGAAGAAAAAGAGATTAGGGGCGTTTCCTCTTGCAAAAATATTTTTAATTTGCACTTTTTACCGTCACCATCACTTTTTAGACACATATTACTGAAATACAGGCTTTTAATATGGTGACGGTAAAACATTTCACCGTCACTCACCGTCACCTATCCCATACACCAGTCCTTTTGCTATGCGTTTTACTCTCTGCGAATGCTGGGCTTTCACGCAAGGGCGCCTTGCAGGAACATGTGGGTGCTAAGCCTCTCTATGCCATAGCTTTGCTTCTGCATTAAATTTGCTAGCAAATTTAATGAATTTACTAGTTAATTTGATGAATTTGCTAGCAAATTTGAAATGGAAGCAATGCAGCCTGCGAAAGAAGCTAAGCAATGGCACGCTGTTGCTTAGCAAGGAGATGCCCTTGCTAAGCAACCAGACGTGGTAACTAAGCAAGGGCAAACCTTATTCTTTATTCTTTATACTTTATACTTTATTCCTTACTGAACTCCTTGATGCGCTGTTCTTCGGAGAGTTTGCAGATGAGCAGTCTGCCGTCACGCTGGGCTACGATGTAGCCGTCGAGACCTTGTACGACGGTTTGCTTTCCTGCCTCGACATTGATGATGCAGTTGGTGGTGTCGAAGGTCTTTACGTTGTCGCTGATGATGCTGTTGCCGTTGGCGTCTCTCTTCGAGAGTGTCTGCAGGGAGCCCCATGTGCCGAGGTCGCTCCAGTTGAAGTCGGCTGGCAGAACGTATATTTCTTCTGCTTTCTCCATGATGGCGTAATCGACGGAGATATTCTCGCAATCGCCATAGCGCTGGTTGATGACTTCCTGCTCGCGCTCTGTGCCATAGACATCGCTTATGGACTCGAAGATATTGTTGAGGGCTGGCTGATACATGCGGAAGGCATTGATGATGGTCTTGACATTCCAGATGAAGATGCCAGCGTTCCAGAAGTAGTTGTTGTGGCTTATGTATTCCTTGGCTGTAGCAAGGTCGGGCTTCTCACGGAATTTCTCTACCTGAAAAATCTCCTTGTTGCGCAGGCTTTGCTGCGACATGTCTGCCTGTATGTAGCCGTAGCCTGTCTCTGGGCGTGTGGGCTTCATGCCGAGGGTGACGATGCCGTCGGACTCTGCAGCGAAGTCGAGTGCTGCCTGAATGACGCGACGAAATTCTGGCACGTTCATCACTACGGCATCGCTGGGCGTAACGACGATGTTGGCTGCCTTGTCCTTGGCATTGATGCGATGACTGACGTATGCTATACAGGGGGCTGTATTGCGTCGGCAGGGTTCGCAGAGGATATTGCCCTGGGGAATGTCGGGCAGTTGCTCGTGTACTATCGCCTTATAGTCGGCATTGGTTACTACCCATACGTTCTCGGGGGCGCAGAGGTCCTTGAAGCGGTCGTAGGTCAACTGTATCAGCGAGCGCCCTACTCCGAGTACGTCGATAAACTGCTTTGGACGGTCCTCAGTGCTCATAGGCCAAAAACGACTGCCTACTCCACCTGCCATTATTACTACGTGATTCATATAACTGTGAATTGTGAATTATGCTCCGAGCTTGCTCGCCTGAGCACCTACTGGAGCGCAAGAACTGTGAACTATCCAAGGTACTTTATGAGAATCTTGGCATTGCCGCTGTCGCGAAGCTTGGCGATAGACTTTTCGCGAATCTGGCGCACACGCTCGCGAGTGAGACCGAGCTCGTCGCCTATCTCCTCGAGGCCCTTCTCGTGGCAACCTATGCCGAAGCACTCGCGGATGATGATTATCTCGCGGTCTTTCAGCACTCGGTTGAGGACGGCATTGAGCTCCTGAGCCATAGACTCGTGGTCCACAGCGCGGTCGGTGCGAGAGTCGTCGCCACTCGCCATAACGTCGAGCATGCAGTTTTCCTCGCCATCCTGGAAGGGGGCATCGATGCTCACGTGGTGGCCGTCTGCCATAAGGCTCTGCCCTATCTTCTCCTCCTCTATGTTGGTAGCCTCAGAGAGCTCGCCAATGCTGGGGTGGCGCTGGTTCTCCTGCTCAAACTTGTTTATCTCGTGGTTAATCTTGTTGAGCGAGCCTACCTGGTTCAAGGGGAGGCGCACGATACGGCTCTGCTCGGCTATAGCCTGCAGAATGCTCTGGCGAATCCACCATACGGCATAGGAAATAAACTTAAAGCCACGTGTCTCGTCAAACTTCTGCGCTGCCTTTATCAGTCCGATATTACCCTCGTCGATAAGGTCGGTAAGGGAGAGTCCCTGATGCTGATACTGCTTGGCAACAGAGACGACGAAGCGCAGATTGGCTGTAACGAGCTTGTCCTTAGCACGTTCTGCCTCGGGACCGCCCTTCTTGATTTTCTGCGCGAGTTCTATCTCCTCGTCAATGGTTATCAACGGTGCACGACCAATTTCAACAAGGTACTTGTCGAGTGCCTCACTGGAACGATTGGTAATACTTTTCTGAATTTTTAGCTGTCTCATGTAAATGCCTCTTTCTTAATATACAAACACTTAACGCACGCATACGACTTATTATTGTACGCGCGAGGGGAAAAATATTTTGCAAAGATAGAAAGAAATTTTCACAATGCCAAACTTTTAACAAAAATAATGCTAAATCGTGCGTATTATGAACTAAAATTAGTACCTTTGCACTTGATATGAGAACTAAAAAAACGACTACAGAGGAGCAGACGGTTGGTGCTGCTCCCGAAACGGAAAAGAAAACTAAAGCTAAAAGAGGCAGACCCTCAAAGAAGGCTAAGGCAGCCGAGGGCTCGAAACCTAAAGAGGAGATAAAGCCCACCGAGAACGTTAAGCCTGCCGAGACAAAGGCTGAAAACGAAACAAAGCCTGCCAAGACAGCAAAGACGAAAAAGCCTGCAAAGGAGGAAAATTCTACAAAAACTGCTAAGGCAACTAAAACTGCCAAAACAGCCAAGACTCCAAAGACGGCGACAAAGACTACTAAGGCTACTAAGGCAGCCAAGACGACTAAAGCTACAAAAAAGGCTAAGGCTGAGGTAGCAGTAAAACCTCAAAACGAGGAGGAAATAACGGAGGTAGCAACGACAAGCGCTACACCAGCAGAGCCCACGACGGAGGCACCAGCTGAAGCAGCGAAAGAGACTGCAAAGCCTAAGGCCAAAGCTAAGGCGAAGGCACAGGAGCCCAAGCCCGTAGTGGTGCCAGAACTGCCAAACGTGAGGATAGACAATTTTATCGACCTCACGCAAGCACCTAAGAGTGCCATAGTTCTGAACGACCAGCAGATACAGCTACTGACGCTGGAGGAGGCTGAGAAACGTTATGTATTCCTCAGGGATGCCGTCTGCCGAGTGCTGGACTACGACGTAGTGATAAGCGACACCAACATCTGGGTGGAACTGCTCGTTGGACACACCTCGAGCCACTCCGACCCGAGGGTGAACGCCCGACTGATGTTTGAGAGACAGTTGGAATTTCTCTCTCGCATAATGAAGCACAGGGGTGGAAGGTTTGTCATCATGGGTGAAACCTACGAGGAGATAGACCGTTTTGCTGCCCTGCAAGACCCTCCAAACCACAAGGAGGCAGACTTCACCGACAACATAGTGTGCCTTAATGCCGCCGCTCGACTGGCGAAGAGGCTTATCTTTGCCCAGCAGAGGGAGAACCGCATACGCATAGAGGGCATCAGCGCCGAAAGCCATCATGCCTCCTTTGCCGACCCCGCCATAGTGCGCAGAGTGGTAGAACTATTTGCCGAAGGCAAGAAGGTGCTCTTGCTGACCAACGACTCAAGCGTAGCAATACGCTCTATGGGCTTGTGCGACGACCTGCAGCGCATCAATAACATCAGCGACGAGACGTGGGAACAGGACTATGCCCCACTCCGCCCTATGGTGTTCACCTTTGACGACCTCAAACTGCTTGATGCCTACACCCGCCAGCTGTACTACATACAGATGGCAGCAGGCAAATCATGGACTGACGACATAGAACGCCTTCAGCCACGCAAGACGGTGGACGCTCTGGTACTCGATACGGAAGCCTTTCGCCCAGGAGACAAGCACAGAGGCGACAATCTGTTCATAGGTGTCGAACCCGAGAACGTAACTAAACAGGGAAAGCAAAAGCAGAAACAAAAGCAGGGCAAGAAGCAAAAGCAACAGGCTCAACAGCCACAGCAGCCACAGGAGCAAGAAGCTGAACAGGAGCCTGAGCCCCTACCCGATACCAACGACATAGACAACCTCATAAATGATGATAGCGACGACGACACCTTCATCGTAGTGGGGATAAGTGAGAAGGAACGTTAACGGGAACAGGCCTCCTACGAAAACGAAACGCACCAAAAGGTGCTACGGATACAAAAAGCGAAAAGGGAATACTTATTACTAAGTATTCCCTTTTGCGGTGCGTACGGGACTCGGACCCGTGACCTCCAGCGTGACAGGCTGGCATTCTAACCAACTGAACTAACGCACCCAAAAATGGTTGTTGGTAGCGGTGCGTACGGGACTCGGACCCGTGACCTCCAGCGTGACAGGCTGGCATTCTAACCAACTGAACTAACGCACCGTTTTGCGAATTGCGGTGCAAAGGTAGTAAAATAAATTAAGAATGAAGAACGAAGAAAGAAGAATTTATTTCGTTTTAGCGTTTATTAACTAAATGCTCTTAGCAGAGAACCTCGCAAAATGCTCTTGACAGAGAGCTTTGCTAAAAGCAGAGAGCCTCACTTAAAGCATTGACACAGGAGAGTTTCACGACCTGTTTCTAATTAGAAATTAGTAATGAGTAATTAGTAATTCTCCATTCTTCATTAAAAAGTGAGAGGAGGACAAAAAGAGGGATACAAAAAGAATCCCGACGCCCCACCCTCTTGCAGGTGAAACATCGGGATTAAATATTGTCAGTTAGTTTTAAGCTATAGAAAAGACTGCTTACTTCTTCTCGAGCATGAGGATAGCACAACGGTTGAACTCGTATGTCTCGAAGAGCTGGTCTGTCTCGCCACAGCCCTGAGCGTCTATACGGTCAGCAGAAATACCAAACTTCTTCATGAGCACGTTCTTAACAGCATCAGCACGACGTATGCCGAGAGAGGTGTTATTGTCATGAGGACCTTCTGGAGAAGCGTAACCCTTAATCTGTACGCGATATGTTGGGTGGTTCTTCAGTATGTCAGCAGCTATCTGTACGTTCTGCATCTGTGCAGCAGAAATCTCAGCCTTGTTAACTGCATAGAATACTGCTGGGAGGTTTGGCTCCAGAACTGTTGCTACAGCTGGCTTAGCGTTGCACTCGTTGAGAGCATCCTGCAAATCCTTAACCTCCTTCTGGAGATTGTCAATTGTTACATTATTAACGCTGTCCTTCTCGCGGAGGTCGTTGACAGCCGCATTCAGCTCGTCAAGCTCCATTGGGTCACAAGCCTCGATGAGCATGAAGTTGTGTGCACCGTTAGAAGTCTTAAACTTATAAACGAGACCAAGGTTGAGCTGGAGGAAAGAGTTGTTGATGTTGTACTTGACAATCTTGTTAGAGCGATCATCGTTCTCGTGGTCAACACCAGCTATACAATAGTTGATAGAAGGCTCAAGGTAGAGCTGCCACTCCTGGAACTTACCAAAGTTGTAAGCAAAGTCGAATGCCAGCTTGCTGTTGAGGGTATTCAACTTAGTACCTGGTGCTGTTGGGTTGTTACCGAAGTTATGCCCCCAAGAGAAACCTGGAACGAAGAAAATCTCAAACTTGCGTGGCTCGCCGAGATACTTTGCGAAAGCATTCATAAGGTTTACCTGTCCGAAGAAACCTACGTTAGAGTAGTGAACAGTGTTACCACCAGATAGGTTGTGACCACCATTTTGGTTAACATACTCACCGTGGCGGTTGTTGAAGAAGAGGTTACCCTCAATACCAAAACCGAAAATTGGAGAGAAGAACTTACCCAGACGCAGACCTACGTTCCAGTTTGTGTACTTGAAGATTGGGTTGTGAGTAGTACCTGAACCGATACCACCATTCAAACCAATGTAACAGTTGTCAAAGAATTTGTTACCATAAAAACCGCCCTCTTCCTGAGCGTTAGCTGTGAGCGCAGAAGCTACAACAACTAAAGTTAGTAAAAACTTTTTCATGAAATGTAATTATCTATTATCTAAAATTTTATTCTTTGCAGTTCTTGCTGCGCTTGCGCAGCTAATTGTTTGTATCCCAAAAACAAAAATCGGTGCAAAGTTACAACTTTTTTTGCTAAGTTGCAAATAAAACTTAATTTTTTTATATAGAAATGTAAAAGAAAAATAGAAAAACAGAAAAGAAGAGGCAACCATTAGGCTGCCCCTTCCAAAACGAAATAAAACATGAAATGATTTTCTTTAACCCTATGTAGCCATTAAAGGCTACAATTATGAGAAATACCCGTTGAGAGTATTAACTGTTATACTCCTGCCAGCTCTTAATCTTGATATCATTCTCGCTGAGGGCGCAGAATGCCTCGATAAAGGCTTTGGCAAGTCGTACATTCGTCATAAGAGGAATATTATGGTCTATTGCACCACGACGTATGCGATAACCATTGGTCAGCTCACGCTTGCTGTGGTTCTTAGGCACATTGATGATGAGGTCGAACTTGTGGTCGGCTATCATGTCGAGCACCTTGTTGTCGCCCTCTTCGTCTGGCCATGAAACAGCTGTTACCTCTACCCCATTTTCCTTGAGGAACTGTGCTGTGCCAGCTGTGGCATAAACGGCATAACCCTTCTTTACGAGTTTCTTAGCTGGTTCAAGCAGGTCAACCTTACCCTTGAGGGCTCCAGAAGAAATGAGCACACTGTGCTTTGGCAAACGATAGCCCGTAGCAATGAGGGCATTGAGCATAGCCTCATTGAGGTCGTCGCCAAGACAGCCCACCTCACCAGTAGAAGACATATCCACGCCAAGAACAGGGTCAGCATTCTGCAAACGAGCGAAAGAGAACTGACTTGCCTTGACACCGATGCGGTCGATATCAAACTCGAACTTGCTTGGGCGCTCATAGTGGGCATCAAGCATAATCTTGGTAGCTGTCTCGATGAAGTTGCGCTTCAGGATCTTGCTGACGAATGGGAAGGAACGAGAAGCACGCAGGTTGCACTCGATAACCTTCAGTTCGCGATTCTTGGCAAGGAACTGTATGTTGAAAGGTCCAGAGATGTTGAGCTCCTTGGCTATCTTCTGGGATATCTTCTTAATCTGTCTGACAGTAGAGAAATAGATATGCTGAGCTGGGAATATCATGGTGGCATCACCAGAGTGAACGCCTGCATATTCTACGTGCTCAGAGATAGCATACTCCACCACTTCGCCCTTGTCGGCAACGGCATCGAACTCTATCTCCTTTGTCTCCTGCATGAATTGTGAAACGACAACAGGGAACTCCTTGCTGACTTCGGTAGCCATCTCGAGGAAGCGGTGCAGTTCTTCGTAGTCATAGCAAACATTCATGGCCGCACCTGAGAGAACGTATGAAGGACGCACAAGGACAGGGAAGCCTACCTCGTCAACGAAACTCTTGATATCGTCGAAAGAGGTAAGAGCACGCCATGCAGGCTGGTCGATGCCGAGCTTATCGAGCATAGCCGAGAACTTGTCACGATTCTCTGCACGGTCGATGTCCACAGGCGAGGTACCAAGAACAGGCACACCCTGACGGTAGAGCTTCATAGCGAGGTTGTTAGGTATCTGTCCACCTACCGAAACTATCACGCCACGAGGCTGCTCGAGTTCAATAACATCGAGCACACGCTCCATAGAGAGCTCGTCGAAGTAGAGACGGTCACACATATCGTAGTCGGTGGAGACTGTCTCTGGGTTATAGTTTATCATGATGGACTTATAGCCCAACTTGCGAGCAGTATTGATAGCGTTGACTGAACACCAGTCGAACTCCACACTTGAACCAATGCGGTATGCACCTGAACCGAGCACTATGACAGACTTCTCGTTCTTGAAGTAGTTGATGTCATGAGCAGGTGAATATGGTTTACCGTCTGGCTCAGCAAAAGCTGGAGTGTGGGTGTAGGTAAAATAGAGGTAGTTGGTTAGCTCTGGGTGCTCGGAAGCTACGGTCGGAATACGCTTAACAGAAGGCATGATGCCCTTAGCCTTACGCAACTGGCGCACTGCAAGGTTCTCCTTCTCCATGTTGCCGTTCTCTGGCTTGAGCACGAAGCGACCTATTTGGAAATCACTGAAACCACACTGCTTAGCCTCGAGCAGGAGAGCATCAGGCAGTTCTTCAAGAGTATTATATTTCTTGAGTTCGAGCTTGAGGTCAACAATATGCTTGAGCCTCTCAAGGAACCACACGTCTATCTTGGTCAGTTCCTCTATGCGCTCCACGCTATAACCTTCTTCGAGTGCCTGAGCAATAGCAAAGATACGCAGGTCGGTAGGATTGGCGAGTTCTTCCTCAACATTGTCAAAATGAACATGCTCATTGCCCACGAAGCCGTGCATACCCTGACCTATCATGCGAAGGCCCTTCTGAATCATCTCCTCGAAAGAACGACCGATAGACATAATTTCGCCAACAGACTTCATGGAAGAACCGATAAGACGAGAGACACCAGCAAACTTGGTAAGGTCCCAACGCGGTATCTTACATATCATATAGTCGAGACTTGGAGCCACATAAGCTGAAGAAGTAGTACCCATCTCGCCAATTTGGTCGAGCGTATAGCCAAGAGCTATCTTGGCTGCAACAAATGCAAGAGGATATCCCGTAGCCTTAGAAGCAAGAGCTGAAGAACGAGAGAGACGAGCATTTATCTCGATGATACGGTAATCGTTGGTCTCCGCATTGAAGGCAAACTGAATGTTACACTCGCCTACTATATTAAGGTGGCGCACGCACTTGACGGTGATTTCCTGCAGCATCTTAACCTGCTCCTCACTCAGAGAACAAGTAGGTGCTACAACGATAGACTCACCTGTGTGGATGCCCAGAGGGTCGAAGTTCTCCATAGAGGCAACGGTGAAGCAATGGTCGTTGGCATCACGTATACACTCAAACTCTATCTCCTTCCAACCCTTCAGCGACTCCTCCACCAGAATCTGCGGAGCAAAGGTGAAGGCGCTCTCTGCCAATTCAACAAAGGCTTTCTCGTCTTTGCAGATACCAGAACCCAAACCGCCAAGGGCATAAGCAGAACGTATCATGATAGGGAAACCTATCTCACGCGCAGCCTTGAGGGCATCCTCCATTGACTCTACAGCGTGGCTCACAGGAGTCTTGAGCTGTATCTCATCGAGTTTCTTTACGAAGAGGTCACGATCCTCTGTGTACATTATAGCGTCAACAGAAGTACCCAAAACCTCAACACCATACTCTTTGAGCACGCCATTCTGGTAAAGTTCAGTACCGCAGTTGAGAGCCGTCTGTCCACCAAAGGCGAGCAATATGCCGTCTGGGCGCTCTTTCTTTATTATCTCTGTAACGAAGTGAGGCGTTACGGGCTGGAAATAAACCTTATCAGCGATACCCTCCGAGGTTTGTATCGTAGCGATATTAGGGTTAACCAACACAGAACTGATGCCCTCCTCACGCAGAGCCTTCAGCGCCTGAGAACCAGAGTAGTCAAACTCGCCTGCCTGTCCTATCTTGAGTGCTCCAGAACCAAGCACGAGGACCTTTGATAACTTTTTCTTCATTGTCTTATATTTTTATCTTTTTTTTCTTTTCAACTGGTAACTTAAAAAACTGGCAACTCCCCTTATATCGTCATCGTAAGTACGAAACGTACACCCTTGGTGAAGGAGTTGTCGAGTGTGAGCTCACCATCGAGTTTCTCTGCCATCTTGTGACAGATAGGCAAACCGAGTCCGTCACCCTGAGTAAGGTCGTGAATCTCGGAGAAAGCCTTGAAGATATTCTCCTGCTTCTCCTCTGGTATTGTCTCACCCGTGTTGGTTACCTGGAAATGGTGCTTGTGGGCACTCTGCTTCTTATAGTCCAACCATATCTTTCCTCCTTCTGGAGTGTGCTCAGCCGCATTTTTCAGGAGGTGCAGCAGTATGTGCGAAACATAAGGACGATTTATCTTTGCCGTCATAGCAGGAGCATTGACGGTAAGCACCACGTCTTTAGCCACATCATTGCGTATTTCATCCATCAGTGCCTCGCAATATTTTGAGGCATTAGTATCTTCACGCTCCAGCGGTTCTTCGTCGTCACTGTAGCCACGCTCCAGAGAAGAGAGAGTCTGCACGTGCTCCGAGAAAGAGAGCAGAGCCTTCACCTCTGGCTTAGCAGGGTCGAGCTTCTTGAGGGTAGGCTGCATCTGAGCCGAGATATTGCTTATAAAGCCAGCCTTGAGGGCATTATCCTCATTGAGAGCCTTGATGGTCTTCTTCTGCTTACGAGTGAGCCAGATAAAGCGCATGAGCACGATAGCACCCAAGACAAGAGCTGCTGCAAGAGCAGCCAGAACTATGCCAAGACCGATGATGATATACTGGCGATAGGAAAGCGAGCTGTCCTTATCGTCGATAGAAGCCTGCTGGTCAGCAATCTTCTTGTTGAGTGCAGCTACCTGGTCGGCACTCTTGAGGGCATTGACCGAATCCTTCCAAGCCATATAGCCACCGTATGCCTGAGCCACCATACCAGCGCTGCCCGAGCGACGTGCGCCAGCGAGCAACTCCTTATAAACCTTGTCAACCTTGTCGTATTCCTTCGACTTTGTCAATTTTCCTGCCATCTGCTTGAAAATGGCGTTTCCTTTCTCTGCCTGTCCGAAGGTGTAGTAATATATAGCCTTGTTATATAGAAGGTCGTTCTTGGTTGCCTCGTCGGCAGAAGCATTGGCATACGCCTCCATGAGGTTGAGGTGCTCCTTCACGTTGGCACCACGCTTCATCCTCATATACATATTCATGCGCTCCTTTGAGGTAAGATAGTGCATGTATGCCTTGTCACTTGCCGAGCCACCACGTGTGTTGATATTCTGGTCCACAGCACGAAGCAGGTCGAAAGCCTCCTTGTAAAGGTTGCTGGTGTAGTAGTGCTTTGCAGCCTTTACTGCACTCTCGGTAGCCGACTTCATCTGTCCCTTGGCAACAAGTTCGTAATAGACCTTCAAGTCACTCTTTTGTTCCGTCTGCGCTACAACAGCAGAGAAACCGAGAACTGAAATTACAAGAAAAACAAAGATTTTTTTCATCTCTATCATTATTTTATATATTAAAAGACTGCGTAAAAAAAGACCTATTTTATAAAAAAACCGCCAAACACAAACGTGTCAGCGGCTTGTACTTTTATTCTATCTGTTATTTACAAAAGTCTGAGTCATTTCTGTTATTCATTTTCATGCAAAGTTACAAAAAAATGTTTAGAGTTTCGCCCTCAACGACGATAGCGAGTATTACTTTTATGATTTATTAATATTTCCACGATATTAGGCAAAAGTTTTCGCCAGAGACGTTTCTCCTGTCAACTATTTTTAGTAATTTTGCGAGTTGAAATATGAAAAGAGTAATTACAAAGACACAATACCTGCACCTTTTTACTGCTTTGGTGATAGTGTTGGCACTATACCGTTGCGCCCACGATGCGCATACAGCAACTGCGGAGAGCAATGACGCCTCCGTTGCCGATTCTGCTGCCATAGCCGATTCTGCTGCTACCGCTACTTCTTCTGCCATGAGCCAACCCATAGTGATGGAAGAAGCACAACTGAAGGTGGAAGGAAAGAAATGGCACAAGATAAATTCCGTTCCGAGCTACAAGGTTGCCTTTCCTGATAGCAACGAGGTGCAACTCGCGATGGCTAAGAAATATGGTGTCAAGCCCGTGCTAAATCGTGAAGATGCCGAGAAGCGCAAGACGGAACTTGTGTATATTGGTGCCAACCCTTATTTTCATGTTGACAAGATGAGGGAGAGCATCCCCTACCTCGTGCCTCGTGCCAGCATCTTACTGCAAGACATCGGTCAAACATTCTTCGACTCCCTATACGTAAAGGGTGTTCCCCTTCACCAAATTATAGTAACCAGCGTGTTACGCACAGAGGAAGACGTGGCAAGACTACGCAAATACAACCTTAACGCAAGTGAGAACTCGTGCCATCGGTTTGGTACTACGTTTGACATCTGCTACAATCGCTATCAAACCGTGCAGATAGACCAGAAACCTCGTCGCTCAGTGCAGAACGACACCCTCAAGTGGGTGCTCTCCGAAGTGCTGAGGGATATGCGCGAAGCTGGTCGTTGCTACATAAAGTACGAAGTGAAGCAAGGGTGCTTTCATATAACAACAAGGTAAACCTCGTAACGAAGACGAAGACTTAAACAAAAAAGTGGAGCTCTTAGCAGAGTTCCACTTTCTTTATGTTCTGTTCCTTATCACAATAGTGACACCTCACCGTCCCAGCCAATTTATCAACACTGAAATAGGTCAACATCGGCTCGTTGTTGGTGATGCACTTAGGATTATTGCAACGTATTATGCCACGCAGTTCGTCAGGTGTCTCCACCATCTTCTTCTCCACCACCTCATAGTCCTTGATAATGCTCAGCACCACCTTTGGTGCAACCACGGAGAGACGAGAAATCTCTTCGTCGGTAAAGATTTTATCCGTAACCTTTATCAGACCCTTTTTGCCCACTTTTGACGATGGGTAATTCTGACCTACCGTGATAGCCTCTTCCAGTTCGTTCAACTTCAGCAGGCTCACCACCTGATAGGTCTTCTCTGCTGGTATATGGTCTATGACAGTGCCGTTCTCTATTGCGGCAACCAATCTTTCTTTCTTGTTCATATTCTTTCTTCCCTCAACTTATAACTGGTAACTTATAACTGGTAACTAACTATCATCACGAGATGATAGTCTTATCATTCCTCACGTCCTCCAGCGTGATGCCCAGGCATCGGCAGAAGATAGCCTCACGGGCATACAGCCCGTTCTGCGCCTGCTGGATGTAGTAAGCATGTGGGTCGTCATCCACATCGTATGCAATCTCGTTAACACGAGGCAACGGGTGCAATATCTTCATGTTGTCCTTTGTCTTGCCCAGCATGGCTCGGTTGAGGATATACACGTTCTTCACACGCTCATACTCCATGAGGTCAGAAAAGCGTTCCTTCTGCACGCGCGTCATGTATATAATGTCGGCATCAGCTATCACGTCCTCGTTGAACGACGTATGCTCCGTATATTTCACGTTGTGCTCCTTGCAATACAGCTTATACTCCTGAGGCATGGCAAGTTCCTTAGGTGCCACGAAGTGGAAGGTAGGATTAAAATGTCTCATCGCCATGATGAGCGAGTGTACTGTCCTGCCATACTTCAGGTCGCCCACAAGATAAATGTTGAGATTCTCCAGCGTGCCCTGAGTCTTGTATATGGAGTACAGGTCGAGCAAGCACTGCGAAGGGTGCATGTGGGCTCCATCGCCAGCGTTCACGATAGGTATGGGGGCTACCTCTGAAGCATACTGCGCAGCACCCTCTATGTAGTGGCGCATGGCAATAATGTCGGCATAGTTGCTCACCATGAGTATTGTGTCTTTCAGGGTTTCGCCCTTGGTGGTACTCGTTACCTTGGCGTCGCTGAAACCTATCACTCGTGCACCCAGACGGTTGGCCGCAGTCTCAAATGACAGGCGCGTTCTCGTGCTGGGTTCAAAGAACAATGTGGCAACCACCTTGCCCTTCAGCAGTTCGCGGTTGGGATGTTTCTCAAATTCTTCTGCCATCGCCATCATATACATGATGTCGTCTTTTGTCAGGTCAGCGATGGTTACAAAGTCATGTTTCTCCATACAAAATTACGTTTATCAGCGCAAAAGTACAAATAAAAAATGAAAACTAAAAATGAAAAATTAAAAATTTTTTTGAAAACTTTATTCTTTATACTTTATACTTTAAACTTTTCTTAGTATCTTTGCATCGAAAACGCGTTTTTTTATTTGCAATGAGAAAGAAATTTGTACTTTTTCTTTGGAAAGCCATAGCAGCAACAGTTGTGCTGGTTATCCTCGTTTTTATAGCTATCTGGAATGGCTGGATAGGCTACATGCCAGATATGGAGGACCTGCAGAACCCCATAGACCGCTATGCCACCCAGATATACAGTGCTGACGGCAAGGTGATTGGCACATGGAACCAAGACCGCGAGAATCGTGTCCACATGAGTTTCGACAAGCTCTCCCCCTACATTGTGCAGGCTCTCGTTGCCACAGAGGACGTACGTTTCTACGAGCACTCAGGCATCGACTTCATAGCCCTCAGCCGCGCCATAATAAAACGTGGTCTTCTCGGACAGACCAGCGCTGGCGGTGGCTCCACCATCACCCAGCAGCTTGCCAAGCAACTTTATTCTGGCAAGGCGCACAGCACTTTTGAGCGCCTCCTGCAGAAGCCTATCGAATGGGTGATAGCCATAAAACTGGAGCGCAACTTCACCAAGGAGGAAATCGTAATGATGTATCTCAACCAGTTTGACTTCCTCCACAATGCCGTAGGCATCAAGACAGCCTCCAACACCTACTTCAGCAAGGAGCCCGACGACCTTACCATCGAGGAGGCTGCCATGCTCATAGGTCTGTGCAAGAACCCTTCCTATTTCAACCCCGTTCGCCACGAGCAGCGTTGTCAGGAGCGTCGCAACGTGGTGCTGCAGCAGATGCAGAAAGCTGGCTACATCTCTGACAGCGAGTATGCCCAGGCATCAGCCAAGCCGCTGGTCCTCAAATTTCACCGCACAGACCACAAGGACGGCACAGCAACCTACTTTCGCGAGTTCCTGCGTCGCTATCTTATGGCAAACAAGCCCGAGCGTGCCAACTACCCCTCCTGGCAGAACGTGCAGTTCACCATCGACTCCTTAGCATGGGAGCAAGACCCCCTCTACGGCTGGTGCAACAAGAACACGAAGAAGGACGGTACACCTTATAATATATATAAGGACGGCCTGAAGGTGTTCACCACCATCGACTCCCGCATGCAGCAGTATGCCGAAGAGGCTGTCTATAACCATGTGGCAAAATTCCTGCAACCAGCCTTCAACAGGGAGAATCGCCACAAGCCTAACGCCCCCTTCACCAACCAACTGACGCAGAAGGAGATAAAGCAAATACTCAATCGCTCCATTATGCAGAGCGACCGCTGGCGCAACATGAAGGCAGCAGGCTATTCAGAGGAGGAAATAAGGGCTTCGTTCAGGGAAAAGACCGAGATGACCGTCTTCTCCTATAACGGAGAGATTGACACCATCATGACACCACTCGACTCCATACGCTACTACAAGTCCTTCCTGCGTTCTGGCTTCTGCAGCATGGATGCCAAGACAGGAGCAGTAAAGGCATACGTAGGCGGACTGGACTTCACCCACTTCCAGTATGACATGGTGATGGAAGGTCGTCGTCAGGTTGGTTCTACCATCAAGCCCTTCCTCTATTCTCTGGCTATGGAAAACGGCTTTACCCCCTGCGACCAGGCACCCAACGTGCAGCAGACATACATCGTGGCAGGTCAGCCCTGGACACCACGTAATGCCTCACGCGCCCGCTATGGTGAAAACGTAACCCTGAAGTGGGGACTGGCTCAGTCCAATAACTGGATTTCCGCCTACCTCATGTCGCGTCTTGACCCCCAGCAGTTTGTGCAACTCCTGCATGAATATGGCATCAACAACCCCGATATCCACCCCTCTATGGCACTCTGTCTCGGACCATGCGACATAACCGTTGGCGAGATGACCAGCGCCTATACCGCCTTTGCCAACCACGGTATAAGGTGCGCCCCGCTCTTCGTTACCCGCATCGAGGACAGCAACGGTCAGGTGCTTGCCCACTTTGAGCCGCGCGTCAACGAGGTAATATCCGAGGAATCATCCTTCAAGATGCTCACCCTCCTGCAGGGTGTGGTAGATGGAGGTACAGGTAGCCGTCTGCGCTTCAAGTACAACGTCAATGCCCAGATGGGAGGCAAGACAGGCACCACCAATCGCAACTCCGATGCGTGGTTTATGGCAGTTACGCCCGACCTCGTCAGTGGCACGTGGGTAGGAGGCGAAGACCGCGACATCCACTTCGACTCTATGGCTATGGGACAAGGCGCCACGATGGCACTGCCTATCTATGCCTATTTCATAAAAAAGGTGTATGCCAACGAAGCCTTGCCCTACAAGGCGAACGCCATCTTCGACCTGCCCGAGGACTTCGACGGATGCGGCAGAGCCGTAGATGACCAGGACGACTTCTATGGCATTGAGGACGTCTTTGAGTAAAAAAGGCGGCAATTCTTTTTGCTTTCAATAATTTTTTGTAATTTTGCAAACACATTATACTAATCAAAAAACTAATTTAATGAAAAAGTTTAACGACAAGGATTTCCTTCTGGAAACCGAAACCGCCAAGGATCTTTACCACAACCACGCGGCTAAGATGCCTATCATCGACTACCATTGCCACCTTATCCCACAGATGGTAGCAGAGAACAAGAAGTTTGAATCTATCGCACAGATATGGCTCATGGGCGACCACTACAAGTGGCGTGCCATGCGTTCGAACGGTATCGACGAGAAATACTGCACAGGCAAGGACACAACCGACTGGGAGAAGTTCGAGAAGTGGGCTGAGACAGTGCCTTACACCTTCCGCAACCCTCTCTACCACTGGACTCACCTCGAGCTCAAGACAGCCTTCGGCATCGACAAGCTCCTCAACCCCGAGACAGCAAGGGAGATTTACGACCAGTGTAACGAGATGATTAAGAATGAGGACCGCTTCTGCCCACGCGGCATGATGGAGCACTACAACGTAGAGGTTGTATGTACCACCGACGACCCAGCCGACTCTCTCGAGTGGCACAAGGTGGTTAAGGAAGACCCAACAGCCAAGACACGCATGCTCCCCACATGGCGTCCTGACGCTGGTATGAACATCGAGGCAGCTACATGGTGCGACTATATCAAGAAACTCTCTGAGGTTTCAGGCGTAGCCATCACTGGTTTCGCTGAGCTCAATGAGGCTCTGCAGAAGCGTCACAACTTCTTTGAGTCTATGGGCTGTAAGCTCTCCGACCACGGCATTGAGGAGTTCTATGACGAGCCATACACCGACGCAGAGGTTGACGCTATCATGAAGAAGGCTCTCGCTGGCGAGTGCATCACCGTCGAGGAGCAGCGCAAGTATAAGCACGCTTACATGAAGGAGCAGGGCAAGATGGACTACGCTTCAGGCTGGGCACAGCAGTACCACTATGGCGCTATCCGCAACAACAACTCTAAGATGTTTGCCAAGCTCGGTCCTGACACAGGTTTCGACTCTATCGGCGAGTTCACTACAGCCAAGGCAATGAGCCACTTCCTCGACGAACTCAACTCCGAGGGCAAGCTTGCCAAGACCATCCTCTACTGCCTCAACCCATCAGCCAACGAGGTTATCGCTACCATGCTGGGCAACTTCCAGGACGGCTCCGTAGCAGGCAAGATACAGTTTGGTTCAGGTTGGTGGTTCCTCGACCAGAAGGACGGCATGGAGAAGCAGATGAACGCCCTCTCAGTGCTCGGCTTGCTCTCTCGCTTCGTAGGTATGCTGACCGACTCACGTTCGTTCCTCTCTTACCCACGTCACGAGTACTTCCGCCGCACTCTCTGCAACCTCGTGGGCAACGACATCGAGGCAGGCCTCATCCCATTCGAGGGCTACGAGAAGCAGCGTGTATATCAGATGATAGAAGACATCTGCTACAACAACGCCAAGAACTTCTTCCAGTTCTAATTAGATTACAGCTGTTACCCAACAGCATCCCCCCTACCCCCGACGGTTTCCCAATGACCTTCGGGGGTATTCATTTTGCAGTTTTTCTGTACTTTTCTTTTGCCATTTCAGAAATATAAGGGCATATCTTGCCTATAAGGAGAAAGGAGAAAGGAGAAAGGAGAAAGGACAACAACAAGTTTACGAGGAATTATAAGAGAAGGGAGAAAAAAACAACATCGCTTTAGCAGAAATGTCAACATCCTTATTTAAAAGATATTATAGCGCGATATAATTCTGAAATAGAGATGTTCAAATCTGCGAAATAGAATACACAATAATCGTCCTCTTACCTTGCATTTGTTAGTTGCAGTTAATTAAATCTTCTGGGTTTACAAATGGACCGCTCAACGAGAACTCAGGATAGTCATCTACATTAAAGTCTTTTTCAATGTCGCATGACTCACAGAAAGCATTGTATAGCTTTACCTCATTATAGTTGATGTCCTTATCAATTACTATCATTTTGCCCATCATCTTCGCTACTGCTCCTTTCTGTTCAACAGGTAGAGATCTGATAGTAGAAAGTGCTTGCAAGGTCATTAATTGGTTAATATCTTCCTTATACCCATCATCAAGTGTGAACGATTGGATCACCTCGTTCAGATATGCGATTTCACTATCATGCACAATATTGTCTGCATGAAGTATTTCATTCAAAACCTTAATAATTGCTATCTTATCTTTGTATGTTAATTCTTCCATAGTCTAAATAAATTATTTTTTTATACTAACGCAAATCCATTCCCAAGATTCTTTTTTCTTGTTATAGTCCAACACGATTAAGCTGTTAATGGTTTCTTTATCAATCAAATTATGTTTGCGCACAAGATTTGGCGAGATGTAAAAATCACCATTGTCAGTTTTCAGAAAAGCAAAATTTTTATCCGTACGTTTTATGACTGTTCCTTCAACAACTTTGGCGTAATCAAGATTTGTGGGGAAACGTGTCTGACCTGCACTGAGGACACGAAGGTTCTCTTCTGTTTCAGTTATGTAATTAATTTTCAGAACGGCACCTAGACCCACCCTGAAACGCAATTTCTGTGAAGTCCGCTTTTTACGTCCATAGATCAAAGTTACCTTATGCGAATTCGGGTCAACATATGTAACTATTGCAACAGCCTCTTCTGTACCAACACAGAGGATGGCATTTGTTATTGCCATATAGTCAATAGGCGCACTATCGTTAGGCGCAACAGTGTTTATCCACGGCTGATGGATCCAACTCTCTATTTCGTAAGGCAGATGCCAACCATGCGAAAGATAACATTGAGTAACTTTATCTATTTGATATTTGGCACGATCTAACTGATTCCTTTGAATATATATGGCTGCCAGTTTTATTCTTACTTTGCCAAGAAAATTTTCTGGTGTTTTGCAATTTACAGCTCTCAATAAACATGCCAATTGTTTGTCTGGCTCATGTGTGAACACATCACTAATCAATTGCCAAACCCAGAACTCCGTAGCTTTCTTTCTCGCAAAAGGCAGGATAACCCTAAGAGCTTCATCCCGCGTGTCACCTAAAGTAAGAAGCATTCTCCCATAGAAATAGCCTGGATAAGTCATTTCTGGATGTTTCTCCACCAAATCATCCATTTGTGGAAGGAACTCTTCAATTCGTCCAAGGTCGTTCAGACGTAATAATGCTTTTGATTTTGCAATGAAAGCACGTTCAGCTACGGACATAATTGTTTTACCGTTTTTCATTTGGAAGAGGGTATAATCTTCCGCAGTCAATTTTCCCAAATTCCACCAATCGAGGAAATCAGCCATCTCCAGCCAAGCATCACACTTAATAAAACTCTGCAATAGGAATGAATATCCCCTAGATGCGTCAAAATTATACTTTCGAAGTTTGGAGAATATGGCTGATAGTTTAGTAGGACTATCAATGCTTGTCGGTAGTATATGAGTTTTGACATAACCAGCTATCTTAAACAATACACTCTCGAATAACATATTGTCATAAGGGATGGCTAATTGGTCTAATGCATTCAACTCATCGAGGTGAGCAATTAGGGATTGATAATTAGCGGAATCCGTATCATTCTTTATTAAGTAATACAATGCCCATCCCATGGCACGTTGTGTCCAAGGATCATTTGGCAACTGCTCCAAACCAGCTTTTGCCAGTTCATAGGATTCTTGAATCTGACCAGCCTTGCACTTTGTTGTTATTTCTTTTATTGATGGCATGGTGATTTAAATCAAATGGTGATTTATATCGTTAATTAAAGCGCTAAGTTCATTATCCTCAGAACCAAGCATTGACATCGGCTTTGCATAAGTCACGAATCCGTTTCTGTTTATGTACACCTTTATGTATGAGAAGGTTTCACTTGTTCTCATATAATAAGTGACACTATAATCCTCTTGACGTTCAACAACATTGGTTATTTGGATTGATAACCCATCACATGCAGAGCGAATCAAATGGTACAACTTCTCATGTATCTCATTTGAAGGAACATAATGAAAAACAAACGGCATTTGCCTCTCGTCGTTAAGCATCAACAATATCAATTGTGTATGCTCATTGAGAGATTGTGGCTTTGCCGACAAGAAAACACCACCAGTTTTATAGTGTATATCAAATCTGTTGATGCCATTAGGCGTTTGTATCTGATATATTTCAACATATGGTCTACTGACAACATGCGATACGCTATATGGTGTACCATTCATATTGTTGACTATGCAATGATATTTAGCTTTCAAGAAGTCATCTGAATTGTCTGCATGGAATGGCGTGGGGTCAGTTTTATTTATGATACGACATTCAGGATCCATGTTTTTGCATTTTTGTATTGGATCAATACGAAATTTAGAAAATGGAGTGATGTGGGGCAGATTTGTAAAATAGAGAGTTTCTTTAGCTCGAGTCGTTGCCGTATATGCCCACCTGAGACAATCATCATTGAGTCCTGTCCTATCTGTGTAATCAACAAATACTTTTCCCCATTCTCCACCTTGACATTTGTGGCCAGTTACTGCGTAACCATATTTTGCTCTGATGGCGTTATAATATATATCAGACATCAGGGCATCTGCAAATGATTCTGTACCTTGTTTTAAGTGCGGATTTCTCATGCAAAAATTGATATACAAGGCACGATTTTCGTCTATGGAGATAGTAGCCTTATCACTTGTAAGCAGATCTT
The DNA here is from genome assembly GCA_002394365.1 of Prevotellaceae bacterium UBA4332. Taxonomy (GTDB): domain Bacteria; phylum Bacteroidota; class Bacteroidia; order Bacteroidales; family Bacteroidaceae; genus Prevotella. The sequence continues at coordinate 21,690 of DGTQ01000013.1, forward strand.
CTATAAGCATACATGCCATAGGATTTCCATTTCCATCGGGTACAGTAATCTGTACAAAGTTTATATTGACAACAATACGTTTCCTTTCGTTGCCGACTTGCACATAGATTGGAGCAGATTGTTGTGTTCTGGCTCCTATGGCTAAGACTGGAACAAACTCGCCATTCATTCGCCCTAGTCGATAATTATTTTGTGTAATAAGCAAAATGTCATTAACTCTAATAGGTACGTCACCTCCATACAGGAAAGAACGTATATCCTTGTTATATCTGCTGGCTGACTTATTGGAATAGCATATAACAACGCTATCATGTACTCCTGATTTTTGTCTATATTCAAGATATTTGTCAAGGAATTTATCAGAGGGAACATTTTCAACATCACCCGTCTTCTCTTCAAATACAAGGTAATTCTTCTGTTGCTTCTCCAATATATCACGTATCATCATGGCGTTTTTCAAGATTACACTATCATCTTTTTGTCGAATCACTTCCGTTAATTCTCCCACTACCACTTTTAACCCTCTCTCTTTAAAATAATCAGTCCTTAAAGCATTGGATATAGACTCACCAACAGGTGGGAGCTGGGCAGGATCGCCAACAAAAATGATTTTTCCTCCAAAAGAGGGTCTAATAAAATCTAGCAAATCTTCTAAAATATTGTCTGTTCCATATACAAACAATTCGTGTTCAATCTTACGTGAACAAACCATTGATGACTCGTCAACAATAGCGACAATGTTGCCATTATGCTCATTCTTGTATACTGGGAATACGAACTTGAATTCTGATTCTGCAATATCCTTTGCATTCTTTGACACAACACAAGCTTTTGCATAAATAGCCTTGTGTATTGTGGTTGCTTTATATCCTGTCTTATGTGCAAGGACTCGTGCAGCTCTGCCTGTTGGAGCCATGAGATAAACGTATCGGCTTTGAGCGATATAATCAGCAATTACTTTAATCATCGTAGTTTTTCCAGTACCAGCATAACCACGAAGGATAAAGACAGAGTCTTCACTCTTCATGAATGCTTGTATCTGCTCAAATATCTTATTTTGTTGTTTGGTTAGTTGCATGGTAATAGAATTAATTGTCTGTTTGTAAATTAGTTACATCTTTAATTTTGTTCTTGAGCAATTCTTGAAAGATTAATTTAAATTCTTTTTCATAAATCTCTATTGCCTCTTTGTATATGCTTGGTGAACCACAAATATGGGATTGATGACGACTCGTATTACCTATTGTTGTAACTATCGTAGTATCTGGAAGATTGGTTAAAGGATTGGTGATGATATTGTGCAATTCAACAATTTGAGCTTTCAGTATATAGCGACGAAAATCTATAATTTGAACCCTATCCTTTGCGAACAAGTAACAAATACTCTCTCTATTGAAACAGTCTTTTCCTTTTAGTCCACAAACAAAGAAGATTTTTTCTTTTTGATGTTTTATAAAATACACTTCTGGATTTATGGTTCTGCTATCAATAGTACTAATACCATTTATATTTAGGATTCCTCTAAAAAATGACAAGTCGTAGATGGTAATAGGATATTTAAATCGGCTATAGTTAATTATTATTGGCTTACTATTTTTATGTTCCAACTCAACAACCTTATATTTAACAAAATACTCCAGTTCTTTTGTATTTCCAATGGTGTACCATGAGCAAGGATTTAGAGACAAATTTACAGATGTTTCATCCGAAGAAATGCAGGAATAGAGTTCTTCATCTGACCATGATAAAGGTTGCATCAATAAAATCCTATTGTGTAAAATTGAATTATAATGATTACGCAATTCCTCTTTATATAGGTTAAGATTTAATATTTTATCTTCCATACAATTATCTTTTTTTCGTTTAGGTTTTATTTTTCGGCTTTCTTTTGTATTAATTTGCCAAATTCCGACCACAAAGATATAAAAATAATTGCAGACTATCGCAAGAAATAATCAACAATCTGCAATGTTTATGATTTTTTTAAGAAAAACATGCTCACAGGCTATCTTTGATGCCTGTGATAGTTGGTAATCATCATAAAGGAGTTCCCACTGGAAGGAGGAGGAATTTAACCTACAGAAATCCTCAGCTGAGCTGGTGTTGTTTTAAGGGCTGTTATTTCCACACATGCATAGAAACAGAGAATCCAAATGAAAGTGTGCTAGTATCAAAAATTCTCAAAAGGCGCATGCTTTTATTGTTAATAAACACTAAAAACAAGCAAATTGTGAACTGTGAACTGTGAACTATGAACTTTTTTTATTACCTTTGCACCCGCAAATCGCAACCGGGGTGTAGCGCAGTTGGTAGCGTTCCTGGTTTGGGACCAGGCTGTCGCAGGTTCGAGTCCTGTCACCCCGACATCAAAAAGGAGCATCTCGCAAAGAGGCGCTCCTTTTTTAGTAAACGACCCCACCCCTTACCCTCCCAAGGGAGGGGGGTCAAGATGATTAACAAAAAAACACCCCGCCCCTTGGGGAGGATGGGAGGGGGTCTATAAAAGTATGAAATTGAATATCGCAGTTCTGGCTGGTGACGGCATCGGACCAGAAATCATGGAACAAGGTGTGGCTGTCATGTCTGCCGTAGCAGAGAAGTTCGGCCACGAGGTAAGTTACAAAGAGGCTCTCTGTGGTGCTCACGCCATCGACGAGGTGGGCGACCCCTTCCCCGAGGAGACCTTCAAGGTGTGTGAGGAAGCAGACGCAGTACTCTTCGCTTCAGTAGGCGACCCTAAGTTCGACAACAACCCCTCAGCCAAGGTACGTCCAGAGCAGGGCTTGCTCGCCATGCGCAAGAAGCTCGGACTCTTTGCCAACATCCGTCCTGTCACCACCTTCGACTGCCTCGTGCACAAGTCACCCCTCAAGGACGAAATCGTGAAGGGCGCAGACTTCATCTGCATCCGCGAGCTCACTGGCGGCATGTACTTCGGACAGAAGAAGGAGCCAGGCGTTAATGGCGAGGGCGTAGAAGATGCTTTCGACACCAACTACTACTCTCGTCCTGAGGTAGAGCGCATACTCAAGGTAGGCTACCAGTACGCACGTCAGCGTCGCAAGCACCTCACCGTGGTTGACAAGGCAAACGTACTCGCTTCTTCACGCCTGTGGAGAAAGATAGCACAGGAGCTTGCACCACAGTATCCAGACGTAGAGACCGACTACATGTATGTTGACAACGCAGCAATGCGCATGATACAGGAGCCTAAGTTCTTCGACGTAATGGTAACCGAGAACACCTTTGGCGACATCCTCACCGACGAAGGCTCATGCATCACTGGCTCTATGGGCTTGCTGCCATCAGCCTCTACAGGCACCTCTACCCCTGTCTTCGAGCCTATCCACGGCTCATGGCCTCAGGGCAAGGGTCTCAACATCGCCAACCCACTCGCCCAGATACTCTCCGTAGCTATGCTCTATGAGCATTTCGACCTCAAGGAAGAAGGCGCACTCATTCGCAAGGCAGTTGACGCATCGCTCGACCAGAACGTGCGCACACCAGAAATCCAGGTAGAAGGCGGAGCCAAGTACGGCACGAAGGAAGTCGGCGCATGGATAGTTGACTACATCAAGAAAGCGTAAGTTCTAAGTACACACAAACATATATACAACAGCCCATCGCCCCACCCTGTTTTACAGCAGAGCGGGGCGATGATTGTTTATTATGATTGCTTCCTATAAGGAATGAGCTCCTTGCCCGACTTAAAGATTGGAGTACCCTTCCATTTCTCATCCCAATTATCGTCGAGGGTACCTTCCCTACGTCTGATTTCCAGTTCCTCTATGTATGCAGAGTCTATTACCTTTTTGATGTCAACAGTCTCTATGTTTCGTGGCATCTTTTCTATATTATATACGAAATAATTGCCTGTTGGTTCCACATAGTTCATCCTCTGCATCTGCATTTCGTTACGCACATTGTAGCCATTCAAGCGATAAACTTCATATCTGTATGTCTCATCACCTATCTCATACAACAGTAAATACCTGGCAGTAGCAACAGTCGCATCCACGCCTCTTGCACCACTTCGCTCATAACCTCTCTTCTTTTTACGAATATTGTATTTCCTGTTATTCATAATCCACCCTATCTGGTTCTTATCTTTTCGCCATCCTCCTATGAGGAATACCTCGTTAGCCAAATCCTCCAGTTTTATGAACTCATCACGCCCTACTCCACTATCCAGTTCCTTCTCCAACTCATATAGTTTGTTCAGTTCATCTGTTGGGTTAGTATCAAGAGTATAGCGCCTTATGATAAAGTCCTCGCTCAGTTCTGCCAGCAAGGCATTATTCTCATCATAGAACTCTTCTTTATCATCCAGTCCCACATACATGAATTTCTCATCCGAATAAGGACGGAACACCTTACCTATACTACTACGGAAATGCCTGTTTATAGCCCTGTTCATTCCGTCAATGGTCTCTTCATCATCAGCTCCAGCACCATCTACTCTCGGCTTCAGTTGGAGGGAGAAGAACTTATATTCTTTTTTCAGATACTCCAGAATGTTTTCCCTGAACTTCCTCTTTGTCTTTTCCTTAAACTCTTCCTTTAGCCCATCATTACTCTGAGCATAAAGTGACAGAACATAAAGGAAGTTTATGTCATAATGTTGAAGCAACAAGGTATCCCTGTCAAATAGTCTGTTATCGAAATGCCTTATCTTCTTTACCCCATCCCTTGACTTCAAATCATCCATCATGTAGTCACGCTCGTCAGGATTCTCATCTATACGTGCAGAGATAAAGAAGTTTGGCGTGATGCTATACCCCTCCGTATCCTCATCCCTGTATATGAGGTAAGTCTTTCCGAGATTCTTACGCCTGCCATTTGCATCCCTCTCATCTTCAAGAAACAAGGACAGGTTATGCTGTATCACATTTCTAGCATACGTATATTGCTTATATTCCGAATACTCTTGTGGGTCTGAACCAATAGCATAATACTTTGAGTCACCTATGTAGAATATCTTATCCTTGTTTATCAGCCCCTGATAACTATATATATGGTCAACTCTCTTTCCATCCTCCTGAGCCTTCAGGTCGTCAACATCCCAACCCTTATCAGAAAGTAGTTCATCAACCATAGCCTCAAACACAATATGGTAATTATCAACTATCAGGTAGTCACTATATTGCTTACTGCTATGAATGCTTGTTACCTTCTCAAAGAAACTATTACACAAGTTCCACAACTGAAGGTCTTTATCTGAGAAATACTTATAGCGTATCTGCTTCATTCGCACCTCGCCATAATACTCCATCCAGTTCCCAAACTCCTGCTCGCTCAGCAGCTCATAGTTATAGTCCACCTTCACGTCGAAGCCAAACTTCCTTTTCATATAATCGAGGATGGAATAGAACACTATGAGCAGTTCCTCATCAAAGTTTATCTGTCTCTTCTTGTTTACAGGGTTAAGGTATATCGGACTTCCGTTCTGTATGATAGCCGTTTCCTTGCTTATCGTCCTGGTCCAATTCACCTTGTTCATGCCACTATGCATGTTCTTTACTATAAAGGTGAAGTAGTCAGGGTTCTCCTCCTGAAACTTCTGCAAAGACAGCATGATGTCCAGATACGTGTTTGACACCTTGTCGCCCTGCATAGCAACAGCGCTGATGTCCCTCATTTTCACTATGCCCGAACTAGGGTTCAGCCTCACAAACTCCTTCAGCCCCCTGTATAGCCATACTGTGAAACTATACAGAAACCTATAGTCAGCCTCACCGCTCTCCTTATCTTCAAGCATCATCTTTATATCCACCACCTCGTTAGGGTTATATCTGCCAAATAGCTTTCCATTCTTGTAGAGCACCACCTTAGGCAGGAAGAAAACACAATCGCCAAGTTGTGCGCTATAGTAATAGCCCACAAAGCCCTCGCTTTTTGTGCCGTCACTCCATGTCATGTCGCCCATCAGACTACCAAGCGACTTTACAGCCTCTGGCTTATAGTGATAACCCTCTATCAGTAGCTTCATACTTCCGTCTGCGTATCGTTCTGTTGGTCTTGCAGGTTCTCTTCTTCAGTCTGCGGCTTATCCTTAGGAGCCTTTGCCATTACGTTCTTTACGAATGTTTTGATAGTATCATCATTCACCTCACCATCATCATTGTAGAAATCCTTAAACGTAATCTTTTTTGCCTGATTGTTATCAGCTTCCTTATCAAAAATGTCAGACTTGAAGCCATAAACCTTGAACACATCATTCCACAGGTAGAACACCACCTTATTTACGAAGGTATTTTTTGAGATAATCCTGGAACCCTTCTTAGCAGGCTTACAGAAGTAGTAGCCCAACTTCTTATCCTCGCTATGAGTAGTTCCGTCTATCACCTCGTTAATGCCCTGTATAAACTTCCACCAAGAGTTCTCCCCCTGTCCTTCTATCTCCCATTTTCCTTCCCCCTCAGCTATAGGACTATAAACCCATTCCCACCTACGCTTGAAGGCTGAGTCTATAGGAAAGAGGCTCTGGTCACTTGTGTTCATCGTTGCCCATATATAGAGATTGTTAGGCAACTGAAGTTTTATTTCCTCGCCCTTGTATATATATTCAGGAGTATCCTCTTTATGGGCATTTCCTAACTTCTCACGAATATGGTCAGCCAAATCTTTATCAGCATCCACCTTGTATTGAGAATAGCCATCCTCATCTCTGTCGAGCAATTGGAAGAGGTCGCCAAATATCTGAGCGCAGTTGCCTCTGTTTATCTCCTCTATTATAAGGAATACAGGTTCTTCCACCTGCCAAGCCTTGATGTAGGCATTGGTAAATGCCTGAGGAGTAAACGAGTATATTATCTCTCCCTTCGTTTCTGGCTCATGATTTTCGCCATCTCTGGTCATTCCCACATTCTCTATGTATCCATACTCCCTGTCACCCTTCGTTTTATCCATTGTTGGCTTATAACAACCCACGAAGGTTGAGTAGTCGCTGTCAGGATGGAATGTGGTGCGGAAATAAATCCTATTCTTATCCTCCACATCCGTCTTTATCTTGTAACTCTTGCCCGTGCCAGGCGCACCATAGAAGATTTGCTGAAGGGGTTCGTCGAGAGTGCTCTTTACAACATCGCTGAACAAATCAAAATATTCCCTTTTATTCATATTATATTTTGTTTTTATTATTCTTTTATAGTCGGGGAGTAAAAAAACTGAAAACTTTTCTTTATCTTTATCAATAGTTTCCACACGAAGAACTTCTGAATAATTATTGAGAGCATTTGCTATTATTTCATTTACAACAAATGGTTCATCGGTATTAATAATTCTTCTAATAATTGTTTTGATATCATGTTCGTTAGGGTTTATCTCGAGTTGATTAACAATAGACTCTACAAGTTTTTTATCACTCTGCGTCTTAAAACGAGTATATGGATTGATAACAATTAGATTACGCATCCAATGATGTAAATATGCATCTGCTTCTTCTATCGTTATATCGTGGTCAAATCTTGGATAATAATGGGTGTCATCAACATAATACAGTCCCCATTGTTCTGGAGCCTGATGTTCATTTTGGAACCATTTTTTCCCCATGTATTCCTGAAAAGCTTCCTTTGTCATTTTGTGTTTTGGCAGGCGCTCAACATAGCGACAAACCATTTCTGGATTGACATTTGAAACACGACAAATTATGTTTGAGCCTTTCTTCTCTGATTTATGTCCACTCATACTTGTAAACTCCTCGTATTTATTATCTCTTTTACTATAGCCATCAATACATCCACAACAATAGAGTTTCCTGCTTGTCTAAGTGTCTGCATAGATGAAACTGTAATCTTAAAGTCATCAGGAAATCCCATTAATCTCAAGGCTTCTCTATCAGTAAGTTGTCTCAGTACCAATGGCTTCTTCTTGACAGTAATATAATTATCTACTCCTGCACGATGATGCTGTGTCATCATCTTCATTAGTGTACGAGCTATCGGCAAATCAGTTTCAGTAGAAGTTTTATAGTTTGATGTACCACCTGCTAATACATATTTCTGAACAGCAGGTGTTAAAGTGAATTTCTTGTCAGGCTTTCCTGATACCTTTTCAACTATCAAGTTCCCATTTGCTTTATTATAATTGAAGTGACCAAAAGCACAATTGTCTTCCAAGAAATCCTGCATCTTATATTTTAGTGGGACAGGCTCTGGATATACAAACTCGTTACTTTCGATATCCTCTCTAATACCAATTACAAAAATTCTTCTTCTGCTCTGGGGTATTCCGTAATCCGATGCATTAAGTATCTGAGGTTCTGTTATACGATAATTCAAATCATCTCTGAAAACACTTTTCATTACCTCCCATGTATGACCATTATCATGCGTCGTAAGACCTCTCACATTTTCGTAAATAAAAACACGAGGCTGAGTTTCTTGAATAATTCTTGCGAATTCATAAAATAAAGTACCTCTTGTATCGCTCAAGCCATATTGTGCTCCTACTGCAGAGAATGCTTGACAGGGACTACCACCTACCAATAAATCTATGCCGTCATTAGCATAATCTCTTGCATCAAGAAAACGGATATCGAGGTGAAAATCATCTATATTTATTAAATGCCCATAGTTAGCAAGATAGGCTGTTTTTACAAAATTTGTTTGACGGCTTCTTTTCTTATATAGTTCGTCAACATAATTCTTCTTGTCTATTTTGCTTGGCATCGACTGGATTTTATTTCTGATATCTTCAGCTATTTGATTCTCTTTTTTACCAAGTTCTTCTATACGTACAATATCATCTTCTATTTTTAACTGCTTTTTACTTCTCAGTTTCTTTAGTTTTATATATTCCTCCAGTTCTTGTCCCTCAAGCAAATTTAGCTCAACATCACCATTGTCACAGGCAAAAACTATCTCATAGTTAATGCCTAAACGATGGAGAGCTTGTTCTATCGCTCCAATGCCTGAGAATACTGTTGCTAATTTCATTCGTCAAATACTCCTGTCTTTATTAATTCATTCACTAGTGCTATCAGCACATTTACTACGATAGAATTTCCACTTTGACGCCACATAATGTTATCATTATGTAACATTACGAAGCTATCAGGAAATCCCATAAGACGCAAACACTCTCTTGGTGTGTATTGTCTGATAACTCCTTTTTGACCATTCCATTCTCCTACATATGCACGTTGTAGTATTTCAGGAGTATGTTTGGAGCTTAGGGGTTCAAATATAAAATCACCATTCCAATTAAACTGTTGGTTGGCTTTTTGGCATTTTTGTATATCTCTTCCTACCTGTGCTCTTGTTGGATGTGAGGTTACAAACTCAAATCCCTTTTGTCCAAGATAATATTTAGCAGGTACATTCTCGTCAAGAAAATCTTTGTTCGTCTTTTCTAGTTTTATAGGAACTGGGAATTGAAAGTCCTGCTTGAGTTTTATGTCATTCCTGATACCAACAAGAAAAATACGTTCTCTTTGCTGAGGTATTCCATATTCCAAAGCATTAAGTACGGCTTTTTCCTGCCCATTTTCGTCCTTGCGTATGTAGATGTTGTAATTAAGTTCCTTAAATGTGTTCTTAATTATAGCCCAGGTGTTTCCATCATCATGTACTAGCATTCCTCTGACATTCTCAAATATGAAAGCCTTGGGGCGAACCTCCGAGATAATACGAGCGTAGTCGTGAAACAACGTACCTCTAGTATCCGCAAAACCTCCTCTCTTACCATTACTAGAAAACGACTGACAGGGACTACCACCCACCATCAGGTCTACTTTGCTTGCGTAGTCACGACCATCAAGGAAATGGACATCAAGGTGAAAATCGTCCTCATTAATAGCATAGTTCGCTAGATAGGTTTGCTTTACGAGATTAACACCCTTACTATGTTTCTCGTAGAGGTCATCAACAAATTTGCGTTTTGCTGCTATTGATGGGAGTAAACTTATTTCATGAGCATATTTCTCAATTATTTTGCGTTCCTTTTTGGTAAGTTCAGCCAGTTTTTTTGTTTCCTCTAGTGTTATTCGATATCTTGCAATTTTTCTTAGTTTATCGTATTCCGCTTGTTGACTTGGAGATAATAACTTCAAATCCAATTCTCCATTGTCACATGCGAAGACATTCGTGTGTTCTACTTTCATAAGGTTAAGTGCTTGTTCTATGGCACCAATACCACTAAATAAAGTTCCAAGTCTTATTGATATTTTCTTCTTTGACATAAAAAAGCCCTTTTCGTTTTTTGAAAAGGGCGTGGAAGCTTGAAGCTACACCAAGGCTTAGCACAGCCCAAAGCAGACAATCATTCTGTCCACGCCCCTATTGGTGCATGAACATCCTGTGTCTTGCCTGACTGCCTTGTCTATAGAAGTGCTAATTCTGGTGTAACAGCCGAGTCAAGGATGTTTTTCTTGTTAATTATTTTGTTGTTTAAGTTGTTTTCATGGACAAGAATGGGCATAAAAAGAGCGTACCCTCTTCCCCTTGCATATTAACACTCTAGCCGTCGCCAAACAAGCCTGCTACGATATACAAGGAAAGGGTACGCCTACAAAAGGCGTATCCCAATCCCGCGAGGTCGTAGCTTCATTTAGTTGGCGACTATTTGAGTGTTAACCTCATCAGAATCTTCGATACGAATTCTTAACCCACGATGTCCTGCGAAAATGCCCTTTTAAGGCACTCGCAGATGCAAAATTATAAAATTATTTTGTTTTTTCCAAATGAATGAAGAGAAAAAGTAGTTAAAGCCGTTTCTTGTCATGAAAATATTTTTACTGTGCTACTTATTGCGGATGCTTAGCTACCAGACGTGGGTGCTAAGCAAGGACGCGCGGATGCTTAGTACCCGCATGTGGGGGCTAAGCAAGGATAGGCATTACGTTTTTGCTTGCAAAAAAATTCTACTTTTTTCTACCTCCTAACCTCCCTAATTTGCGCTGAGCCCAGTGTTTATGCGCCTTCACGTTAGGGAGGTTGACTCTCTAAAGGTCCCTTACATATCCCTTACACCTCCCTTCTTCTGTCAATTAGCAATGAGAAATTAGTAATTCAAGTTTCGGGAGTTAAAGATGAAGTTAAAATGGGAGTTATAAACCTTTGGTTTAGGGAGTTATAGGTCTTCGCCCTATGACGTGGAGTTCCTCTATTGGCGGTTCTTGCGCTCCAGTTGGTGCTCAGGCGCATAGCGGAACTGTTATCCTGCGCTTAGCGCATAACTTCCACGAGAGTAGCGAGTTAACTTCCTTTTTTTTACTTCCATTTCTACTTCCGAAAGTTAAGTTAGTAATTAGCTATTCGTCATTCTTAATTCCTCATTCTTCATTAAAAAGGGAGGTGTAAGGGAGGTCTGAGGGAGATTTTCGCCCCCCTACCTCCCTATGCTCAGCCCAGTGTTTATGCAGGATGACGGGGGATTAGGGAGGTTAAAGCGTTGAAAATTGAAGATTGAAGATTGAGAATTGAAAGATTTTTTCGTGCAATGAGCAATGAGGAATTAGCAATTAGTAATTAAGGAAATTATTGCATACTTATTCAAATATGCAGAAGCAGTGGTTCTACATGTTTCTGCTGGTGCTCATGCTGCAGAACCATTAGTTCTACCTGCAGAAGCACTGGTTCTACATGCAGAAGTAATGGTTCTACACGCAGAAGTAATGGTTCTACAGAATCTACATTCTTAATTAAAATCACAGGTGGGGTATGCTTACAAGAAATCTGTGATACTGTAAAACTTTCTTGGCTGGGTTGCTGTATCCGATATTATTTTTGTACCTTTGCAGATGCTATTACTGAAGTAAATACATGAAGACAAAGCTACTAAGCAGCAATACACTGAAGGTAATCCTTACATCATCACATATACTATCCCGCAACAAATGGCTGCAACTGGGAATAGTCCCAGTCCATACCATGCGGCAACGACACCTGCAAGGAGAGCCATAGCACCTGGCAGGGGCGTAGGCGTAGCGAGTATCATGTCGGGAAATGTCATGACGGCAAGCGTCACGTAAGGTACATAGTACAAGAAACTGCGCACAAAGCGATTCTTTATCGGTCCCTTTATGAGCGCCATAGGTACTATACGTATGAGGTTTGTCACCACTATGGCAATCACCAGATATACTATGATGCTATGCTTCTCCATCTCTCTCCTCTCCTGTCTTTATAGGTTTTAGCCATGCGGCAACGGCTGAGATGACTATCGTAAGCACAACTGTGCGCATTCCACTGCTCCATTCGCTCACCACAGGTGCCACTGCACACATCCCGCTCATCAGCAAACTCGCCATGAGCGCATACATCACGTTATGGTTTCTACGGGCTGGAGGAATGATTATTGCCAGAAACATACCGTATAGCGACACGCTAAGCGCTGTCACCATAGGCTGAGGAAGCAAACTGCCTGCCATTATGCCCAAAGCGCAACCTGATGCCCAGAACAGCGTGGATATCAGGGCTGCTGAATAAGTGTAGGCTGGGGGGGTATAGCCTGGATGGGCCACTGAGATACCAAACACCTCGTCTGTTATACAACAAGCCATCAACAGACGATGCACCCACGATGTGCCTGGGGCAATTCGCTGTGACAGTGCGGCACTCATCAACATATAGCGCAAGTTTGCCACCAGCCCCATCGCCACTACCTCAACATACGCCGCATTGACTGCCACCAGAGTATATGTGCCATATTCGCCTGCTGATGCTCTGGTAAAAAAACTGCTCAAGAATCCTTCTGATGCAGTCAGTCCTGCCTTTGCTGCTATGATGCCAAGAGAAAAGGCTACTGCCAGATAACCCATTGCTATCGGAAATCCGTCTCTTAATCCGTGAATGATTACTCCAACACTCCTCATTTACTCCTTGGTTAGTAAATTTCGTTAGTTAATAAATCTTGTTTTGAGATTTTTCTTTATTTTCCTTTTGATTTTCTATAGATTTTTGAGTGCTGAAAGCACGTAATCGGACGCACCTTTGGTGCTACGCTTGCCAGAGCAAGAAATGAAAGCAAAGCCTTCTGTTTATTTTCCTTCCGATTTTCTTGAGATTTTCAGCTTAGATTTTTCTCTGTTAAAATCCAGTCCAAAATCCGTTTTGAAAATCTTGTCCACAAATAAGGGAAGGACTTTTTCTTATTTCGCCTTACGGCTCAGAAATCCATTAAAAATCTTTTCCAAAATCTCTTCACTCCTTTTACTCCTTAATGTTTAATCTTTTATGTTTAACGTTTTTTTCGGTAGGAGAACTTCCACACTCGTGCCGAGTAGGCTGGCACTACCATATCGACGCTCTGGTCGCCCTTGATGGTGAAGGTTTTTTTGTCGCCTGAGAGCAGGTCGGTGGCGGTGTATTTCTTCTCTGGTATCTCGAGGAACTCCACGGCGTGCTGAGGTATCTTTACGTCTATATCGACAGCGTTGCCGTTGAAGTTGCAGACTACGAGGAGTACCTCATTGTCCTGCTTCCTGAGGAAGGCAAACTGCTTGTTGTTGTCGAAACGTGCCGACCACGGGTTGGCATACATGAGGTCGTAGAACATGCCGTCAACGGCTTTCTCCTTGCGTGCTATCTGCAGCACTTTCTTGTGGGTGTTGTAGATGTACTGTTCCTCTTCTGTGAGCTTGCCCTCGTCTGCTCGGCACAGGGTGTCGATGCTCCAGTAGTCGAAGATGGTGGTGCGACCGTCCCTGCCCGAGAAACCTTCCTTATCCATGCCGCGCTCGCCGTATTCCTCTGCTGCATAGAGCATGAAGGGATTGCTGCGCATGAGAACGCTTGCCACGAGTCCTGGTATTCCCTTCTCGGCTGAGCCGGCAAAGTCGTCGGAGGCTACGCGCTGCTCGTCGTGGTTCTCGAGGAAGTAGAGCATGTGCGGGGCTATATCGTCGGTTGACTGCCATGCGCCTGTGATGAAGCTTGCCGAACCGTTGCCGCAGATGGTGTTGCGCATGGTGTCATACATGCCCACCTTGTCATAGAGGTAGTCGAAGCCTGAGCCTATGTAGTTACGATACTGGTTAGGGTCATACACCTCGCCTATGAATATTATCTCTGGATGCAGGAACTTCACCTTGTCCGTTGCCCACGCCCAGAAGGCTGAGGGCACCATCTCTGCCATGTCGCAACGGAAGCCGTCAACGCCCTTATTTGCCCAGAAGAGGAGTATGTCCGTCATCTTGTTCCATGTATCGGGTATCGGGTCGAAGTGTCCGTAGTGGGTCCAGTAATCTACGCCGTAGTTCAGCTTCACCGTCTCATACCAGTCGTTCTTGCCAGGGTTGGCATCAAAGTGGTCGTTACCCGTTGACTTAGCTGGTTCTTCCACGTAGGGCATGAGGTCGGTAGTCTGTCCGCCATTTGACTCACGCAAGTCAAAATACGGGTCGAAACGCTGCCCTGGGCAGTAGTAGAAGTTATTCTGCGGATTGAAGCCTTCATTAGTATTGTCGTCAGCACCAAGGTCTTTCACGCCCTCGGGCTTAGCGACAGACTGATACTGGCGTGCCACATGGTTGGGCACAAAGTCGATGATGACCTTCAGTCCTGCCTTGTGCGTGCGCGCTATCAGGGCTTCAAACTCCTTCATGCGCTTATCTACATCGGTGGCAAGGTCGGGGTCAACATCGTAATAGTCACAAATGGCGTAAGGCGAGCCTGCCCTACCCTTCACCACGGCTGGGTGCTGCGTAGGTATGCCGTACTTGGAGTAGTCTGTCTGCGTAGCATGGCGTATCACACCCGTAAACCATACGTGTGACATGCCGAGGTCCTTGATTTTCCTGAGCGCCTTGGCGTCAAAGTCGTTAAACTTGCCTGAGCCGTTTTCCTCGAGTGTGCCCCACTCTTTGCGTGTTGTGTTGCGATTGCCGTAAAGACGGGTGAATACCTGATAGATAAGTATCTTGTTGTTCATAGTTGAATACTGTTTGAGATTAAACTTGCGGTCACAAAGATAGTAATTTTTAGTCTCTTTTCACGTTGGATTTTAGTTAAACATGGTTAAGACCATTTTTGTGCACGTACACACTTCAGGATACCACGTTTTTGGGGGCACCGAGAAGGAAGGAAACGACGTTTTCTCGTGCTATATTCATCAGTCGTTGACGTGCCGCGAGCGTAGCCCACGCTATGTGGGGGGTGATATGGCAGTTTCTTGCCGTCAGCAGCGGCGAACCGTTTACTGGAGGCTCTTCTGTGAGCACGTCTATGCCTGCAGCATATATCCTGCCCTCGTTGAGCGCATCGGCAAGTGCCTGCTCGTCTATCAGCGGTCCGCGACCAGTGTTAAGGATTATTGCCGATGGCTTCATCAGCGACAGATGCTCCTTGTTTATTATGTGCTTCGTTGCCTGCGTGAGCGGACAATGCAGACTGAGCACATCAGCCTCTCTGAACAGCTGCTCCATCGTCGCCACCTTATTTATATATATAGGCAGCTGTGACTGGTCCTTGCTTGTGAATGCCGCAACTCGCATACCCAGCGCATGGGCTATCTCTGCCGTTGCCCTGCCCGTATTGCCTAATCCTACGATGGCAAAGGTCTTGCCAGCCAGTTCCATCTGGGGCGAAACGGAGAAGGTGAAGTCTGGGCAAGTTCCCCACTCTCCCCTATGCACGGCTTCGTCATGGGCAGCGACGTTGTTGGCAATATGCAACAGGTGGGCTATGGCAAGCTGCGCCACCGAAGAGGTGCTGTATGCAGGAATGTTGGTTACGACGATACCACGCTTCTTAGCCTCAGCTACATCTACCACGTTATAGCCAGTGGCAAGCACGCCTATGTACTTCAGCTTGGGCAGCTGTTCCATCACCTGCCTGTCAAACACCACCTTGTTGGTCAGCACTATGTCGGCATCCTTGGCACGCTCCACGACCAGTTCTGGCGAGGTACGCTCATACATCTCAAACGCCACCTTCTCGCCATCGGGGGTAGTAATGCCCCGCCAAGGTTCCCAGCTTATGTCACCTGGGTTTGCGGCATAGCCGTCCATTTCTACTATCTTCATTGCTGCGCCTCCCATTCTTGCCATTCCTTCAGAGCCTGCTGCCAGTCGGTCTGCTCGTCCTTTGCCTCAGCCGCCTTAGCCTCCATACCCTTTTGCCTGTCGCGCTCGCGCTTTGCCTTCATATCGGCTATCGTGGCATCATCGAGTATCTCTATAGCCCTGCGGTCTATCGCCGCATACAACTCGTCTGGACCGAATGCCTTGCCAGGCTCATTGAAGTCAGAGATGTTAAACTCATACTTCGTGCGCAGTTCGTGGCGAATCTCCTTCTGCTTGAGCCTGTTCGCCTTACACTTCATACGAAGCAGCTTGGCTATCTTGCCTATTTCTGATTGTGAATACTTGTTTCTGCCCATGCTTGTTTTTTTCTTTATAGGAGCTATAGATAAATTATAGGAACTATAGGGTAATTATTTAGTACAGCAAAAGCAGGCCAGCGAAGGCTGCGTAAGCTATCATGCGGATAGGGTTGATATGCTTATACTTGACTCCTATCAGTGTGGCTACGAAGATGAAAAGGGAAACGCCGAAATGCCAGGAAGATACATCTGGGCTGTTGAAGTTCTCCCTGTTACAGAGCAGGAGCGTAGCGGCTGCCATAAGTCCTACGATGGCAGGACGAAGTCCGAGAAATACACTCTGCACCACGTTGGAGTTCATATACTTCAGGAACATCTTGCTGATAAGTATCATGAGGATTAGGCTCGGCAGGACGAGAGCAACGGTTGCGGTAATACTTCCGAGTATGCCCATAAGCATGCTGCCCGTACTATTGTGTAAAGCCGTATAACCGCAATAGGTGGCACTGTTGATGCCTATCGGACCTGGCGTCATCTGCGATATGGCAAGGATATTAGTAAACTCCGAGGATGTCAGCCAGTGATGGTTTCTCACCACCTCATGCTGAATCAGCGAGACTATGCCATAACCTCCGCCAAAGCCAAACAGACCTATTATAAAGAATGTATAAAATAATGTTAGGTAAATCAACTGAAAAAATTGAAAATTGAAGATTGAAGATTATGGCGTCAGGTCTTCAGGTCGCTTAGTCGTTTGGTCGTTTAGTCGTTTGGAGAACTTTGAACTCTTGAACTTTTTTGAACTTTTGAACTCAAACCTCACACCTTATGACCCTATGACCTTATGACCTCAGAAATGTGAACTACTCCGACGGTTTAAGGAACAAACCGTAGATGTAGCCTCCTATTCCTGCGGCAAGGATGATATACACGGGGTTTACGCCAAGTCCCCATATCAGCAATGCCGATGCTATGGGAATCCAGCAGTTGAGCAGGCTTATATGTGCCTGCTTCATCATGTTGAACGTAGGGATAGCCATAAGCGCCACCACAGCGGGACGTATGCCAGCAAAGGTGGCAGCAACCCAGGGCACGTTCTGGAAATGCTGGAAGAACATTGCTATGAGCAAGATGCAAATAAGGGAGGGCATAGCTGTACCGAGCATGGCACTGAGTGCTCCCTTCACACCACGCAACTTATAGCCTATGAAGATAGAGATATTGATGGCAAAGACGCCAGGACAACTCTGGGCTACGGCTATGAGGTCTAAGAGCATTTGCTTGTCAATCCACTTCTTCTTGTCCACCACCACCGCCTCTATCAACGGAATCATGGCATATCCACCACCGATGGTGAACATGCCAATATAGAAGAATGATTTGAAAAGTTGCAGCATTACAAAAGGTTTAATCCTGATTTGACTCTATCCACAGACGTGCATTGACGAATGCCTCGTGCCAAGGAGTTACCTGATCCTTCAGGCGACGCTCCTCTGGGTAGTAGCCACACTGCCAAGGGAACTGAGTTCGCTCTGGGTGAGGCATGATGGCGAGGTGTCTGCCGTCCTTGCTTGCTATTGCAGCCACGTTGTATGCCGAGCCGTTAGGATTGGCAGGATACTCGCTGTGGTTATACTTAGCCACGATGTTGTACTCCTGCTCAGCCAGAGGCAGATTGAACTTGCCTTCTCCATGAGCTACCCAGCAGCCTATCTTCTTGCCAGAGAGGCTTCCGAACATTACAGAGTCATTTTGAGGTATCTGCAGGGTTACGAATGTTGACTCAAACTTATGAGAGTCGTTGTGCAGCATCTGGGCATAGTCGCGAGCGTTGTTTACTGCATGGTCGTTGTTGAGCAGACCAAGCTCCACCATCAGCTGACAGCCGTTGCATACGCCGAGTGACAGAGTGTCCTTACGTGCATAGAACTTGTCGAGCGACTCCTTTGCCTTAGGATTGTAGAGGAATGCGCCAGCCCAACCCTTAGCCGAGCCGAGCACGTCAGAGTTAGAGAAACCACCGCAGAAGGCTATGAGGTTAACCTCCTCCAATGTCTCACGACCTGTTATGAGGTCGGTCATGGTTACATCCTTCACGTCGAAGCCAGCGATGTAGAATGAGTAAGCCATCTCGCGCTCTGAGTTGGTGCCCTTCTCACGTATGATAGCGGCAACGGGGCGCTTGCCCTCTGGACGTGGAGTAACGGTAAGAGTCTTGCCCTCGTCAGCTCCGAAGTTCCACTCCACAGGAATGTTCTTGTAGTTGATGAAACGCTCTGAAGCCTTGCCGTTGAAGCTCTGCTTACGGTCGAGCAGATATGAAGTGCTGTACCATGTGTCGCGCAGTTCGTCAATATCGAAGTCGAACGTCATCTCCCTGTCTGCCAGCATAGCGTTTGGCACGTTGGCGTTGCTCACGGTCTTCGTGATGGAAATCTTGCGTTCTGCCTGTGTAGTACCAATCTTTGCATAGCCCACGCCAGCATCCTCCAGAATCTTCTTCACGCGGTTGGCGTCCTCTTCCTTCACCTGAATAACCACACCTGGGTTCTCGGCAAAGAGCACCTTAACGATGTCGCCCTCCTGTATCTTGTCGAAGTTCAGCTTCAAGCCGCCCTTGGTGTTGGCGAAGCACATTTCAAGCAGAGTGGTGATGATACCGCCTGCGCTGATGTCGTGACCTGCCAGCACGAGTCCCTCCTGTACCAACTGCTGAACAGCGAGGAAGGCATCGCGGAAATACTCTGGGTTCTTCACCGTTGGCACGTCTGAACCCACCTTGCCCAGACTCTGTGCGAAGGCAGAACCACCCAACTGAAGGGCATCGAAAGAGAAGTCTATATAGTAGAGGCGTGAAGCCTTTACATCTTTTATTACAGGGCTGACGGTCTTCTTCACATCGTTCACCTCGCCGCCCGCACTTACTATCACGGTGCCTGGAGCGATAATCTTCTTGCCGTCAGGGTATTTCTGCGTCATAGAGAGTGAATCCTTACCAGTTGGCACATTTATCTGGAGTTCACAGCAGAAGTCAGACAGTGCCTTGACAGCCTTATACAGGCGTGCATCCTCACCCTGTTGAGCACGGCAAGGCCACATCCAGTTGGCTGAGAGCGATACAGAGTCAAGTCCCTCTGCCATAGAAGCAAATACGATATTGGTAAGAGCCTCAGCTACAGAGAGCACCGAACCAGCTTCTGGGTTGGCGAGTGCTGCCTGTGGCGCATGACCTATAGAGGTTGCTATGCCCTTGGTGCCTGTATAGTCGAGAGCTACCACACCACAGTCGGAGAGTGGCAACTGCAACTCGCCCTGACACTGCTGGCGTGCTACCCTACCCGTCACGGAGCGGTCAACCTTGTTGGTCAGCCAGTCCTTACATGCCACAGCCTCCAACTGGAGCACGTTCTTGAGGTAGTCGGTAAGTTTTTCGTTGAGGGTTGAGCCCTGAGAGAGTCCGCTGAGGTCATAGGTTGCCACATCATACTTGCGCTCCACAGTCTTGTCCTCCATGATGGTCTTTGGTGAACTGCCAAACATCTGGTCAACAGAGAGGTCGAACGGACGCACGCCGTCAGCCTGCTCGAAGGCGAAGCGATGGTCGCCAGTAGTCTCGCCGACGGTATACATAGGAGCACGCTCGCGGTCAGCTATCTTCTGCACATGCTCTATAGCCTTCTCGTCTATGAGCAAGCCCATGCGCTCCTGTGACTCGTTGGCTATGATTTCCTTGGCCGAGAGGGTCTTGTCGCCTATAGGCAGTTTGCTCATATCGATAAGTCCGCCACACTCCTCCACGAGCTCTGACAGGCAGTTTACGTGACCAGCCGAGCCGTGGTCGTGGATAGAAACTATAGGATTCTCGTCTTCCTCGCCGAGGGCACGGATTACGTTGTATGCACGCTTCTGCATCTCAGGGTTGGCACGCTGAACGGCATTCAGTTCGATGCCTGAAGAATAGCGTCCTGTCTCCACACTTGACACGGAGCCGCCACCCAGTCCGATGCGGTAGTTCTCACCACCCATCACAACTATCTTGTTGCCAGCCTCAGGCTTGCCCTTCAGACAGTCGCGCTTGATGCCGTAGCCTACGCCACCTGCCAGCATTATCACCTTGTCGTAAGCATACTGCTCATCCTTCTCCTGATGCTCGAACGTGAGCACCGAACCGCAAATCAGCGGCTGACCGAACTTATTGCCGAAGTCACTCGCACCGTTTGATGCCTTGATGAGTATCTGTTCTGGTGTCTGATACAACCACTTGCGCACCGGCAGAATCTTCTCCCAAGCGTTATTGGTGCTCTCCTTGCGAGGGTAAGAGGTCATATAGACAGCCGTACCAGCGATAGGCCATGAGCCTTTTCCGCCACCCATACGGTCGCGAATCTCGCCACCCGTACCCGTAGCAGCACCGTTGAATGGCTCTACGGTGGTAGGGAAGTTGTGGGTCTCAGCCTTCAGCGAGATTACACTCTCCACCTCCTTTATTTTATAGAGGTCTGGCTGAGAGTGGTCGCTTGGCGAGAACTGCTCTATCATTGGTCCCTGAGCGAAGGCTACGTTGTCAGCGTATGCCGAGAGTATCTTGTTAGGATTCTCCTGCGTGGTCTTCTTAATCATCTTGAAGAGCGAAGACTCCTGCTCCACTCCGTCGATGATGAATGTGCCACCGAATATCTTGTGACGGCAGTGCTCTGAGTTTATCTGTGCGAAGCCGAATATCTCCGAGTCGGTGAGCGGTCTGCCCAACTGCTTCTCTACGTCGTGCAGATATGCTATCTCCTCCTTCGAGAGAGCCAGACCCTCCTGCTCGTTGTATTCCTCAAGGTTCTCCACGTGCTTGATAGGCTCTGGCTTGATATCTACCGTAAAGATATTCTGGTCCAGCCCCTCATACATACGCTGCAGCATAGGGTCATATTCAGCATCCTCGCTGTCAACGGGGAAATACTCCTCTATGCGCGAGATGCCCTTGATGGACATGTTCTGGGTTATCTCCACCGCATTGGTACTCCAGGGGGTAATCATCTCGCGTCGCGGACCCACGAAGTATCCACTCAGCTCTTTGTCGTTAAGCAACGTTGCATTGTCGTACAACCAGCACAATGCCTGCTGTTCCTGCTCACCTGGCTGATGATTTATCTCAGTCGCAATGATGTGTGCAGAAGGAGTCTTGAAGAATAATATCATTTTTCTCTATCTTGTTTTTTTATGTGTTCTTTATAATTTCCTGCAAATATACAACTTTTTTTCGACATTACGTATCTATTACCCATTTTTTTTGTACTTTTGCAATCAACCTTCAAGTTTCAAGCCTAGCTTCGCTGACGCTCTTGATACCTTCCAACAGTCAATGCCTTACCCCCTTCGGTTCCCCCGTTTCGCGGGGGACAGAAACCGCAGGAGCAACATCAGCTCGACTGTTAAAGGTCGGTCTCGGCGAGCTTTCAATCTTCAATCTTTCAATCTTCAATCTTTCAACATGGATTACGTAATAATAGTAGCAGGTGGCAAGGGACTTCGCATGGGAGGCGAAGTGCCCAAGCAGTTTATCCCCATAGCAGGCAAGCCCGTCTTGATGCGCACAATAGAGAGGTTTCACGAGTATTCTTCCAACCTTAAAATCATCCTCGTCCTTCCTAAGGCTCAGCAAGAGTACTGGCATCAGCTTTGTGAGGAATATCACTTTGGCATTAAGTTGCAGATAGCCGATGGAGGTGAAACCCGCTTCCACTCTGTGCAAAACGGTCTTCGCCTTATACCAGACGATGAGCAAGGCATTGTGGGAGTGCATGATGGGGTAAGACCCTTTGTGAGCGTTGAGGTCATCAAGCGATGTTATGAAACAGCAAGAAAGGCAAAAGCAGTAATTCCAGTTGTTCCTGTGGTGGAGACCCTTCGCCACCTTTCTGGTGATAAGGGTTACAATGTTCTCCGTAGCGACTATCGCTTGGTACAGACCCCTCAGACCTTCGACATCCAACTATTGAAGGCTGCCAACCAACAGCCTTACACTGAGCAGTTTACAGACGATGCAAGTGTAGTAGAAACGTATATGAGAGCCTACCCCCAAGGGTTAGGGGTAGGCTCTATCACTATGGTTGAAGGCAACAGAGAGAACATCAAACTCACCACCCCATTCGATTTGAGAATAGCAGAGGTTTTGGTAAATGAAGAATGAAGAATGCTGGAATTATAAAAAAAATCAGCCAACTTCTTATCGGAGTTGGCTGATTTTTTTATCGCTACTGATTGGAGACTTATTGCTAGTCTTCTTAGTCTTACTCAAAACTTATATCAAGGCTTTCTGCCTGATTCTGGTTGCCTTCCTCGTTTGGGTCCACATCTACAGGACTACCATTCAACAACTGTATTGGCTTAATGTTAATCGCCTTTGCTGAAGGCAAAATATATTTCTTCTTTTTCATTTCTTTTCTCCTCCTTATTACTTAATAACTTTCTTACCATTATTTATATATACACCACCCTTAGATGGAGCACCATTCAGTTTCCTACCGTCAAGGGTATAATAACTATTAATCATAAACTGGGCATCGCGAACTGCTTTCACTCCAGTCGCCTCATCCCAGTTCACCGTTATGCTCTGTCCGCTACCTGCAGGCAAGGCTGATGTGAGTATAGGCAGATAGGCACGATTTGCAGGCATCTTGTCATTAGGGTTGCTTGATGCTGCAATCTTCACGAACTTGCCTCCACTCATCATGAAGTTGGTGTACTCACCTACTGTCTGGTCAACATGTGTTGCCTCCACCACTGCTATGAGGGCATTACCCTCTATCGCCTCAGGCGTCTGGCTTGAAGCCACAAGGGTGTATGTTTCTCCACCTATGCCTTTTATCAGCACACCTGTGTTGGCTGGGATAGTTCCCTCCACCTTCTGAGTTGATATGGTGTTCTTTCCACTATCGTAAGTCTTGCAAGTGTAAGCCTCCAAGCCTTCTGGTAATACTACTGCTGTGTTCGCAGAGAATGTTCCTATGCCTGATGATGGGACTGTGTAGGTTATTGCATCTGCTACCAGACGAACTGGAATACCCGTGTCATTATAGCTCCAATCGTCAAATTTTGCTCCTCCATCATATAAGCCTGGAGTAAATCTCTTATTTTCAAATGTTGTAGTACTATTGTAATATGCACGATTTCCATAAGAAGAGCCACTTGTAGTGTATCCTGCAGCTGGTAGGAATATAGCTCCAGCTTCTTCCATCTTCCCCCAACCATCCATGCTCACTGTAGCTGTATAATTGTCAGAACCTGTGTGATTAAAGAGAGTGCCTGTAAAATCCACGCCATCGGGGTGCACATAGTAGTCAGGGAATATTATCACACCTCTATATGCACCTCCTATGGTAGCCCTAATAAAGCGAGCTCCTGCAGACAGAGTGTTTGTTACTGAACGCTGGGTATAGAGGTATTCCCATTCTGGTTGTGACATAATGTACCAAGCAACATTGTCTTCAGGAAAACTATAGTCGCCATATTCAAACAAGTCTTTCTGGCTGGGAGTTTGACTTGATCCAAAATAATCCCACTGATTTTCTGCAAACTGCCATGTTGAGCCTACATACTGCAAATTACCTTTTGAGAATACAACTTTCTTTGTGCTACTGATAGAAAAAACTCCATTCATAGCACCATTAGTGTTTATAGCCCATGCTCCAGAGGCGAAGCAGAGGAAGAACGATAAAAGGGTAAATAATTTTTTCATGTTCTTTTTTTATTTATAGTTTTAGTATGTGAATTATTTCATTTTGGGGCACGAAAAAGGTGCATTACAGGCTCTCTGTGAGCCCATAATGCACCTTATGATTCCTTGGCGTAGAGTTTTCTTTCTTTACACTATACCTATAGGTGGGGGGGGTAATATTTTTTATTAACTTAGCGGTTGTCTGCATTTGTGGGTTATTTTTATCTTATACATATATTATTCTTCAAGACACTGCCTCATCAAATCGTCTGCATCCTCTGCAACAAATACATTTCCCTCCTCCAGGTCTCTCATAGAGAGTTCGTAAGAGGAGTAACTAATTGCCTTCTTTATGTCTTTTATCATAGACATGTCATATATGTTTACCAATATCTGCCCTTCTGAGGGCATTGTTAATGCATGTGCCATGATTATTTTTCTTTTTTTCAGTTTCTTTTTGCAAAGATACAACTTTTTTTCTTACAAACAAGAAAAATGAGAAAAAAACTTTGCATTTAAGCGATTTAGCAAATTTGCTAAATGCGGAAACCACACTTTCAACGTACTCCTGCATAGCTTCTGAGTGCTGTTGCTTAGCTTTTAACTAACAAATCAGGCTGATTTATGGAACAAACTAGGCTAGTTTGTTCAACAAAGTAGGTTAGTTTGTTCAACAAAGTAGGCTAGTTTGATGAACAAAGTAGGCTAGTTTGTTATTTAGAAGCTTTGTGTCTGGAGGCTAAGGCTGAGAAATGAAGAGTGAAGAAATGAGAATGAGAGTCGAGATATAAAAATTCTTCACTCTTCATTCTTCACTCTTCATTTTTTTATGCTCATCGCTTGCAGGTCTTCATTTTTTTTGTATCTTTGCAAGTGAAAAGTGAGCAGCATACTTGAGCAGGACATAAAGTACCTTAGCGGGGTGGGTCCGCAGAGGCAGCAGATACTCAGCCAGGAGCTGGGCATCCGCTCTTTTGGCGACTTGCTGGAGTATTACCCCTACAAGCATGTTGACAGAACCAAGATTTACAAGATAAGGGAGCTGACGCTCGAGATGCCTTTTGTGCAGGTGAAGGGGTCGATTCTCTCCTTCGAGACCTTCGACATGGGGCCTCGCAAGAAGCGTGTGGTTGCCCACTTTGGCGACGGCACTGGGGTGATGGACCTCGTGTGGTTTTCTGGTGCGCAGTATATAAAGAAGACTTACAAGGTAGGCAAGGAGTACGTGGTGTTTGGCAGACCTACCGTGTTCAACGGGCGATTTCAGGTGAGCCACCCTGAGATGGAGACAGCCTCTCCCC
>DGTQ01000023.1 GCA_002394365.1 Prevotellaceae bacterium UBA4332
CTCAAGATTTCTGAGCCGATAGGCGTAATCGGACGCATCGAAGATGCTACGCTTGCCAGAGCAAGAAATCATAAAATAATCGTCCCCTTTATTTTCTTTTCGATTTTTCACAGATTTTCAGATAAGATTTTCCTTCCCGAGGGCAGGAGACAGATTTCCATAATTTGAATGTAATTCTTTCCCTCCCTCTCGGCGGAGGGATGTCAGTTTGAAACTGACAGGGAGGGGGTCTCAAGTGACCTCCAAGTGAGGTGTTTCGAAGACAGGTCACTCGCCTCAATCCCAGTGTTTATGCGCTTTCCCAGCGCATAAGTGACCTATGTGAGGTATTTTACATAATTCTTTACCATAGGCTTAAAAAGCTGCATTTTTGCACTTTTTAAGCCTTTTTCTTGTTTGTTTCGCTGAAAAGTTGTAACTTTGCAGCGCACGGTGGTGTAGAGTGTCCAAATGGGTGCTGTTTGCCAGAGTGCATCACGGGGAAGTGCCCCTGTGGTTTTACATATGGAAAAATAGAAGACACGAAAGTCTTTGTCTTGTTCTCTGAAACCTAGGAAATTTCAGCAAGCGCACAAGATGAAGGTACATGGTGTCTCACGCTATAGCGTGGGATTTATTGTATCTTTATATCTTTGCGTAACGGTTATTCCTAGGACCTCAGAGAAGAGATATAAGGTTTGCGATGGTTCTACGCTCTTTTTGTATCTCGGTGGTACCTCAATATTCCCCCTCCCTTTTACTTTCAGAGCCTTTCCAGAATGTCTTTCCCTCCCTCTCATCGTGGGTAGGCGACAATATATTATATATAAAGTACGCGCGTAAGCGCGCCTCTGCGGTAGCTAAGCACCCAGACGCGGTAGCTAAGCACCCAGATGCGGAAGCTAAGCACCCAGATGCGGAAGCTAAGCACCCAGATGCGGAAGCTAAGCATCCGCAAGCAGGAGAGAACTCGTTGATTTCCAGAAGATTAACTTCGCCGTAAGATTATCTTTTAGATTTTCAACAGATTTCTGAGCCGCAGGCTCAATCCTACAAAATCGTCCCCAATCATTTGTGGACAGGATTTTATAAAAGATTTTGAAGAAATGTACGCGCGCAAGCGCAAAAAGAAAAACTGAAGCATGAGAAGGTTTAGCAAACAAGAAAAAAAATACATAGAGGAGCTATGCGATAATGCAAAGCCGGGGAAAAGTTATATTCCTGCAAACTTGCTTTATTGGACTTTTCATGAAGAAAATGTTGCATTTGATGCTACCACTCGTGAATTTATATTTTATCGTCCAAAGGAGGAAAATGATAACACTGCATTATTATCAATCGAGGGGAAAATAATAGAGGCAACACTTTTGCTTGATTACTTGGAAAAGGAAGGTCTGATTTTTTACATAAAAGATTCTAACGGAGGACTTGATTACTTCGGTGTACCTAAAAAGTCCAACTTAATAGATACAAATACAACAGTAGCGAAGTGCAAGCAAGTTCCTGAGGGAATAGAAGGACCTTTGATGAAGTCAATGAACCATCGTGTCATTGTAGGTCAAACTTTAATTGATTACGTTGAAAATGGCTTCAAAACGATGGAAGACTTGCAGTTAGAGGAAGCTCGAATTCAAAGTAAAACAGCGATAGAGTCATTAAAAGAAGCAAAAAAGCAGACGTGGTGGTCTATAGGAGCCTTAATTGTTGCAGTTGTAACAATGTTTGTGACAATAGCAGTTCAAGTGTGCTATACACAAAGTGTTCGTGTTGAAGAAGTCAAGTCTCCTGTCATTCAGATGATAAAGAAGGAAATACTTCCAAAACATGAAACAAAGAAAAAAGTTCTTCCTACTGTGCAACCTGCAAAGCAAGACAGTGTTAAACTGACATCTGGTAATAAAATAAAACGAACAAAATAACATTCAAACAAATAACAACTAATTATTTAACAACTAAATTATTAAACAACAATGAAAAAAATTTTATCTATTTTGATGCTCTTAGTGGCGATAGTCACGGGAGCGTGGGCGGCTAACGAAGTTACACTCGTAAGCACGAACTTTACTACTTGGAAGACTGGAGCTACACCTTCTGAGAACTCTGGTTTGAGTGAAAAAAACACTTACACACTGACAGATGGCACAAACGATGTAGCATCTGTAGTGGGAAAAGGTTGTAAACTGAATGACACGAAGAACACTCCAACAGCTTCTGGCATTACAGGTTATACGCAGAAATGGTTCCGTTTTGGTTCTTCTGGCAACTATCTTACCATTACTCCATCTGAAAAATTCTACAATGGTGGTAAGGTAAGAGTTCTTATTAGTTCAAACAGTATAGATGTTACAAACGGAACTGTAACGGTTGGTTCTACAAAAATCGGAGACATCGTTACGGCAACTGAAGATGGTACTGATTGTCACTGGGTAGAGTTTGATATTCCAAGCACTGTGAACAATCAGACAGCAAGCATTACATTCACTCGTACTACTACTACATTCTTTATATGGGGTTTAGAGATTAAGACAAATTCTCTTGCAGAAGAGGCATTCACCGTTTCATTTAATGCAGGAACTAATGGTACATGTGCAACAACTTCTATTACAGAGGAGTCTGCTGGTGCTGGTGTAACTCTTCCTACAGCTACACCTAATGAAGGCTACACCTTTGATGGTTGGTATGATGGCGAGACAAAGGTAGGTGATGCTGGTGAAACATATCACCCAACAGCAGCTGTAGAACTCACAGCTAAGTATTCTGCACTCACAGCTCCAACTATATCAGTGGATAATACGAGCGTATCTACTTATAAGAGCGTTGCAGTTACATTCACTGCTACAGCAGATGGTGCTCCAGACCCAACAGTTACATGGTATCAGAACGAGTCTGCTTCTACCACAGGTGGTACTTCTGTAGGCACTGGTCTTACTTATCAGCCAGACGTAACAGCAGAGGGCACATATTATTACTATGCTGTAGCAAGCAATGGTGTTGAGCCTGATGCAACTTCAGAGGTTGTTACTCTCACTGTTACCGACCCAGACAAGTACGTTACAGGAAATGCGTACTACATAAGCAATGGTGAGACTGCTGTAAAGGGTGAGAAAATCTTTGCTGATGACATTACTATGACATTTGTAGCTAATGGCGGTTTCAATGCTGCAGCAACAGACGATAAGGTGTCTTCAGTTAATTCAAACTATGTAGCTTCTATTGCAGGTGATAATAATAGTAATAGCTGGGGACCAGAGTTCGTCGCAACAAAGGACGGCTCACTCTCTGTAGGTGTAATAATAAACAAGAACAAGACATTTACTATCACAAATGTTTCTTCATTTACATATAAAGGAAAGAATGGAGCAGATGAGGATGTTGATGAGACTGTAGATGGTAATAGTATTACAACAGCAAATAACGATAATGCAAAGTTGTATGTAGTTGCAACAATCGATGTAGTTGCAGGCACAACATATAAGTTCTCAGTAGCTGGTTCTAAGATGGGCTTCTATGGATTCGTATTTGTTCCTGAAGGTGCTACAGAGACTATAACAACAGACAATGGTGTAGCAACATACGTAACAAAACAGGCTCTTGACTTCACAGGTCTTGAGACAAAGGCATACATAGTAACAGGCGTAAATGATGCTAAGACTTCTGTAGCTACAGCTGAGGTAACAACAGTTCCTGCTGGTACTGCTCTCCTCGTAAAGGGTGCTACAGTTAATGTTCCTGTTATAGCAAACGCTATAGCTCCAGCAACTAACCTATTCAAGATTTCTACAGGTGATGGTGTACAGGGTGGTGACAACATCTTCGCTTACTCTAAGAGCGCTAAGCAGTTCAAGAAGGTTTCTTCTTCTATTAAGGTTCCAGCAGGCAAGTGCTACCTCCAGATAGACGGTGTTCAGAATGCTCTTGACATCGACTTCGGCGAGCAGGCAACAGCAATAGAAAACGTTAACGCTAACGATAACGCTTATGCTGCAACTCCAGTAAAGGTTATCAAGAACGGCAAGCTCTACATCGGTAACTTTAACGTTGCTGGACAGCAGGTAAAGTAATAGCCCCCTCCTAACCTCCCCCGAAAGGTGGAGGGACAGGGGATGGTTACATGTTAAACTTTTAATATCTTTATAAGATTATGATTAAGAAAGCATATATTCAGCCAGAGGTGAAGGAAGTAAAGATACTCCTTCCAACAATCCTCGCAGGTTCAGAGCAGGTAAGCACTGGAACAATTGATGACTCAAACGATATTGCGTCTGAGGAGTTCGAGTTCAGCGAGGAGAACGAGTACTAATCAATAGGGATGCAAGGGCTTGCTACCCTTGCATCTCACCAAAGCCCCCTGTGAAGGGCGCATAGTTTTTTCAGCATTCGCCTTTCGGGGCGTCTGCAAATTGTTAAAAATTTAGTTAATAAAGTATTTTTCCCTAATTCTCTCCGTGAGGAGCGAGAAAGGAAATCCCTGAGCTTTTCATAAGCCCAGGGATTTTTTTAACCACAGATTTCTCTCTCGGATTTCTATTTCTCGCCAAGCCGAGATGATGAAGGTTGCACCCTTTTTCTCGCCAAGCCGAGATTCAAGTTTTCTCGCCAAGCCGAGATGATGAGGGTTGCACCCTTGAGGCTTTTTCGATTATTCTCTTTTGCGCAAGCAAGCTTGCCCCAAGTGAATATCTCAAAACCTCGCCGACTATCGTCTGCTCATCATCTCTACGCAAAGAGCCAAGACGCTCCTTCGGAGCTTACGCAAAGACCCCCTCCAACTCCCCCAAGAGGGGAGAAATCAAATTTGATGATACAAACATTATTTGCGTATCCCGCAGGGCTTGGCGTGAGCAGTCGCAGACTGCGCCTTTGCCCTTTGCGTAACTAAGAATAACTGGTGTAACCAGTAGGGATGTAGGTTTGACATTTGCTGAAAGCTTGCTTTCAAGCGAATGGATGAAACTACAGACTGATGCTCTCGAAGAGAGTTATTCTTAGTGTCTTTGCGAGAAATAACTCGGAACATTTTTCTTTCTTCATTTTTTTTTGTAACTTTGCAGGTGGAAGAAAAAATAAAATACAATTTGCTATGTCATACGAACAACAAGCACGATTAGAGGTTCTAAGTGCAGTAAGTGCTATACACAGCGTATCTGAACTTGATGAGTTTAAGAATGTTATTGCACATTATTTTGCAATGAAAGCCCAGAAAGCTATTGACAAGCTATGGGATAACGGGACTATAAGTAATGCTACGATAGAGGCATGGGGTAACGAACACATGAGAACTCCATATTAAGATTACTAAGAATGCAGAGAATAGTTCTTGATACCAATTGCCTTTTACAATCTCTCCCTTCAAAGAGTTCTTACCATAAAATATGGAAAATGATTCTTGAGGGAGATATCTGTTTGTGTGTAAATACAGACATTCTGAATGAATATGAAGAAATAATCTCTGCAAAAACATCTCCTGAGATAGGACATAATGTTGTAGAAGCTATCGCACATCTTTCAACTACTATATTTCAAAGCACATATGTACATTTTGGACTTATAACGGAAGATAATGATGATAACAAATTTGTTGATTGTGCCATAGCTGCAGATGCCAAATACATCGTTTCAAACGATAAACATTTTAGAATATTGGAAACAATAGACTGGCCTAAGGTTTGTGTGGTAAATATAAAAGAATATTGCGAAACTTTGCAATAAATTTCCTTCTAAACAAATACTAAACGGACAACTTTGCCAAGGCTAACATATTAAGGGGAATGTAAAAAGCGAGAAATAACTCGGAACATTTTTCTTTCTTCATTTTTTTTTGTAACTTTGCACCCACAAAACTAATCACTGAAGATTATGACAGCACTACAGTTGAACGCGGAATTGTACCGCGCAATGGGCTACATAGCAGAAGATGAAGGGCTGATGCTTAAGGCTGTTAAATACATCAAGAAACTTGCCGCAAAGAAAGCCGACCCCACACTGATGACGAAAGAGGAACTGCTTGCCAAGATAGAGAAGGCAGAAGATGACTATCGTCAGGGTAAGACTTATGCCATGCTGCCAGGTGAAAGCTATAGTGATTTTCGTAAAAGAATAGGCAGATGAGCTATATAGTGAATCTTTCGGAGCAGGCACTGGAAGATGCTGACCGTCTGGAAAGAGATGAGCCTAAAGCATTTCAGAAGTTCCTCGTTTTTTTGAAAGAACTGGCTGAACACCCAACAACTGGTACAGGGCATCCAGAGGCTCTGAAAGGAAAGCCCGAAGGGCGGTGGAGTCGCAAAATAACAAAGAAACATCGGCTTGTCTATCGCATATACGACGAAGAGGTTGTCGTGTTGGTGATTTCAGCCTACGGTCATTACGACGACAAATGATAAACATATATAGGTAGAAGCAACCCTATTAAAAAAAACTTTGACTATGTATTATATAAAGAAAACAATGGAAATAGCTGGGTGTCACCAGCTGAAACTATCTTACCGCAGCAAATGCGAGAACCTGCATGGCCACAACTGGGTGGTGACCATACATTGTAAAGCCCCAGAACTGAATGAAGATGGTATGGTGGTGGACTTCACCAAACTGAAGGAACAGATACACGGATACCTCGACCACGGGAATTTTAATGAACTGCTACCTTTCAACCCCACTGCAGAGAATATTGCCAAGTGGATATGCGACCAGATTCCTGAATGCTACCGAGTGGATGTGCAGGAAAGCGAAGGAAACATTGCGAGTTACGAGATTGACAATGAAGCCCCCACCCCATAATTATAAGCGATAAATACATTCTTTATTCTCCCCCTCGGGGGAGATATCCAAAGGACAGAGAGGGGTCAACTATGAAGATAAATGAAATTTTCTACTCACTGCAGGGTGAGGGCAAATATACTGGTACGGCGGCTGTATTCCTAAGACTAAGCGGATGCAACATGAAATGCTGGTTTTGCGACACCAGGCACGAAGAGGGCACTGAGATGACGGAGGAGGAGATAGTGGAGAACGTCTGCCAGTACCCTGCCCGACACATAGTGATAACGGGGGGCGAACCCACGATGCAACTGAACGCCCGACTGACGGAATTGCTGCACAGAGAGGGCTTCTACATACAGATAGAGACCAACGGTTCGATAGCCCTGAAAGAGGGCACGGAAGTGGATTGGATAACATGCAGCCCCAAGGGTAACGAGATAAGGATACAGCGCATAGACGAACTGAAACTGCTCTTCTTGCCTGAATATATAGAGAAGTATAAAGACATGAAAGCGAAGGAATACTGCCTGCAAATGCTGGATGAAGGAAAATCCTTCCTGCCATCGCCTTCCATCATCTCCTATATAAAGGAAAATCCCCAATGGAGACTCTCACTGCAGACCCACAAGTTGATAGGAATTGAATGAGGAGATAGAAGGAGTTAAGGAGTTAAGACATTACCAGATACCTAAACGACCAAACGACCAAACGACTGAATATGAACAACAATATATCACAAGAGGAAGTAAAGGAAGCGATATGTACCATAATGAGGTACATAGGCGAGGACCCCGAACGCGAAGGACTGCGCAACACGCCTGAGCGCATCGTG
The DNA here is from genome assembly GCA_002394365.1 of Prevotellaceae bacterium UBA4332. Lineage (GTDB taxonomy): Bacteria > Bacteroidota > Bacteroidia > Bacteroidales > Bacteroidaceae > Prevotella. The sequence continues at coordinate 7,571 of DGTQ01000023.1, forward strand.
AGGATGTACGACGAGATTTTTCGTGGGTACAAGCCTGAGATGAAGCCAAGGATAAGTACATTTACCAACTCGTCGCACACAGACGAGATGGTATTTGACTGTGGCGACTACTACTCCATGTGCGAACACCACATGCTGCCCTTCTTTGGCAAATATTACTTTGCCTACATACCCAACCCTGAAGGCAGAATACTGGGCATTTCGAAGGTGGCAAGGGTTGTAGGCTATTGTGCGGCTCGCCTGCAGTTGCAGGAGAAACTGTGCAGGGACGTTATCGACATGCTTTCTGAAGCTCTCTCGAGAACAAAGAGTGGCAAGGCTCTGCCTCCTGCCTTAGGCTTCGCCATAGTGATGAAGGGACACCACACATGCAAATCCATGCGAGGGGTGAAAAACAAGGGCGACATGACCGTTTCCTACTTCACTGGCGTCTTCAAGAAGAACCGCCAGCTGCGCAACGAGTTCTTTAACATGATTGCGATGCAATAAGGGTTAAAGATAAAAGGTAAAGGGTTAAAATAAAGGTAAAAGGTAAAGAAAAAAGCTCCCATTTTGGGAGCTTTTTAAGTTCTCTCCCCTTTAAGGGGGAGTTAGATGGGGCTCTTAAGGCAGAGAGATTGCCTCGTTAGGACATACATCAGCGCAAGTGCCACACTCTGTGCAAGCATCTGGGTTGATTGAATAGATGTCACCTGCAGAGATAGCCTCAGCTGGACATTCATCGATACATGTACCACAAGCGATACAATCTGAACCAATTACGTAAGCCATAATGTTAATGTTTTAAAGGTTATTATAATGTTTTTGTTTTTGGTCGTATGTGCTGCTTTACGCATTGTCTTCTAACCATCTTTGGGGATAAAAAGACAACTTTTACGATGCAAAGATAAGAAAAAGTTTTTATTTATACCTACTATTGGGGAGATTTTTTTTGAAAAAAAATTCTTTTTGCATACATTTCATAGTATTTTGAACACTCGGAGGCAATTTTTGGCAGCAAACCACGTTTGATTTATTGATGAGGTTTCGCCCATTGACACATAAAATGTTCTTCGCAAGCTCAGGCGAGCAAACTTGGAGTGCGTTAGCGTTAACGTTAGCGCTAATCTTTTCAATTTTCAATCTTCAATCTTCCTACGCTCAGGAGGCAAGGGTGCAGAACAGACCTTATACCGACCTCAGACCTCTGCACTTTGGCATTGTAGTGGGAGCAAACCTGCAAGAGACTGAGTTCAGAAACGTGGGACCTATAACCTTGCGCACAGGTGAGAAATCAGAGATATACTGCGACCAGGACTCATGGGACATGGGATTCAACGTGGGTGTGCTCTTAGAGGCTCGCATAAGTCAGTATCTGGCTTTCCGTGCTGCTCCACAGTTGTATTTTGGTACGCATAACTTCCGTTTCTACAACAAACTGCACCCTGAGGATAATGTTGAACCTAAGAAACAGGCTCTCAAAACGGTGTATGTAGGTGCTAACTTCGACCTTATCTTTGCTGCCCAGCGATGGAACAATCACCGTCCTTACATCATGGCTGGTATAGCCCCGATGATAAACCTTACCAATAATACCAACGAATACATACAGTTTAAGAAATCTGAGGTATTCGTGGAGGTAGGCTTGGGGTGCGACCTTTACCTGCCATACTTCAAACTAAGGCCTGAGCTGAAGTTTATGTACGGCTTGACCAATGCTTATAACACCAAGCGCGACATAAAGGACGACAACCCCATACTGCCCTACGCATCGGCTGTGGACAGGGCTAACAACAAGATGATTGTCCTCTCCTTCTACTTTGAGTAACGGTATTAACGACATTAAAGACCTTAAAAGCCTTAATAAAAAAAGCTACCCGCTTGGGTAGCCTTTTTTGTTTACTTCTCATTATTCTTTACTTCACGAGCACTACAAGGTACTTGCTGGTGCTCCAGAACTGTTGCGGATTGGTGATGCGCAGGATATACTGCTTCTGGGCATCGGGCTGGAGGGTGTAAGTGCCTGCAGGATGGGTGGTAAGGAGCTCGGCATCCTTAGAGTAGAGCTTTATCTCCTTTACGTCGCGAATGTCTATCTTGGTAAAGTAGCTCTTGTTGAAATTTGAGCGAAGAACCTTGCCCTTGTGGTATATATTCTGTGTCTGCAGCTCCTTCTTAGTTCCAAATACGTAGTAAGCTGTGTGGAGCTGGGTATCCTGCGTATTGATAGTCTCCTGCTTCTGGTGGCTGTCTGCCTGAAGGTCGCTGACGGCTACGTTGAGTTCCTCAACGGTCTTGTCGAGTTCGGCAATGTGGATATCCTTCTCCTCTAACTCAGCACGCAGACGCACGAGTTCCTTGTTCTTATCGTCGAGCTGCTGTGTGAGGTTCTCGATGGCACGCTTCATCTGCTCGGAGCGCATGCTGCCCTCTCGCACCTGCTGCTGCAAGCGGGAAATGAGGTCGCGGTTGTGCTGCATAGCCTGCTGGATGTTGCGTATGCTCATGCGAATCTGGTCTGCCCTGTTCACCTGCTCACCCGTCTTCATCAGCGTGACGTTGTTCTCTGCCTGTTCGATGAGACGGAAGCCCTCCTGTATCTCATTGAAGGTTGCCATCACGTCGTTCATCTCATTATCTTTCTGCTCGATAACTTTCTGCAGAGAGTCAATGCGAGCATCTGTTTCCTTGAGGTTGGCATTCTTGTCTCCTCCACAGGAGAGCAACGACAACGTTAACGGAAACGCCAACAATACCCCTCTCCAGGTTTTCAGCCATCCTCCACCGAGAGGGAGACTTATATTACTTTTCTTTTTCATATTCTCTATACCTTTTTATATTGTTAACTCTTAACTTTTAATCCTTAACCTCGTTCAGTTCAGCTCCACATCAAATTCTATCACGTTGCTAAGCTGCTTGCCTGCCGACATTACACATATCTGGAAGTGGGCAGTGCCCTTCTTGAGCGACTGTTCGGCACTAATGTATGCTGTGTAGCGGATAGCCTTGTGAGAACCAAGGTTCTCTATGAGCGTGGAAGGCGAAATAAGCAAGTGCTTGTTGCCTGTTGTCTCGGTTACGGTAGGCACTATGCCATATAGATTCTTGTCTGAGGCATTGCGCACCTCGAAGGAAACCTTGACCAGTTCGCCCTTGGCTATGTGGGTGGTGTTGTCGTTGTTGATAAAGCGTGCATTGCTGATAACGATAGGGGTGGTAACCTTAGCACCAGTCTCGGACACCTCTACCACCGCTGCTGGTGGTGCTACCGCTGCCTCGTTGGCACCCTTCAGGTCGCTGACGCTAACACTCTGACTCTGGTTGGGGACGGTGTCCTTGCTTGGCTCCAGCTCTATCACATCATTATACACTGGCTCTTTGGAATAGCCTGAGTCTTTATGCTTTCGCTCCGCCTTGCTTGCGCTGAAGTCGTAGTCATCATCATCGTTATGCCCTACCTTTACATCGTCCATTTCTATCTTTCCCTTACGCAGATCATCATAATCTATATCGTCATAGTCACGATCTATGTGCAGATTACGATAGTGCTCTCTTACCCTCTCACGTTCCTGAGACTCTGCTGCTGCTCCTATGGCTGCACCTGTGCCTGCTCCTACAGCCATACCCACGAGTGTGCCTACATTACTACCACGATAGCCTCCACCGATGCCGCCAATGCTTGAACCTATTATACCGCCAAACATTGCACCTGTCAAAGCTCCACCACCTGCAGTATTGCAAGAGGTGAGAACCAATGATAATGATAACGTTAACAGGAACGTTAATTTATTGAAGAAATTTTTCATTGTCACTCTTTTTTATAACTGTGAACTGTGAACTGCAAACTGTCACTTCAGTCTCGTCACACTGCCATTCTTCTTGAACTGCAAGGTGCCTGTGCGCAGTTTGTTGGCATTATTGTCAAAGACGTAGTCGGGATTGAATGCTCTGCCTACTATGCGAGTCTCGAAATGCACATGCTCCGTTGTGGCTCGACCTGTCCTGCCTACTATGCCTATAACCTGACCAGCCTTTACCATATCGCCCACGTTGACGAAGTTCTTGGAGTTGTGGCTGTAGCGCGTCTCAAGTCCGAAGGCATGGCGAATGGTGATACATTTGCCGTAACCAGAGAAGTTGCCCGACTGCACCACCTTACCGTCAAAGGCTGCATAGACCTTGGTGCCAGGACCGTTCTTTATATCCACACCTGCATGGTGTCGCTTGCCGCCATAACCGCTTATGACGTGGGCACCATCAAGCGGATAGTGCCAGTCCTTTATCATGTCGAGGTTAAGACGATAGACATTGTTGCCCTTGAACGGGTCATTGGAGTCAAGGTTCATCGTCTGTGCCTTCTCTGCCTTCTGCCTCAGCTGTTCCTCCGTGAGTTTGGTTTTGAGCGTTACTCTGCCAGCTTCTTTGGTGAAGGTGATTATCTGCTTGCGCAGGGCATGGCTGCGAGTATCAATAATTATGTTGGGGTTTATCTTGTTACCATCCACCATGATGGTAAACATAAGGTATGCCCTACCCCCTTTGCCTCCAACGATAGCTATGGTCTGACCAGCCTTTACATGGTCACCACTCTGCACGAGGTTCTGCGCATTGAGGGCATAGACTGTCTCAAGACCGTTATCATGGCGCACGACAACAACATTGCCATGCGTACTGCTCTTGCGAGACAGGCGCACCGTACCGCTAAACATAGCCTTGACTGCATCGCCCTTGGTTGTTTCTATCTCTATGCTGCCCTGCGACTGAGCCACTGTCTTTCCCACAGGCAGAGGGAAGGAGTAGTCGGATTCGTCAGTGCGAGTGAAATCTATCTGGAAGGTGTTAGACTTGCTAAACAACCCTGTGGTCTCGATACTTATCTGTTGTTGCTCCAATGGGGAAAAGCGAGGAGCCGCAGATAACGGGGATAGGAACGATAACGGGAACGATAACGCCAACGTCAACGATAACCTACTCCGAGCTATGCTCGCCTGAGCTTTAGCGAAGAACCTTGACTTTTGAAAGATTTTTTTCATCTCCATGTGGGCAAAGGTACTAAAAAAAAGTGATACGGCATTAAAGCCGCACCACTTTTTTACATATTTAGGGTATTTTAGAGAATTACTTTACGCGCTGACCACTGATATTGAAGTCGCCTATGTAAAGTCTACCATTCTTGATTACCTTAACAGGAACGTTAACATTAAGGTTATCGTTAGCGTCAACGTTTTCTATAGCAGTAGCTTCTGCAATCTCTACTGCAACTGATGCTGCGCTCAAGCCGCCCATCTCGTTGGCTGCACGTACTGAGTAGCTGCCATTCTCCGTAGGAGTATAGGTGCTCTCCGTAGTGAATGCCACTACCTTACCGTCCTTGCAGACTGCATAGAGCAGAGCGTATGGGCTGTCCTCCCATGTTATAATGCCCTCTGAAACCGCTACGTTAGCAGGAACAGGAGCCTGCTCGGTGAGAAGTGTTGGCTGCCAGTTGTCGTCCTGCCCCATTACTACCTGCAAGGTTGGCACTGCTGCCTCCGCTGCTGTGAGGATTGGGTCACAGGTCTCGATGCGACGGTTGGTGTAAACGCCTGTTTCCTTGTTGTAATCGTCGTAAGCATCATACTGCGTCTTACGTCCCTCTGTGCTAACTGCTGCACCAGATGGAGTGTGAGAACCATACTCAGCAAAGCGTGCCGGATAGCCGCCGCTCATCTCTGACCATCCTATAGCTGATGGCTTAACCTCCATCTCAGTGTCGATGAAGAGGGCGATAGGTGTGCCCTTGCCCCAAGGACGACCGAGTGTGTAGGTGCCGTCAACGCCACTGTTGGAGTCGCCGATAATCTTACAGCTCTGGTAGATGTAGCCGTACTGCTTAGGCAGAGAAGGAACAGCTGCATAGCCTGATGCTACCTGACGCAGTGTCACCTTATTATAATACACGTCACCCTTACCACACATGTAGTCGGTGCGACCACGTATCACGCCACCCTCGAAGTAGAACTTACCGTTCTGGTTGTTTGACACGTAGGTATCCTGATAACCCCAGAGCTGAGCATCCTTGAAGATGGTGCGGTTAGACTGGTCGTTGACAGCGATGTCGCGTCCGTGAGCGTCACCCATAGAGGTCTTGATGGTGAGGTTCTGGAAGTAAGAGTCAGTACCCTTAATCTGCAGTACATCACCCTTACCAATACCCTCAAGCGGACAAGCAGAGCCGAAGCCGTTGTCCCATGTTGCTGCTGGGGTAATGTTGGTAAGTACTACACCCTCGATGCTCTCACCTATGAAGCTTGTGTTAGAAGCCGAAAGAACAGAGGTTGGGTTATCGTAAGTATTGCCATCACCACCAGTTACAGTACCTGCTGGGTGGAATACGTATGGCTCTGCGCTGTCCTTGATGAATACACGGTAGCGAGCAGCCTTGTCAGCACGATTGTTTGCTGCAGCAAGAGCCTCGTCAATAGTACCATCATCGGGCACGATGAAGTCATACATAGCTTTTGCAACTGTAGGACGGCTCATCGTGGTGAAGTTGATGGTAACAGCCTCAGCATACTTGTTGCCTGACCTGTCCTGTACGTAGTTTGCAGGCAGGGTGAAGACGTAAGACTTGCTGTAGTCAAGACCTGTGTAGTCGAAGCTTACAGAACGGCTGTTCCATGTAGGAGTGAGTACAACACCGTTAAGAGTTATGGCTGCATTGCTGCCAGCACTCTCTATGCGCTCGTTGAATGATATGGTGATGCGTCCTGAAGCACTTACGTTAGTAGCATTGTCGGCTGGTATCGTAGGTGTAACCAATACAGGTGCTTCCTCATCAGCTACCACTACTGCCTCGCCGAGGACATACACATTACCCACACCAGACTCTGAGTGGTCTGAGTACTTCATGCCGTCGAAAGTCTTGTCGAACGCATAGCCTGTATTGTAGATGTCATCACCTGTACCTGTGATACGGATAACGACAGTCTCCTTTTCGATAGCCGATGCTGGCAGGTCGATAGAGAGAGGATTAACTGCGTTAGCTGTTACCTCCCATGCAGACTTGAGCTCAGTGAACTCGCCACCGTCAACACTGATGAGCGCCTTATACTGCTTGGTAGCAGCGTTCTTGGCACACATATCGGCAACGAACTTAGCAGAGGTGAAGCCCTTGGTAGAGAACTGATACTGCCATGCTATGTCGCGAGTGTCGTAACCATTCTGGTAGAGACCGTTAATCTGAGAGATTACCACGCTCTGACGGTTGCGCACCACTGGTGTGCCAGAGCTCTGGCTGTAAAGCAGAGAGCCATCGCTTACCTTCACTACAGAAGCCTTGGCATTGCGGTTAGCATCCCATACTTCATCAGCAGAGAAAGGATAACCTGACGTAGTAGTATAAGCATAGTTTGCAGTCTTGCTTGCGTCGAACACAGCAATGAAGTCCTGCACCTCGTAGTTGGCTGTGATGGTCATATCCTCATTCACCGTAATCTGGCGTGAAACATTGGTGCTGTTGTCCTCCCAGTTGATGAACTTGATAATCTTGCTCTCGTTGGCTACGGCAGTAATCTGTGTGCCTGCCTCATACTTTCCGTCGTGGTCGTTAGGGGTAAGGGTTATGCTGCCCAGACCTTCACGCTCAGAATCATTAGCAACCTTTGCTATTACGGTATATACAGGCACTGCCTCAAACACAGCCTTCATGGTCTTCTCGGCATCCATAGTAACCGTTGTCTCCGCATCGGTAGAAACAGTGTTGCCGTCAGCATCCTGCCACTCCTTAAATGCATAGCCGAAGTTCTTTGTAGCCTTGAGGGTTACGGTAGAACCTTCCTTATACTGCTCCATCTCTGGGTTACGTGTTATAGAACCTGCCTCAGCAGAAGGTGCCACCTGAGTTGTGAGCATATACTTGGTAACCTGTGCCTGAGCACCTACGAGCTGACCTTCGATTACGACGTTAGACAAACCCATCTCCTTGGTCTTACCTATGCCAAGGAAAGAGAAGTTCACCTTGAGAGGTTTGTCGGCTGTCGCCGTTATACCATCAATAGCCTCAGAGAAAGAAGCAACGGTGAGTTTCTTGCCACTACGGGTTACACCAGCGTTATCTACCAAGTCAACGTGTGTCTCACCTGCATCTACAGAGGCACTGATGTTACCACCGTCAGTACCATAGCGAGCAGCCTGGAAGCTGAGCTTGCTTGGAACGAATGAGAAACCATCCTCTGGGGTAAGTGTCAGTGTGAGAGTATTGTCTGTTCCTGCTGTAGAAGAAAGGGAAGCGCCTGTACCATTATATATACGTGTCTGAGTGATGTTATTCTCACCATCTGCACCTTGGTAGCTCTTGGTTCCCTCTACTGTCAGTGAGCTGCCTGCTGACCATGATTTGCCAGCAAAACATGCACCGAGTGTCTCTGGGTCGAATACTGCATCGTCGCCCTGTGCTGTACCGCCCTTATCAAGTGCAAAAGATACTGCTCCTGTTATGTTGACACCAGCTGCGTCCTTAGACTGACCGCTGACAACTACGTCAGAGATACATATCCAGCGACCGCTATCTACGCTGCCAGACCAAGGATATACACGGATAAGGAGCTGCTCGCCCTCTTCTACCTTGATAACGTCCTCATTGTTTATCTCGTTCCATGTGCCTGTAAGCGCAGCAGAGGTAGAGAAGATAGTCTTACGGGTTACGAAACCGTCAGTAGAATAGTAAGCATGACACTGCAGCGAACCACCGCCCTGTGCCTTTATCTTCATAGCTATGCTATTGATGTCGAGTTTCCTGCCTTCTGGAGCAGTAACAGCAAACTGTACATACTGGTTCTGGTCGTCGATAGCGGCTGTTGGCCAAGTGCCTGTAGAACCTGTAGGTGCTATGAGTGCGCCATAACCGTTAACGTAACCATAAGTTCCAAGACCCTCGTATGTTACATCGCTTGCGGTTGCGCTGCCACCTTCAACAGCAGCTTTCTCCTTGTCGGTGTTGCTCATCGTCCATGTAGCAGTGAATGGGTCACCACCGCCGAGTTCTACAACATTAATAGTTACAGGTACTTCAATCTTGTGGCTTCCCTGTGTAGCAGTAACAGTACCTTCGAACTTGCCTACTGCAGAAAGAGTTACACGAGCATAGAAGGTCTTGATAAGCGAGCCATTCTCATAATCTGCTGTGAGAGAGGTAGTCCAGTTCTGTTTGTCGGTAGAAAGCATGATGCCCTCTGTTGCAGTTACCTCAACAGTGCCTGATGCTGGGTCAAGACCCAATCCGCTAAGAGTCATTTCCTTCATGGCTGTCTTGCCGAGGTAGCCCTCGCCGAGGTCGGCTGAAGATGGAGAAATAGCGAGGTCAGTAGGTATCTCGATAGCATCTGTGAGAATACCTGCTTCCTTTATAAGCTGTGCACAAAGACGTGCTGCCGTCAGCGCACCTGTAAGGTTATAGTGGGTGTTATCCTGTTCGCCACCCTTGTCGAAGAGGGCTGCATAACACTTGTCGTATGTTCCATAAGACTCATACAGGCTCTTTGTCGCTGCTGTCATATCAATGAACTGTACACCTTCCTCCTGAGCAAGTTGCTTCATCTGGTAGGTGAAGTCCATAGAATGGTCATCTGCAGGAAGTTTGGTTCCGCTTACAGGACCAGAAGCAGTGAGCACCTGATACTTGTCGCCCATGTCGTGACGACCTGCACGGGTGATGGGAGCCGAGCCACTGGTGAAATAACAACGGCAAACGGCAGACACGAGAATAGGTGTAGCACCCTTCTCCTTTACCGCGTCACAAATCTGCTTCAGGCAAGACTTGTAGGTCTTGTTAGGAATGGTACCACGACCATCACTCTTCACCTTGGCAGCGTTAGTAGCGTCACCAACAGACTCGTAGTAAGCCTGCAACTCCAGGTTGTCCATACCGCCAAACTGCGTGTCGTTATGGGCAAACTGTATCAACACATAGTCACCAGCCTCAACATTGTTCTTGGCATTCTGCCACAACTCGTTGTAGCCAGCGCGAGAGTCACGTCCACCCTTAGCATAGTTGACGGAAGTCCAACCGTTGGTGAGGAAGTTACCGAAGTACATTCCCCAACCACGCGTGTTGGTGACATTCTCATCATAATTTGCCATAGTGGAATCTCCCAGCGTGTGCACTTTCTTGGCACTCGCATTCATGCTTACGCCCATTATAATAAGGAGCGCAAACAGGAACATCCATAATTGATGAAATCTTTGTCTCATTTGGTTAATAATTAGTTTGTTTTTATTTGGTTAGTTAGTTTTGGGATTTTCGCTTGCAAAGTTACGAATTCTCTACTTCATCTATTTATTAAAATACTTTCAAACAGGTTGCAAATAAAAACAAGAAAGGTGCAATTTTATCCCACCATGAGGGTAAAATTGCACCACCTTACAGCGTAAGACGCTGATATTTAGCGACTAACTAATTTGACATTCTGTAGTCGCTTGGCGACATATCCATAGAGGCTTTGAAGACCTTTGAGAAATACTTAGGGTCAGAGAAACCGCAGGCATAAGCTATCTCATTTACACTCTTCGAAGTCTTCTCCAGCATCTGACAAGCCTTCTTCAGACGAGCCTCTCGCAGGAAGTCAGCTGGCGTGACACCGAGTATGCTCTTCATCTTACGGTTCAGGCTCGAACGGGACGTTGCCGTAGCGTCTGCCATATCCTCTACGCCTACATAGCTGTTGCCGATGTTCTTTTCCACAAACTCCATCAGGCGACGCATGAATGCCTCGTCTTCCTCATTCAGGTGAGAAACAACTAAGGTGTCCGTCTGGGGTTGTTCTTCGCTCTCGTTTTCTGTTGTTCCTTCTTGGCTGTCCGACTGCTTGGAGATAAGCTTCAGGTAGGCTTGCAGGTTCTCCTCTCGCTGCACTCGCAGGTGGCGTATATATACTATGGTATATGTTACGCCTGCCACAAGCCCTATGAACAGAAGCAGGTAGAGGATGTAGGCATACCATGTTTCCCAGAAGGCTGGCTCCACTATTATCACCACCTTGCGCACGTTGTTTACCCACAGTCCTTCGGCATTGGTAGAGGCTACCTCAAAGATGTATGTGCCTGGTGCGAGATTGTAGAGGCTAGAAGTGCGTGATTCCTGCGGAATACTCCATTCTGACTCGTCATCAGGCTGCCACCAATGGCGCTCTTCAGTAATACGTGTTATGTACTTTATCTGCGAATTGTCCGTATAGTCGAGTGAAGCATAAGAAAGTGTTATGTCTCGCTCATCTTTTGAAAGGCGTATAGTATCGCAGTTTTCGGCAGCATAATCAATACGTCTTCCAGGTATGGAGTAAGAAGTCAGCACAAGTTTTGGTACATATATACGCTGGTGGAAGGCTGTTTCTGGTATCATGAGCACTCCTGACTCAAGCGACAGCAGCCACATACCATTCTTCAAAAGGATGGGCTCTGCGTCGGAAAACCTCGATTCCATCGAGAAAAACAGGTCGTTGAAGTTCTCCTTGACATTGGTATCGACATTCAGGCGCGTCACCTGGTTATTACACTGTATGAGTATCTGGTCGCCAACTTCCGCCATAGCGAGTGCTGCATCGGAACCCATACCATTAGATGTATCGAAATGCCTGAAATCGAAGCGTGTTGCCCTGAGGTCCTTGGTCTCCAGCATCTCCACGCCACCGCTCTCGGTAGAGAGAAAGAGTCTGCCCTTGCGGTCTATAATCATGTCCATCAGCGCACTGCACGAAAGGCTTTTTGCTCGTTGCGCCTCTCTCACATGAACTCGGAACGTCATCTCTTCTGGCTTGCGCTTAAGTCCGTCAACCACAAGAAAACCGTCGGTAGAGGTGGCAAGCAACAGGGAGTCGCCCAGTATCTTGAGTCTGCGCAACTGGGAATTGTTCTGCGGGTGGCTCTTCAGCACATTATTGAAGTTCTTGAAGGTGAGTTTCTCTGCTGAAGGTTTCTCCACCAGATTCAGTCCGCCGCCCTGGGTTGCCAACCACAGGCGACCCCACTTGTCCTCCTTTATGTCATATATGTATGCGCAGTTTATCTTTGTTCCGTTGCTTGCTTCAACAGGCGAGCCCTCACGGAAATTCTCAAAGGTGAACACTCCATCCTCCGTCTCGTGAACGCGGAAAAGACCGTCGGGCTTACTGCCAAACCAGAAAGTGCCGTTCCGCTGCTGATACACCACGTATATCGGACTAATGAACGAAACCAGTTCCTTGTGCAACCTGCCGTCTGCGCCGAGATAACCTATGAGGTTAGCATCCTTGTCGAGCACGGTCACGGTCTTCTGGTTGCGGGTGGTAATCCATATCCTGCCTTTCTTGTCTATATACATGCAGCGCACTATGTCCTGTGGAACTACGGTCAAGGGGGTGGCAACCTGCGAAAGTGCCGAAATCTTGTCGATGCCGTAGGTACACATTATCCAGTAGTTTTTCTGCGTGTCCTGCATGAGCTGTCTTACATCGGGGAAGGAATAGCCGTTGATGGTCATAGGCTTGCTCGACCATACCGAGGTGTCATAGTTCATCCTTGCATTATAACGCTCCTGTATCTCGGGGTCGAGCTCTTCAAACATATATGTCTTGAGGTTGAAGCGCCACACCCTGCTGCTTATGGAGCAGTAGATGTTGCCGTCTTCACCCATTATGATGTTCCTTATACGGTCTGATGCAAGGTTGTTTCCGTCTCCAGGAAGGGACTTGAATATTGCAAAATCATAGCCGTCGTAGCGATTCAAGCCGTTCCATGTGGCAAACCACATAAAGCCCTTGTTATCCTGCAGCATCTTGGTGGCATGCCATTGCGACATACCACTATGGTCGTCGTAATGCACATGACGATAGCGAAGCTGCTGCGTCTTGGCACTATCGCCTGCCTGGGGATCTGCCGTCAGGATTACAGAAAATGTAATTGCAAAAATAGTAGTTAGTAGTCTATTCATAGTCTTCTCTTTAACATGAACCCTGTTAGTATTCTACCGCATTTCACGTCTCCCGTCTGCTCTCTGCGTGCTGAGAAATAACGCTCGTCTGTGTAGGTATCTACCGATGAAACCGCTATTTTTTGAGCCTCAACGCCTTTGGCAAGCAGTTGGCGACGGTTTACCTCCTTCAGGTCTATATGAGGTTTCTCTCTGGGCAGTTCGTCTTTCTTCGTATTAGGGAGCCATATCGTGACGTCATCCATCTTGAAACCAGCTCCAGTAAACCTGTCGAGCACCTCCTGCCCCACCTCGAAACTCTCCTGAGATATGCCTGGCCCTATGACGGCAGTACACTGAGCAGGCTCTGTGCCGAAGGCTTGCGTCATAGCATCCATAGCCTTCTCGACTATCCTTAGCACTGTGCCCTTCCAGCCTGCGTGGATAGCTGCTGCCGCATGGTGAGCCTCGTCATACACAAGGACGGGTATGCAGTCTGCTGTGCTTATGCCGAGCACCACCTCGGGCACATTGCTTATAACAGCGTCAACACCATCGAGAAGTGCCTCTTTCTGCTCTTTGGGCAAAGCAAGAAACAGCTCGTCTATCTGATATATGCGGTCTGTATGCGTTTGGTGAGGGCGGGCAAACCTCTCCTGACTCACGCCAAGCAGGGGGCAGAGTATTGAGGGATTGCGTCCTACTGTTCTGTCTGTAGTGAATGATACTATGTCCTTACCAAGGTTGTAGTATAGCATTAGATGTATTCAAAATCCTCGATTTCATCGACATTTTCTTCGTCGATAATATCCATATCCACTTCCTCGCCTGTTTCTTCCAGAGCTCCAATTTCTGTGTCGGCATTGCGGTCTTCTGCAAACACTTCGTCAGCAAGGAAACTCAAGTCCTTGTCTCTATGAACAAGCGTGTCTTCGGCTATCACTCCCTGTATCTTGTTGGACTCTGCATTGAGTTCCTTCCAGAGAATATCCTTCAAGTCGTTGATACCCATACCCGTAACGCTGGAGATAAAGACCACCTGCAGGTCCTCTGGCAGGTCTTTCCTGAGCATTTCTATGAGCTCTTCGTCAAGCAAATCACACTTGGTAACGGCGAGCACCCGATGCTTCTGCAGCATCTCGGGATTAAACTTCTGCAATTCGTTCAGCAGCAACTGGTATTCCTTCTTTATGTCGTCGGTATCGCCTGGCACCATAAAGAGCAGGAGCGAGTTGCGCTCTATGTGGCGGAGGAACCTCAGTCCCAAGCCTTTACCCTCTGCTGCTCCTTCTATTATGCCAGGAATGTCAGCCATAACGAATGACTGGTTGTCTCTGTAACTCACTATGCCGAGTGAAGGCTCCAGAGTGGTAAACGGATAGTTGGCTATCTTGGGCTTAGCAGCCGAAAGGCTCGACAGGAGGGTTGACTTACCTGCATTAGGCAAACCCACGAGTCCGACATCGGCAAGGAGTTTCAGCTCCATGATTACAGTCATCTCCTGCATCGGCTCGCCTGGCTGGGCATAGCGTGGGGCTTGGTTCGTAGCGGTGCGGAACTGGAAGTTGCCCAGTCCGCCTCTGCCTCCCTTCAGCAGTACTACCTCCTGCCCGTCTTCCATAACATCGCAGACGTATTTGCCTGTCTCTGCGTTATATACCACAGTACCACAGGGCACATCTATATAGACATCCTTGCCATCAGTACCATGACACTTGTCTCTGCCACCATTGCCACCATGCTCAGCGTAGATGTGGCGCTGATAGCGCAAGTGGAGCAGAGTCCAGTAATTATGATTGCCACGCAGAATGATGCTCCCACCTTTTCCTCCGTCGCCTCCGTCAGGACCTCCATTGGGGTTATACTTCACGTGCTTTAGGTGCATACTGCCCCTTCCGCCCTTGCCCGAGCGGCATCTTATCTTTACGTAATCTACGAAGTTACTTTCCATTTTCTTGCTTTGCTTATAAGGTTGGGCGTGTAGCTTCTAAAGACGGGCGCTTAGCCTCTGAGTGTGGGTGCTTAGCTTCCGAAGGCGGGTGCTTAGCCTCTAAATGTGGGTGCTTAGCTTCTGCTTCAAATTTGCTAGCAAATTCATTAAATTTACTAGTTAATTTGCAAAATTTGCTAGCAAATTTGATGTAGAAGCAAAGGACTAGCAAGCAGCGATTGCCTTACTAATCTCAGAATAAATGCCATCAATGGTTCCTACACCCTGAATCTGGGCGTATTTACCCTGCTTGATATAGAAATCTTTGAGAGGGAGAGTCTGTGAATAGTATGTGTCGAGGCGCTTCTTGGCTGTCTCCTCGTTGTCGTCTGCTCTGCCTGAACTTGCTCCACGTGCTATGATGCGCTTGATGAGTTCCTCGTCTGGCACCTCAAGACCGATTACCACATTCACAGCCTCGCCACGCTCCTTGAGCATCTCGTCGAGAGCCTGAGCCTGAGCGATGGTACGTGGGAAACCATCGAAGATAACACCTGGGATGTCCTTGCCCTGGGCATCGAGTGTGGAAGCGAGCATGTCGATAATGAGTGAGTCGGGCACGAGCTTGCCCTCGTTGATGTACTGAGAGGCTGTCTTGCCAAGCTCTGTGCCTGCCTTGATTTCTGCACGAAGCACATCGCCTGTTGATATGTGTGCAACGCCATACTCTGCAATAATCTTGTCACTCTGTGTGCCCTTACCTGAACCTGGGGCACCGAAAATTACGATATTCTTCATTTCTTTTTTATGTTAAAAATTATATTCTTATTCCTTATTCCTTTATTCTTTATCTCTAATTGCTAATTGCTAATTCCTAATTAACCAAAGAATAAATGTCCCTCAGCTGTCTTCCCTGCTGCTCGTAGTCCAGACCATAGCCCACGATGAAGGCTTCTGGCAACTGCATGCCCACATACTTTACTTCCAGCCCTGTTACCTTCAGCTTTTCTGGCTTGAAGGAGAAAGCGCATATCTCAACGCTTGCAGGGTGCTGCTGGGCGAGGGCATCCTTGAGGAACTGCATGCTGTAGCCCGTTTCCACTATGTCCTCTATTATCACCACGTGCCTGCCCGATATGTCTTCTGTGACGGGCAGTATACCTATTATCTTGCCCGTTGACTCTATGCCTGCATAGCTCTTGAGCTTGGCAAAGGTTATCTCGCAGGGGAACGTTATATGCCTGAGCAGGTCGCCTGCAAAGACAAAAGCACCGTTGAGCACCACTACAAAGACGGGGTTCTTGTCCTTGTAGTCGGCTGTTATCTGCTCTGCCACCTTACCGACTGCCTCGAGTATGTCTTGCTCCAAGATAGTCTTTTCGAAGGTCTTGCCGAGGATTGTTATGCGTTCTTTTGCCATAGGGTAAACTGCGTGCTTTGTGTGGGGGAAATGCAGGGGATTATGCTAAATCGCTTACAAAAGTACAAAAAAACATCGAATAGCCAAATACTTTCCTCCTTATACTTTATAGTTTATATGATTTTTTTTGTACTTTTGCAGTGTTTTTGAAAATTTTTTCCTCTTTGCATCATGAAGATATTTACGAGCTCACAGATAAGGGAACTGGACCGATACACCATTGAGCATGAACCGATAAGCAGCATCGACCTCATGGAAAGGGCTGCGGAGGCACTGACGGCCGAGATAACGAAGCGTTGGAACACAGAGACGCCGATGGTGGCGTTTGCTGGTCCTGGCAACAACGGGGGCGATGCGCTTGCCGTAACACGCTTGTTGCGCGGCAGGGGCTACAACGTGGTGGCGTACCTCTTTAACGTGAAGGGGAAACTGTCGCCTGACTGTGAGGCTAACAGCGAACGGTTGCGCAAGTGTGGCGAGGGCATACTGACAGAGGTGACTCGGGAGTTTGAGCCGCCTACGCTAAGCAACGATACGGTAGTGATTGACGGGCTTTTTGGCTCGGGGCTCAACAAGCCTCTTGGTGGTGGTTTCGCCGCCATGGTGCAGTACATCAACCAGTCTGGAAGCACGGTGGTGAGCATCGACGTGCCTTCGGGTTTGATGACGGAGGACAACACTTTTAACGTGAAGCAGAACATCATTCATGCTGACCTCACCCTCACGCTGGGGATGAAGAAGCTGTGCATGATGCTGCCTGAAAACCACGACTTCATAGGGCAGACAGTGGTGCTCGATATAGGGCTGAGCAAGGAGTTTATTGATGCTACTCCTGCCAGTTTCAGCATACTTGAGGAGAGCTTCGTGCGCTCCCTGCTGCATGGGCGTAGCGACTTTGCCCACAAGGGCAACATGGGGCACGCACTGCTCATAGCTGGAAAATACGGGATGGCTGGTGCTGCCATTCTTGCCACCAAGGCTTGCCTGAGGTCTGGTGTGGGCAAGGTGACGGTTCACTCTCCGCTTAACAACAACGACATTCTCCAGATAAGCGTGCCTGAGGCTATCATAAGCCACGATATTGACGCAGAGTGTTTTACACAGGCGGTGGACACCAAGCCTTTCAACGCCATAGGCATAGGGCCTGGCATAGGGACAGAGGACAGCACTGCCGTAGCGCTGATAACACAGATAAGGAACACGCATCTGCCGATGGTGATTGATGCAGACGCACTGAACATTCTCTCCACTCATCGCGCATGGCTGCAGCAGTTGCCTGAGGGAACAATACTCACCCCTCACCCAAGGGAGCTGGACCGTATATGCGATGCCAAGCCTGCAAATGACTATGACCGACTCATGAAGTCGCGAGACATGGCACAGCGTCTGCACGCCTACATTATACTGAAGGGACACCACAGCGCCCTCTGCATGCCTGACGGACAGATAATATTCAACAATACGGGAAACAGCGGTATGGCAACAGCTGGCTCGGGCGACGTGCTCACTGGCATCATCACCGCCCTGCTCGCACGCGGCTACTCGGCAAAGGATGCTGCGCTGGCTGGCATGTACCTTCATGGGCTGGCTGGCGACTATGCTGCACGCTCGCTAGGCGTTGAGAGCCTCATAGCCAGCGACATCATCGACTACCTGCCCAAGGCTTTCAAGTAAATCCGCGCATACCCGCAACTTGCTCTAAGCATAGCATCCTTACTACAACTTGACTTGAGGTATAGCACCCTTACGGTTTTGCCTTGAGCAGAAAAAAGCAAGAGCTGAGAAAGTATTGTTTCTTCTTTCTCAGCTCCTGCATTATATGAGGTCGTGAGGTTTGAGATTTAACTTTTAACTTTTAACTCTTAACTCTTAACATTAACCTTAAACCTTACACCCCAAAAGCGAAGCGACCTGAAAACCTGATAGCCTTTTATTTCTTAATCTTGTCGAGTGCCTGCTTAGCATTCTCGTTCTCTGGGTCGAAGAGGAGAATACGACGCCACCATACACGAGCGTCAGCAAGGTTGTGCTTCTGGAAATAAGAGTCTGAACCAAGGTACTGGCACGCCTCCACTATCATAGCACGGTCTTGTTCTGTTGGTTCGTCCTTCGCGCTTAAAAAATCATACAGCTTCTCATAGTAAGGACGAGCGAGTCCCTGACTATTGTCTCGATCGAAATAAGCATAGCTCCAACGGGCATGGGTGTAGAGCACGTAGTGGATGTTCTCCCAACGAGGGTACTTATTCTCAATCTCTTCATACACCTTGAACATCTTGCGAATTGTAGCCTGCTTTTCCTCGCCGTTCTCCTCGTTCGCCTTGTCACGATAAATATTGGAGAGCTGGTAGAGCTGGTAAGCGCCGTCGGTGGATGGGTAAGAATTCATGAAGCGCTCGTACATAGCGATAGCATCATCCCAGCGTCCCTGCTGCTTGCGCTCGTCAACCAGCTTGCGTACTACACGCGTAATCTGACCACGCATCTGGGGAGCAAAATAGTCGTTCTTGTCGGCTATGCCTGCCCATGTAGCAAATGCCATGTCTGTATCGTTAAGTCCGAGATAGGTTGAACCCATACAGAAGAGGTCGATAGAGTTGAGCGAGTCTGGCTGTGTAGCCTTAAACCATATATCTCCCTGTTGTTTTGCTATCTGATAAGCGCCAGAACGGGTAGCACTCCAGAAATACAGACGATTGAAGCCCTTGTTCTTGGGGAAACGCTTGATGCCCTTCTTGGCTATCTCAATAGCCTTCTCATCGTTGTTGCTCCAATAGAGGTTCTGCGCATACTTGGCAAGCTGGTTCATCGTGAGCTTATCAACATTGACGTTTGCCATAGCCTCAGCAGCATGGGCATCATCACCACGCTTGTTGTAGAGATTAGCTATCTCAAGGTCAACATTGTATGTTGGCAACACTCTGCGAAGGTCCTCCAGACGTGCCTTAGCCTTTTCTATATCCTTTATTGACATAGCGTTGGCATAGTGTATATAACCATCTGGGTTGAGTGAATCACAACGAATTGCTTTATCATAAAAGATGCAGGCAGAGTCAACAGCCCACTCTGCATACATGTCACCATGAAGTATGTAGGCTGGAGCATAAGTGGAATCTGCCTTATACGCCTTAGCGAGATATTCGCGGGTTGTCTCGCGCTGGTTGTTACGATAGTATGCCCTGCCAAGCGCAGTCTGCATGGCTGCACTCTTCTTAAAGCGTGCAGAAATCTCCTTTGCTATGGTGTCAGCATTGGTTGACTGATGATGGATGAGCAACGCCATAGCTGCCTGCACAGCATCAGGGTCCTTGTAGTCGTAGGCGCTTACCGAATTGACAATTGAAAATTGACAATTGAAAAATATGATTAGTGTTGCAATAATTAGTTTTCTTGTCATACCTTTTAACTCTTAACCTTTAACTCTTAACCTTTAACTCTCAACTCGCTTAGCGATGGCGACGCTTCTCATAACGTGCACGACGCTTGTCGAACTTCTTCTGCTGTTTCTCCTGCCATGCGCGAGTCTTCTCAATCTGCTTGTTGGACCACTCCCTCTGATGACGCAGACGACGAGCTTTTGACTTCTCTGGGTTGAGACGGAACTTGCCCACCTTATACTGCACACCGAGATTGATAGTCTCGTAGAAACGGAACTTACCTATGCCTACAGTGTTAGAACCTACAAGATCGTTCTTGGTGTTGAGAAGGTAGATGGTAGGAGTAAGGAAAATAGAGAAGCCCTTACCTACATAGGCAGTGAGTTTAAGACCAGCGTTTGCGCCAATCATTACGTTTTTATTCTCCTTAAACTTTGCCTGTACGTTCCTGCCTGTATAGTCATTTATACCTGCATAGGTAGCCTTTTGTTCAACCAAGTAGCCTACAGCTGGGCCGAGAAATCCTTCGAGTTCGAATTTGCGACCACGCAAACGACCTGAACAGAGGTTTGTGAGACTCACCTCATAGTTGAGAGAGCCTATGAGCAGACGATTCTGCACCTTGAACAAGCCACTGTTGTTATCGCGCAGAGAACTTCCGTCAACAGTATAGTCAAGCAAATGATTGTTGTTGAGGTTAAGCAAGTCTGCATGGAAACGAACAGAGTGGAGGTGGTTGAAACGATATTCAGCAAACACCATTCCGTTCCAGTTTAGTCCACCACCTGCGTAATAAGCGTTACGTTTCTGCAGGAGACTCAAACCACCAGCCACACCAATGCGTGTACCACGAATATTGCGATAGGTGTAGTTCTGAGTGTGGTCCATCTCATAGAGATCATGGAACTTCTCAGAACGTATCATCATGGTGAGACCTATGTTTACACCAAAACTATTCTCGCCATACTTCTGGCGCATTTTGACGTTATTGTAAGGTACTGTATATACATTGTAAGTATAGCGCGGCTCTATAAAGGCGTGAAGGTCTTCACTAAGTTTACCCCACAAATGGAGACCTACACCATAGGCCTCGCTGCGGACACGAGTCTTGTCGTCATTAGGCTTATACTGAGTAAGCATACCATACTCTGCACCAAAGGCGAGGTAGGCACCCATAGGGGCATCCCACTTGAACGAGCGCATGAAACCAAACGGATTGAGGAGTGCCTCGATACGTCCGCTTATGTAGTGCTTGTTATATGATGTGGGGTAATTGCTCGACTCCACCACTGTACGCTCAACATTCTCCTCATACCATTTAGTAGAACGACTGATAGCAGAAAGACGGAAACCCATAACTGGAGAGAGCCATCTACCAGCGCTAAGCGTAACCTGATGTCCCATTGTCTTGCTATTGCTGAGATAGTCAGAAGAAGACATCACTGGACCCATTGCTGCTTCTACAAACCATGGTGTACGCCATTTTTCAAGAGTTGAAGGCGTAACCATACGATCATCTGCCATGCGTGACTGGAGCAGCTTCAATCGCGCCTCCTTTGACAGATTATCTACGAAAAAAAAGGAGTAGTTTACATTGACTCCATAAAATATGTCATAGCCATGCCAGTTGCGAGTGCCCGATAAATCCATCTTGTCGGAACCTATGCCTACGTAAGGCTCAAGGTTGATAGTACCGAGTGGACCAGTAAAGCACTTGAGTTGCACTCCGAAATGAGCCTCTGGTGCTAACTGTTTCTCGCTATCTTTCATCCACGTATAGTTTCCTCCCACACCAAACATGAGCGATGTCTCCACACGACGAGCTGGGTTATAGCCAAAGAACTGTGTAGAAAGGTTAAACAGGTAATCGAGTTTTGCTGATGCCTGCGCCAACCACAATTCCTTATACTGCTGGTAACCCCAACCACCACCGAGCGACAGACGAAGAGCATGACGCTTAGTAAACTGCTTGCCCACATGGATATTGAGCTGCGTCATAGTCTTGAAACGATAATCATCGTTCTGTGGCACAATCTTAGAGAATCCTATACCAGCACCTACATAGAGGTGGTCGTACCAATGCTTCTCAAAGGTATGATGAGAAGGTGAATAACGATCGTTAAGCACATATTCCTTAAGGTCTATCTGGTCGGTCTTGTACTTTGCCATATTACGACGTGGCAACTGCACAGTGTCACGGATAGCCTGCAATTCTTCCTCGTCAAGCGTGTCAAGCGGATCTATATCCTGCTGACGCATGCCTTGAGCAGAAGCCTCCCCTGCTGACAAAGTCATAAGGAGCAACAGAAAGGTGCATACTATGTTATTGGATATTTTCATTTATTGTTATTTCGTTATATCGTTATTACGTTATATCGTATTGTCGTATTCTCGTATTCTCGTTATGTAGAAATATCAGAATTTCACTATTTCGAAGGGGTGGTTGCGGGAGTGTCAGTCGTTGTCGAAGATGCTGGGGCTTCTGTAGTGTTAACACCACCGATAGCGTCAACAGCTGTCTCACCGTTTTCATCTATGTCATCATCGCCACCACTCAACTCAAGCACATCTTCGTTCTGATTCTGACGTGCTTCTTCCGAGAGCACTACAAGACGTGAGAAGATATCACGATACTTCTGCTTCTTGCGCTTGCTCCACTTGTATTTCTCGCGCAACTCATCACTTATCTGACCGTCATTGAAATATAACCACTTATATGATGGCTCCAACTCGAATGAATGGTTAAAGAAGGCGAGATAATTAGGAATGTAGTCTGGTTTATGGCGGTCATTAATACGCTTCTCCTCATTATCTGCTTCAAGGATGCCACGCAGATACCACTTCTTAGGATTCTCATCATCCATCTCATTCACGAGACCAAGACAAACTGTGTAAGGAACATTGAGAATGTCGCGTGCCTCCGTGTAGATTACAGCTTTGTTATCTGGGGCACATGATATTACAAAGTTCATTGCATCAAGCACCTCCTTCTCTTCTTCTGGTGAAAGTTGGTGTGTTGCATATTTTACAAAGCCCTCCTTGAAAGTGATATATTTCTTAAGGCGCTCTACCTTCTCATCCTTGTCATTACCAAACCAATAGTCGCAGAAACTGAGTGCACTATCACGCTCCTCCTGCTGGAAATAAGTAATAATCTGGTTGATAAGAATCTCACGACGATTCTTCTGCGCTTTATCATTCATCTCACGTGTTGTTACTGCACGTAAGCGCTTATTTATGAATGGGTCGAGCACACGTGAGTCAGGCTTACCTTGCTTCTGGTTGAGCATAGCCATACGGTTTGCAACATACATGGAGAACTTTATCTGCTCATAACCACCACGCTGTGTTACATGGCGATAGGCAAGCATAGTCAAAGTGTCCTGCTCAAGAGAGTCGGTTATGCAATTGAAAAGGTTGTAATAGTCACCATCTGAGAGATCCTTGCCTTTACCCTGAAGGAGATCATGCTTACGGGCATAGTAAGCAGCAGTTACCTCAGCTGCATCCATAACATGCTCACGTTCATAACGGTATGTGACACGCATCATACGCAGTTTTTCGAGGATAGGGACAATGAAAGCGTCATATCCATCCATTTGAGCTATCTCTGCATCGCCGCCATAGCCACCTGCTCCCATCTTAGCACGAACCTGATCTGCAAGACCTGTGTTGCCTGTCATCTCCAGTTCGTTTGCCACGTCTTCCCATGTGCACACACGAGGTACTGCTGTATGGAAAGCAATATCTACATTACCAAGATATTGACGAACCTTTGCCACTGCCACACGAGTACGCTCTGCAGCAAGTCGGCGGTTGGCTTCAAGTCCTCCTTCTGGTGATGACGTAGCAGCAACGTTAACCTCCATAAGGGTTTCACCATAAGAACGAAGCTCTTTGACGAGTTCTCTAAGTTGAACCTGGTTGATAGAGTCACTGGTAAGTTCTGATTTACCCACAACGAACTTCAACCTGAGGTCTTGGTTCTTTGTATCATAGTTACTCTCGGCATCCACGCGGAATTCGTCTATATTCATCTTAGCCGAGGCAAGTCCCAAGTCGAGGAACTTGAAAATATTCTTAGAATTACAAGAACCTGTAGCTGCAGTACGGTTGAAGTAAATATGGTTGAGATCTGCTATTTGTACAGTGTAAGGTATCTTGTAAGTCTTTTTACGATTTGGCTTCTGATAAACAAGAGTCGTATCAAGATACACTTTCTCATCAGAATACATAGGCTTGTCAACGTATGCATAAGCTACCTTATCATACTTCATATAATTGAACAGCATGCGCTTATTCTGCGTCTTGTGGTAGTCAGGACCTTCCATCACAAGACCATTGACATAGTCAACAGTATCCTCTGTAAGACAATCTACTGCAGCTGGCTGTACGATAAGACGTGCTTTCTCATTGCCATAACCAGCAGGAAGTTCGAGGTGTATCTTGAAATACATATTCTTGCCGTCATCAATGGCAGGAGCTGCAGTAATGCTAATAGTATCACGGTTTACACCGAGGACATCAACATTACTAATGCTATGCGAACCCTGATCCATCTTCGTCTTAAAGATTTGCTCATACTCTGTCTGTCCAGCCTTAAGCGTGATGACAGCCATACGGGCATCCTCGATGGTCAACTCGTCATCAGGAATATAAGAGCACACGAGAATAGCCATATCAGGATATGCATGCACCTTAAATTCGCCATTACCACGTGACTGACGGAATTTCACCTTCTGTTTTGTACAAGCATCATCCCACGCCGTAAGCACGATAGCACCCTTGTCACCTCTCTGAAGGACCAGGGCTTCTTGCAAGGCATCCATCACAACACTTGCCTTATGCTCTGTTTTGAACACGGCATACTGTACTGGACGATACTCTTTCGTTCCTGCAGTCTCGAAGACCACGCTAACGGCTGCATCAATAGCTTCATTCTGTGCTGAAACATAGTTGCAACCCAATGTGATGAACAAAAGGCACATAACTCCTCTTCCAAACTGTTCAAGAGAAGAGGATGCTTTACGCAAATTGCTTATTATTCTGTTGGATATTTTCATTATCTTACTCTTTATACCACTACTTTAATATGTAAGCTACGGATATACCTATGCGCAACGGCATCAGCAGAGAACCGTGGGCATTAGCATAAGGATAGCCGTCCTTATTTGTGTAGTGATTGTCATAGTCATCGCCTACAAAGTACTCCTTTTGATGGTAGAAAACAAGACCAAGACTGGTGTGGAAATCGATAAGAAGTCTCTGTGTAACAGGCCATACATAGCCGTAAGAAAGACCTAAGCCACCAGCATCACCGTCATACACCTTGTCAGCAAGATGTGAGAACTTATAGGAGGCAAGCAGTCCCACAGCACCAAAGTAATGGTGGAACATAGGACGACCAGAGATATAGACACGCCATTCTGGCTGAACAGCGGCTATACGCATATCCTTTCCCAACATATTAGCCGCATAGAGACCATTGATGTTGAGTGTAGATTTCTTGCCTAAGGTAAGTTCCACGCCAAGTGATGGTGCCATGATAGCATCCATTGCAACGTCGGTGTTCACCGCTATCATCTGGGCAGATGACTTAGCGGCAAACATCATTATCGTTGCTATTATGAGCAGGAATTTATTCCTCATATTTATAGTTACAGGTTTTTCAGGAATATGAAATAACTATTGTATTGTGAGTACACTATTTTGTTTTGTACTGTAATCAGTGAACAGGGATAGTATGATCGCCTTCTGTTACAAATGGATACTTCTGCCAATTCTCCTCTGTTGGCTCTATTTCCTCCCAAGCATCAAGAGTAGCATCAAGCTTCAATGGCTCAAGGTTCCATATCTTGAGAATGAGTCGGTATATTTTACCCTCTTCAAAGCTATTCTTAGTCTTGAGAGAGAGAGGAACAGCTATTGTCTTTTCAACACCTTCTGGATTATCATTATAGTCAGTCAGTTTCAAACTGAGGTTATAATTACTTGCTATGGCAGCAGGAAGGATAACATATGCATCCTCACCGTTATTCTGCACTGGCACACGTACTGGCTTTCCATCATCGCCAGCTATTGGTGTAGCGGAACCAGCAATCTCGAGTGAAGTTGTCTCTGAAGATGGTGTTACCTTGCCCTCGTTGGCAGCACCACTTAGGTCAGCCACAACGAGTTCTACGCTCTCAGGGGCATTGTCAATGACAAGGCCAGACACTTTTGTTTTATAAGCACGTGCATAGTTCTGATCTCCCACTGCATAGTCAATAGGAGTACCACCTGCTACTACATCGAACTTCAACATAATCATCTTGTGCTTGAATTTCATCGTAGGAGCAAGAGCCTCGTCAGTTCCGTCTGTTGTACGGAATGGAGAAAAACGGAAGAACTTTGCAGAATAGCCATACTGGGTGAAATCGGTTACCTCTTTGCCGTCATAGGTAATACCTGTTGCCTCACCTGGGGTAAACCATTTTATCTTGGTGTCCTTAACATCTTCCTGAGTGTAAGAAGCACGTCCCCACAAAACCTCATCTTGACCTGTTACAGGAATTGTAACTGTAAGCTTTGTTTTGTTGACCTTAGCGTTCTGATCAGACAGCGACTGTAATGGATAGTAGCCATAGAGATTATAGCTGCAGTAGTTGCCTACTGGATAATAAGGTTGCTCTCCGATGAAAGCGATAGAAGAAGTTACGCCATCAGCAAGGTTATCCGTTTCAGCACCACTTGCATCATACATCTTTACGTTTGCAGCCTGGTTCCATACTGGTGCAGACCACTGATCTACGTAATTACCAATATTAGTAATTTCTACAGATTTTCCATGATTAGCCCAGTTTACGTATTCCCATGTTACATCAGAGTATTCATTATCAGGGATGATACCTTTGGCAAGCATGAAGATACCCATCTTCTGGTCTGTTACTGAGAAGGCCTTGGTTGTCTCGTTAGAGTTAATAGCACCAGACTTAGATGCTATGCCTGAGAACGCGAAGTCTGATGACTCACTTGTGTTGATTTCTATTTCACCTGATGTTTGAGTGGCGCCCGCACCGATGGTGACAGGAACTTCACTTGCTACACCTGTTCCGAAATCAAGACGATCCTTCTTGGCTTGATCATAGAAAGAATCTTCTGAAGTACACGCTGCAAGCAGAGAAGCAGCAAAAGCACCGTAAACGATTTTTTGAATAGTCTTATTCATATCCTTATAGTTTTATTTTGTTTTTATCTTGTGTTGTATTTGTAATGTGTAATTTTAGTTACCATCTGTCGTTTCCTCTGGAACATCATAGTTACCCGATTCCCTAAGGTCTTCTACACTCACCTCACTCCATTCTCTTTGTTGTGCTGATGATGTAACTGTATTAGGACCATAGATACGTAACTTCACCTCGTAAGAGCATCCAGGCAAGAACTGCATACCAGGGTTCTCTGGATCAGAATAGAGAGGTATTTTTATTGTGTAATATTTAGCATCTTCGGAACTACGTGGGTAACGCACTACCAACTTTGCGATATATGAACCATTAATAGTTTTACTATCCTCACTGTTCAATGCTGGAAGAATTATACCCTGACGATGGCTATCATCAGGTCCTCCGAGTTTCGTTACCACTGGTGTCTCTACAATAACTTTCTTGCCGTCTTCATCGCGTTCAGTCTTCTTGGTTGTTGATAATGTTTGCACTGGCATTATCTGGTCGGCATAATAAAGAGTTCTTGTTCCTATGTTTTTTGCAACATAGCTTTTTAGAAAGTACTCCTTCTTGCGATTGTTAGTACTATACTGAATCTCGCCGTTGTGCAGTCCCGCTCTCTCTGCCACAAGAAGGAACACTGTATCAGGTACATTGCAAATACTGATGCCGACAACTTCTGTCTCCAAAGCCTCATCATAATTTAATGTACCCGTCTTACTTGACTCATCAACAGGCTTATTATTTTTATCAAGTCCACCAGGCTGTACGGAGAACATCAACTGCGCCATCTTATGAGTGAAATGGAACTTTGGTGTAAGACTCTCCAAAGCCATATCAGTACCATCGCTTGTTCTGTTTCTTGTAAAGCGGAAGTAGTTAGCGCTCCACGCATAATCCTTATACGTAGTGTTAATAGGATTATAAGCGTCACCTGGTATAGCTGCAGAATATATCACATCCTGTGTGCCATCAAGCGTCGTCATTATTGCTATAACAGAGTCTTTCTTATACTCTATCTTTGGTACACGTGGAGTGTATGCGTAGAAATTGTAGCGATGGAAGCTACCGACTGGGAACTTTTCTTCTATCTCGCTACCTCTCCTGTCTCTCAACGCAATCACAGAACCAAGTGATGGCTGAGTGCCGTTCTTTGGTCTTGCTGTTGCTGTCATGTTATCAAGGTATGCCGCAAAACCGTATGAATAATTATCTATCTGCGAGTCGTGAGTGTCCTTCTCACTTCTATACCATGAGCAATCCATACCATAGTCCTTACCCCAATAAGGTGTCTGGGTAGTGTTTATTACATCCATAGCAAGCATGAATACACCTAACTGGTCGGTTGTAAAGGAACCCTGGTTAGACTGTATAGCAGCTTTCGATGTTATAGCATCTGTTGTAGCTCCAAGAGTAATGGTATATTCGCTTGGCGCCAATGCATCCTCCATTGACATTTCACTGCTTATTCCTGCTATATCGCCATCTGAACAAGCAGTCAAGGCAGCGCCAATGAAAAGTGCTGATGCTATGTGATATATGTATTTCTTCATTTTATAACAGATGAAATTTTATCTTTTTTATTCAAGATTTCTCTCTATGTCTCCTCCCTCTATCCATGGTTCAAGGGTTGTTTCAAGCACTACCATCTTTAGTCCTGCTACACCGAGTTCGATATTGTATGATGTGCCACCCACAACAGACTCCACGCCTTTCTTAGCCAGTTCCTCTGCAAGAGGTATTGCATAGGGCGCATTATCGAAAGCTGGATACACAATCTTTCTTGCTGTATATCTTACACGAATATTTGGATTTTGCTTGTAGTATTCGTCACTGAACTGCTTTACATATTGGTGCATCACAACTCGAAACTCATAATCATCCTGAGGAGCTACAAGAATAGCATCTCCCAACCTTGTAGGCTCTACATCGTTAGGTTGCACGCCTGCCATCTTCACTGTATTCTGGTTCACAGCATCTTTGTCTGGTTTTGCAAAGAGTTTGAGCCATCCCTTCACAGCATTACCATTAGCGTCCACATCCCATTCTATGCGTTGGTTGTTTCTGCCATTATGTAATTCAGCCTTGTCGGTGT
Organism: Prevotellaceae bacterium UBA4332; assembly: GCA_002394365.1. GTDB lineage: Bacteria > Bacteroidota > Bacteroidia > Bacteroidales > Bacteroidaceae > Prevotella. The sequence continues at coordinate 36,496 of DGTQ01000023.1, forward strand.
AAGCGAAGTACAATTTTCCTTTATTCTTAGAATAAACATATATACTGTCAAAATATACGCCACCATTTACACTTCCATCCTCATTACCACCAGCATCTGCTACAGCAAGCTTATGCACTTCATCACTCGCAGTAACTATTTTTACTGGTATCTCTTCTGTATTGTTTACGCCATCTTCTGGATGCACAGCCCTTGCGGTGAAAGTAAGGCGAGCCAGTTTGTGACGGAACTTCAATGTTGGCTGCACACCATGTCGAGCTGCTTTTGCAGAATATAACTCTGATGCTTCCACGCCCTTACTGGTATAGAAATCGGTGTTACCTGCATCATCTTTTTCCAATGTCTGACCTGTAAGAATATCCTGTGTACCATCTATCTGGAATGGCACATACATCTGCTCTCCATCTACCACTGGTGCATTACGAACAAATCTGCCTTCTTCATCAACAGTCTTGTTGCCATCAGCATCACGAACAACATCAGCGTCATCAAGGTAGTAGCCCCAGAAGTCACTTGCCCCTCTGAGAGGATAGTAGCACACCTTGTTGTCTTTACGTCGTGCCAGCCCCGTTGCAACAGGAGTATCGTCAGTAGGCTTCGGCGTAACCACCTCCGTATTATAGAATGTGCTTGCATCCGAATCATCTATCAATTCAGAACCTACAGCTGTCCATGCTGAAACAAAAGAAGGTACCAATGTTCCCTTGTTGAACATATAGACACGAATAATCTCGCCATTCCAACTGTTCTTGCCACTTTCCTCTGTGTCACCTACGGTACCTGTGCCCTTGCTGGATACACTCACAACGTCAGAAGCTGAACTGATGCCGAGTTCTATCTTCTCTCCACCTATTACAACAGGATCTGTTGTATAGAGATTGTCTTCGTTGTTAGAACATGCTACTACAGAGAGAGTTGCGATGGCGTATAAAAAATACTTTCCTGTTGTCATATCTGTATATTATCTTTTTCTACCTTATATATTTAATCGTACAAGTAAATGGCTGTTCCTGTGCCACTCTTCCAGGATTCGAGGTCTGAGGTAATCTCTATACGAGTGGTTCCATATACTGAAAGATCTAGTACATATATCTTGCCTGCTTCAAAACCTTTTTCCGGAGTGCAATCCACTTCAAGCCATGTTTGCATAACGCCTCGTGGATTAGTTTCCGTTTCGGTTGTCTTGACATTAGTTTGCTGTATAAGAATCTTCACCTTGTAAGAATCTGCCGGTGGGACCAGAATGCCCTCTCCTACCTCTTTAAACTCTTCCGTAGATATAGCTTTCTCAGAAAGATATGCATTTACAGAGAGATCTTTTGGTTCTGACAATTCCATCAGTCCAAGCTTTGTATTTTCCAAATCTCGTGATGCCACTACGAGTTTTCCTCGTGTACAGGCATTTACTTGAATATCTTGAATGGAAATTTTTACTGCATCGTCCATCAACTTGGCACGAAACTTCAAATAAGCCAAGGCATGTTTGAGATCTATCTTTGGCTCTACACTATGTACTGCTCCATAGGTGGAATATGCTCCATCTCCATAACTGAGTATATTCTTACGAACTTCATCCTCTGTTACGCTCGTTGAATACTCATCTTTGAGCATTTGTTCTGTCAATACAGGAGCATTGCCAACCATGATGTCATTCTTGCCATTAAGTTCAAGGTCTATTTTGACACAGTCATTCAATTTTTCAAAACCGTAAACATTAGCCTTGTTAACGTAGTAAGCAAAGAAATTATATCCTACCTTCTCATACTTCTTTTTATTCCAGTAATAGGTCTGCGTCTTGTAGTTCTGGTTATCTTCCCATTCTTGGTTATCAAGTAGATAAAGTGAACCGTTAGTACTTATATCACCAAGGCTACCATCTTTTGTTGCGCCTTGGGGTATAGCAAGCTTACCTATATGCTGTGATGTACCTGTTATATATGTTCTCTCAGTACTCAACAGACAATTTAAACGATTATCGTCATCACCCATCAGTTGTGAAAAGTCTGGCTGCTGGGTAAGCGTGGCTTCTCCATCTTTCATGACCGTCTTACGGTATGCCAACAAGTAAAAGCGTGCTTTGGCATAGCGCTTGAGAAAATTGTCATAGTTATTTTGTGGGTCGAGCGGACCTTCTGATTCCTTGTCTTCTGGTGTCAAAGCTTTAGAACTTACACTGCCTGATGTTGTTGCACCACTTGACGTTGCATAAAGCAAGGAGTTGACATTAAGAGATGGCGACAGGGGATAGGTCTCGTAATCCTCAGCATTCTTTTCATCCGTTACATAAGTCAGGTCGGGATACGAATTTGAGCAAGACTGCCATAAAGAGACCGTCAAGACCATTACTGCCATCGTTATTATGTTATATAACTTCTTCATGTTCAGTTTGCAATTAGTATTCCTGTTCTATGTGCTGTTCCTCTTCCCAGTTTGCCACACGAGGAGACTCGTCAGCACCAGTAATGAGCGACTGTGTCAGTGTCGCATCTATCGCAAGATGTACGCTCTTATAATCCTGCGCCTTACGCCAATACTCTACACCACGTTTCTCATTATAGAGTTCAAGGAGTTGCGCCTTCTCAATATTCTTGTGTAGATTCACTCTGCCCATAACAGTACGAGAGCGCCATCCCCAATTATTATCATCAGCGCTGTATCCATAATAAAGAACTTTTACTATTATCTGAAGAACTCCTGGACCTGCATATTTATTAGCATCAGTATAAACAGAATTCTCTACGATGCCAGGGATATTGAGGTTTGCATAGCAGCGAACTCTGTCCTCAGCCTGATTGTCATATCTTCCAATGTTGTCCGTAATTTTATCATTTGGCCACCCCTGTGGCTTCAGCTCTTCGGAGTTTGCGTCTGGAACCTTTGTTGGATCAACCAATTTTGTACGGAATATCAGTTTGTCTGTCTGAGTAATATCCACAGCTCCAGTACCGATATTTATCTTACGTGGAATACCTGAGAGTACGCACCATACATCGCTCACAAAGAACTGAAAATTTGACGTTTGCTTCTTTTTTAAATCGAAGTAAATATCTATGTTCTGTGTTACAGTAGTTGGATGGAAATTCACCTCCGTAACCTCATCCGTTCCAATGTTTCTTATTGTGGTAGAATCAACAACTACAGGTTCTGTTATATTACGTATAAACTTGGCACGCTTTGCTTCCTTCTCCTCTTCCGATGCATCATCGGGCGCTGAAGTATAAGGGTTGTTATCTACTGAGCCATCAAATTCACCGAATGGGCTATCAACATAGTAGTCTTTCAATTCATCATAAGTGTATGTACGGTGCTCAGCATTAAACTGCCCAAGGCGCAGATTCATCTGCGTCTCATCTGATTTCAACGGATTAGGCGTTATCACATAATCTTCTGTCACTATACGACTTGGATCTAGTTTCTCCTCAAAAGTCCTATTAAAACTCATTGTGAGAAACTTATACTCTCCTGAAGGCAACTCAAACTTTGTAATATCGTGATTATCCTCCTCCGCTATCCCATCAGGCAAAGTTCCAAGGTAATGACCACTCTCCGCCACCACATTATACATGAATGAGGTGCTCATAGTGTTGATTACCCTATCAGCAATTATATATGTGTTTACAGGACGCGTTGTTACTGCAACTGGCATCTTGTCCCATTCATATTTGAACTGCACTCCACTCTTATGGACGTGTACTCCGTTTTCTTCCTTCTCACACAAATCCTGATTCACTTCACACGACGTGAACAATGATGTCAGCACACAGGAACTGAAAACAGCACAGAGTGCCTTACTATATATCTTTTTCATTGCTGTTATTTTCATTCTGCGCCTCCTTCATCTGCTTTTTTAGCTGCTTCTTCGGCTTTCTTTGCTGCCTGACGACGCTCTCTCATACGAGCTATACGTTCCTGTGCAGCCTGCGCTTTAGCCTTACGTGCTGCAGCCTTTTCTTCTTTCGTCATCTTTGCTTCAGCTTTCTTTTCAGCCTCACGCTTTGCACGTTGACGTTCTATAGTTGCCTGAGCATCTTTTGCTTTCTCCTTGGCTTTAGCCTTGTTGCGTTCAATCTTGTCGCGTAAAGCCTGCTGTTTAGCTTCACGAGCATCTTCCTCTGCGAACTTCTTTGCGAGCTTAGGATCATTCTTTGCAAGTGAATCACGACGTGCTTTCTTGACAGCATTAACAGAGTCTGTATAATGTTTCTTTATTGCATCAATAGAATCACGACGTGCCTGCTTGATTGAATCACGACGCATCTTAGCAAGTTGCTTTGGAGTGTAATTAGGTACACGTGCTGGAGCCTGTTCATCGATAGCTTGCTGCTGCTCACGATGGCGAACATCTACGCAAGAATCATAGAGAAGTTTGAACTCTTGAGCAACAACACGGTAGATAGAGTCACGTATATATTTCTGTTCACGTTCGGTCAGCCACGCATTGTAAATGGAATCCTTCTTCTCACGGAAATCTAAGTCAACATCATAGCGCCAGCGATATTTCTTCTGTATTGGATAATTGCCAAAACGATAAACAAGTGCTACATGCAAATCACGAAGCATAGGACCAAATTTACCATCCTGATGTCCCGTCTTAGGATAACAGTTGTTCTCTCGGTCTGCGCGGAAAGTATCGTACTTGTTGTACATAATACCAGCACTGAAGCCGAACTCCATATCTACAGAATTACCATTTTGGAAAGCGAGGAAGGGTTTTACAAAACCCCAGGTCACACCTGCCATGTATGCTGTACCTTGTCTTCCTTCGCCTCCACCCCACAACATGGAATATTTGGAATATGTCACGTAACCACCACGATAAAAAACCCAATTGGGGTGACTTGGCAACATGTTACGGCATGACCAAAGTTTATCCCACCAATAACGGTGAGGAGATAAATAACCTGTTGCAGTACACTTACGCTCTCGCCAATAAACACGACCTTCAAGTGTCGCCTCAAAAATATTGAAGACGATACCTCTTACGTAAGTGCTACTCGTTCTAGGACGATACCTAAAGTTTGCATTTACCGCCCAACGATTCCAGTTAGTGTTTCTGATATCAAATTCTACACCTATGTTTGGTACTAACAAACCCCAGTCCACCAAATTGGTACGCACGGAGATACGCTCTGCCAAGGAGAGGGTGTCCACCCTGCGACTGTTGTCAGCCACCTGTGCCAACGTGGCGATAGGCAACATCAGCATGAGCATCAAAAAACATTGACGCCCCATAGCCTTCACCAGCCCGTTATGCCATTTATATCGCATATATATATATAATGTATGATTACTCTTAATATCAGCAGTAGTTAATTATTCTGAGCACATTCTTTCCGTTAAAAGGTAGTAAATGGAAATGCACTTTTTTACAAATTTGCGTACAAAATTACTAAAAATGTGTCACAAATCAAGGAGCGATATATTAAAATTTGTTAATCAGTATTAAATGGCTTAATATTTTAGTACTTTTGCACCCATGAAAGAAAATACATCGGTACTAAAATCCATTGATTGGATAACAATCAGCCTGTATCTTGCACTACTCGCATTTGGTTGGATTAGTGTCTGCGGTGCAAGTTATTCTTTCGACAACGTCAACATATTCTCCCTCGATACTCGCTCTGGTATGCAGATCGTATGGATTGGAACGAGTATCATTTTGGCAACCATGCTCTTATTGCTTGACGACAGGATTTATGATACCTGCGCATATGCCATTTACGGATTTATGTTAGCTTTACTATTTGTTACTATTTTCAACACTCACGAAATCAAGGGATCACGTTCTTGGCTGGTATTGGGACCTTTAAGACTACAGCCGGCAGAATTCGCCAAATTTGCTACCGCTCTCGCTGTTTCCAAGTATATGTCGGGCTATCGCTTTAATATCAACAACTGGAAACACTTCATGTATGCTGTGACTATGATTGTTACACCCATGCTACTCATTATCATGCAAAAGGAGACTGGCTCAGCTCTTGTTTACATAGCCTTTTTTCTCATGCTTTATCGTGAGGGCATGACGGGAAGTTTTCTCTTTACTGGACTAGCTTTGGTAATATATTTTGTCATAGGGATACGTTATGCAGAACCAACAATATTCGATACACCAACACATGTAGGTCCCTTTGTGGTAATGATGATTATCCATGCTTTTACAGCTGTATTGGTAATAGGTTACTGCAAATCTCAGAAAAAGGCAAGTATTATAGCAGGTTCTTCTCTTGTTGTAACCGTCGTTTCGCTACTTTTTTCACAATACGTAATAAGGTTCAACGTGGTTTGGGTACAGGTTATCATGACATTTGCCATTATTGCCTATCTCATCTATCTTTGGTATGAATCACAACTGAAGGAATACTTCCTTATTGCACTTTTCACCCTCTGCTCTACCATCTTCCTATTTGGTTCCACATTTGTGCTCAACGATCTTATGGAGCCACACCAACGAGTACGTATCAATGTACTTTTAGGACTTGAACAAGACCTTGCTGGAGCAGGCTACAATGTTCATCAAAGTGAGATAGCCATAGGTTCTGGGGGACTTATGGGTAAGGGATTTCTTAATGGCACACAAACAAAGCTGAAATTCGTGCCCGAACAAGATACCGATTTCATCTTCTGTACCGTTGGCGAAGAAGAGGGATTTTTCGGCGCTGCTATCGTATTGGTATTATTCCTGTTACTCATTTGGCGACTAATATACTTATCCGAACGTCAGGTTCATACTTTTGGGCGCATTTACGGCTACTGTGTATTAAGCGTTTTCCTATTCCATGTCTTTATCAACGTTGGTATGGTACTCGGTTTAACGCCTGTAATCGGCATTCCGTTACCTTTCTTCAGTTACGGCGGTTCTTCCTTGTGGGGCTTTACACTTTTACTTTTTATATTCTTACGTATTGACGCAAGCCGCAATTTGGCTCACAATGCCTCACACAAGTAAGGGCTGTACCTGTTTTCCTACATCGTAATACTCATCCCCTCGTGTGATTTTACAAAATCAACAAGTTGACGATTCACTTTTATTCCTGGCAAATTTGATACTAATGGTAAAGGAACAGGACTAAGCGTGTTGTCTCTTATAAAAAGCAAAAGTTTTGTCTTACCCTTTGATTCTGTAATTATCGTTGCAAGGTCTGCCAACACATTTTCTGCATTATGATTTCCTATTTCGTTAACATCGTTTTCGCCATTTTCTATATTATCAGCATTTGTATTTTCATCACTTTCTCCCCTAATAGTATCAAGGTCTATATGTATTGTGAGACTTTCCATAAACTTATCTGTCACATCCTGCAAGAAGTCCACATTCTGCACCCTGAGATCAAAGACATTACTTCCACGGAACCTCTCCTGACACTTTAGCTTCACATATATTGAGCATCCATTTTGGAATTTTCCTTGCCAACGTGCCCATTCCTCGCCAAACATGGCAAGTTCGCCAACACCTTCAAAATCTTCTATGGTGACAATACCCATTGGCTTACCTGTTTTTGTAAAGCGAGAATTCACATCAGTTACTATGCCACCTACCGTCAGTATATCCTTCTTTGCCAACTCTGCCCTATCGGCATCCTTTCCTATGTCTGCACAAGAAGTATTACACATACACTCCAATACAACTGCGAACTCGTCAAGCGGATGGGCAGACAAATATATACCAACGAGGTCACGTTCCTTGTTAAGTTTCTCAATAGCACTCCATTCTCCCGCTTTTGCAGGCTTAGGTTTAGATATCTCTATGCTATCAAAATCTCCAAACAAGGAGTTCTTCGAGGTTGCTTTTGCATTCTGATATTGTGCACCATAAACTGACAGCGCATCGATAAATTGATTGTATTTTGCCGTTGGCGCAACATATTGCTCACGAGTTATATTCCCCAATCCGTCAAGAGCACCAGAAAGTGCAAGACACTCCAATGCTTTCTTGTTCATAGCAGAAGACGGCACACGCTCCAACAAGTCATATATATCCCTATAAGGCCCGTTTTCATCACGCTCCTTTATGATAGCAACAGTAGCCGCTTCACTCATACCCTTTATGGCTGCAAGTCCAAAACGTATTTCTCCCTTCTTATTCACACCAAAATTAGCAAAAGACTCGTTCACGTCAGGCCCCTTGGTAGGTATGCCTAGAGCCTTACACTCGTCCATAAGTTTTGTTATTTCCTTAATGTCAGAACGACGTCGTGTCAACAGGGCTGCCATAAACTCAGCTGGGTAGTGCGCCTTGAGATAGGCTGTCTGGTAAGCTACCCATGAGTAACATGCTGCATGTGATTTATTGAAGGCATAAGATGCAAATTTCTCCCAGTCTGCCCATATTTTCTCAAGTACTTTCGGATCGTGTCCATTCTTCTTTCCACCTTCAATAAACTTCGGTTTCATCGCATCTACGATGTCCTTCTTCTTCTTACCCATTGCTTTTCGCAACGCATCACTCTCGCCTCGTGTAAAATTAGCAAGTTGACGAGAGAGCAACATTACCTGCTCCTGATATACTGTAATACCATAGGTGTCCTTGAGATACTTTTCTGTAATGTCTATGTCATAGGTGATGGGTTCCCTACCATTCTTTCGTGCAATGAACGAAGGTATGTAGTCCATAGGTCCTGGACGATAGAGCGCATTCATTGCTATAAGGTCTTCAAACACAGTAGGATGAAGTTCTCGCAAGTATTTCTGCATACCAGCACTCTCAAACTGAAAAGTACCTACCGTCTGTCCTCTTTGATATAACTGATAAGTAAGTTCGTCATCAATAGGTATATTGTCAAGGTCTATGTCTATGCCCCTTGTCAACTTTACATTTTTCACCGCCTCTTTCTGCTCCGACAGTGTTTTCAGACCAAGGAAGTCCATCTTTATCAAGCCAGTTGACTCTATGACATGACCGTCATATTGTGTTACAGCCGTCTTTGTATCAGGAAAGTCTGGGTCAACAGCTGTGCTCACTGGTACATGGTCGCTTATCGGATCGCGGCAGATAATGAAACCACAAGCATGTATGCCTGTGTTTCGGATGGTGCCTTCCAGCATCTTAGCATACTTGATTGTATTAGCTTCTGATGGCACAAGTGAGGCCTCAGCCTGTTGCAATTCAGGCGTTACCTTCAAATAGTTTACAAGTTTGGGCTTCATACCATCAGGCAGACGGTCTGGCATAGCCTTACACCATGCGTTTACTACTGCCAATGGCACTCTCTCTACCCTACCTACATCCTTTATTGCGTTCTTTGCTGCCATAGTACCGTAAGTAATGATATGAGCACAGTTCTCATGTCCGTATTTGTCCATTACCCACTGCAGCACCTTCCCTCTTCCGTCATCGTCAAAATCGGTGTCAATATCAGGCAAAGATATACGATCAGGATTCAGAAAACGTTCAAACAGCAAATCATATTTCAATGGATCAAGCTTGGTGATACCCAAGCAGTAAGCCACAACTGAACCTGCTGCCGAACCACGTCCTGGTCCAACCCAAACACCAAGTTCTTTTCTCGCACTGTTGATGAAGTCCTGCACTATGAGGAAGTAACCAGGAAAGCCCATCGTTTTCATTATGTGTAATTCAAAACGCACTCGTTCATCTACTTCATTGCTTATTCCATTTTCTGCTGCCCACGCAGAGAGCTCATTTGGTTGTAGCGGAGCATCTATTGTTACGTCTTTCTTACCATATATGCGAGCGGCACCCTCATATGCCAACTTGCCCAAATAGTCTGCTTCAAACTTTATTCGGTATAATTTGTCATAACCACCCAGTTTCTTTATCTTTTTCTGTCCGTCTTCTTCTGAGAGTTGATTTTCACCCATTTCATCGGAGGTAAACTCCTTGTAGAGCATATTCTCCGTAAACTTTTCACGCCATTGTTCTTCCGTACCAAATTCCGACGGAATAGGGAAAAATGGCATTATAGGGTCTGACTCCAAGTCATATGTTTCTACCTTATCGAGTATCTCAAGAGTGTTGTCAAGGGCTTCAGGTACATCACTGAATATTTCATTCATCTCCTCTTGTGTCTTGAACCACTCCTGTTTGGTGTAAAGCATGCGGTGTGGGTCATCAAGATCTTTGCCCGTTCCAAGACAGAGCAAGTGGTCATGAGCCTCAGCTGCATCTTTATCTATAAAATGGCAATCGTTAGTGCAGATAAGTTTTATACCATATTCCTTTGAGAATTCTATTAACTGCCTGTTAACTTTCTGCTGCAAAGGGAAGGTTTCACGATTAGCGCGCAGATTGGGGTCTTTCACCTCATGGCGCTGCAGTTCCAGATAGAAATCTTCTCCCCACAGATTCTTGTGCCATTCTATAGCCTTTCTCGCCCCCTCAATATCGTCGGCAAGAATAAGTCTGGGTATCTCACCACCTATGCAAGCTGAGCACACTATAAGGTCCTCATGAAATCTCTCAAGATCTTTGTGGTCTGTGCGAGGCCTATGATAGAAACCATTCACCCAAGAGCGCGACACAAGTTTTATGAGATTTTTATATCCATTAAGGTTCTTGGCAAGCACTATGAGATGCCATCCACTACGGTCTATCTGGTCATCCATGCGTTCCATACCTCGGCGAGCCACATACATCTCACATCCAAATATAGGCTTAAAGGGTTCCTTTCCCTCTTTTTTGAGCTTTTTATTTATGCTGTTGCACTCATCAAACAGGTCTTTCACGCCAAACATATTACCATGGTCAGTTATTGCCATTCCGCGCATACCGTTATTCACGGCACGTTCTACCAAGTCTGCTACTTTGCTCTGACCATCGAGCAAGGAATAATGAGTGTGAGTATGTAGGTGTACAAAATTATGCATAGTGACTGCGAAGTTACAAAAAATACTTCATTAAAGGGAATAAGGTAGGTCTTTTTCAAAAGAAAAACAACATATTTATCTCTTTTATTTGTACGTTTCACTATTTTTCATTAACTTTGCATAAAATAGAGTATTATGGGAGAAAAATTGAATAAGCTCAGAAAGATAAAGAAGGTAAAGAATATTCGCTTCCACCACGAGGGTGTAAACACTCTCGTTTATAGTGCCATGATTCTTATAGCCATTGGTGTTATACTATGGCGCTCCTTCGAAAGTCATGTACCTTTCTACATCTTTGTGGCTATCTTCGGACCTATATGGTGCATAGTACTCAATTTCTTCCGTTGCCCCAAACGTCGTTTTGACAGAGAGGATACTGAGGGCTTGATTATAGCTCCAGCCGATGGTCATATTGTGGTTATTGAGGAGGTTGATGAAAACCAGTATTTCCATGAAAAAAGAAAGATGGTGAGTATTTTCATGAGTCTATGGAATGTACACGCCAACTGGTTTCCTGTTGATGGCACAGTGAAGATGGTGAAGCACAAGAATGGTAAGTTTCATAAGGCATGGTTGCCTAAAGCAGCAGAGGAGAACGAGATGACAGATGTCATCATCACTACCCCCGATGGCACTGATATCCTTTGTCGACAGATAGCGGGAGCTATGGCTCGACGTATAGTCACCTATGCCAAGGAAGGTGACATATGCTACATTGACGAGCACTTAGGTTTCATCAAATTTGGTTCGCGTGTTGACCTATATTTGCCTCTCAATACGGAAATAAAGGTTACTATGGGACAAAGCACCACAGGCAATCAAACCATCATCGGAACACTAAAGTAGTTCATAGTGCATATTTATTCTTACTATGAAAAAGCATATACCAAATATGATAACCTGTTGCAACCTCATCTGCGGTTGCATAGCCACGACACACGCAATCACCGGGCATCCTGCGATGGCCTTGCTCTTTATTATTCTTGGCGCAACATTTGATTTCTTTGATGGCATGACGGCAAGACTCCTCCATGTTTCAAGCGAAATTGGCAAAGAACTTGATTCCCTTGCTGACGACGTAACCTTTGGTGTCGCACCATCTTGCATCATATTTTATGAACTGCAAGTTGTTGACTATCCCATGTCAAACTTGAATGCTCAATCTTCAATGCTCAGTTTCCAATTTAGTGAGGTAATCCCATATCTTGCCTTTCTCGTGGCAGCACTTAGTGCAGTAAGGTTAGCAAAATTCAATCTCGACACTCGACAAACCACATCTTTCATAGGTCTGCCTACGCCTGCCAATGCTCTTTTCTGGGGGTCGCTGATAGTAGGTTTTGGACCTATTCTTGAGCAATACAATTGGTTTGCTCCCCTGCTTGTAGTTGGTATCTTCCTTAGTTCCTGGATACTTGTAGCAGAAGTACCGATGTTTGCACTCAAGTTCAAGCATTGGGGATTCAAGGACAACGAACTTAAATATTTTTTCATCTGCTTCTCAGCAATGGTGCTCCTCGCCACTATCATCATCGGCCTTATTACAGACCAGACTAACATCTGCTACTCTGGCTTCTCAATAATAATCGTAGCCTACGTTCTAATCAGTATTTACGATGACAGACGAAGACAACATGCGTAAGGCTCTAGCTGAGGCAGAACGAGCAGCAATAGAGGACGAGGTACCTATTGGTGCCGTTGTCGTGTGCAGAGGTCGAATCATAGCTCGCACTCACAACCTTACTGAAACGCTCCATGACGTAACGGCTCATGCCGAGATGCAGGCCATAACAGCAGCCGCTAATGCTTTGGGAGGCAAATACCTGCAAGACTGCACCATGTACGTCACTGTTGAGCCCTGTCCCATGTGCGCAGGAGCCTTAGGATGGTCACAGATAGCACGCATCGTCTATGGTGCTCCAGATGACAAACGAGGCTTTCGCCAATATTCACCAAAGGTTCTCCACCCCAAGACGGAAATCGTTGGTGGTATACTCGAGAGGGAATGTCAGGAGATAATGAAGGATTTTTTTAAGAGAAAGAGATAAACCCTAACTAACACCACATTTATGTCATTACCACTTCTTTGGACAATCGTATTCTTCGGATGCTTGATTATTGAGTTGAGCAGCGGAGACTTCTATTTCGTATGCTTTGCCCTCGGAGCCATAGCATCGCTTGTGCTCTCATTCTTTGATGTTTCTTTACTCACACAGATTTTCGTGTGGGCAATAGCTTCAGTTATATGTCTCGTCTTTGTCAGGCCATCACTTATCAAGCGTCTTCACAACAAGAAAGAACGCAAGAGTAATGCCGATGCTCTCATAGGGCGTTCTGGCACCGTCATTGATACCATTCCTGCTAACGGCCATGGTTACGTGCAAATAGATGGGGACCAGTGGCGTAGTATCTCTGCCGATAATACTGAGATACCCAAGGGGACAAACGTAACAGTGGTGGATAGAGAAAGTATTGTATTAACAGTAAAATAATGTCTTTATGGAATTCTTCACAGGTTTAATCATTGTGCTGCTCGTTCTTGCAGCCATCGTCTTGAAAAAGACCATTATCATTATCCCTCAGTCTGAGACCAAGATTGTTGAAAGACTGGGAAAGTATTACCAAACACTTGAGCCTGGCATCAACTTTATCATCCCTTTTATCGACAGGGCCAAGGAGATGGTAGCTATGAGTAGAGGACGCTATGTAATGACCGATAACATAGACCTTCGCGAACAGGTGTATGATTTCGACCGTCAGAACGTTATCACCAAGGATAACATCCAAATGGAAATCAATGCTCTGCTTTACTTCCAGATTGTAGACCCCTTCAAGGCTGTTTATGAAATCAACAATCTGCCTAACGCTATCGAGAAACTCACCCAAACTACCTTACGTAACATTATCGGTGAGATGGAACTTGATCAAACGCTCACCTCGCGTGACACCATCAACACCAAACTACGTGCCGTACTCGATGATGCTACAAACAAGTGGGGTATCAAGGTCAATCGTGTAGAGCTTCAAGATATCATCCCACCATCTACCGTTCTTCAAGCCATGGAGAAACAGATGCAAGCAGAGCGTAACAAACGTGCAACAATCCTTACATCAGAGGGCGAGAAACAAGCTGTCATTCTTAAGTCTGAGGCCGACAAGACTGCTGCCATTAATCGTGCTGAAGCTACTAAGCAACAAGAAATACTGAGGGCCGAGGGTGAGGCACAGGCTCGCATTCGCAAGGCTGAGGCAGAGGCTATCGCCATCGACAAGATTACGGAGGCTGTAGGTAAGAGTACCAATCCAGCCAACTACCTCCTTGCCCAAAAATACATACAAACCCTGCAGGATATAGCCAAGGGTAATGATACCAAGACTGTATATCTCCCTTATGAGGCTACAAACCTTATGGGTTCTATAGGAGGAATAAAAGATCTCTTTAAGAATTCGTAGAATAAAAAATCCCCGCAGGCAGCGGGGATTTTTTATTTATCAAGCACCTCGTACTTTGAATGTTGACTTCTGTATTCTGGCACTATCTCCTTCATCTTCTTTACTATCGCCATGTCATCATAGCCCAGAGATAACTCATAGAGTTCCTTCTCGTTTTTCAACGCTTCCTTATAATCACACTCCCTCACTGCAGCTATCCTTATCTTTGGGTGGTTCGTAGGCTTGGTTAGCTCTGCATCATTGAGTACCTCCTCGTAGAGTTTCTCTCCATCGCGTAGTCCAGTGAATACTATCTTCACGTCCTGAGCGCCACTAAGGTCTATCATGCGCTGTGCCAGATTGGCTATACGCACAGGCTTACCCATGTCAAAGACGAATATCTCGCCTCCGTTGCCCATCGTACCAGCCTCCAACACTAATTGACAAGCTTCTGGTATGAGCATGAAATAACGTATTATATCTGGGTGAGTTACTGTTATTGGTCCACCCTTCCTTATCTGCTCTCGGAACAGGGGTATCACAGACCCGTTAGAACCCAACACATTACCAAAGCGTGTAGTGATAAACTGTGTCTGTTTGTTCTCCTTTGCCTTGTTCAGACTCTGGCAGTAGATCTCGCAGATACGCTTTGAACAACCCATCACATTAGTAGGATTCACAGCCTTGTCCGTACTAATCATCACAAATTTCTTTGTGCCATACTTCACTGCGAGGTCGGCCACCACGCGCGTACCATATATGTTATTTTGCACCGCTATCGCAGGGTTATTCTCCATCATCGGCACATGTTTGTATGCTGCAGCATGGAATACATACTCAGGCTTATACTTGCTGAACAACTGTTCCATGTGCGTAGCATTGGAAATATTGCCCACCACTGTCTCACAAGGTATCTCTGGGTATTTATTCTGCATAAAGAGCCTTATGTCGTGCATAGGTGTCTCAGCCTGGTCTATCAACACAAGATGTAATGGATCATAACGTGCCACCTGCCTTACCATTTCACTGCCTATAGAACCTGCAGCACCAGTAATGAGAATGCGCTTACCACACAACATTGCTCCTATAGCTGGCATATCAACTTCAATTTTCTCCCTTGGCAAGAGGTCCTCTATGTCCACCTCTCTCAGTTGCGTGGGTCTTATCTCCTTCGTAGTGTCCCATTCCTCAGCATTAGGCACTATCAGTATGCGTATGCCAGCCTTTATGAGAGCATTCTGCAATTCAGTCTTGTCTCTGAACTTTTCTTGTTGCAGCGGACTCACGATTAGCACCTTAGCACCCGAATCAACTATGATGCGTACTGTATTGGGACCATCCATGTAAACCTTCCTGCCCATCAGATATTTTGACTCCAGCACGCTGTCGTTGCTTATAAAGCCTCTCAACACATACTTGCTTTCAGCATCCCTGAAGGAGCGGGCTATAGCTATGGCACCTTCATGAGCACCATATACGAAAGCACCTATCCTCCTGTGCCCCATAAAGAGTGCCTCATAGGTATACTTTATCACAATCCTCATGCCCCACTGCGCCATCAGCGTCATTGCCAACATCAAGCCTATGGTAAGCCATCTCAGGTGCTCTGCCATGAAACTTTGGGGGTAGTTGCTATCCACTATACCAAAACATATCGCCATCAGTATGCCACCCAGCGCTACCGACTGCAACACCCTCATGAAGTCTATCGTCGTCGTATAACGTATTATGCCACTATAGGTATGAAATATCCTCATGCCTATCATGAACAAAGGCACAGCAGCAAGCCACATTAAGACGTGGTCCCAAAAGTGTCTGGCAAGGCTCGAACCACCCTGCACTACGTATGTTGCAATAAGACCAGCTACAATTACCGTCAGACTATCTATAATCAAGATAACCCAATAAGGCAACGTTTTCTTAGTAAAATATTCAGGTATAACCATATCCTTTCAGGCGTTAAAATCGCTACAAAGTTACAAAAAATCTGGAAAGAAAAAAGAATTTTCTCACTTTTTTTTCTTCTATCTCATTTTTTCTTCATATTTTTGCATTACGCTTCCGACTTTTTTATACAAACACATATATGAAACGAATTCTCTTCGTCTGTCATGGCAACATCTGTCGCTCTCCTATGGCAGAATATATAATGAAACATCTCGTAGAGCAGTCTGACCTCGTAAGCGAGTTTGAGATAGCATCAGCAGCTACCTCCACTGAGGAAATTGGCAACCCCATATATCCACCAGCTCGACGCAAACTCGCCGAGCATGGCATCAGCTGCGATGGACACCACGCACGTCAACTCACTCGAGCCGACTATGCTTATTACGACCTGCTTATAGGTATGGACAAGTACAATATCCGCAATATGCAACGCATGTGTGGTGGCGACACCGATGAGAAAATCAGCCTCCTGCTTGACCACGTCTCAGGACGTGAAGGCACATCAGTAGCTGACCCCTGGTACACTGGCGACTTCGAAGCCACATGGCACGACTGTCTCGATGGGTGCACAGCATTGCTTAGCTCTATTGACAATCCATAGCCCTCAGTTAAAAAAACTTAATAAAACCTCCCCTTACCCTAATTCTTCACTCTTCATTCTTCATTCTTCATTTTTTTTAGTACCTTTGCACCCGCAAATGAAAATTTGCTGTTGTTGGCGGGATAGCTCAGCTGGTTAGAGCGTCGGATTCATAATCCGGAGGTCGAGGGATCGTGACCCCCTCCCGCTACTCCTAAAAATCAAGCACTTACGAGAAATCGCAAGTGCTTTTTTCTTTTTGTTTGTATTCTGCTTAAGCCTGAGCTTTGCGAAGAGCTAAATGCGAATATTCTTACCCTTTCTGAGACACTTGTGTAGGCTTATACTATTCCCATTAACTCTATTTCAAAGATTAGTGTAGAACCGCCTGGTATACCAGGTTGCGAGAACTTACCGTATCCCATTTCGGCTGGGATATATACCTCCCACCTGTCACCTACGTGCATCTGCTGCATGGCGATTATCCAACCTTCAATGAGGTCGCATAGACGGCAAGCCAAAGGTACACCACCACGACTACTGTCAAACTGCCTGCCGTCAATGGTTTTTCCTGTATAGTGGGCAGTAATGATGCTACGAACATTTGGAGTGCTGCTGTTCTTGTTACCCTCACTCAGCACTTTATAGTAGATGCCCTTTGGCAATGCTTTCACCCCATCTTCCTTTGACCTTGCTTCCAGCCAGTCTTTATTTGCCTGTATGTATTCTCGTTTGTTCATATTGATTATCTTAGAATCTTTGCTTTCTGAAGATTAGTCATTTCATTCCAAAAATCTATTTGCTCCGCCTCGTCAATACCATTACTTGACATCTCATGTAGTATGGCATCTAAAAGTTGCTCTCTTGTCAGTTCCAATCCTTCCTCAACATCAATGGGAAAAGTGAGAATATCACCTAATGCCCCTACATGGACGTTTGTTACAGAGATGCCTCCATTCTTTCTCTTCACTATAATTCTCCTGTTGTATCCATATTCAGGTGTGGTAGTGCGAAGTTCCTGAAAGAGAGTATTTGTCGTGTACCTCTCTGCATCAACATCTGATATAAGTTCTCTTAATGTCATTTGGGATTGATTGATATTACACGAAGATTGTATCTATCTCCTTGCGTCGTTTCTCCCTTGGCTCATCTGCAGCATAGCCCAAGGGGATAAACACAGCGGGTTCCTCATTGTCTGGCATACGGAAAAGAGCTTTACACCTTTCCGCATCAAAATTGCATACCCAGCAAGAAGCCAGCCCTTGTTCCGTAGCCGCAAGGCAAAGGTGCTCAACGGCAATGGCTATGTCGATGTTGCCATGACGCTTTCCGTCTGCCCTCACCCATTCCTCGTCATGCTGTATGGAGGCTATGACATACATCGGGGCAGTCTTAAACCACTCTCTGTCATAACATTCCCGTATTTTTGCCTTGTCTTCGTCACTGCGTATGATATGAAATTTCCAAGGCTGATAATTCACAGCCGAGGGAGCAAGGCGTACACATTCCATGATGTAATCCTGCTTCTCTTTCTCCACGTCGAGGGGCTTATATGCCCTGCAACTGTACCTGTTCCTTACAAGTTCCAAAAAGTTCTTACTGTCCATCATACATCTCCTCTATATAAACACGAAGTTTTCCTTTCCTGCACCTATCTCGAAATGACATTTGGCAATGCCCAAGTCCATCTGTGTATAGCCAATGACGGAGAATCCTCTCCTTGCCTTCACCTGATGGTGATTGTTCTCCTCGCCTAAATACTCAAATGAGAATTTCTGCTGATTCACGGCAGTAGGAGCCAAAAGGGCTGCCTTCACTCCCTTTTCAAACCAAACAGGAGTCTTATCGGTAGCATTACTTACCTGCCCTATGGTCTTTATCTTGTGACTAACGCCCTGTGTCTCACCGTAGCCTATAGCAATGTAGCAGGCAATCTTCTCATCGTCATTCAGCACGTACGTACCAGGCACCTTTGAGTAACTTAGTCCCACCCAGCAGGTGTTCAGCCCCAGCGTCTGGGCAAACAGCACCAGTTGCTCGCCATAGTAGCCCACGCGCTCGTCCAGGTCGTCAGCCTTCTTTCCTGCCATAACAATATAGTTGTTGACATTACGGAACTTGCCGTATCTTGCCAGAACGCCTTGAAAAGCCTTTGGCTCATTCGGTATCAGCTGTATGTTAAGCCGTCCCTCGCCGTTTAATTCCGCTATCTTTTCTCGCAACTCTCTGACTGCCTCTCCACTCAACGGTTGGCTTGTGTATGCCCTCACGCTATGTCTGCTCTCTATGGCTTCCTGTATGGTCATCTGTATCTATGCTATGAATACGTGAATCAAATTCTCCCTGCAAAGGTAATGAAAATATTTTGAATTGGAGTACGAAAAGCCTCCCAATTCTTAATAAAATATAAAAGTAGCGCGACGGGTCATAATGAAAGAAAGGGGATTTTCTTTTTTGTTTTAATTTTTTCTTTAAGGAAAAAATAGGTTAACCAAGTAAATACTTGGTTAACAGCTATCAATCTGTGATTGATAGCTCTGATTTCTTTCTATAAGTACGACTTTCTTAAACAGCTCTCTTCGCCCGATTTTTCGGCGTTTGGAGCGTAAAAAAGAATTGACTAATTTTGCCAGCGCAAACCACAAATTGTTTAATTATACAGATTAATAAGTAACATCAAAAAAAATTAAGTTGGATGAAAAAAATTCTTTTCTTTATTTCAATGATTACTCTGAGCGTAGGTACACACGCTCAAGTTAATGTTCCTGAACCAGAGTTCATCAACAGTTATTGTATCCTTACGAGCGACTCTACCTATGCCATTCTTCCAAAAGAACAGGGAACTATAGGCAAACATGAAAACAAGGTCAGGAAATGGGGTAAGCTGCTAAGCGGAGCTGCAAGCATAGCAGGAGCAGCAGGTGGTATAATCGGACTCAATTCTGCAGCCAGCGGTTCATTTAGTGGTACGATGGCAGGAGTACGCATGATGGGTACCTCAGCTGGCATAGGTCATGCAGCTAATGCAGTGAGCAATCTTGCTGGCTCTGAAGGTATGGATATAGTATTCAAAGGAGGTCATTCGCCATATACATTAAGCTCTGACGGTCAGGCAGCAAGACTCCTGATAAAAGGAGAGAATAACGATACTGACCCTATGGAGAGCTATCGCATCGTACGTTTTAAGTCCTCCAAGAAAGAACGCAGGATTCAGTGGATGGAGTTTGAATCTGCTCTGATTGGGTCTGAGGAAACGAAGAAAGCTGGCTATGTTCAGTTTGAGGGACACAAGTATGGTGAGCAGTCGTACATACTTACTATTCCTGCTTCAGAATTGGAGAAAGGCGAATACGGAATCTTCTACATGAGCATCATCTCGGCAACCACCATCCCTGTAGGAACTTTTAGCGTAAAATAGCATAAACACACAACAAAGGTCGCCCCTCTCGAGAAGAGTAAGGAGTGACCTTTGTCATAGTTCTGGTAGTAATTATAAATAGCGGAGATAAGAAACCGAGGTAGATTTTACTGCAAGAAGTATTTCTTGCCATTCTTGATAACGATGCCTTTGTAGTTTTCATCAACCTCTTGACCTGCAAGGTTATACATCGTATCATCATCTGTAGGTTCAGCATCGCCAAAACTATCTTCGAGCATCTGGACAGAGGTCGTCAGAGGGACGAAGTTGAAGCCATAAATCTTTATCTTTGTGCTCTCGCCAAAGAGGTAGTATTCCTTGTCCTTGACAACGCTAATCTTGACATAGGCATCAGTTTCAGCCTCCTGGTTTATGATGCTTCCAGACTCATAACTGGTACCATTGATGATGAAACTTGTTGCCACTCCGTTTTGCGTTACGTAGAGATTCTTGTTAGTATAGATGTATGTGGCAACGTAGAGAGTACCGTCTGAAGTAGGCTTGAACACATAATAGGTGCCAGTAGTAGGAACCTTTTTACTTGAAGAGAAGTTCTTGCCGTTGCTGTCCTTGGGGTTGTTACTGCCACCTGCGAGTGTGCTATAGCCCTCAGCGCTCATGCCGCCTCGTGGAGTAAGAGTCCAGTTGCCATCACGACCATAGGTCATGGTGATGTCCTGACAGTTTATCTCCTTTCCGTCTGTGATGCTCTCATCACTTCCTACTATGTAGCTATTGCCATCTATGAGTCCTGGGGTAACCTCGCTGCCACCACCACCTTCGCCTCCACCTTCTCCAGGTGCAGGGTCTGGCTCTGTGCTGCCACCACCTCCACCAGTAGAACTGAAGAGGGTAGAACCAGCATAGGTGCTCACCTCTGTTGGTACGACGCTGTTGTTGGCTACTGTATAGGAGTAGGGTACTGTTACTGTGGAACCCATTGACTCGCCACTCTTGCCTTCTACGGAATAGTTAGTATTCTTCCAAGTTACTGCTATGGCGCCAGACTCTGAATAAATACTCTTTACCCCCTTGGCGAAGTAGTTGCCCTCAATAAGGAATTCCGAGTTCTTGCGTGGGTTGATGCAGCTGCTGCCAGAAGTGCAGGTGTAGTAGTTGTTGAGCATGTGTATCTTGCCCACACGTGCCATAGGCATGCGAGCCTTGCAGCCTGTGCTCCAGTGGTTGAAGGCAAAGGTGGTGTTGAGGAAGTTTTTCGACTCGCTGTCCGAAGAGCCTATGAGATTGGTGTTCTGGTGCATGTATGAACGACTGGAATAGCTGAAGGTACACCAGCTGACGGTATTGAAGTCAGACTTCTGCGTGATGTCAAAGTTACCATCCATGCCATCCATGAAGTCACAATGGTCCACCCAGCAATTCTTGGTGCCACCTGTGAAGGATATAAGGTCAGAACCACCTACGTCGATAGCGCCAGGACCTTGAAACTTGATATTGCGAATGATGAGGTTCTCACAAGCGTTGAAACTGAAGATGCCAGATTTGCGGTAGTTCTCGCTATTATCGCCTGTCATCTGTATTATAATCTTGCGAGTGTTGTATTCAGCCTCCTCTGAAACGCTTGTTCCATTAGGCAGTTTGCCACCACCGCCGCTGGTACTCATCTCTGGCACCCCCGCCTTGGTGAGTGCATTGAGTATCTCTTCTGTAGCAAACCATGTAGTGCAGAGTTTTGCATTATTTATGCCCAGAATAGTCTTGTCCTTAACGCTGAGTCCTATGTTGCTGCCCACAAGGAAGTCGCCCTTTGAACCGTCGAATATGATGACGCTATAATTGTTGATAGCATCCTGTATGGTGCTACGCATGTCTTTTCCTGTGGAGGTGAGGGTAATTACCTTACTGCTGCTGACTCCTGTGACAGGGTAGTTGTAGCATCCGCCACCCGTTACATTATAGGTGCTGGAACTGCTGGTGCGCGACGATACAGTACAGAAGCCAAACGGCTTGCCAAGATCATACGAACTCTGTGCCATCGCCACAGCCGACCCCATTGCCAGTACAGCAAGAGAAAGAATTTTTCTTACACTTTTCATAATGTTTTTGTGTATTTGTTTAGTAGATATACCGTTTTTGTTTAGTAGATACGTGGATGCAAAGGTACACATTATTTTCGAATAAGCCACATTTTTTGCAATTTTTCTTGTAAAATGAAAGATATTCTAAGTTTGAATGGAGAATACCGAAGGCATCGCGAGCGACAGCGAGAACGAAGTGGCAATGAGCACACGCCGCTAACGAGGGAGCAAGTGGGAAAGCGTAAGCTAAGAATGAAAAATTACTAATTGCTCATTGCTAATTCCTAATTAGAATAAGGGAGGTATAAGGGAGGTGAAGTGACCTCTAAGTGAGGTTTCTTAAAGACAGGTCACTTGCGGGAAAGCGCATAAACACTGGGATGAGAGAGGGGCAAGTGACCTGTGTGAGGTTTTTCACGAAAAAAACTTTTTTCGTGAAATTAGAACTTCGAGCTGTGCTCGAAGAATTAGTAATTAGAAATTAGTTTGGTTTACTTTTTTTTTGCAGAGGCAGTGGTTCTACACTTTCCGATAGGTGCTTTGGCTGCAGAACCATTGGTTCTACATGCAGAGGCAGTGGTTCTACATGCAGAGGCATTAGTTCTGCATGTAGAACTAATGCCTCTTGCGCTCCAGTAGGTGCTCAGGCGTTTCTGCTCCCCGAAAACGGGGAGACCGAGAGGGGTGTAAAGACTATTGACAGAGCTCGGAACTACGTGCAGAGGCAAAGAGCGTATTTTTATGCGGATACACAAAAAAATCAGCAACTCTCTCGGGAGGTTTTTTTACTTTTCTTCTCTTTTAGGGTAGTAATTCATAGTTCACAGTTCATAATTTATAGTTCACAGTTCATAATTCATAGTTTATAATGCACAATTCATATTTTTTTTGTAATTTTGCACCCAAAATACGGAAAAAGAGAAAAAAGGAGAAAATGAAAAAAGTAATATATATATTGGTGCTGCTCGTGGGGGTAGCTACGATTGCTGACGCACAGCAAAAGGGAGGTGGACGTAGAAAGAGACCTATGACACCTGCCGACTCCATAGCCGCGCTGATGGAAAAATATGACATACAACTGAACGAGGTAACCGTGACAGGACAGAAATCTGCCGTAAAGCTGGAGGTGGACAGAAAAACGTATGACGTAAGTAACGACATATCAAACGTGGGGGCTTCGGCTTCCGACGTGCTGGAGAATATCCCTTCTGTAGAGGTGGACAACGATGGCAACATATCCCTGCGTGGCAGCAGCAGTGTGGAGGTATGGATAAACGGCAAGGCGAGCGGACTGACAACCGACAACCGTTCGGCTATATTAGAACAGCTGCCTGCCGAGACCATAGACAGGATAGAGGTGATTGACAACCCCTCGGCAAAATTCTCTGCCGAAGGCAGCGCAGGCATCATAAACATTATACTGAAACGCGACCACAAGGCTGGCTATTACGGTTCGGTGCAGGCTGGTGCAAACACAGCTGGTGGTGCCAACACGAGCTTTAACATAAATACCAGCTCGAAGTGGCTGGACACCTATGCGAGCATAGGCTACAGACACCGAGAGGACGAGAGAGGCTCAAAGACGGAGCAGACTTTTTATAACGTTAACGGGGGGAACAAGACGCCATCGGGCTATCAGAATTCCAACTCCGTATCAGATACGAGGGGCAACAACATATTCATGCGTGCCGGACTGACGTTTCACGCATCTAAAAAGGATGATATTTCTCTCTCGGGAATGTTTATGCACGGAGGGGGAAATAATTCCTCCACCACTCCTTATTATTATGGCAACTACCTGAATGGCGACATCACGCAGAAGGAGGCTACCAAGACGCTGACGAGACATACCACTGGCAGAAACAACATGAACATGGTAAATGTGGAGCTGGGCTACAAGCACAGCTTTACCGACAAGCATTTCCTGGACTTCAGCCTCAGCCACAGCTCCTGGCACAACCGCAGCACCAACCGCTATCAGGACAGGACGGTATTCGCTGACGGAAGCACGAAGGAGAGTTTCCAGATGCGCCCTCAGCACATAAGAAACAGAACTACCGAGCTGAAACTGGACTACGAGAATCCCCTCTCGGAAAAGATTACGTTGCAGGCTGGCTACAACGCAAAATTCAACAGGGAGAACAACCCCCAGGAGGCATGGAAGAGTGACCACTACGACGGCACGGATATGGAGGAGGACATAGCCTACTACAACCGTTTCATATATAATATGGACACTCATGCCATGTATGCCAACATGACCTTCAAGCTGGGCAAGTTCGGCATTATGGCTGGACTGAGAGGCGAATACTGGAAGGTAGATACAGACTCGTATGACTACTATCAGAACCGCACGGAGTTTAAGAAGGATTTCTTTCAGCTGTTTCCATCGCTGTTTCTCTCATACCAGTTTACGCAGCGTGACCAGTTGCAGCTGAATGTTACGAGGCGCCTGCGTCGTCCCTGGGGTGGACAGCTGAACTCATTCATGGACACGAGAAACGCATCGAGCGTGTCATTCGGTAACCCCAAACTGACTCCAGAATACAGTTTCTCCTACCAGCTTAACTACCTGCGCACTTGGGACAACCATTCGCTCCTGCTCTCTGCCTACTATCGCCCTACGACAGACGTGATACAGAGAGTAAAATACATGATAGACGGTGACGACCGCACTTTCCAAACCTTCATGAACCTCTCGAAAAGCACCAACTCTGGTATGGAGATGACGCTGAAAAACAGGTTTACCCGCTGGTTTGAACTGACCACCTCGGCAAGTGCTTTCTATTATAAGTTGGAAGACTTCAAATACACCCTTATCGACCCTCTGATGGGAAAAGAGATAACAATTAGCGGAGACAGCGAGAGCCGATTCTCCTGGAACGCACGCATGCAGGCAAACTTCACCCTGCCCTACGACATTACTGTGCAGCTGAAGGGAAACTATCGTTCGAGAAGGGTGATAACACAGGGCTCAAGACGTCCTTCGTACAGCATGGATATTGGTGTGCGAAAGACCTTCTTCAACAGAAAACTCACACTGGCAGTAAACTGTCGCGACCTGCTCGACTCAAGGCGTAACAAGTCGGAGACGGAAAGTGACACCTTCTATCAGTATAGCGAAGACTGGAGACACGCACGCAAGTTCAACTTCACTGCCACATGGTCTTTTGGCAACAACAAGCCTAAACGCAACAAGAGAAACGACCGTGAGGAGAGTGAGGACGACAGCATGCAGAGCTATGAAGGAGGAGAGGAGTAGTTACCAGTTACTAGTTACAAATTACCAGTTATAAGTTCTTGCGCTCCGTAGGCGTTCTTCGAGCGGAACACTCAGGAAAACAGGCTCGGAGTCCTAATTACTAATTACTAATTGTTCATTACTAATTACTAATTAAAACAACCCGCCTGGCACGGCATTAGCCATAGCCTCATAAGCCTCTTCGCTGGGGTGTAGATGGTCACCAGAGTCATAGCCAGGAGCAAAGCGCTCCGTGTGTTCCGAGTCGCGCACCGCCTTGTCGAAATCTACGCAACCATCAAAGATTTCCGACTTACGCAGCCATTCATTGAAAGCCTGGCGCATCTCATCGCGCATCTCGTTATATGTGCGCCAACCGTAAATGGGCAACAGTGTACCACTATACACTTTAAGGTGATTGAGTTCAGCGTGGTTGCGTATATAATCAACGTATATCTCCCTCGTACCCCTCTCCAAATCCTCAAGCGTAGGCATGTCGCTCCAAGGGCGGAAAGGATTTACGTCAGAGCCTACGGGGTGTATGATGTCATTGATGCCATGCTGAATTATCACGGCAGAAGCCCCTGCCACGTTCATCTCTATGGGGAAACGGGTTGAGCCCTTCAATCCGTAAGCCTGATAGGTTATGCAGTCGTACTGACGCAGAATACGCGTGCCACTGACGGCACGACGGATTATGGAAACATCATGGTGCCCGCCATTCCATGCACGCAAGGCGAGATAGTCAGGCCAGCTTTGCGCCGTTATGGAGTCGCCATAACAAACAAGCGCGTGGTTCTTCTCCTCAGTAAGAATATCTATAGTGTTAAGAAAATAGAACCAGTTGGTGTGGCGCGAAAGGTCGAGCGGCAGTTCGTCAGCCTCGGCAAAATCGCCGTAGGCATACTGTCCCTTTGACAACGGACCAGTTATCAGCGTGCCAGCATTCATCTGAGTACAGTCAGCAAGATAAATGCTTACCACTATCGTATCGCCAGCCTTGACCATGCACTCTATTGGCTCTGTAGTAACTTCCTTGCCAGGGGGAATGGTGACGTTACACAAAACTCCCCTGCACTCCTCTGACACTCCCTTGCACTTCACCACAATCTTGCTCAGCGTAACCGCCTCTGTGCCCGTAAGATTAGAAAAGCGCAGACGCAGTTTGCTGCCAGAGAAAGGCATGAACACAGGATAACGAAGCGTGATATCCTTAGCATACACACACTCCTTACGGTCGGTTATTGATGTTGCGTTGCCCCAGCAGGCAACCCATTTGTTATAGTTCATAGTTCACAGTTATTAGCCGCGCAGTCACAGTTCTATTCAGAATTTCTTGCCACCGATGATAGAGATAAAGGTGAGCCATAGTATCTTGATGTCGAGCCACCATGAGCGATGCTCAAGGTAGTAGAGGTCATAGGTAAGTCGGCGAAGCATCTTCTCCATGGTGTCAGTATAGCCATTGTATAGTGTGGCATAGCTGGTAACTCCAGGACGTATCTGGTAGAGGAAAGAATAGCGTGGATCGTGTACCATAATCTGGTCGATGAAGAATTTACGTTCTGGTCGCGGACCTATGAAAGCCATATCGCCCTTGAACACATCCCACAGTTGTGGCAGTTCGTCGAGGTGATGAGCACGTAGAAATTTTCCCACCTTGGTAAGACGAGGGTCATCGTCACCTCCATGATGGCTGAGAGCTGGACCAAATTTCTCGGCATCAAGGCGCATGGAGCGGAATTTATGTATGCGAAACGGTCTGCCGAATCTGCCTATGCGCTCCTGACTGTATATGGCTGGACCACCATCATCAAACTTTATAAGGATATAACTCAGCAGGAACAGCGGAGAGAATATTATGATAAGGATGCCAGAGATGAAGAAGTCTATCACACGCTTCACTTCACGCTCTATAGCATTCATGCCATCAGGAATAAAATCAAGTTCATCACCCAGAATGACGTGCTTGGGCAGACCCATAGTACCAAAATTCTGCTGTTTCTGTCTGATAGCCTCTACAGGAACATCTGCCTCCCATGCCTCTCTGCCATACTCTATCTGCCATTTCTCCATATTGTGACGAATCTCATTGCGGGAGATGGCAAAGCTTATCAGTAGCTGGATGATGACGAAGAGCACTATGTCAGTCAGAAACAGAAGGGTAAAGTGACGCTGGACTACTATAACCCACCACGAATTGAGCACCGCAAAGGCGAGGATGATAGCCGAAATGACAACAGGAACGAAGAATGGTCTTATGCCTGTGCGCAAGAGACGGTGCTGTATCTGGTTGCGATCGGGAGTCAGCAAACCACGCTGTTCACGAATACGCTGACGGACAACCCTGAGGAAGTCGAAGGCAGGAAAGAGAAGGATACCAAACACTACCATCTGCATGCCTGTGGGCATATTGATGCCACTCTGACGGAAGAGAGCCAACGTAAGGTAAGCAAGAATGTACCCCAACACATAGCTGGCAGCATCACCCAATATGGTCTTGCGCCAACGATGACTGAGCAGTTTGAGCACTCCGAAGGGAACTATCACCCCTAATGCCGAGGCAGAGACAAGACTACCAAGGACAAAACCGTACTTAATACAGAAAATGAGAAAAATGCTCACCATTATAGAGAAGAGGCCAGCTCCCAAACCATCAATGTCATCCATTAGAGACACCAGTTCGATGATGAACATAGACACTAGCACCGTCAGGGGCATACCTATGTAAGCTGGGAGAGACTTTATGCCCATCAGTCCGTCAAAATCCTGTATCCATAACCCTGTAACAGGAAACATACAGGCGGTAATGAATAGGGTGAGGAACTTAACCTTGGCACTCGTACCATTCATGTCGTTCTTAAGCCCCACGAAATAAAGCAGTGCGCAACCAACTATTACCTGCATTATACGCAGGGCTGAAGGCAACACCTTTAGCTGGCTGAGTTCCGTAAAACCGAGATAATGGGGCAAACCTATAGACAGACACATTGCCATAAGGAGGATGGGAAAGATAGCCACACCTCCGATTTCCACACCATTACTTGGAGCAGACTTATCGTCGAAACCTGGTATTAGTTTGCCATTAGTACTTATGAGCCTTGAGTTTCTCAGAATAAAACCTGAGATTGTCAATCCTATGATGAAAGGTATTATTTGTATCAAAAAGAGTTTATCCATGCATGCAAAGTTACATATATTTTCTCATTTATTTTTATTATGTGTCTTTTTTTTTGTAATTTTGCACCCATAAAATCAGAAAAATAAACTGTAATTACGTCAGATGGCAATAAGAGAGCATGGTAATAAAGGAAAGAGTATGGTGTCTGTTTGCATGGCTACATACAATGGACAGAAATATCTGAAGGAGCAGATAGACAGCATACTGCGCCAGCTTTCTGAGTATGACGAACTGGTGATTTCCGATGACCATTCAACCGACGGAACAGTAGAAATCATACGTTCCTACGGTGACGAGAGGATAAAACTGTTCGACAACGAACTGATGCAGGGCGTGACACACAACTTCGAGAATGCCCTCATTCATGCTAAAGGCGACGTAATCTTTCTTGCTGACCAGGATGACGTCTGGCTTCCTGAAAAGATAAAGGAACTGACAGACTTCCTCTTGGAAGGACAATATGACGTGGTGACAGGCAATTGTTCGCTTACCGACTCCGAACTGAATATTACACAAGAAAGATACTACACTGACGAGTCCCCCATAGACAGAAGCGTGTGGGGAAACTTCAAGAAGAATTTGTGGCTTGGCAGTTGCATGGCATTCAGACGTGAGATACTTAATGAAGTACTACCTATACCACCTCGCATGGCAGCTCACGATTTGTGGATAGCCCTCTATAGCCAGATGCATTTCCGTTGTGGATATTACCCCAAGGTGCTGCAACTATATCGTCGTCACGACAATACGGTTTCTTTTGCTGGTGGGAAGAGTACCAACAGCCTGTGGTATAAGCTAAACTACAGAGCCTATCTTGCCTACCATCTGTTCCTGAAACAAAGAAAAAATCACTAAAGAAATGAACATATACTTTATCAACCCACCATTCAAAGCTGAGTATGGAAAATTTTCAAGAGAGTCAAGGAGCCCTGCCATAACCAAGAGCGGAGCTATCTACTATCCACTTTGGCTCATCTATGCAGCGTTGTACTCGCAAAAGCATGGGCATGATGTGGACTTTCTTGATGCCCCTGCCAGGCAATTGAATGAGGATGCTTCCTTGAGCATAATAAAAGGAAACACCAAGGAGCATGGACTCTTTGTTCTCGGAACAAGCACACCATCGATAAAGAGCGACGTGAAGTTTGCCGAGCAACTTAAAGCTATTTATCCAAAGGCTTTCATAATGCTGGTAGGCACTCACCCATCTGCTTGCCCAGAGGAAACCCTGGGATATTCTGATGCTATAGGTGCAGTGGCAATAGGAGAATATGACTGCATAGTAAAAGAACTGGCAGACGCACTGGATAAAGATGGTGACCTCAGCAAGGTAAGAGGTTTGTGCTACAGGGACAAAGACACATTCGTTCGTACTGAAGCCATGCCACCATTGAAAGACCTCGACGACCTGCCTTATGCTGCACAGTTCATCAAGGAGCATCTTAACGAGAAAGACTACTTCTTTGCTGCCGCAACATTCCCTTCCATACAGATTTTCACAGGGCGTGGTTGCCCCTTCCGCTGCAATTTCTGTGTATATCCACAAACCATGCACGGACATGCCTTCAGAGCTCGTTCAGCTGAGAACGTAGTGGGAGAATTTGAGTACATAGCCAACAACTTCCCAGACGTTAAAGAAGTGGTAATAGAGGATGACACCTTTACAGCCAACAAGAAGAGGGTAAAAGACATTTGCAGAATGTTGATAGAAAAAGGATTGCACAAGCGTCTCAGATGGCTGTGCAACGCTCGTGTTGACCTCGACCTCGAAACCATGCAGGCAATGAAAGCAGCAGGCTGCCGACTCATTATACCAGGCATAGAGAGTGGTAGTCAGCAAATACTTGACAACATAAAGAAGGGTACCAGAGTGGAGCAGTTCTACCAGTATGTATCAAACGCCAAGAAGGCAGGGTTGCTCATACATGCCTGCTACATGGTAGGCAACCAGGGTGAGACAAAGGAAACCATGCAGCAGACGCTGGATTTAGCCCTGAAACTTAATACTGACACAGCACAATTCTTCCCCCTGATACCATATCCTGGCACAGAGGCTTACAACTGGGCAAAGGAAAACGGCTACATAGAGCTGGACTATGCCAAGTATTGTCTGCCAGACGGAACTCATAACACCGTGCTCTCTACACCAGAGCTGTCTGCACAGGAGATGGTGGACTTCTGCAACATGGCTCGTAAGAAATATTACCTGCGTCCACGCTACATACTACACAGACTAAAAGTAGGACTTACCAACCCCGATGACCTGAAACGCTCACTGAAAGCATTCGGCAGACTGAAACACTATCTGTTCAAATAATAAATAAGGAAGAGTGGATAAGCCAATCGTCTCTGTCATTATGCCGACGCATAATGACGTGAAATACCTTACAAGAGCCATCGACTCTGTTATATCCCAGTCCTTCAAGGAGTGGGAACTGCTGGTTGTTGACGATGGCTCCACAGATGAAACCCCTGATGTCATTGCCTCATATTGCAAGAAAGACGAAAGGATAAAACCCTTCAGAATAGAAAAGGCATCAGGCTCTCCCACCAAGCCCAGGAATATCGGCATAGAAAATGCCACTGGCAGATACATCGCCTTTCTTGATAGTGATGACGTGTGGCTTCCCACAAAATTGGAAAGGCAGATAGCAACCTTTGAAAAACATGAGGATGCTGCTATCGTTTTTTCGTATTATAATACCATAAATGAGCAGGGCTTAATGATGAACAAACCTGTCGTATCACCTGCTACAACGGATTATAAGCAACTACTGAAAGGAAATGTCATAGGATGTCTTACTGCTGTTTATGACACAAAAAAAACAGGAAAGCTATATTTCCCCTATTGTGGACACGAAGACTACGTTGTGTGGCTATCTATACTGAAACAAAATTGGAAAGCATACAACACCAATAGCATCGAGGCTAAATACCAACTGAAGAAATCTTCCGTCTCTTCCAACAAATTCCGAGCAATGCAGTGGCAATGGAATATCTATAGGAATATAGAGAAGATAGGTTTCTTCAAATCAATGTATTACTTTGTGAACTACGCCTTCAAAGCTGTATATAAGCGCAAGAACAGGTTAGAGAGACTATAAGGAATAAACCCGTTCCCTTATTTCGGCAAGGATTTTCTTTGAATAGTTTTTCTCAAAAACCTTGTTAGCTTCTTCACCAAGCTTGCGGCATTTTGCCTCGTCTTTAGCTAATTCATTGATAGCTGCTGCAAAATCCTGTGGAGAATCAGCTATAATGCAAGACTCCCCATTCTTGAAATTCAATCCCTCAACACCAACAGTGGTGGTTACAATAGGCATACTCATAGCTGCAGCCTCCAATATCTTCATTCTCATTCCACTTCCTGAAAGTATTGGGACAATCATTATAGAACCAGCAATAGACTCATGAAGGTCTTCCACAAAGCCCAAAGTCCTTACCTCTTTTGTACTATATCTTTCTGGCCATCCCTTACCAATAATTTCAAGAACAGGAGCATTGCAAAGTAGAGGTAGAACCTCTTTCACATACCAATCTATCCCCTCTACATTGGGTTGATGAAGATAGCTGCCTACAAAAGCAAGCTTATGATTCCACGGGCAGAACGGACTCGTTTCAGTATTGATGGCAGCAGGAGATACATAGATAGGTTTTCTCACCCCGTCACGTTGCAGATAGTCTTTATCTTGTTGGGTGAGGGTTACGATTGTATCGTACTTATCCAAATCATCAATTTCCTCCCTCTTCAAGTTCTCCATCCATTGTATTTCTTCTTCTGTCGGATGGTATGCTGTTATAGTACGTTCATTCTTTATGTAGCGCAGTTCATGGTGTATGAAAATTTTACGCACATTATCTGGTAACCCCCTGACAAGCCACAGGCAAGGATAGAATTCTACTTGAACAATATCAGCCTTCTCCTCCTTTATTACATTGTTTACAAAGCGCATGAAACCATTTGATGGATATATGCCGTAATGTTTCAGGGCACGCTGAACCTTGAAACGCTCACTGCCAGGAGTGAACAATAACTTAAATGCTCGCTCCGCTTTATCCATAACAAAACGTGGATATAGCATCTGCTGCCATATACGGAAAGGTTTCAGTTTTACATCATGCCATATCTGCTGAAGCTCTCTCGCATATTCCATTCTGTTCTGAGAGTCTTCAGGAAATATAATTGTTATGTTATGCTTCTTGCGCAGACGGTCTATCATATTGAACTGTGCTTGTGCTCCTCCAGAGTTAAGCCGCCAAGGCAATACGCATGTTATGATTGTAATGTTCATATCTTCTCTTTTTCTAATATTTCCTTTATTCTCTTTTTCCCTGCTTCAAGGGAGAACGTCTCCTTATATGCCTGATAAACATCCTCTTGCGACACGCCTGCAGAGAGCATGGCTTTTAACGATGCGATGAATGTTTCCTCATCATTATAAGGAAAAAGACAATTTCTCTCTGCTATTATTTCATATCCAGCAGCAGAAACCTCATGGCATAGAACAGGCAATCCTTGTTTCAAGCCGTCAAAGACACGAAGTTTCAACCCACTACCTGCAAAGACAGGACAGATATAAAAATCTGCCTGTTGCACTACCTCTGCCATATTCATGGGGTTAGGAATTATTTCAATATCTTCCTTTGAAGCTGACAGTCTGAAAAGTTCCTCTGACGGGTTTCTTCCTGCTATAAGCAGTCTTGCATCAGGCACGTTTTGTTGCACAAGTTGCCAATAGCACTTTATAAAATCTTTTATGGGCAATAAAGACTGTTCAAAACATAATGACCCCGTTATGACAAACGTGTTTCGTCTTGGTTTAGGGGTGAAAATCTTATCCTGTATCGGAAGGTATTCAAATATTCCCCAGTTATGGACGCATATATTAGGAAACCACGAACGAAAAACCTGGGCATCACGTTCTGTAACTGTAAGATTTATATCGCTGTTCCTGAGGCAGTCTATTTCCGCTTTCTTAGAAAAATAGAGGAAGGGATAGCGATAGAATACAGGGCGCTCTTTGCTATTATCACGCAGATAGTCCCGTTCCACATTGTGATGAATGGTAATGAGTTTGGCTCCTGTTGACTTAATATAGGAACTAATCCCTGCCCCACTAAACGAATGGTCTATAACTACCACATCATAACGATGATTCTTCAAGTGTTCCTTTACTGCATAGTACAACCCACTTATTCTGCCCCTATACATATCAAAGAATTTTCTCGCTTTTGAACGAGTGTCATGCAGAGGATAATACTTGAAATCCTTTGGAATATAAGGCTCTGTGGGGTGTATTTCTGGACTAATTATAGCACACTCGTCAAACAAAGAGGCTAAACAATGCACAAAACCCTTTGAAGCATTGCAACCGCCATTATTTTCGTTCAGCTTATGATGTGTGATTATGAGTAGTCGCTTATTCATGCAAATACAGATTTTACAAGCCACTTAACGAATGTAGCTTTTGAGTAATTCATTACCTTCATTTTCCTATAACACCACAACATGCGCAGAGGATTGCCACCTATATAGTCTGCGCATATTTTATTGAAAGCTGCAAGATAATAGTTTCTGCGAGGTATCGCTATCGTCTTGAGATAATTGCAATCTGTGGAGGATAGCTTTCTCTTCGCCATCTCATCCAGAAAGTTATTGTACCATTCATATTGCATCAAACACGCTTCAATCTTTATCTTTGCATTGGTTGTCGAGCTGGTTATGGTATGACTGTTCTCTCTGTATTGGAAACAAAATGCCTGTGTATTGGCTATGCCTTTCTCCCTTGCGGCAAGTACAGCGGTAATATCATCTGAGCCCCAGGCAAGAGGCAATTTATAATAACCTCCAGCTTCAACGAGATCTTCCCTTCCATAGCAGAAATCGCCTATATATTGCCTGTTTCTATGGTCCCAACGATTCCATATCAGTGACAAGGCTGACTCCCACTGTGGACGTTGCTCCTGTATATTCTTCAATTCTCCGTTTTCATCTATTATCTCTGTCCTTGCATGATAGACATTCAGACCGGGGTATTTCTCTATCAGCAGTTTGTATTCTTCCAGACAGCATGGCAAAAGACGGTCATCATCTCCTATGCAGATAACATAGTCACCAGTGGCATATCCCAAGCAAATATTCCAGTTATCCACCACATTTACCGACCCGCAATTTCTCTCATTACGATAGTATCTTATTCGCTTGTCCGACAGATAAGGAGCAACGACAGACTTTATATCTTCAGGAGAACAGTCATCCACAATAATCAATTCCCAATCAGCGTAAGTCTGACTGACAACACTCCTTATCGCCTCGTCAAGATAGCGAGACTTGAATGATGGTATGGTGATAGTGAACTTCATATCTATTTTAATCTGAACATCAATATGTCACCTTGAGGGATTATATATGACGTACGCATTGGCTTTTCTTGCAGAGTTTTTGTTATCTGGTGTGGAATATTATTCCGAGCACCAATAAGTATCTTAATGCTTTTTTCGTGGTCTTTATTCACTATGACGAGATAGCGATGCCCTTCTTTTTCTATCTGCGAGATGATAGCCCCCTTGCTGCTTATTACCTTCAGCGTTTTCAGGTTTATGGGCATAGTCTTTTGGAGGCTTGTGCCCAGAGGCAACCTTCCTCCAATATGCTTTACCGACAATACTTTTGCGCCATAAAATAACCTTGACACCACCCTCAGTTCCCTGTTCATCTTTTGTACCACGGCGTAGGTCTTGGTCTTTTTACCGTCTCTGCTTATTGGAGCATCATGAAAGTTAAAACCTTCCTCGTTGCTTGGTGTCCAATAGGTGAAATACTGTATTGCCTGTGCCCCATAAGCAAGGTTGGAGTATATCTGCAAGCGTAGGGAGGATAATGTAGGTTGGGGATAATATGTGTCTGGCGTAAAGGGCACATCATGGGGCATTGAAAGAACAAAGCCCCAAAAAGGTTTGCCAGATGAAAGGCTCTCCCTACGAACCATCTCCAGGTTATGATACCATGTAGGGCGGATGCCCTTGGTGGTTACAGGGTAATAGTCGAAGGAAATCTGTTGGCAGGATGTTGCCGAGGCTGCTTTCAGATACTCTGCGTATGTCTTAACCTTCAGTGTAGGCTCTATCCACTCTTCATGATAATAAGGATGAAGATTTACATAGCAAGGGTGCTCGCTGTCATAATGCCTTAACACGGATATTACTTTTTGTATCTTGTGTATCTCTGGCACAGAAGGTTCGTCTTGTATGAAATATCCGAAGAAGCCCTTCTCTTTTTTTAGTATGTTTGCGGCATCAGCAGGCGCACTTGACATTTCAGGACATTTTGCCAACACTTGTACTCCATACTTTTCGGCATATCGGCAAGCCTTCTGCAGTTGATTTATTGAAGGATAAAAAGGGTAAAGACTCACAGAAAAACCACACTCGCTGAAGACGCGAAAATTCTCCTCCGTAGTCTGCCAGTCGGGAACTCCAAAGTAGGCTATGATAGGCATCTCGCCCCTTGCAGCAACACCTGGAAGGATATTGCCACATAACAATGTCAGGACTATCAACCTCTTTGCCACTTTGTTTTTCACTATGAAGAGCTCGTTTACAAAGGCGTATGCAATGGTTATTATTGCCAATGACGCTATTCTGGCATATTCGTTTTCAAGGCTGTGGTAGGCAAGCAGAAGCAGAGGGATAAGCAGGGAATACGAGACACAATAAGTGAACAGTCGCTTGTAGGGCATCAGGTAATTGAACTTCTTACGAATAGCCACCATCGACAGCCCCATGATAACACACTCAGCTATCACCCATACGATAGCTGAACCGACTGCACCCATACTGGCAGTAAGCAGTAGGTTGAACACCACCGTCACTATTGCACCTATAAAAGAATTTCTCAGAACCGTCTTGTCTGAGTGCATAGCCATAAGAATTTGTATTACCAATATTTGTTCTATGCCAATAATAAGCACCAAGGGTATTATAATTCGGAAAGGCAAGTATGAACCTTCAAAGCCATCGCCCACTACAACATGCAATAGGTTAGGACCCGCTATAAGCATGAAGCATACTGTAGGGAAAGTGAAGAGAAAGATAGCATCAAACGAGGTGTTTATCTTTTCCCAGAACTCTTCCTTTTTGCCTTCAGCCAATAGATTTGATACTCGTGGAAAAAGTATGTTGGTGAAAGACAACAATACTGCCATGATGATGTTGTGCAGTTTTGTTGCCGTAGTGAAATAGCCTACTTCATCTGTATTTGTTACAAAACCCAACCAGACAGGATTAAGGGATGTATATACATTGGTCAGCAACACATATATGCCCATTATGAGAAACGCCTGATAGAAATGTCGCAGGTCTATATTGTCAAAAGTGAACCTTACAAACCTCCTGCTGTACCATACGTTCACCAAGGCATTGAGCACTACTGTTGCTACTGATATTACATAGTATATCTTGTAGTCTGACGCCTGTTTTACAAAAATGAATATGCAGAGCACATACAGACACCTCAACAATAAAGTTCGATTGGTGATATACTTGAAGTCCTCCATGCCCATGAAAAACCACTCCATGATGAAGAGATTGAATATCAACTTCACTATGCCCACATACAACAAATCGCGATAGGGTTCGAGCGTAGGCAGAACATACATGGCAAGAAGCAGTATAACGATAGCGATGCCTGTTGCAATAGCCGTAAGCAATAACAAGGACATAAACGTACTCGAGAGTTTTGCCTTGTCATTCCTTACTGCTGCTATCTCTCTCACCCCCACCGTGGTGATACCCATCATGGAGATAAGCACGAAATAGTTCACAAGGTTATCTACAAAGTTTACTATGCCTATGTTGGACAGTCCCAGGGTTCTTGATACATAAGGATAAACCACCAGTGGAAACAAATATGTTGACACTGTCAGTATGCTGCTATATATGAAGTTACCTTTTAGACTCATACTTCAAAATATCAAATTCTACATCCACAACAAGGAAAGGGCATAGGCTACCATACTGGCAAAAAACCTTATGGCGGATATTGTATTGCTTATTATCTTGGACAACATTCTTGGAGCAAAAGCATAAACGGATGCCGTCCACAGGATTATATTGACGATAGACAAATAGTCGTTCATTCTATTGCCAAGCACCTTGCTCACACCGTTGAAGTACAATAGAAAGATGAAGGCTACTGCTTGTATCTTGATTGCTATATTAACATATTTGCAATGCTTCATCAGGTATTCACTATAGTATATGGATGCGTAGTACAAGACAATGTTCATCCAAATGAGAATATTTATCTCCAAAGGCCAGCCTCTATGCTCATCCTCTATGCCTTTATCCCTCATTTCGCGATATAGGGCAAGCTTGGTTCCTATCAGTTCGTCAGGAATAATGCGCGATATGTCTATATGACTAAAATAGACAACCAACCCGATGGGCACTATCATAGAAAGAATTACTTTCTGCCATTTGGGGAGCCTGTCTCTTAAAAAGAATATCACCAAACCTGCTGCAGCAGAATAATGGAATGTTGTTCCCAAGAGTATAAACGCAAATGCAATGGCTTTCTTTTTCTCTACATAGTAATATATTGCCAAGAGAAAAAGTCCTGCTGCTACTCCTGCTCTTATCTGCACCATCTCATGCATCATGTAGTAGTATGACACATATATCGTCAGCGTGATAAAGGGCATTTTGGATATTTTCCAAAAGGCTGCAAGGTGTATCGGTACGGATATTATGGCATAGGCAAAAAAGAGGGCGTTGACACCCAACGACATAGAGCGAAGTATAGAAGAAATAAGCTCAAAAGTAGGTTCTGTTGCTTTGGCAAGTATTATATTGCTCTTCTGGTAATACATCAGTTCGTATGACTCCGTATCAGGAGTAGAACCTACGGCTCTCAGTCCTGCTATACATATCATGCCCAAACCCAATAATACGTACAGTATTACCTTGTCTCTATGCTTGAGGCGTTCCTCAAAAAAAGAGAGAAACAAACATGATACGAATAGTAAAACTAAAGATAAAACCATTTTTTTAGTCTTTCCTCTTCACCAATATCCAACCTGACAACGCAATAAAAGCCAATATCGTCATAGCTAAAGAGATAAACACTCTCTTTGGTCCTGCTGGCTTATAAGGCACGGTGGCACTCTGTATGACGGTGAAGGCTGGGGTAGCCTCCTGCAATTTTGCCTGTGCCATCTGCATCTGGGTGTTGAGGGTGGAGTATATGTTATACTTCAACTGCATCTCGTTCTCCAAGTCCTCCGTCTTAGACCTGTAGCTCTCGAGCACAATATCCATGTTGGCATCTGAATATGAACCATAGGTCTGGCGAGCACGCTCGTACTTTGCCTTTGCCTCGGCACACAGTTTCTTGTAGTATTCGTAGTCTATCTTTGCCTTGTGAGTACGATATTTTACTATGAATTCCTGCAATTTCTCGCAGGTTTCGTTTGCCATAGTGGCACATATCAGCGGGTCCTGGTCTTTTACCGTTATCGTCACTACATTGGTTTTCTTATCTACCTCGCAGAATATATTTGACTGCACACCCTGAAACAGTTTGTA
Organism: Prevotellaceae bacterium UBA4332; assembly: GCA_002394365.1. GTDB lineage: Bacteria > Bacteroidota > Bacteroidia > Bacteroidales > Bacteroidaceae > Prevotella. Next base: position 75,739 of record DGTQ01000023.1, read on the forward strand.
CTGACGCTCACTAAGGTTGAATACAGATATCTTGTCCTTTCCCTGATAACCATCCTTTGGTGTTGGCTTTACTAACTCTATGATATAGCCCTTCACTATGTTCCACCAAGCATACTTCTGATGGTCGCGCAGGTAGAGGTAGTAATTGGTGTTTATGTCTCCCTTCTGGCTTTTCACATTCACCGTCATGAGGTTTGCTATGAAGTCGTTAGATGCCAGAATGTCTGGATATATCTCGGCAAAGAAAGCATCTGAGCTGTTCATCTTAGCCAAGGAACCTAATCCAAAGGATGATGCCAGCGAACCCAATGAACCTAATGACGACGCAGAGGTTGACTCTGGTGCAAGGCTCACCGTACACTTGTAGTAACGTGGTATGAACAATGTGAAAAGGTATGTTCCTACCAGCACTATGGGCAGTATCTTGAAGTAAAGCATCTTCTTAGCCCACAGTGTCTTTATTATTTTCATTACGTCTATTGGCGCTTTCTCTTGTGTATTCGTTTCTTCACTCATGTCTTCTTTTTATGATGTAAGGGTTATTTTACCATGCTATGAAATGGAGGCGCAGGGTTTTGTCCTCGTTGAGTAGTGTCATGCGGTCGGAGTTAATCTCTTCTATGGTGAACGTCTCCTCATATACCGCCTCACCGTCTATGATGTTGCCTTTATCCTTCAGGTGCAAGCCGTGTATTGTCAACTTGCTGAGCTCGTCTGCTGTAAGCAGTGGGTCGCCCTTGCCCTTGCTGTGGTGGCGAGGACTATACACGCGCAGGGTGTTGTTCTTGTGCTCGAAGCGATAGAGGTACGTGCCTGCGCTCGCTCCCTGTGTCTGCATTATCTTGCCTATGTAGCTCCAGAACACTTTCTTGCTCACGTAGTCTGTGTTGGTGCCGTCTGTCGTATTATCTACCTGACGCAGATACCACCAGTTGTCGAGGTCGCCGTTGTCGCTAGAGTTTATCTCGCAACCTGTCAGGGTAATGATGAACGAAGAATAAAGAATGAAGAATAAAAATTTACTCATCATCTTGCTGCTATGTGGTTCTATTCTCATAACTTCTTTCTACTTATTTTTTCCTCCCTTTCGCAGGAGTTGGCAGAGGGTTGTAGAGCACAGTAAACTGCATACCAGAGTTATTGCCTCTCAATTCTCCCCAGTCGGCTCCGTAGCCTATGGTGGCAGTAAAACGGTTCAATACGCTCTTCTCTGGAAATTTATATGCTGCCTCGAGCAGCAGACTCGTGTTCTCTTTTGGCTCGGTGTATGGGGCATTGTATGTTCCCCATCCCTTCTGCCAGCTTAGCTTTGCCCTGTAGCGCAGTCCGCTTACTGGCTCGCCCGCTATGCCGAAGTGCCACGCCTTGAAGCGGTCGCAACGCGGACCCACATAGCCGTCGGTGTTATAGATGGGCGAAAGATACAGGGGGTTGCCTATAAACTGTCCGTAGTGTTGCCATCCTGGCATAGAACTGTGGCCGTAGAATGTCTCCCTGCCACAGATGTGGTCGCTCATGCCCTTGGTGTGGTCGTGGTATATCGGTCCGCTGTGGTAGCGGGACGCTATGTGTTCCACCACCGCCTGGTTGACGTATTTGAAGTTCTTCAGTTTCACGTCAAAACCCAGGAGGAAGTCCTTCAGGTCATAGCGGAAGTAGCGGCTGTCCACCTTCTTGTTCCAGTCAGCACCCTTTCCGTAACCGTCGTAGTCGAGGAAAAGCATGCCCGAATGGTCCTCGAAATAGTGGTCCATATACACACCAGCCTCCCATGCCTTAGCCTTCCAGTTGAGTCTCACCACCCAACTGCCCAGGTGGTTGCCCTCTGCATTCTGGTATTCTGTGCCTTCCTCACTCTCCTCTGCACCAGTACCTGTGAAGGCGTGCCAGTAGGTAGAGAAATTGCACCTTACGTTTGTCTCGTTATAGGCGTTCTTTTTGTTGTCGTATTTATACATCTTGCCGCCAAACTGTGCAGCCATCTGCAAACCTATAGTGAGCGTCAGGGGGAACACCTCCTCCTTGCCTATCCTCAGGTAGCCAGCCTTCTCGTGGTAGCGTGTGTTCTTGTTGTACTTATACTTCGACCCTGCGGCAAATGTTTCTTCCCATCCGCCGTCTGTCATCACTCCGTACGCCATGTGCGCCTTCACTGCCACCCACTTCTTGGTGTAGGGAATAGACCAGTAGTCGTTCAGTCCTATGCGTACCTGTGGCACAGGGCGGGCATTGATACCCAGCGTCTGCGCACCAGATGACAATTCGTTGTTTATCAGCTCCATCGGCTGGTGCTTCGAACCTATGGTGAGGGTGCCGAGCTTGTAGTTTGCCTCTACGAAAGCCTGTTGCAACACGAGGTGGTTGGTGTAGCGCTCCTTGTAGCCCTGACTTTTGTAGCCCAGTGGCACTATCACGTCCAGTCCTGCGTTCAGGTCCAGTTTGCCGTCAGCAAATTTCTTGTCCCAGGCTCCTATACCTCTCACGTATCCGTTCTGCGCATTAAGACTGCTGATACCATGCTTGTTTGCGTTGAGCCACAAGGGAGTCTTGCTGTTGCTCAACGAACCCTGCATCTCCACGTTCAGCGCCCAACCGTCGTCTGCTTTCACGCCACTCACCTGTGCCGTCATTGTGGTGCAGACCACCATGAGCATCATAGCCGCTATTGAGAAAAACTTTTTCAAAATGTTCTATCCTTTGTTTTGTTGGGTTTATTCTTCCTGTATTTTACTGAAAAAACGCTGCAAAGGTACTATTTATTTCATAAAAAACAAAGTTTTTTAGGGCTTTTCTCCCTATCCACGTATCATAATGTCCTCACAAGGCACCTTTCCCCAGTCAAAAGCCTTTAGGAGTTCCTGAGGCTTGCAGGGCTCATTTTCCCCGATGAAATGGGCAAAAAATGCAAGCCTGCCTATTATCTCCTCAGCCGAGAAATGTTCCTTTAGCTGTCCAAGGTCCATGCTCTTATCGCGCTTCGACAATCGCTGACCAGCCTCGTTACACAGCAAAGGCAGGTGGGCATACTCCATACGAGGGAAGCCCAACAGTCCTCCAAGGTATATCTGCTGACCAGCACTCTGCAAGAGGTCTCTGCCCCTCACCACCTCGGTTACTCCCATCAGGGCATCGTCCACCACTACGGCGAGCTGGTACGCCCAAGCTCCGTCTCGCCTCCTTACTATGAAGTCGCCTATGTCGTTCTTTATGTCAATACGCTGAGGACCATAATGCTGGTCAGTGTATTCAATTATTTCATTGGCAACGCGGAGAGCGAGAGCAGCAAGCCCCTTCTCAGCAGACTCACCCCCAGCCCCTCTCTTGGAGAGAGGGGAGGAATATGTATCCCCTTTCTGCGATATGTTTAACGGATGTAGTGAGTTTGATGAGGAATATGCATTCTCTTTCTGCAATATGTTTAACGGATGTAGTGAGTTTGATGAGGAATATGCACCCTCTTTTTGCAATGAGTTTTGCGAAACGTCTTGTAATTGTTCCCCTCTCTCCAAGAGTTTCTGCCCCTCGGGAAACGAGGGGATTAGAGGGGAGTTGGTTAGGGGTGAGTCTATTGGTGAGTCTTCCTGTGGCGCGCTCACCGCCAGTCGCTCTGCCCTCGTCTTATAAGAAAGGTACAGGAGGTTCTGCTTGCGGAGGCTTTCAAGATATTCCTCGTATATCTCGCCTCGCTCACTCTGGTAATATGGTCCCTCGTCCCAAGTCAGTCCGAGCCACTCCAGGTCTCGCATTATCTGGTCGGCATACTGCTGTTTGCTGCGCTGGGGGTCGATATCCTCTATGCGCAGCAGCCATTTTCCGCCCTTGCTCTTTGCCGAGAGCCACGAGAGCAGGGCACTGAAGACATTGCCTAAGTGCATACGACCAGTGGGAGATGGGGCAAAGCGACCTTTCATTAAGATTGAAGATTGAAAATTGAGAATTGAGAATTGAAACCTAATTACTAATTCCTAATTCCTTTTCAAAGAAAAGGATGACTTCCTGCTGCATTTCCTTATTGAAATAATGCTTCTCGTCCCACAGTTTGGTGGTGAGCTTGTCGGCAGCACCCTGTTCTGCCCACGCCTTGCGCATCACCTCGTAACTGGCTTTCACGCCCTCTACGGGAAAGAGTTTGTCCCTCATGCCATTAAAGAACAGCGAGGGCTTGGGGGCAGCAAGCGAAGCCACCTGCGGGTAGTCTGCCACGTTGCGTATGCCTGGTATCAGCATGGAGTAGGCCGAGCCTCCCTTGTTCTGGTTGTTCTCTACGGTCATGAGGTGCTCCGTATCGTTCATCCAGCAAATGGAGGCACTCGCCTTGATGTCGTCGCTCAGCGCAGCGAGCATCCACGAACGGTAAGAGCCCATAGAGAAGCCCAGACACCCTACCCTCTCTGGGTTGACCATAGGCAGGTGAGCCAGGAAGGCGGCAGAGCGTATGTCATCCCATGTTATCCACGCTCCCCACGAGGTGCCCATCTGCATCATGTTTGAGGCAAGCGCCTGCTGGCTCTCATACATCTTACCATTAAGGGCTTTCAAGGAAGTCTCCCCTTGGGTTTCTGTCCCCCGCGAAACGGGGGAATTGAAGGGGGTTATAAGACTATTGAGATTTAGAGGGGGTTTCCTGTCGCCCCAGAAAAGGGCATCAGTCGAGAGCACCACATAGCCCCTCTTCGCCAGTTCGTCGCCCACATACACCCCGTCGTAGCACTTTCTCACCCAGTCGTCAGCATCGGCAAGGGTGAGCGAGTCAACGCCAAAGGGCTTCACCATCTTCTCCTTGCCTATGGTGAAGTGCGCACCGTGGTCGTGGAGGAGGAGGATAGCAGGACGGTCAGGGGCTTTTGTGTCAGGCACCAGCAAGTACGCCAATACCCTCTCCCATTTGTTTATGTTAAACGCTATCTTCTGTGCCTTGTAGCCCTCTCGCTGTTCCTCTGCCAGCACCTCGTAGCTGTAGTCTTTGGGAGCTGGTGGCGCCATCTGCATGGTGGCAAGGATGCGCTCCCGCGTCACTCCCTCCTCCATCGACTTTTCCTGCACCCTGCTCAGCGAGTCCTTCAGTTGCTGGTAGAACACAGGCATCGACTTGATGAGTCCATGCGTCTCGTAAGGCTCACCCCCTGCTATCGTGGTCTGCGCCACAGCCGTTGCAGCACAGAGAGCCGTCATTATAATAGAACAAACATACTTCTTCATTTTTTACCTCTGCTCCTTTTTTATCTTTCAATAAGAATACTTAGCAACTGCAAAGGTAAAACTTTTTTCTCTAATAACCAAAAACATTGCGGCCATGCTTTTTCTACCTCCCAACCTCCCTAATTGGCTCTGAGCCCAGTGTTTATGCGCCTTGACGTTAGGGAGGTCGGTTCTCTAAAGGTCCCTTACATCTCCCTTAAACCTCTGAAGTGACCCCAAAAAGT
>DGTQ01000019.1 GCA_002394365.1 Prevotellaceae bacterium UBA4332
TATATATAATAATATGATATTAAATTATACTACTTACACTTTGCTTATATATGCTATGTTATTTTTACAATGTGTCACCTGATAATTGCCGTCTGTATGTTGCAACCACCTTAATGTCTTAATGTCTTATTGTCTTATTGTCTTCGTTTTGAAATATTAGAATGTTTACGTCTTTCCCTTTTTCTTCTTCCCCCTTTTGTTGTAATTTGAGGTTGGAGCACCCCCTTTTACTCCCTCTTTCACTCCCTCTTGCTTATACCAGAAGAAATACTGTCGCTGGGCGAGTTTCTCCTTCTGAGTCTTAGCAGTAAACACTGGTTCGAGGGTGTAGGGGTCATAGCCTGTGTAGTACATCTCAGTGGCGGTGGTCATGGGGGTTGGTGTGAAGTCCTGCACCTGCTCCAGTTTGTAGCCCATCTTCCTTGTGAGGTCGGCAAGCTGAGCCATATCCTGATTACGGCATCCAGGGTGGGAGGATATGAAGTAAGGGATGAGCTGCTGGCGCAAGCCTTCCTCCTTGTTGATGCGGTCGAAGATACGCTTGAAGTCATAGAATAGTTTGAAGGAGGGCTTACGCATATAATTGAGCACCACGTCTGAGGTATGCTCGGGTGCCACCTTCAGACGGCCGCTGACGTGGCGTGTGATGAGCTCGCGGGTGTATCTACGTGCCGACTCGTTGGCTTTCTCGTCTTTGCTATGATGGAGCAGGAGGTCATAGCGCACTCCTGAGCCTATGAAGCTCTTCTTCACCTCGGGCAGGGCATCGACGGCATGGTAGATATCGAGCAGGGCGCTGTGGTCGGTGTTGAGATTGGGACACACCTGGGGGTGAAGGCAGGAGGGACGCTTGCAAGCCTCGCAAGCCTTCATGTTCCTGCCATGCATGCCATACATATTGGCTGACGGACCGCCGAGGTCGGAGAGATAGCCCTTGAAGTCGGGCAGCTTGACTATCTCCTTCACCTCCTTCATGATGCTCTCCTTGCTGCGACAGGCTATGAACTTACCCTGGTGGGCGGAGATGGTGCAGAAGGCACATCCGCCGAAACAGCCTCTGTGGAGGTTGACGGAGAATTTTATCATCTCGTAGGCTGGTATGCGCTTGCCCTTGTACTTGGGATGGGGCACACGCTGGTAGGGCAAATCGAAGGAGGCGTCTATCTCCTCCGTTGTCATGGGGGGATAGGGGGGATTGATGACAACGCAGGGCGTTGTCAGTGCACAGTTCTCAGTTCTCAGTTCACTGTTATTCGTAAACTCAGACGCTCCTGTTTGCAGGCTTTCACTGTGAACTGTGAACTGTGAACTGTGAACTGCTAACAGTGGCTGAATGAGCCTGCTGGCGTGATACTTGTTTGATTCCTCCTCTACGTGGCGGAAGTTCTCGGCTTGTGCCCTCTTGCTTTGCAAACATTCTTCGTGGGAGTGGAGGACTATGTCGTCATCAGTAATGGTAATGTCCTCACGCGGAGCGAGATAGACTATCTGTGGTGTGTCTCGCAACTGCCTCAGCGTCTTGCCCTCGGAGAGTCCTTTGGCAAGGGCAAGGGTAACCTTTTCGCCCATGCCGTAGGTTATCATGTCGGCTCCCGACTCGCAGAGGATGCAGGGACGCAGTGAGTCCGACCAATAGTCGTAATGCGTCACGCGACGCAGGGATGCCTCGATGCCTCCCAGTATTACTGGCACATCGGGGAAGAGCTGTTTGAGAATCTTAGTATAGACGATGGAGGGATATTCAGGGCGGCAGTCATGCCTGCCGTCGGGCGAATAGGCATCCTCGGAACGCAGGCGCTTGTTGGCTGTATATTTGTTGACCATAGAATCCATAGCCCCTGGCGAGATGCCGAAGAAGAGACGGGGCTTGCCCAGCTTCTTGAAGTCGCGGTAGTCGCCATGCCAGTCGGGTTGGGGCACGATAGCCACCCTGTAGCCAGCTGCCTCGAGGGTACGACCTATGACAGCGGCACCGAATGACGGGTGGTCAACATAGGCGTCGCCAGAAAAGAGTATGACGTCGAGCTCTGTCCAGCCTCGCAGTTCGCACTCTTTCTTTGTTGTGGGCAGGAAATCAGTCAGCATTTTTACTAACTCCCTCTTCTACTCCCTCATCCACTCCCCTTTCACTATATAGCACAAGGAGATTATGGAGGGCTGTCGGTTTCATGTTGGGATGATAGAGCACCTCGAAACAGAAGTCGAGCAGTGCCTTGTCCTGAGCATTGGTGGACTCGATGAGGGCACGGGTATTGAGACGCAGTTTTTCGAGCACGCTATCGTTTATGATACCGTTGCTGTCCACGAGGTTACGAAACAAAGAGTATTTCTCTATTGTAGCGAGGTGTTCGTCGCTAATCTGCATGGCACGTGTGCCAGAGGCGTTGGAAGTGATGGTGTATTCCACAAGTTATAAGTTATAAGTTACCAGTTATTTTTCTTAAGGGAGTGCTTGCTGGAGTTCCAGGGGAGTGTCGCTCGCTTTTCTTGCTCTGGCAAGCCAACAAGTTGGAGCGGCTCGTTGGAGTTTCAGGGACATATGTCTTTCTTGCGCTCCATTAGGTGCTCAGGCGAGCAAGCTCGGAGTCCTCCTCCTTACTCCCTTTACTCCCCATTTACTCCCTCTTACTCCTCCTTACTTCTCTCTACCCAAGAAGGCGAGTATGCCACGCATGATGAGGGCACGCTGATTGCTGTCGCTTATGCACTCAAGGGGGAAGCCCATGACGAAGGACCGTCCTGGGGTGGCTACGGCTGCCGTCTGCCCGTTGGTATATTGCATAGCCACGAAGGCAGAGCCCTGCGGCTGGAGTATGTCGCTGCGAGTAGTGGCATAGTGATGTTCGTTGAGGGTGTTGGTGATGGTGAGCGTCTGTCCTAAGCCCGTCACCATGCCATTGAGTTCCTTCACCGTACCCCCGAAGGCACAGCCCAGCGTGTTTTGCAGGAAGGCCGCCTCCTGGTCGTTCTCCAGCATATCGCTTGCCACGTAAGAGCCCGAGACGAGAAGTTTGCCACGATACTCCCTCAGCTGGCGCTGCATCTGGCGCGAGAAGGTCTTGTAGGGCTTCAGGGAATGGCCGTCGTTGCGCTCATTGCCCAGCAGGAGGTCGAGCACCTCATAGCGTGAGAGGTCCACGCCTCCCCACTCCACCACCTGTCTGGTGGCACTTACTATGTTATACTTTCCTGCAGAGGCTATGGCAAAGGCGTGTTCGGCTACGTAGTTGAAATCGTTGCCTGCGATGAACGTGCCCTGCAACTCCTGACCAGAATAGCCGAAGGCACTTGGACCCTCGCTGCCTGCCGAAGAGGTGGAAAAGACCTGCTGCTGTCCGCTCCACCCTGCCGTAACGCCATAGCTGACGCCAGGGTCGTCGCTGATGTCGAAGCCCTTGTCATCGTAGCCGTCGCGAACGGCTGGCGAGGAGAGCCTCTGGAAACCGTTGACCACCACTACCGTAGGGGCTTCTGCCGAGTGATAGAGCACGCAGAGTTCCTCGGTGGGGAAACTCTCGCCGCCAGCATTGGTGGCCGTCACCCTGAAACGATACATCACATTGGGCACGAGTGGCAGGGAGAAGCGACTCTGGCTTACCTGAGTGCCATTGTCATAACCCCTGTCTCCTACAGCCATATAGACGTTGTAGCCTGTGGACTTGGCAGAGGACTCGTCGTCGTCCTTGCATGGCACCCACGTAAGGGAGGCTGTGCCCTGCTTGCTCAGAGAGATGGAGAAATTCTCTGGTGCCAGGGGTTGCACCACCACCTGCTTCTGACCGTGTGCCTCAGCCTCGAAGCGCAATATCGTCTTGTAGATAGAACGGGCGAGGGTAAACTTGAAATCTGGGTCGTGGGCCAGTTTCATATCAGGAAAACTCTGGTGCGACAGAGTCTCGAAGATAGCCGAGGGCACAGAGGGATAGCGCGTCTCGCTATAGTTGCGGTCGTAGAGGTCTCTCCATGCCCACTTGCCGTAGTGGGAGCGGAGGTCTTTCAGCGACTGGTCGAGCAACCTCTGGGCAAGGTCCTTAGAGTGTTCTCGCGAGATGCCCGAGGGCAGTTTGCCCTCATCGAAATTGGTGGAGCAGACAGCGAGCGAACCATGTATGGACTGCATATCCTTGTTGTATCCTGCATCGGAATGTATGGCGAGGCTCAGGTCGATAGGCACGTTCTTACCCTCGTTATGGGGATTGAAGGGAGAACCGCCATTGAGCCAGTTAAGCATCTTGGAGCGCACGTTGATGTCGTCCTTGTAATCGTCCTCTCCCTTGTAGCCAGCATACACACTGTAGGGTGCGCCTGCCCACTGGGCATAATAGCGTGCTCCCTCGAAACAGCGAGCCATGCCACTCGTGGCTCCTCCACGGGAGATATTGCCCATACCACCGCCAAAGCGCACGGCATCGGTAGTGACGACACCCTTGGAGGGCGAACAGGCAGAGACGACAACCTTGTTGGCAGAGGAACTTCCTGCATCGAAATCGAAGGTGCCGAGATACACCCACGTGCCTCCGCCCATCTGCTGGTTTACGTAGAAATCTGTCCTCTCTCCCTTGTGATACACGCTGTATAACGCCCTGTCAACACTCTTATCCTCTGTAGTATAACTTACATAGACGGCATACCTGCCTGCCTTGGGCAACTGGGGCTGATAGGTGGCAGAGGAACAGTCGTCGGCATGGGTGGCACTGATGCGTCTTACGGTGCCTTTCTCGAAGGGGTTATAGCCATCGGGGATGGTGTCTGAGGGCATGGCAAAGCCCGCTGCCTTTGCCGTCTGCCAGTTGCCTGTACGATTATTCTCGCTATAGCCCACGTGGGCACCATCATTATCCACTATCACCTCTGCCCTCTGCCAGTCTCGCTCGCGAGGGGTGAAGACATTGGCGCCTGCCCTCTCGAGCATCGGTATGAGGTAAGGCACTACTATGGTCTGGGTGAAAAGGTCCTCGGTGGTGGAGAAGAAGAAAGGTCGCTGCCATTTCCAGAAGCCCTTCGCCTTGTCATAATACCTGCCATGGCTCTGCCACAAGGCTATGTGTCTGCCTTCCAGACCTGCTGTTATGGTGTTGGGACGCGACACGTTGGTTACCCACGCACTGCCGTCATACTGCGCATCGCCCCACCAGCCGCCATGAGAACGCTTGCGACGCTTCTTTTCCTTCTCTGCCTCTCTGTCGCCTGCTGCCTCCTCGGCACTCTCGACAAACTGTTCCAGCGGTCTGCCCATCACCATGATGCTCACGTCATAGTAGCCATACTGCTTTGGCAGGTCCTTGCGCAGACGTTTTCTGGCTTTCTTGTATATCTTCTTGACCGATTTCCTGGTGAAGGTCTGTTCGGCAAATTCGGCATCCATATAGAGATAGATGATGTTGCCTGCATCGTCTATCTTCATCTCCTGAATGTGCTCCTCTATATTATCAGCATGACATGGCGTTGTGCAACACCATGTCATGAACAGGAGCAAGTATGCTATTGTTGAGCGTATTCTCATACGGCAAACTTCTCTGGATATTTTCCCTTAAAATCTTTGAAATACTCTTTTATCATCTTCATCTCCGACTCTACGTCGCCATTGGGAATAAAACTCCTGGTACACTTGATGAGTTTCTTCTCGAAATCCACACCATAGAGCAAGACGGGGATCTCTGCCTTTGCCGCCACAAAGTAGAACCCCTTCTTCCACTCGGGATTTCGGCTGCGGGTGCCCTCTGGCGTTATGCACAGGCGGAAGGTCCTTGCCTTGCGAGCCGCATTGGCAAGGGTATCTGTCATCGACATGTGCTTCTGCCTGTAAACGGGTATGCCGCCTGTTCTCTTGAAGAAAATACTGAGGGGCCAGATGAACCACTCGTTTTTCATGAGGTAATTGATTTTCATGCCCTCGGCTCTGGAATACAGCTGACCGAGGATGAAATCCCAGTTACTCGTATGAGGCGCAAGGCAAATGATGAACTTGTCAGGATGCTCCACCGTAACTTCCTTTTTCCAGCCCATCTTCTTGTATAACAGCCAGGAGCAGATTTTCTGTAACAACATTTCTCTTTTTCCTGTTTTTTTATGAATGGAGATTGCCTATCTGGTCCACGTAATCGTTGACGTCGTTGTTGAAGCTGTGTATCAGTTTCTTGTAGTATTCCTTGGCCTTCATGCCTGGTTCGGGATGAGATACTCTCATGATGTAGTCGGAATGTGTTCTCATGAGCGATTTCAACAAGGTGTTCAGATTAGCCTCGTCAGAATTATTGCTATACAATGCTGTTGCCACGCTCTCTGCAAACAGTTCGCTGCAGATGTAATTAATCTCCTTTTTTAAGTCTCTCTTGTTTGCCATAGTCTTAACTCCATTTATAGATTACGATTTTTTTGTATTGGCAAAATTACTTTTTGCTCTATTTTCATCCTCAAAGGTAGCAAAAAAAAGTTTCCTAACAAACAAAAGTGATGTTTTTTGGCATTTTTTTTGATATTAAGTAATGTTTTCGTACATTATATCAGTAATTTTTTGTACTTTTGCAAAGATTAACAAGGTAATTCTAAATAAAAATACGAAAATAAAGTGGCAAAAGAACTCAAAGAACTTACTAAACGTGCAGACAACTATAGTCAGTGGTATAACGACCTCGTAGTCAAGGCAGACCTCGCAGAGCAGTCAGCAGTGCGCGGCTGCATGGTTATCAAGCCTTATGGCTACGCGATATGGGAGAAGATGCAGCAGCAGCTCGACAAGATGTTTAAGGAGACTGGTGCGCAGAACGCTTATTTCCCACTCCTCATCCCAAAATCCTTCCTCTCTCGCGAGGCTGAGCATGTAGAGGGTTTTGCCAAGGAGTGTGCGGTTGTTACCCACTACCGCCTCAAGACCAACGAGAAGGGCGACGGCGTGGTTGTTGACCCTGCCGCAAAGCTCGAAGAGGAACTCATAGTGCGCCCTACATCAGAGACAATCATCTGGAACACTTACAAGAACTGGATTCACTCATGGCGCGACCTGCCACTGATGTGCAACCAGTGGTGCAACGTCATGCGCTGGGAGATGCGCACACGTCCTTTCCTGCGCACTTCGGAATTCCTCTGGCAGGAAGGCCACACAGCCCACGCTACACGCGAGGAGGCTGAGCAGGAGGCACAGAAGATGCTCAAGGTGTATGCCGACTTTGCCGAGAAATGGATGGCAGTGCCTGTAATGCAGGGCGTAAAGAGCGAGACGGAACGCTTTGCCGGTGCGCTCGACACATACACCATCGAGGCCATGATGCAGGACGGCAAGGCCCTGCAGAGCGGCACCTCACACTTCCTCGGACAGAATTTTGCCAAGGCTTTTGACGTAACATATCTCACCAAGGAGAATAAGCAGGAGTACGTATGGGCTACCTCTTGGGGCGTGTCAACGCGTCTTATCGGTGCCCTCATCATGACTCACTCCGACGACAACGGACTTGTGCTACCTCCACGTCTTGCTCCATTGCAGGTCGTAATCATTCCTATCGGCAAGGGCGAGCAGCAGGAGCAGATAGCAGAGAAGTTCCAGCCTGTGATTGAGGCTCTCAGGGAGAAGGGCATCACCGTGAAGTATGACGATGCCGACAACAAGCGTCCTGGCTTTAAGTTTGCCGACTACGAGCTCAAGGGCGTGCCTGTGCGCATAGTAATGGGTGGACGCGACCTCGAAAACGGCACCGTGGAAATAATGCGTCGCGACACACTCGAGAAGGAGACGGTATCCTTCGACGGACTCACCGAGCGCATTGCCTCTCTGCTCGACGATATTCAGGAGAACATCTTCCAGAAGGCACTCAAGTTCCGCGACGAGCACATCTATGAGTGCGACAACTACGAAGAGTTTAAGGAAAAGGTTAAGGACGGCGGATTCTTCCTCTGCCACTGGGATGGCACAGCCGAGACCGAAGCTAAGATAAAAGAAGAAACCCAGGCAACAATACGTTGCGTCCCATTCGCTTTTGAACAAACAGCGGGCACCGATATGGTAAGTGGAAAGCCGAGCAAATGTCGAGTGCTCATAGCAAGAAGCTACTAATATCATAAGATATATGGACACAACATTAACTAACAATCATCAACAACTACTACAACAGCATCAACAACATTCCGACCACTCGGAAAACTCACATCACCGCCACCACTCCCACCACCATCATCACAGCAGCAGTAATGGCGGGAGAAGGGGCAGTGCAAGCCTCATAAGCGAACTGAAAGAGTATTACAAGGCTGAAAAGAGCCAGAGGAAGTATAAAGACGCGACTTCCATCTTTCGTGCACACATGAGGAAACGCAGCATGCGCAAGAAACTGCTTGAGAGCATGCTCCTCTGGGTTACCTACATGGCAACCTTCGCAGTGCTCCTTGCCGTGGTCTATGCCTACTATTTCGACAAGCCATAAACTCACAACAACTGCTACAAGTTTTTTCTCAATTCACATTATTATATATTAACTAACACAAACAACAAGTAAAAAATTATGAAAAAGTATGTTGCTGAAGCAATCGGTACATTCGTACTGACCTTCCTCGGCTGCGGAGCAGCTGTTTCTCTTGGTTGCGCAGAAGCTAACACAGCTGCCGTTGTAGGCACAGCTATCGCCTTCGGTCTTGCCGTTGTGGCTATGGCTTACACCATCGGTGGTGTTTCTGGTTGCCACATCAACCCAGCTATCACCCTCGCTTGCTTCATAGACAAGCGCATCTCCTTCAAGGACTGCTGTGGCTACATGTGTGGCCAGCTCGTAGGCGGTATTATCGCAGGCGCTTGCCTCGCTTTCATCTATTGTGGCACAGGACTTGGTGCTAACGGTCTTGCAGGTGTCAACGGTTGCGCTGGCACAGGTGTGCTCGTCGAGGCTATCCTTACAGCCCTCTTCGTGCTCGTAGTATTAGGCACAACAGACTCCAAGGTGGGCGCTGGCAATTTCGCTGGTCTCGCTATCGGTTTGTCTCTCATCCTCATCCACCTCGTAGGCATCCACTTCACTGGCACATCAGTTAACCCTGCACGCTCTATCGGTCCTGCACTCTTCTCTGCTAATGCCGATGCTCTTTCAAGCCTCTGGGTATTCATCGTTGGTCCATTCATCGGCTCAGTCGTAGCAGTTATCCTGTGGAAACTCGCAGGTCCTTGCTGCTGCTGTAAAGACAAGTGCGAGGAGTAGTGCATATTTAGTTTAGAGTTGAGAGTTGAGAGTTTAGAGTTGAGAGTTTATAGTTGAGGGTTAAGAGTTGAGGGTTAAGAGTTGAGGGTTAAGAGTTGAGGGTCGAGAGTTCTTAGGGTTAAAAAATATTAAATTACCCTATCACATTCAACTCTCAACCCTCAACTCTCAACTTTTTTTAGTACCTTTGCACCGCTTTTTGCGTTTACGTGCGCATGGGCAGAACTTAAATAACAAATATTTTATCTTAATTCATTCACAAAACAAAATGATGAATCATTACGAAACCGTTTTCATTCTGACTCCCGTTTTGTCTGATGAACAGGCAAAGGAAACGGTCGCTAAGTTCAAAAAGGTACTCACCGACAAAGGTGCCGAGATTCTGAACGAAGAGGCTTGGGGACTCAAGAAGATGGCTTACGCTATTGACAAGAAGTCAACTGGCTTCTACAACCTCGTTGAGTTCAAGGCTGAGCCATCAGTAGTAGCAACACTCGAGACTGCTTATCGTCGCGAGGAGAAGGTAATCCGTTTTATGACCGTAAAGCTTGACAAGTATGCATCTGCTTACGCAGAGAAGCGTCGCAACAAGCTTTCTAAAAAAGAGGAGGCTTAATCATGGCAGAAGTTTCAGAAATCCGTTATCTTACAGCACCATCTATCGACACTCGTAAGAAGAAGTATTGCCGCTTCAAGAAGAGCGGTATCAAGTATATCGACTATAAGGATCCTGAGTTCCTCAAGAAGTTCCTCAACGAACAGGGCAAGATTCTTCCACGTCGTATCACCGGAACATCTCTGAAGTATCAGCGTCGTGTGGCACAGGCTGTTAAGCGTGCTCGCCAAATCGCACTGCTTCCTTATGTAACCGATTTGATGAAGTAATAACACACTTAAACACAGGAGGATTACACAATGGAAATTATACTGAAAGAAGATATTATCGGTCTTGGATACAAGAACGACATCGTAAACGTGAAGGCTGGTTACGGCCGTAACTATCTCATCCCAACAGGCAAGGCTGTCATCGCTTCACCATCAGCTAAGAAGGTGCTCGCTGAGAACCTCAAGCAGCAGGCTCACAAGCTCGCTAAGATTCTCGCTGACGCAGAGGCTGAAGCAGCTAAGCTCAACGGCGTTGCAGTTGAGGTAACAGCCAAGGTATCTGCTACTGGTGTTCTCTATGGTTCTGTAACATCTGCTACAGTAGCCGAGGAGCTCGCTAAGAAGGGTATCGAGGTTGACCGCAAGCGCATCATCATGAAGGACATCAAGACCGTTGGCGAATATGCCGCTACTGTGGTATTCCACAAGGAAGTAAAGGTTGAGATTCCTGTAACAGTACTCGCAGAGGGCAATGTCGCTGCTGCTAAGCCTGAAGAGGCTAAGGCCGAGGAAGCACCAGCAGCAGTAGAAGAAGCACCTGCTGCAGAGGCTACAGAAGAAGCTGCAGAGTAATGAGCTTTTTAGATTAACTCTATATACGCTAATCCCGATTACCTCACACTATTAAGTGACGGTACTCGGGATTTTTCAACCCCCTCCCTGCCAGTATACTGGCATCCCTCCCCGAGGGTAGGGCAAAGATTACAAACCATTATAACAAAAAACCAATTCCCCCTCTCCCACTCGGGGGTTCTGTTCCCCGCAAACGGGGAAACCGAAAGGGGCTTAGAGACTATTGAAGATGTCCTAAGGACAAAGAGGGAGTAATTAATATTAATATATATGAAAGCATTCGTTTTCCCTGGTCAGGGAGCCCAGTTCACTGGTATGGGCAAAGACCTCTACGACAACAATCCTAAAGCAAAAGAACTTTTCGACAAAGCCAACGAAATACTTGGCTTCGAGATAACCAAGATAATGTTTGAGGGCACAGCTGAGGAACTCAAGCAGACAAAAGTTACACAGCCAGCCGTATTCCTGCACTCTGTAATCAAGGCTATCTGCCTCGGCGATGAGTTTGATGCCGACATGACAGCTGGTCACTCTCTCGGCGAATTCTCTGCCCTCGTAGCAGCAGGCGCACTCAGCTTTGAGGACGGACTGAAGCTCGTAAGCCAGCGTGCTCAGGCTATGCAGAAGGCATGCGAGGCTGCACCTTCTACTATGGCTGCCATCATCGGACTTGCCGACGCTCAGATAGAGGAAGTTTGCGCAGGCATCAACAAGCCAGGCAACGTAGTAGTGCCAGCAAACTACAATAACCCAGGTCAGCTCGTTATCTCTGGCAACGTAGAAGCTATCAACGAGGCTTGCGAGGCTCTCAAAGAAGCTGGCGCAAAGCGTGCCCTCGTTCTGCCTGTAGGCGGAGCATTCCACTCACCACTCATGCAGCCAGCAAAGGACGAGCTCCAGGCTGCCATCGAGGCTACCGAGTTCAAGACTCCACGCATCCCCGTATATCAGAATGTTGATGCAAAGGCTCACACCGATGCCAACGAGATAAAGCAGAACCTCATAGCACAGCTCACAGCTCCAGTAAAGTGGACCTACGAGGTACAGCAGATGATGAAGGACGGCGCCACCCACTTCGTAGAGTGTGGTCCAGGCAAAGCTCTTCAGGGCATGATACTCAAGATAGCCAAGGGCGTTGAGGGTATCACCATCGAGGGAATACAGTAAGATACATTAAACGTTAAACGTTAAACATTAAACATTAAACGTTACTCCACTCTATTATTCTACACTAAAGGAGAATGGGATAAAACAAGCACCGCAAGCTATATGAGCCTGCGGTGCTTGTTGCTTTATCTACATTTCATGCGGTCTTCCCTGCGCACAAGTTGCTGAATTTCATGTTATTTATTCTCTCAGCCGATGCTCTTTCCCAATTCGTAAGCCTCCTGCAGTTTGGCGTTACCTTCTATCTCACGGGCATCATTTACGCCACCACAGAAAAGTGTCCCTGCCAGACGGCTTTTAGGATAGCAGTCTATCCAGCCTGTCAGACCTGTCTCGGCACGCTTAGGCGTTTCGGCCTCATCCTCGGCTGCCGTTGTCAGCAAATAGACATCACGGAACTGGTAGTCCTGTTCGTACATCGCATTCATGCGGTCAATAAGTGTCTTCATCTGACCGCTCATCTCATAATAATAGATAGGTGTTGCCCAGCAGACGACATCTGCCTTCAATACTTTGGTCATAATGTCGTTCACGTCGTCTTTGATGACGCAACGCCCGAGCTTTTGACAAGCCATACAGCCCTTGCAGAACTGGATGTTCCTGCCCACCAGTGAAATCTTCTCCACGTCGTTTCCAGCAGCTTTTGCACCTTCCACAAACTTCTCAGCGAGCATGTCGCTGTTTGAGCCAGGACGCAGGCTCGTAGAAATCACAATTACCTTTTTCATATTCGTATTTGTTTTACAGTTCACTATATTGAAATCTGGAGTGCAGTAGGTTTCTCTCCAAAAATACGAGCAGCCAGTCCTTTTGATTTATTTTTCTGTTCCTTCTTCATTTTGTCTTATCATTTTGCTACCAAATTGGAATTTACTTCAATAAACCATAAATGAGTATATCGTAAAAGATACCTTCTTTAATCACAGCCTTGCGCATGACACCTTCTTGTTTAAAACCATTCTTTTGTAAAATATGCTGAGATGCTATATTGGGATGAAAGACATTTGCCGTAATTCGATTGAGACCAAGTTCCTTAATTGCAATCTCACACACTTTTCCCACAGCCTGACTCATCAGACCACGATTCCAATAGTCTCTCAACAGCATGTAGCCCAATTCGCCGTCAAGCCTGTATATGTCTGCTTTTCGTTCTATGGAAACACTACCAACAATCTTCCCATCCACGACCATTGCTCGGAAAGTTCCGCCAATGCCTTCGCTTTTGGCAACCATATTCAGCCACCAATTAGCATCATCTTCAGTATATGGATTCGGCAATCTGTCAGACAAGTATGACCTATCAACGGCATTGCATAAATCCTTCAGTTCTTTATAGTCGGTCAAAGACCATTTCCGCAATTCCATTTTCATACCGCTAAATTCCGATTTATCTGTTTCGCGACGAGTATGCCTATAATGTGCCGCAAGTTGAGCGGTGAGGCTTGGCTGGCTCGCATGTTGCAAAAGTACGGCTTTTATTTGGAGCAGCCAGTCCTTTTGATTTATTTTCCTGTTCCTTCTTCATTTTGTCTTATCATTTTGCTACTAAATTGGAATTTACTTACTTGCTAACCAGTCCAACTTTGTTAGGCAGGTAATGTGCTCAGTCCGGTTTTGTAAACTGCTCCGAATACTTCAGCATCGTGGTAGCAAATGTCTCTAAGACAATGGCACCTATCAAGAACACTATCAAGAACAACCATTCTTTCAT
>DGTQ01000027.1 GCA_002394365.1 Prevotellaceae bacterium UBA4332
GAAAGACCCCCTCCAGTCCCCCTGTTTAGGGGGATGGTACCAACTGAAGGAGAGTTGACTTCCGAACTTTTCCAAGAGCGCTCAAACAGACATTATTAACTAACAAATTTTACTAACATGATTTTGACTAAGATTATGACTGAAAGATTTTTAACAGATTTTTGAGGAATGAAATGACGAAATGAATAGAAAGCCTTCTGAATATTTGTGGACAAGATTTTTTTGTTAAGATTTTAGACTGGATTTTAACCACAGAGAAAAATCTTATCTGAAAATCTCAAGAAAATCGGAAAGAAAATAACGAGGGACGATTTAGTTCGTTTCGACACGTTGTGTCTCAGAAATCTATAGAAAATCAAAAGAAAAATCTACTTTGACGTAGTTCCGAGCTCTGTCAATAGTCTTTACACCCCCTTCGGTTCCCCCGTTTCGCGGGGGACAGAAACGCCTGAGCACCTACTGGAGCGCAAGAGCCATTAGTTCTACAGATAGAACCATTGGTTCTACATGCAGAGGCAGTGGTTCTACATGCAGAAGTACTGGTTCTATATGCAGAGGCAATGGTTCTGCAGGTAGAACTAATGCTTTTTGCTCACAAGAGATTGTTTAGACGAGCAGGGCCAGATTGGCTTGGCACGGTTTTTGTAATAAAACGATGGCGAAAACGTTTGTTTAGTATAAAGAATGAAGAATAATGTATAAGGTATAAAGAATAAGGTTTAGTCGTTTGGGCGTTTGGTCGTTTAGTCGTTTGGGAATAAACCGTAAACGATAAACTGTAAACAGTAAACTAAAAAAATAGATTATGGCAAAAGGTAACATCGGGGTTACGACTGAGAACATTTTCCCCGTCATCAAAAAGTTTCTCTATAGTGATCATGAGATTTTCCTGCGCGAGATGGTGAGCAACGCTGTTGATGCCACGCAGAAACTGAAGACGCTGGCTGCGCAGGGCGACTTCAAAGGCGAGATAGGCGACGAGAAGGTGAGCATAAGCATCGACAAGGAGGCTGGCACGCTGACAATCTCTGACCACGGCATCGGCATGACTGAGGAGGAGATAGAGAGATACATAAACCAGATAGCTTTCTCGGGCGTGACAGACTTTCTGGACAAGTATAAGGACAACGCCAACGCCATCATTGGCCACTTCGGACTGGGCTTCTACTCAAGTTTCATGGTGAGCGACAGGGTGGACATCATAACCAAGTCGTACAAGGACGACGCCAAGGCTGTGAAATGGACTTGCGACGGTTCGCCTGAATACGAGATTGAGCCTGCGGAGAAGGCTGAGAGGGGTTCGGACATAGTGCTCCACATAGCTGAGGACTGCAAGGAGTTCCTCGAGGAGAGCAAGATAACGGAGCTCCTGAACAAGTACTGCAAGTTTATGGCTGTGCCAGTGGTATTTGGCAAGAAGAAGGAATGGAACTCGGAGAAGAAGGAGATGGTAGAGACCGAGGAGGACAACGTGATAAACGCTATGGAGCCTCTGTGGACAAAGCAGCCTTCAAGCCTGAAGGACGAGGACTACAAGAAGTTCTACTCTGAACTCTACCCTATGCAGGACGAGCCTCTGTTCTGGATTCACCTGAACGTGGATTTCCCATTCCACCTGACTGGCATACTGTACTTCCCTCGTGTGCAGTCAAACCTCGACTTGCAGAGGAACAAGATACAGCTGTATTGCAACCAGGTGTTTGTGACTGACCAGGTAGAGGGCATCGTGCCTGAGTTCCTGACGCTGCTGCATGGCGTGATTGACTCGCCAGACATTCCGCTGAACGTAAGCCGTTCTTACCTACAGAGCGACGCTAACGTGAAGAAGATAGCGAGCTACATAACGAAGAAGGTGGCTGACAGACTGAACGGCATCTTCAAGACAGACAGGAAGGACTACGAGGAGAAGTGGGATAACCTGAAGGTGTTCATAGAGTATGGCATGCTGACGGACGAGTCGTTCTACGACCGTGCCAAGGACTTCGCCCTCTTCAAGGACACTGACGGCAAGCACTTCACCTATGAGGAATACCGCACGCTCATCAAGGACAACCAGACGGACAAGGACGGCACACTCGTCTATCTGTATGCCAACGACAAGGACGAACAGTACACCTACATAGAGGCGGCTAAGGCTAAGGGATACAGCGTGCTGATGTTTGACGGACAGTTGGACAACGCTACGCTGGGCCTCTTTGAGCAGAAGTTTGAGAAGTCTCGCTTCACCCGCGTGGATGGCGACATAATGGAGCGCCTGATACAGAAGGAGGACGTGAAGAAGGTGGAGCTGTCTAAGGAGGATAGCGACAAGCTGACTGATGCCTTCAAGGCTAAGCTGCCACAGATGGACAAGGTAACCTTCAACGTGGAGATACAGGCTCTGGGCGAGGAGGCTGCCCCAGTGATGTTCACCCAGTCGGAGTATATGCGAAGGATGAAGGATATGTCGCGCTTCCAGAGCGGAATGGCGTTCTACGGACAGATGCCAGACTCATACAACCTGGTGCTGAATAGTGACAACAGTGTCATAAAGTCTGTCATAGCTGACACGGAGAAGACTGAAACCATCTCTCAGCTCATAGACCTTGCACTGCTGCAGAACGGCATGCTGAAGGGCGAAGCACTGGACAAGTTCCTGAAGAGGAGCGTGGAACTGTTGAAATGATACCCCACCCCTATCCCCTCCCGAGAGGAGGGAAGGTAATAATAAAACAGTATTTTTTTTGAAAAAAACATTTTTTATATTTGCACTCTTAACATGGTGTTGTGCCTTAACACAGGCGCAACGCCATGAAGTGTATTCGGACAATATACGCTCGGTACAGGTGGTGGCAGGCAACAGATGGCAGGAACTGCCTATCATAAACCTGAACAGCGGCGAGAGCGTGAACATATCCTTCGACGAACTGTCGCACGAATACCACAGGTATGAATACCGAGTGGTACACCTCGACAAAGACTGGAAGGAAACGGAAGGACTACTGCCGTCGGACTATATTTACGGTTTTCAGAACGGACTGACGATAGAGGACTACGAGGAGAGCATCAACACCACACAGATATACACCCACTACCAACTGCGCATACCCAACAGCCAATGCCGACTGAAAATGTCGGGAAACTACAGGGTGGACATTTATGACGAGAACGAAAGCGAAAACGGGAATGAAGGCGGAAAAATACTTTCCTTGTATTTTCTCGTAAACGAAGGCGTGATGAATGTTGGCAGCGTATATAGCGGAGACACGGATATAGACGTGAGGCGAAACCACCAGCAGGTGACGATAAAGGCAGACTATAGCAAACTGAAGGCTACTGACCCTCTGACGCAGATAACGGGTTACGTAGTGCAGAACAACAACTGGGACAGCATGCGCCAATTACCCCACCCTACGAGCCTGAACCAGCAATACATGGAGTGGAGCCACTGCCGAGACCTCATATTCGAGGGAGGCAACGAATATCACAAATTTGAGATTCTGGATATACACCGCAATTCGTTCAACGTGGAGAACAACACCTGGGACCGTGAGAACGAGATATGGCATACGTGGGTGTGGTCTGACTACAGAAGGTCGTCATACGTCTATGACGAGACGCCCAAGGGAGCTTTCCTCATAAGGAATAGCGACAACTATGAAAGCAATACCACGTCGGAGTACGTAATGGTACATTTCACTCTCCAGTCACCAGAGCCTTTCCCCTACCCCGTTTATGTGGACGGAATGTGGGCAGTAAATTATAACGATAACGGGAACGATAACGGGAACGATAACGGGAACGGAAACGGAAGATACAGAATGTCGTATGACACAAGCCAGAAGGCATACATCTGTGCTGTGCCACTGAAATACGGATATTACTCCTATCAGTACCTGATGAGGAAGCCCGACGGCAGTTGGGCTATCCCTCCTACAGAGGGCTCGTTCTACGAAACACGCAATTTCTATACTACGCTCTTCTACTACAAAGGTATTCTGGACAGGGGGTATCGTTTAGTTGGTGTCAACTAAAAAATCACAAGTTACCAGTTACAACTAAAAGCTTTTGCGCAAGCTCTTATTCTAAGTTATAAGTCATAAAAAAACAGGCGAGGAAAACCTCACCTGTTTTTTTTATTGTATCTGTATTAAGCTACAAAAACTTAATTAAGCATTACGATGAGTAACGACTTGATTAAGCGAGAACAACCTTGTTGTCCTCAGTTGTAGCTACCTTACCCTCCTTAAGGAGCCAGCCAAGACCGAGGTAAGCCTCTTCTACAGCTACCTTAGCCTTCTTAGCTACCTCTGCAACGGTGAGAGCCTTCTCTGCACCAGCGAGAGCCTGGTAAACGTCGCCAGCCTTGAAACCAGCGTTCTCTGCATTAACATAAACAACGGAAGATTTTGCTGCTGCCTTCTTTGCAGGAGCCTTCTTTGCAGGCGCTTCCTTCACCTCAGCTGCCTTGGCTGCCTTGTTAGCTGCCTTAGTTGCTGCTGCCTTTGTGATTTTCTTTTCTGCCATAATGACTTTCAATCTTTTTACCTGAAAATTAGTGTTTGTTATTTGAGATACTACTATGGAATATTTTCCATAAAGCAATGCAAAGATACTAACAATCCGACAAATAGGACATTTTTCGCTTTGGAAAAATGCCCTATACGCGTCAATTATTGATACAAGTCAATGTTAATTTTTCTTTACTATTGCTATCTCGAGTTCATCGAGCTGTTTATCATCAATGCAGGAAGGTGCATCGAGCATAACGTCACGACCACTGTTATTCTTAGGGAAGGCGATGCAGTCGCGAATGGAATCGAGACCTGCCATGATGCTTACAAAACGGTCGAGACCAAAGGCAAGACCTGCATGAGGTGGTGCGCCATACTTGAAGGCATTGATGAGGAAGCCGAACTGTGCCATAGCGCGCTCTGGAGTGAAACCGAGCACCTCAAACATCTTAGCCTGAAGCTTGCCGTCATGAATACGGAGTGAGCCGCCACCCACTTCTATGCCGTTGCATACAAAGTCGTATGCCTTGGCGCGTACCTTCGCAGGGTCAGTATCGAGCAGTGGTATGTCGTCGGGGTTAGGCATAGTGAAAGGATGATGGGTGGACATGAGGCGCTGCTCTTCGTCGCTCCACTCAAAGAGAGGGAAGTCGATAATCCAGAGGCACTCAAACTTATCCTTATCCATAAGACCGAGACGCTTGCCCATCTCGAGACGGAGGGAGCAGAGCTGTATGCGAGTCTTGTTGGCATTGTCGCCTGAGAGAATGAGGATGAGGTCGCCCTTCTTGGCGTTCATCTTCTGGGCTACTGCCTGCAACTGTTCTGGTGTGTAGAACTTATCTACTGAGGACTTGATAGTGCCGTCCTCATTGAGTTTTATATAGACAAGTCCCTTGGCACCTACCTGCTGAGACTTGACAAAATCGGTAAGCTGGTCGAGCTGCTTACGAGTGTAGTTGGCACAACCCTCGGCACAGATACCACCTATATACTCTGCACTATCGAACACCTGGAAGGTGCCCAGCTTGAGAACATCCATAAGTTCTACAAACTCCATTCCGAAACGCAAATCGGGCTTGTCGGAACCGTATTTTGCCATAGCCTCGTGCCACGTCATCTGACGTAGCTTGGCTGGGAGTTCCACACCACGCAACTCCTTAAAGAGATGGCGAGCCATGTCTTCAAAAATCTCGATGACATCCTCTTGGTCTACGAAGGACATCTCGCAGTCTATCTGCGTGAACTCTGGCTGACGGTCGGCACGCAGGTCTTCATCACGGAAACACTTTGCTATCTGGAAATAACGGTCGAAACCAGAGACCATGAGCAGCTGCTTCAGGGTTTGAGGCGACTGAGGCAAAGCATAGAACTGACCAGGATTCATGCGGGAAGGCACAACGAAGTCTCGTGCCCCCTCTGGAGTAGAACCTATGAGGATAGGTGTCTCTACCTCTATAAACTGGCGTGAATCGAGGAAATTGCGCACAAGAATAGTCATCTTATGGCGCAACTCAAGGTTCTTGCGCACCATAGGGCGACGCAAGTCAAGATAGCGATACTTCATGCGCAGTTCGTCGCCACCATCAGTATTATCCTCGATGGTAAAAGGAGGTGTCTCAGACTCGCTGATAACATTAAGTTCTGAAACAATAATCTCAATGTCTCCAGTGGGGAGTTTCTTATTCTTTGAGTAACGTTCAGCCACAATGCCCTTTGCCTGGACTACGTATTCGCGTCCGAGGTGCGAGGCAAGAGACTTGAGTTCTTCAGGTGCATCTTCGTTGAAAGCCAACTGTGTGATGCCATAACGATCGCGAAGGTCAACAAAGGTGAGGGCACCAAGATTATGCACACCCTGCACCCAACCAGCGAGGGTTACTTCCTGACCTACATTTTCTATGCGGAGTTCTCCGCAGGTGTTTGTTCTATACATTATATTATTTTTAGTTACCAATTACAAGTTACCAGTTACAAGTTTAATCAACTATGAACTATAAATTATGAACTATGAATTCAATAAACCACTCCTTCTGATTTGAATTGTTCTACAATGACCTCAACGTCCTTGCGAGCTGTGGCTTCATCTACTTCGTATTCGTCGAGGAGTGTCTTGACCAAATCATCGGTTGTGAACTCGCCCTCTGACATTCTCTTCCAAAGGAGCAGGGAGGACTCATTGAGAGCTATGAGCTTAGAGAAATCAATGTTTGACTCTCCCATAGGTACGAGGAAAGTTTGTCCACACACCTCGTTGAGCTTAAATCCTGATTTTACTTGCATATCTTATTTTTTATTGTTCTTATCGTTTCTTTTGGATAGTGAACCAATCTCCACAGAAGGAGCAGATAACGTCTGACGGGACGGAGCGCTACCCACGAGCGCCAATATACCTTATAATGTAATGTATCGACACTATCAAGGTGGTTGCTGCCCTTGCGGTAGAATCCCTTGGCTATGGCAAGCACGTCCTGACGCTTAATATGTTCAGGCGAGAAATTGCCGTCACCGTACATTGTTATATTATCCCCTTCTATCCTTACTATACGATGGAGGGCATAACGAGGAACTTCTTCCTCTTGGTTTTCGGAAAGCGTGATGCCTATCTGTGCCAGTATGACGTCTCCGACCTTTAGTGGGTCTGTTACCTTAACGAGAAGTCCCTTGTCACGTCCGTCTTCGAGATAGGGACGCATGCTGTAGCCCCTCAAGGGGAGAGTGACACTCTTGCCCTCCTGGACGAGTTGAGCCACCTGTGGGATTATTATTTCGTTAGGCAAACGCATTTCTACACACTTCTGCCGACTCTCGGTCTGGCAAGCAGTGCAGCGTTGCCACCTTGGTCGATTCTACGAATTTTGAGCTTGTCTTGCACACCAGCTGGTAGAGTTCTTCATCCCATTTCATAGCTGAACATGCCGTAAGGACTGTAGAGAAGGCGATGATAGGCTTCTGAGCCTCTACGTGATTCCATGTGTCACGTTCTATGAGGACTATGGCTGCAAGAGGAGCACTGATATTACGATAGCATGGTGTCTTGCCACTCCAAGGAGAACCAAAAAGTACTGGTTTATCGTCTATTATCCTAATGATAGGATTGTCGTCGTTCATTATGTCACATCCCTCTATGTAGCGCATCCAGTTGGCTACCTGTGTGCTCTTGCCTGTGCCGCTTTTTGCTGTGAAAGCGTATGCCTTACCCTGATGACGCACAACGGAAGCGTGGATAAGCAATGTCTTGTAGCGGGCTGCACTAAAGGCATAGACCAGCATGAGGGCATTATTGAGGGCAAAGCGCTGAGTACCCAGTCCGCCACGAAGGGCTACACGACAGTTGTCGAAACGTGGTGAGGTGATAAGGAGAGCACAATGGCGGTCATACACATCACGGACAAGGAACTGATAACCTCCATCCTTGAGTTTGTCCACTCGTGTCTTGCCATTGCCTGTATCAACATCGCGGATAAGGCGGCGATCAGCCTCGCTTACCATCTTGAGGGAGTTATCTACCGTAAGACGAAAGAGTAAATCCCCCACCCCGTCGCCTTCTATGGCAAAGGGAGAAAACGAGGGAATGAGCTGGGATAGCTTCTCGCAATCGTAGTCTATCTCTATCTTATGTCCTGCTACTGAATAAAACACTCTTTCTTTTTGCTACTGTGTAAATATCTTAATGCGTTACGATAAACCTGAACTCCGTCTGGTCGATAACCTTTATGTCGAAACCTTTTTTAGTAAGGTTTTTCTTCAACTTTTCGTAGTCCTTGGATGCCTTCCTATAGTTTACTGCAAACATGGTAGAACACGTGCGATTAGGTTGGTCAATGCCAGCAAGGTGGTTCTTAAACTGGGAAGAAAGGTCCTGCCTGCCTACGAGAAAATTTGTTCCCTTGGTCATCTGGGCATTACGCAGAATAAGGAGGTCGGTAATATACACCACCGAGTCCTGTGGCGATGTCGCAACAGCATAGGCATACATCTGCGGAATGGTCCTGAGACTCTTGTCTTCATCTGTCTGTCTTGCCTGTCTTAGAACTTTGGCAAACTTAGGAGGTCTTGCTGGACCATCTCCTTTTTGCGCCATTACTGGCATACCGAGCATGAATGCCACGAGGAGCAACAAAGTATGTTTCATCAGTCTTCTCATTTTTCTTTCTGCAGTTTTTCTTATCTGTCTTATGCGTTCACGTTTCAGGTTGAGTTTCTCACCTATTTCCGCCATAGTAAGGGTGTCATCCGTTCCTATGCCATAGAAATGTTTCATTATGATTTGCTCTCTTTCCTCGAGTTGGGCTATAGCCGAAGTTATAGCGTAATTGTCGTCAGAGAGTTCTGCTCCGTCGTCGGTCATAGGTTTGCCAGCCTTTAACATATCGCCAAGAGTGTTGGTCTGACCAGGGTGAACAGGAGCGTCGGTTGACATTCGTCGCATGTCTTTAGATGCCGCAGCCTCTTTCTTAGGCAGGGTTATCATAGGACTCTGCTGAGCTATAGCTGCCATCATAGCCTTCTTCACACTTTGAGAGGCATAGCTCACGAAATTCGGGTCTTTAGAGGGATTCCAACGTCTGGCAGCAAGGAGCATGGCCACATTGCCCTCACTGATGAGGTCATCCATACTCACCTCACTGTCTTTGGAGAGCTGGCGGGCAAGTGCCACTACATAGCGGAGATTACTCGTAACAAGCTTATCAACAGCCTTGTCATCACCTTGTGCAATTTTTTCTGCCAAGAGTTTTTCTTCCGCCTCCGATAAGGTAGGGATATCGTGTATGTCTTCCCAATATTTGTCTATTACAGCCATGTACTTAATAATTTTGATAACCAACCGTATGTTTTCTGCCAACGAGTGCGCCATTTGTCCCACCTCTCGGGAGTGAGGAGAAAGCTATGCTTCTTCTGCGCATCGAAATGCCTGTCAAGTTCGCCTGTAGTGTTCTTATCTACTATCACGGCATTCTCTTCGTAGTCCCAGTTGAGGGAACGTGCGTCAAGATTGCAACTTCCCACCGTGCATACTCTGCCATCCACCATTATAATCTTCGTGTGGTGGAAACCTCCTTCGTAGATATACACCTCTGCACCACGTTTCATCATCCAGTGAAGGTTATAGAAGGATGCGTCTGGCTCCATAGGAATATCGCTGACGGCAGACATCATGACCTGCAACTTTACTCCTCGTTTGAGGCAACGCTTTATTGCCTTCTTCACTGAGTGAGTGAGAGACATATAAGGATTGATGAGCTTGATGCTGTCTTGAGCGTTATCAAAGCAAGAGATGTAGAACTGCCTCATTATCTTGTTTGTAACACGGGGCTCACGGTTTATTATGCCGACCATCTTCTTGTAGGCAGTTGCCGTAGTGTCTTGTTTCAAGCCCACCATGTAGGCATCTCTTGCTGCATCAGGCGTTCCCTTTATAGGCGAATGAATGCCTCGGTAGTATTTCGCACCATGAATATTCTGCCCAGTAGTCTTGTTCCACACACGCAGGAATATCTTCTGCAAGGTATTAACCTCGTCGCCATCTATGCGACAATGCATATCGTGCCAGTCGCCAACAACCTCTGTGCCGTGTATATAGTAGTCGGCAACATTCATGCCCCCTGTGAAGGCTATCTTGCCATCGATGACTACTATCTTTCTGTGGTCTCGACTAAAGACATGATTTATCCAGGGAAAGCCTATCGGGTCAAACTCATAGAGCTCTATGCCCTTGTCCCTGATGGCCTTTACATGATGTTTCTTCAGAGGGCTGTTGTTAGACATATTGCCAAAGGCATCATAGAGAGCTCTTACCTCTACTCCCTCTTTGGCTTTTTCCGCAAGTATCTCGAAAAGGGCATCAGCAATGGAATCGTTGCGGAAGTTGAAGTACTCCAGGTGGACGCTCTCCCTCGCCTGCCTTATGGCAGCAAACATTTCGTCGTACTTCTCCTGACCAGAGGTAAGGAGTACAACGCTGTTATTATGGGAAAAAGTTATCCCTGCCTTGCGCAAATCTCGAACGATAAGCGAGTCTGCTGTTTGCGCCGATACTGTTGACGCAAGCAGGAGTAATGCCAATATGTGAAATAACTTTTTCAACTATGAATTATGCGTTTGCATTATGAACTGTAATTTGTGGGAATGGTATCTCGATGTTGTGCTTGTTGAGAGCGTTATAAATAGCTTCGAGTATCACACCATCATCGCTATACTGCGTGAACACATTCACCCAAACGATAACCTTCAAGACGAGCGCAGAGTCGGCAAGTTCTTTCAGCACTACGTTGACACCCTTTCTCTTATTTATAATGCTCAGTGGTTCTACAGCTTGCTTTATCACCTCCTTGGCTTGCTTTATGTCCGTACCATAAGCCACACCCACATCAAGGATATGAAGTTCATAACCGTGGTTGCGAGTCATGTTTTTATAGTTCTTGGTAAAGAGCTGGGAGTTCTGAAAGGCTATAACGGAACCATCCACCGTATTTATCATTGTGGAGGTGTAGGATATACTGTCCACCGTACCTCTTATGCCGTCACAGACGATGAGGTCGCCTATCTTGATACGTCCTGTCATGAGCGAGATACCATAGTAGATATTCTCAAGTATGTCCTTAGAGGCGAAGCCAATACCTGTTGACAAGCCTCCTGAGATAACCACCAGCCACGTATTTGATACATGGAACATAGCCATAGCTATAAGGAACCATATACCCCAAACGAATATTTGCATGACGTTCTTCACCATCATAAAGCGCTGGTCGGCATTCGAAGGGTCACGCTGACTGAGGTAGTACTTGGCAAATGCCTTGGCTGTATGATTGATGTAGTTGAAGATAAACCACAGAGAAACCACCTGAGCTATGCTGAATATGCTTGCCGAGAAATTCTCGGTGTTGATAAACTTACGAGTAAATAGCGTCATGGTGAGGTCGCTGAGGTTAAAGACGTCTGCTGCCCAATAGAGACTCAATACTACAGAGAATACTCCGCATATAGGAAGCACAACCCAATAGATTGCTGCATGATACCACGTTTCGGTAACAGGCTTATCCTTGAAGTTGTTACGTGTGGAATAAGTCTTGTACCAGTCGCGGAAACAGGTTATGGTGAGTATGCAGGTGAGCTGCATAATCCACCAGATGAGTATCTGGACGGATAGCAGGGTATAACCCACGAGCGAGCTAACCAAAGAGACAATGAAGATAAACTGAGAGAAGTAGGCATAGCCCTTGTCGCTACCCTCTATAACGTGGCTGTATTTCCTCAAGACATACCATTGCAACAGGGTGCATATCAAAAGTATTGGTGGGAATATGAGGTTCACCAAGGCATTTGGTATGAGGATAATACGGAAACTGATGACAATAAAGCCATTGACTATCAAGGGCAGATAAACAAGGAATGTCTTGATAGTGAGCTCTGGTTTTGTCCTGAGCAGAATAGAAATAATGATAACGCTGAAGAGCCATGAATACTGCACCAACAAACCTGCTGCCATCTGTATGAAATTCTGGTCGGCAAGAGCCCTCACTATGCCCAGAATGATGGCAAAGGTAACCACCGTTGATGCCATAATGATAACCGTTCGCTTGGCAAGAAACCAGTTTGCCACTTGCACAGAACCGTAGCCCTTCTTGAATAGTTTGGTCACGAGCCAGCGCACTATCAGCTGGTTGAGTGCCACAGCTATGAAGCCATAGAAAAGGATTACGATAAAGAGGCCTATTATCCAGCGGCTATCCCATTGAGAGCGCACACCTGGTATGGGGCTATACTTATCGTAGATGCTTTCCTTGGTCTGAGTGAAATAGTATTTGAACCTTGATATTATGTCAAAATAATTATCGCCACCATTGA
Organism: Prevotellaceae bacterium UBA4332; assembly: GCA_002394365.1. Lineage (GTDB taxonomy): Bacteria > Bacteroidota > Bacteroidia > Bacteroidales > Bacteroidaceae > Prevotella. The sequence continues at coordinate 12,342 of DGTQ01000027.1, forward strand.
CAAAAATACTGCTCTGCAACTCTCCATACTTCTTGTTGGCATAGTCGTTGAGATACTTCAGACGAGCCTCCGTCATCTTGTAGAAAGTAATGTATTCCTGCAACTGGTCATGATCTTCCTGCACCATTCGCTGGGTGTTCACAGCAAGGGCAAGGCAGACATTGCGGTCCATCTTTGCCTGTGGCGTGAGCATCATTACAGGCATGGTCTTGAGGCAGTTTATGAGACTGTCAAATCGTGATACCTCGTTGTCGCTCTGGTCTACATACTCCATAAAAGGGACGAGCTGGCGACTGAAGTCGTGGTACTGCTCAATAGCCTCATGACAAGCGTAGGAGAGGTCGAACACATAGCCGTCCCTCTGCGAGTAGAGCATCAAGGCATTCTGGTTGGAATTCTGCATGGTCTCCAGAAGTGTCTTGAACACCTTCTGTCCTGCGGCTTTCATGACGGTCTGCTTCTGCGAATACTCATCGTGATAGATAGTCAATTCGCTGCGCAACACCTTCAGCGTATTGGCAAGGCTATCTTCCTTCAACACAGCATTAGCCGTCAGTGCATGCACCATGCACATCAAGCACAATATGATGGATATTTTTACAGTTCTCATAACCTCTCTTATATATAACAAGGTGCAAAGGTAGTAAAAAATTATGAATTACAAAAAAAATCGTGCAACCAACATTGATTGCACGAATTATTTTTATCGTAAGTAAAAACTTTTACAAATGTTTTACTTCTGCTTCAGCAGGTCACGTATCTCTGCAAGGAGTTCCTCCTGAGTAGGACCAGCAGGTGCCTCAGGTGCAGCAGGCTCTTCCTTCTTCAACTTGTTCATAGCCTTAATCATGCAGAAGATACAGAAGGCGATGATTAAGAAGTCGAGAATGTTCTGAAGGAACATACCATACTTCAGCACAGCAGCTTCCTCGCCCTCGCCAATCTTGAAAGCAAGGTCTGCAAGGTTTACATTGCCTGTTATCATGCCTATGCAAGGCATAAGAACATCGTCAACCAGACTGCTGACAATCTTACCAAACGCACCACCGATGATAACACCGACAGCCATGTCCATTACGTTGCCCTTCATGGCAAACTCCTTGAATTCCTTAATAAATCCCATAGTTCTTGATATGAATTAAATGTTATTTTTAGTAATGTACCTATTGTAATATTCAAGTTACAATTTAGCCCTGCAAACTTGATTTGTGTTAAGTGTTTCAACCTATTCAAACGCAAAGTTACGATTTTTTTTCAAATAACAAACAATTTGTCAAAAAAAAAGATTACTTTTGCATCGTATTTAAGGTAAAAAGGGATAATATTCCACATTTTATAATTTAAACTAATAAAATTATGACAAAAGTAGCTATTAATGGTTTCGGCCGTATCGGTCGTCTCGCTTTCCGTCAGATGTTTGAGGCTGAAGGTTATGAGGTAGTAGCAATCAATGACCTGACATCTCCTAAGATGCTCGCTCACCTTCTTAAGTATGATACCGCTCAGGGTGGTTTCTGTGGTAAGTTCGGTGAGAACAAGCACACAGTTGAGTCAACAGAGGACTCAATCATCGTTGATGGTAAGGAAATCAAGATTTCAGCTGAGGCTGACGCAACAAACTGCCCATGGGCAGCTAACGACGTTGACGTAGTTCTCGAGTGCACAGGTTTCTACACATCTAAGGCTAAGGCTGAGGCTCACCTCAAGGCTGGTGCTAAGAAGGTAGTTATCTCTGCTCCTGCAGGCAACGACCTCCCAACTATCGTTTACAACGTAAACCACGAGACTCTGACCGCTGACGACAAGATAATTTCTGCTGCATCTTGCACAACCAACTGTCTTGCTCCAATGACAAAGGCTCTCAACGACTTTGCTCCAATACAGAGTGGTATCATGACAACAGTACACGCTTACACAGGCGACCAGATGATTCTTGACGGTCCTCAGCGTAAGGGTGACGTACAGCGTGCACGTGCTGGTGCTCAGAACATCGTACCTAACTCAACAGGTGCTGCTAAGGCTATCGGTCTTGTTATCCCTGAGCTCAACGGTAAGCTGATTGGTGCTGCACAGCGCGTTCCTACTCCTACAGGTTCTACCACTATCCTTCACGCTGTTGTTAAGGGTGAGGTTGCTGTTGAGGACATCAACGCTGCTATGAAGGCTGCTGCTAACGAGAGCTTCGGCTACACAGAGGAGAAGCTCGTTTCTTCTGACATCATCGGCATGAAGTTCGGTTCTCTCTTCGACGCTAACCAGACAATGGTAAGCAAGATTGGCGACGGCAACTCTCTCGTACAGGTTGTTTCTTGGTATGACAACGAGAACTCTTACACTTCTCAGATGGTTCGTACAATCAAGTACTTCTCAGAGATCTAAACCATTTAGTTCTCTTAGATAATAGAAAACTCCGACTTCCTCTCACTGAGGTTGTCGGAGTTCTTTTTTTGCTTTTGTTTTTATCCTGAGAACAAGACTTTCAACTTATTCTCTCTTCAGAACTTTTCTGCTAAATTCATGCAGGAGCCACTGAACGCTATAAGCTGGAGCAAGAGGCATGAATTTGAAAAAGTGGGCAGTCTTGATGCCCATAGCTTCTACTTTATGCTTCCAACCCGAGAAGCCGCTGCGCTTGTTATAGTGCCCCATGTTGCCTCGATACATCACTACGTCGAGTATCTTTTTACCATATTTATGGTCACCATCCGTCAGCACATAGGGGAAATCCTGAGCCTCCAGCCCGAGGTTGCGCACCAGCACACTTCCACAAGCTCGAAAAGCCTTCTCCATACCAAGAGCCTCTATGTGTTGCCTGAATGTTTCGCGGTCTATCTTTTCTTTTGCGTAATGGAGCATTACGGCAAGGTCGCAGAACTGCCTCAGTCCCACTCCCAACTCCATCAAATGGTGGTAGAGGTGCATGAACACATATAGTGTGTGCAAGGTAGGCGAAAGAGTCTTTACCTCAGTGCCGTCTATCGTGTTGCTTTCTCCCTTGTCTTCCTCTACTATCTTTTGCCAATAAAGACGAGTGCGCTTGCTGTAGAGGGAGAGCAGGGAAAAATGCCCCTCGAGGGTAACGTCGTTACGAGTGAAGTCAACGTGCTTGTCTGAATTATTCACTTCCGCCTTTATCCCCCACTCTGCCTGCAAAACCTTTATCAGTTTCTCGAAATTCTCCTTGTCGCAATAATAGTCTATGTCTCCAGCCTGCCTTGTTGAGGGCTTGGGATAATAGCTCGCTACTATCTGCCCCTTCACCACCACATATTTTATCTTGTGACTGTCCATGAGGGCAACGAGTTCCTTCAGCGTCCTGTTCACCTGCGTGTTCCACTGCTCCACCTGCATCTTGTAAGCCATAGCCTCATAGAACTGTTCTTCTGGCATCTTGATGCTGTTACCATACAAGACATCCACCACCATACCTGAAACCGTCTGTTTCTCAGCAAGGTACAGCAATTTCCTCGCCTCTCTTTCCGACAGCTCCTCAGGCAGGTTCTCCTTGCCCTTTTGCCACAGAGCGCTACGCAATATTTTGAAGAATACTTTCATTGGTTCGGCAACGCTTAATCTCTGTGGAACAAATCTCTCGTATAGACTCTGTCCCTCACATCATCAAGGCAGGAGTCATATCTGTTGGCTATTATGGCATTGGAAACCTTCTTGAACTTCTCAAGGTCGTTAATCACCTCACTGCCGAAGAACGTCTCGCCATCCTTCAGTGTCGGCTCAAAAATTACCACCTTCGCTCCCTTTGCCTTGATACGTTTCATTATGCCCTGAATAGCCGAGTGGCGGAAATTGTCGGAATTAGACTTCATCGTCAGGCGATACACACCTATGGTAGGCACAGACCTCTTGCCTCCTGCATAGTAGTTGTCCTGACTGTAGGCATACCAGCCAGCCTTCTGCAGAACGGCATCAGCTATGTAGTCCTTGCGAGTTCTGTTTGACTCCACGATAGCCGTCATCATGTTCTGCGGCACGTCCTGATAATTGGCAAGCAGCTGCTTGGTGTCCTTAGGCAGGCAATAGCCGCCATAGCCGAATGACGGATTATTATAATGTGTGCCTATGCGGGGGTCGAGCCCTACGCCCTGTATTATAGCCTGAGTATCAAGCCCTTTCATCTCGGCGTATGTATCTAATTCGTTGAAGTAAGACACACGCAGGGCAAGATACGTATTGGCAAAAAGCTTCACTGCCTCTGCCTCCTTCAGCCCCATGAAGAGCACGTCAACATCTTTCTTCTCTGCTCCCTCCACAAGGAGTCTGGCAAACGTCTCTGCATCCTCCTTCATGTGGTTACCCTGTATCGCGACAATCGCCTCATTCTCTTCCTCTTTCTCCCTAATCATCTTGGGATAACCCACAATGATACGCGAGGGGTACAGATTATCGTACAAAGCCTTTGACTCCCTAAGGAATTCTGGCGAAAACAGCAGGCGGAACTTGCGCTCTGTCCCCCACCCTTTTTCCTTAAACAAGCGTGCATACTTCACATAAAGCGAACGGGTGTAACCCACTGGTATCGTTGACTTTATCACCATGACAGCCTCTGGATTGCTCTCCAGCACCAGGTCTATTACCTCCTCCACGTGAGTTGTGTCGAAATAGTTCTTCACGGGGTCGTAGTTCGTAGGCGCAGCTATCACCACGTAGTCAGCATCCCTGTATGCCTCAGCACCATCGAGCGTGGCACGAAGCCTCAGGTTTCCCTCCTTCAGGTATTTCTCTATGTAATCATCCTGAATAGGCGAAATGCCCTTGTTTATCTTCTCCACCTTCTCTGGTATCACGTCCACAGCAACCACCTCGTGATGTCTTGCCAGCAGCGTTGCAATACTCAGTCCCACGTAGCCCGTACCAGCCACAGCTATCTTTATATCCTTAAATTCTCGCATACATTTTTCTTTATTTACAATATCGTACTGTTTTCATCTTAAAACCTGTCAGCAAGGCGACCTGAAAACCTTAAACCCCGTCAGCGAAGCGGGCTTAACTATCTTCTCATCCACTCCCTGCGCTCCTCGTCGCCCATCTTCTCTATGGCATAGCGGAGCATCGTGCGAGGCATTTCGCTGGCATACTTCCGAAGGAAATCTCTCAACAGGTCCATCGAGCATCGCTTGCCCATCTCGCGAAGCATCCAGCCCACAGCCTTGTGCATCAGGTCATGAGGATGGTGCAAATGCCTCTCAGCATAACGCAGGCACCACGAAGCATCACCCATCTGCGACGTCTTCCACGTACACACTATGCTCATCCGCTGCTTCCAGAGGCACGAGCTACGAGCCAGTTCGTCGAGCACTCTCGTCTTGTACCTTTTATCGCCCAGCATAGATGGCAACAGCAACCAGTGCCCCAGAATCTTGTGTGCCGTCAAATCGACCAAATCCCAGTTGTTAGCCCTCTCGGCATAATGCAGATAGAGGTTCACAATCTCATCACGTCCCCTTATGGCAGCCTCGTCATTCTCAAGGCGTTTCGTTGCCAGTTTCTCGAACTTTTCCACCAATACCAGCAAGCCACAAAGCCTCACCTCGTGCCAGCGGTTCATCAGCAACTCGGGCACCTCCCCCAGCGGCAAATCCTTAGCCACAGCCTTTACCACCTCCCTCGTCTGCGGCACCTTCAAGCCCAAGAACTCGTCACCCTCGCCATACTCCCCAGGTCCCGTCTTGAAGAAACCCATGAGCACCCTGCGCTGCTCCTCGTTCCTTAGCAGCTCCATGTGGGCGATTATGTCCTCAGCCGTCGTCATCTTCGCTTTCGTCCTCTGTTTTATCAATCAGCTTTTTATGAGCCAAGCCATCACTTACTCCCTGCAAAGATACACATTTTTTCTTAAAACAAAACAAGTATTGCATATAAAAATGCACCTACAGTCGCTTTGCCACCACACTTTGCTTCCACGTGCGGATACTTTGCTTCCACATGCGGTTACTTTGCTTCCACGTGCGGTTACTTAGCTTCCACGTGCGGATACTTAGCTTCCACATGCGGTTACTTTGCTTCCACGTGCGGTTACTTTGCTTCCACATGCGGTTACTTAGCAAGGACATACAGGAGCTTTGCTTTTAACTAACAAATCAGCCTGATTTGTAGAACAAACTAACCTACTTTGTTCAACAAACTAGCCTACTTTGTTCAACAAACTAACCTACTTTGTTCATCAAACTAGCCTAGTTTGTTATTTAGAACCAATGCAAAGGCACTTAAAAGCCATGCAAGAGCAGGCAAAAAACACGCTTCCCCCGTTTTTTGCAAAACTATGGCAAAAAAAAACAGACTAAAACATACACAAAAAAAATCAGCCACTCCCCTAATTCTACTGAGGGAATGGCTGATAAAAACTATAGTATAGGTAGGGAACGCTGATTACACGAGCTTTTTGAGTGTTCAGTATATATCGTCTCCAGTGGAGCCGAGAGAGGGCTTTTCTTTCTTTGGCTTCATTCCTCTTTCCCTTTCCTTTATATATATATACCTTCTGTGAAGTGCTGTTACCTCATAGGCATTCCTGTTTTAGTTTGCATTATTTTTTATCATTGTAGTGTCCATAAGCCCTAAGGATAAGCACCACTACAGTTTCTTTGATTATACGATAGACTAACCTGTGCTTTTTTGTTATGCGACGACTCCATCGACCTTCTGGTTGTCCCTTTAATGGTTCAGGATGTCCTGTGCCAGTGGTGGGATGTTCCATAAGCTCTATCAGCAAGCCTTCAACCTTTTGAAAGGCTTTTGGCTCTTGACGCTTTAATTGTTGCATGTGCAACCTGGCTTCATCCGTATATTCAAGTTTGTACATAATACTTGCTTAAAGAGCGTTGAGGAAATCCTTTAATTCTTTCACTGACTCTATCCTGTGCGTTTTCCCCTGCCTGTACTCCTCTTCTCCACGTTCGAGGCTTGCAAAGAACTCCTCTTTCGACACCTCCGTAGGGTCGGTTCGTCTCTCTGCAACAACCTTTCGAAGGTATTTGGCTACTCGCTTGAGCAAGGTTTCGTCTTCAGCTATGATGCTCATATTACGAAGCACCTCAGCATTTAGTTGCATTGCTGTCATTTTCTTTTATTCTTCTTTATCTGCTTGCAAAGATAAAAAGATTTTGTGAAACGACAAAGAAAAGTGGGAAAAACATTACTGCTGGCTTGGCAATTAGAAATTTAATTGCTAACTTTGCAGGTTAGTGAACAAAACATCTTTCAAGATACAAAACTGATAACTACAAATAAACTAATAAGAAAAGTATATGATTCCTCCTTCCGAACTTCCTATTAACGAGGATGGCAGCGTGTATCATCTGCACCTGCGTCCTGAACATCTGGCTGAACGCATAATTCTCGTGGGCGACCCAGGCAGGGTAACGGTTGTTGCCAAGTTCTTCGACGAGATAGAGTGCGAAGTGCAAGCGCGTGAGTTCCACACGATTACGGGCTCTTACAAAGGCAAACGCGTATCGTGTGTCTCTACTGGCATAGGGTGCGACAACATCGACATTGTGATGACTGAACTGGATGCTGCCGTAAACATAGACCTCGAGCAGAGGCAGGTAAAGGATAAACTGACGCAGCTCTCCATAGTAAGAATAGGTACGTGTGGCGGCTTGCAGCCCTTCATTCATTTGGGGTCTTTCGTGGCAAGCGTGAAGTCCATAGGCTTCGATGGCTTGCTCAACTATTATGAAGGCCGCGATGAGGTGTGCGACCTGGCTTTGGAAGAGGCTTTCAAGAAGCACATGTCGTGGAACTACAAGAAGGGTTCGCCATACGTGGCAACTGCCGACGAGGAACTGATAGAGCGAGTGGCTGGCAAAGATATGTTCAGGGGCATAACCATATCTTGTGGTGGTTTCTATGGTCCGCAGGGACGATTTGTGCGACTTAGTCCGCAAGACTATGAACAGAACCTGAAGGTAGAGTCGTTCTCTTATCAAGACCCTAAGCACCCTGATGCTGACCCACTGATGATATGCAACTTCGAGATGGAATCGTCGGCTCTGGCAGGCATGTCTGCCCTGCTCGGTCACAAGGCTATGACGTGCTGCATGGTGGTGGCTGACCGCTATACCACGAAGATGAATACTGAATACAAGAGTTCTATTTCTGACCTCATAAAACTCGTTTTGGACAGAATATGATGAACGCTTTTTACACCATAGCCCTGCTCGTCCTGAGCAATGTATTCATGACCTTCGCCTGGTATGGACACCTGAAGTTGCAAGCCAATGGTGTATCTACCCACTGGCCTCTGTTGCTCGTCATCGCCTTTTCGTGGCTCATAGCCTTCTTTGAATACTGCTGTCAGGTGCCTGCCAACCGCATCGGTTTCGTTGGCAACGGAGGTCCCTTCACGCTGGTGCAGCTGAAGGTGATACAGGAGTGTGTATCGCTCATAGTCTTCGCCATTCTCGCCAACCTGATGTTCCAGCACGAAAGCCTGCACTGGAACCACGCTGCTGCATTCCTCTGCCTCGTAGCCGCCGTCTATTTTGTGTTTATGAAATAAGTCTGAAATGAACAATCCTAACCCAAAACCTCAAACCTCAAACCATGATGGTACGATTTGCGCTCTCGCCACACCAACAGGAGGAGCACTCGGCATAATACGAGTGTCTGGCGCAGAGAGCCTCAACATCACATCAAGGATTTTCACAAAAGACCTTACACAAGCCAAAGGCTACACCCTGCACTACGGAAGCATAAAGGCTGAAGACGGCACCACCATAGACGAGGTGCTCGCTACAGTCTTTCGTGCCCCCCACTCCTACACAGGCGAAGACAGCGTGGAAATATCCTGTCACGGTTCGCGCTATATTATAAATAAGGTGTTGGAGCGCCTCATACAGGAGGGCTGTCGAATGGCAGAACCTGGGGAATACACACAGCGTGCCTACCTCAACGGCAAGATGGACCTTTCGCAGGCAGAGGCTGTGGCAGACCTTATAGCCTCAACCAACAAGGCGACACACCACCTTGCCTTAAGCCAGTTGCGTGGCAATTTTTCAAGCGAGCTGTCACACCTGCGCGAGAAACTGCTGAAAATCACTTCCTTATTAGAACTTGAGCTCGACTTCTCAGACCACGAAGAACTGGAGTTTGCCGACAGGTCAGAACTCCTTGCACTTGCCATTCAGATAGAAAACCACATAACCTCGCTTGCCAAATCATTCGAAACAGGACAGGCACTAAAACAAGGCATACCCGTAGCCATAGTGGGCAAGACAAACGTGGGCAAGAGCACCCTGCTCAATCGTCTCCTGAAAGACGAGCGCGCCATAGTGAGCAACGTGCATGGTACCACTCGCGACACCATCGAAGACACCATCGACATTCATGGCGTAACCTTCCGCTTCATCGACACAGCAGGCATACGCCAAACCTCTGACACTGTGGAGCTTATCGGCATAGAGCGCACCTACCAGACCATAGACAAAGCACGCATCGTTCTTTGGCTCCTTGACGAAGCCCCCACAGCTTCCGAACAGCAAGACATGCAGACACGCTGCGAAGGAAAGAAACTAATTATCATTATCACGAAATCAGATAAAGGATTACCAGTAAAGGACGATTCCTCATTCTTCATTCCTCATTCTTCATTTATAACAATCTCTGCAAAATACGACACCGACCTCTCTGCCCTGGAAGAAACAATCTATAGCTCAGCAAACATTCCAGACATATCAGAGAACGACATCATCATAACCAACGCCCGCCACTATGACGCCCTCATGAAAGCTAACGAAAGCCTCACTCGCGTCATCGAAGGCATGGGAGCAAGAAAGGTCAACGGCAAGTGGACAACAGCAAACGAATCTCTCCCTGGCGACCTCCTCGCTGAAGACCTCCGCCTCACCCTCTCCCACCTCGCCGACATCACAGGAGGCACCATCACCCCAAACGAAGTCCTCCAAAACATCTTCTCCCACTTTTGCGTGGGAAAGTGATTTTTTTGCAAAGAAAAGCATACTATCTGCAACTATAGCTCGTAAATCACATCATTTCAGGCATTTATAATTAAGTATATTTTTGCAGATTTTTGATTTTTAACTTCGATATTTGCAGATTATCACCCATTTTGTCCCCCATCTGTCCCCCGAAGTAACACTTTTTCTTCGAGGGACAAAAAATTTCATCATAGTTGATTCGCACTATTTTATGAACCATAAAAAACTTCTTAACGTTGCTTTAAGAGTTGGCAAGGGAAGTATGGGAATGCAAGGAATTACCGAATTATTTCACCTTTGGGCCACGAAAAGTTTTTATTGGCTGGCACAGGCGGCAAAAAGTTTTTGAAAAAATTCGAGGAATAAGGCATCTGGTACTTGCAGAATACGGCTTGCACTAACTTTGCGACGGAAAAAGTAAGTGTGACTCGCTTCGCCCGGAAAAGGCAGTAATGAGGAAGATCGGAAGAAGAACAATTCAGTGACAGATACGACAAG
>DGTQ01000016.1 GCA_002394365.1 Prevotellaceae bacterium UBA4332
GTATCTCACAGATGTCTAATTCGTCATCGACAACAAGTATTTTCATAAATGCTCAAAAAGTTGTGAATGAAACAGATAATTATTTTGGGCGCAAAGTTACCGCTTTTTTCTAAGATGTCGGAATAAAGCGTATTAAATTGTTATGACAATATCCAATGCACACCTCATCCCGTGTTTCACTTTTTGTATTCCTCTTTCGCACCTCAGCCATTCTTGCGTCCCTGTGGTGGCTAATGACAGGTCAGCGGATTTATGCTACCTTCTGGCCTATTAAAAAGAAAACACCCAATCTTACATTTTTGGGTGTAAAATTGGGTGTAAATCTCGTAAATCACTGATAATCAAGTGATATTGCGGAGAGAGAGGGATTCGAACCCCCGGTGCCTCTCAGCACGGCGGTTTTCAAGACCGCTGTAATCGACCACTCTACCATCTCTCCGAACGTTTCTAAAAAACGGCTCTTGGTCTGAAAAGCGAGTGCAAAGGTAGTCAAATAAATTAAGAATGAAGAATTAAGAATGAAGAATTAGTTCTCTTTTAAGTTTTATTAACGATAGCGGGGCGTTTCGGGTGAGGGGTGAGTGAAAAAAGAGTGTTATAATTTGGGTATATCGGAGAAAACGAGTAACTTTGCAAGGAGAAAGAAAACTATTTGGTAAGTAAAAAAAAGAGATAATGAATACTTTTGGCAGGATATTCAGGGTTACGAGTTTTGGCGAGAGTCATGGTGCTGCTATTGGTGGTGTGATAGACGGCATGCCTGCAGGCATAGTAGTGGACATGGATTTCATACAGACGGAACTGAACCGCAGGCGTCCAGGACAGAGTGACATTACGACGAGCAGGAACGAGGCTGACAAGGTGGAGATTCTGTCGGGCGTGTTCGAGGACAAGACTACGGGGTGTCCGATAGGTTTTATCGTAAGGAATACCAACCAACATTCTCAGGATTACGAGAACATGCGTTGTGTGTTCCGTCCTTCTCATGCAGATTTTACTTATCAGCAGAAGTATGGTATCAGAGACCATCGTGGTGGTGGCAGAAGCAGTGCCCGCATCACTATCAGCAGGTGTGTGGCTGGGGCTTTTGCCAAACTGGCGTTGAGGCAGCTGGGCATCAGTATTCAGGCATATACGTCGCAGGTGGGAGAGATTGCCCTCGACAGGGATTACAGAAAGTATGACCTTGGGAAGACGGAGGAGAATGCCGTGCGTTGTCCTGACGCAAAGAAGGCTCAGGAGATGGAGCAGCTGATAAGGGAGGTGAAGGCTGACGGCGACACGATTGGCGGTACGATAACGTGTGTTATCAAGGGTTGCCCCGTAGGGCTGGGCGAGCCTGAGTTTATGAAACTGCACCAATCGTTAGGCTCGGCTATGCTCTCTATAAACGCAGTGAAGGGTTTTGAGTATGGCGAGGGTTTCGAGGGCTTAGGCATGAGGGGCAGTGAGCAGAACGATCTCTTTAATGAAGGGTTGGGTAATGGTACCAAGACCAACCACTCGGGTGGAATACAGGGCGGTATAAGTAATGGCGAGGATATTTACTTCAGGGTGGCTTTTAAGCCTGTGGCTACTCAACTGCGCGAGCAGGAGACGATAGACCTGGAGGGTAACGCTACCACTCTGAAGGCGAGGGGCAGGCACGACCCTTGCGTGTTGCCTCGTGCTGTGCCTGTGGTTGAGGCTATGGCTGCGATAACCATACTCGACCATTATCTCATAGGAAAAACTACAAGATTATAAAGGACACAAATTTATTAAAAGAACACGAATAGGATAACAAGAAAATGAAGAAATTTATTGTTTGCCTCATGGCAGGTGTGCTGTGCGGGCTTGGCGTGAGTGCGCAGAGCACTCTGGGTGGATTGTATCAGGTAGTGACATCGACAACGGATTTTGCCACAGGTGACACGATTATCCTTGTTTCTTATGATGCAGAGAAGAAAGTGTATGCAATGGGTACTTACGACAGTAAGGAGGGGAATGCTTTTCACGCTGTCAACATAGGTACGACGACTGCCGACTGTCTGCCTCCGACCATCACTCTCGATGCTGCGAATACAGCGGGGGAGGTGTATGAGTATAAGGTAATAGTTCACAAAACTAAAGGAGGAGCGCTTGATTATGTGAATCTTCAAGATAAAGATGGAAAGTATGTTCAAGCTGATGGTACAAGTTTGAAGTTATCAAATACAGCTTCGAGTACTTTAGAAAAGTGGGTACCTTATCTCCTTGATAATGATAATTTCCCATACGAGGCGGTGTGCCTAAAATATTATATGGAGGGAATGAAATTCATTAGTTATACACCACCTTATGGTTTCAAAAATTATTCGGGTGCTTCTGTAGGCGGTGCTTACTATATGCGTGCCTACTGCTATAAAAAGATTGCGACAAACGAGACGCTGAGGATTGGAGATACGGGTTATGCCACAATGTACTACGGCAGTAATGACGTAGAATTGCCTGACGGCACAACTGCATATACTATAAACGTAACTAAAGAGGGGGACAAATATAAATTGAACAGGAGCAGTATCGGTACAACCGTACCGCATGGTACGGCGGTGGTAGTGAAGGGCGAACCGAATACTGACTATCACCCCACGATATATTCTGCTGCGGCGACTGAGGCGAAAGGGTTGGCGTCTGTAGAAGGAAACATGCTATATGGTACGGATACGGAGGCGATGCAGAGCAATGGCGACGGATATTACTTTAAGCTTACCAACCACGCTACGAAGGGTGTGGGCTTCTATTGGGGTGAGAATGATGGTGCAGCCTTTACCAACAAAGCGCATAAGGCGTACCTTTTCTTGCCTGCAGAGATGGCGCCTGCGTCTATAAGCGATATTCCTTTCTCGTCTATGGAAGAGGATGGGGTAACCCTTGTGGAAGAGGTTAGGAGTCCGGAAACGCAGGATATGACAAAAAGTGTCTATGACCTGAAGGGATGCAGGGCGGATGCGAAAGGAAAAGGCTTGCGTATACTGAATGGAAAAAAGCTAATCATGAAATAAGAAAAGGAAAGGCTTAAATGTAGAGTGAACATTTAAGCCTTTTCTTATGTGTGTAAGAAAAACAGGGTTCTTTTATATGTCGCAAGCGTAACGGTCAACAACACCTATGAGACGCTTTTTCTCGTCAACTACCAGAACGTTGTGAATCTTGTTTTGGTTCATGATGCGTTGTATCTCGGCTATGCGTGTGTCAGTTTTTACGGTCTTAGGCGTCTTTGTCATGATGTCGTTAACAGTGTGGTCAAAGAAGGCTGCTTGCCAGCGCTCCATAGCGCGACGTATGTCGCCATCAGTTATGACGCCAGCAACGGTCTTGTCATCATTGAGCGCGATGCCCAGTCCGAGTTTGCCTGCGCTGACCTTGATAATGGCTTCGCCAAGGTGCATGGTGGCTGGCACGATGGGCAGTTCTTCGTCTATCATAACGTCGCCAGCTGTGGTGAGGAGACGCTTGCCGAGCTCGCCACCAGGGTGGAACTGTGCGAAGTCGCGAGGCTTGAAGTTGCGCAACTCCATGAGGCAGATGGCTAAGGCATCACCCATAGCGAGGGCTGCTGTGGTGCTGCTCGTAGGTGCGAGGTTGAGGGGACATGCCTCTTTCTCTACCTTGACATTGATGTGGTAGGTGGAGTATTTGGCAAGGAGCGACTTCGGATTGCCGCTCATGCCGATAATGGGTACGTCCATGTGGAGGATGATGGGCACAAAGCGCAGGAGTTCGTCTGTCTGTCCGCTATTGCTCAGGGCAAGCACCACATCGTCTTTGGTTATCACGCCAAGGTCGCCGTGGTAAGCATCGAGGGGATTGACAAAGACGGCAGGCGTGCCAGTAGAACTGAGGGTTGCGGCTATCTTGGCTCCTACGTGTCCGCTCTTGCCCACGCCCGTAACGATTACTTTGCCCTTGCAGTTAAGCATAAGGTCAATGGCTTTGTCTAACTGCTCGTCGAGCAGCGGGATGAGGTCGTTGAGTGCCTGTGCCTCGTCTTTCAGGGCTTGTGCGGCTATTTCGCGTATTGTCTTCATGAGTCTCAAGGTTTAAGGAGTTTTTGGATAAGTGGCTGGAGGTCGTCCAACTGCAGCATGTTAGGCCCGTCGCTGAGGCCCTTGTCTGGGTCAGGATGTACCTCAAAGAAATAGCCATTGGCACCAAAGGCTTTTGCTGCCAATGCCATAGAGGGCACAAACTTGCGGTCGCCTGCTGTGGTGCCGTTGCCGCCGCCAGGACGCTGTACGCTGTGGGTGCAGTCCATGATGACGCGTGGGGTAATCTGGAGCATATCGGGGATGTTGCGGAAATCAACCACGAGATTGTTGTAGCCGAAGGAGTTGCCACGCTCAGTGAGCCACACCTCCGAGCCTCCGCTCTCCTGCACCTTGTTGACAGGATATTTCATGTCGGCTCCACTGAGGAACTGTGCCTTCTTGATGTTTACAGTCTTGCCAGTCTTGGCTGCTGCTACGAGCAAATCCGTCTGACGGCAGAGAAAGGCTGGTATCTGTATGACATCAACGATCTCTCCGACGGGTTGTGCCTGATAAGCCTCATGAATGTCGGTAAGCAGGCGCAGACCATACTTCTCCTTGATGTCGGCAAGCATTTGCAGTCCTTTCTCCATGCCGGGACCACGGAAGGACTTGAGCGATGTCCTGTTAGCCTTGTCGAATGAGGCCTTGAAGATTATGTCGATGCCGAGAGACTGGTTGATAGCCACCAGTTGACGTGCTACGGTGTCGAGAAGTTCGGCACTCTCTATCACGCATGGACCTGCTATGAATATAGGTTTCATTTCTTCCAGAATTTGCTTGTTATATCTTTGAGTGTTTCTCCCTTGACAACCTTGTAGAGACGCTGGTTTGTGGTGGGTTTGTTGAGTGGACCTTTGGACTCGATGTAAGGACCGAGTTTGATGAAGTTGAAGTTCTTTAGCTGGACATCCTTGCTGAGGATTCCCCTGCCGCTATACCATGCAGTTTTTAGCTCGGGGTAGTTCTTCTTCGTCCATTCCGCCAGGGCGTCAACCTTATCGGGCTCACCATCTCCACCCATGAAAGCCACGCATGTGATGTCGTCTCCATACTCCTTGAGCATCATGCCGAGAGACATGGTGTTGAGAGGCTCGCCAATGTCCTCCCACAGGTATTGACTGTGGCACCCAAGGCAATGGCAAGGGCAGTTGGATATATTGATAGAGAGCGTGACCTCATCAGGAATCTCCTGAAAGACCACGCCCGTATTAACGTATTTCATTTAAGTTTCAAAATAGAGAGAGGTATCTAAACGATTTAGGAAACCTTCTGCATTGGCTGTGCATCTTCCTTACCCATCTTGTCTGAACCTGCGTAGTAACGGCGTGCTGCCTCCTTCTGGCGTGCAGCAGAGAAGTTGCTTACTCTCTTCAGATAGCCGATGATGCGAGTCATGTAGTCCACATTGCTTGAGTGGCACTTAGGACACTCGTGCAAGTAGCGCTTGTCGATGTGACCGCAGTTGTTACAGATGGTGTTAGGAATGTTGAACGTGAAGTAGTTACATCCCTCCTTGGCTGCAACCTTCAAGAGCTGCTTGTACTGCATCTTAGAGAGGTGCTCCTCAAGATTCATGTGGAGAGCTGAACCACCTGTGAGGTGCTCAATGTAAGGTGCTCCATGCATCTTGAACTTGTCAATGATGTTCAGTGACTGGTCTTCAACAACATAGAAGTAAGAATTGTAGCAGTCGCGTGGCACGAAGTAGCCGTCCTCACGATCCCACTTGGCGTGCTTGACGCCTACGTTCTCGGCAGGGATCATTTCGCAGTTGAAGAGCACATCCTTAGTGCGATACTGCTTGTTGAGCTTCTCTACGATAGAAAGTACACCCTGCACGAACTCCTTGTACTTCTCGTTGGCAGTAATCTTGAGTCCCATGAATTCAGCAGCCTCTACAAGACCGTTGACGCCGATAGTGAGGTACTGGCGAGACATGTTGATATAGCCAGCGTCGAAGAGTGGCAGCATACCATGAGCCTGCAGGTTCTTGAGGTTTTCGTTGTAAGCCAGCTGCACCTTGTGGCAAAGGTCAATAACTTCCTCAAGGAACTCCTTATAGTCGCGACCGTTATTTACAGCATACTGTATGCAACGGTTGAGGTTTACTGTGAGCACAGACTTAGAACCTGTTGACACACCACCAGCGCCAAGAGTGTAAGAGAACCCGTTGTCCTGAATCTCGTTGCGCAGACGGCAGCAAGAAGACAGAGAGTCGGCATTATCGCTCATGTAGGTGAAGAAGCTGTGGCCCTCAGAATACATCTCAGCGGTGAAGTCGCCCCACTCCTTGTCGCGGCACTCGCCGTTGTCGGCAAGCAGAGCCATAGTCTCAACAGGGAAGGTGAGCACAGTCTTTTCGCGTTCCTTGTTGAACCACTTCATGAAGCGCTTCTGCAACCAGGAGAGACCATTCCAATCTGGCTGGCTTCCGTCAGGGAAGTAGAAGTTGCCGAAGAGAGACTCGAAATAATACTTGTCGTAGTAAGCGATGTTCCAGAACACAGCCTGGAAGTTACGAGCGCCCGTAGGTTGGTTGATAGAATATACAATCTGCTCGAAGCAGTCGGTGATGACCTTGTCGATAGAACGCTGACGAATAGACAAATCTACAACCTTCTCTGGATCTTTCCAGTAGTCCTGACCATATTCCTTGCCAATGAAGTAGTTGAGATACATGAGGAACTCTGGTGTAGCACATGCGCCAGAGAGCATGGAGCTGACGATGAACACCATGTTTACGAAGCCGCCGCAGAAACTCTTGAGGTTTGTAGGAGCTGTGGAGTTGCCACCGATAGCTGTTGTACCGTTGATGAGCCAAGGGTACATTGTTATAGATGCGCAATAAGGAGCGATGGATGTCTCGTCGTTTTTGTATATAAAGTGGTGAGTAAGCAGGTCGATATACTTGTCGGCTGTCTGCTTGTCATACATCTTCTTGATGCGGTCGGTGAGCAGACGACGGTTAAGACGTATGAAGTTAGACTTAGGCAACTCGCCGATAAGAGTTGCAATATTCTTATGCTCGACATTTGCGTTTGCGTCAAACTTTGAACCTGTTGCAGCGTTGGCTGCTTCCATGTAGTCTGTCACAAAAGACAACTTCTCCAGTGTTTCGCGGTCTTCTGTGTGTGACTGACGATAGAGCATGTAACACTTCGCCACCTTGTAGTGCCCTTCCTTCATGAGAGCCATCTCCACCTGGTTCTGGATGTCCTCCACAGTGATATTGTTCTTAATATCTAAGTGGCTGATAATCTTAGAGATGTTAGCTACATCGAAGGGTTCTTCTACTGCCTCGAATGCTCTTACAATGGCATTCATGATTTTGTCTAAAGAGAAGTCGTCTTTAGAGCCGTCGCGCTTTGTGATTGTAAACTTTTTAATTTCCATGATAGTATAAAACGGAAAACTTTTTTATTTTTTCTTTGTGCAAAGTTTTCCATTTTGGTAAACTTTGGTAAAGAATAGTGGTTAGTAAGTTGTTTGTCGAAATCGATTACAAAGATAGTACAATTTATTCTTTCACGCAAACTTTTTCTGTAAAATAATTGTACGGCATAGGGTAGGAGGGTGGGAATAAAGCATGATACCCAGCGCATTTTCAGTGTATTACAAAGGGGTAGTAAAGTAGAAAATTTTTCGAAGGATTTAGGTTTTCTGCTTAATTGCTAACTCCGAAATTGCAATCTTGCTTTTTCTCCTCCTGTCTTCAATTTCCACACTCTCTATATATAATAAATAATGTACGCGCGCAAGACAAAACTGTCCTACGCGCGTACGAGAAAAGGTATTATGGTGAGAATTATATCTGTGTTGTGTGCTTACTTGCTTTCCTCCAGAGGAACGGTGAAGTACTCCTTTTTGCCAGAAGGATATACACCCTTTATGATGAGCACAGGGTCTTTGCTCTTGTTTGCTGCCTTAACGACTGCAGCAAGGTCTGACAGAGTCTTCATGGATGTCTCGTTTACCGTTTGGATGACGAAGCCAGCTGGGATTCCACGCTCGCGGAATTTGCCTGCATTAACCTTCGTAACCTTCAAACCATACTTGATGTCGAGGTCTGCCTTTTCTCTTTCGTTCACCTCTCTGATGACAGCTCCAAGCACGTCGAGGTCGGCATCCTTCATTAGCTTTGTGTTGCCCTGCTCGTTCTTCAATGTTACAGTTGCTGTCTTCTTTGACTTCTTGTGCAGGTATGTCAGCTTAACCTGGTCGCCAGGACGCTTCGTGGCAAGTATCTCTTGCAGTTCAGCCATCTTGGTTACCTTCTGTCCGTCAACGGCTGTGATGACATCGCCTTCCTCTATGCCTGCGTCAGCAGCAGCACCGTCGTCCAGCACCTTAGCCACATAGATACCGTCGTTTGTACCAAGGTCAACTTCCTTGTTCTGCTCCTTCTGGGCATCGATATACATGCGGGCATCCTGTCCCTGTATGCCGATGAGACCACGCTGCACGCTGCCATACTGCTTGAGGTCTGCTACCACCTTATTCATGATAGTGGTAGGAATGGCAAAACCATAGCCTATGTTAGAACCAGTAGGAGAGGTGAGCATAGCGTTGATACCAATCAGTTCGCCCTTGGCATTAACCAATGCGCCACCAGAATTACCCTGGTTGATAGCTGCATCAGTCTGTATGAATGCCTCTACGCCATTAGCTCCAAGAGAGCGAGCCTTAGCCGAAACGATGCCTGCTGTTACTGTGGCACGCAGGTTGAGAGGGTGACCTATGGCGAGTACCCATTCTCCCACCTTGATGTCGTCGCTTGAGATAACCTTTATGGCAGGCAGACCTGTTGCGTTAACCTTGATGAGAGCAAGGTCGGTATTCTTGTCGTTGCCTATGATGCGAGCAGAAAATTCGCGATTGTCGTTAAGTGTTACGGTAAGCTCGTCAGCCCCCTCCACCACGTGGTTGTTTGTCACGATGTAGCCGTCTTGTGAGATGATGACGCCAGAGCCAGTACCCTCTTTCTTAGGAGTCTGCACCTTGCGCTTGCTTGGTCCCTGCTGTCCTCGCTGTCCGAAGAAGCCGAATGGGTCAAACATGTCCCCGAAAGGGTCATTCTGCACTTCTACCTCCTGCACCTTGGAGTTCTGCAAGAACTTGATGTGTACTACACAAGGCAATGCCTTCTCGGCAGCAACGGTAAGGTCTGGATACTGTCCCGCAACGGTTGCAGGAGCCGCAGAGCAGGTGTTGTTATACACCAGAGTAGCGGCAATAGAGAGTGACACCGCAATGAGTGTCGATAGGATTGTTTGTTTCATCATTGTCATTATTTTCACCTTGTTTTAGTTTCGTTGTCTTTCTCGTTTTTGCTCACTTTATCGTTATTTCAGTGCAAAGATAATGGCTTTTTTTGTTAATCAAGCATTTTTGATTAACACTTTTGTTTTTTTTAATCCTTCAAAGAGTGTTCTTAACGAGAGTTTAATAAATAACAAAAGTTATTCACTAAATTTTAATACCCTTATACTCACTTCATAAAGCAGGTAGTGTGTACATGCTGAGAGTATAGGCCACATGAATCACTGGGACAAAAAGAAAAGCCCCAAGTCCTTTCAGACTTGGGGCTTTGTATTTCTCTTCTTTTCTCGTGATAAAGAGTAGCTTTGCTTTATGTTGTTCTTAGAAGAGTTTTATAAGTTATTAGTTAAAGTAGTAGTAGGTTCTGCTGCTGGTGCTCACGTCTCGATATACGTATGAGTAGGATGAAACAGGATATCCTCCCATAGAGGAATCACTGTTGGAACTTGCATACCCCATCATGCTGCCATTAGCGGAATAATAGAGTGCCACTCTGCCAGAAGCAGACAGTGCTTTGTAATATGTACCTCTGCTGGTGGAATACTTGCCTGTTGAGTTATTGTATTTCACGATGTAGCAGGTTACTGGTGTCGGAGTGGTGCCTACGTCTGAAGAGCCACCACCACCTCCGCTGTCTTCGTCATGCGTAAGTGTTACCGTACCCCAGAATTCTCCCTCGTATCCCTGGGTTTCAATTACGATTTTGCCACTCTGGATTGACCCTGAAATTATGCGCCATGTAAGAGGATAACTAAATTTATCTGATGGAACTATGATTTCATTCTCAGTAGCATACCATCTCTTTATGTCTGCCCCCACGAAACTATTCGGTGTTGTCATTATCACCCTTCCGCTTTTGTCTGAATCAAATCTGGCATAGATGGAGAGGGATTCTCCGTCTATATTTTTTCCCTTGCCACTCCAGTATCCCACGAACAAGGCATTATAGTCAGTAGGCGGAACATAAGCCCCACTACTGCTGCCATCATGGTCTCCCCCACCGCAGGCGCTGAAAAAGAGGGGAGTGGTGGCGCACAGAGCCACTATTGCCAGTGCGCCAATCCATTTCTTTGTTATCTTCATACTTAAATAAGTTTTAAGTTTATATTACCACGCCCAAGTAATGTTGTAGGTTGACGTAGAGCCACTGCTGCTTGTACGAGCACTGGTAGCGGAGGTAGGTCTGCCAGCACTATCGAGCGTGTATGAATTGTTAATGGTAGAACCACCAAATGTAACGAGCAGAGGAAGGTGTTTGGAAGGCTTGCCTAAAGCACCAAATGGGAAGATCACGTCCAGTCCACAGTCAATGTGCATCA
This sequence comes from Prevotellaceae bacterium UBA4332, assembly GCA_002394365.1. Lineage (GTDB taxonomy): Bacteria > Bacteroidota > Bacteroidia > Bacteroidales > Bacteroidaceae > Prevotella. The sequence goes on from DGTQ01000016.1 coordinate 10,691, forward strand.
TGTGGTCATATTCCATTACACCACCTACATTGTCAATCTTGCTTTGCGTGCTTGTTTCGTATAATATATTAGCACACACTTCATTGTCCGTCAGAACATCATTTTCCCAACCAAGTTCCGTAGCTTTCACAAGGTCTCCGTCAGAGTATTCAAAGTCATAGCCCCAAGACTTCGCACCATTCCTATAGCATACGATATTCGTTATCTGTTCATCAGAATTATAGGTAAGGTCGATTTTGTTTGCTCTGCCTTTATCGTCAGTGTAACTATAAGAACTTGCATATCCATTGCTGCCTATGTTTATTACAGCTTGGCTTATTAGTGAACCATCGGCTTTATCGAAACTCTTGAAAACGACTACACTGCCACCACTGTAGTCTATCGTGGCGTAAGAGGAACTGTATCCATCAGCATAGTCTGTCCGCATTATGTAACCGTTACTATCATACGTGTAATCCCAGCTCTTGCCATTAGAAGATGATGAGGATTGGTATGCGTACTTCTTCATCAGATTATCGCCAAACACCCTCTTAGCTCCCTGGAAGGTTCCAGTGCCTAATGGCGTATTGCCTCCACTACCGCTATCTTCTGCTTTTATAAACTCGAAGCAATGGAAATTTATACCTCCGTTAGGGTAAGTAATATCAACAGAACCTGCTTGCACGGGCACGCTGATAATAGGGAATATCTTATAACTTACGCCCTCTATTTCTATCGTTTCATAATCAGTACTCTCATTCTCCTTGACTACCCTGTCTAATATGGTCGTACCATTCTGAGTCAAAACAATATTTCTGTCTATGGCACTACTGCTTGATGCACGAGCAGCAATCTTCAACGTTCCTGCGTATGGTATAGTGAGCGATAAAGAGTTAGATGTGTTTGAAGCTCCTCCAGGTTTTAGTCGAGAAGAGTATTTCTGATAACTTTCAGTAGTTCCAAAGTATGGTTGTCCTGTTTGGTCAACCGTCATTTTTCCGCTACCATTATTACAAGTCAGAATAAATCCATTTGAATTGTATGAATCTTTATATCCGTCATTAAATGCTATCTTATATAATGAAGTGTCATCACCAGTATCATCAGTATTCCTTGTGAAGTTATATGTCTTAGACAGGTCAGTAACAGCTGTGAAGCTATTGCTCGTCACATTGCTGACGATTGCTGATGTTGCTGCACCATCTATATCACCGCTAATCCAGTCGAAATTGATAGTGTTGCCCGTAAGCGTCCAAGTGAATATACCGCTTCTTATTATCGAGCCGGATGAATTAAATACCTGCCATGAACTGTTACCTTCATTGAGTGTAACGCTTTCTATTCCTTCGGAAGTAGTGGCTTTCCATGTTCCAAGTAAGTCGTTAGCATTGATGGTAGGTGTTGGTGTAGGTGTAGGTGTGCTACCTCCGTTATTGTCCCACGCCCAAGTAATGTTGTAGGTTGATGTAGAACCACTGCTGCTTGTACGAGCACTGGTAGCAGAGGTAGGTCTGCCAGCACTATCGAGCGTGTATGAATTGTTAATGGTAGAACCACCAAATGTAACGAGCAGAGGAAGGTGTTTGGAAGGCTTGCCTAAAGCACCAAATGGGAAGATCACGTCCAGTCCACAGTCAATGTGCATCATGTGGTCATATTCCATTACACCACCTACATTGTCAATCTTGCTTTGCGTGCTTGTTTCGTATAATATATTAGCACACACTTCATTGTGCGTCAGAACATCATTTTCCCAACCAAGTTCCGTAGCTTTCACAAGGTCTCCGTCAGAGTATTCAAAGTCATAGCCCCAAGACTTCGCACCATTCCTGTAGCATACGATATTCGTTATCTGTTCATCAGAATTATAGGTAAGGTCGATTTTGTTTGCTCTGCCTTTATCGTCAGTGTAACTATAAGAACTTGCATATCCATTGCTGCCTATGTTTATTACAGCTTGGCTTATTAGTGAACCATCGGCTTTATCGAAACTCTTGAAGACGACTACACTGCCACCACTGTAGTCTATCGTGGCGTAAGAGGAACTGTATCCATCAGCATAGTCTGCCAGCGTTATGTAACCGTTACTATCATACGTGTAATCCCAATTCTTGCCATTAGAAGATGATGAGGATCGGTATGCGTACTTCTTCATCAGATTATCGCCAAACACCCTCTTAGCTCCTTGAAAGGTTCCAGTGCCCGATGGAGTTTCGCCTCCACCTCCTTCTTCTTGAAATGTAATCTGACTGATACTTGAGGTAGGTATAGTCACTTTAGAGCCGTCTGTCTTCTCTACTACCATATTGTAGGTTTGAGCAGACATCATAACTGCCACTAAGAGCATTATGCCTGTGAGTATTATATTCCTTTTCATAATGATTTTTTTTACTGGTGAATAACTTTGATAGAGTTTTTGGGTGACTTTACGATGTAGATGCCTTTAGGTAAAGCCTTCAAGTTGACTGTGGCTTTTCCCTGTGCATCAGCTGAGGTAGTCAATACGCTGACACCATTAGGTGTAACAACACTGACGTTTTGACCTGCACCAATCTGGGTAAACACCACCTGGCCGTCTTCAAGAGTAGCGGAGCCTTCATCAGCCTTTACCCCCTCTATCCCCGTAGCATCCTTGAAGACATAGTTGGTCACATCTACCAGAGGGATGTGTACTGTGCCTGCTGATGTTGTAACACGCATCTTGTTACCAAAAAAAGCAATAACAGGTTCTTGCGACAAGGCAAAGATATTTTGTCCTCCACTTGCCCTGTTAACTACAAGACTGTACTCCGCTGCGCTCGCCATTACGCCCATCATAATCATGATGCTCAGCGAGAATAGTCGTAGAAAAATTCTTCTCATAGTTGTCTTTAGGTTTTAGTTAGCCTATAGACTCCCAGATTCGGCTTGGTTTGTTGATAAGTATTGGTTTAAGGACATAAACGAAAAAGACGTGGAGACTGTATCCGTTACTCGCTCCACTGCTGAGGCCCGTAGGAATTGCCCATCTTGTCAGAACGAGCAACCTGAGACCCCCACGCCGATATGAAAATCAAAAATGCACCTTATTATATATGACACGCACAACGAACCGCATGTTTGCTGCGGCTGTTGACACATCACAATAAGGGCTTGATGAAATCATACCCATGGGCATCTACCGTTGCTATGCTCCTTGACAAGATTAAAAGTTTCCTACGCTTTCAGCAGTCAGAGAACAAAGCGCGTGATAAACGCCTTCTTACATTATATGTATCTCCCTTTGCAGTGAACGCCCAACACTATTGGGCGACTTGTACCAGTGTCCACGCATGGTGAAACACCTTCGGCTCGGAAGATGCTGCAAAGATAAGAAATTATTTTTAACAGACAAAGGAAAAGTTAAAAAAGTTTATGAAATTTGTTTGTCGCGGGGCTTGAAAAAAAACGTTTTTATTCCCTCTCGGCTACTTTTATCAGCATGATGCCGATGAATATCCATACTATCTCGCGCACGCGGCAGATGATGCTGACGAAGATGCCGAGGGCAGCGGAGAGCCCGAGGGCGGCTATGGAGAGTACGAAGCCGCCTTCCTGCACGCCTATCTGCATGGGGAGGAAGCCTATGAGGTTGGCAAAGAATGTGGTGAGTGCCACGATGAGTACGGAGTGGAGGTAGGTAAGGAATATGCCGTCTAAGCCTCCTCCGTTGTCAACTCCGAAGAGCAGGAGCATGAAGAGCACCTCCAGACTTTGTGCCCAGCGTGATACGTATTCCAATATGAGGCTGGTGTAGAATGCCTTCTTGTCTTGAGAGAACAGGGCGCCTATCTGCTTGTCAATGTTCTGTAGCGCCTCCTCGTGCCTGGCTATGAAGCGTGAGCTCCAGCCCTTCAGACCTGGTATCCTGCCTATCCAGCTGAGCACCTTCATGACCACACCGTTCTTATAGCCCTTGGCAAAGAGGTATGATGCTCCGAAGAAGAGCAGGGCTATGAAGCCGAGTACGCAGGTTATGGGGGTGTTGAGAGGCAGGTCGCCTGCTGCTGCCAGTATAAGGTAAAGGAATATGGAGGTGAACCAAAACCAGAAGTGGGCGAAGATGTGCATCATGGCGTAGAGTATCACAGAGGACGTAGCATGTTGTTTGCTGATGTCCTTTGAGAGCTCCATTATGCGATAGGGCTCACCACCGAGTCCGCCTACTGGCGTGGCATAGTTGAGGGCGTAGCCTGAGACCGTGAGTTTGAAGATTCTCCACGGACTCAGTTTTGCAGCTGGGTAAACTCCTTTTATGACGCTCCACCACGAGGCGGCGTTTATGCCGTATATCAGAATCCACACGCCAAGTATGGGTACGAGCCAATAGCCTGCTGTGCAGAGGTGGTCCCACAGTTCGATGAAGCTCACGTCGAAGGTGAACAGCATGATGACGCATGCTGCTATGCCTATCAGGAAGAACAGGTTATTTAGTCTTTGACGTGTCCAGGTCATGTCAGTTCACAGTTCACAGTTATAACTCCCTCCCTTGGGAGGGTAAGGGGTGGGGTCGTTTATAGTATCTATAGTGACTATAGTTTGGTTAGCCTGTCGGCAATATCCTTGCAGAAAGCCTCGTGGCGATGGCGTGTGTACGCCCAAAGGAGTCCCATGCCTACTATCTCCCAAACGAAGTTCATGGCTGGGATGTCGCACAGACAGAAGAGCCAGAAAAATGCTGTTCGGAAGTTGAATGTCAGGGCACCGTTGAAAGGCATTACCCCGCGAGAGTGTTGCAGTATCTCCTCGCGCAGGCTGGCTGGTATGTTGGAGGCACTTCCGTACTTCTCCTTTATTGCTGCCATCATGCGCTGAAACTGCGGGGTGGTAGCCTCCTGCTTTCTGGTGTAGGCTACGTAGTTCTTGAGGAAGAATTTCCACACATTGTTGCCTTTCCAGGGAGTTTCGTCGTATATCTTTTGCTGTTGGGCGGAGTTGTCGAGCTCGCTACCTTGCTCGCCCTTCAGGAAGAAGAGGTGCACCTGTATGTAGTAGTCGGCAAGTCGCTGCTGGCCGCTCAGTCCTGCAATGCCCGATATGAGTCCCAGCACGAATACTATCGCTGTGGCTATCAAGGTGTTCTGCTCGTTGTTCTCTATGCCGAGCCAGCCAAACTCTATGTCGTGGTGGCAGTAGAAACGATACACCAGCACAATATAAATAGGTACAAACCAGGCGAAGCCAGCTACGCCGTCGAGTATGCGCCCCAGGCGGCTCTTCTTGCCCGTCATGCGTGCCAGCTGCCCATCGCAGCAGTCGAAGATGTCAGCCCACAGGAGCAGCAGGACGGCTATGATGTTCATCATCAGTCCGTAGGTGCCTCCGTAGTAGAAACTGGGCTGGGCGTAGAAATAGGCACTGCCTGCACCTATTATCATCGACATGATGGTTACCGTATTGGGGTGGATGTCGAGTTTAGCAAACAGCACAGCCCAAAGATAGCTCAGCGGGCGTATCACTCTGTAGTCAAGCCAGTCCTCCGTCTCAGAGGATTTAAGCGTTGACATGGCTTTTTGTCTTAGTTTGTTCATTGTCTTGTTGGAAGTTAAGGGGAGTTAGGGGAGTTAAAGGGAGTTAAAGGACATTACCCTTGAACTATCAAGCTCTCAAAACAGCTCGGCAGGAATCTTCTGCTTGGCGTTTTCAAAGTCCTCTACTGTGTCCAGTTCGCAGGAGAAATACTCCGTTACGTCTATCACCTTGTATGTATGTCCTTGAGGGATAAGGCGCTCGAACGCCAGCTCGTAGAATTTGTTCTCCAGGTGCTCCTGGTTCATCATCTTGTCGAGCTCGGCGAAGAGAGCCTGGCTGTACTCCTTGCCTATCTTCTCTATGCCGAGGCTCTCGCCAGCAGCGTCGCTGGGGTTGCAGGTCTTGCTTATCTCCCTGATGGAGCCGTCTTCGGCAGTCACCACCTTCATCTCCTCCTCGCCCAGCTCGTGCCTTATGAGGGTGAGCACGTTGGGAGCCTCGCTCCTAAGCACTTCCTTCACTATCATTGGGTCGTAGAGCAGGTCGCTGTCCAGCAGCAGGAAGTCCTCGCCGTCAGCCTCAGGTCGTGCCAGCCACAGGGAGTAGATGTTGTTGGTGGAGTCATAGACGCTGTTGTGAATGAACGTGACGTTGATGCTCTCGCCATAGGTCTTGCTGACAAACTGCTCTATCTGCTCGTGCAGGTAGCCCGTCACTATCACGAAGTCCTTCACCCCATTCTCTGTCAGGGCGTCCATAGAGCGTTGCAGCAAGGGTCTTTCGCCTATGTTCAGCAGGCTCTTCGGCGTGTGCTCCGTCAGTGGGCGAAGTCTTGATGCTGTGCCTGCTGCAAGTATTATTGCCTTCATTGTTCTAATTTACGAATTAGCAAATTAGCGAATTAACAAATTATGATTACCGTTTGTCAATTTGTCAACTTGTTAATTTGCTCTTTAATTGTATCCACCACCGTCTGCACCTGCTCGCGTCTGCCCAGCGTTATGCGCAGGCAGTCCTCCAAGCCCTTGTCTGCCATAAACTTTATTTTGTAGTTCTGGGCGGCAAGTGCTTTCTGCAGGGCTTCCTTTATCTCTACGGGGTACTTGATGAGGATGAAGTTTGCCACGCTCTTGTAAACCTTGAATCCAGGCTTGTCGCCCAGCTCCTTCTTGAAGAGTTCTCTGCCCCACGCCATGTCGTCAGCCACCTTGCGATAGTGCTCGTCGCTCTCGAGGGCAGCGAGTGCCACAGCCTCAGAGAAACGGTTGTAGCCCAGATACTTGTTGGAGTAGCTGAGGAACTGGTCGTGCCCCTTGCCTATGAAGCCGAAGCCGCAACGCAAGCCAGGCAGCCCGTAGAACTTACTCAGGGTGCGGGAGATGATGAGGTTATCGTATTTGTTCACCAGAGGTGCGATGTAGTCCACGTCTGAGGTGATGAACGAAGCGTAAGCCTCGTCCACCAGCACCATCGTCTCGCCTGGTATGTTCTCCATTATCTCGCCTATCTCCTCTGATGTCAGGCAGTTGCCCGTAGGGTTGTTGGGCGATGCTAAGAGCAGCATGCGTGGCTTCACGCGGTTGGTATGCTCTATCACCTCCTTCACGTCGTAGGCGAAGGTGTCGCCCACCTCGTGCAGGGGATACATCTCGAATGTGCCGCCACACTCGCCTGCTACGCGATTGTAGTACCACCATGAGAATTCTGGAATAAGTATCTTCTTGTTGTCGCCCTTCATCAGGTAATAGTGAATGGCATTCTTCAGTATCTCCTCGCCGCCATATCCCAGCAGCACCTGTTCCTCTGGCACGCCGTATATCTCGCTCAGGCGCACGGACACCACGCTCTTCTTGCCCTCATCATAGATACGAGTGTAGAAGCAGAGTGTCTCTGGGTCGAAATTTTTTATCGCGTCAATGACTTTCTGCGATGGCTTAAAATTAAACTCGTTTCTGTCAAGATAATTCATTATCCTTTGCTTTTATCCTGTTAGATTCTTCTTCTTGGCGTTCCTTGCATGATTTTCGTCAAGGTTGCGTGCAAAGGTAATCATTTTTTCTCAAATAGTGCTTAGCCACTCTATTATATAACATTTTTTTACCCTTAGTGGTAGCTGTACCCCATCTTCATCGATATGTAGCCCTTAGGCCATTTCTCTCTGTCCAGGAACAGCTTCGCCCTGCCGCTTGAAAGCAGATACAGGTTAGGCTTTATCTCCTTAAATTCGTAGTACATGGCGTTTTGTCCCTCGCTGTAGCTTATGCGTGCTATCTGCCAGCACCCCTCGGCTATGTGTACCTTCATGTTGTCGAGCGTCACTATGTAGTAGGTCCTCTTTCCCTGAGTGTAGCTACCTCTGTATTTCAGGTCGGTCTCTTGCTTCTTTCGGCGTTTCTTCTGCAGTTCCTTCACCTTGTCCCTCACCTTCTCGTAGAACTTGTCATACACGTTGGCGCTCATCATGCCGTCATGCTTCAGGAACGATTCTATCTGCTTCTTCGTCAGTTGCTGTTTCATCTCCACCATCCTCGCATTCGTCGCCCTTGTCTTTCCGTTGTTGTAGGTCACTTCCTCCGTCATCGTTATTCCGAAGTGCTTGTGCTCTCTCAGGGCATCTATAATAGGCCCGTAGCCAGCCAGTCGGGCTGCGAAGGTGATGGTTCTGCGGTGTGGAAACTTCTTCAGGTCTATGTCCTTCTCCAGCTGGCAGGTCACAGAGTATCTCAGCGTCCTTATGCGTGCCTTCAGGGGCTTGGCATTAGCGAGCACCTGCTTCAGTAGATACTCCTCGAAGGTCATGCCGTTGGCAAGTACCACCGTCTCAGGCAGTTCCATCGATACAGCCACATCCTCGTCCTCCTGCGCCTGAAGGTTCAGGCAAAGGCACATTATTATTATTATATGTATAAACCTGTTCAACATAACAAGGCATTTTGCCCACAAACCAGTGAAAAGCAATATTCAAATACAAAGATAATGATTTTAATAAAACGATGCAAATAATCTACTGAAAAAATTGCAGTATAGTTTGCTGTTGCTCGGCCTCCGCCTTTTGTTGCTTAGCTCCTGACTCTTGTCGCTTAGCTTCTACCTTTTATTTCTTTGCCTCCGCTTTTTATTGCTTAGCTTCTACCTTCTATTTCTTTGCTTTCGCCTTTTATTGCTTTGCCTTTACCTTTTGCCTTTCAGCCTTCACCTTGTGTATCCCAACCTTTACCTTATGCCTATAAGTTTCTATCTATGGTTTCTCAACTTCCGCCTTTTATTGCTTAGCTTCTGTCTCTTGTTGCTTAGCTTCCAACTATCAAATCAGCCTGTTTTGAAGAACAAACTAACCTACTTTGTTGAACAAACTAAGCTACTTTGTTGAACAAACTAGGCTACTTTGTTGAACAAACTAGCCTACTTTGTTAGTTAAAAGCAAAGAAAGGAGAGTTTGGAGCTGTGAAAGGAGAGTTGGAAATGTGGCGAAAATGCTTGAAAATAAGGTTTTTAGCACTGAAAGTGAAATAGGGAGGGCGAAAAGAAGAAAAAAGAGAATTAAAAGTGACGAGAAAAAGATTAACAGCAGAGTGGGGAGGACTACCAGCAGAAAGGGGAGTATTAAAAATAGGGTATAGAATATAAAAAGTAAGGTGAGGAGGATTAAAAATAGGGTGAGGAGGATTAAAAATAGGGTGAGGAAGATTAACAACAGAGTATAGAGTATTAAAAGCAGGGTGAGAAGGTTTAACAATAGGGGATGGAGGATTAAAAATAGAGTGTGGAGGATTAAAAATAAGGGAAATGTTTTGTTCTGCACTCGTTTTTTCGTAACTTTGCGAAGAAAACAAAAGCAGAAACTGGAAAGATGAAAAAGCTAAGTAGGATTTTTGTTGCTCTTGTGCTGTTGGCGTTGGCTCTGTCAGCTTGTGCTACGCTTACTCCTGCCGAGAAGAAAGCCAAAGAGGCGGAGAAAGCAAAGAAAGTGCATAAGTTGCTGAAAGACAAGCATTACACTATCGAGGTGCAGATGATGTACCCTCAGGGTGGAATGGCTCAGAATGTGACGAGCGACTACTCGCTCGAGGTAAGGGGAGACACACTTGTGTCATACTTGCCCTATTGGGGCAGGGCTTACAGCGTGCCTTATGGTGGAGGCAAAGGCTTGAACTTCTTAGCCCAGATAGGCAAATATTCAACCCAATACATAGAGAAAAAAGAGCTTACGAAGGTGACTATCGAACTGACAAACGATGAGGACACCTACCTCTATGAGCTAAGCATATTTGATAATGGCAGAGTCAACATAGACGTGCGGGCAAGGGAACGAGAGCCTATCTCCTTTAGCGGAGAAATAGATTTCGACGCCAAGTAAAAGTGTGTTATTCGGAGATGAATTCTGCTACCATATCTGCAACTCTCTCTCCGTCAACTCCTGCAGACACTATGCCTCCAGCATAGCCTGCTCCCTCGCCAGCAGGGAAGAGTCCCTCGATGGAAACATGTTGCAGGGTTTCAGCGTTTCGCAATATCCTTACTGGGGCAGATGTTCTTGTCTCTACACCTATCATGAGGGCTTCGTTGGTAAGAAAACCCTTGCGTTGCTTGCCAAAAAAGGCAAAGCCCTTTTGCAGTCGGCTGGCTATCTCTCGAGGCATCCAGAAGTGTAGGGGGGAAGCCACCACACCAGGAGTGTAACTCGTCTGTGGGAGGTCGTAACTCAGTCTGCCATTCACAAAGTCAGCCATTCTCTGGGCAGGAGCCATCTGTCCCTTGCCTCCGTTCTGCAATCCCTGTTGCCAGCACATCCTCTCCAGTTCCTCCTGAAAAAGGAGAACTTTTAGTGCCGAATTTTCAATTTTCAATTTTGAATTTTCAATTTCAGCTACGTCCTCTGGCCTTACCTCAACCACCATACCCGAGTTACTCCATTTGCCTCCACGATTGCTGGGCGACATACCATTTACCACTATCTGCTCCTTGTCTGTAGCGGCAGGCACTATGAAGCCTCCAGGACACATGCAGAAGGAATAGACGCCTCGGTTATCTACCTGGGTAACAAACGAATACTCGGCAGCAGGCAGATACTTGCCCCTACCGTTCCTGTTGTGATATTGTATCTGGTCTATCAGTTCGGCTGGGTGCTCCAACCTCACTCCAACTGCTATTCCCTTTGCCTCTATGTCTATGCCTGCTGAGGCCAGATAGCGATACACATCACGAGCCGAATGGCCAGTGGCAAGGATTACAGCATCAGCCTTAATGCACAACGATTTCCCCCCTTGGGGGGGATTAAGGGGGGTGTTAAGTGGGGTCGCCATTACCCCATACACCTTATTATTATGTATGAGCAGTTCAGTCATTTTTGTTTGGAAATGCACCTCGCCACCACTCGCTATTATCTGGTTTCGCATAGCCTCAATGACAGCAGGCAGCTTGTCTGTTCCTATGTGGGGGTGGGCATCAGAGAGAATGCTCGTTGAGGCACCAAACTGACAAAAGACATTGAGGATTTTCTCCACACTTCCGCGCTTCTTGCTCCTTGTGTAGAGTTTGCCGTCAGAATAAGCCCCAGCTCCTCCCTCGCCAAAGCTGTAATTGCTCTCGCTGTCAACACGTTGCTGCGATTTTATCAGTGCCAGGTCCTTCTTCCTCTCCCTTACGTTCTTGCCCCTCTCTATCACTATGGGCTTTATACCTTTCTCTATAAGGCGCAGGGCAGCAAAAAGTCCGCAGGGGCCCTCGCCCACCACTATCACCCTCTTTCCCTTAGAAACATCAGGGTATTCCGTCTTTACGTAAGCCTCGTCTGTGGGCATTTCGTTGATGTAAACCCTCAGCGTGAGGTTTACCATCACCTGTCTCTGCCTTGCGTCGATGCTCTTCTTCAACACCCTCACGTGCTTTATCGTCCTGAGGTCTATGCCTGCCTCACGACTCACGTAGTCTGCTATGTTTTGTTCAGAGTAAGCCACCTGTGGCATTACCCTTACCTGCATTTCCTTTATCATACTGCCTGCAAAATTACTCAAAAAAAGTCATTTCGCCAAGATGCATGCAATAATTCCAGTGCCTGCACGTTTCTTTTAGAGATTAAATATTGCAATATTGAAGTTTTTCCACCATATGAGAATATCTGAAGAAAGCGTTGCTCGCCCATCGGCTTGCAGGCGGTTTCTTCGTTTGTGTCTGCTTCTGGCAGTATTCAATCTTCAATGTTCTATTCTCAATAACCTCTCTGCGCAGGACTTTGTGCTTACAGGCAAGGTGATGGACCAGAACCAGAATCCTGTCGAACTGGCTTCTGTCTCTTGTCTCAGTCAGGGCAAGGCGACGATGACCAATCTCAGGGGCGAATTCTCTATGTCGCTCTCTTCGGCAGACTCTGTTGTGGTGCGCTTTTCCATGATTGGCTATAAGGCAAAGACGCGTGTGCTGCGCAAACCTCGAGGCAGGCAGAACCTGCAGATAACGCTCTTTGAGGACAACACCTTGCTTAACGAGGTGACTGTCACAGAGAAACGTCGCCAGACGGGCACCACTCAGGAGCTCGACATAAAGGATGTGGCACAGGCACCCTCCGCTTCTGGCAATGCTGTGGAGGAGTTGATTCAGCAACAGGCTGGCGTATCTACTCATAACGAGTTGTCCTCGCAATACAACGTGCGTGGTGGCTCTTTCGACGAGAACTCTGTGTATATCAATGATATAGAGGTGTATAGACCTTTCCTCGTGCGCTCTGGTCAGCAGGAGGGCCTCTCGATAATCAACCCCTACATGGTGGAGAGCATAGCCTTCTCTACGGGTGGCTATGAGGCGAAGTTTGGCGACAAGATGTCTTCTGCCCTCGCCATACAGTATCACCGACCACAGAAGGCGGAGTTGAAGCTTGACGCCAGCTTCCTTGGTGGCGGTGTCTATTTTGGCTTTGGCAACAAGAAATTCTCTTGGGCTAACAGCGTGCGCTACAAGCAGACAAAAGCCTTGCTGAAATCTTTCGAGACGAGTGGCGAGTACGACCCCCAGTTTATTGATTATCAGACGTATCTCTCCTATACTCCCAACAAGCGTTGGCAGATAGACTTCATAGGAAACATCTCGCAGTCCAAGTACGACTTCTACCCCAAGGATCGTGAGACATCCTTTGGCACGCAGGACAACGTGAAGTCCTTCAAGGTGTATTTCGACGGACAGGAGAAAGACCTCTTCCGCACCTATTTTGGTGCCCTCACCCTCAAGCGCAATCTTACAGACAAAACGTCTGTTTCGCTCATCGGTTCAGCCTTCCACACGAATGAGAGGGAGACGTATGACATAAGTGGTGAGTATTGGCTCACGCAGACGGAGACGCAAGCCAGTCTTGGTGTAGGTAAATACATAGAGTACGCACGAAACTATCTTGAAGCCAACGTAGGAAGCCTCAAGCTCATGCTCGACCATAAGACTCGCAAGCACACTATTCAGGCTGGCATGACGATGAAATGGGAGAAAATAAAGGAAAGGTCTCACGAGTACGAGATGCGAGACTCTGCCAACTATATCATTCCTCATACAGGCAAGGACCTGAGAATGATTTACACCCTCTCGGCACAAAACGAGCTGAACACTCGTCGAACAGAGTTTTATATTCAGGACACTTGGCGCTTCACCTCTCGAGGACGTTTGCTTGATGACGGAACGGTTGACGAAAGCAGTCTTACCCACTTCACCCTCAACTATGGTCTGCGCTTCTCTCATTGGGGTTTCAACAAGGAGAGCATCTTGTCTCCACGCGTGAGTCTCGCCATCGTGCCTGCCTATAATAATAATGTGACATTCCGTGTTGCTGGTGGTATCTACTATCAGGCGCCTTTCTTCAAGGAACTCAAGGACACCACTACTGTGGGAGGTGTTACGCGTGCAACGCTCAACAGCAAGATAAAGTCTCAGCAGAGCATACACTTCATAGGTGCCTTCGACTATCGTTTCAAGTACGGCAAGCGTCCTTTCAAGTTTACGGCTGAGGCTTACTATAAGATACTCAACAACCTCATACCTTATAGCGTAAACAACGTGAAGATAACCTATAATGGTACCAACGAGGCATCTGGCCACATAGCTGGTATAGACTTCAAGCTATATGGCGAGTTTGTGCCAGGCACCGATTCGTGGATTACCTTCTCGCTTATGAGTGCTAAGATGAAGTATCGTGGACAGAGCATCCCTCTGCCTACTGACCAGCGCTACGCCGTCAACTTGTTCTTCACAGACTACTTCCCAGGCACTGACCGTTGGCGTATGGCGCTCAAGCTGGCTTTCGCAGATGGTTTGCCCTTCGGTCCACCTCACAAGGATAACGCACGCCAGAATTTCCGTGCCCCTGCCTATCAGCGTATTGACATAGGCATGAGCTTCAGGGCTTACAAGCGTGAGAACCAGGAAACAAGGCGCTTCTGTCTGAAGAACATCTGGGTGGGCGTTGACTGCCTTAACCTCTTAGACCATAGCAACGTCAACTCCTACTACTGGATTACTGACGTTACCAACCAGCAATATGCTGTGCCTAATTATCTTACTGGTCGTCAACTCAACGCTCGCGTCTCGTTTGATTTTTAAGCCATGAGTTTGTTGAACATCATACCCTCTCTCAGGGCTGATGCCTCCTTGTCGTAGCCCAGCATTTCGAGAATGGCGTATGAATATGGTAGGGTAGCAGCTGGTCCGCAACCTGTTATTACGTTGCCGTCAATAGTAAACACTTCGGCTGTATATTCCGCACCCGTCATCTGGTCTTCAAAGCCTGGATAGCAGGTGGCTTTCTTGCCTTTGAGAATACCCAGACTGCCTAATACCAAGGGAGCAGCACAGATAGCGCCTACCTTTTTGCCTGCCTCATATTGTGCCAGCATAGCCTTGCGTACTCCCTCGTGCTCATTAAGGTTTGTAGCACCAGGCAGTCCTCCAGGAAGCAGGAGCATGTCGGCATCTGTGGTGTCTGCATCCTCTATTGTGGTGTCACACTCTATCTTGACTCCGTGAGACAACACAGCCTCTTTCTCTCCAGTTATACTCACTGTCTGGATTTCTACTCCTGCTCTTCTGAGCACGTCAACAACGGTCAGGGCTTCTATTTCCTCTGTTCCGTTGGCTATGAATTCATAAACTTTTGCCATAATTTTTATCTGTTTACCGTAAAAACTTTATACTTTATACTCTATACTTTATTCTTTTTTTGTATATTTGCACTTGCAAAGTTACGAATAAGTGAGTGAAATACCAAATGTATTTGGCTTTTTCCGAACGGGAGTAACTTATCTAAAAATACAAAATGTTTGTGAAATGAACAAGAAAAAACTACGTTTCGCTATCTTTGGCAATGAATTTCAGGCAAAGAAGTCGCAGGCCATACATAAGATTATAGCTATCTTGCAACAGCGAGAAGCAGAGATAATCATGGATGAACCTTTGTATGAATTTGTTACAGAGGGGCAACAGATGGACATGAAGGTTGATGGCGTGTTCAAAGGTTCTGACTTCGAGGCAGACTTTGCCATCTCTATGGGAGGCGACGGAACGTTGTTGAAGACGGCATCGAGGGTTAGTGCCAAGCATATTCCTATTATAGGCGTCAATATCGGCAGGCTTGGCTTCCTTGCCAATGTGAACCCTTCTGAAATAGAGCAGGCTGTGTCGGCAGTTTATGATGGCAAATATAACGTGAGGGAGCACACGCTGATAAAAATAGAAACAGAGAACGGCGAGAAGATAGAGGGCTCGCCTTATGCCCTTAACGATATTGCCGTACTGAAGCGTGACCATGCTTCAATGATTTCTATAAGGGTGAACGTCAACGATGATTACCTTATGACCTATCAGGCAGACGGCTTGATAGTTACTACGCCAACAGGCTCAACAGCATATAGCCTTTCTAATGGCGGACCTATCATCACCCCTGGTACAAACACCCTCTGCCTCACGGCTGTAGCACCTCATAGCCTTAATGTGCGACCGATAGTGATACCTGATACATCTGTTATCACTCTGAAAGTAGAAAGTCGCAGCCACAGTTTCCTTGCTGCTGTTGACGGCAGAAGTACCAGCCTGCATGAAGGTGCCGTCGTGCGCATCACCAAAGCTCCTTATCCTGCTTGCGTTGTGCGTTTCAGCGAACATAAGTATTTCTCTACCTTGCGTGAAAAGATGATGTGGGGCTTAGACCAGAGATGAAACGCCTCACCAATACATATCCGGCAAAGACAATCGTCAAGTGGTTGTGGCAATCTTCGAGCGACAACCGTCTGCAGGCTATTCTCAATACCATCATCGGCTTGTTGCAGGTGGCTGTGAGCCTTGCCTCTGTGTGGGCTGTTCAGCGTGCTGTCGATATTGCCTCGCATAATCGTGAGGGCGATGTGGTATCAGCTGTACTCGTGATGACCATTTTCGTGGCTTGTAGCTTTGCGTTGAATATTTCTTCCGTTTGGGTTAGAAATATACTTGGCATAAAAGCACAGAACAGAATGCAGAGGCGTATGCTCGGCAGGGTGTTGCACTCAGAGTGGCAGGGACGCGAGTCTATGCATAGTGGAGATGTTCTCAACCGATTGGAACAGGATGTAAACAACGTTGTGAATTTTGTAGCAGAGACATTGCCTAATGCCGTTTCTGTCACGATGCTTTTCTTTGGTGCGTTCATCTACCTTTTCACTATGGACCACACTCTCGCACTCATCATTATAGTCATGTTCCCTGTCTTCCTTGTTTTGAGTAAGGTGTATATGGGGAAAATGCGTCGTCTTACTCGTGAGGTGCGTGAGTCTGATAGTCTTGTGCAAAGCATACTTCAGGAGTCTGTGCAAAATCGCATATTGGTAAAGACACTTGAGAGCGAAGATGAAATAGTTGACCGTCTTAGCGACCAACATACGGTACTGCGAGAGAAAGTAGTGCGCAAGACGCGCTTCTCTGTTATATCTAATCTTATTGTCAACGTAGGTTTTGCTGTTGGCTATCTCGTCGCTTTTGGGTGGAGTGCTTTGCGTATGTCGGTTGGAACATTGTCTTATGGCGGAATGACGGCTTTTCTCCAGCTTGTCAATAAAATACAAAATCCAGCACGTAACTTGTCAAGACTTGTTCCACAGTTCGTATCCGTCTTTACGGCTGCTGAACGTCTTATGCTTTTTGAGGATATACCCCTCGAAGAACAGGGAGACCCTGTAGAGATAGAAGGACCCTGTGGTGTAAAGGTAAACAACGTTTCGTTTGCTTATGCAGACACCCCCGATTCTCTCATTATTGACAATCTCTCTTTCGATTTCAAGCCTGGCACTTGTACGGCTATCGTAGGTGAGACAGGAGCTGGTAAGACCACACTCTTGCGCATGATACTTGCACTTATTCGTCCTGATAGTGGCAACGTATATATATATAATAAGGTGGAAGAGGTTATAGTCTCCCCACTTACTCGTTGTAACATCACCTATGTTCCACAGGGCAACACTATGCTTAGCGGTTCGATACGTGATAACCTACTTCTCGGTAATGTTGACGCTACAGAAGCTCAGATGTATGAAGCTCTCGACGAGGCTTGCGCCGAATTTGTTAGAGAACTTCCCGATGGTCTCGACACTGAGATGACGGAAAAGGGAGGCGGACTAAGCGAGGGACAAGCCCAACGCATTTGCATCGCGAGAGCTCTGCTTCGCAATAGTCCACTGATGATTCTTGACGAAGCAACGAGCGCTCTCGATACTGAAACAGAGAAGAGACTTCTTGAAAATATACTTAAGGAAAATCAGCGCACAGTCATTTTTATTACTCATCGCCCCGTCGTACTCAAATATTGCGATTTTTCGCTAAATTTGGAGCGTTTGCGTAATAAGTAAAGGTTGAAAGGTTGATGTTTATCAATCAAGGTAAGTTTTTTCATGTTTTCTTTAATTTTTCTCTTAAAATATTTTGCAGGTTTGCAAAAAAGCATTACCTTTGC
>DGTQ01000017.1:0-68841 GCA_002394365.1 Prevotellaceae bacterium UBA4332
CAGTTTGAAACTGACAGGGAGGGGGGCTCAAGTGACCTCTAAGTGAGGTGTCTCGAAGACAGGTCACTCGCCTCAACCCCAGTATTTATGCGCTTTCCCAGCGCATAAGTGACCTATGTGAGGTTATTTTGACGAATTCTTTTTTTTCAGCCTCAAAAGAATGTTTAGTGTAGGTTTAGAGTCGAGAGTTTAGAGAATTCTCCCCCTTAAAAGCCCAGTCCCGTGCGGTTGCTTAGCCTCCGCATGAGGGTGCTAAGCAACCACTTGCCCTTACTAAGTAACCACACGCCCTTGCTTAGCAACAGCATCCCTTTACTCTGAGCGCAGCTCGGAGTTCTAATTACTAATTACTAATTCCTAATTGCTAATTCTCCCCCTTGGGGATATTTAGAGAAGTTAAAGAAGTTAGAGGAGTTCTCTAACTTCTTTCGCTCCAGCTCGGTTGCAGTTTTTTTTCTAAAAATTTAGTGTTAGTGGAGAAAATTTGTTAACTTTGCACTTGTGAAACACGTTGTTTACATATTGCTGACGGTGCTCTGCATGGTGGCTATGCCATCAAGCGGACAGGGGGTTGACTCTCTGCTGAAGAAACAGCGCAGGTTGTTTCCGCAGGAAAAGGCATACGTCATGACGGACCGCGACCTCTATCTGGCTGGTGATACGGCGAGGATGAGGGCGTGGATATACGACTGCAACAGCGAGAAGCCTCAGTCGATGAGCAGATTCATATATGTAGAGCTGAGGGATGCTGCCGACAACCTGAAGGTAAGGGTGAAGCTAAGAGCAACTTCTCCCCACCCCTTCAATAGTCTTATAACCACCTTCAACTCCCCCGTTATCGGGGGACAGAAACCCAAGGAGAGGGCGTCCTCCCCCTTGGGGGAAGATGGAGGGGGTTTCAGGGGATACATAGCCCTGCCTCCTACGCTGACGACGGGCGACTACACGCTGGTGGCATATTCTTACTACATGATGAACACGAGCGAGAAGCTCTTCTTCAAGAAACTGCTGCACGTGATGAACCCCAAGGACATATCGAAGGGACTGCTGCCTACGAACCTCACAAAGGAGAGACCTGTGAGGGAAGACGAATTAGAGGTGCCCGAGGGGGCTAACGTGGCGATAAGCATAACGGCAGACAGGCTATGCCTTGCCGACTCTACATCGAACATAGTATGGTCGCTTAGGAACCAGCCCGACCTGTTTACGACAGAGGACATAAGGGAGGGACAGACGACTTTCTACACCCCAAAACTGCCCTACGAGGGCGGACAGACAGTGAGCGGAACGGTGTTTGGCAACCTGCGCACAAAGAAAGTGCAGCCTGGCGTGAAGGTGAGCATGATGATACCTTCGCAGAAGATAGCCAACACATGCGTAACCGATGCTGAGGGGCGCTTCCAGTTTTCGGGCTTCAACCTGCCAGACAGCACGCTGGTATTCCTGTCTGCCAAGAAGGGTAAGCGCACGAGGATGGACAACATAAGGGTGGACGGAGACAGCCTGCCTGAACATATAACCCACCTGCCCGCCATGCGCAACTATTACAAGCGAACGCAGGACGTGCCACAGGACATGAAGATAGTGTCATCAACGGTGGACATAGCCAACACGCAACTGCTGGCAGAGATTATGGTAAAGGGAGAGAAGAAGGAAAGGGTGACGGAAACATACCAGAACCTTGCCTCGCGCACGCTGGTGGCTGACGAACTGATGGACAGGGGAATACGCGACCTGGAGAGCGCCCTCTTGCGCATGCCTGGGGTGCAGATGATAAACGGAAACCTGTGTTACAGAGGCAAGCCGCTGCGCTTCTTTGTTGACGGACTGGAGGAGGGCTTCGGCGAGGATTACAACGATATGTCGATGCCATCGGTGGGAAGCATGGTGGCTCTCTCCTACCCTATGGACGTGATACAGCGCATAGACTTCATACGCCCTGAGGACACCGCTTTCCTTGTAGGTGGTGCTGGAATGGGGGGCATGGCGGCTGTGTGCATCACACTGAAGGATGCTACCGACCAAAGAAACATATCTCGCTCGTCTGCACTGAAACTGCACTGGCCTTTGGGTTATCAGAAGTACAAGAAGATGGTGCCAGTGCCTGCTACTGAATCGTGGCCCGTGATATTCTGGAACTCCAACTACACCGTGCGCCGTTCTCAGGACATAATGCGTCTTGCCAAAAAGGTGATAGGCGAGCGACGCGAGGCTGGCGACAACGGAGCTTACACCCTGCACATTGATGGTTTCACCAAGGAGGGAAAGCCTCTGCACGTAGAGAAAACGTTTTTTTAGTAAAAAAAAGTTACCAGTTATAAGTTCTTGCGCTCCAGTAGGTGCTCAGGCGTTTCTGCCCCTCGGGTAATCGGACGCGCGAATACGCTACGCTTGCCAGAACAAGAAACGAGGGGACTGGAGGGGAGTTACTCTGGCGAACGTTATACCATCTACGGCATGGGACGGAATTTCTGCATAAAGGTAAATGTGCCAATAAACATAAGGCTGTAGGCTGGGCACAGTTCACAGTTCACAGTTCTCAGTTCACAGTTCATAAGGTTATGAGGTTATGAGGTTATAAGGTTATGAGGTTGTGAGGTTGTAAGGTTATGAGGTTGTGAGGTTGTAAGGTTATGAGGTTGTGAGGTTTATTTGGATTAAGGATTAAGGTTGTTTGGATTAAGGTTTATTTGTAATAAGCCTTATTCTTTATTCCTTTCACCATTATTCCTTTTTCACCTTACAACCTAAAAGCGAAGCGACCTGAATACCTGATACCTAAGTTCAGCGTTAAGAAAACTTAAAGCAAAACCAAACTGTGAATTGTGAACTGCGAACTATGAACTAAATTTATTACCTTTGTAGCTAATTATGGCTAAAAAGATACTCAACGTTGTGCTTTGCGGTACGGGAACCGTGGGCGGAGCACTGCTCGAACAGATGGCACAGCAGCAAGAGACGCTGCTAAAGAGGCGCAACCTCGACATGAAGATTGTCGGAGTTGTGGATATCTTCAACATCCTCATCAGCAATGAGGGCATCGACCTTTCAAACTTCTCAATGAAGAAGTTTCGCGAGGACTTTGCCAAGGCTCCGAAGTCTGACATGCAGTTGATACACGACAGGGTGATACAGCTGCGCCGCGAGGTGGAGGGCAACATGGTTTTCGTAGATTGCACGGCAAGCTACGACATAGCTAAGCTCTATCAGGACTTCCTCGACGCAAGCATATCAATAGTGTGTGCCAACAAGGTTGCTGCATCTGGTGACATCGAGACCTATCGCCAACTAAAGGAAACGGCGATAAAGAACGACGTGAAGTATAACTTTGAGACCAACGTAGGAGCTGGACTGCCCGTCATTCACACCATAGACGACCTCGTGAAGTCTGGCGACAGAATTACAAAAATCGAGGCAGTGCTGAGTGGTACGCTCAACTATATCTTCAACACCATAAGCAGAGACGTGACTTTCTCTGAGGCTGTGAAGAAGGCAAAAGAAGAGCGATTCTCCGAGCCAGACCCCCGCATTGACCTTTCAGGAATAGACGTGATACGCAAGCTCGTTATCCTTGCCCGCGAGTCAGGCTATGACGTGAGTCAGGAGGATGTGGAGCGCAACCTCTTCGTGCCACAGGCTTACTTCGACGGCACGCTTGATGACTTCTGGCAGAACCTGCCCAAGCTCGACCCTTATTTCGAGGCATTGCGCAAGGAGGTGGCAGAGGCTGGCGAGTGCCTGCGCTTCATAGCGAAGCTGGAAAACGGCAAGTGCAGCGTAAGCCTCGAAAAGGTTGGCTTGGACACTCCGTTTGCCAAACTGGAGGGCAGCAACAACATCGTGATACTCCACACCGCACGCTACGCCCCCCACCCCATGATGATACAGGGCTACGGTGCAGGCGCTGGCGTAACAGCCGCCGGCGTGTTTGCCGACATTCTTGATATAGTAAATGTATAAAGAAACCTCCCGAAAGCCATTATTGAGTTTTCGGGAGGTTTGCGAATATCTTGTTGTGCTTATTGGTTCTCCTTATAGGCAGCGATGCGCTTGGCAACGTTGTCTTTGATGTTGTTGTAGAAGATGGAGTAGTCGTCCTGATGGTAGCTCTGCGGTCCTGCAAACTCTACCATTTCATTGGGTACAGCTTTGGCATTTGTTATGACGGTGCCACGAGCAATATTCACCTGTGCGTCGCCCTCGATGTCGCATATACTGGTCGCGCCAGTCTTCTCGTCCATCACAATTGAGCCGAGGTTCATGCTGGCGGGTGCGTACGTCTCGTCACGTTTCCAGTTCAGCGGGTTGATGCTGATACCGTTTGGCAGCATTGCAGCAGACATAAATTTACTTCCTACACTTTTGGGACCCTCAGCGTGCCAGCTGATGATGACACCCGTATCAGTCTCGCCGGTGGCAAACTTCATTTGCGGATTCTCTTCGAGATCCTCCTTCGTGATGGAGTAACCGATTGCATAGGCAGCCACCATTCGCTTGTAATAGTCGGGATGCTCTTTGAAATAGTGCTTCAACACATGGCGCAGAATGGCTGAACCCTGACTGTGACCTGCGAGGATGAACGGACGACCCTGGTTGTAGTTTTGAAAGTAGTAGTCGAGCGCTGCTGTAATATCACCGTAGGGTGTGCCCTTGATAGCCTCTTCGATGCTCCCTGTCTTCTTCCATGTTTCGCCCGCAAATTTCATGCCAGCCTGACGATATAGTGGGATGAAAAGGTTGGTGGACTCCTCGAACACGCTCGACTTGATGGCATGCTCTACCGGTATGCCATCGAGCATTTCACGGTTGTCGAGTGTTGCATAGTCGGGGTCGCTCTCGTTAGCACCAAAGTAGATGGTCGAGTAGATGTAGAACGTGTCGAATTCCTTGGTGATTTCCGGCAGCTTATACCAGCAGGATTTCTTGGAGTAGTCAGGTGCGCCACTCTGCCCTGGAGTAACAGGAGCAGGGTCGTCTATTTTGTCACTGCATGAAGTGAGTACTGTTGTTGAACCGCAGACAAATGTTGCGGCAAGCATCATTTTTTTTAATTTTCTCATGTACAATAAATTTAACAAGTAGATGAACAATATATAATAATTAACGATAAATTCGTGTTCTATTCTTGGCAATTCTTGTTAAAGTATAATATAAACATATAATCATCACGAATTGAACATTATCATCATAAATTAATTTAATTATTTTACTTAATAGTTGCGAATAAGTTAGCACAAAGGTAGTCAAATCCTTTGAATCGCAATCATCAAAAGACTGACAACTATTAAGTTTTGACAATTTTGGGACGGAATTTACTATTTTACAGTCAGCATCCACTCCGTCGTGTTCATTCCCATCACTCGCTTGAAGGCTGCACTGAACGTATTGTAGTTGCGGAAACCACTCTGGTAAGCCAGTTGCTGGGCAGTAACAGGCTGATGTGTTGCTACTGCCTCACGATAGATTTCGACAAAATGCCGTATGCGCAGACCATTGATATAAGCATTGTAGGTGATACCCTGCGAAGCAAAGTGCCTGCTAAGGTATGAGCGGTTAATGCCAATCAGGGTTGCAAGCTGGGCGAGAGAGATGTCGTATTGCAAATAGAGTTGCGGTTCTTCGCAGTGCTTCTTCAGCAATGGACCGATGTTCTTGGACAATCCGAGCGATGATGCCGAGCGACTGCAAATGGATGAGGGACGGCCATCATCTGCCGCTTTATCTGTAGTGACGACCTCTTCTGCAATCCCATCGACAGTAATGGATAATTCCGGCTGGACAAGCATGCCAAGGTCGCTTAACGTCTCTACACGCCAAAGAATATAGCCGATAAGCAAAGTGCAGATGACAAGCATATCGTACAGGTAAGCATGACTTTCGTTGGTAAGCGCATAGATGATGAACATCAGCAACACGACTGCCAATACCACGATACTCTGCCACACCTCCTTGTGCTCCAGGTCAGAATAGTTGTTGCGCAGCCAGCACCCATACTGCTTCGACGCGCGAATCATATACAGGATTAAACCCACGCACATTAACAGATAATAGACATATAATATTGGCAGAAGAGCATAGCTGCGGGTGACAACGTTCCACGCATTTCCTGCGATGATCGGCGCCATCATCACGGCAACGGGCCACAACGGTCGTCTGCGGTCTTGCAGCATGGTGAGCAATACGACTATCGCCAAGGGAAAAAACGTCATGGAGTCGAGCAATCCGCCAATCAGGTCGCACAACTTTCTATCTTCGCATGAGGAAAGAAAGAATATCGGCATATACCACACATGGCTCATGGCGATGGAAGCCAAGAATGCTCCTGTCCACCGGCGCAGGCGCAAGGGCGGCGTGATGTCGGGGGCAATAGCGTTAGCTCGGCGTAGCAGCAGATAGCAACTTGCCAGCATGGCCATAAACGTCACTCCCGAATAAAGTATGATGAAGAGAATATCTTCACGAATCTGTTCGTACATGATTGATGGCTGTTAACGAATCCCGTTGCAAAATTTCCTAACAAACGAGATGAAGTCCATCGGCAAAAAAAATATGGTGCAGGCTTTTTTTATTTTACTTCAGCGGATAGTATTCTTCAAACGTTTTCTCTGCATCGGCACGCTCTGCCTTTGTTATGTTTTGAACAAGGAAGTTGGCGTAAACCTCAATGTCGGTGTAGTAACCCTTCTTGTCGAGCGTGAAGGTGGCAGAGTTATCAGCCTTGGGGTCTAAGCCGTGGGCAGTCTCCCATGCGTCAGGTATGCCGTCCTTGTCAGTATCAGCCTGAGGAGTGCCTTTGAGCACTGGCCAACCGCCTACGTCCTTAGGAGTATCTATCATACCGCCAGTAGAGCCGTGAGAGCCCTCGTATTTGTAGGTGCCCGTCTTGGCATCGCTGGTCACGCGCTCGTCCACCGCGTCACGCTTGTAAGATGCGCCTGCATAAGCAAGCACTTTCTCGAATGCTTTCTCAGCCTTCTGCGTGCTCACGTTGTTGTAGTTGAACTTGCTGTCCAGTGCGGGGAACGGAGCGTCGCCATGAGCAAAGAGCTCAAACATCTTGGCTATAGGTGGCACGCCACTCTTCTTGTCGAGGAAGATGGCAGCTGAAGCATAGTTATTCTTAGACACAAGAGGGAAGCCCTCGGCCACGTTGCCATTCATGTAGAACTGTCCTGGCTTCACATCGGCAGGCTTAGCCTTGTTGCAGTTACCGCAGTACGCTGTAGGGTTGAGCAGGCGCGACTTGGTGTTTGGCTTGGTGCCAGGACCAGCCTTGTAGTAGTTGTTCACCATGTTGAACTTCTTGGCCTCTGCATCAGCAAATGTCTCGCCGCCGTAGCTGGAGTTGCTGCCCCAGTTATACACCACATTATTTATATAGTCAACAGGACCAGCCATAGGATTTACGTATCCGTGGTCGAAACGAGGGTTGCGAGAGTCGTGGTCGGCAAGCAGGTTGTGGTGGAAGGTAGCCTGTTCTCCACCCCAGATGCCGCCATAGCCGTGAGCACCCTTGTCGTGTACCGACATGCGCAGGCTCTCAGAGAGTATGCACCACTGCAGGGTGAAATCCCTGTTGCCATAGAACGTGCCACACTCATCCACGCACCACGAGAGCGAGCAGTGGTCTATGATGATGTTCCTGCACTCCTGTCCCGCCTTGTGGTAAGAGTTCATTGCGTCATCCTCGAAGGCAGGGTTGGAGAGCTTTTCGCCCTTGTTCCAGTAGCGCTTGCCCTCGTCGCCCATACGACAGCGAATGTAGCGTATGATGACGTTGTTGGCATTGATGCCGAAGGTGTAGTTCTTGAGACAGATACCGTCGCCAGGCGCGGTCTGTCCAAGCACAGTCACGTCATTCTCCTTTATGCGAAGAGGACACTTGAGCTCAATGGTACCAGCCACGTCGAACACCACAATGCGTGGTCCCTTCTGGCTCAGTGCATAGCGCAGTGTGCCCTCAAACTGCTTTGGGTCGTCCTTCGTCTTGGTCTCGCTATAGTCGGTATTGTCGATATAGTCGTCAAGACGAGTCACGTGAATCACCTTACCCCCGCGACCACCAGTAGTGTAGCGACCATAGCCCTCGGCACCAGGAAAGGCAGGAGCCGAAGCAAACTGCGCCATCACACACTCAGGCAAGAGCAAGCAAGCCGCAAGCAGAATTGAGAATTGAAAATGGAAAATTGAAAATCTCTTCATAATATATTCAGGTTTTTAGTTTATAAACAGAAGTATTTTAATGTTTAATGCTT
This sequence comes from Prevotellaceae bacterium UBA4332, assembly GCA_002394365.1. Taxonomy (GTDB): domain Bacteria; phylum Bacteroidota; class Bacteroidia; order Bacteroidales; family Bacteroidaceae; genus Prevotella. The sequence goes on from DGTQ01000017.1 coordinate 8,256, forward strand.
AATCTTTAACGTTTAATCCTTAATCTTTAATGTTTAATGCTTAATGTTTAATGTTTAAGGCTCGCCTGCAAAGTTAATCCTTTTTTTTGAAACCACAAAAAAAACGGACATTTTCTTTCCGTTTGCCACCTCCACCACAAAACACTTTACTTTATCATTTAACTTTTAGCCTCATAAACTCAAATCAGGGCTATGACTCCTTTTACTCCTTTAATTGTGTAATCGGACGCACCGCAGGTGCTACGCTCGCCAGAGCAAGCTCCGCTCTGCGCCTGAGCACCTACTGGAGCGCAAGAAGGCGAATGGGGTAAGGCTCAGGCTGTTAGGAGGTATCAAGAGGGTCAGCGAAGCTAACTGTGAACTGTGAACTGTGAATTGTAAACTGTGAACTGTGCCCCTGCTCCCCCGTGCTTAGCTCCTGCCTGCTCTTGCTATGCCTCCATTCTGAATTTGCTAGCAAATTTAATGAATTTACTAGTTAATTTGCCAAATTTGCTAGCAAATTTGACACAGAAGCAAAGCCACAACATTCTGAAACATAGTTACACCACGCAAGAACTATGCTGTCTATTGCAAACCCCGTGCTATCTGATGCAGAACCGTGTTGCTTCACATAGAATATAGATGAAAAAACGACACCATGCTTTGCAGCACGGCGTCGCTTGATTAACCTAAGCCAGAAAATTCATTACTCCTCATCAGGAAATTCTGTTTCTTCTTCAAATTTGAGGTCGAGAGAACCTGCCTCTTCATCTTCCGTCATAGATGTTTCGTTCATCAGCGGTTTTTCCAACTTGACAATCTTAATTTCAGGACTTTGCCATTTTTTTAATACCTTCATAATTCTATGTCTTTATATTTTATTTTACCATGATTTTTTTACCATTTTCTATCCGCACTCCTGACGCTCCAGGACTGACACGCATGCCACCAATATTGTATATAGCATCATGCACTTCTCCTTTGCTTTGTTTGAGAGAACTGATAGCCGTTGTACCTTCAATATCCTCTCCTATCAACAGTATCTCAATAGCGTCTTGATTCATGGTGCTTGAACCATAATCATCGATATCAGTAGAATACATATACCATCTATTCGACTTGATCGTGGTTAACCCTGTATTTCTATGACTAAGGTTACCTGATGTTGACATATACCAATAGTTGTTTTCAGGCGTTGCCGTTACAGGTGAATATGTACCAGTGAAAGTGTACATTCTCTTGGTAGTTGAGCAAGTCATAGTACCATTAGTGGCTGCATAAACCTTATTATCTACAGCGCTGATTTCGTGTGTTCCTGCAGTCTTCGCACGAATCATGTATGGTTTATTTGGCAGAGTAGAACCTGTTTTCTTATTGTAGGAGATAAGATAAGCATCATCATCTGCATTTATCTCTCCATCATTGTTTGTATCTTTAACAGGGCAAATTGCAAATATCTCAGCAAAGTCAAAAACATCTGCATAGTCCTCTACATTGATTGCAAAAGGAACATAAAGTGCAGCCCATTTATTTGCGTTAGAAAACGTCTTGGTATATGTCACACCATCTATGTAGGTTTTATCCTCTGTAGCAGTATAGTCTTGACCATCTACAAGGGTAAGGTCTGTCTTGTCTGATACATTAGCCGTCCAAATAGCGTGGAAATTTGTAGCAGAGGTTATTGCGTATGTAGATACGTTGACTGCATTGTTGCCACCATCTACGGACCAACCGCCGAAGGTGTAATCGGCACGCTCTGGGTCGGCAGGAGCTATGGCATGAGCACCGCTCGCAACAGTCTGGGTAGCACCCACCTGTGTGCCGACGCTGTAGAACTTCACTTCATACTCGTCAGCCTCAGTAGCATCAGGTACGAACTTGGTGCCGTCAACATTATAGGTAGTGTATGGACTATTGAGTACAGCAGCTTTGAGTTCCTCCAAATCCTCTGCTGGTATCGCTGTGGTGTAGTCATCCCACAGCACTACTTTTCCAGCGCCTGAATACTGCTCGCACACCGCAGGCACGTCCATCACCTTGTCGTGGTTATGTACGAAGTAGCCGCTCCATGTCTGTGCAGGCAACCATGCGTTGGCGTTTGTGCCACCTGCACTCCACGCATATTCCTCGTCAACCTTAGACTGGTTGAGGTAGGTGAAGTTGGAGTTGTTGTTTATTATGCGCAGGCAGTTGTCATATACTATGCTGTACTCCTTGTCAAGGTTGATATTGACAGTACCCTCGCCACGCAGGCGAATAGGAGCCTTGCTGTCCTTGAAGTAGCAGGCGTCAACGTAGCCCACAGAACCAGCACGTAGGTCGTAGCCGTCAGAAGCACCGGTCATGTAGTTGTTCATGTAGTGCAGATGGCCATAGCGCTGCAGAGGTAGGCGTGAGCCGCTGATGTTCTCAAACATGTTGTGGTGCATGGTGATGGTGCGGTCGTAGTTGTCGCTGTCGCCCTTACCAAAGAGGCACGCCTTGTAGTGGTCGTGGAAGTGGTTATATGAAAGAGTTATCCACTGCACGTTGTTCTTTATGTCAACCAGTCCGTCGTAGCGGTCCACGTTGGCAGCATTGCCGTTGAAGAACTCGCAGTGGTCTATCCAGATGTGTGAGCCGCTATCGGTAGAAGCCGATGTAGCATCCGCCTGTATGCCTATGCAGTCAGGGTCGCCCACCTCTGTCTGCACACCGTCGCGCATAGCCACAATCTTGTTCTCGCCAGCCTTCAAGACAGGCACGCCGTTCATGGTGAAGCGGCAGTTGCGTATTATCACGTTGTGGGCACACTGCAAGATAAGCGAGATGCGAGATATGAGCGGAGCCTTGCCGCTGGCGTCAGCTAAACCTATCAACGTCTTGTTGCTCTGCACCATGATGCGCTCGCCGTAGGTGGTAGCAACACCCTCAGAGCCGTCCTGACTGTCACACAGACGTCCTGTCGACAAATCATCCACATAAGCCGTCACGCCAGTGGTTATGTCGTGGTCAACGAGGATAACGTATGGGTCGTTTGACTGCAAGTAAGCCTGCAACTCGGTGAAATTAGTAGCCTTAACCACCTTGCCGCCTGCACCACCAGTGGTGCCGTCTGCGTGGTAGTGAGCAGTGCCAGCCTCGCCCTCGTAGGCAGCGAAGCCGTCAACGTCCCATGACCTGCCAGAGGTATCACTCTGCTTGGTGAAGTTTGCAGTCAGGGTAATGTCGCTATTCACGGTAACGGTATGTGGATTCTCCACTGAGCTGTCGCTCCAGCCAGAGAATGTATAGCCTGATGCTGCAGTAGCAGTAAACACTACCTCAGAACCAGCCACCACTGTGCCAGAAGGCGAAACAGTAGCCGAACCGCCTGTGCCTGCACTTACGCTGACGCTGTATGTGGTAACCACTACAGGTGCAGCCACAGTATAGTTAATGGTGTAAACCTTCTGCGTGCCGTCCTCAGCCGTAACGGTTACGGTTGTCGTTGCAGCATTATTGCTTATAGAGCCATAATTAACAGAGGCAGAAGCCTTACTGTCCGTACATGTAGCAACAACGGCTGGCACTGCCGTAGTACCCTCTGCAAGTTCTATGTTATATACAAGAGTATTAGCCGAGAATCCCGCTACTGTCGTGCCGCCACTCTTCAGGTCAGAGAGAGTGCATATGCTGCTCTTGGGGGTTGAGCCACCACGAGTTATTTCAAGTGAGGTTATAGTAGTACCTGTACCATCATAACGATAGAGGTAGAGTTCTGAAGCATCAGCAGCAAGAGACAACGTACCTGAAGCCTGAGTACTAATATTCTTATTAGATGTAGAAGAAGCAACCACCACACTCTCATTTGTATTACGCATAGCTGAAGTGCAGATATAAAGACCAACCGTCTTACCATCGCTCCCCACCTTGCCCGTCAATGTAACGACATCACCATTCTTAAATGTATAACCACTCTTAGGAGTAATCTTTACCCAAGCAGCATTATCATTCTTTGAGAGGACAAATGAGGTGGTTCCTGTCAAAGTCACCATGTTCAATGTCTGGGAATTATTCTCGTATGTGGCTGTAGAAGCAGTTGTGGTGCCCACCGCATCATTGAAAGAATAGACTGTAGTGCTCTCACTTACAGGCTCTGCCACGGTGAAGTTGACGGTATATGTCTTGCTTGAACCGTCCTCAGCCGTTACCACGACGGTGGTGGAACCTGGAAGTGCCGGAGCTACATTCACCACTGCCGTAGCGTGTTCCTCGTTGACAGTATAGGTGACCGTAGGAACTACAGTAGTGCCAGAAGCAAGTTCCACGTCATACGTAGTAGTGGCAGAAGAGAACCCTGTAACGGTAGTGCCGCCCACCTTGAGGTCAGACAGCGTAGCATCATTGCTCTTCGTGGCTGGGGTAACCTCAGAGGCTGGAGTTATCTCGAAATAATAGTAGTGAACATTGCCACTGGTATTGATAGTGACCGTGCTACCCTGGCTGACATTAAGTCCAGAGATAGTGACGCGATATACAGTCTGGTTGTTCTCCACCGTTCCTTCTGTCATGTAATCCCCATCGCCAAGAGCCACACCATTGACGCTCACACCTGTGACTGTGCGTTCAGATGAGCCTGTAGAGCGAGCTGCCAGAACGATCTGAGAAGCAGAAGTGCTAACAAGACCAAGAGTAATAGATGTGGCATCAGAACTACGATAGACCTTGCCTGTCTGAGCAGAGAGCGGAGACTTGTCAGAGCCGTCACTTACCTCAGTAGAACCGGAGAACTTTATGCTCGTAGTACATGTGCTGTTTGTAAACGTCCCGTTAGCCACAACGCTTGCGCCATTAGCCTCAAGCACTGTGGCATTGGCAGCACGTGTAAGCGTTATGGTGTATTGCTGCGTGGTTCTTCCGTCCTTCGCAGTAATGGTGACGGTTTTACCAGCAGTAGCACCAGCTGCACCATCAAGTGTCATATTGAAACTTGTGCCTGCGTTGCTCGTAGCATTAGCCGACAGGGTAAGCACAACTGGTATGGTAGTGCCTGCTGTATAAGGTATGGTAGCCTTGACAGTCGTTCCGCTGATGGTGGCAGCAACACCATTGATGGTAGCTGCCGTAACATCACAGGCAGTAGTAGAAGCGAAGTTTGCCTTCAACGCTGTATTCTCCGTAATCGTAGCAACGTAAGGGTTAGCAGTGCTTACAGCCGTACCTGCATTGTTTGTCCAGTTTACGAACTCGTAACCAGAGGAAGGAGTGGCAGTGAATGTTACGCTTGCGCCACTCTCTACACTTGATGCTGAAGCAGAAGCTATACCACCAGTGCCAGCAGAAACAGAAACAGTCTTAGTGGTAGAAGGAGTAGAACCGCCACCTCCAATAGAGCCGTCGCCCTCGGTTATTACACCTGCCGTAGTAACATTCAGCGTTGCACCAGCACCGTATGTAGCATTGGTTACGTTTGAATAAGCTACAGATGGAGAGAGCACATCATAAGAGTATGATATGCTTGCTATCTTTGAAGCATTTGCATCAGTCAGCGTAGCACCCTTTGCACTATAGCAGTTGTTATACATAGCCGCATTGGTGCCGCCATAACTCTTGAAAATCTTGTCGGCAGAGAGACTACCAAAGTAGCAACCATCAAAACGCACGCGAGCATTCTCAGGACCTACATAGTAGTTAGCAACAGACGAAGTCCATACGCAGTTGAGCATGTGGAGGTCGGCATTACGCACACGCGGCATACGCTCACGGCAACCCTCGTCCCACCAGCAGTAAGCCCATGTTATGGTGTAGGCACCGTCACTCGGTTTTTGCGAGCTGCTAGAACCGATAAGGTTAGTAAAGCGGTGGTCGGCTGCGCCACCTGAACCACCAGCTTTAGGAGACTTTAGATAGTGGAAGCGGCACCATGAAACCGTTATATTATCCGTATTGCCCTTGTTGTCGAAGTTACCGTCACAACCATCCTGAAAGTCGCAGTGATCCACCCACACGTTGGTTGCGCCATCAAAGCAGAGGTTATCCCATCCATCACAGTCGTATGCGCCAGGACCTTCAAAGGTGAGGTTACGTATGATAACGTTGTTTGAACCCTTACTAAAATAAAGGATACCAGAGGTGCTTGTCGTTTGCTCATTAGAATAGAGTTTCACATCAGGCAGGGCAAGGATTGTCTTGTTTTTAACCACTGCACTGAAATGGTTAGTAAACTCAATATCCTGAGTAATGATAATCACTGCGGAGCCACTGCTGGTTAATGCTGTCTGTAACGCAGACAGTGAATTAACCAAAGTAGGCGTAGCATTGCCACCACCAGTAACGGTGCCGCACTGACCAAAAGGACTTGCCTGATAACCCTGCGCGCCTGCCATAGCCGTCAAAGAGTAAATTGACAACGCAACGAGGCAGAAAATATTCAGTATGTTATTCTTAAAAGATTTCATCTTTGTATTATATTATAGTTAGCCTTTAGTTACTTGATTACTTTTACACCATTCCTTATATATATTCCCTTTGTAGCAGAAGAAATGCTTATCTTCTGACCATTAAGGTTATACATAACATTATCATTCTGATTATTGCTTTGCTTTATAAGATTGATAGCCGTAGCATTGTCAATGTCCTCACCAACCACAAGTATTTCAATAGCATTTTGATTCTGACTGCCAGCTGTAGAACTATATCCGTCTAAATCTGTTGATGACATGTGCCACCTATTTGACTTGATTGTAGTTGACCCTGTAACTCTGTGACTAAGATTACCACTGGTTGACATATACCAATAAGCATTTTCTGTATTTGCAACTACAGAAGTATAAGTGCCTGTGAACGTGTATCTATTCTTTGTCGTGGAGCACGTTATCGTTCCGTTTGTTGCAGCATAAATTTTGTTGTCAACAGCCTTGACTTGATAGGTTCCAACTGTTTTCGGACGTATCATATATGGCTTATTTGGTAGTGTTAAACCAGTCTTCTTATTATAGGAAATAAGATAAGCATCATCATCAGCATTTATCTCACCATCACTGTTCGTATCTTTTACTGGACACACTGCATATATCTCTGCAATATCAAATTGATCCGAGTACTCCTCAACATTAATAGAAAAAGGAACATACAATGCTGCCCATTTATTCGCATTGGTAAATGTTTTAGTAAATGTCACACCATCAGCATATGTTCTATCCTCTGTAGCGGTGTAATCTTCTCCATCTACAAGGGTTAATTCATCTATTACAAGAGTAGAAGCAGCACGAGTAATGGTGAAATCTGTGAAAAAAACCGTATTGCCTACAGAACGATAGATGTAGAATGTGGTCTGACCGCAGATACCGTCGCCCTCAGTTACCGTGTAAGTAGGCAGTGATGTCCATGCTACATCATCTGCAGATGCGACAGAAGACAGAATCATTCTTGGCGTAGGAGCACTGTTAGGACGAGACGATGCTGCACTCAGCCACAGTCCCTGCTCAGCATCCGTTCTCGTATATGCGATAGCATTTATCTGGTCACCATCCTGCAGAGCCTGATTAAGCACCACTTTGAAGAAAGTATTGTTATTAGTGATACTGAAAGCAACCTTACTTGGTGTGCCATTTGCCTTTATCATATTCTTTGCATCCGTCTGCTGACTTGTTGCATACATACTGCCACCACTTATAGTTGCATTGTCTGACGTAATCTGCAAGTCAGTAGAGCCTGCCGGCACACTCAGTGCAGCCGTAGCAACGGCAGAAAACAACGTTTCGTCATCACCACTTGGTGTAGCATTAGCCACAAACTGTGCAGTCAACGCAACATCGCCAGTTACTGTTATAGTATGTGGATTCTCGGTAGAATTGTCGCTCCACTTAGAGAAGACATAGCCAGAGTTTGGTGTAGCTGTGAAGGTAACAGATGTACCTTCAGCTACTGAGCCTGAAGGGGATACTGAGGCAGAACCGCCTGCTCCTGCTGATGCCGACACATTATAAAAGGCGGAAGCTACGGTGAAGTTGATGTAGTACTTGCTTGAAGTACCGTCCTCTGCCTCTACGTCGATGATAGCCTGACCTGCAGGGTGACAGTTCTCTGTATCAACATATGCTTTAGCCTTGGCATCATTAGGTGTGGCTGTGATTGCAGGTACTGATGTTGTACCTGCTGCCAACTCTACCGAATAAGTGAGAGTAGAAGATGAGAAGGCTGGAGCGAGAGTGTAACCTGCAACAGAAAGGGCGCTGAGAGTTGCGTCGCTTGACTGTGTTGGTGTAGGATCTGGCTCCGATGTTACATCGGCAAAGTCAAGGAAACACATCTTGATAGCTCCACTTTTGGTAAGGGTATGTGTACCTGCTGCTACATCAACAGAAACCGTGTTGCCTGTGCCTGTTACGGTAGTGCCATCAATCTTGAAACTTACTGTCTGACTTGCATCAGCTACAAAGGTCATTGTGAATGCCTTGGTAGTGGTGAAGCTGATACTGGTAGATGACTCCATCTTGATACTCAGTGAACTGTTGGTAACACCTCCAAAAGTGGCATTGCATGATGTAGAGGTGTTGTAGGTGCCGCTGAGGTAACTCTTATAATTATCCGAGCCATCACCGACGTTGATTGTCATAGCATTTGAAATACTCGAGCCGTCAGCCACCGGTTCAGCTGCCACAGAGAACTGTACTTCATACAATTTTATAGTGGTTCCATTTTCTGCAGTCACCTTGACAGTTGCCTTGCCTGTAGTGGAGGTCGCCTGAGTAATGGTAACAGTAGCATTGGAATTGTTTGCCGTAGCTGATACTGTAGGAGCACTCTCCGTACCGTACTTCAAGGTTACAGCGTAATAGGTTGTATTAGAAGAGAAAGAGAGAGAGTAGCCACTGACGTTAAGGCTCTTCAGTGTAGCATCGTCGGATGTTGTCGGGGTGGGTTCTTCTTCGCCACCACCGCCTTCCACAGCAGAGTCGGTTATGACACCATCCTTGAAATACATTGAGTTGGTAACCGGAGTATAATATGACGTGCTCTTATAGCCTGCTACATCACTCTTTAGGGATGTTATAACGCCATAGTCGGAGTCATCGGCACTAGTGAAAGTATATTGATATGTACCATGCTGCATACGACCTGCACCGTATGCGCCCTTAACCACTGAAGGTACGTCAGAGGCATTGTCGGCTGCGTATGAGTACATCAGAGAGGAATTTGTATCGAAGTTGTCATATCCATCACTGAGCTGGGCAGCCTTTGAGGTCACTATCACTGCATCGTATGATGAAGCTATCTCTGTTACCGCACTTTCCTCTGATGCTCCTGCACATGAAGCACTGGCTATAAAGCTTGAGGCACCTGTGATATAGTTGCCGTAAGCCTTTATGTATCCTGTCGTTTCACCCGAGAAGGTGCCGTCACCTTTTGCATCCGTACCCTCAAGCGAACGCATCATAGGATTCTTAGTGCCACGGAAGTAGTTGCTTTCTACGAAACAGCTGGCACCGGTTGTTACGCCTACACCGTACTTAGACACGCCGTCGAAGTAATTGTTATATACATGGACGGACATGGTACGGATGCGTGGGTGGCGGGAGTCGGAGTGGTCGAACCAGTTGTGGTGGTAGGTGATGTAGTTTGGTCCGCTCTCGCTCTTCATGCCGCAGAGGCTGGACTTGCCTGAGTCCCAGAAATGGTTGTATGAAATGGTAATATACTGTGAGTCGCCCTTGAGGTCGATAGTACCATCACCCTTCACCTGGTCTTTGTCTGAACCAGCGTTGCCATAAAAGAGGTCGAGGTTGTGAACCCAGATATGGGAGTTGTTAGAATCAAGAGACACACAATCGTCAAGACAGTTCATAATGGCGAAATTGCGCATCTCGAGGTTCTGCATGTTCCTGACAAGGAAACCGAAACCATGTATCACGGCATCGTTACCCACACCCTCAAAGGTAATAGGGCAATTTGCATAACCTGAAGCACCTTTTATCTGTATGCCCTCAGCACTTGAACTGAACATATCCATATCGTCGTATGACAACGTGCCCAGTACGCGAATATCCAGCGGAGTCGTTGACCAGCCATTGGAATATGCCTTTGTCCAGGCGTTGATGATGGTCTGCAGACCTGTATAGATGGTGGTTTTGTTGGATGCTGAAGGCACGGTCATGGTGATGGTCTTGGCATTGCTCTTGGTGATGTAGAGAATATTGGCGCCACTCTTCAGTGTACCGTCATCCTTGTAAGCACCCACCTTGTTGGCATTGTTAAAATGGGCAAAGCCACCACGGTTATGTGCCTTAACTGTCAAAGCACCTGTAACAACATTTGCCGTTTCAGTACCACTTGCATTGACTGACGCCACCTTTACATAGTAGGTGCCAGCAGAAAGACCCAATACATCGGCACGCCCCTTGCTGGAGCCGTACTTGCGCACGAGCTGGTCGTCAATCTTGGTCCAGGGACCAGAGCCTGACGTGGAGTAATAAACGTTGTAGTAAGCTGAGCCGTCTGGAGTAAATTCAACATAAGCTGACTCAAACCATCCTCCAGACGAAGTAATGGTTGCCGCTGCATGAGCGAAGGAGCTCACCATAATCAGGAGCACAAGAAGAACTCCTAAAAGGCAAAATCTTTTCATAAATGATTTTTGTATAGATAGTTAGTTATATTCTATGCGCAAAGTTACGAAAAAAAATGAAGAATGACGAATAAAGAATGGGGAATTTCGGGCTGTTTTTACGAATAATTAACGAAGGAGCCTCACTCCCGTAAATGTGTGGGGTGAGGCTCCTTCTTTTATTTGGACTAAAGTTGTTTGGATTAAGGACTATTTGGATTAAGGATTAAAGCTCCTGACCCGCAGCGCTAAGCTTCGCTTTTCACTGCTTACGCTCGGAAGTAATTAAGCAAGCTTATTACTCCTCTCGCTGACCCGCAGCGTTAAACTGCTTGCCGTCCTTGATGATAACCAGTTTACCGTTCACAAAGACCTTCTTGCCCGAGTTCTGGTTAAGGTTAGCGTTAGCATTAACAGCCTCTATTGCCGTAGCATCGCTGAAGTCTGCATCAAGAGAGTTAGCTGATGCGCCTGGTGTCATGGTGATGCTCTTGATGGTCTGGCCGCCAGAGACGAAGTAGATGTAGTAGGTCTTGCCTGCAGTTACATTTGCAGTCATAGTGCCTGCAGAGCATGTTGCCTTTACGAGAGGTGAGCCTACTGCCGTGCCTATAGCCGAGGTGCGGTTGAGGTCAGAGGCATTGTTAGAGGCAAACTTCACGGTGAGCGTTCCGTTAGAGGTCGGAGTGTACTTGATGTGGCGGATGCTTGAAGAAGAAGCACCGTTGCAACGGAAACCGTTCTTGTTTACATAGTCCTTGGTGTATGTGGAGGATGTGTTGCCTACGAGCGTGAGGCCGTTGTAAGAATATGTATAGTTGCTTCCTGCGAGGGTGACGGTAGAGGTGAACTCGGAGAAGTTCCATGTAGTGGGGTCTTCTACAACTGCCTTGCTCGCAAAACCGATAGCAAAGAGGTTGATTGAAGCACTCTTTGTCATGGTGTAGGTGCCTGCAGAGAGGGTCTTGGTGAGTGTGCCGTCTGAACCGAGGGTGAGTGCAGAGCCATTGAGTTTGAACTGCTTGCCTGCTGCTGAGGTTGAACCACCGAAGATGAAGGTTACGTCGGTCTCGGCAGAGAGCGTGAAGGTTATCTTGGTGGCTGACTCCATCTTGACGGCAGTCTTATAGGTTACGCCACCGTAGGTTACGCTGCCCTTAGAGGTAGAGTAATTACCAGAAACTGTTACATAGCTTACGGAAGGCTTAGAGCCCGTGAAGGAGCAGACCTCACTACTAACATTAACGGGAACTTCTACTACTGGCTCCTCGACTACTGGCTCCTTAACTGTAACTGACTTAGAGGCTACTGAAGAGTTCTCCTTGCCTGATACCACAGCGAGTGCCTTGATGGTGCAGCTCTTTGTGATAGTGAGTGCAGAGCTGTACTTGGAACTGTTAGTGGTAGGGGTTGAGCCGTCAGTGGTGTAGTAGATGGTTGCGCCACTCTCTGAGGTGATTGTCACCGTATATTGTGTCTGGTCGCTATTAGCAGTAGCGGTGATAGTAGGAGTAGTAGCGTAAGGTGCGCCTGACACGCTCTTGCTCACTACGCTTGACTTGGTGTCTGTGGTGCCGAGTGTGGCATAGGCATATACCGTGCAACCTGCAGCATAGAGGGATGTGCCCTTGGTGTAGTTGCTGCCGTCAGTAGAATAGTAATATGTTGCGCCACTGTCAGAGCCCGAGAGGGTTACGGCATAGCCCTTACCTACTGTGTAGGAACCTACGGAGATGGTGGGGGCTGAAGCGGGAGTAACTACAGGCTCCTCTACTGTGGTCTGCTCGCCTGAAGATACTGCAGAATCGGTGATTACGCCGCTCTTGAAGTACATGCTTGATGTAACGCCTACGTAGTATGAACCGCTCTTGTAGTTCTCTACGGCACTCTTGAGGGCGGTGATAACTGCATAGTTGTCGTCCTCGGAGCTTGAGAACGTGTACTGATATGAGCCATGCTGCAAGCGGCCTGCGCCGTATGCGCCTTTAACGACTGAAGGCACATTGGATGCTGCATCGGCTGTATATGAATACATCAGCGATGAGTTGGTGTCGAAGTTGTTGTAGGTTGTGCCACCCTGTATGGTCTTGTAAGAAGATGGTACGGTCTGAGAAGCGCTTGACACTACGTAGCAGTCGAAAGACTGGCTGGCTGTGTTGGTGATGGCTGATGCCTCAGCAACACCAGAAGGATAGCCAGACTGAACGTAGAGTGACTTAGCACCCGTAATGTAGTTGCCGTAAGCCTTTATCATACCGCCATTCTCGCTCGAGAAGGTGCCGTCACCTGCTGCGTCAGAACCCTGCATGGATGCCATCATAGGGTACTTGCAGTTGCGGAAGTAGTTGCGGTCAACAAAACAGCTGGAGCCGTAGGTTGCACCGATGCCGTACTTGGAGTTGCCGTCGAAATAGTTGTTATACACGTGGACGGACATGGTACGGATGCGTGGATGGCGGGAGTCGGAGTGGTCGAACCAGTTGTGGTGGTAGGTGATGTAGTTTGGTCCGCTCTCGCTCTTCATGCCGCAGAGGCTGGACTTGCCTGAGTCCCAGAAATGGTTGTAGGAGATGGTGATGTACTGAGAGTTGCCCTTGAGGTCAACGGTGCCGTCGCCCTTCTTCTGGTCGGCATCTGAGCCTGCCTGACCGTAGAAGAGGTCGAGGTTGTGAACCCAGATGTGGGAGTTGCTGGTGTCCATAGAGACGCAGTCGTCGAGGCAATCCATGATGGCGAAGTTGCGGAGCTCGAGGTCGGTGGTATTGCGAATGAGGAAACCGAAGCCGTGAACCACTGCATCATTGCCCACGCCCTCGATGGTGATAGGACAGTCAGCGTATGCCGCAGCACCCTTTATCTGTATGCCCTCGGCACTTGAACTGAACATATCCATGTCGGCGTATGAGAGAGTGCCGAGAATACGAACACAGAGGGGAGCAGTGGTCCAACCCTTGGAGTATGCCTTTGTCCAGGCGTTGATGATGGTCTGCAGACCTGTGTATGAAGCTGTCTTGTTGGATGCTGAAGGCACGGTCATGGTGATGGTCTTAGCATTGCTCTTGGTGATGTAGAGAATGTTGGCACCGCTCTTCAGTGTACCGTCATTCTTATATGCGCCAACGCCCTTTGACCAGTTGAGGTGAGCAAAGCCGCCACGGTCGTGAGCCTTCACGGTGAGGGCACTGGAAACGGTGTTGGAGGTTTCGGAACCGCTGGAGTTTACCGAAGCCACCTTTATATAGTATGTGCCTGCGCTGATGCCCACTACGTCGGCACGCCCCTTGCTGGAGCCGTACTTGCGCACGAGCTGGTCGTCAATCTTGGTCCAGGAGGACTTGTTGGTAGAGTAATACACGTTGTAGTAAGCCGAACCGTCGGTGGAGAACTCCACGTATGCTGATTCGAACCACCCGCCAGAGGCTGTGATAGACACAGATGCGCTGGCAACTGTTGCGACGAGCGTCAAGAGCGCAACGAGCACTCCAGACATGATACCTTTTCTCATAATAAAGTCTTCTTTTGTAGTTAGTTAGTAAATATAAGATTTTTTAGTAGTAGTCATCTTTCTCGCTCCTTACGATGCTCAGGGGCACAGAGCGGAACTTTCGATTGTAAAATATAGCAGTGTTTTCCAGTCATCTACCCCGAAAGTAGATTGTCTAAGTTAGTAGATAATTAATAGCTTGGTTTAGTTAATTAGTCTGGTTGTTAGTCTCGGTTATATTTCGACTGTGCTCGCGCACAATTTCATCAAAAATACGGTACAAAGTTACATAAAATAAACAAAATCTCCAAACATACGTCAAGAAAAAAGCGTGTTATCGCACACAATTAACTAATTTTTAACGTTTGTTCAAGAAAAAACGAACAAAAAACTTTATTCTTAACTCTTTATACTTTATACTTTTTGGGGGTCACCAGTAAAACCCTGTGTTGATTTTTGAACCACTGATTTCTTGGATTAATTCGGATTTCTATTTCTCGCCAAGCCGAGATGATGAGGGTTGCACCCTTGAGGCTTTTTCGATTATTCTCTTTTGCGCAAGCAAGCTTGCCCTAAACGAATATCTTCAAACCCTCGCCGACTATCGCCTGCTCATCATCTCTACGACCTCCGAGCTCTGCTCGCCTGAGCACCTACGGAGCGCAAGAAAGAGCCAAGACGCTCCTTCGGAGCTTACGCAAAGTGACCATGCGGTACAACGACTTTTTATATCAAGCGTCAGCCCTTAGCGTATCAGTCGCAGACTGCGCCTTTCTTGCGCTCCGTAGGTGCTCAGGCGTTTCTGCTCCCCGATAACGGGGAGACCGAGAGGGGTGTAAAGACTATTGACAAGCTCGGAGGTCCCTTCGCGTAACTAAGAATAACTGGTGCAAACAGTAGGGATGTAGGTTTGACATTAGCTGAAAGCTTGCTTTCAGGCGAATGGATGAAGCTACAGACCGTTGCTCTCGAAGAGAGTTGTTCTTAGTGTCTTTGCGAGAAAAAAATGTAAGACACAGGAATTTGCAGGTGAGCCCTTTTTTTTGTAACTTTGCCTCTTGAGAGTCAAGTTACTTTCACTCGGCATAAAAAATAAATAAATTTATTTTGTTCTGCGCTCGTTTATTCGTAACTTTGCACTCCATGAAGGTCATACACATATCACACCTCCCGCTGATGAAAAACTACTATGCCATAAACCTCTTCGGCATAGTATTCTCTCGTGAGCCCCTCTCCGAGGAGGAGAAACGCCACGAATACATCCACACCCTGCAACAAAGGGAGATGTTCTTCATATTCTTTTATATATGGTACGCGATAGAATGGCTCGTGAAACTTGCAAAATACCGCAATCGCTATCTTGCCTACCGCAACCTGTCATTTGAAAAAGAGGCATACCGCCACCAGACGGATGCCTCATATCCCAAGTTACGCAAACACTTTGCGTGGAAGAACTATCTATAACCTCTTTTTAGGTCTTCAGGTATCAGGTCGCTGCGCTCTCAGGTTTTAAGGAGGAGTTAGAAGAAGTCAGAAGGAGTTAAAGGGAGTTAGAAGACATTACAATTAGCAGGCAGAAAGTCAAAGCCATGTGTCCTCTATCTCCCTCTATCTACTTCTAACTCCTTAATCCTTATAACACCTTATAACCTCAAACCTTACAACCTCACAACCTTACAACCCCATAGCCTGCTCAAGGTCGGCTATGATGTCGTCAACATTCTCTATGCCAACGGAGAGGCGAATAAGGTCGGGAGCCACGCCTGCCTCACGCAACTGCTCGTCGGAGAGCTGACGGTGGGTGTGGCTGGCAGGATGAAGCACGCAGGTGCGGGCATCGGCAACATGGGTAACGATGCTGATGAACTCCAGGTTATCCATAAACCTGATAGCATCCTCGCGAGTGCCCTTCAGTCCGAATGCTATAACACCGCATGAACCATTTGGCAGATACTTCTGCGCCAAGGCGTGATACTTGTTTGATGGCAGACCGCAATAGTTAACCCAAGCCACCTTAGGATTCTTCTCCAGCCATTCAGCCACTGCCTGGGCATTGGCGCAGTGCTGCTTCATGCGCAGGGCAAGTGTCTCCAGTCCAAGATTGAGCAGGAAGGAATTCTGCGGGGCTGGTATGCTGCCGAGGTCGCGCATCAACTGTGCCACAAGTTTTGTAGTGTAACCCAGTTTGCCAAATGCCTTGGTGTATGTCAGTCCGTGGTAAGACTCGTCGGGCGTAGTAAGACCAGGGAACTTCTCGCTGTTCTTGTCCCAGTCGAAATTTCCCGAGTCAACTATGCAACCGCCAACCTGAGTAGCATGACCATCCATGTATTTTGTCGTTGAATGTGTTACGATGTCGCACCCCCACTCAAAGGGACGGCAGTTGATAGGCGTAGCGAAGGTATTATCAACAATCAGCGGCACACCATGCTTATGAGCCATCTTGGCAAAGCGCTCTATGTCGAAGACGTTGCCACCAGGGTTAGATATCGTCTCGCCAAAGAAACACTTGGTGTTCTCCTTGAAACAAGCCTCTATCTTTTCGTCGTCCCATTCTGGGTCAACGAATGTACACTCTATGCCGAGTTTCTTCATCGTCACACCAAAAAGGTTGTACGTGCCGCCATAGATGGTGTTGGAGGTGATGAAATGGTCGCCTGCCTGACAGATGTTGAACACAGCATAGAAGTTTGCTGCCTGCCCCGAACTGGTGAGCATAGCCCCCACTCCACCCTCAAGCGCGCAGATTTTCTTGGCTACGGCATCGTTAGTGGGGTTAGCGAGACGGGTGTAGAAATAGCCCTCATCCTTGAGGTCGAACAGACGTGCCATCTGCTCGGATGTGTCATATTTGAAAGTTGTCGACTGATAAATGGGCAACTGCTGTGGTTGGCCTTTGGTTGGCTTATAGCCACCATGTATGCAAATAGTCTCTAAGTTCTTTTTCATTTATTTATTCTTTTCCCTCTACTTTATACCTTATACTTTATACCTTATACCTTATACTTTATACTTTATAAAATAAAACCGCCCTACCTCATGAACAGCATCTCGCGATACTTAGGCAGAGTCCATACCTCGTCGTCCACCTTTGCCTCGAGCTTGTCTATGTGGTAACGTATCTCCTCCATCAGTGGCTCTACGGTGTCGTGGTAGGCTATAGCCTTCTCGCGCTGCGACTCTATCTTGTTTGCCACCTTGCGTGCCTCGGTGAGGGCTGAGCAGCCTTCCTCTATATGGCGTACCCTGTCGCCAATCTCAGATATCAAGGCGAGGTTAGAAGCACACAGCGTCTTAAACTCCTCTGCGGAGAGGATAGACTTCATGGCTGCCACGTTCTCGGCGAGCTTCGTCTGGTAAGCCACTACCTGCGGAATGATGTGGTTGATGGAGAGGTCGCCGAAGATGCGCGCCTCTATCTGCACCTTCTTGGTGTAGGTTTCCCATTTTATCTCGTTGCGTGCCTCAAGCTCCTTGCGCGTCATGACATGGAGAGATTCAAACATCTGGATGCTGGACTCGTCGAGGTAGCGGTCGAAGATAAGCGGACAAGAGGTCTCCACGTCCAGTCCACGTCTTGCTGCCTCTTCCTTCCACTCGTCGCTGTAGCCATTGCCGTCGAAGCGTATGTCCTTACAGGTCTTGATGTCCTCACGCAGTGTGGCTATGATGGCTGCCGTAGTGTCCTTGCCCTCAGCTATACGGGCATCAACACGCTTCTTGAAACTTACCAGAGCCTCAGCAACAGAAGAATTGAGGGCTATCATGGCGCTGGCGCAGTTAGCCTCACTGCCTGGTGCACGGAACTCGAAGCGGTTACCCGTAAAGGCGAATGGCGACGTACGGTTGCGGTCGGTATTGTCAATAAGCAGTTCGGGAATAGAAGGTATGTCGAGTTTCAAGCCTGCCTTACCCTTGATGGCAATAGTGTCGTCGGTTGAGTTCTCCAGATGGTCGAGCACCTCGGTGAGCTGACGACCGAGGAAGGAGCTTACGATGACTGGCGGTGCCTCGTGACCGCCAAGGCGGTGGGCATTGCTGGCAGACATGATGCTTGCCTTCAGCAAGCCGTTGTGCTTATAGACACCCATCAATGTCTCGACCACGAAGGTGACGAAGCGCAGGTTGCTCAGTTCATCCTTTCCTGGACCATGAAGCAGGATGCCCGTATCTGTGGCAAGCGACCAGTTGTTGTGCTTACCACTGCCGTTTACGCCGTCAAAGGGCTTCTCATGCAACAGGCAACGGAAACCGTGCTTGCGAGCCACCTTCTTCATGAGCGACATGATGAGCATGTTGTGGTCTATGGCAAGATTCATCTCTTCATAGATAGGAGCAAGCTCAAACTGGTTTGGTGCCACCTCGTTGTGGCGCGTCTTGCAGGGTATGCCCAGTTCAAGCGCCTGTATCTCAAGGTCTTTCATGAAGGCAGCGACACGCTCTGGTATAGCACCAAAATAGTGGTCGTCCATCTGCTGGTCCTTGGCTGACGAGTGTCCCATGAGCGTTCTGCCTGTCAAGAGCAGGTCGGGGCGGGCTGAATACAAGCCTTCGTCAATGAGGAAGTACTCCTGCTCCCACCCGAGGTTGGAGATAACCTTCTTCACCTCAGGGTTAAAGTAATGAACCACTGCCGTTGCGGCCTCGTTGACAGCACGAAGCGACTTTAGCAGTGGGGTTTTATAGTCGAGTGCCTCACCTGTGTAAGAGATGAACACCGTAGGTATCATCAGCGTGTCGCCAATGACGAAGACAGGGCTTGTAGGATCCCACGCCGAGTAGCCGCGAGCCTCAAAGGTGGAGCGTATGCCACCAGAAGGGAAGCTGGAAGCGTCTGGCTCCTGCTGAACGAGAGACTTGCCAGAGAATTTCTCTACCATGCCGCCCTTGCCGTCGTGCTCTACGAAGGCATCGTGCTTCTCTGCTGTAGTGTCGGTGAGGGGTTGAAACCAGTGGGTACAGTGAGTGACACCCAGCTCCATAGCCCACTTCTTCATTGCCTCGGCAACGATGTCAGCGGTTTCACGGTCGAGCGGCACGCCATTGTCTATCACGTCCATCATCTTTTCATACGTCTCCCTTGGCAGATATTTCTGCATCTTCGCCTTGTTAAACACGTATTTGGCGAAAAACTCTGAAGGGCGCTCTTTTGGTGAAGGCACTTCCAAAGCATGCTTGCGGAAAGCCTCTTTCACCATCTGAAATCTCAATCTTGCCACTGTCTTATAATGTATTAAAAGTTAAAAATCATGATTTTGTCTGCAAAGGTAAGAAAAAAAGTTGATATTTCGGTAAGGCTCGCGGAAAAACTAATATTCGAAGCTGCTGCCACCAAGAAATTCACGCAATAATGACGTGGGTGGTATCTGTTCTTCCGACATCGGAGCCACGTGTCTGAGAAAACGTATCAGCCTTCGTGCCTCGCCGTAATATGGCGAATCATGGCTCACGCTGTTGAGCAGAGGTTCTGCCTGGGGTCTGAGCACGGCAAGTTCAAACAGCAAGGCTGTATTGAACACGGCATCAGCATTCTCCTGGAAGGGGAATATCCACTTCTCCTCGCCCTGCCTTACCGACTGCCACTGCGCCAACGTCTTCTCTGCCGATGCACCACGATACTTGTGGTCACGCACCATACGTCGGAGCAGACGATTGTCGGTGGTAGGGATATAGTTGTGGTCATCAAGGGTTATCGTTGTAAGTGCCGAGGCATACAGCCTATACACCTGATGTTCTGGTATCTGTGCAGTGAGCTCGGGGTTCAGGGCGTGAATACCTTCTATAAGCAACACCTCGTTAGACGCGAGTTTTATCTTATTGCCCGACATCTCGCTCTTTCCTGTCTTGAAGTTATAGCGTGGCAATTCCACCTCTTCGCCGTTGATGAGGGCATTGATGTGCTTGTTGAACAATTCAAGGTTGAGGGCATAAATCGATTCGAAGTCGTGCTTGCCGTTCTCGTCTTTCGGTGTTGCATCACGATCGAGGAAATAGTCATCCATCGAGATGCTCACTGGCCTTATGCCGTTCACCAGCAATTGCACGGACAGACGCTTGCACGTAGTTGTCTTACCGCTGCTCGACGGACCAGCTATGAGTATTATGCTCACGCTCTCTCTGTCGGCTATCTCGTCGGCTATCTCGGCAAGCCTCTTCTCCTGCATAGCCTCAAAAACCTTTATAAGCAATGACGACTTACCTGCCTCAATAGCCTTGTTCAGCGTTCCCACGTTGCCTATGCCCATCATGTCCTGCCAGCGGTGGTACTTCATGAACTCAAAGAACATCTTGTCTTGTCTTATGAACTTACCCAGCTTGGTGGGGTCGTTCTCTGATGGCACACGCAGGAGCATACCATTAGCATACATCTCCAGCCCGAAGAGTTTAACCTCGCCCGTTCTTGGGAGCACATCGTCATAGAACGAGTCATTATAGCCCACGAGGGAGCAATAGCGCAACGTCTGGGTATCTACACTCTCCATAAGACGACGTTTTGACTCGTCGTCCTTAAATATTTCGAGCACCTTGTCCTTCGGCTTCTTGTGCATCTCTATCGGCAAGTCGGCATCTATAAGGGCACGCATCCTGTGGCGTATTTCACCCACGTTGTCAGGACTCACCACCTCGCCAATGTCGGGTTCGCAATAATAACCGTTACTCACGGGGAACATTATCTTTATACTCCCCTTAGGATACAAATCATGCACAGCCTTACACATGATAAGGAACAACGTGCGTATATACTCTCTTCTCATAACTATTAATTATGAACTGTGAACTATGAACTGTGAACTAATTATGCACCAACGTACCAATCTCTTCTCCCTCCATCACCTTCTTCAGGTTGCCTACGATATCCATGTTGAACACATAGATAGGCAGGTTGTTCTGCATGCACATGGCAGTAGCAGTCACATCCATCACCTTCAATCCCTTGGCTATCACGTCCTGATAGGTTATGTCGTGGAACTTCGTTGCAGTTGGGTCCTTCTCTGGGTCTGCTGTATATACGCCATCCACGCGAGTACCCTTCAGCATTACGTCTGCCTCTATCTCTATGCCACGCAATGAAGAACCCGTATCGGTAGTGAAATAAGGATTGCCCGTACCTGCCGACATGATAACCACCATACCCTGCTTCATAGCCTCGATAGCCTTCCACTTGTTGTAAAACTCGCCTATCGGCTCCATGCGTATAGCCGTCAGCACTTTGGTCTTCTGACCGATCGCCTCGAGGGCTGATGACAAGCCGAGAGAGTTGATGACAGTAGCACACATGCCCATCTGGTCGCCCTTCACACGGTCGAAGCCTTTGCCTGCGCCAGACAGTCCGCGAAAGATGTTACCACCGCCTATCACGATACCAATCTCAACGCCCATGTCAGCTATTTCCTTTATCTGACGTGCATAGTCGTTAAGACGGTTTACGTCAATACCATAACCCTGTTCTCCCTGAAGGCTCTCGCCTGAAAGCTTCAGCAAAATTCTCTTAAACTTCATTGTTCTTCCTTTTTTATATTTTATTATCTGATTACCCTTATTACTTCGATATTCCGATTACTCACACTATTCTGAGTTCCCCCTCCTTTCGGAGGGGTTAGGGGAGGCTATTAGAAGAGGTTTTTCTCCTTTCTTATTACTCCGATATTCCGATTACTCACACTATTCTGAGTTCCCCCTCCTTTCGGAGGGGTTAGGGGAGGCTATTAGAGAAGGTTTTTCACCTCCTTAAACTCGTATTTTCGTTCTTCTCCCTCTTTTGTTCTTAGCGTGAGAATACCGTTAGCTGCCACCCTCACAATCTCTGCCTCAAACACTCCGTCCTTGTCCTCGTAACGGTGGAAACCTGTTCTGCGATATAGTCTGGCATGGTAGGCACTCATGATTTCCTCCTTCCCACCAGACTTCAGCACCCCTGCATAGTGCTCGAAACGCTCAAGCATCTTGTCCAATATCTCGTCTCGCGAATAGGTCTTGCCCGTTATCTGCTTCATCGACACCGGATTTGGGGCAGTGCCTGTGAACACTTCCTGATTCACGTTTATCCCCGTACCTATTATCAGGTCCTGCAACCTGCTGCCCTGTATGTTGCCGTCTATGCGCGTTCCGCTGAGTTTCTTGTCCTGCCAGTATATGTCGTTAGGCCATTTTATCGTTACCTCTCTCCCCTCCTCTCCCAGAAAGAGTACTATCGTCTCGTGTATGGCAAGTGCCTCAGCCATCGACATAAGATATTGCTCTGTTATGGGCAACCACTCTGGGTGTACTAATATGGAGAACAGCAGATTCTTGCCCGCTTCACTCTCCCACGTGTTGCTGCCCATGCCCTTACCTGCCGATTGGTAGTCGGTTACGGCGCAAACCTCCTGAGACGTTTTCAATCCCAGCAGGTAGTCGTTGGTTGAGCCTATGTTTTCAAGTCTGAGGACTTTCATAGTTACCAGTCACAAGTTACCAGTTATAAGTTCTTCAATCTTCCACTTCCGCAGGAAGTTACGTTCTTCCTCCTTTGCTTTCGCCAGGAAAGTTTTGTATTCCTCGCTGTCTGGATTAAAAGGACGATGGCTCAGTGCTTGCTTGATGGGTTGCCATTCTTTTTCCATCTGTTTTGCATCTTCGCCGAAGAACATTTCCTTAAATTGTTCATAGATGTAATCCACTGCCTGAGCGGATGGGTGAAGCATGTCTGGTTCATAGAATCTATAGTCTCTTAGTTCGTCATTCATTATCTCGTAGGCAGGAAAATATTCCACGCCTTCCAACTCTTTTGTCAACACATCAGCCGCCAAGAGCAGCGTGGACTTCGACAGTCTGCTGCCATGAAAGCCGTACTTTGCGTAGCGTATAGGACTTACAGTCAGGATTACAGCTACCTCCCTCTCTTTTCCATCAGCAGCGGTTCTCAGCCTCCCTATTGCCTTTTTGAGGTAAGCCACACAATCATCCACCGTCAACTCCTTTTCTTCAAACAACCGTTGCGGTCTCTTTTGACAGTTATCTACTATCTCCCCCGTTGCCTTCTCTATGTAAACATGATTAGTTCCGAGCGTGAATACTGCAATAAACCTACCCCCATCCCCTCCCAAAGAGGAGGGGAGACGAGATACTGTGTGGTAGATGCTGGCTGGGTTATACATTACCCCATAGGGATTAACAACAGCCCTAAACCTATTGTCTATGAAGCGGTTGCCTATATTGTCGGCGAAGCAAGACCCTACAAACAGCATCCTGTCCGCAGGCTTTATCTCTATAGCCGATTTCCCTATTTCTACTTTTGTCTGTAGCTTCATCATGTGCAAAGTTACTAAAACGAGAGCAAAGCACAAAAGAAATTTATTTATTTTTGTTTTGCCGAGTGCAGATAACTTATTTAAAGTTACTAAAACGAGAGCAAAGCACAAAAGAAATTTATTGATATTCATCAAAAAACCACACAAAAACCGAATAAAAGCACAACAACGTTTTGTGTGTACGCACACAATTTGTAACTTTGCAACAGGTTCCAACCTCAATAGGATAGAAAACAAAGAAAAGCATAGAAAAGGAAAAGGATAAAAAGAAAGGTTCATCTCGCGATGAGATGGACTTTTTTAGTAAAAAGAACAAAACATTCAACAAACTATGAAATTAAAAAACAAAAATTCCATTTGTACTATGTTGATATTCCTTGCGGCATTCACGTGCATGACATCATGCATCAAGGACGAAGCTGCCAACAAGGAGTGTGACATCATCGGTGCGCGAGTAGTAGGTGACGAATATGCTCAATATTTCAGCGAGCAGAGCAAGATGAGCATAACAGACATCACATCTACCGAGTCAACCATCTCTTTTGAACTGCGCCCACTGGCATCCTTACCTAATCAGCTGCCAGTAGCCTTCGACCTCACCCCTGGTGCCACCATAGAGCCAGCCAACGGCTCCATGCAAGACTTCACCAATGGACCTGTTACCTATACCGTTACGTCGGAGGACGGAGAGTGGCATCGCATTTACAAGGTGGAATTCAAGGAACCCGTCCTGCCATCCTTCACCTTCAGTTTTGAGAACGTAGATATATCTGAAAAGACAACTGCAGGAAATCAATATAACATCTTTTACGAAAAACATCCGACAACAGGCGAGCGGTTAAACATCTGGGCATCTGGCAATGAGGGGGCATCCATGATATTTACATACAAGGGACCAGAAGTCTTCCCTACCCACTCTACGGAGCAAGGATATAAGAACAAGGGCGTATGCCTGACCACTATCTATGCTGGAGATATGGGCAAGGCGTTTAAACGACCTATTGCCGCAGGAAGTCTTTTCCTCGGCAAATTCGACATAAACAAAGTTCTTACCGATGCTTTGAAGGCTACACGCTTTGGAATACCTATCAACCGTGTGCCATTAAAGGTCACAGGCTACTATAAATACAAGCCTGGCGCAGAGTTCACCGACAAGGATATGAAAATCGTATCAGGACGCACTGATGAAGCAAGCATCTATGCCGTGCTCTACAAGAACAAGGACTCTCAGGGCAATGACTACTACATTTATGGTGCCGAGGTGGCAGACCTTGACAACATGCTGAGCAACCCACAAATAATCAGAGTAGCAAGAGTAAGCACACTGCCCCCAACTGATGAGTGGTCACGCTTTGAGATGCTCTTTGACGGCAAGGAAGTGGATGCCCAGATAGCAAAGAACAAAGGATACAACTTGGCACTCGTATTCTCATCAAGCAAGAGCGGAGCACAGTTTGAGGGTGCCATAGGCAGTACACTCTATGTGGATGAAGTAGAAGTATTATTTGAAAAGGAGGAAGAAAAATGAAATACAAGATATCAATTATAGCCACACTGTTGGCACTCTTCATGCCTACCTCGTCTGAGGCAGAAACATTTGCAAAAGACCTTCAATTTAAATTCCGTATGGGTTACAGCATTGGCGCTACGGCTCCAATAGGACTGCCTGAGACCATTCGCAGCATTGACAGATTTGCTCTCACACCATCTGTATTTGCGGGTATCGACATACAGAAACCCATTTACGGCAAATGGGGCATTCTTACAGGCATACACTTTGAGAACAAAGCTATGGACGGCGATGTAACCGCCAAGGCTTACCACATGGAGTTGCGCAAAGGCGACTCGCAACTGGAAGGTCTCTTCACTGGTAAAGTACACCAAGAAGTAACAATGGTGATGTTCACGCTACCCGTTCAGGCAACCTATACTTTCAATAACAAACTGCAGATAAAGGCAGGTCCATATTTCTCACTCGTTGCAAGCAAAGACTTTGACGGCATAGCCTCAAATGGTTATCTAAGACAAAGTTCACCGACAGGCGCCAAAATAGAGATAGGCAACAAAGAAGGGGAATGGGCAACCTACGATTTCAGCGATGACATGCGCGATTTTCAGGTTGGTATGGGTATAGGTCTTGATTGGGACTTCTATCGCAATCTGGGACTCTCTGTAGATCTTAACTGGGGTTTGAATGGCATATTCAAAAAAGACTTCAAGACTGTTGAAGATACCCTCTACCCCATCTATGGCACCATAGGCTTCTACTACCACCTGAAGTAGTCTCACACACAACGGACAAATACCGATGAAAGGTTCGTCTCTTGACGGGATGAACCTTTTTTTTATGTGTTTACTTGTCAAATCAAATTATTCTTCGTACATTTGCAAGCACTTCAAACGAAAACAGACAAAAACTATGGCTAACAGAATAAAGGAAATTTTCGGAATAGAGCAGCCTGTCATTGCTGGCGGCATGGCATGGTGTAGCGGCTGGAGACTGGCAGCAGCAGTGAGTAACGCAGGTGGACTGGGCTTGATAGGCGCAGGCACGATGAGCGTCGATTTGCTTCGCGAACATATACAGAAGGTTAAAGCAGCTACCAGCAAGCCCTGGGGCATAAACCTCCCACTGATGTATCCGCAGATAGACACCCTTATCGACATGATAATAGAGGAAGGCTGCAAAATAATCTTCACATCAGCAGGCAGTCCGAAGAAATACACACAGAAATTCCATGAGGCAGGCATGACCGTAGCCCATGTAGTCAGCTCGAGCAAGTTTGCCAGGAAATGCGAGGAAGCAGGAGTTGACGTAGTAGTGGCTGAAGGTTTTGAAGCAGGAGGACACAATGGCAAGGAGGAGACAACCACCATGTGTCTTATACCACAGGTACGCAAGGCAACTACCCTACCCCTCATCGCTGCTGGCGGCATAGCCTCAGGCGCAGCTTGTCTTGCAGCTCAGGTACTCGGTGCTGAGGGTGTGCAGATAGGCACCCTGTTTGCATTAAGTGAGGAAAGCAGCGCACACGAGAATTTCAAGAAGGCGTGTACCTCTCTGGAAGAGGGCGACACTATGCTCTGTCTGAAAAAACTTTCCCCATCACGTTTGGTGAAGAACGGTTTATACACACGTCTTGCTGAAGCAGAAGCAAGAGGGGCGGATGTTCCCGAACTACTTGAGATTCTCGGCGAGAAAGCCACCCGTCGCGGCATCTTCGATGGCGATATCGAAGGTGGTGAAATGGAGATTGGCCAGATAACCAGCGCCATCAAAACCGTAGAGCCAGTCAGCGTGATAATGGAAAGGCTTATTAAAGAGTATAATGAAGCAAAAGCCTCATTATAAATCACTATAGGAACTATAACTACTATAGCCACTATAGCTACTATAGCTACTATAGGAACTATAGCTACTATAACTACTATAGCCACTATAAAAAAAAGAAAAGACAATGTCAGAACTCAGAAGCGAAGGCTTAGTAAAGATATACGGCAAGCGAACAGTGGTAAACGATGTCTCGTTTAACGTTAGGCAAGGTGAAATTGTTGGCTTGCTCGGTCCTAATGGTGCAGGCAAGACGACGTCATTCTATATGACAACAGGTTTGGTCGTGCCCAATGCAGGTCATGTATTCATCGACGACCAAGAGATAACCTCCATGGCTGTGTATGAACACGCGCGTCATGGTGTGGGCTATCTGCCACAGGAAGCGAGCGTATTCCGCAAGATGTCGGTAGAAGACAACATAATGTCCGTACTCGAGATGACGGGCAAGCCCAAGGCATACAGAGAGGAGAAATTAGAGAGCCTCATCAACGAGTTCTCCTTGCAGAAGGTACGCAAGAATCTCGGCGACCGTCTCTCTGGTGGAGAGCGCCGACGCACAGAGATAGCACGCTGTCTGGCTATCGAGCCTAAGTTTATCATGCTTGACGAACCCTTTGCTGGTGTTGATCCTATTGCAGTAGAAGAGATACAGAATGTAGTGTGGCACCTCAAGCATCGCAATATCGGCATACTCATCACCGACCACAACGTACACGAGACACTCAATATCACCGACCGCGCCTACCTTTTGTTTGAAGGCAGAATACTCTTCCACGGCACACCTGACGAACTTGCAGCCAACCAGATAGTAAAAGAAAAGTACCTCGGCACCAACTTCGTCTTGCAGAAGAAAGTTTTTGACTAATACTTCGATACCTCGATATAACAATACAACGAGGTATCAACATAAGAAACCACAAATGAAAAATGCTCCAAGAGTCTCACGACTGTTGGAGCATTTAAAGTATGTTTAACTAAAACCTTTTCTAAAAAACAAGGAACATCTCGCGATGTATCCTATGTGTTATCCAAGAGCTAAACAATCTTTTCTAACCTAATAACTAAAACCTAAATCTATTATATATCTACTAACCTAAACAATATCTACTTTTTGATTCTTTTTTGATATCCCTTTTTACAATCTTTCTACCTAACTTCGCTAAGCCTAAAGCTGTATATTATTTCTACTAACCTAAACAATCTTTGCTTTTATACTTTTTGATAGCCTCAAGGAGGTTTATTTCCTTTTGACGATGCAAAGGTACTGCGAATAAACTGTGTGCGCAAACAATTTTGCAAAAAACTTCTCTTTTTTGCTATATATTTGACATATATCAAGTGTTGTGTACGCACACAGCGCAATTTTGGGCGTTTTACCACGGATTATTCGGATTTTCACGGATAATCCACTTTATTATATTTTTCTCGCCAAGGAGAAGGACAACCTCTTCGAGGATTTAAGTCCTTGTCAGTAGTGCCTGCATGTGAGCAAGCTCCTCTGTAGTCACTTCCCCCAAGTCCTTTTGCTGTTCCAGCCTTTGTCCTCCTCTACGCAAAGAGCCAAGGCGCACCTACGGTGCTACGCAAGGAGGCTGGCGCATGAAAAAAAGAAAGAGTTATGAGGTTCTTGCGCTCCAGTAGGTGCTCAGTCGCAAAGCGGAGCTTGCTCTAGCAAGCCAACAAGTTGGAGCGATGAGGTCATGAGGTTATGAGGTGTTATATGGATTAAGGAGTTAGAAGTAGATAGAGGTAGATAGAGGACAAATGTTCCAGTTCTCTGACTGTTAATCGTAATGTCTTCTCACTCCCTCTCACTCCCCCTAAAGCCTGAGAGCGAAGCGACTTTAAGACCTGACACCAAACTTCACCTTAAAATCCGCATGGTCTCTTTGCGTAAGCTCCGAAGGAGCGTCTTGGCTCTTTGCGTAGAGATGAAAGACTGCTGTTAAGCAGTGCAGGGATTAGCTTTTGTGGGCACTGAGAACTGGTTCTCAAGTGAACATGAAAGGTAATAACTGCTTACCTCGTATAGAGGGCTTCATCTCGGCTTGGCGAGAAAAAAGAAAAATCCGAGCTATCGGTGGTAAAAGACAGTAAAAGGGATTTGTAGCGATTTTATTCGGCGAAATGTTAAATTTTAACAAGCTCAAAAGAGCGAAAACATGCAAAAAACAAGCACAACAGAACATTCTTTCAAAACTCTTTCTTGCTAATATTCAGCACGTTAGCTACAAAGCAGCAAAAGAGGTTGCAGAAGCAGTACTTCCGCGTTCAGAACTAATGGTTTTAGGCTCTGGAAGCAGTGGTTCCTCTTGCAGAAGTGGCACTTCTGCAAGGGGAACCGAAAAGTGTTAAAATTGTCGGGGGTGGGGAGATTTCTATTCTCCCCAGAAGGGAGAGTTAGAGGGGGCTTAGCACCCACGCGCGGTTACTTAGCAAGGGCACGCGGTTGCTAAGCACCCACGTGCGGTTACTTAGCACCCGCACAAACAGAAAAAGGAACGCCGTTTGGCGTTCCTTTTATCTTCATTGCTACTTTCAGCGTCATGGCTCAGGTGTAGGTGCAGGTGCAGGCGTATCAACCTTATTGCCAACATTCACCTTGGCATCACCCGTCACATCAGCGGCGTTGCCACCACCATATACATTGCCGCGTATGTCAACACCCTCAACGGGAACGTCTTTGAGAGGCTCAGCCTCACCACTCGCCTTTGTTTCGAAGTTGATGGTGCCCAACGTGCCGATGTTGACAGTGGTGTTACCTATAACCTTGGCAGCATTACCACCACCGAAGACGTTGCCTATGGCACCTATCTTGGTCTTTACGTGGGCAGGCAGGTTTACGGTGTGAGTAGCAACGACATCACCAGTCTCCTCGTCCACTTCCTCTATCGTCATGTCCTTGCCTTTGAAGCCTGTATCGTTATAGTCACCGGTAGTAGGATAGTTGGTTGGAGTGCCCACCACTTCGTTGATGTTCACCACTGGGTTACCCACCATCACGGCAGTCTCACCAAAGCCGCCGCCGTATATGTTGCCTATGCTGGTAAACGACTTCACGTTCACCTGCGGGTTAGCGTAGAGAGGAGCATCACCGCTTTGCTTTATCGTGCCGTCATCGTTATAGCCGTAAACGGAATAGGCAGCCTCGTTGCCGCCGCCGTACAGCTCACCTATTATGATAGGTCGGCAACCCGTCTCCTCTATGTTCACGGTTATTGAGCCCTTGATGGTTCCGCTTTCGTTGTTGCCGCCGAACACGCGCTCATACGTACCGTTGGTTATGTTCAGCGTCACGTCACCGTTCATGTCGGCAGCCTCGGCACCGCCATACACAGCCTTCAGTCCTGGGATACAGCCTATGCGTAGCTCAGCCACGGCATCCATCGGAGCACTCTTGCCACCGCCGTAAGCCTCGTCAACGCAGAAGCCACAACCGTCGTCCGCCTCATCCAGCGTAGTCACGGCAGTCTGCCTTACGTTACCCTTGGTGTTAGAACCACCGAACACCTTGTGTATTGTTCCGCCATAGATGTTCACCTCAGCCATGCCCGTACCATACGCGTAAGCACTCGCTCTCCTTTCCTCCTTTGTGTCCATCTCCTCACTGGTCTCCACAGCAGAGTAGTCGTAGTAGCCCACGTTAGCACCAGGGTTCGCCTTGGTAACACCGTTAATGGTTATGTCATCCTTACCGTTACCGCCTCCGAACACCTCGTCTATCTCGTATGTGCCGTTTACAGTAACGCTCGTAGCAGGTGTAGATGCAGCGTTGCCGCCTCCATACACCTGTTTGATACTGGTGCGCTCACAACCGTCGATAATCACCTCCGTCTTGTTGTTCACAAGGTCGGCAGGCTCATATTTCGCAAGGTTACCACCGCCATACACAGCCTTCAGGTCATAGCGTCCCTTTACCTTTGCTGTCTTGTCGCCCTCCTCAGGGTTGGCAATGGTTGTAGCCGCCTCGTTCTGCGTTGCGTAGATGTGCACCGTCACGTCGCCGAGCGGCGTACCGTTCAGGTTGTTGCAACCGAAGATGCTGCCCTTCACCACGCAACCCTTTGCGTCAGCTGCAACGTCCTTGTTCAGCTCCACAGTGGCATTGCCCACCGTAGCCGCCACGCCGTCCGTGATGTTGCCTTCGTCATCCGTCTCCAACGTGCCTCTGCCGCCGCCATACACATTATTATTTATAGTGCCGCCAAGCAGTGACACCTTGGTGTCGCCCGTCACGTTCGACTGCTCACCGCCACCATACACATTGCCTGCCACGGTAGTGGTGCCGTTAATGGTGAGCGTAGCATTGCCCGTCACCGTGCCGAGGTGGGTCAAGTCCTCTGTTGTATAGAGAATATGATTTGTGTTATCCACCCATGAGTCGCCTGTCTTTTTTTGCCAAGTATAGGTCGTTGTAGAGCCTTTTACACCCTCACGATAAGTTCCAAGATCTTGGTAGTAGTAAGGTTCCGTTGTAAAACCTGTAGCATCCACCTCAACAGAAGGCAGAGATGCCGAGAATCCTGCACCAAAGGCACTGCCCTGAACCTCGCAATTAGTCAGTGTGGAGGTCACGGGACCATCTACTTTGCCCAGACTGCCGCCACCATAGAAATTGCCAGTGATTTTGCATCCTGTCAGTGTTGAAGTGACATCGCGGCAGATAGCCAATGAAAATTTCACATATTCCACATAGATACGTCCACAGTTGTCGGCATTACCAGACATAGGCAGGAATTGGTAGCTGAACTGAGTGGAAACGCCATCATATGTGCTGCTATAGGACTGAGTGTAGAATCGTCCCAACCACGCATTCCATGAAGCATCATTGCCAGCCTGACTATCATTATGAGGGAAGTTTATCATATTGTTATGGTTCCTCGGTGCTTGGCGACTGTAGGAGTTGCCACCATAGCCTGCACCAAAGAAGGTTCCAAAGATGCAATTCGTTGCATTGGTGGTAACAGTCTTGCCAGTACTCATATCACCAAACTTAGGACCACCGCAGAAGAGGTCAATCTTTCCACCAGTTATAGTGGTGTTGAGGTTGCCGGTGACG
The DNA here is from genome assembly GCA_002394365.1 of Prevotellaceae bacterium UBA4332. Classification (GTDB taxonomy): domain Bacteria; phylum Bacteroidota; class Bacteroidia; order Bacteroidales; family Bacteroidaceae; genus Prevotella. The sequence continues at coordinate 39,972 of DGTQ01000017.1, forward strand.
GGTTTGGCTGCATTGATGCCACCTGCGTAGAATTCCCGAATGTCGGCATTTTGCACTTGCCAAGTGATATTGCCTGTATTGTCTGCTCCTTTAGCTTTACCAATACCCTCCATAGCAGCTCCAGCAACAATGCCAAAGCGGCCACCGTTAATATAGCACTCCGCATTGTCGGCATAACTGGCGACATTGGCAGTATAGAGGCCAGTGAGGTAGAATTTGTCATAGTCACCGCCAGTAACCGATACAGGCGGATGTTTTGAATCATGAGATTGATCTTGGTGAGTACCCCGATGGAACTCCTTAAACCATACATTACCACCCACATGGAAATAAGTGGTTTTATTGGATCTTCCTCCACTTTGTCCACTCACCCACTGCTCCATAACACCACCTTGCAAAATCAAAGGTGCTTCGACACGACTGCTGTTGTCGTACTCTAACTGCGTGACGTGGAAGAGTGAGGTATTGGTAGTTTCGAACCAATATAGAGGTTGGAAAATACCTTGATTGTAGGAACCCGTACCACCCGTAGATTTCTGTGCCATACCAAGACCCACGATATTCAGGAAGTCCCACTTCGCGGGATGCAACCTGTTACGACCATCATTACGCAACATTAGAGAATAGTCTGGCTCATTGTCATGGTCAAGATCGATGGTGGTAACTGTATATTTATAATTACTGCCAATGGCCACGTTATTTCCCGTATATTGATGGACATTCCCCACAAGTACGACAGCGTAGTCATGAACCGAATTGTCTGTGGGTTTATAAAGTCCATTAGCATTGGTAACTGCTTCACTGATTGAAGTAAAGACTCTCTGTTGTTCGCCAGCGATATTATAATTGGTATTGTTTGTGTACTTTTGTCCGCCGCCTACATTAGAAACATCGTAGGCTTCAGTCATCTTGGTATTGTATACCACATCAGGATAGGCATCAGCAACATATGCCGCCTTAGCCCAGTAAGGCTCAATGGTTATTGCCGTCACACCTTCCGGCACGTCCCAGTATGCACCCTGATTGAACACCCTCTTGCTGGTGCTGTAGAGGTCTTTGTTGGTACACTGGCGGTCAGCAAAGTTATATGCAGGTGCATCGTCACCAGTACTATAAGTACCAGGCGTACCACCAGTGATGCTGACAATCTTCCATCCCGTTACCACACGATTGCCTGTATAGTTCTTTGTGCCCACATCGTTATAGTAAGGCAGCTGCACCTTATAGTAGTTGAAGTTGAAGTGGTCGGGGTCCTTGTCGGTGATGTTGAGCGTCAGCGAAGGATAGACAATCTCCGCCCCAGTAGGATGTTCGAACTGCGCTCCGTCGCCCATCCGTATGGTAACGGCAAGCGTACCCATATTGCCGCCCTTGTTGCGCTCAGTATATGCAGGCGCATTCTCTGCATCGATGTTAACTACTGAGGGATAGTAGCCCGGCTTGGCAAGAACAGGGTAGGGAGTAGAAGAGCCAATCTGTGAGGGCAGCAGTACCCACTTCGCCATCTCTTCCTTGTCGGAATAGTCACCCGTTGCCCACCAGGCTGCAAGTTCACGGTGGCTGTTCTGCAGATGACGGAAGAACTCGAAACGCTGCAGGAAACGTGTCTCGGCACCGAGGGCACAGTTATATTTCTTGTTTATGGCTGTATTCTGAATGTAGGCAGACTCGAGACGGAAGTAGTTGAAATTGCTGACACCCGTATTGTCGCCCACATTAGTGATAATATAACCGTGATATATAGGAGCTATCGAATCGCCGCTCACCTCACCGTAGAACATGCAGTTCATCACCATGGTCTTGAGGTTTCGGGCGGTTGTGACAACATTATTGTAACCCACTATACCACCAACATGAGTACCTCCGGAGACATTGGCGTAGCTGAAGCAGTTGATGACGCGCGCCGAGCCGTCGAGCAGTCCCACGAGTCCGCCCACATAGTTGGAGCCGCTCACCGTGCTGCTGCATGAGGTGATGTGCGTATATCCGCTGTTGTCAATCCTCACCGTGCTGTTTGTGGCGAGTATGCCGCAGTTGTATATGCGTGTGTCACCCCTTGCCTCGTTGCAGATGGCACCAACGTTGGTGCCTCCGCTGATGCTTACGTTGTCGAGCATCAGGTTTTTAATACTTGCGCCGTCAGCGTATGCCACGAACGGAGTACTTAAGCCGCTGAACGTATGGTACTGTCCGTCAATCACGCCAGTGAACGGTGCGGAGCTCGTTCCGAGCGAGGTAAAGCCAGATTCAAACGTAAAGTCCTCTGCAAGGAGGTAGTGACCGTTCATGTCGGTCATCTCTGACGAACTGTGTATTTCCAATGGCGCAGGGACAATCTCAAGCCACAGTGTCTGTACATTTGTGCCTTGGTCGCCAGCTGTTGCAGCTTCTGCTTGCTCGGCAAGTGACGTAAACGGCGTAATACCGCTGAACGCCACCACCTTGGTATGGTCAAAGCGAGGCATGAGGCGCATGTTGCCGTTGGCATCGCCCACTACCATGAAGGTGGCATTGGTGATGTTGAGCGTAGTCTGGTCGTAGCCTGTAGCAGTCTGCTTGGTGTTGAGGTTCTGCAGCGTCACTGCGCTTGAAGTGCCAGCCCATGTTCCAGCGGTAAGTGCCGGTGACGAAGTGTTGGCTGTGAAGTAACGCTTGGTATTATACTTACTCTGTATCTGCACATTATAAGGGTCGAAGCCGTTCTTGCCGGCATCATAATAGTCTTGCTCGGTTTCGTTCTTACTCTTCGCTTCTGCCTGAGCACCCGACTCGCCTGCATAGCGGTAGCCCATCTCACGGTCGATGTCGAAGTATGGTCTCAGGTACCATTGCATATCTTCATCAGCCTCCTCAATACTGGCTGGTGCCGCGGCAGCCTCAACGATAGAGCCTGAGGTCTTGGCATATTTACCGCCCTGCATCAGCAAGAAGGATGAAGGCTGTGTGGCATCAGCCGTTGCTGCTCCTGTATAGGTGCTGGTGTAGCGTGGCTTCACGGTGTAGGTAACGTAGAAGTCGGTCTTCACGCTCTTATCCTGAACGGGTGATGTTATGTGGAGATATGGTATATCAGCGAGCGATGTTGAATTATGAGTCGTCCTTCTTCCATTATCCACCCATTTGTTTTTTTCGTTAAGTTCATATATAACAATATCAGGATCGCTGACCCTATACTTGTGGTAGCCCGTATATTTCTCAGCTTTTGGGTACCACTGGTATTCCGCTACCATTGGACTGTTAAATTTGCTCAGTTCTTCTGTGTTTACAGCTGTCAAAGCCGCATCTGTGTACATTGGCACACGCATGACCTCCCATCCGTGTTGGTCAAGCAGGATGACCTGCGGAGCCAGTGACACTTCCTCAAAGGTGAACTGACCTGAACCCATCGAGATGGTCTGATACCAGTGCGTCTCTTCGTGTAATGTTTTGGAGCCTCCTCCCCATGGGGCAGAGTAAGCCCAGGAGGTGAACCTATGCCATCCCTTTTCAGTCAGCGTCGTGTTATCCGCGGCAGGTACGTCATCTCCCCCCACGAGGCTCTTCACCGTTGGGTTGTTCTTCCAATACTGCTCGAAACTATTGACTATCCTACGCTCGCCCTCTACTTCATAGAATGTCTTGAGCGTCATATTCTGCAGCGATGTGCCGAGAATCATGTACTCCGTTGGCTGACCATTGACCATGGACGACGGCATCATTGCAGGGTAAGCCTCTTTATAAGCCACATTTTCGTATGCTATGTTAGTTACCACCGATGCATAGCCGCTGGGCTTATAGGTTTGCAGGTAAGAACTGCCGGTACCATAGTTAACGTCTGTCGTTGTTGGTTTACCATTAACTTTTTCTTTGTCCTTGACCGTATGGTTCTGGTAAGATTTGAAGACCACATGGTAGGGGTCAACATTGGCACCTGTCAGGTCAACACCATCATGGCGGCTCTTGATGTACCACAGCCAACGTGAACGGGTGGAGGCACCGCTGGACAACTGATTGTCCCACTGCGCCTGTCCATAGACATAGAGGTTGAAGTCACCGTTGTTGTATGGATATATAGCCTTGGTGGGTGTGTCAAGGATGCCATCAGAGCCGTTCTCCTGATTGAAACTCTCGCCGTCGCTGAACTTCATCAGGTAAGTCTTAGTGCCCTCAAGGTCTATGGCATCGCTTACGTCATAGTTTACGTAGATGTCGCCGCCATTACCCACGTCAAAAGGACTGGTGATGGTATTGCTAAGGGTATATACGCCGCCATCAATACTTGCCGTGCTGTAGTAATGGTATTCTGAAACCAACGGGCTTGTCCACTCGCTTGGCACCGCAAGCTCTGCCGATGAACTCGGAATATCTGCTATAAGCTTTCCTGCCTTGTCGATAAGGTGGTAGGTCGTGGAGATACTATACGGATAGGCACGTATCTCAGCTTTGGAGAAGTCATTGGAGCCTACAGCCATCAGCTGCACCTGCTCGTAAGTAGTGCCACTGCCAGCCATCAGTATGAACTTGGTGGTTGCAGTGGCTGCAACCGACAGCGTGGGTGGCGTGGAGAACACAAGGTAGCGGTGGTCAGTGTCGAGGTTCTTTATCTGCACGTCGTAGGGGTCATTGCCGCCGATGTTCCACAGGTGATTTGCCTGTGAGAGTGTGGAAACGCCAGAGTCGTAAGCAAGAGTGCCGCTGTTGTCATAAGCATAATTGTCGCCGACCTTGATATTGAAGGCACGCGCACCACGCAGATGCAGGAATTTCTCCGACAGTAGGTCAGTGGTATAGGTAACGTAGATGTTGGCATCAGCCTCGGGCGTTGCGGTAATCTTCACCTCGTCGGTGAGCTGGTCAGGAGAGGTGTATACCTCGCTGAATGTGTAGAACGATGCCGCCTCGCCATCAAGGTAGCTGCTGCGGATGTCAGCAGGAATATCATCTACAGTGGTGAGCGACTTGCCGACAGACTGTGTCACCTCTTTCTTTATTGCCACATTGCCGGAACGGTTTATAATATAATAGGTGTAGGTCTGCAAAGGCAGACTCACGACGATGGACACTTTGCTATTATCGCTTGTTTTCACGGCGATTGCCTTGACAGCCGTCATACCCGCCGTAGGAGTAATGGCACCAGTGTATGTGGTGCTCTCCGCTGTAGGCGTATCACCGTTGGTCGTATAGTGTATGGTAGTGCCCTCGTCTGCCGTTATGGTAATGTCGCCAGCGGCACTGACGCTGAACGCTGGCGGGGCAACGGTCTCTTCGAGCCGCCATACGGAGTTTTTATCAGTATCACTGTTATAGACTCCGATAAGACCGCTATAATAAGGTGAGTTTCCTCCACCGTAGTATTGAGCCTGATTACCGCCTGCGGGGTTAAGGAAACGGTTGCCGCTGCTTATGCTTAGGCTTATGGGGCGCATAGACACGCCCGAGCCGCTTTCCTGAATGTCAAACTTGGCATCGTCGCCAGGCGTAGCTACGGTTTCCAGGTGCACAGCCTTTCTGTGTGAAGTATTGCCTGTATATACAGCCTTATATAACAGGTATTTGCCCGTAAGCCAGTGCTTGATATAGTAATATCCGTCACCAGCATCCACTATCTGCCACAACGAGTTGTTGTCACGATTGGTCTGGTAGGTTGTGACAAACGGCTTCTCGGGGTCGCCCTTGGCAAGAGAATAGTTTGCCGAATAGTAGGCATCCTCATAATCTGGTCTTTGGGGGTTTGCAGCAGGCACCCAATAGAAGTTATTGGCAACATTGCTGGGACTGTACCCATTGTTACCAGCTATATAGTACGTTCCCGAATAGTCAACAGCCCACGCCTCACTGCCTACTGCAAGGAGCAGTATTAAATTGAAGATTCTTGCTTTGGCAAGCCAACAAGTTGGAGCGGAAAAATGAAAATTGAAAATCTTTTTCATCATCTATATTTTCTTAATTATATACGACCCCACCCCTAACCCTCCCAAAGGGAGGGGGTCTCCCTCTTGGGGAGATTTAGAGGGGGTCATCTTTTATTACTTTACGAACAGCTTGCTGCTGTAGTCGCCTGCCACGGTGCGCACTGCATATACCAAGCCGGAAGGCACGTGGATGGTGACGCTGCTGTTTCGCTTCAGGTCGAATGCCTTGACGAGAGCGCCGCCCACTCCATATACGAGTACCACACGTGGCTCATCAATGGTTGACTTAGCCGTAATGGTGCCTACGCCTGAGGTGAAGGTAATCTTGCCGTCGGCATCATCCTCCGCATCACCCTTAGGCGTGATGTTCGGCTTATCGTCCTGCTCAGGTGTCACATCCGGCTTTTCCTCAGCCTCGGAGAATATGATGTTCATAGAGTTCTGACCACCAGTCCTTACGAAGTAAGCACGGAACGGCAGGAGTTGTGTTGCATCGCCTTCGGCAGGCACCTTCACATACTTGCTGCCGTCAGACTTCATTACGTAGATGTCAGAACCAGCAGCGATATCTTCATTCAGATAGTTAGGTTTGAAGGTGTAGGTGTAGGTGTAGTTGCCCTGCGTGCTGCTCTGCGTCACGCCTGTCATGTCGGCATCACTCGCATTGATGGTAGCACCCATGACAGAAGCGAAGGTGACAACCTGACGCTCGAAGCCTGAAGGCAGCTTAGGAGCCTTCCACTCGCCGCTGAGGTCAAACTCATAGAACTCCTTGCCAGGGAAGCCTATAATATAAGGTGTAGCTCCAAGCTGCTGTGGATAGCCTTCGTATGTGACATCTATATCCTTGTAATACTTGTTCTGTCCCTCACCATCCAGTTTATCAAGGTGCTGATGCAGATAATCCCAGAGGAAGCTGTTGATGTAATGCTTATTATCAAAGCCGTCATCACTGGCATCTCCCTTGGCGAGGCTGCTGAAGGTAGCCTCCATGGTGGATGACTTGTCAGTACTCTTAGCTATGGCCGTGTATTTGCGCAACCAGTATTCATGACCTACCCTGCCCTTTTCATTGCCGGTATAGAAGTGGGTCAGCTCACCCTTCTGCTGGGTAGTTACCATATCCACGGTGAATGGCAGGCTTATTGACTCCCATCCAGTGTTCAGTCCCGCGTAGGTATCAGGTATGCGCTGATGCCACATACGTGAAGAACCATCGAAGGTATATCCTATTGGTGCATAGAAGTCATTGCAGTCAACGAGGAAGTGGTCGTAGGTTGCCTTATAAACACCTTCTGCATTCCTCTGTACCCAGTGAGCCATTACCTGTGACTCGTCCTTTGGTGCCACGGTGCCGTATTTGCCATCGGTCTCAGCGTAGCGCGTCTCCTCCAACGCAAGAGATACGGCGTGTCCAGTCTTGCCTGCTACAGTTGCCTCATCACCAGTTTCTGGTGCCTCGGTGTATGCAAGCAGGTTCTTCGTCAGACCGAAGTTCTTGAAGTTGGTAAGTGCCGTCTCGGCATCAAGCAGCGGTGCGAAGAAATTAGCGTTAGGACTGTCGTTGTTGTTAACGTATGCCTTGGCTTCGCCAGTAGAGCCGTCGAACACATCGTTATAGCCTGTGAAGTCTATAGCCGTCATGCCGTTGTGAACCAAGGTATTCTCGTCGCCGTTCTTATGCTTAGCAAAGACAGCGTACGGGTTGAAGAACGCCTTGCTCATCACGCTGCTACGGAAGTAAGCCGGAGCACGGAGCACACGGTTACCTGTCAAGCCTGTCTCGATGTAGTCGCCGTCCTTAACTAATGGTGACGGTACATCCTGATGCTCTGCACCAACCACGTAGCCGTAGTTCAGCGCCTGTCCGAAGAAGATGTAATCATCTGGGTAGAGAGGTACATATTTGCCTTCTGTTCTATTCAGACGTACATCGTCTTCCTCTGGTATCTCACCATCGGCATAGATGAAGTCAACGTTTCCATATCTGCTGTTGACGTAGGCAGTGTCGGTGATTGCCGTCTGTCCTCCCCTGTTAAGGTTGTAACGCTTTTGCAGGTAGAAGCGGTTGAGGTTGTAAGCCACCTCACCGTTGTAGAACTGCGTAGCAGTAGCAGCAACACGTGAACCACCTGGGGTGCCTGCTGCCCCTGCAGAGAGGTAGTAAGAGTTTCTCAACTGACTTTGGTTGTCAGGGCTACTGATAATCGGGTTAGTTATCTCCACACCAGTAGTATCCTTAACCCAGCAGTTCTCTGCCATGCCATCGCCGCTGTTGGCTATGCCACCAGTGGTGAACGCACCCATTGCACCGAGGTTATAGACATTGCCGCAGAGCTTGTCGAACAGTGAGCCTGTAAGTCCGCTCACGTAGTGGCCGTCACCATGCACGTTGCCTCCGAAGCACGTCTCCTCTCCGCTGCCTATTGGCATCCACGGCGTAGAGCCTACAGCGAGGTTGGTGCGCAGGATGAAGTCGAGGTCGTCGGCTCCTCTCACGGTTGAGCTGTTGAGCAGCTTGTGGCCCTTGAACTTGTGTCCCGCAGTGGTTATTGAGTCACCGTCAACGGTTATGCCTGCCGTACTGCTGCTGATGAGGCTCAGGTCATAGAGGTCCTTCAGCAGGTCGAGACCGTTCTCGCCGTCAGCCGTGTAGTCATTGATATAAACCTTTGGTATGCGCTTGCCAGAAAGGTGAGCGTCCTTATGGTCTATGTAGTAGTGGTGCGTCTTAGCATCCATCACCTTCTTCAGGTCGTGGTAGTTTGCCACGCTGAACTGCACAGGGTTAGAATATGTCTTGCCTAAGTAGCTCTTAGCGTAGTAAGCCACATAGTAACCGTCCTGATAGTAGTACATAGGCGTGGAGTTGTTTACATACTCCTGACCGTTTGTGTGATGTTCAGCATTATACTTGCTGTCGAATATCTCCCATCCGCCACCGATGAGCTCGTAAGCACCCGGCGTTACTCTTGGCTGGTTCATGCCCACCGTAGTGCCAGGCAGCACGGTGGTTGGTGCCATGAGGCGGTCAATGATAGGTGCACCGCTCTCAAAGTCTAAGTGAATGTTGACGATGTGCATCTCGTTGACAGGTGTCACGTCGCCATTATCATCACTCTCGTTATAGGTGTACTGGTAGATAACGGTGATTACCTTATCCTTGGAGAGGTCCCTGATGTCACTCTCACGGCTAACGTAGAGCGTGGTGGTCTCCGTAGGCTCGTTGCCCTTGATTACAAAGTCCTTCTGGTCGTTTGTCAAATTGCTATAGTCATCATGGTTTATAACCCATCCGGCAATTACATCACTGCTAGGCCCACTTGTGGCTTCGCTGCCTATCACGCCGGAGCCATTCTTCCTGTTGGTTACTGAGTGAGTGCCGGTATAACCTGTATGACAGTAGTAGTAGGTTACAGCAGCAGAGGTACTGTTGCTAACCGTTACCTTAGACACCTTAGCCTGATCCTCAGACGGGAGTGCAAGATAGGTACTTGTCGGGATTATCTGTCCCTTGGTATATACCATGCTGCCGAGACTGACGGGGTCATCACTCGTCACGATGTAGATGTCTTCACTTCCCACCATGTTGGCAGGCACTACTATCGGTGTGTAGTTAGCCTTCTCGTTGGTAAGTGCCTCATACTGTAAGCGTGTAAGCTGTGTATCTGTCGTTATGTTTGATAATGCCGGATCTACATAAGAAGCATTAAGTGGGTGTTCTGCGTCGCCCTTGTATATAGCCACATACTCCACATTCTGCTCCTGGTTATATGGAGCACCATAGGCGGACTTGCCTGGGTATGTCTTATCTATGAGCACGTCGAAGGCATCATAGTTGAACCTAAATTCGTTCTTGTCACGGTCGTCAGAGGTAAGCGAAGCCCATCCCTCAAGCGCGCTGTACTTTTCACTACTGCTGTAGCTCTTGCCGCCATAGAGTCCCTCAGAGGAACATATATATGCATCGGTAAATGAGTTGCCTATCTCTGTAGCCATAGCACCAAACTCACTCTTCAGGACATCGATGCTGTCATTGGTGAACAGGTCGCCATATACCAGATATGTCTCGTCATTAAGCCTCAGCGTGCTTATACACATCTGGGCAGCCGCAAACTTAGCATGTGCTGATGGAGCCTGAGTTGCGAGAGCATCATATTCAGTCTTCGGAATAGCCGTACCCTTGCTGACGCTCTTGCTTACATCGTTATATGTATAGGTAACAGCCTCCTTTGCCACGTATGCAGGCTCTACTACAGCCTGTCCGTCGGGTTTTTCTGCTATCTTATTATATTCGGTCACCACGTCAGATGTTATAATCTCACCCACGCTATAGTTACGCTGACCATATACACCGCCAACAGTGCTATAAGTTGGACCTGGAACATAATTTGCCTGAACAGTCTCCGGCTTAATGTATGTCAAGGAGTCAATCTTATCGCCTCCCGTCTTAGATGAATACCATCTGCTCCATGCCGGCGGTGTATCCATCTTGAAGTCGAGCACGTAGCCTGTATTGTGGCTGATGTTGTTAGACAGGTGAACGTCTTCGTTTCCGCTGTCATCATCCAGCCTTACCTCGCCTGTATTTATGTTAACATAAGTAGTGTCAACGAAGAGAGCCTGCTCGTCTGCCGGCAACTGACTCCAGTCCCAGTAGGTTATTACGTCGTTGAGCTTATACGTTACGCTGTTATTGCTAACCTTTACTTCCTCGTTACTGCCGAGAGGCTCTCCGCTCTTGTTATAGTAAGCATACTTGTTAGGCTTTACGTCAAGCAGCTGCAGCTTGCCGTGTGAGCCTGCCGTGATGGTGAGCGGTATGTGCTTTGACCTGCTGTAAGCCGTTGGCGCACCCGTGTAGGCAGAGATTACCTGGTCATAGATGTATATTGAGCCCTTGACATACCAGTAGTGAGCCTCAGAGAAGTCCGCCTTAGTATGGTCATACTCAAGGTTGTTAGGATAACAGTCGTCGATAATGGTTTTCGCCTTACCGTGTATGAAATTACCTGATGTCTGGATATACTCAAGTTCGGACTCGTCATACCTATACATCTTATATGTACGCAAGCCTCCGTCAGTGTCGCCTGGTTTTGGCCTGTTAAAATCAGACAGTCTCACCCTCTTGTAGTCCACATCATAACGCTTTCCGTGCTCGTTCTTGGCATACACGTAGCCACCGCCAATGGCATCAGCCTTGGCGTTGATAAGGTCGAGCTCCACCACACCAGTGATGTAGCCATACTCCTTGCCACTCTTTGTCACCGCGCCTGTAGGCTCGTTAACCAGTTCGAGGAACACGCCAGAGGCGAGTGCCACCTGGTTATGACACGTAGCAGTATTACGCTTACGGCTGTTTGGGTTGTCTGCCTTCCAGTCGTGGTAAGTGGTTTTGCCGTCGGCATCTCCAGAGTCTGTCTCACGAGTGTCGGTCATCAGCACGTCACTGGTGAGGTTGCCCAGATAGTTCACCACGCTGTATATGCCGAAGTAGTTGCCGTGCTCCTTGTTGAGTTCATCCGTCTCGCCTGCTGGTGACACTACTTTCTTCAGTGAGAGCTCACCCACACGGTTGATGGTGTAGTTGGTATTGTCCTGCACCTCCGTCACACGGTCTCGTGCTCCCTGGAGCACCATACGGCTTCCGAACACGCCCACGAGGTCTGCACGCTGCAGGGTGTTGAGCAGTCTGCCTGAATAGATAGAGCAGACACCGTCCTCTGTCCAGTATGTACTGTTCTGATAGTCTGAATACAGTTCCTTATATTCATCCTCATATATTTGCTGACCTTCATTATATCCCCTGTAGGTCACACCATCTATGGTTCGGGAAGGTACGTTCTGCCTACATGTATAGCGCAGGCGGAAGTAAGCACGCTCACGGTCGGTAAGGTCGTTATCATATTGTTCCTTAGTGACTGTGGATGTCAGGTTATAATAGTCGGTGCCGTAGTTGGAGATATGCAGCTCGCGGTAGCCATCAACCAGTGAGAGGTTGCCGCCGCCGTACAGACCGCCAGTGTGCTCGGTGCCTATGGTGATGAGGTCGCGGCGATAAACGTCGCGCAGGGATGCCGTCACGTTGCCGAACACGGTCTTGGTGTTGGCATACACCTTATCAGAGCCGTCAGCCACGTTGCCGCCTCCGAATACGGCGTTGTGGATAATGATACCCTTGTCGTCGAGGGCATTCCACTTAGCACCGTCGGTAGCATCGTTCTTGCCCTTGAGCTTGTTCAGGTCCTCCAGAGGCACATATTGATACTGTGTATAGGTATTACCACCGATAGTAACTTTCTGACCTGCCTTTACCTGAGCCTTAGCCTCTACCACCACCTTACAGTCTTCGGTCCATTTATCATCTGTCTTAGTGCCGTCCTCAGTGTAATAATAGTGGTTAGGTGATGGCCTGTAATCAGCATCTTCACATTTCTCACCCTTTCCATACACATAGCCGAGGTCGCCGCCGCCGAATACGTTGCCGTAGCCCTCAGTGTAGTTGGTCGCCGTGCCTACCTCGCCGCCATATATGTAAGCTTCGGTCTGTCCGAAGACGTAGCCGTCGGTGTAGAGCGTACCTACACGACCGAGGTTGTCGTAGCCCTTGCCGCCTGCAAACACGTCGCGCAGCACGTGACCGTTATACATTTCTATGTGGGTCTTGCCGAGCTTGAGGTTGCTTCTTAGGGTGCGCTCACTGTTCTGGTAGCCGCCAACCGTTACGTCGCCACGGCCTATGGCAGCAATCTCGCCGCCACCGAAGAGACTGTTACGGATTTTGCCGTTCCACATCTTTACATTAGTCTTGTCAACGCTACTATTGTCGATGTAACCACCGCCAAATACATTGCCACTGCCATAAAGGCGATTAGCACCTACGTGGTCTGTCCAAGTCTCGTCGTGCAACTTCTCCTGATACCAGCCATGAACTTCAGCATCATTGTTAGGATCATAGGCAGGATTACGATAAATATCAACCTCGTAAGCAGGAACTTTCTCTATGCCTGCAGGCGGAGTTGTGGGTTTATCCTCTAAATACACATAGCCTATGTAGCCGTTGTTGAGCGTCACGTTGCTGGTGCCATACACGGCACCGCCCTCGCCACCGCCATAGACGTTACGCTGTATGGCTGGCACGCCAACAAGGTAGCCATAGCCCGTTGGCAGGGTTGCCTGATCCTTGCGGATGCCTATGATGACATGGGTCTCGCCGAGGATGTCACCCTCGGTTGTGGCATCAATGCCACCGTTATGGTGACCCACGCTGCCCTTCCAGCCGCCGCCATAGACATTACGCACGGTACCACCCTCTATGTATGCCGTAGCAGAGGCTATGAAGCCGCCGCCGATATTGAGGGAGTCCTTGACGGAACCTGTGGTGCCAGCGGCATAGAGGTCTTTCTTCACCGTGCCGCCGAGCAGGTCAATGTATGTGGTGCCATAGACGTTGCCACTGTTGGCTACATCATTGTAGCCCAGTCCACCGCCATAGCAGTAGCCGCCCACATAGGCGCCCTGCTTGATGTGTACGTTGGTGTTGTATTTCTCTGGTCGTGAAGACTCGCGCTCATGCAGCTTGTTGCCGAGGGCGAGGTTGTCGGTGAGCCCGTTGTCGGTATAGCCTTCTGGCAAGTCAACATAGAGATTGGTCTTGGTGGTCTTCCACTTTGTCACGGTCTCCTTGTTGATAACCATACCCATCTCTCCACCGCCGTAAGCCTCATAGACATTGGCACCGCTTTCGAGGTTCACCTCGGTATATTGTGACCATGTGTCTCTACCATAGCCTGCGCCATAGACGGTAGCCTGATAGCCTTTCTCCTTGTTAGACCATACATTGCTGCGGATGTTCACCTTGCCGTAGAAGGTGCGGCGCGCGTTGTTGTTGCCGCCATAGACGGCGTGGCGCACGATGGCATCGTTGCTGCGGTAGTCAACGTTCGCCTCGAATGCATCGCAAGGTCGGTCGTTGGCACTACGTGTTCCGTAAGCGCCGCCGAAGATACTGTTTGTAACAATGGTAGAGCCATCGGGCACGTTGACGAGCGTGCGACGGGTAATGCCCTCATGGTAGCTTGCGCCATAGACAGCATCCACCTCGCCAGCCATGAGGTCGATAACGGCTGTGGCCAACTTAGGATCTGCATCTGAAGCACTCCTCGTTATGCCCATGCCTAAACCGTTGAAGGAACCTGCGCCAAACACCTTGAGGCTTCTGAGCTTATCATAAGCGTCGGGTATGTCGATAAGCACATAGCTGCGGTCTTGCATCATGTCGCCAATGTGCGCCTTAGCGGCACTATCAGAACTGCCCTCACTGCCCAAGCCTGCTCCATACACGGCATCTACCCTACTGTCGTTGTTACGCTCTGGGCGAATGTGCACGAAAGCATTGTTGAGGTAAGGCTTATTGACTTCCTTGGTCTCGCTGCTGTTAAGGAGAAGGGCAAGCACGGTTGACTTATAACCGCCCGCACCGTCGGAGATTCTCTCGTAGTTGTAGCCGCCGTATGCTCCGCCGAATATCTCGCCTACGTGTCCCTGCAGATACTCCACGTATGATGATGCCGTAGCCGCAGAACCGCTGTCGAACATCTTGGAGCGCAAGTCTGAGCGCACCCTTTCCTTGAAGTCGGCACTGCCCTGGATGTTGCCGCCGAGGTCGTTGCCGCCATATACATCATCTATAATATATGGGAAGCCGCCACTGCCTATGATGGTCTCTGCGTGTCCGAGTATGTCGGCATTTGCAGCACCTCCAAAGGTGGAGTTGACGCGACCGTTGCCAAGAGTAACGTGGGTGTCGCCAGCCACAAGTCCTTCGAAGCCGCCGCCATAAAGGTACTCAGCTTCAGTCATACCACCTGTTGCGGCACCCTTCACGTTGCCCACGAGGTTGACGTGGGTGCTGTAGTTTGGGTTATAGGAGTAGCTGCCTGCCACGTTCTTGCCTATGGCACCCTTCTCACCGCCACCATAGACGTTGAAGTGGTAGCCGTTCCTGACATTGATGGTAGTGGAACCCCATACCTCGGAGTTCTCACCATAGCCGCCGCCGAAGATAGCCATAGAGGTGAAAAGAAGCTCGTCACGCTGTATCGCTGGGTCAACGCCTGATGCTCCCGTGCCGAACACCTCGGTTGTATCTACCGTGCTCTGGTTGAGGTTAATAAGGATATCGCCGTTGACATAGCCGCTGTTGTAGCATCCGCCATAGACGTTGGCACCCATCAGACGGCGCGCCTCGCCATCCTTGCCGTTGGTGTTCCAATCAAGACCGTTCTTAGCGTCATTAAGCTTACCAGGCTTGAGTTTCAAGCCCTCGAAATCCATGCGAATCTTAGGATTGCCTGCCGTGGGAGCCTCGGTAACGCCGCCCATATGCTCGGCATTGTATGTTGTGGCAGCTACGTAGGCATCGTTACATCCGCCTACAAACTTCTTATATATAATAATGGAATTAAGCTCATCCATGGTGAAGGTGCCCGGAGCCGTCATGCTGCCCACATTGCCACCAAGGAAGAATGAGCCTACATAGGTAGAGAAAGACTCATAGTCGACAGGGTCGCCCTTAGCCTTGGAGTCGAACACCACCTGAGGCACCAGCGGCATGGCAGCACCCTGCATATATGCAGCGAACTGGTCGGCATCAAGGAGGTTGATGGAGCTGAAAGGCGAGCTATCACCAGAGAGGTCGATGCGCTTCATGGTGCGAAGCACGCCCTCCACGGCACCCGTGACGGAATTGCCCGCTTCATCCTTGTCAGCCTCGTTATAGCGTATCATGTTGCGGCCGTTATTGCCCAGGAACGCATTTTCGACTATAACGCGGGAGCCTATCTTCAGCTCCACTATGGGGTTAGCCTTGGTGGTCTTGAGCGACGCGCTGTTGCCTCCGCAATATACTGAACCCTTGATGATGGTAGGCTTATTATGGTCAGGCGAGTAGAGACGCAGGGACACCTGCTCGGCATTAGGACGGAAGTCGTTGAGCGCCTGAACGGAGGTCTTGCCCGCAGGGATGGTGTAATAGAAGTCGCCGTAGGTCTCGTTGTCAGCAAGGGCTGGGTTGTCGGTATAGGCGTAGGAGCCATTGCCACCGCCATACACGTCGCCATTCACGCTGGCATAGATACCTATGGCACTGCCGCCATAGACCCTGCCAGTGATGTCGTTGCCGCCATACACATTATTTATATCGCCCCCGCGCACGAGCACGCGAGCAGAAAGTCCCTTCGGGAACTTATAGCCCGGAAGATTATCCGCTGGGGTATAGACACCGTTGACGGTTGGCATGACATCTGCCATGCGGCAACCGCCATAGAGGTTATCGACCTTGATGTTGGAAGCGGCAGGTATCTCGAGCAGTATGCCCGTGGAGGCGGTCATGTTGCCTCGGTTGCCTCCGCTGTAGAGGTTGCGTATGCGACCCCGCCTGAGGTTCCATGTAGGGACGATGTCCATGTCAGCCTTGTTGTTGCCGCCAAAGAAGCGGTCGAACTGGTACTCGGACAGACTCGGGTCTGAGTATGCGAGGTTTATGCCCATGTTGTCGTGCAGACGCGCATCGGTGAGCAGTTCGTTGCCTCCTGCGTCTGTCACGCTCGTTACCACGTTGCTGATGTTGTCGAAGTTGATGACGGTCTTCTCAGTCACCGTCACGTTATTGCCGCCGCCGTAGCCGTATGCCACGGTGCCGCCGAGCACCTCGAGGTAAGCCTTAGCCACCTCGGGCTTATTGACATCCACAAGGGTGGTGTCGCCGATGGTCACATCATAGAGTTCGTTAGCCTTCTTAGCAGAATAGGCATAGTCGCCGTTGCCGCCGCCGTAGAGCTGACCCATAAACACCTTGGGGGCATCAAGAGGAGCGATGGTGTCACCCTCGACAATCTGGGTCTTGGTGGATATGCGCACATAGGTATTCCACGTGCTGTCAACTTTGTTTTCAGACGCCTGTGTGAGCACGCTGGGCACCGTAGCCTCTTCAGAGAGAGCCGACGGCGAACCTATGTTACCTGAAATATCGTTTCCACCATAAACTTTGTCGATGACGATATAGGAGGAGGCGTTCTCGCCGTCGATATTGACGAGGGCACCGCCCGTGATGTCAGCCTGGCGCGCTCCGCCAAACACCTGATGAATGCTGCCACCATAGACATTGACGGCGGTGTTGCCGCCTGTATCACCGTGATTGCCTCCACCATATACACTGCCGCCGATGCTGATAGCAGGCTGCGCACTGACTCTGGTTGGCGCAACCAACATCAACACTATTGCTAAAATACTTAATGTCAGCTTGACATAATTATGTCTATTCAATGTTCCTTTCATGATTTATAATTGTACGCGCGTAAGGTGCTACGGTGCAAAGTTACAACTTTTTAACACAATCTCCAAACTTTTTGCATATTATTTTCTCTGTTTTGCACACAAAAGCGATTAAATGCATGTTTTTAAGCGTTTTGCAGAAATGACAATCCCTTGTTTTTGCATGCTCCTTAACAGATTTTATGACCACGGATTACTCTCTAACGGATTATTTCCAAACCACGGATTACTCGGATAGACACAGATAATTAGGAGATTTTGGAAAAGATTTTTAACGGATTTTTGAGGAATGAAATGACGAAATGAAGAAACGTCGTCCCCTTATTTGTGGACAAGATTTTTTGAAGGATTTTAGACAGGATTTTAACCACGGATTATGCGGATTTGCACGGATAATTTTAGACTGGATTTTTAACAGAGAAAATCTTATCTGAAAATCTTGAGAAAATCGGAAAGAAAATAAACAGAAGGCTCTGCTTGATTTCGCCTACGGCTCAAAAATCTAAAGAAAATCTAAGAAAAAATCAATTAAACATTAAGGATTAAGGAGTGAGCACACGCAGCTAACGAAGATTAGAGCCAAGCCGACCTTGGCTCCTTGCGTAGAGATGAAAGACTGCCGTCAGGCAGTGCAGGGATTGACTTTTGTGGGCACTGAGAACTGGTTCTCAAGTGAACATGAAAGGCAATAACTGCTTACCTCGTAGAGGGCTTCATCTCGGCTTGGCGAGAAAACTTGAAACTCGGCTTGGCGAGAAAAACATAAAAAAACGGACTATCCGTGAAAATCCGAATAATCCGTGGTATAAGAGAAGGGGGAAGGTCAGGAGGGGGCTTTACAGCGTATGTGCTGATGAGCCATCAAAGCAGTGGGTGCAGACTTTGCACTTTGGAAGTCCGATGGCATCGATGATGGTCTCAAGTTTAGAGAATTTAAGCGAATCGAGATTCAAGCGCTTGGCTATCTCTGCCACCATAGCCTTGTACTCGGGAGAGTCGGTCTTGGCATACTGCTTCAATCGCTCCTCTGGTATGCTGGTGTTCTCTGTGGTGTCAGCCTCTGCGAGAGTGGTTACTTTGCCAGAACCGCCCTCGAGGTCCATGATGACACGACGGGCTATGAGTTCGAGGTCACTCTTTGAGGCAGAGAAATTGATGAAGGGACAACCCCAGATAAGAGGTGGACAAGCTATACGCATGTGAGCCTCCTTAGCACCAAGTTCCTTGAGAATCTTGGTGTTTTCTCTCAGCTGTGTGCCACGCACGATGGAGTCGTCGCAGAAGAGGCAACGCTTACCCTCGAGCATAGCCTTGTTGGGTATGAGCTTCATCTTTGCCACGAGGTTACGTGTCTCCTGGTTGGTAGGCATGAAGGAACGCGGCCAAGTAGGAGTGTATTTGGATATGCAACGCTGATAGGGCACCTTGTGGCCTGCTGCATAGCCTGTTGCCATACCCAAGCCAGAGTCAGGGATACCACCAGCATTATCTACCTCAGTATCGTCTTCCTCACCCATCTTGAAACCTGTCTCATAGCGCATCTCCTCTACGTTCTTACCCTCATAGAAAGATGTGGGGAAGCCATAGTATATCCACAGGAAAGAGCATACCTGCATATTTGGCTCGGCTGGACGCAGTGTCTCCATGCCGTCGGCAGAGAGTTTTACTATCTCGCCTGGTCCTACGTAGTGGGTTATCTCGTAGCCAAGATTAGGGAAGGCTGTAGATTCTGACGTAGCAGCCATAGCTCCGTCTTTCTTGCCTATGATGATAGGTGTGCGACCCCAGAAGTCACGTGCTGCTATGATATTGTCCTCTGTGAGGATGAGCATAGAGCAAGAGCCCTTGATGGTCTTATATACATTCTCTATGCCCTCAACGAAATTCTTGCCCTTGATGATGAGCAAGCCTACAAGTTCGGTAGGATTTATCCTGCCTGAGGAAAACTCGCTCAAGACCATGTTCTCGCTGAGGAGCTTTGCCGAAACCTCCTCGGCATTGTTTATCTTGCCCACAGTGACGAGGGCAAACCTGCCGAGGTGGGAGTTCATGAGCAGGGGTTGAGCGTCTGTATCGCTTATGACGCCTATGCCTTTTTCGCCAAAGAAGCGAGGCAGCTCGTCCTCAAACTTTGTACGGAAGTACGTGCTCTGCAGGTTGTGGATAGAACGTCGGAAACCCTGTGTTTCCTTGCTGAATGTTGCCATACCGCCTCGTTTTGTTCCGAGGTGTGATTGATAGTCGATGCCATAGAATAATTCTTCTACGCAACGCTTTTTCTGTATTGTACCGAAGAAACCGCCCATCGTTTTTTCTACGAAAAAAAGTTATAACTTGTAACTGGTAACTTAAAATCACCTATGGTTTGCCAAAAGCTAACCATAGATGATTTTACCAGTCTTCTCATCTGTATTTTCAGGAATGAATGATTTGTTATACTGCGTCATGCCACGAAGAGACATACCCATGTTGGAGAAGCCACCATCGTGGAAGAGAGTCTGCATAGTCACCTTCTTGGTGAGGTCAGAGAAGAGCGTCATGCAATAGTCGGCACAGTCATCAGCGCTGGCATTGCCAAGAGGCGACATACGGTCGGCAAAGTCGAGCATGCCGTCGAAGCCTTTTATTCCACCTCCAGCAGTGGTGAGTGTTGGCGACTGAGAGATACAGTTGACGCGCACGTTCTTCTCTCTACCATATATATAACCAAAGCTGCGGGTGATGGATTCGAGGAGCGCCTTGGCATCTGCCATATCGTTATAGCCGAAGAAGGTACGATGACTTGCCACATATGTGAGGGCTACGATGGAGCCGTACTCATTGATGGCGTCGAGTTTCTTTGCTACCTGTATCATCTTGTGGAAAGAGATAGCCGAGATGTCGAGCGTCTTGTCAAGGAAGCCATAGTCGAGGTCGTCATAGGTGCGCTTCTTACGCATGTTGACTGACATAGCGCAGGAGTGGAGCACGAAGTCTATCTTGCCTCCCAGTGCCTCCATAGCACCCTTGAAGAGGTTTTCGAGGTCTTCCACACTCGTTGCATCAGCTGGGATTACTGCCTTGGCATTGGTTTTCTTTGCCAGTTCGTCGAGAGTACCCATGCGGATAGCCACCGCTGTATTGGTAAGAACAATCTCTGCACCCTCCTCTACGGCACGCTCAGCCACCTTCCACGCAATAGACTGGTCGTTGAGAGCACCAAAGATAATACCTTTCTTTCCTTTCAATAAGTTGTAAGCCATTTTTCGAATTGAAAATTGTAAATTATGAATGATAATTGAACTTTGTCGTGCAAAAGTACAAAAAAAAATGAAGACCTGCAAGCGATGAGCATAAATATGCGAATAATAAAGAATGAAGAATAAAGAATTTTGAGCATATAATAAATAATTGTAGAAAACTATGAACTATTTTTTGTACCTTTGCAGGGCATAAAACAATGGTACGCTACAAAATAATACACCCCGACGACTTCTCTGACGAACAGACAGAGACGATAATCGCCACCCTGCCTGAATGGAGACGCGAAGAGACTATGCGCTACAAACACAAGCAGGGCAGAAAGGAGTGTGCCCTCTCCTACTGGCTCCTCTCGCAGATGCTGGGCTATCAGCCAGACTTTGTAAAGGGAGAGCATGGAAAACCGATGGGGGGCTTTAACCTCTCCCATTGCAAGCAAGCTGTGGCATGCGTGGTGAGCGACGAAGGAGAGGTGGGTATCGATGCAGAGTGCCTGGGCAGATATAAGCCTGCATTAGCCGAATACTGCATGAATGACGAGGAGCTGAAGCAGATAGCCGAAGCCAGCGACCCTGACGCAGAGTTCACCCTGCTTTGGACAAAGAAGGAAGCCCTGCTGAAACTGACTGGCGAGGGCATCACTGACGACCTGAAAAACTGCCTCACCTCTCCACGTGCAGAGGGGGTAACTCTCGAAAGTGGCATCGACAAAGAGCACGGCTATGCCTGGACTGTGGCGGTTTATAGTTTCTAGGAGAGACTAGGAGGTTCTAGGGGCTCCTAGGAATACCTATAATTTTCAATCTTATATTTCTAAAATGGCAATAATAAAAAAGATTTACGGAAAGACCCCAAAATGGGGCAAAGACTGTTACTTCAGCGAGACAGCCGCAATAGTTGGCGAAGTAACGATGGGCGATGAGTGTTCTGTATGGTTCAGCGCCGTAGTGAGAGGCGATGTAGCTCCTATCACTATGGGCAATCGCTGCAATGTGCAAGACGGAGCTTGCGTACATGTGACCAACACGACAGGTCCTACCCTGATGGAGGACGACGTGACGATAGGCCACAACGCAACCGTTCATGCCTGCACCCTGAAAAAAGGTTGTCTGATAGGCATGGGAGCCACAGTTCTCGACAATGCCATCATAGGCGAGGGAGCCATCATAGCTGCTGGAGCATTAGTGCTTGGTGGAACAAAAGTTGGCGACCATGAGATATGGGGCGGAGTGCCTGCAAAATTTATCAAGAAAACAGCGCCAAACCAGGCAGAGAGCTATGCTGCCCACTATGCGCAGTATGCTAAAGACTACCTTAACGAGGAAAAGGAATAACGGCAAGTTACCATGCTTCTGCCTGTCTATCCTATGCTTTGCCGTATCCTTGCTTAGCGCCTTTATTTACATTCACATAAACCACAACCTCAAAGAATACAAACAATATGAACAAGACATTGCTGCATCTTACATACATCATCACATTGCTGTGCTATAGCACTCTGCTCCATGCTCAAGCGTCTGAATACTCAGCCAAACTGCCTGTCATACATATCAATGGCGACTTTGGCTATGAATACCAGACAGGAACTTTCAGCATAGAATATACTGACGGCACTAAAGAAAATAACCTCAGCGCAAGCATAAAATGGAGGGGTGGCACCACAAACACTGACGACAAACATAAAAGGAACTACACGATAAAGTTTACGGAAGACCACGGCTTTATGGGCATGAGGTCTGACAACAAGTGGATTCTGGATGCAGGACAAGCAGACGTTTTCAGGCTACGCAACAGAATAGCAACCGAACTCTGGGGCGATTTTGCGGCAAAGCCATACTATTCTGCATCTGAGCCCAAGGCTAAGTCGTATGTCAGCGGCAATGTGGTTGAGGTCTATGTAAATGATGAATACATGGGTGTGTATTGCCTTACCGAATGTCTGGACAGAAAGCAGATGAAACTGAAGAAATTCAGCGCAGGCAATACCATACACGGCGTGTTATGGAAGTCTTCTGGGTACGGATGCTCCACAATGACCTATGCACCAGCCAGCTATGACAATACACAGCCCACGATGGATGTCTTTGAGGCAAAATACCCAGAATTGGATGACCTTCCCGAAACCGACTACAGCGTATTGTGGAACGCAATAAATTTCGTTGCCAACAGCAGTAACAGCGATTTCAGTAATCATGTAGAGGAATATTTTGACGTTCCTGTGCTGGCAGACTACTACATATTCGTTCAGGTGCTCAACGCGCTCGACAATTGCGGCAAAAACATGTACTGGGCAGTGTATGACAAAATGGCTGACAAGAAAATAACACCTGCCATCTGGGACTTGGACCAAACGGTTGGCTCACACTCGCTTGCGCAATACAACCCCAAC
Source organism: Prevotellaceae bacterium UBA4332 (assembly GCA_002394365.1). Taxonomy (GTDB): domain Bacteria; phylum Bacteroidota; class Bacteroidia; order Bacteroidales; family Bacteroidaceae; genus Prevotella. The sequence goes on from DGTQ01000017.1 coordinate 62,826, forward strand.
TTCACTTCGCCAGAATACAAAACCGGAAACATCATAGAAGTGATTGGAAGACTGAAGGTACTGAACGTCAACTCGTTCAACCAGAAAGTTAATGACAGATATGCTGAACTGCGTAAAACACACCTGTCACCAGAAAGTCTAATAGCACGCTATGACCATTACTATAATTTACTGAAGGAAACGGGTGCAGCAGAAAGAGAAACGGAACGATGGAGCGGGGATTCTGACATTAACGGACTCGAAATTAACTTCGATGACGAAATAACATACATACGCAACTGGATTACTGAAAGAATAAAATACCTCGACGAAAAAGTCTTCAACTACAAAGAACCCACTGCCATCAGCAACATCACAGATACAACCGAGACAAGAGATTCACGCAGCGTTTATGACATTACCGGAAAGTGCCCCACCCCAAGGAGTAACGATATATTGATACATAACGGTATGAAGACTATCCGCATCAGGTGAGAGGGTCTCTTTATTCTGGGTCAACATCATAATAGATGAGGAGGGACTTATAGCGAGGGTCCTGCATAAGCGCTGATACTGACTGACGGATATGGGTGCGAGTGCTGGCAATGCTGAGGGTGGTCTCGAGTTTGAGGACTATCTTTCGTATATAGAGTGTCTTGACTCGGGCTATGGCAGGTTTGTCTGGCCCCAGGACACGCTCGGCAAAGGACTGGCGCAGACGGCTGCCGAGTTCGATAGCCGCTGTGTTGACAATATTCTCGTCCTTGTGCTTGAGGTAAATATAGATAAGGCGAGTGAACGGTGGATAGCGAAAGGCTTTGCGCTCCCTCATAAGCGACTGAAAGAAAGCCTTATAGTCTCCTGAGACGATATGACGTATAACTGGCAGTTCTGGTCTGTTGGTCTGGAGAAACACCTGCCCTCTCCTACCCTTTCTGCCTGCTCTGCCTGCTACCTGAGTCATCATGGAGAAGGCTCGCTCATGGGCTCGGAAATCGGGTTGGTTGAGCATAGTATCGGCAGAGAGTATTCCTACAACAGAGACATTGTCGAAGTCCAAGCCCTTGGTAACCATCTGCGTGCCTATGAGCAGATTTGTCTTGCCTGCCGAGAACTCGGCTATTATGCGTTCGTAGGCATTGCGAGTGCGAGTGGTGTCGAGATCCATACGAGCTATGCGAGCCTCTGGAAAGGTAAGGCGGAAATAGTCCTCCACCTTCTCTGTACCTGCACCACGGTCTCGAAGGTCGGTATTGCCACAATCAGGACAGGAGGCGGGCATCTTCATGGTGTAGCCACAATAATGGCAGGAGAGGCTGTCGGTGGTCTTGTGGTAGGTAAGGGAAACATCACAATGGGGACACTGCGGACTCCAGCCACACTGGCGACACTCCACCACAGGGGAGAAGCCTCGACGGTTCTGGAATATTATGGCTTGCTCACCATTGGAGAGGGCTTTGCGTACGGCATCGGCAAGGTCTGGGGAGAGCAAGCCCGTCATTATCCTGCGATGACGCAAGTCCTTGGTGTCAACCACGTGGATATAAGGCATTTGCAGATCGCGATACCTCTGCGTCAGTTCCACCAGCTGGTACTTTCCCTGGGTGGCATTATAATAGCTCTCGGCAGAGGGGGTAGCTGTGCCCAGCACCACACGAGCCTTAGCCCACGAAGCCATCATAAGTGCCACAGAACGTGCATGATAGCGAGGAGCAGGGTCTTGCTGTTTGAAGGATGTTTCGTGTTCTTCGTCTATGATGACGAGCCCAAGATTCTGATAAGGCAGAAAGACGGCTGAGCGAGCACCCAGAATAACGTCATAGGGTTCGTCGGAGAGTTGTTTCTGCCATATCTCCACCCTCTCGGCATCAGAATATTTGGAGTGATAGATGCCTAATCGGTTGCCAAAGACGTGTTGCAACCTCTGCGTCATCTGTACTGTCAGGGCTATCTCGGGCAGGAGATACATTACCTGCTCTCCCCTCTCTATCGCTTCTTGTATAAGGTGGATATACACCTCTGTCTTGCCTGAGGAAGTGACACCAAACAAAAGCCCCACCCCAGCCTTCCCCTTCAGTGAGGGAGATGAGCCTTGTTCTCCCCCTTCTTGCCTTGCAAGCGTAGCTCCGCGTCCGGTTAAGGGGGAGTTAGAGGGGGTTGGAGGTTTGAGTTCCTCAAATGCTTGTTGTTGAGAAGGAGAGAGGGGGTTGATGCGTTCTGGATGATAATCGCCACCAGAGTTAAGTCGCCCCACCTCCTTATCATAGAGGGAGAGGATGCCCTTATCGACGAGGGACTTGACATGAGAGGTGGAGGCATGACACTCGTTTATGAGTTCTTCGCGAGTAACCTCTTTAACCCATTGAAAATTGAAAGTTGAAGATTGAAATTTATCATCAACTTCGGAGTTTAGCAAGTCTATTTCTGACAGCTGCAGATAAGTGGTGAATACCTCGAGTTGCTTGGGAGAACGCTTGAGGATATTCAGGGCATTATGTATGGATTGCTCGTTAAGGTAGTTAGAGCCAAGACGGACGTAGGTTTCTGTTCGAGGTCGGTAGTTCTCTTCATTCTTTATGCCTGAAGGCAGAGCTGCAACCATGATGTCGCCAAGGGGACACATGTAATACTGACTTATCCACTCCCACAGGCGATATTGCTCAGGAAGGAGGACAGGCTGGGTGTCGAGCACACTGACGATGTCTTTCACCTTTATGTTTTCAGCAGGGGGATTACTGTGTACCTTTACTATGAGGACTGTATGCGTCTTGGTAATGCCGAAAGGAACTTTTGCCCTCACAAAAGGACGCACCTTGTCTGCCAACTCCGCAGGTACAGAGTAGGTAAACAAGCCATCGAGAGGCAAAGGGAGTATGACGTCGGCAAAGAGCAAGTTTTTTTTAGTTACAAGTTACCAGTTACAGGTTATTTTCTTTCCATTTTCTATGTAAATTTTTCCTCGTACAGGAGTACCCACCTTTTGACCAAGCAGGTTAAACAAACCTGTCTCTCCCCCTGCTCCGTGTAACGCCTGAGCTTGCGAAGAAGGGGGGAGCCTGAGGGGGGCTATCCCTGTAAAATTCTCGAGCACATACTGTAGTCCAGCCTCTGCATCTATCAGTCCATACCCATAATAGTTGTTGGGATATTCGAGGGAGGAATCTGGATGAGAAGAGGTGGCGGCTATAGTCTCGAGAACCTGCTCGTGGGTGAGAGTAGGACAAGCCTGCAACCATAGTGCCACGATGCCTGCCACTACTGGGGTGGACATAGATGTGCCTCCCATAGTCGTCCAACCGTATGAGCCATAGTAAGCCTTACTCTTAGCAGACATGATAGAACTGCCTGGTGCCATAACGTCTGGTTTTATCAAGCCGTCAACCGTTGGTCCTACCCCACTCCATGAAGCTCTCTGGGTGTAGCTCTTGGTGACGCCTCCCACACAAATAACGGAAGGAAGAGCCCCTGGCACAAGTATGCAATGGTTAGCTTCAGCGTTGTTGAGTGTGGCATCAAGGGTATTGGTGGTGAAATAGCCTCCACGAGAGAAAGCCTCAACCTCTATATCCTCGCCGAGGAGGGTGACAGAGACAGGCAAAGTCTTGCCGACAGTCTCTGTATTACCTTTTGTCGTGAGATAAAGTTCTGTTGCCCACTTTGTCTTGTCATAGACATAAGGATAGGCATTGAGCAGGATGACCTGAGAAGGTTCGCTTATGTCGAGCGTATCGGCAAGTACACTGTCCTTGCAAGCCGTAATCTGGTCTGTGTGATATTCCTTTACCACTTTGTCACCAGACGACAAGTAATAGGTGATGCGCAAGGTCATCTTCTCATCAGAACGCATAACGTAGTAAGCCCCTGTGCCAGAAGGTGACACGAAAGCACCAGCAGAGGGGGTGCCCTTGCCCTTGTTTATATAGGTCTTCTTGTCTCCCTCGTTGCCTGCCGAAGCAACAATAATCCTGCCCTGACCTTGCAGACGTTCCAACACAGCATTAAAGAGCAGGTCTTCACCCTCCATTTCCTGATTGGCTCCCTCGCTAAAACTGATGACACAAGGTTTGCCATGAGCCTCGGCATAGTCAAACATATACTTGAAACCGAAGGCATCAAGAGCTGTGTTATATTTCTTTCTGTCACTCTCTGGAACAACAGGACGACTCGTGCTGGTGTAATTGCTGACAAGGCAGATGTCGGCTTCTGGCGCCATACCTGCATAGTCGGACAAAGTGCCGTCCTCGTTTCTGCCAGAGCCAGCAGCCGTACCAGCGGTGTGGGTTCCATGACCAGACAAAGCACCATCAGCAGAATGTCCTTTGGCAAGGATATCCGATTGGGAGGTATATTGTCTGCCTACATAAGTAGTGTCAACACCTGTAACGGGTTTGCCGCCCTGGGTTTGGTCGAGCATATCCCAATAGGACTTTATGCGATAAGTGCTACCATCAGCAGACCAGAAAGTGGGGTGAGCAAGGTCCATGCCTATATCCATAACACCTACCACCACACCAGCGCCAGTATAACCAGGCACACCACTATGGAGGGCATCAACATGGGTGATGGCTGATGCATCATTATTTGTTACGGAGCAAGGCCTGCCCGCCTCTATGCGCAAGACTTGTTTAAGACCTGCTATAGCAGCTATCTTCGACAGAGGGAGGGAAACGATATGTATATCATCGAAAGAGGCAAGCACAGAACAACCATTCTGACGAAGAAGTTCGGGAGAACAGGTCTGAACAAATGCCGTCATGGCTGGGTCGGATATGGCATGACGGGATTTAGACACAAGAGGGCTCTTGGCACGCTCTTGCGCCAGAAACTCCAGATAGGATTGTTTTACATAAGAGGACAACTTACTCGTCTGGGCGAGCAAGGACTGGTTGCAGAGCAACAAGACAAGGGTAAAACAGAGTGTATGAAGGAATTTGTTCATTTGTGCAAAGGTAGTAAAAAAAATCGTGATTTACGATTTTTTTTGAGTTACAAGTTATAAGTTATAGGTTATATTAGCAGATAGTCTTGTGTGTTTCAATATTTTTTTGTACTTTTGTCTCACTTTATAATTACATCATGACAAATCTGAACGACTGCCGTATAATAGACCTGAGAAAGATAAGCGACCCTACGAGAGGAAACCTTACTGTAGTGGAGCAACAGGAGCACATAAATTTTGAGATAAAACGTGCCTACTGGATATATGACGTACCGAGTGGCGAGAGCAGGGGCGGACATGCCCACAAGACACTCTACCAGTTGCTGGTGCCTATGAGCGGTTCGTTCAAGGTGATGCTCGACAATGGCAGGGAGCGCAAGGAGGTATTGCTGAACCACCCCTGGCAGGGATTGTTGCTTGTGCCAGGAATATGGCGAACATTAGAGGATTTCTCATCAGGAGCCGTTTGTATGTGTCTTGCCTCAGAGCATTATGATGAAGAAGAGTATATCAGAGACTATGACGAGTTTAAGGCGATATACGGAAAATGATGCTGAAGCATGGGATAAGTTTGTGGAAGATTCCAAGAACGGGACCTTCCTCTTTTTGCGTGGCTACATGGACTACCACAAAGACCGTTTTGCTGACCACTCGCTGATGTTCTATGACGATAAGCAGAGGCTCATCGCCCTGCTTCCAGCCAACGAGAAAGACAAGACGCTGTATAGCCATCAGGGACTGACATACGGTGGCTTTATCCTTTCAACGAAAACAAGGGTGGCAGAGGTCTTGGAACTGTTTGACAAGACAAGGGAATACTTGAAGGAAGAAGGCTTTGAGACATGGTACTACAAGCAGATACCTACGTGCTACCATCGCTGTCCTGCAGAGGAAGACGAATATGCCTTGTGGCTCAAAGGGGCTGAATTGGAAAGCTGTCTTGTTTCTACCACCATACCCCTGAATGGTTGCGCCCTCTACCCTGAAACCGAGCGACGCAGAAAGCGAGGCAAGAGCAAGGCTGAAGAGGCTGGATATGTGATTAAGGGGGGAGTAGAAAAGGGAGTAATAGGGGGAGTAGAAAAGGGAGTAGAAAAG
>DGTQ01000017.1:69022-92636 GCA_002394365.1 Prevotellaceae bacterium UBA4332
AGAGGGAGTAGAAAAGGGAGTAATAGAGGGAGTAGAAAAGGGAGTGAAAGAGGAAGATTTTAAGAGCTTCTGGCGCATCATGGAGGGAAATCTCATGGAGCGCTACAGCGTAAAGCCCGTCCACACACTCGAAGAGATGTTGTTGCTCCACTCCAGACTACCAGAAAAGATACAACTCTTTCTCGCCATAAAAGACGGACAGGCACAGGCTGGCTGTGTGGCATATATGGCTAATGACACCTGCGTACATATTCAGTACGGCCATGCCACCCCAGAGGGAAAGCAGGAGGGAGCTCTCGACCTGCTATACCTCACGCTTATGGAGAAATTCCGCAAGGCGGGTTACAAGTATATGGACTTTGGGAATAGCAACGAACAGGGAGGGCACTACCTGAACGAAAACCTCATAGCCCAGAAAGAGGGCTTCGGAGGAAGGGCTACAACGTACAAGCAATGGAAGATTTGCTTGTAAAAGACAACTTTGTATATTTTGTGTTTGCAAATGTTCGGAGAGCTAACTGCTTTTTCACAATTTCAAATGTTAATTTTGACAGGCTCTAAAGAGCGAAGAAGTACTGAAAATGTGCAAAAAGAATATTTTTTCTGCCCCCTTAACATATTATAAGTCAATGCGTTAACACAAGACGAGTATTAGCGTTTGCAGAAGCACTGCTTCTGCATTCAGAACCAGCGTTTTTGGGGGGCAGAAGCAATGGAAGGGCACGCAGAAGCACTGCTTCTGCAAACGGCATTTTCAAATGTTAAAAACGGCTGAACGTTAGAAGGTGTCTGGAGAAGTTTTAAGGGGTTAGAGGGAGTCAGAAGGTAAAGGCAGAAGTTCCTTTTGAGCAAAGAGATAAGGAAACCACTTCTTGGCAACAAGGATAACGGGAACTTCGAGGACCAGCACCAAGATTGTGACTAACAGTATATTGTCTGGAAACAACCTGACGAGCACCGTGGTGATAGGGAAATGGGTAAGCAGGACGATGATGCTGTAACGTCCGATAAAAGAGAAATAAGGAAGATAGCCCACTAATTTAGCCAAGAGGATTATACCCACACTACCTGCCAAACCTGCCATATAGAGTGGCAAGAGAGGAAACTCGAAAAAGTTAAGGCGAAAACCTGTATCGGCATAGTCATAATACCAACCCACACCATAAACGAGCAGACCAAACACGAAAATTAAAATTACAGAAGAGAGAGAAGAGTCTGAAGACAGGAAATCCGTATTATTCTAGAGGAAGAAGCCCACATAGTAGAAGCCTATACAGGTTAAGGATGTCTCCACGTAATAGAGGTGTTCTGTCAGCAAATCAGTACAACCTCTGCCATTTGGAAGATAGAAGCCCACAACAGAAAGAAGAATACACAGGACAGGAAGAATAACCTCATGACCTAAGCGTTCTGACAACCATTTGCAGGTATAGAACACCATGTTGGTGGAGAAAAGGCTAAACAGAAACCAGATGGGATAATTACGAAAGGTAAGGAAGCCCAACAGGAGGAAGCAAAGATAAGGGATAAGCAGATGGTTTATCTTCTTGGTGAGGAAATACCGAAAACTGTCATATCTCTTGAAGAACAAGCCACTCAGCATAAAATAGAGAGGCATCCTGAAATATGACAGAACATAACTGACATCCCTCAGTTCCTCGCTTGCAAAAGCCTCCTGTATATGCCCCATCACAACAAGGAACATACATATACCCTTTGCCAAATCTATGTATTCTATTCGCTTTTTCTGCATAACATGGCGCAAAGGTAGAAAAAAATCTTCATTCGCTAAAAACTTTCAACTCTAATCTTTCAACTTTCAACTTTTCTTAGTACCTTTGCATGAAATATGAACTTAGCATATAAGAATATCTTCAAGGCAACAACCCTGTTTGGTGGTGTGCAAGGACTGACCATCATAATGGGACTTATCAGGACTAAATTTGTTGCCCTCTTGATAGGTCCTGCGGGGGTAGGACTAAACTCTATATACAACGAAACTCGCGAACTGGTACATGAGACCACGAATTGTGGCATGGACCAGAGCGGGGTGCGTGATATCTCCAAGTCTTACGAGAAACTTCTTAATGCCAAGACAGACGAGGAAATAAATGCTTGTAAAGCTGAACTGAAAAGACAGATATCCTTATTGCGTTCATGGGAACTGCTGCTGGGAATGTTGGGTATATTTATCACTATTCTGTTTGCCCAACCTCTCTCGCAAATGACTTTTCAGGACTCTGAACACACATGGGGATATGTGCTGTTGTCGCCAGCTGTGGCATTAAGCACCATCACATGTGGTGAAATAGTGGTGCTAAAAGCCCTGCGCAGACTCAAAACTGTAGCACTACTCTCAACACTCAACATTTTCCTTGCGCTTTTCATCACACTGCCAATTTACTACTATTGGAGATTGCAAGGCGTATTGCCAGCCATATTGGCTATGTGCTTTGTGAGTGCGCTTATCACAGTATATGCTTCCTATCGCTACAGCCAGCCAGTATTAAACTGGAGCTGGAAGGAACTGAAGCATGGAATACCCATGTTGAAACTCGGAGCATGTTTTGTCATAACAGGAATGATGGCACATGGTATGGAATTGCTCATCATGTCTCATATCAACAACCTGTCAAACGAGAAGACTGTAGGACTATACCGAGCTGGCTACACTATTACTGGTACATACGCTGCACTGCTCTTTAATGCCGTAAGCACAGATTTCTTCCCACGTTTATCTGGTGTGGTGGATGACATGAAGAAAAGGAACACAGCCGTGTGCCAACAGATGGAGGTGCTGCTGATGCTTGTGGGGCCCATGACTGTAGCATTACTTGTAGCAATGCCCATTCTTGTTCCAATACTGTATAGCAACTCCTTTGTTGACATGATTCCAATGGCAAGAGTGTCTGTATTCGGAGTGCTGCTTGGCGCAATATACATTCCTGCTGCATATCTGCCCCTGGCGGCTGGCGACTCAAAGATGTTCCTGCTGGTGGAGACGGTAAGCACCATCACCATGACGATGATTATGGTGGGCTTTACGCACAGCGGACTGTTTGGCGCAGGTGTAGGCAAGGTAATAAGTGCCACGATAGATGTTGTAGCGGTGATGTCGTTAGCCATGTTATACTACAAGATACGCATATCACGTTCTCACATGCTATTGATTGTACTGCACCTGATAATACTCATTGCCACCTATGCCCTGACATCGGCATTAAGCGGGTGGACATACTGGATAACAAGTGCAATAATACTTGCCATAAGTATTTTTGCCTCATGGAAATTTTATAAGACAAGAGAACTGAGCCTGCAACAATAAGAGAGAGATAGAGACATGAACAAACCACTGGTATCAATAGTAATAGCCGCCTACAATGCTGAGCAATATCTGCCACGATGTCTGGACTCCATGATAGCCCAGACATACAAGAATATTGAGATTATTGTGGTGGACGATGCTTCTACTGATGGTACCATGACGATATTGAAGAACTATGCAAGCAAGGACGAACGCATAAGAGTTCTCTGCATGGAGAAAAACAGCGGGGCACCTGCTGCACGCAACAAGGGTATGAAGGCAACAAAGGGAGAATTCATGACGACCGTAGATGCTGACGACACCCTTGCAGCAGATGCTATCGAATTGAGCGTCAACATGATGATTGCCGACCCCGAGTTGGACTTCGTCTTATACAACCTCATGCTTGTTGAAAGCACTCCCTCCGACTCTCCTCGCATTACTCCCTTCCCTATAAATCCCAAGGTAAAGAAAACAATAATGACAGGAGAGGAGGCATGTTATTGGAGCATGCAATGGGACATACCAGGACTGGGAATGACACGGTCTCCTCTGGAACAGAACATGCCCGAAGAGGCAAAATTCGGACAGTATGGTGATGAAACGACTACTCACCTTATTTTCCTAAAATCACGCAAGGTAGCATTAGGCGAAGGTAAGTATTTCTACTACCAAAACCCTGCATCGTACACCAAAAAGATAAGCACGAAACGTTTCGAGATATTAGAATGTCGTCTGTCCCTGAGACGACATCTCCTGAAACTCGGAGTTGATGACAGGATGATAAAGCGCCTTGACGTAAGACGATGGAGAGAACTCATAGGAGCTTGCTATCTCTACTGGAAACACAGCAAGACTTTCTCTGAAGAAGAAAGAGAAGATATATGGGAAAGGCTGAACTACACCTATTCCACACTCCATTTTAACGAATTACCACTAACTGAAATTCTAAAACCAAGGTTCACGATGATGCCAACCTTTGGATTATTCTACTGGCAATTGAGCATAGTGTTCCGTTTGGGACTGATACATACAGAATGAAGCAAAAACGTATAATGATACTTGGTGGCAACTACGTGCAGGCAGAAGCCACAAAAGCAGCAAAGGAACTGGGATACTACACCATAAGCACAGATTTGCACGAGGAAAACCCTGGACACAAGATTGCTGACGAGTATTGTAAGGTGGACATAATAGACAAAGAGGCTGTACTGAAAGAAGCACAGCTACGAAACATAGACGGAATAGTGCCTTTCTGTTCTGATGTTCTTGCTCCTGTTGCTGCCTATGTGCAGGAAAAGATGGGACTACCAGGCAACCCCTACGATGTAGTTCACACCATGACACATAAAGACCTCTTCCGCAAGTTCATGCAAAGGGAGCACTTTCTTACCCCGCACAACGTGAAGGTAAGCACCCTTGAAGAGGCTATCAGCGTCTTTAAGAACGCAGGCCACAAGCTCATGCTAAAGCCTACAGACTCAGCTGGCAGCAAAGGTGTTTTTGCCATAGAATCTGCAAGCGACATAGAAAAACACTGGAAGGAGACGATAAGCGCTTCACCCTCGAAAACTGCTCTTTTGGAGGACTTCGTCAACAGCGTTGGTTTACAACAAGATGGAGACATATTCGTAATTGACGGAAAGATAGCCTTCTGGGGAATGTGCGACCAATATAAACGCAAAGAAGAACCTTTTGTGCCTGCTGCTTTAGTCTACCCCTCTACACAAGAGAAGAGTCTGCAAGAAAAAGCAAGAGAAACAGTGCAAGAGATATTGACTAAAATAGGGTTCAGACAGGGACCATGCAATGTGGAATATCTCGTGGATGGGCGGGGACAGATATGGGTTATTGAAATAGGTCCACGCAATGGCGGCAACCTTATCCCCTTCCTCATAGAGAAGGCTGATGGTATAAGCCTTACGAAACTAACCGTGATGCAAGCTGTAGGAGATATGCCGAAGGTAGAAATAGCACAGAGACTGTGCAATGCCATGACCATAGTACATCGTAAAGACGGCAGGACTATAGACCTTGAACTGATAACTGACAAAAACTCGCTAAAGCCATGGTAGCCATCTCCGTCATAGTTTGCACATACAACCAAGAGACAACCATAGCACGCGCGTTGGATGCCATACTTGCCCAGCAATGTAGTGTTCCTTTTGAAGTCATAATAGGAGAAGATGCCTCAACAGACAGCACAAGGAAGATATGCCAGGAGTATGCAAGCAAATATCACGACATAGTACGTTTGATGCCCAAAGCCCCAAACAAAGGCATTGTGGATAATTACTACGACTGCGTGAGGGAGGCACGGGGAGAGTACATCATGGAGTGTGCAGGAGACGATGAATGGTGTGCAGGCAGGATGCAGTTATGTCTCGACACCATCAAGAGCAATGATGATGTAGTGCAGGTATTCTCACAAGTGTATTATAGAAATGATGACACAGGAGAAATAATAGAGCCCCAAAACGCCCTCTTCCCACCAGGAAAGATAGCAGGCAAGGACGTCATAGAGGGCATGATGCACCAACGCAGCGACCAAAACGTATTCTTTGCCATAACAAGACGCAAGCCAGTAATGGAACTGCTAAGAGAGTACCCCCAGTTCTTCACTGGCAGGAAGTACAGAGCGGAGGACAAACAACTGATAGTTTTACTCGGAACAAAAGGGAACTTTATCAACATACCAGAGCGCACCTACTACTACACCATAAGTAATCGTTCTATAACAAGGGACAGTATAACAAAGCATTTTGTCTATGACAAGAATATGCTCATGATGACGCACGACCTTGCCAAGGCTGTAGGTTATAAAGGCTCGTTAATTTATATCTACTCACACATCCTGTATAACATGTGCACACAATTAATATGGAAGGCTCTCGTAAAACTGTTTCCATTTCTTCATCACTAACTCCTCAGAGAAGCGTTTTACCGATTCTTTTGCTGCCCTTCCCATCTGCTCTCTCACCTCGGGGTGCTCCATCAGGTACGTTAGTTTTTTCACAAACATATCATCGTCATCGTAAGGTATGAGGTAACCAGTCTTGCCATCCTCTATTATATCTCGTGGACCATAGGGACAATCAAAAGCTATGCAAGGCAAACCACAAGACATAGCCTCTATAAGCACCATGCCAAAACCCTCAAAGCGAGATGTCATAACGAAGACAGACCCCTCAAGGTATGCCGACACCATATCTTTCGTCTCATGATGAATCTTCATTTGCCAATCGGGATAGTTCTTCTCTACTTTGCTCCACAAATTCTTCAATCTCTCGAAATTCTTCTCATAACACTTCCTGCCTGCGGCGACAACTACTTTTGAATTATAGTTGGATTGTTGCTGCGTCACAATTCCCGTAAAATTGGGAATTACCTCAACTAAAGGACTACACCCCTGCTTGCTACACATACTTGTGAAATCATCCGCATCTCCATGAGTAAGGCATACGACCTCAGTATTTTTCCGCAACATTAACGGATACAGCCATTGATGATTCATGTATTTCAGCGGAACATGAGACTCATAAATCTTTCTTCCATTCCACGATGCAAATGAAGCAAGGAATGCCCCGACAGCGCGCGTCAAAACAACAATATCAGGCATGATACGTTTTGTTTCCTTGTTGAAACGGTGCAATGCCCAGAGTGTCGCTATGGGTAATCCTGTGTATGAAAGTTGAACATTTAGGTCTATGCGTTTCACCTTATCACTTATGGCGTAAGCTGCTTGTTTCGTGTCACACCATACAGTCATCAATATTACCTCATGTGAAGTATTCTCCACAAGATAATTCATCTTTTCAACAAGGATTCTTTCTAAACCACCTACGTTGGAAATACGCTCTATGACAAAAACTATCCTCACGATTACCTTCAGTTGAGTTCTGTTATTTCGTCTATTTTATTATAGCCCAGTTGGATTATTCTTTCGCGTCTCGACTGTAATTGTTCATCTGAAATGCTGTCAGGCATAATCCTATCAATTGCATCCAGTATTTCTTCTGTTGTATTAGCCTTTACACACAAAGGCTCTAAGTCAGTACCATAAAGCATATCATCATTCGCTATGACATAGCCACATCCCTTGTATAGTGAAGTGAGCAATTTCAGCTTAACTCCCGTATGCTGGAATGTTATCAGCAAATTCACATGGGCAGAAGCAATCAGTTCGTCCATCTGTTGTTTGGAAGGATTAGCCAGAAGCCTTACATTGGGTAGCTTTGCAACCTCTCTATCAAGGGTTTTCGATGGGTTCAAACCTGCAATTACCATATCATACTTGACATGAGGGGCTATCTCTGAAATCAGAAACTGCGCCACTCGAATATTTTCCGCAATAGACAAGTTGCCATGATATAACAAGAACGGGCGGATTTCATCTACATTGCTTACAGGGGTGGCATCGAAAAAACAGTTCATTAGCCTGACATCCTTGTCTGGATAACGCTGACATAGCTGTGCTTTATCTGCAGCTGATATAGGCAAGATGCGATTAGCATGTTTTAGGACTTTCTCATAGCGTTCTAATTTCCATGCCTCAATTCTGAAAAACAACGATTTCCATGACCATGGATTGTATGATGCCAATTTGCGGTAAAACTCATGCTCTATATTGTGCATACGCACTATCTTTATCCTATTGCGTAATGATGGGTGCTGAAGATAATAACAGGTATGCAACCCTTCAAAAAGGATTGGAGAATCGTCATAGCACAAATTCTTCAGTAATTCCTTATTCCCCCTGCTTTTTACCATGTATGGCAATAAAGACATCTGATTTGCAAAACCTACATGACGCTTGTAATAATAAATTTTTGACGCATATTTCGTGAGTTCTTCTTGTTCTATGTTTTCACCATACAGAAAAACATGGAGGATTAGTTTTACACCTGCTTCATGAAGAGTTTTTATCTTGTAAAACATCTCTACTGCCCCTCCATACACTGGAGGATATGGCTGAGCTAAACAAACGATATGCAGATTTTTTATCATAATATCTGTTATTTTGCCATATTCATCAATGGCTTTTCTATTAAGTACCATGACATACATGCTAACACTGACGTGACAGTCAAAGAAACAACGAAGCACGCTGTCAGGCTATAGTCTGCCAAACCATAGTGTATAAGTATTTGTATTATGGGGAAATGATATAGATACAATCCGTAGGTTATATTATCGTATTTACGAAAAACATTTAACGGTTTAAGGTTATATGCTGCACCCACCAACACGGTTGGAAAACATATAGGTTCTATTGATGTACATATTTCTGATATATATGATACCTCTATCGAATAAACTGGTATCAGCGACAATATGGCAAAGGGCACTATATACCTTTGCCACTTACAGAATACATCAAAATATAGTAGCAATATCATTCCTGTCAGGAAATACATAAAGTACTGTGTCTGAACATTTACGTGGTTATAAGCCAACACACACACTGCTATAGTCAGCCCACATAGTATGTTGCGCTTAGTACTGTCCTTCATCAGCCATATCAGCAGGGGTACAAGGACGTAGAATATTACTTCCTGTTTCATAGACCACAGCGAACCATTCATTTGCGGCAATGGATTACCCTGAAATGTATTAGGGAGTTCTGGTTCAAGCCAATTGAGCATAGGAATATTTGCTAATAGATATTTCCATGTTTGAGGCGAGGAAAGGAATTCTCTTGTACTAAGGCTTGTAACATACCAACCTAACAAAAAACAGAACAAGATACATACCACGTATGCTGGAATAATCCTCACAAATCTCTTTATTGCGTACGAACGAATATCATTATTTCTACGAAGAAAACTATACGTTACCAGAAAACCTGTAATGGTAAAGAATGCCTTTACCCTCATACTACCTGTGATAAACCACATCTGAGGTATATCTATCAAGGTACAGAAGTGGGCTATTATCAGGGATATTGCAAACAGATAGCGCATGAAGTCAAAACAGTTATCTTGTCTTACCCTTTGAACTATATTATCTGTCAATATTTCCACACTATCAACTATTTTCTGTCCTGATTCCAAGTTTATCTTATCACAGCAATCTTGGTAACGCAGCCACTCTCGCCCTCATTAGTAGCTACCATCACGTTATAGACTCCTGATGCAACTCGCTTACCATCCCTGTCACATCCATTCCATGAGTATGATCCGCCACTACATATTCCCTTGTGTACTACAAACCCAGAAGTACTGGTTATGGTTATGGTACAGCCATCCTGCAAACCTACTATTGCTATATTTCCTGTGAAGTTTGGCTCTACGGGGTTAGGATATGCATACACATTATCAGTATTTAAGTCTCCGTATGTTTCCGTCACATCAGACTGATAGGAACAAAGTCCCGCATCCGTAGCTATCCATACTTTTCCTGTTTTTTCATCCGCATAGATATCGTATATAACGTCTGATGGGAGTTTGCTATTTGCCATTGTGAGATGTTCTATCTGCGTATTATTGTCGCTGCTTATAAGATATACGCCTGAACTTGATGTACCAACCCACTTTCTATTTCCTGCATCTATTCTTATACACCTCGTTGCTACACCTGTCAAGAGATAATCAGCCAAACCAGAGCCATCATTTCTGTTTACCTTATGCTGGATAAAGACCGAATTGCCTTTAGCCATATCACTCTTCGACCAATAGAAAGGTCCACTATGAGAAGCTATCCATAGGTTGCCGTCTTGGTCTTCTGCCAAACCATATAAATAAGCAGGATCTATATTGGAGCCGTCTTCATTTATGAAAGTCGTGATACCGTTAAGCCTATCTTCTTTTATGTTGTAATAATATAAGACGGGATGTCGGTATTGTGAATTAACCATAAACATATAACCGTTTGATGGACTTATAAACGTACCTTGTATATCTATGGTGGTCTGTCTATTAAAAGAATAGTCAGAATGGGGGAAGTTTACAGATTCATCACTGCTATTAAAACGTACAAGGAAGTTATCACACCAACCATTCATTGCCCACAGATTATTGCTATTATCATAAACCATTGACGTAACATTTGAACGAGTTACATCAACATTATATACAGCCGATAGTGCACTATTAGTGCTGTTATATGCTGCCACAGGCTTATAGTTGCGATATTCGTATAGTCCTGAACCTGCACCTACATAAAAATGATTCTTGTCTTTCGGATCAAAAGCCATACAGTTTGCTGCTATATAATTATAGCCTGTCATTGTGCCAGGGTCCTCAAGTTTTGTCCATGTGCTACCATCATAATACTGCACAAAACCTGGTCTTTTCGTTTGTTCTGCTGACATACCTGCCGCAAAGGCTCCAGCAGTTACAAACATCTTGTCGTCATGCTTGTAAATTCTCCAACAATTACTTGATAGTGGACCTTCAGGTCTTACTCCTGTGGATGCTGGCACTAAATCACCATCTTGCTCAACATACTTTGTGAGTTTGCCTTCTGCATCAGCACCCCACCAACACTTATTTGTCGCATCATAGCTTACGACACCATAAGGACCATCCTTGGTAATAGTGCTGCCAGAAGCAGAAGACATACCTGGCACTTCATCCTCAAGACCATAAGTCTTTATTATATATTCATCCTTAGCATCAATCTTGAGAATACCCATCGCCGTGGTAAGAAAAACGTATTGTCCACTGACAGCAACACTCTTGACGGTTTTGTCTTTTAGTGAAGACGCATTCTTCAGTCCAGAGATAGACGAAATTTTATCTCGGGTAGAAAGGAAGTCTATTACGTAATTAGAATAAACGACAAACAACTTGTTCACAGCCTTTACCCATATCATGTGAGTAATTTTGCGACCATTCAAGGCTGGCTCAGTCGTAATGTTATACTCTCTTATCTCTGTAGTCTTTACATTATAGGAATACAAGTTGCCATCAGCAACAACAAACACTTTGTTTCCCGTCGGTTCTACACTATTTATGGTTGAATATGACTGGTACAGTTTCCATGTGCCCACAGCATCTGCCATTGCCACTGACAATGTTGCAAACAATGCAACTATAAATATGAGAAGTCTCTTGACCATAATTAACTAAAGTGTACCTCCTATTTTGTTCATCACTTCGTTATTTATATCTGTGCGTTCTTCATCACGCCACCATCCCCATTTGTTAAAATACATAATGATGTTAACCACATGTATTTGCCATAATCTTAAACTTTTTCTTGATCCACGAGTAAACGTATGATATATTGTCGCCAACGGATAATACAAAGTTTTATATTTTTGATGCATTCTCCTTGTCATGTCTATATCTTCTGCATACATGAAGAAATGCTCATCAAAAAAGCCGACATCTTCCACCGCAGACATTCTGAAGAACATAAAGCACCCTGAAAGATATGGCACATTCATTATCTTTGTAAAACCTGATTGACTGAGTTCGTATTTCGCATTTCTTCTTTTTATCAAGAAATTTGGAAAACAAAACCTCCCTATGATATCCAACGGCGTAGGCAATAACTTGGCGAGCCTCTGTATCTGTCCGTTAGGATACATAACTTTAGGCATCATCTGTCCCACCTCCTCGTGCTCATCCATATAGCTTATAAGCGCTGGTATCACCTCTGGACCAAACCACACATCGGGGTTCACTACCAAATGATATTTACTTCCAAGTTTTTGTGCCTCCTTCAGAGCTACATTATGTCCACCGCCATAACCGTTGTTCTCGTGAGGCAGATATATCAGTTTAAAACCCTTTTCTGCCTTCTGTTTCAACTCGGGCTCACCCTTTAGTACACGTTCGGCAAACTCCTGCAATTCCTGTTTCAGGTCAAGCATATCGTCTGAGTGGTCTATCACATACACTATATCTACTGGCGAAGCGAAGAGGCTTCTCAGCACAGGCTCGAAATCGAGCAAATGGTGATTATATGTTACGACGGAAGCAGTTGTCATCACTAAAGTAACGGCATAGGTGTTATTTTATTGCTTTATTTGGCGCATTTGCTACAAATACCCTTAACCACGTATTCTACGTCCTCCATCATAAACCCGTCGGGCAGTTCTACCATAGGAATGCGATAATCCTCCAAACAATATGTCTGTCCGCATCTTGTGCAGGTAAAATGTATGTGATTAAGGTGATGCCCCTCTTCACATCTGCACACACAATACTTTTGCTGGCCCAAGCCATCGTCTATCGTATGGAGCAAGTGGTGCTCAGCAAAAAGTCTCAGGGCACGAAAGATACTACTTCTGTCCATGTGGGGCATCCATTGCTCCATATCATGCAGGGTAAACGTTTCTGTTTGCTGTCGTGCCTTATCCCACACCAATGTTCTTACTGCTGTGGGTTTTACACCGTGCATCTCCAAGTATGTTTCTGCTTCTTTCATCTTTGTTTTATTCCTTACTTCGAGAAAAAACTCTCAAGCTCTCCAACGGAACCTGTCTGCAAAGGTAGTAAAAAATTCATGATTAATGATTTTTTTAAGTTACAAGTTACAAGTTATGGGGTATATTAATAAATAGTCTTGCTCGTTTCAATATTTTTTTTGTAATTTTGCAACTATGAACAACAATAAGCCACTAATTCTTATATCCAACGATGACGGCTATCATGCCAAGGGCATCAATTATCTCATGAACCTCCTCAACGGAATAGGAGATATTATCGTGTGCGCTCCAGAGAGTGTGCGTTCAGGTTTTTCACGAGCTTTCAGCACCACTACCCTATCCTTGAAACATCGTAAACACGTGGAAGGAAAGAATAACACTTCTATTGATGTATGGAGTTGCAGTGGCACTCCTGTTGATTGTCTCAAGATAGCTTATGCTAAAGTTTGTCCTCGCAAGCCTGACCTTGTGCTGAGTGGTATAAACCATGGGGATAACGCCAGCACCAATCTTCATTATAGTGGCACTGTAGGGGTTGCAGTAGAGGGTTCTATGAAGAGGATTCCCTCCATTGCATTCTCTTTGTGCAACTATGACGATGATGCAGATTTTTCTGCTATGTCTTCCCTCGTACTTAACCTTGTGGAGGAAATTCTTGAGAAAGGATTACCACTTTATACATGCCTTAATGTCAACGTTCCGAAGGAATGGAACGGTGAAGTGAAATACTGTCGTATGGCATACGGTCATTGGCGCAACGAGGTTGACGAGCGTAAGCACCCAGGCAATGGTAAACCTTACTATTGGATGACTGGCTACTACCAGAATGACGAACCTGACGCAGAGGATACAGACGCCTTTGCTATTGCCCACGGCTATGCTTCTATCACTCCTCTCACTGCTGATGCAACAGACTACAAATTCCTTGAACAACTCAAGAAATCATGAAGTATTACCTTATAGCAGGTGAGGCAAGCGGAGACCTACATGCCTCTCACCTTATTGCATCACTCATCAAGGAAGACGCCGAAGCCCAGTTTAGGTTCTTCGGAGGCGACAATATGCAAAAAGCAGTTGGCACTCGAGGGGTTATGGTACAGCATTACAAAACGCTTGCCTACATGGGCTTCATACCTGTTTTACTTCATCTACCCACAATAATGCGTGGTATGAAACTATGTAAGGAGGACATACTCGCGTGGCAACCTGATTGCGTGATTTTTGTGGACTATGCAGGCTTCAACCTGAAAGTGGCACAATTTCTGCGCCAACAAATCAGCAAAGGCTTTCTTCATTCCAAGCTCTATTATTTTATAGCACCAAAGATATGGGCATGGAAGGAGTATCGCATAAAGAACTTCAAACGTGACATTGACGAAATCTTCTCTATCCTTCCTTTTGAGAAAGATTTCTTTGAGGGCAAGCACCATTATCCTATACACTATGTGGGTAATCCTACTGCCGATGAGGTGAGGGAGTTCAAAGGTTCAAGAGTTCAAGAGTTCAAGAATTCAAGAGTTCAAGAGGCTTATATCCTTCTCCTCCCGGGTTCTCGTCGCCAGGAGATAAAGGATAATCTGCCTGCCATGCTTGAAGCAAGTGCTCCTTTCATGAAAAACTTCTCTATCATCATAGGCGGAGCACCTGGCATAGAACCAGAATACTATACACCTTTCATAAAAAATAAAGAAGGAATAAAGATTGAGTTTGGCAAAACCTATGACCTACTCCATTGTGCTACAGCAGCAATAGTTACGTCAGGCACTGCCACACTTGAAACAGCGTGTTTCAACGTTCCTCAAGTGGTATGCTACAAGACTCCTGTACCAAAACTCATGCGTTGGGCATTCAATCATATTATAAAATGCAAATACATATCCCTTGTCAATCTTATTGCTGACAAGGAAGTTGTGCAAGAGTTATTTGCTGACCGTTTCTCCATTGAGAATATCAGAGAAGAATTGAGAAAGATTCTTCCTGGCTCACCAGAACGTGAAAAGATGCTTGCCGACTATAAACTGGTGCACGAACGGCTTGGCGAGGAGTGTGCTCCAGATAATACTGCACGTATTATTGTTTCCCTGTTATCATCCTCACAAACAAATTAACCTGCCTTTCAGCATTCTTTTGGGCTAAATCCATGTTCTGTTTGGTGAGACAACGCTCGCGCATCTTCCTTTTCGCTCTGTCTGCCATAGCTTTACGGTCAGCATTACTCCACTTACCTTTTTCAAAGAACGACTTCGTTCGAGCCTCATCAAGGAAATTCTCGTCCAAGAGTTGCACTGGAGGCAAATCTATCTTTATGGAGTCTCCCTCTCTTTCTATCCAGTTTTCGTCGCATTGGCTAAAGTCTATGCCTATACGCAATGTGCCGTAGTATATCCTTACCAATTCATCATCAGAGAAGAAACCTGTGCGAACTGTGTCCACCAGTTCCTCATCACTTATAGCGAGAAACTCCCACTGGCCTATTTCCTTCATCTGTTCCACTATTGTCGGAGTATTGTCTATCTTGTCACTGAAGCCAAGTTTTACGCTATCATCCTTCATGTTGTATCCTATCCAGACGATAGCCGCGATAATAGCGAGAACACATATTGCCACCAACGTCACGGAGAGGCGATTCATGGCATTGTTCATCTTCAAGAATTTTCTTCCTAATCCAGTATCCATGCAATACCTCCTTTCTTCTCGTCTTCTATAAACGTTATCGTGACGTTCTCCTGCTTAAAGCCCATTTGCGATACGATGGGTATCAACAGGTTTGCCGCACCAGTCTTTGCCATTTCGAGGATATTCGTCTTTGGTATGTCAGCTATGATTGCTTTCCTGCCCTGAGCTTCATAATTTGACAATTCCTCATCGCTGAAGTTCTTTCTCAATACGGCTACATACTGTTTTACGCCATCATGGTCTATGCTTGATGAAGTCATCACAACGTGCGGCTTTGGCAAAACAATCTCAATTTTCTCGCCATCACGTCTTATGTCATCATCCTTTATCTGACTCATGTCTATATATGCCTTCATAGTGGCATTAAGGGGAATGGCAACCTTGCGCTTTCCTACTGGCAATTCCAAGGAGAAAGCTTTGCCGAGCGCCTTACCTTCAAGACTCACCACATCGTCATGAGTTATTATCTTGTGTACTTTGTACTCTGCAGTATATAGTTTGGAACACTGTCGTATCTGTTGCAACATCATGGGTATTGTGTCAACACTTTCTACGTTCTCCTCCACGTTGGCATCGCCACCCTTACACGACACCATCACAAAAAGTAATGATGCCACGCACGCGCATGTGTATATAATAATGTGTTTCATTTCCAAAAAAATCCCCGCTCTCTGTTGTTAGAGTAGCGGGGCTTTATGTTTATCCGATGTCGATTGTTTTTAGGAGTTAGTTTGTTAGTATTGTTAGTGTGGTAAGAGCTTTTGCAGAATGTTAATAATCCTGTTGTGCTTCTTTCTGTTTTATAGTATGTAATAAGGCACTTTGATTGGGTCTTGCCACCGGATTACGCTTACAAAGATAGGTATTTTTTGGTTTGACCGCAAGCATTATCATGCCTTTCTCCACTCTGTTAAAATTCTTTAACATTGTGCACGTACACACTTTTTACTTCCTCCCAAAATCGGCTGGAATCTCGCCCCATTTCTTAGTTTCCCACTTCAAAATCGGCACTCGGAAAGAATGGGTCCTGAGCCACAATTCTGCCCTTCTTACAAGTTCGAGAGTTTTTTCTGTTTCAGGTGTTCTTTCCAGTTTTGTCTTGCATTGTTGCTTCTGCACCCATATCTGGGCATTCACAGAGTCAGAGTATATCACCTTGTCCTCTATGCCCTGTTTCTCCATCAGAGCGAGGGCATGTACTATGGCGAGGAACTCCCCTATGTTGTTAGTGCCCTTGACAGGACCGAAGTGAAATATCTTGGCTCCAGTCTGCAGATCCACACACTGATACTCCATCGGACCAGGATTACCTGAGCAACCAGCATCCACAGCCCATGCAGCCTCCTCCCACCCCCCTCCGAAGGGAGGGGGAGCCGCAGACATGCTCCTATTTTTTGCAGGTGGAATAATTTCCATCAATGATTCCTTTATTTGATTCAACACCGTAGCAGTATTATCTATAACCTCATCATTCGTAAAACGCATGACGGCAAAACCTGCCTTTTGTAGTTCCTCTGTACGGTCTTTATCTTTAACTATTTGGTCTTCTTTCAGATGATATTGTCCATCAACCTCTATTACGACCTTGGCTTTTAAGTTGACAAAGTCAACAATAAAATCGTTTATTATATGCTGTCTTCTGAACTTATATCCTAATTGTTGCGACTTAAGATAATCCCATAATATTCTCTCTGCCTCTGTTGGCTCTTTTTTATGTAAGTCCGCAAAAGCACGAAGGATATCATAGTTTGCACAATCAGCCGTTTCGTAGATATAAGCCATCAGCTGTCTTTTATTAATCATTTTCCCTTTTCCCCTCCTTTCGGAGGGGCCAGTGGAGGCTTTACATCCTCTCTGGCACTTCTATACCCAGGAGAGCCATACCGTTCTTGATGGTCTTGGCTACGTTGGCAGCTATGCAGAGGCGCACCTGTTTCTGCTCCTCTGTCTCTGCATTAAGGATAGAGAAGTCGTGATAGAACTGATTGAACGCCTTGGTGAGCTCGTAGCAGTAGTTGGCTATGCCTGAAGGGCTGTAGTCCTTGCCTGCCTGTGCCACAGCGTCGCCATACTCCGAAATCTTCTGGATGAGGTCTATCTCTTTAGTTGAGAGTTGAGGGTTGAGAGTTGAGAGTTGAGAGTCCCCATTCGTATTTGCCTTCCTCAATATACTCCTTATGCGAGCATAGGTATATTGTATGAACGGACCTGTGTTGCCGTTGAAGTCGATAGACTCCTCTGGGTTGAAGAGCATGTTCTTGCGAGCATCCACCTTCAGGATAAAGTATTTCAGGGCGCCCATACCTACTATGCGTGCTATCTCCTGCTTCTCCTCCTCGCTCATGTCGTCATTCTTGCCCAGTTCGTCGCTGGTCTTTCGTGCATCGGCTATCATGGTGGCTATCAGGTCGTCGGCATCCACCACCGTTCCCTCTCTCGACTTCATCTTGCCGTTAGGCAGTTCCACCATACCGTAAGAGAAGTGTACGAGGTCCTTGCCCCACTTGAAGCCGAGCTTGTCGAGCAATATTGAGAGCACCTGGAAGTGATAGTTCTGCTCGTTGCCCACCACGTAAATCATCTTGTCTATCGGGAAGTCCTGGAAGCGGAGTTTCGCAGTACCTATGTCCTGAGTCATATACACCGACGTGCCGTCGCTCCTGAGGAGGAGTTTCTCGTCAAGTCCCTCCTTGGTGAGGTCAGCCCATACAGAGCCGTCTTCCCTTCTGTAGAAGAAGCCTTTCTCCAGACCTTCCTCCACCTTGTCCTTACCCTCGAGGTAGGTGTCTGATTCGTAGTATATCTTGTCGAAGCTTACGCCGAGTGCCTTGTATGTCTCGTCGAATCCTGCATACACCCACTCGTTCATCTTAGCCCACAGGGCGCGCACCTCAGGGTCGTTGTTCTCCCATTTCACGAGCATCTCGTGAGCCTCCTTTATCAGTGGAGCCTCCTGCTTGGCCTTCTCCTCGTCCATGCCCTGAGCCACGAGTTCCTTTACCTCCTCGCGGTAGTGCTTGTCGAAAGCCACATAGTAGTCGCCAATGAGGTGGTCGCCCTTCTTGCCTGATGTCTCAGGAGTCTCGCCGTTGCCCCACTTCAGCCATGCGAGCATAGACTTGCAGATGTGTATTCCTCTGTCGTTCACAATGTTGGTCTTCACCACCTTGTTGCCGTTAGCCTGCATAATCTGTGCCAGCGACCATCCGAGGAGGTTGTTCCTTACGTGGCCTAAGTGCAGGGGCTTGTTGGTATTAGGCGAAGAATATTCTATCATCACCAGTGGCGAGTCGTCCTTAGCCTGCTTCTCACCATAGTGCTCGTCGGCGTCTATCCTGGCGAGCAGGTCGAGCCACGCCTCATCGCTGACAGATAGGTTGAGGAAGCCCTTCACCACGTTGTATCCACTGATGGTCTTGCAGTTTGCCTTCAGGTGTTCGCCTATCTCCTGTGCCGTAGCCTCGGGCGCCTTCTTCGACATCTTGAGGAATGGGAACACTACGAGCGTGAGGTTGCCCTCAAACTCGGCACGTGTCTTCTGCAGCTGCACCATCTTCTCTGGCACATCCTGACCGTATATTTCTTTTATCGCCGCAATTACGGCGTTCTGAATTGTCTGTATCATAATAGAGACCCCCTCACTGCCCTCTGGGCATCTCCCCCCGAGAGAGGGAGATTTGATATGTGTTGGGGAGATTTTTCTTTTGTTATTACTTTACTAATCTATTCTCTCCCTCTCGGGGAGAGATGTCAGTTACTGACAGAGAAGGGGTCACCCCACCTGACTTCCAGGCTTCACATTCTTTGATGTAGTGGCTACTGAGAGCGAGCCGTCATAGTCAACGGCAGAGAGTATCATGCCCTGACTCTCCTCGCCCATCATCTTGCGTGGAGCGAAGTTTGCCACAAATAGCACCTGCTTGCCCACCAGTTCCTGTGGGTCTTCGTAGTATGCTGCAATGCCTGAGAGGATGGTTCTGCCCTCTGGTGTTCCGTCGTCAATGTGGAACTTCAGGAGTTTCTTCGACTTCTTCACCTTCTCGCATGAAGTGACGAGTCCCACGCGGATATCAAGCTTCTCGAAGGTGTCGAAATCTACGTTTTCCTTCACAGGCTCTGGCTCATACTCAGCTGCCTCGTTAGCCTTCTTGGCATCCTCCAGCTTCTTCAGCTGTGCCTCTATCACGCTGTCCTCTATCTTCTCGAAAAGGAGTGATGGCTCGGCAAGCTGATGACCAGCCTTCAGTATGTCCATGCTGCCCAGCTGCTCCCAACTGAACGTGTCGAGGTTGAGCATCTCGCGCAGTTTCTTTGACGAGAATGGCAGGAATGGCTCAAAGGCTATGGCGAGGTTTGCCGTCAGCTGCAGGCAGACGTGAAGAATCGTTGCCACACGGTTAGCTGCCTCGCTGCGTCCCTCACTCTCAACTCTAAACTCTGAACTCTCAACTCCTTTCGCCACTTTCCAGGGCTCACACTCCGTAATGTAGCGGTTGCCTATGCGTGCAAGGTTCATAGCCTCCTTCTGCGCCTCGCGGAACTTGAACTGCTCTAGATACTGCTCCACGTCTGCCTTCACATTCTTGAATTCGTCTATCGCCTGCTTGTCAACGTCCAGCAGCTCGCCACACTCAGGCACCTTGCCCTCAAAATACTTCTTCGTGAGCTGCAGGGCACGGTTTACGAAGTTGCCGTAGATAGCCACGAGTTCAGAGTTGTTGCGCTCCTGAAAGTCTCGCCAAGTGAAGTTGTTGTCCTTAGTCTCAGGCGCGTTGGCAGTGAGCACATAGCGCAGCACGTCCTGCTTGCCTGGCAAGTCCACGAGGTATTCGTGCAACCACACAGCCCAGTTGCGTGAGGTGCTTATCTTGTCGTCCTCCAGGTTGAGAAACTCGTTGGCTGGCACGTTGTCAGGCATTATGTAGCCTCCGTGAGCCTTCAGCATCACAGGGAATATGATGCAGTGGAACACAATGTTGTCCTTGCCTATGAAGTGCACCAGCCTTGTGTCCTCGTCCTGCCACCACTTCTGCCACGTGCCCCACTTCTCTGGCTCGCGGTCGCAGAGCTCCTTGGTGTTGGATATATAGCCGATAGGCGCGTCAAACCACACGTAGAGCACCTTGCCCTCAGCACCCTCCACCGGCACAGGTATGCCCCAGTCGAGGTCGCGCGTCATGGCGCGAGGCTGCAGGTCCATGTCGAGCCAGCTCTTGCACTGACCATATACGTTGGAGCGCCACTCCTTGTGGTCCTCCAGTATCCATTTCTTCAGCCAGTCCTGATACTTGCCCAGAGGCAGATACCAGTTCTTCGTGGCGCGCTTCACCAGTCCGTGTCCTGGATTATTCTTGTTTGTCGGGTTGATGAGCTCGTCAGGCGAGAGCGTGGCACCACACTTCTCACACTGGTCGCCGTAGGCGTTGAGGTTATGACAGCGCGGACACTCGCCCACGATGTTCCTGTCCGTAAGGAACTCGCCCGTCACCTCGTCGCAATACTGCTCCTCGGTTATCTCCTCCAGCTCGCCCTTATCATATAAGGTACGGAAGAAGTCGGAGGCAAACTTATGGTGAATCTTCGAGGTAGTACGGCTGTAGATATCAAAGGAAATGCCAAACTCCTCAAATGACTTCTTAATCAACTCATGGTATCTGTCCACCACCTGCTGCACTGTTATGCCCTCCTTCTTAGCCCTGATGGTAACAGGCACTCCGTGCTCGTCCGAGCCACCGATGAAGAGCACGTCGCGCTTCTTCAGTCTGAGGTAGCGCACGTAGATGTCGGCAGGCACATACACGCCAGCCAAGTGACCTATGTGTACTCCGCCGTTGGCATAAGGCAGAGCCGAGGTCACTGTAATTCTCTTATAGTTCTTTTGCTCCATTCTTACTGTTATACTCAATTTTGCACGCAAAATTACAAAAAAAATCCCACATATGCAAAATTAGCACCCATGATTTCGTCTATCTGTCAACCCAGTTTTCTATCTCGACCCCTTCCACACGAGACATGTGCCTGACATTCTCTGTTACAAGCACACATCTGGAACTCTTTGCAGCCGTTGCTATAAAGAGGTCGAAATCTTCTATCATCGCACCTTCTTTGCGCATAGCAGCCTTCTGCACACAGAACTCCCTGATATGGCTGTTCAAGGGTATAACATCCACATCTTCTATAAAAGCCTCCACTTCGGCTATATTGCGTTCTTTCTGTGCACTACACTCTGCTCCATAAAACAATTCTACTACCGTCAGTTCCGATATGCAACAGTTTCTCCACCCTACGCGTTGTATTGCGTCCCTTACAGACGCATTACCCCTCAAAAGGTGTATGCAGATATTAGAATCTAAAAGGTATCTCCTGCTCATACTCTTTTACATTGACAAAGGTTCGCGTATGGCAGAAGAAGACTTTATCGAAGCCATAATATCATCTACCGACTCCTCACCAGCCCAGCATCCAAAGTGCTTATCTAACATTTTGGATGTATAATCATCTTCTTTTTCAGACGATGGTGTCAACATACTCTCCGTAAGAATATGTATTATCCTCAACTTGTCCTTGCGTTTCATACTGAGCAACGCAGGAACAAACGGTATGTCCGATTTATTTTCATACCCTGTCAACATAGTTTCACTTCTTTTATTCACCGACAAAGGTACATCTTTTTATTTACACTTGCAAATAATTGTGAGTGGAAAATTTTTCTCTCCTTCATGGGAAGCAGGAAAACCGCCTATAGTGCCCTCTCCCCATCCTTAGCTTCGCCTATGATGAGCAGGATTATGGCTATCACTACGGGACTCGCCAGGATGCTGAGCAACACCCAGAGCAGGACGCTCCTGTGCCTGTTTCTTGCCAATACGGCTACCAGAATGTAGAGCCCCACGCTCATGCCGAGGAATATGAGCAGACACAGGAGGAGGATTATTAGGCTCACTCCGTCTGTGAGCCAGCCCTCCAGCCTGTTAAGCCCTTTGTCAACGCTCGTCGAGTCAGCCTTTACCACCCAAGCGCTGGGACTGCTCAGCTCGCTCCCCTCGTCTTCGTGGTCTATGTCTGAGTTATACCTCTTCAGCTCATACTTCACCTTGAACTTCGGGTGTCCCTCTCCGTCTGGCGTAGCATAATAGTGGTAGTGCCTCTCGTCCTCGTAGGCAGGCACATTGGTTTTCTTCGTCCTGCCTGGCTCTATGTCCACGTTTACGGAGTATTGCTCATAGTCCATAGCATCACCATTCATGTCCAGATAGGTCAGCTCGAATGTTACGTTTCTTATGGGCTTATCCGTATTGTTTTTCAGGGCTATAGTGGCAAAATCGTCCATCCATCCCTGCTCATAGGACGCCATGCTTACAGGCTCATGCCCTCCTTGGGCAAACGCCAGGAAGGACACCAGCACACAAACGATTGTAATGACACTTCTTTTCATCTTTATTATTGTAATTATAGTTAGTGTCTAATTTCTATTAGCGAAGTTTGAATGTTATAGGTAGCGTGTATCCTACATCTTCATCCTCTCCGTTTCTTTTTCCCGGAATCCATTTAGGCATTCTGCGAATTACCCTTACCGCCTCTCCATCTAATTGCGGGTCAACACTCTGCTTGACCTTCACATCAGAAACCGCTCCGTTTTTTCTTACCACAAAAGTGCAAACCACTCTTCCTTGAATATGCAAGCGTTCTGCCTCCTCGGGGTACTTTATGTTGGTTGAAAGATACTTCATCAGAGCGCCAAAGCCACCAGGAAAACTAGGCATTACTTCCACAGGTTGATAACAGACATACCCCTTTTCCTCCACTGAGTCTTTGTTTGTTTCAACAGAATCAGTTGGCATTTCATCGTAGGAACTCGCGTTTCTGCCAGCCTGCATCGTTGCTGCACTTAGCAACACTGCAAAAACGAACAGTATATTTTTCATGTTGTTTTGTATTATTATCGTCTGCAAAGGTACGAAACTTTTTCTTAACCAGCAAATCTTTTCTTACAAAACTCGCTATGCCTTAATAAGTTATAGCTGTGCTCCCGACTCCCGTTGCTGTGCTCCAAACTCTTGTTGCTGTGCTTTCAACTAACAAAACAGCCTAGTTTCATGAACAAAGTAGCTTAGTTTGTTCAACAAAGTAGCTTAGTTTGTTCAACAAAGTAGCCTAGTTTGTTCAACAAAGTAGCCTAGTTTGTTATTTAGAAGCATAGCCATAAGGGGATAAAAGCTGAGTAAGGAGAGATAAAAGCTGAGTAAGGAGGGATA
>DGTQ01000017.1:92797-328920 GCA_002394365.1 Prevotellaceae bacterium UBA4332
AGGGATAAAAGCTGAGTAAGGAGGGGGAAGTAACTGGCACACGCCTGCTGGCAAGCACAAAAAAGCCCCGCTCTCAAATGAGCGAGGCTATATATTGCGTTGCTTTCCTGTTTGCTGACAGGCAGCGTGTCAGAGGTCGATTTAAGTTTTCGTTTGTTCTATAGTTTAACTCCATTTATAAGTACTTGAAGGTTAAATCCACATGGGGTTAGAAAACGTCCTCTGGATTCTCGATTGTCTCGTCTTCAGGCTCAGTATATACGTGGATTGTCAGACTATCGCCGAGCAGTTTCGACAGCACGATGTCAATGGTCAGTATTTCTGGTTTCTGATATATTCTTTTCATGACGTGAGCCTCCCTACTTTACTATTGTCTTCTTACCATTGTTTATATACATGCCAGGGGCACTGGGCTTGCCCTGAAGCCTCATGCCGCCAAGGGTATGCCAGATGTCATCACCTTGTCCCTTGTACTTTGTACTTTGTCCCTTGTCACCTTGTCCCTTGTCACCTTGTACTTCCTCTATGCCAGTAACAGCACTGATGAAGGTGATAGTGATAGCGTTAGAGGCTGGTGGGGGTAATGGCAGATACAGGAATGCCCTGTGGGCAGGGAAGGTCTCTGCTGTGTACCTGTGGAAGCCGAAGCCTTTACTCGTCACACCCATCACATATATCTCGCCTGTACCATACTCTACATGTGCCCTTTCGCTCAGAATGTTTTTGAGGTTCTGTACGGGATAGTCTAAGTTTGAACCGTTCAGGTCGTTATCAGCTATCGTGCTGGTAGCTGTGGTAACAAACATCTTGGCATATTCATTGTTTGCTACATCACTGCCCATGATTATGACAGGCGTTTCCTTGGGTATGACCTTGCCCTCATCTTTCAGTATCAGCCGTGAATGGTCAGCATCATATTTTGCCGAATAAACCTTAAGGTCGTTGAAGTCATAGAGCTGATATGAGTTCTCGTCGTCATAGAATGTCATCCATCGCCTGCCTTCAACCGCCTGAGTCTTCAGTCCGTTACTGAGATAGCCGCCATCGCCCACTTTGGCGTATGTAGCGCTGGTGTTGGCAGAGTTGTATGTGGTGCCGTCTGCTCCTACTATAGCACTGCAGCCCTGAAACATCAGACTACCACCAGTCACTGCAGCGGTGCTCCACTTAGAACCTACCCAGATGGTCTGCAGCTGAGTGCAATTCTCAAACATGCTGACCATGCTCTCTACTTTTGAGGTGTTGAACGAACTGATGTCTATCTTCTTCAAGCCTGCACAGCCCTTGAACATCTGTGTCATCTTCGTTACGTTGCTGGTGTTCCAGCCACTGAGGTCTATAGCGCCCAGCTTGCTACAACCTTCAAACATGCCTATCACGCTCGTTACCTTAGACATATCCCATGCATGATGCTGTTCACTATACGGAAGGCTTAACGATGTAAGCGACGAACAGTTGTAGAACACATTGTCCATCTTCTCCACGTTTGCAGTGCACAGGTTTTCTAAAGAATTTATCCCTTTCAGCGCTGTGCACCCCCAGAAGAGGGCTTTGAGCTCTGTGCCGTCAAAGTTCTGACACGAAGCATCGATGGTGCAGTTTTGGACTGTCTCGTGGAAGGATGAGTTCCAGTTGTTTCCTCCATCGTAAACGTATCTGCTGTAGCCTGATGGCGGGGCGTCGTCAGGATTACAGAACACTAAGGTCATTGATTTTTTATCAGATGCCACATAGGCGCAGAGTTTCTTAATACCAGCATCAGCCATAGCCACCTCCACACCCATCATCAGCATTATGGCGAGAAGCCATCCCTTGGCAAGGGATGGCGAGAATCTTATCGTTTTCATGTGCTTACTCTTCTCTTGCCTTAACTGTAACTCCATATTTACTATGTTTGCCGTCGATGGTGTACCACGTGATAGTGTATTGAGAGATACCGAGGTCGAGGGCATACTCACGCATTGTCTGACCGCCATCGGTGTTGTGGAGCACATCATCAGCCTGGTTTACCAATATCTTGATGGTGTTCTCGCTCTCCTCTGTGCGGTCGGCAATTTTTACCTCTGTCTGATACAGGCTTGGGAACTGTTCCCTCATGCGTTGGGTGAGCAGTCCCTTTTGACCCTCATGACCAGGCTGACCTATCTCGGGGAAGGTAATGTCCATGTGCCATGTCTGCTCGGCACGGTTAGGGATGATGAGCTCATATTTGCTATTCTCTGTCGATGGTCCGTTATCCTTGCGATATTTATGGTCGTCTTTGTCGGAAAACAAGCACCTCGTTTTTGAGGCGCTTGTAACCTCAAGGGTGTATGCCCCTTCTGGATTTTCTACAGACCAGCATGCCTGGTTGTCGATGTTTACGTCGGTGGTGGCAGCCGCTGAAGCCATTTTATGCTTATTGCCATAATCATAAGAACCGTAGATCTTCGGGCTGTACTCATAGTACCACTTAACCTTATTTTTATCAGTGTTCTTCTCCACCGTTATCTCTTTGGCATTGGTGGTAGAGGTCATGGTATAGCTGGTGCCGTCAGTCCATCCGTGAGAGTAGTTGGCGCTACCTGAAAGATTCCAACCTGAAAAGCCTAAGGAGAAGCCGACGGTGTTGGTCTCACTGTGAGTCTCGCCCACAGCTATAGATGTGCTGGTGTTATTGTTGTCTGTCGTAGGAAGGGCATCCTCCAGCCTTATGGTGCCAGAACCAACAAGGTTCAACGTGTAGGTGCCATTCTCCCACCATGAACCATAGTATGCTTTGTAATGAGTGCCATCATGGCTGTAATTCGTTTTTATCCATTCCTTTTCTTTGTAAGGACCTGCATAAAGGGTCTTGTTGGGATCAAAGCGGTCATCGCCCTCTTGCTTGCCTCCAATGGCTGACAGCGCAGATTGCTGCACGAAGTAATAGTCCTTGTTAGTCTTCATATTGTGGCTGCCCCACACGCGGATGGTTTCAGTAAAGCCGTTAGGCTTTTTGCGCGAATTTCCATTCCAATCATGAGCAAACAGGCTTCTCTTATAGTAATGCTCTTCGCTGGCACTCATCATTTCGTTGATAGAACCCTGACCATCAGCCTTAGAGAGGAGTCTGCTCTTATAAACGGCTGTTCTGTTGCCTTGATAGTTTAACCACTCGGCAACTCCGTCGGCAAGCAAGCCGCTGCTGAGTTTAGTATAGTCAGAATTGATTATCTCATCTTCTTCTACCTCTTCTCCATCATTATCTGAGTATGAGGAATAGACCACTTCGTCCTGATAAGGGTCGCACTGGTAATAGCCCATAGGAGAGAAGACGACCATCTCGGCAACTGCCTCGCTGCTGGCATTAGCTCGTGAGCCAGCCATCGTAGCGATGTTGACAATTCGGGCGTCCATACGTTCAGCATCAATGTTGATAGAGTTGCTGGACACCTGCTCAGGTGGAGTGATTGTAATGTGTCCGCTCTCTGTCAACGCATCGTGAGTAGCCTGCTCTAATTTATTAGACAACTGCTTAGCCACCTCAACGAGATGGGCATTATGAGGCTTTTCTACTGCTATGTAGCCACCCTTGAGGTATATCCTTGCTGCCTTAATCCACTCAGACAGAGGGCGACCCTTGATGTCCTCGCCCTTGATGAGCACCATCTTGGTGTCACCCTGTATGGAGTTAGTGGTGTTAGGGAGACGGCGCACGAGGGCTGCACCCATAGAATTGTCATCAAAGGAACTGAGCACTGCAGTGGGCACATTGGCAGTCACCTTGGTTTGCAACTGGTCGACGTTAGGGTCAACAATAACGTCGGTGGGGATTATAGTGGTATCATTTGCCAGGTCGTCGTCAGTACAGCTGTAGGTAGTGAACAGAGCAACACTGCCAAGGACTATTGCCACCAAAGAATTTAGGATAGTCTTTTTCATAATAGTTTGTGTTTTAGTTACATATAAGTTCATAATCTCCATATTGTCGATAGTCCATTAGACATATCTCACGCTGCAAATTTACACCTTTTTATTTAAACTTGCAAATAATGATAAAAAAAAGTGACAAAATGATAAAAAAAAGCACCGCCCTAATCCAGGGGCAGTGCCTATTGTTATGTTATCGTTATCGTAGTGGCTTTAGCCACGTATCGTAGCGTAATCGGACGCAACTTGTTGCTGTGCTCCAAACTCTTGTTGCTGTGCTTTCAACTAACAAAACAGCCTAGTTTCATGAACAAAGTAGCTTAGTTTGTTCAACAAAGTAGCTTAGTTTGTTCAACAAAGTAGCCTAGTTTGTTCAACAAAGTAACCTAGTTTGTTATTTAGAGGCAAAGCTACAACAGGTGGAAACTACGAAAAAGAAGGCTGAAACTATGCGATAAAAGGCGAAAGCTGCAAAAAAGAAGGCGGAGGCTATGCGATAAAAAGCGGAAGCTACGGAAAAGAAGGCTGAAACTATGCGATAAAAGGCGAAAGCTACGGAAAAGAAGGCGGAGGGCAAGTAATAAAGCACTGAAAACAAGGAGGGGAAGGGGCATACGAAAGCGAGAGACCGTCTCCTGCTTGTGAGGAAACAGTCTCTCGTAAAGACAGATTATAGTTATTGTCAGAAAAAGATTGTATGCTAAATTCTGTCAGAAAACAGCACGATTGCTTTAGAGGTCGATGTCGAGACCTGCTGCAAATACGCGATTGCGACGTGTGAAGGTGTTGTTTGAACCGTTTGAGTCGCGATAGTCTGCCTTCTGCTCGTAGTCGCGGTAGTTGGTCTGGAAATAACCAGCATTGACAGAGAGCTTATCGTTAATCTTGTACTTTATACCTGTACCAAAGCTCCATGAGTTGGTTACGAAGGTAAGGTCGCTCATGTACTCGTCTGTATTGCCATAGGTAGTGGTCTGAATACCTCCTGAAACTGTCCAGCGCTTGTTCTTGCCAAAGTCATACTCCACACCAGCGAGGAACTCGTCTGTACCCTTGGAGAGCATAGAGTTCTTGTCGTCGTGGCGCACACCATAAGCGTCGAAGTAAGTCTTCTTGGCATTGCGGTCGTAGAAGTGGTGGTAGCCGCCATCTATGCGCAGACCCTTGATAGGCTCTATCTCGATACCGAGCGTGAGGAGGGCTGGGGTGTCTTCACGCACCTTTGTGCCATTCACGAACTGGTTGACAACAGGAAAGAGACCTGCTTCCTCAACGGTAGAGTTGTTCTTCATGTTCATCTTGGTGCGGAACTCATATTTCATGGCGAGGTTCACCATACCCACCTTTACGTCGAGACCTATGATAGGGCATACGCCAAAGCCGTTCTGGTCTGACTGAAGATACACTCCGTCATAATACTTCTCAAGAGCAGCGGCCCTTTCGCTCAAACCCTGAGCCATACGCTGAAGTCCCTGACCAGCAGCACTCTGGGCAGCTACGCCTGGTGCGTCCTGCATAGCCTTGTTGGCTGCATCAGCAGCACTCATGCCTGCGCTTGCATAGTTGGCTGCAAGGGTAGCAGCAGTCTTCATCACGAGGTTGTTGCTGCCACTGAGAATACCATTAGAGAGAGCATTGGAATACTCGCGCAGAGAGTAGCTTGTGCCATTCTCGCCTGCCACCTTGATGTCCTTTATCTCTGCCTTGTAGCTCGCCATACCATAGAGGAAACGCACACCAGCATAGGCTGACACCTTGACAAGACGGGTATCTACTATCTTATAGGCTGTGCCGAGTGTCACACCGAAATAATATTGGCGACCCTCCATGTAGCTGTTGCAGCTATAGCCTGTGGTGACAGGGACACTCGAGTTAAGCTGGTTGAGAACTGGGTTGAACTGACCAGAGATAGGCTGAAGATACTTTGCCCATACATTACCCACAGCAGCATCGAATGAACCAAGACCTGTCTTGAATTCACACTTGCCACCACCTCCTGCTACTGCAAAGGCACCCTGAAAAGAGAACTTCTTCCAGTTGTAGGCTGCCTGAACAGAAGGAATGAATGGAGCTGTAGCTATACCACGATAACGCTTTCTTGTGGTCGCGCCATCGAGCTTTGCGTCTTTGGCAAACACAGGATTGTCTGTGTAGGCAATACGCCTCTGCCAGGCATACTGCCAGTTGAGAGAAATGTGCCAGCCTTCTGGCATCAGGGCTACACCTGCAGGGTTGGAATAAACACCATCGATTGCAATAACACCATCACGAGCTGGGTTACGAATAAAGGCTGCATTCTGATTGGTGTTTGACATCATGCCACCAGCATGAACAGAACTGAGGAATGTAATTTGCAGATTGAAAATTACTAAAACAAACAGTACTTTTTTCATTACTTTATTCTTTATATCTTTGTACTTTTTCCTGAATACCTTTGTGCTTCGCCCTGAATGTTCTGTGCCTTCTCCTGAATACTTTTGCACTTTCTTGCGCACATTCTTACAAAGGGCTTTTTGCACACTTTCGTTTTCGGTGTGCAAAATTACTATAAGTTCTACTATTTTACCTTAGTTTGTTCTATTTTTCCTTACACGCTTAACCTTCCTTAACACACAAAAGACTTTATTATGTATTTGGGCTGATAAAGCAGGACTTACATCTTAAAAACAAACGAGTAAAAACGTTCCAGAAAAGAAGGCGTATCTTATCCAGGAATATGGAGAATGTAAATACGCATACAATGAATAATAAAGTCTTGGCTACGAATAGCGGCGTAGAATCTATGCTGAACCATCTTCTGATTGTGGCTAAATAACAAGTAGCGAAAAACAACGTATTTATATGAAATAAATATACAGCAAAGGACGAGGCAGCAACCCAATTGATTATCCTGTTCCTTATATTCACCTTAGTAAAAAACAGGAAGAAATAGAACGCACCTACAATTGCTAAAGGAGATAAATAGCCATAAAATGTTCCGTCATTTCTCCCAGTATATATCGTATGTACTATTGATAACACGGTTGTGAGAAATGCTGTAAGAAAATAAATCGCGATGTCACTCTTCCTGTTCAGGCTCGTTAGCCTATTGGGATACATCTTAGCATATCGTGCCAACAAGTATAGTCCTGCAAAAGATAATGGGGAGCAGCCGTTTGCAATAAATCTCTCATGAACGTAAAATAGTTCGACTGCAAAATACACTATCATGAATTTACGAAAGAAGGACTGGCTTACATTCTCACAAAATACATTCAGGACTGGTGAGCAAATGTATAGCATTATATAACAGGCAACAAACCAATTTACTTTTTTCATGGTAATAAAGTCTATCCAGTCTGTTATTTTCCATGATTCAACCTTACCTAACGAAAACAGGATAAGATAGACTGACAGGCCTATGAACAGTACCTGAAACACTAATGCCGC
Source organism: Prevotellaceae bacterium UBA4332 (assembly GCA_002394365.1). Classification (GTDB taxonomy): domain Bacteria; phylum Bacteroidota; class Bacteroidia; order Bacteroidales; family Bacteroidaceae; genus Prevotella. The sequence continues at coordinate 100,118 of DGTQ01000017.1, forward strand.
AAAACGTGGCAACCTTGGGCGAATACCATACCAGCCTGATATGAGGATAAACAAATTTACACATATAATAGATAATGACTCGCTCAGGGAACGCAAGAACGATGAGAGGGGACAAGACAATATTTCTGCCTGCGACGGAGGGTCAATAGATGAAAAATTGGCATGAACTATTAACACCAATAACATAGCAACAATCCTCAACAACTCTATGTTGGAGTCTCTGACTTTGGCTTTTACACCTGACTGTATATCGTTCTTCTTCATTCTTACTTATCATTTCATGACACTGCAAAGTTACTATAATTTTTCATTATTTCTTTTTCTCGTCTCGTTTTTTTGAACTAACTTTGCACAGCATTTTCTATTCTACAATAAAAAAGGACACATGAGAGCAGTAATACAAAGGGTAAGCCACGCATCGGTGAGGATAACCTCCCCCACCCCCTCCCAAGAAGGAGAGAATTCAAATGACCAAACGACTAACCACCTAAACAACCAAAAGGCGGAGATAGGCAACGGTTTCCTCGTGCTGTTGGGCTGTGCTAACGACGACACCCAGCAGGACATTGACTGGCTGAGCAGAAAGATAACAGGCCTGAGAGTGTTTGACGACGAAAACGGTGTAATGAACAAGAGCATCATGGACACAGGGGGCGACATTCTGGTAGTATCGCAGTTCACCCTTTGGGCAAGTTACAAGAAGGGCAACCGTCCGAGTTACCTCAGGGCTGGCAGCCACGAGATAACCATCCCTCTCTACGAGGCTTTCGTAAAGAAACTGTCTGCAGACCTCGGCAAGCCCGTAGGCACAGGCGAGTTCGGAGCCATGATGGAGGTATCGTTAGTTAACGACGGGCCCGTAACTATCTGTATGGACTCGAAGAATCCTGAGTAAATAACGATAGAGCCCTGCCAGTCGGCAGGACTCTATCGTGTGCAAAAATGTTTCAAAACCTCAATCCGAAGAATGTACGCAAGTGCCATTTGATGTTGTGTATGGCAAGGCTTTCCTCATTGCCGATGTTGGTAAAATTGAATACCATTGACATTCCGAGGAACTTGTTGCTCCATTGCCGAACCACGGCACCACGCCCAGTGATTATGACTTCGGGGAAGTGGTAGTGAAGGGGTACGCGAGTGTCGCCGAAAGTCATCGACGTCTTGCTATAGACGATGAACGTGGGCAGGGCGGAAACGTGCAACAGCCAGCCCCGACCTGGCACATAGTTGTAGCCATAGCCTGCACCGAGAGCGATATTCGTCATCTTCAGCTGCATCTCATAATCCCCTTCGATGGTGGCACGCTGACCCATGCCCGATGCCGCCAGAAGGAAACCACCTGCAGAGCGACGCTGGATGTAGCTCTGCGAGAAGGCGGCAGGATAGGAGAAGCGGCGACTATTGAAGACGTAGAAAGCATTCAGGTTCAGCGTCTTCACTGACAGCAAGCCATCGGGCAGTTCTACGCGCTCCATGCCGTCTTGGTCGTGCCATCCCCTGAAGTTCTTGGCATCTTGGTAGATGACGTCGAAACCAAAACGTCGGCCGTAACTGTTGAAGTTCAGTTCAAAGTCGTGATACTTGCCCATCAGTTTGGCTGGGTTGAGCGACGCACTGAGCGAAAGACCGAGGTAGCTGACTCCCACGCTTACAGTAGCCTTCGTGCTTGCCTTCATCTTTGCCCTGAAATGCTGCCCATCCCCTGACGAGCCGAGCGACACAGCAGAGTGGTCGATTCCCTCAGCATCAATCTTGGCTCCCGACACGTTTACCCTCGCCGTGACTGTCCATCTGGTCGAAGGTCGCATAACATACGCCGTATCGAGGTTTCCCCCGTAATAGCGGCGAGTCAGGATAGTGTCTATGCGCTGAAAGATATTCTGCGCAACTGCCTCACTCGTCTGAATGGACAGAAAGACCACAACCAGCAGCAGCAGTTTATCACAGCAGTTGGTCGAAATCATCCACTTCTTCCTCCTCCTTAGTGACGGGGTCTTCCTTAAAGTCCATCTTCGGAGAGCCTGCCAACAGTTGCATGGCGTTTATAATCACCTTCTTTATCTCGGGTTTTATATAAGTCATTTTCATAGTTACATTCCTCCTTCTTATTCTATTATAATCTTTTCACCATTCACCACATAGATGCCCTTCGGCAATTGATTATTGAACATTGAAGATTGAGTATTAATCTTTCTTCCGTCAATGGTGTACAAAGCACCAGTCTCAATTTCCAGTTTTGAATTATCAATTGAAACGATCCCCGTTGCAATATCTTCACTGAAGGCAAAAGGAATGTATGTTGGGTTGCTGTTGCCGCCCGTCTTCTGCAGATACACACGTCCTGAGCCCAAGAGTCCGCCTGTCCATTTGTAGAATCCGGCACCGTTACCCTTGTTGGCAAGTACGTAAACACCGCTCGTTGTGGCATCATCGCTTATCTCCAGCAGGTTGACGTCTGGCTCTGCCACTTCGTCTGCAGCCTGTGTCAGCGTGTATGTTCCTGCGTTTTCGGCATATACAAAGTAAGGTTCGCCTGCCTTCAGTCCGCCCTTGTCGGTTACCTCCTGCAGAACAGCCTGGTTCTTTGTGTAGTCTATCTCCTTCACAGCGTAGCCCGTCAGCCCCTCAGGCAGGGTCACGTCGTATGAGCTGATGATGGTTGCCCACTTGGCATCACTAACCGTGATGGTGTATTCCTCAGCCTGCACCAGACGGTAGAGACGTGGCAGGGTTGCCTTGTCTGACTCTGGCTCAAAGCCTCCGAACGATGTTGACATCATGCCCTTTTCGTAGCGAATGACGTTCTTCGCCGTAACAGTTTCGTTGTCCTTCACTCGGTCCTGGAAGTTGAACTGCATCTTCACGCTGTCGTTCTTTTCAGCCAGGAAGGTGAACGATACCTGACAGCTGTCGCCCACTGCCGCGCGTGTTCCCGTCTTCAGGCTCGCACCGCTGCTGCCCATGCCTGGTATCATGCTTGTGCTGCCACCGCCATCGGTGTCTGAAACGTAGAGGTATGTCATCTCATAATCGGTTGTCCTGCCCGTCTGCAACAGCCACTTGTCACCGTCCTGCTCCAGTGTCATTATCAGTGCGTCGTCAGGCACCTGTGTTATCCTGCCATCATCGTCTATGGTGACATTGCTGGCATTACTGCTGCCTCCGAACATTGATGCCATTGGGTTGCTGTTGTCGCTGCTTCCGCTGGCACCGGTATTCCTGTTGAGCACCTTCGACTTATCGTCTATCGTAGCCACGATGAGCAGTTTGTCGTCAGCCTGCAACTGGCTTAGGTCGGTCACCAGTTCGTAGTTGCCTACCATTGTTCCGGCAGGCAGCACCTTGCGGTCTCTTACGTCGAGAGTAAACTTACGCTTCATCTTAACGGTGTCGCCAGGCGCAATTATGACAGGTGCGTTCACCGTCACCGTGATGATGCCCGACTTCTTGGGAGTCAGCAGGCTGTCAGCACCTTCCACCACCCATGCTGCTACGCTTGTGTCGCTCGGTTTGATTGAGGTCATTGGCAGGGAAGTGTTCTGTGCGTTAGCGTTCGTAACCAGCTCACCGCCAAACTTATCCGTGATGCTGAAGAGGTCTTCAGTTTGCCTTGTCTGACCGAAATACATTGTGATGTCCTTGGTAATGAGGTTGCGCTTGTGCTCGCTCATGTAGTTGATGCGTGGCATCTTCACGGTCTTCTCCTTGTTGCCTCCGCCAAACATCGACATCATGTCGTTGTCTTCAGAATATTCCAGCGGACCATATACCGTCACCCAGTCGCCCACGCTGAGAGAGTCGGAGGTGATGTCAACCAGCTTGTTATCCAGCAGCAACCCACGACCGTTGTTTACTGAGAGCGAGTCGCGGTTCACGCCGTTGTCGCTGATGGCGTAAGTCACCGTGCCAGCCTCCTGTTCGCCCATGAACATGCTCAACATCGAGGTAATGTCGAAGTCGCCCATATCCATGTCGCCCATCATGCTCATCATCATTTCCATCATGTCCTCCATGCCTTCCATTCCTGCCATAGCACCGCCTACACTTGATACTATGCCCTTTACGAAGTAGCAAACGCCGTTGGCAGTCTCTTCTTCATGTCCCTCTGCCTTGGCATATTCAATAGCCTCGGCAACAGTGAATGGATTGGTGCGACAACCTTTCACGTTGTCTGTCGTGTCATCAATGCGCAGGATGTATGATGTCAGGTAGTTGTCGTAAGTCTGAGTCTCTTCCACCTGGGCAAAGATACGCACCGTGCCTCGCTTTTTCAGTGTCACGACGCCAGTTGTGGCATCCACCTCGGCAAGTTCCGTATTACCACTATAATAGGTAATCTGTGCATCAGGGTCTTCATCCACCACAGCAACAGGAGAAGTGAAAGTGCCGTTCTTAATGTCAGCCTCATAGTCATGACCAGGGAAGTGCAGCGTGGGGTCAGGCAAGGTGGTCTCCACCTTCTTGAAGAAAGCCATCTTCGTGGCAGCAATCTCCTTGTTCACGTATGTCACACTTGGGTCATTGGCATCTATCGAATCCGTCATCAGTTCCCAGGTGCTGCCGCTCATCATTGCCTGTATGCCGCTGGCAACCTTCAGACCGATGTGGTAGTCCTTGTATTGGTTCTCGCCAACCTCCACATTTCCCATGAACAGCAGGCCCTTGTCCATGTCAAACTTCCTTTTCCATGCATCGTTTGCACTCACATAGCCCACGCGCAGGTTCTGGTCAGAATTGAACAGATAACGAGTATTACCCTTATTCTGGTCATACAGTGATTTGAACACATACAAGCCGTCCGTGCGGTCAGCCGTCCACATCAGAGTGTCGCCCACCTCACTGGTTATGCGATCCAGTTCCTCCTTCAGTGTCACCTTCAGCGCAGGAGGCGCAGCCTTACTCACCGTGTTCTCCCCCTCATACTCTGGGTTGTTACGCATAGCATTGGCGGTGGTCAGGTCAACAATTGCCACCACGTCGTCATTCTGAAGCTCAGCGGGACCTTGCACCTGCTTCCACTTCGTGTAGGTTGTTTGTGCCGTAGCACTCACCATCCCTGCCGTCAGCATATACAGCAGGAGAAGAACTTTAGTTAGTGTTTTCTTTTTCATATTCTTATTTTGTTTTATGTTCTTTTGCAAGATAATCAGTGATGACTTAGCAATACAAGAAGTCCGCACACAGGGCTAACACGCCCCGTATGCGGACCTATATACTTCTTCTCTCTCAAGAGAGAGGTATTTATTTTATAGTGAGTGAGTGAGTGAGTGAGTGAGTGAGTGAGTGAGTGAGTGAGTGATATACAAATTATCGGAATGACCAAGGGAATTGGTCACTCTTTCACTCGCTTTATGGTTATTTAACATTGATGATTGCATGGGTTAGCAGACGTTATAGGCACTATGCCTCATGAGCATAGTTTTGATAATTACCAAGTATCTGTTCAATATGGATAACCTCTGAACAAGAGTCCCACGTAACGCCTCCTCCCATAAGATACCAATGGGCGCGTTCCTTTACGGGCACACGCTTAAGAGAAGGAAATGCCGAGATGGGCATTACTATAGAACGACCATCTTGCAAATCCACTTGAAATTTTCCTCTTTGTGGAAAAGAAAGCCTCTTTATCTTAGGCTCTACATTCCAGTATCCCTCTGTTTTATACATATTCTCTTCCTCCTTATTTCTTTACCTTGATTATTCTTACAGACTTACCATGCTTGAATAACTCCCATTGGCGGAGCATCTTCTTACGGTATTCGTTAACTATGGCAATCACTTCCTTTACTTGAGCATTGGTAAGATCACCTTGTTCAGCCAACCGCACCTCTGGCTCCAGCCATATCTTGCAAAGATGTTCGGTGCTCCGTTTACCTACGTGGACGTGTGCCCTGTTTTCATGAAAGTCCGTATTCCAAAATAGAAACTGCCATATAACCTTCGTTGTAATGTATAGGAGTATCTTGGGCATACTTAATTATTCCATTTTCATCTTTTCTGCCGGCAAAGGTAAAAAAAATCTTTTGTTCATGCAAATTATTTTGGGAAAAACAAGAGGGTGTGTCACACCCTCTTGTTTTATGCTCTATACTACCTGATATCTATCACAGGAATATTGTCCTTATCGTTGTAATAGAGGTTCTCTCCTGCCATACCCCAGATGAAGGTATAGTAGTAAGTGCCTGCTGCTGCGTGGATAGACCACTCTGGTGACATGATAGCCTGCTCGTTGTGGAGCCATACGTTGCGAGACTCCTGTGGCTGACCCATTACGTGAGAGATGGTCTGACCTTCTGGCAGGTTGAAGTAGTAGTAAGCCTCGATACGACGACCGTGAGTGTGAGGAGGCATAGTGTTCCACACAGCACCTGGGTTAAGCTGGGTAAGACCGAGCTGGAGCTGACAAGGACCTTCCTCGAGCACGTCATTTACTATGAGCTTATAGACGGTACGGTTGTTAGCCTCTTCCACTGTGCCTACTGGTCCCCATACGGCTGCCTTGAGCGAACCCTTACGACCGTCAAGGGTAATCCACTGGGTCTTGTAGTGCTGATGGGCAGTAGCTGAGTTGAGGTAGAACTTAGCAGGGTTCTTTGAGTCCTTAGACTTAAACTCCACAACCTTGTTGACATCCTTGTCCTTGCCGATATGGCCACGACCTACATAGAGAGCCTCCTTTGGAGAGAGGGCATACTCCTTGCCGTCAACGATTACCACACCGTCGCCCTGACCGCAGTTTACGATGCCTATCTCACGATTGTAGAGGAAATACTTCTCCTTGATGCTCTTATCAACATCGAGACCGAGCTCCCAGAAGTTCTCGAGTTTCAAGGTCTTGGTGACAGGCATTGCACCACCGAAGATGAAGCGGTCGTAGTGGCTATAGGTCAGGAGGATAGAGTCTGCCTCCATCACCTTCTCCATCACGAAACGCTCACGCAGCTTCTTGGTGTCATAATGCTTGACATCGCATGGATGGCAAGCTGTCTGGAACTTTACGTGCTGAGCGCCAACGTAGCGGTCAGCCTCCTGTGCGCTGGCTGAGAGAGATACTGCCAGCATAGCGATTGCAAATAATTTCTTCATAATATTCAGAACCCTCTCCTTCTCCCCAAGGGGAGGGTTTTGTTTTATTTTTATTCCTTGTTACGTCCCCTCCCTTTGGGGAGGCAGAGAGGGAGACACCTTTTTATTACTTCTTGTTAATCCTCTTACGGTTCCAGAGTACGAGGCAGCATGTGAGGACTGTGAGAATACCTGCACCTACATAAGAGATGTACTTAACGCAAGCATAGATGAGCATAGAGAGTGGGCTTGAAGCGAAGTCAAGCGCACCTGCCTGGAATCCTGCTGGTACCTGTACGGTCTTATCATCTGGGTGTATCTGTGCTACAGTGTGGGCAGCGCTGGTGAAGTCGCCTGCCATCCATGTAACGAAGTAGAGTCCGATAGCCATCATAACCAGACCCACGATGAAAGAGCGGAGCACATTGCCGTTGGTGTAAGGCAGAATCATTACGAATACGTAGAACATACCAGCCAGAGAAGCGAGTGGCAGGAACTGGTTGCCAGGAAGAACAACTGCAAGAACAAGTGTTACAGGGATGAGGAGCAGAGAAACCACAAGAGTGGTAGGATGTCCGATAACGAGTGCCGGAGACATACCGATGTAGAGTTCCTTATCCTCACCAAACTTCTTGGCGATGAGTTCCTTAGTAGCCTCAGCAATAGGCTTCAGACCCTCGATGAAGAGAGAGGTGATACGAGGGATAAGCTCCATTACTGCACCCATCTTGATACCTATCTGCAAGGTCTTTGGAATGTTTGCTACTATTTCGTCCCAGTCGCGGCAGGCAAGGCAGCCGATGATGATACCAATGAGCACACCGAGGAACAGAGGCTCGCCAAAGAGACCAAACTTCTTCTTCATGCCCTCAGAGTCGATGTGCACCTTGTTGATACCAGGAACATAGTCGAGCGCCTTATTGATAACAACAGCGAAAGGCATGAAACCCTGACAGAAAGGCTGAGGGATTGAAATGCCGTCCATGCCTGGATAGAACTTCTGGAATTTCTTTGCCGTTACATCAGCCAGCACAAGAGTGATGATGTAGCAAACGATAGCAGCGAAGAAGCCCCAGACAATAGAGCCTGTCATAAAATAGCACACAGCACCGATGAAAGCGAAGTGCCAGTAGTTCCAGAGGTCGATGTTGACTGTGCGAGTGCAACCGAGCAGCAACAGCACGAGGTTAACACCCAGGCAGACAGGGATGATGAACGAACCCACGAGAGTGTTGTAAGCCACGGAGGCAGCAGCAGGCCAGCCCATGTCGAACACGCCCAACTCAAGATTGTAAATCTCTACCACCTTTGACAGAGCTGGAGACATAGTGTCAACGAGCAGAGCGGTGATGATACTAAGGCCTACGAAACCTACGCCCACGAAGAGACCAGACTTGAGAGCCTTTGAGAAGTTAATGCCGATACACACACCAAGGATGGTGAAGATGATTGGCATCATGACAGCGGCACCAAGGCCGATGATGTAAGAAAATACAGCTTCCATTTGGTTAAATTATTTAGTTAGTTTTTTGTTGTTGTCTTATAGAAACAGATACTACAGATATTATAGGCACTATTACTGCTCTATCACTATTTCTGCTGGCGAATCAAGTTCCTTCTTCCAAGCGTCAACATAGTCGAACCAAGCCTTGGAGTCCTTGAAACCAAAAGACTCCAGGTCACAGGTGGCAGCAAACCAGTAGTTGAGATGATCGGTATCGGTGCCACAAATGTCGATGAGAGCCTGATGTGGCATATTGAGTTTGCCATTCTTCTCGTTCAGGGTGCCTATCTTCTCCTTGTCCATATCAGAGAAGCGTGTCTCGCTCTTGTAATACTCCTCGGGGATATTTACAGCAAGTCCTACAGTATGCTGCACATATACCTTAGGATTGTTGCCTGCCCAGGCATTACCCCATGAAGCACGCAAGCCCTTGCAATCGGAATGTTCTTCTGCTCCCTTCGGGTCTGCTATATCTACAGTACCTATAGCGAGTGGCAAACCTGCAACGGGCTTTGAGAACTTAACATCAACCTGAACATCACGATGTCCTGCGTAGAGAGTATAGGTAGTTACTACGTCAACAGGCTTGAAGTCCTCAAGAGGCTGCCAAGCTCGGTTAGTGAGACGAAGCACAGTACGCACTGCGCCTGATGCCACTACCTCAACGGTAGTGTTGCGCACGTTTTCGTACATGATGGTCCAACCCTTCTTGGCATCCCATGCGTGCATAGTGCCACAGCCTGGAGTAGAGCCTGTCCACAGCACATCATCGCCAGAGCCAGCTGCTTTCTGTTCTGCCGTAGGATAGAAGGCCGTCTCGGCTATGTCTGCCTTCAACTGCTGGTGTCCGTAGTAGTCAATAGACTGGCGATGGTCACAATAAGCACGAAATCCCACCATGTCATTCTCCATCACAGCACCGTGAGGAAAAATATACTGGTAGGGATTACTGTCTTTGGGGAATGTTACCGAGTTTATCGGCATGTGTTTCTGGTTCTTTGCCGCACGGTCACGAATGGCAAGGGCACCATAGCAAACAGCTGGATAATCACGAGGTGTGCCTTCATCATACATTATGATGTCGAAACACTGCTTCTCGTTCTTCTTCATATCGGTTACAAAGGAGAGTTCGTCATACAAGCCATCATCGTTGAGGTCATCAAGCTGACAAGGCATCTCTTTATTGTCGAGAGTAACGAGTGCTGAGGTTGTAGTACCATCAAGTTTCACCACGACAGGCACAGCCTTGCGTTCCTTGTTGTATGTATTGGTTACATTTACCTTAGCATACTTCTCTGCAGCAATAACAAAACCCACCGTCAGCAGAGCTGTGATTATCATTATAGTTCTTTTCATCATTTAGGATGTTAGTTGTTTGGTTATCTTATCTGTTTTTTCTTCTCTTATCTCCCTCAGAGGTCTCATTACGAAGTCGCGCTTTTCCATCAACGGATGCGGAATTACAAGGTCGGGCTCGCTGAGCATGAGGTCATCATAGAGCAGTATGTCAATGTCGATGATACGGTCGTGGTAGTTGCCATTATGGCTTTTCTCCTTGCGTCCCATTTCTTTTTCTATCCCCTGTGTTGCTTTGAGCAGGTCGCGTGGCAACAGTTTCGTCTCCACGCAGATGACAGAGTTCAGGAAACCGTTCTCCGACAGAAAGCCCCACGGCTCTGTATTATATAAGGTGGAGCGTTTCACTATCTCCCCTACCCTTTGCTCTATCAGTTCATAGGATCTGAGGATGTTGTGTTCCTTATCACCTAAGTTTGTTCCTATGCCCAGAAATACTGTATGCATCCTTATCTCTCCCATTCTTTCTTACGCTCCGTTGGTGCTTAGACGAACCGAACTCAAAACGGAGGGGGGTAGGGGGAGTTTTTTAGTCGTTCAGTATCAGCATCACGTCGCCAAAGCATCCAAAGCTATAGCCTGCCTTCAGCGCCTTATGGTAAGCCTCCATCACAAGGTCATAACCACCAAAGGCTGCTGTCGCCATAACCATCGTTGACTTAGGATGATAGAGATTTACGAGGCAAGAGTCTGCCAGACCGTAGTTGTATGGTGGGAAGATGAACTTGTTTGTCCATCCGTCGAAAGGCTTGATATAGCCGTCTGTGCCCACAACGGTTTCTGTTGCCTTGAGCACGCTGGCTCCCACGCAACATATACTACTACCATTCTTCTTTGCTGTATTGATGGTGTCGCAAGCCTCCTCAGTTACGTGCATCTCCTCTGAGTCCATCTTGTGCTTGCTGAGGTCCTCTACCTCAATGGGGTTGAAAATGCCTAATCCGCAATGCAAGGTTATGAATGCTGTCTTGATACCATGAATATCAAGGCGCTTCATCATCTGTCGTGTGAAGTGTAACCCTGTAGAAGGAGCTGTAACAGCACCCTCCACCTCAGCAAAGACGGTCTGGAAATCGCCAAAATCCTCTTCCGTCACAGGACGGTCAAGGTTGCCTTCGCTGTCCTTGTGGTCTATGATATAGCGGGGCAATGGTGGTTCGCCGAGTGCGAATATCGACTCCTTGAACTCATCATGCGGACAGTCGTAAAGGAAACGCAATGTGCGACCTCTCGAAGTGGTGTTGTCTATCACCTCTGCCACGAGTGTGCCTTCCTCGTTGAAGAACAGTTTGTTGCCGATACGAATCTTGCGGGCAGGCTCTACGAGCACGTCCCACAGGCGCATCTCCTGGTTCAGCTCGCGCAGGAGAAACACCTCTATCTTGGCGTCTGTCTTTTCCTTTGTACCATAGAGACGTGCAGGAAACACCCTTGTGTTGTTGAACACAAACATGTCATTCTCCTTGAAATAATCAAAGATATCAAGCAAGGTGAGAGGTGTGTCCTTCTCGCCCTTCTTGTTTAGTTCTATCTTCTGCGACTTCTTATGTACCACCACCATGCGGCACTCGTCTGGTCGCTTCAGCGTGAAAGTTGTTTCCTCGCCGTTTTCATTGGTCACTGTGCGCTTTATAGAGTGCGGATAAAGAGCCACCTGCGCACTTGGAAGGTTAAAATCAAATTGTGATAGCTTCACTACTTACTTTTATTATTGGTCTATTAACTATAAATTACAAAACTATGAACGCTCGCCGAGACCGACCTATAACAGTCGAGCCGATGTTGCCCCCGCGGGGTTTCTGTCCCCCGCGAAACGGGGGAACCGAAGGGGGTGCTCAGACTGTTGAGAGGTATCAAGAGGGTCAGCGAAGCTAACTGTGAACTATGAACTGTGTATTTCCTCCAGCCACTGCTCGAAGTCGTCCAGCTTGGTGCAGTCCTCTATGCGCACATCCCCCAAGCGTGTGCGACACAGTTGGGTAAGGTAAGCTCCGCTGCCTATGGCTCTGCCTATATCTCGTGCCAAGGCTCGTATATAGGTACCTTTGCCACATTCCACCCTTATCTGCGCCTGCATCTTCTCTGGGTCAAACCACAGAAGTTCGATGTCCTCCACGTGTACGGACTTGGGGTCAAGTTTCACTTCCTCTCCCCTTCTCCTGAGTTCGTAGGCTCTGTCACCGTTTTTCTTTACGGCACTATACGTTGGGGGCACCTGCATTATATCACCCTTAAACTGCTCGAGCGTCTCAAGGATTTTCTCCTTCGTGATGTGCTCCGTCGGGAAAGTCTCGTTTATCGGGTGCTCCATATCATAACTGGCTGTGGTGGCACCAAACTGCAGTGTGGCAGTATATTCCTTAGAATGATACTGCAACTGGGGAATCATCTTGGTACACTTACCAGTGCAGAGTATCAGCACGCCAGTAGCAAGCGGGTCGAGCGTTCCAGCGTGGCCCGTCTTTACCCTCTTTACTCCAGCAGCCTCCGAGATACGCTTGCGCACGAATGCTAACGCACCAAAACTCGTCATGCCGTAGGGCTTGTTGATGTGTAGTATCTCGCCTTCTGTGAAGTTCATTTAGTCAACCATTGCCAGTGAGTGCCCAGTTAGGAGCAGCACTATTATTATACTGCCCACGATGATGCGGTAGATGCCAAATACCTTGAAGCCGTACTTGGAGAGGAAAGCAACAAACCACTTCATTGCCAGCAGTGCCACGATGAACGCTACACCACAACCCAACAGCAACATGGTTATATTGTGGCTCGTAGCCCAAGAGGCATCCTCCTTCAGCAAGTCGAGCAAATCAAGCAGGGTAGCACCTGCCATAGTAGGAACAGCAAGGAAGAAAGAGAATTCTGCTGCCCTCTCGCGAGTAAGTCCCTGTGCCATACCTCCCACGATGGTCGCCATAGAACGCGACACACCAGGAATGACGGATATACACTGATAGAGACCTATCTTGAAGGCACGCTTCTCGTTTATCTTGTTTTCATCAGTACCTTTGTTGAATAACTTATCGCAATAGAGCATGAACACGCCACCAACTACCAACATAACGGCTACTACTTCTACGCTGTCGAGAAGCCAGTCGAGCACGCCAGATTTCTTGGCAAGCAGTCCTATCACCACAGCTGGTATCACACCCACAATCAGCAACCAGTAGAAATAGAAGCGATGCTTCAGGCGCTGAAAAGTGCTGCTGCCTTCTGGGGCTGGGCTGTTGTCCAGTTTGAAGAATCGTTTCCAGTAAAGGCACACCACAGAGAGGATGGCACCAAACTGTATGATAAACGTAAAGGCATGAACGAAGGGGTCACCCTGCTGAATACTCAGAAGGTTCTGCGTAATAATCATGTGACCAGTAGAGGAAACAGGCAGAAATTCCGTCAGTCCCTCCACGATAGCGATAATCACTGTCTCGAGCCACGTCATTTGCTATCCTCCTTCTTCTTTCCTTTATACATTATGCCGCATATCACAGATACGAAGCCGATGAAACACACAATGGGAGCTACCTTTATGCGCATAGACGAGAATATCTCTGGATCAAAATGCGTAGCATCTGATGCCGCTCCCGTCATCATTACAAAACCTATCACCACGATAAGCATGCTGATGCCTATCATGATGAAGTTTATCTTTCCGAATGCAAAATTTTCTTCTTTCAAACTGTTAACTGAAAACTATGAATTGTAAATTATACCTTATACAGCCTCTTTGTAGGCATACGCAGGAAGCGTGTAACCGAAACATACACACAGACTGTGGAAATAAGCAGACCGAAGAGCAGGACAGCAGCACCTGTAATAGCTACCACCTGCCACGTTACTACTGCCGTAATATCTGGCTCATAGGTGTATAGGGCATAGAGACAGCCTGCCAATACACCATCTGCTATTATGCCTGCCACCAGTCCCTCCAGCAGTGCCATCTTTAAGAACGGACGACGTATGAAGCCCCACGACGCACCCACCAGTTTCATCGTGTTGATGATGAAGCGACGCGCATAGATGCTCAGCTTTACCGTATTGTTTATCAGCGAGAAAGACACCAGCGTCAGCAATACCGCGATAACCATCATCACGAGCATCACCTTCTGCAAGTTGCGATTCACGCTCTCCATCAAGTCCTTCTGATAGCTTATCTCTGCCACCTGCTTGTAGCCCTTCAAGTCCTTGGCTATCCACTTCAGCGAGTCGCTGTTGGCATAACTCGCCTTGAGGCGTAACTCGGCAGAAGGCACAAAGGGGTTAGCGCCCAGAAACTCCGACGGATCGGTACCCAGCGCAGCAGTCTGCTCCTTCAGGGCCTGGTCGCGAGTTATATATTCCAAGTGTGTTACGTATGAGCGTGTCTGCATCTTGCGACATATCACCGCTGCATCATGGTTTGAGACATCCTCACCGAACATTACCGTTACAGTAAGGTTCTCCTTTACATATTCTGAAAGATTATGGGCTGTCAGACCTATGAACACCACCAAGCCTAACAATATAAGAACCAGCGAAGTACTGATACAAAGTGTCAGTGCCTGCAGGCCTCTTCCGTTACCGTTACTACGTTTTTTCTTCATTGCTGTAAGAGCACATTTATCCAAAATCACCTGCAAAGGTACTATAAAAAGAAAGCAAAAGCAACTTTTTAACTACGTTTAACAATAACACGTGAGATCCTTACAGCCGTGGATGCTTAGTACCCACCCGCGGTTACTTAGCAAGCACGCGCGGATGCTAAGCAACGGCACGCGGATGCTAAGCAATGGAAACTGTATAGCATAGAGAAACAGACTGTTTCGCTAAGAAAAAAACTCTGTATAGCTAAGAGAAACACTCTGTATAGCTAAGAGAAACACTCTGTATAGCTAAGAGAAAACAAAAGGCGGAGAACCCACATAGGATTCCCCACCTTATATATAATTATGAAGCAAAGTTTACTTGATGCGAGCACCAGCAGCTGTGTACTGCTTGCCGTTCTTTACAATGACTACCTTGCCATCAACCACGAAAGCTCCCTCAATTGCTTTAGCCTCCTCAGAAGCCTCCACAATCTCCACAGCCGTTGGGTCAACTACTGTAGCAGCCTCACCGAAGCCACCCTTGGCGTTAGCTGCGCGAACGGTGTAAACAGGATTTGCAGTCACCTTGTTGCCCTCTTCTGCCTGCTCGCTTACGTTGTAGGTAGTCTCACTCGTCAGAGCAAGGAACTCACCATCCTTCTCAATGAGGTAAACACCATCACCACCACCATTAGCAGGAGTGATAGTGATTACACCATCCTTAATTGTTGCCTTAGGAGCAGCAGCCTGAGCAGTTGCAGCCTGAGCAGTTGCAGCGAAGTCTGCGCCAAGAACATTCTCTATGGAGTAAGTTGTCAAAGCTGTTTCGTCAAGAATCGTATTTAGTTTAGTAGATTTCTTTGCAAACGTAACAACATTAGATGCTGGAGTAATGTTTTCGCCCTTAGCATTCTTGGTGCCATACTCTCCAGCTACAGTATAGTCGGTGTTGATACCACTAAGATTCCAACGGGTACTGATCAATTTATCTGGGTTAACCAATGTCGTGTTAAGGAATACACACTTTGGACCATCACCATCAGCACTCCACGCACGACCGAAGTTGTAGTTCTTACCGTTGTCCGTAATCTTACAGTTGTTAAACACGTAAAGTTCTGAGTTTGCTGTTATGGTAGCATCCTTAATGCTCTCTGTAACAATATTACAACCATTGAAGTAAACCTTACTGTCACCACAGAGGAAATCTACCACTCCATGCAGTTCACCACCCTCAAAGTAATATGTGGCTCCCACCTTATTTGAATAGTATGTATCCTGATAAGAAAGCATATTTACATTCTTGCATATTGTGTTGGTACCCTTGTCATGCAATACTGCTGCACGTCCTGTACCACCATCAAATGTCATATCATTCCACAATGTCACATCCTGCAAATACAGGTTAGATCCTGTATTTAACAGCATATCAGCAGAACCGAGACCTTCCTTCTCCTTAGGAGGTGCATTCTTAATGATTGCACCAATGCTCTCACCTATGATAGATGTGTTGGTACCAGAAAGAGTGATACCTGTTGCCTCACCAAAGTCATAAGTGCCATTAGACAGGAATATCTTTGTATTCGGTGTACTGTTAGCCTCATTGATTGCCATCATCAAGCCGCCTGCATCACCAGGTGCAACAACATAGTAATTAGTTGCTTCATCCTTCACTGGGAACTCTGATACATTATACACTGTAACCTTGTGTACGTATGTTTGCGAAGCAAATGTGAGAGTCAGGGTTGTTGCCTCACCGTCATAACGGAATGACTGTGTAGCACCATCAGCCTTCTCTGCTGCCTTCGCATTAACATTTTCTGCTACTACTTGACCGTTAGCATCAGTAACGGTAAAGGTTGTACCACTACCATACTCACACTCAGAAACAACAACCTGGGCCTTACCTGCTACGTCAAAGGAGATTGTACCATTTGCAGCAAAGTCCCAACCATGATTGTTGTAGTAACTTCCACCTGTAACAGTAATGGTCTCATGGTCTTCTGGATAGAAAATCTTCTGGGTCAGGTCGTATGTCTGAACTGAACCTACAGAGACGCTCTCAATAGGCGTAACAAGGGCAGATACCGTGGTATTACCAGTTACTACGTCAGTAGCAGCAACCTTTACCTTTGAGCCATATACCCAGCCACGGAACTTCTGTCCTTCGGCGATTGTGAGGTCAGCCTCTGTATAAGGAACCTCACCTATTGGGTCACCCTCATAAACCGTCTTCTTGCCAAGTTCCTTGCCATTCTGATCTTTATAGGTAATTACGGCCTCCTGAACCTCTGTTGCCTCAGCCTTGAAATAATTGAGGTATTGAATATTATTGAAAGTCAGTTCGTCAGCCTCACCTACATAGAGGTAGGTGAATACATAATCTCTACTTGCATCATCATCGTTCCAACAACCGTCTGCCTTATAGCCAACCGTTGCTATTATCTCACCATTCTTGTTGGTTACATTAAAACTTTTATTACCATATTTGCAATCACCGAAAGTAAACTTTACGGTACCATCTACAGGCACCTTAATAGTTGCATTACGATAGCCGTGCTGGTCTGAATTGAATGAACCTGAGAACTCAACACCTGCAGGTAGTGTCGTTACATCATACTCCCCTGCCATGTTTGCCATCTTCATCTCAAAGTTTGTAAAATCACGTGCTACCGTCTCCTTGAAGACAACCTTAGAGAGTACGCCCTCTGCACCAGTATTACGCTTAATATAAATACCAGTAACATCAGCAGGAATCTCTACATGAACGGCATTAGACTCTGTCACCTCATCCGTTGTCGCTATAAGGTCAGCCGCTGATGGTGTTTCTGCACCACCTGTAAACGTTGCCTTTCCTTCTGAGACGGTGCACTTATACACATCAACACAGAATGCGCCAGCACCGTCACGCTTACCAATTGTAACAGACAGCTTTCCTGCTACAGCAGGCTTCGCAAAGAATGCATAACCAGAAGAGTTCAGTTTGACACCCTTCAAACCGTTCTTTGTACCAGCAGCATCATTTACATTTGACCCATAATACAATCCATTGTCAGGACTACCACTTGGAGCTTTCTCTGTGTAATCCCAAAGCAAGTCATTGTCACCAGCATACATTGAGAGCGAAGCTACCAATGCCATGCACAGCAACGACATTTTTTGTAATACTTTTCTCATAAAAAATAAAGTGTTAAGTTAGTTAAATAAAAAAATATGTTCTAAGTCATTAAAACGACGTCAAATGAAATGTAGAAAGTATCTTTTACACCGCAAAAGTACAAAGTTTCTTCAAATTAGCAAAAATTTTCACCTTATTTAATAGTAGAAAGCGTTAAAAAACAAAAAAAATCTTCGTCATACAAAAAAACACTGCAAAAATTTGGCAGTATGAGAAAAAGTTCGTACCTTTGCACCCGCAAATCAGCAATGGTGCCATAGCTCAGTAGGTAGAGCATCGGACTGAAAATCCGTGTGTCACTGGTTCGAATCCCGTTGGCACCACACTGAAAAAGAAGCAGTTACGTTAATTCGCAACTGCTTCTTTGTTTGAAAGCACCAAGGCATTATGGACTTAAATATAAAACTCCGACTCATCCACCAAGCCAGCACGGAAGGCATACTTCATGGCATCGTGGGCACAGTTGACACCCAGCTTGCGGAAGATGTTCTTACGATGGGAGTTGATGGTGTGGATGCTGGAGAAACGCTCAGCGGCTATTTCCTTGGTGGTCTTGCCTAAGGCGATGGACTTCAGCACCTCGCGCTCTGTCTGGGTGAGGTCGTCTTTGGGATTGTCACGCTCGGCAGCCTTCTGTATGAGAATGTCAGTAGCATGTTGCGATACGTATCGTTCGCCACGCAACACATAACGCATAGCCTCACGCAGGATGTCGAGCGAGGCATCCTTGAAGGCTATGCCCACATTAGTAGTCTGATAGAGCACATAGCGTATGAAGTCTGCCGTCAGGTCTTCAGAGAGCAGCAGCCAGCAGGCATGGTCCTTGTTTGCATCGGCAAGCAGACAGAGAGCCTCTTGATTGGCAAAGTCGAAAAGGGTGTAGTCGAGCACCACGGCACTCGCCTTGCCATCCTTAAGCAATTGAGTAAGAGCAAAGCGATCTGTGGCATGTACTACCTCAAGGGATTCTTCTCCGTCATCGCCATCATGTCTGATGCCAGGAACAGTGGGTGCAATACTCCTTGCAAGGGTCTCTATGGCGAGTGCCGTCAAGGGTTGCGGGTCGGCAATGATAATACGTTCGATATTCATAATGTTTAATTCCTTTTTTGGTTTGTGCAATGCAAAGTTACCCAACGTATGGTATATATTCCAAGAAAAATGGTGGTATTTGGAATAATATTCTACAATATCGGTATCGGTGGTGATTTATTCCATGAAAAGCCAGGCGAAATCAACGCGACCTCGTCTGGCGAAAGGAATTAAACTAATACAGAGGCTGCAAAAACTGCAAACCTCCTTTTTCTTACCAAAGAGCTATATAAACTCCATGTTACGCCCGAAAATGAGCAATAAGGAATTTCTAATTCCTATTTTTTTTTCTAACTATTACAGGATAGCGCGTAACCCTGCCACTGACTATCCTGAAGGCATTGAGCACAGGCTCGCCCTCTGCCACATACGGATAACCTGACACATCGGGTGCAAGGGAGAGAATGAGGTAATAGGCTGTGGGGTCGAGGACGAGGCGTTTGTCTTCCGCAGACGGACGCGATGGTGAGGCAGGATGGCTGTGCCAATTGCCTATGACCTTAAGTCCATGCTCTCGGGCATACCTGATGGCTGCGAATTGCTCCTTGGGGTCGAAACTGAAATGTTCCTCGCTATGGTCTATGTTGGTGAGATTGCGGTTCTCCGTAATAAGGATACTGCCATCAGCACCAATAGTACCAAGGGCATAGCCACAACTCTCTACAGGAGCATCATGTTGCGCCTGAGAGAGTATGGAATTGTAAGCCTCTGCAGTGATGTGGATGGGGGTATCGCCCTCCGTCCAACCGTATTTTTCTTCGCCTTTTGTCATCTATAATTTATATAATCTGTAATCTATAATCCGTAATGTCAGTGATTTTTGAGGTCACACGCTGCCTGCTCGTAATCCACGAGCTCATGTATGGTGGGGTCGTCGCCACAGAGTCGGCAGTGGCTGTTATGACGGGTCTTCACCTTGCGGAAGTCCATTGTCTTGGCATTGAAAGTGAGCAGCTGGTTGGTGAGCAGTTCGCCCACACCGGTGATGTACTTCAGCGTCTCAGCCGCCTGTATGGTGCCAAGCATACCCGCTATTGCCCCCAGCACTCCAGCCTGTGAACAGGTTGGCACGAGGTTAGGAGGTGGCGGGGCGCCAAACACGCAGCGGTAACATGCCGAACCAGGCACATGAGTGAAAGTCTGTCCCTCAAAGCGCAGTATGCCGCCGTGGCTGAACGGCTTGCCAGCCATCACACAGGCATCGTTGATTAGGAACTTGACGGGGAAGTTGTCAGTACCGTCAACTATGAAGTCATAGTCCTTGATAATGTCAAGGGCGTTGTTAGCCATCAGCAGGTCCTGTATGGCGTTCACCTTCACGTTGGGATTGATGGCAAGCATCTTCTCCTTAGCCGATAGTACCTTGGCTATACCCACGTCCTTAGTGAAATGGATTACCTGACGCTGCAGGTTGCTCAAGTCAACCACATCGCCGTCTATGATACCTATCTCGCCCACTCCTGCTGCAGCAAGGTAGAGAGAGACGGGAGCTCCCAGACCGCCTGCCCCCACCACGAGCACCTTGGCGTTCTTTATCTTCTCCTGCCCCTCCACGCCTACGTCCTTGAGCAGTATGTGGCGCGAGTAGCGGTTTATTTCTTCTTCTGTAAAGTCAAACATCTGTTGTATTTTTTAAAGGAGTTAGAGGGAGTTAGAGGGATATTGAAAGTTGAAAATTGAAAATTATTGCTAATTACCAATTTCTAACTTCTAATTACCCTGTCCTCCTCCCATGAAATAGAGGAAGTCGATGCTGTCACCATCACTAAGCTGGGTGGTGGCAAAGTCCTCACGTTCTACGAATTCTTCGTTTACCTGTACACTGACCATTTCGGGCTGCAGTACGTTGTTGAGTTTTATCACTTCTGATACTGTGAGAGGCAGCTCCACTTGCTGTTCCTCTCCGTTTACTATTAGTTTTGCCATTTTTTTAGAAATTAAGAAGTTAAAAAGTTAAGGAGTTAAGACATCACCTAAGCTATATACGCTGACCTTAACTATGAACTGTGAATTATGAATTATGAACTATGAATTCTTATTGATGTATTCCTTGATTTTCGCTGCATTTACCGCACCCGTGAGGCGGTCTGCCACTTCGCCATGTCTTATGAAGAGGATAGTGGGTATATTGCGCACGCCATATCGCTCGAGCAATTCTTCATTGTTCTCTGCGTTGTATTTGCCTACCACCACGCTGTCGCCCACCTCCTCAGCCACCTGAGCAATGATGGGGGCAAGACGCTGGCATGGTCCGCACCATGTAGCCCACACGTCTATCACCACCAGTTTGTCCTGTGACAGTATCTCACTGTAATTGTCGTCTGTTATCTTTAACATATTGAATATTGAAAATTGAAAATTATTACTGGACTCGAAGATATGAGCCTTTGGCGAATAGCGTTAACATTAACGAAGTGGCGCAGGCGGCCACGAAAATTACTAATTTCTAATTGCCAATTACTAATTCCCCCCTGTATTCTCTCGCCAGTTCTATAACCTTGTCGAGCTCTGCCTCGGTATGCTGAATGGAGATGAAGTCGGCCTCAAACTGCGATGGAGAGAGATACACACCATTATTGAACATATACCGCCAGAAACGTGCGAATTCATCGAGGTTGCTCTGCCTCACCTCTTGGAAGTTTCGCGGTCGGTTACCCCCAGTGAAGTATGGCGTGAACATATTGCCCACATGGTTTACCACCACTCCCTTCGGTTCCAATGCCTCCTGCAGACGGCTGATAAAACGCTCAGCCTTATCATTCAGTTGCTCATAAGTATCGGGCTGACTGAGGATGTCAAGTGTGGCTATGCCTGCTGTCATGGCAATGGGGTTGCCAGATAAGGTGCCAGCTTGATAGACAGGACCTACAGGAGCCAGCAGCTGCATTATCTCCCTCCGTCCGCCAAAGGCCGCTGCAGGAAATCCCCCTCCTACTATCTTGCCCACCGTGGTGAGGTCGGGCTCTATGCCGTAATACTGCTGCGCACCGCCAAGGGTGAGACGGAAACCCGTTATCACCTCGTCAAAGAGGAGCAGGCTGCCATGTTCACGTGTTATTGCCCTTAGAAAATGGAGGAAACCATCCTCCTCTGGCACCACGCCCATGTTGGCTGGCACTGGCTCCACTATCACCGTGGCTATGTCGCTGCCATACTTGGCGAAGAGCTTTTTTACTGCTTCCTTGTCGTTGAATGGTGCCGTGAGGGCGTATCTCACAAAGTCGTCTGGCACTCCTGCCGAATTGCTTCTGCCCTGCGTTGCCACTCCCGAGCCAGCCGCCACAAGCAGGTGGTCGGCGTGGCCGTGATAGCAGCCCTCAAACTTCAGTATGTAGTTGCGCCGAGTGTAGCCACGAGCCAGTCGGATAGCGGACATCACCGCCTCTGTGCCAGAGTTGACAAATCTCACCTGCTCCATGCCTGGTATCAGCTGGCTGACTCTCTTTGCAAGTTCCGTCTCAAGCAGTGTAGGTATGCCGTAACTTGTACCTCTCTGCACTGCCTTGCTCACTTCCTGTAACACGCTGTCGTTGGCATGACCAGCAATGAACACTCCCCATGAGAGGCAGAAGTCTGTATACTGGTTGCCGTCTATGTCAGTAAGGGTAACGCCCTTGGCGCGGTCTATGAATATGGGGGTCTCTCCAACTGCCCTCAGCGCCCTCACTGGCGAGTTTACTCCGCCTGGTATGTATTCTGATGCCTCTGCAAAGGCTTTATCTGATTTATTGTGTTTCATTTTTTAGGAGTTAAATGGAGTTAAAAGGAGTTATAGGGAGTTAAGGAGTTAAGACATTACCAGATACCCAAACGACCAAACGACTAATCACCTAAACGACCAGACGATTTCTCTCCCACCGCTTCAGTTCGGCTATCCCTTCTTCTATGATGCGCTCACAGTCTGCCACGGCTTGTCGGCGTGCGCGGAGGTTCTGCTCAGCACGGTGTTCTATCTGTTCAAGGTCATACACCCGCTTACCAGCAAGTTCCCTTATGTCTCGGTCTATGTCCATAGGATTGGCAAGGTCGAATAGCAGCAGTTCGCGTCCATCGTCGGCTATATCCTCTCTGTGTATGATGGAGTGAGGTGCCGAGGTGGCACTTATCACCACGTCGCTCACCTTCAGTATCCTGCGCTTGTTCTGCAGGGGCTGCGCCATGGCGTTATACTGTTTGGCTGCCTCCTCCGCTCGCTCCATGCTGCGGTTGGCGAGTATCAGGTTTGTTGCTCCGCGGGCGGTCAGGAAGTTGAGCACTGATTCCGTCAGGTCATTCACCCCTATGATGCTCACCACCCTGTCGGCAAGGTCGGGCACAAGTTGGCTGAGCATATCCACCGTCACCTGCGAGTATGATACTGCGCCTCGTGATATGGCGGTCTCGGTGCGCACGCGGTGTCCCACATGTATGGCCGTCTGGAAGAGCTTGTTGATATTTGGCGTAAGTTTACCCCTGCTGCGAGCCTCGTCGTAGGTTCTCCTCACCTGTCCCAGTATCGCCGTCTCACCCAGCAGTGGCGACTCCAGTCCTGCAGCCACCCTGAACAGGTGTCTCGCCTCGCTGACGTTGATGGTGCCGCCGTCGTGATAATGCTCAGTGCGACGACAAGTTTTCAGTGTTAATGTCTCAAGCATTTGCGTTTATTAGTTTAATCCGTCTGCAAAGGTACTTCCTTTTTCCATCGCGGGCAATCGCTCATGAGAGTGAAACATATCGCTAATGTTTGTTATAAAGGCTCTCAGCCTCGTGGCTGTGCGCCTCGAGGTAGTCGAAGTTGTCGCGTATGGCGTCGCGTATGCTCATGCTGCGGTGCACGTCTCTTGCATCGCTCGCCACTGCCACGGTCAGGTTGTCCTTGCGGAATATAGCAGGCGAGGTGAAGTCGCACAGCTCGGGACTGTCGCAGACGCTTGCCAGCACTCCACGCGCCTCGGCATCGCGCTTTATCTGCCTGTTGAGCAGGGCATCCTCCGTACATATATATATAAGGAATGCGCCGTCGAGGTCGCTGGGCTCGTAATGTTTCCTCACCAGCGTGAAGGGCAACTGGCTGAAGCCCTCCCTGAACTCGGGCGAGATGACGGTGGCACGGTCGGTGAAGCGCGCCAGTATGATAGCCTTATGCAACCCTACCCTGCCGCCGCCGATGATGATTATCCGTCTGCCCTCTATGTTAATGTTTATCGGCAAAAAGCTGAGCATAACGTTTGGCATAATAAGATATGATATACTTAGCCCCTGCGCGCCTTATGGCGGTGAGGCTCTCATGAAAAATGCGCTCCTCATTGAATAGTCCCTGCTCCGCAGCATTGAGCAACATGGAGTATTCACCCGATACCTGGTAAGCCACCAACGGATAGTTAGGGAAGCGCTCTGAGGCTCTCTGTATGATGTCGAGATAGGCAAGGGCAGGCTTCACCATTATCCAGTCGGTACCCTCCTCTATGTCTGCCTCTATCTCCTCCAGCCCCTGGTTCTTGGTGCGATAGTCCATCTGGTAGGTGCGGCGGTCGCCGAAGCTCGGTGCCGAGCACGCAGCATCGCGAAACGGTCCGTAGTAGGCACTGGCATACTTGGCTGAGTAGGCAAGTATCCTCGTGCCCCTGGTCTTAGGGTCGCTGTCCAGTTTCTTTCGCAGAGCCTCTATCTGTCCGTCCATCATTGCCGATGGAGCCACGAAGTCAGCCCCCGCCAGTGCGTGCTGGTAAGCCATCTCGGCAAGCAGCGGCAAGGTGGGGTCATTATCTACGTCGGATATTGAAGATTGAAGATTGAAGATTGAAGATTGAGGGTTTCCTTTCAATTTTGTAATCGGACGCAACTTGTTGCTACGCTTGCCAGAGCAAGAATTTTCAATTTTCAATTTCTTTATCACTCCGCAATGCCCGTGCGAGGTATATTCGCAGAGGCATACATCGGTAAACACCATCACCTCGGGCAAGGAACTCTTTATAGCCCTCACAGCCCTGGATATGATATTGTCCGGGCGGTAGGCGGCGGTGCCCCGCTCGTCTTTCTCTTCTTGGGGTATCACGCCGAAGAGCAGTACCTTGTTGATGCCTAACGGGAGCAGCTGGCGTATGTCGTCGAGCAGGGTGTCAATGGAGAACCTGTAAACTCCCTTCATGCTCGCTATCTCCGTCTTTATGCCTTTTCCCTCCTCCACGAAGTAGGGGTAGATGAGGTCCTGTGGCAGTATCTCGGGAACGTCGGCAAAGTGGTCTCTCACCTCCTGCGTCACCCTATATTGTCTGAATCGCTTCATATGTTGTCTCTCCTTTCGCTATTATTAGACCGTTGAAGGTTGAAGGGTTCAAGGCGCCTCGCTGGTTCAAGGGTTCAAAGTTGTTTTCGTCTTCGTTTTCGTAGTGAGCTTGCTCACGTTTCGTAGGCGTTGCCGTTTCGTTCCCGTTACCGTATAAATCCCTAAACGCCTCCACCGCCGAGGGCGAGGAGAAGAGTATCTTGTCATACTGGCTGAGGTCTTGCCTCACAGCATCAGTGTTAGGTGTGTTGCTATACACGGCAAGGTCGGTCACGTGGTGCTGTGACAGTCCGTCGATGAGCCTCCGCAGTCCCTTGTCTGAGCGTGCCAGGAGTATCCTGCTGCCCCTCGGCTTGTCGCGAAAGAAGCTGATGATGCCGCTTGCTGACTGCGTGGGCGACTCAAAGAACGGCGCGAAGCCCGTCTCCTTCAGTGCGCTGGTGGTTACGGTGCCTACGGATATTATCTTAATAAGCCCTGCCTGCACCCTCTCTCTTATGGTCGGCAAAGCACCCTCCACTGATGCCACCTCCTGAAAGAAGTGCCTCACCCCGTGGCGTGATGTGAAGACTATGTAGTCGTACTGAGTATAATCTGTGTTCATTGTCTTAAAAGGTATGTGGGTTATCTTTATCAGTGGTGTGGACGATGTCGATGATGTGTCATAGACCCTCGCTCTGTGTGCTCTTGCCTCCAGTCTGACCACCTCGCCAACGATTATCAGCACGGGGGTTGCCTTGAACACTGCCCATTTCATCTCGCCCAGGGTGGTGAAGATGGTGCGCTGGCTGGGCAGCGATACGTCGGTTACCAGTGCCGCGGGCGTCTCCTCGCTCCTGCCGCTCCCTATCAGCGAGTGGGCTATCTCGCTCACTCTTGCTCCGCCCATGTAGTATATTAAGGTGTCAGCAGTGGGTGTCTGTATCTCCTTGGCATGGCCCAGCACGAAAGCCACCGAGCGCGCCAGTCCGCGATACGTCAGCGGTATCTGGGTGAGCGAGGCGAGGGCTATGCCGCTGCTTATGCCCGGCACCACCTCCACCTCCACAAACCGCGAGCGCAGGTAGTCTATCTCCTCCCTGCCGTGGGCAAAGACCATCGGGTCACCCCCCTTCAGCCTCACCACCATCTTGCCCTCCAGAGCCGCCTTATACATCAGCTCGTTAATCTCCTCCTGACTGTGGCTGTGCCTGCCTGCGCGCTTGCCAACGTAGATGAATTGAGGTTTAGTCGTTTGGTCGTTTGGTAGTTTAGTCGTTTGGTCGTTTAGGGAAGTAACTGTGAACTGTGAATTATGAACTGTGAACTGATTTATGCTCAGGTCGTCATATAGCACCACGTCAGCCTCCTCTGTCAGCCTCTGCCCCTTCACCGTTATCAGCTCGGGGTCGCCCGGACCGTAGCCCACCAGCCACACCTTGCCGTAACGGCGGCGCACGTCGCATATTGAAAATTGAGAATTGAAGATTGAAGATTGAGGGGGGTCTTTCAATTTTAAATTTTCAATTTTCAATCTTCCTGTCACCGCCAGCTTTCCCTGCAGGGGGTGGGTCTTGAATGGCAGCCGCTCCGTGGCACGGTGGCTGAGCCCCAGACGGTCGAGGGCGCAGGTGGCTACTATCAGCGCGTCTATCTCTCCCCTGTCCACCAAGGCTATGCGCTCCTCTATAGTGCCGCGTATGGGCACCACCTCCACGTCCTGCCTTACGCTCAGCAGCTCCGCCTTGCGTTGTGTGCTGCTCGTGCCCACCCTGCTGCCCGGGGGCAGCGTGGCGAGCGTCAGTCCGTCGCGCGCCACCAGACTGTCGCCGGGGTCTCTGCCACTCGTCAGTGCCAGCAGTTCTATGCCTGGAGGCAGGGGGTAAGGCAGGTCCTTGGCAGAGTGCACCGCTATGTCGGCTCTGCCCTCGAGCAGCGCCTCGTCCAGCTCGCGGGTGAAGAAGTCCGCGGCAATGCCCTCCTCCATGAGCGACTGCTCCTTGTGCCTGTCGCCATACGATGCGGTCTTTATCACCTCATAATCGGTGATGCCCGTAAGTTCCATCGCCTCCTTCACCTGCAGCAGAGCCAGTCGGCTCTGCCTCGATATTACTCTAAGTTTTCTTTTCTCCATGTGTGTATCAGTTTAATCCGCCTGCAAAATTACATACGTTTTCCCTCCCACGCAATCCCACGTTAGCGCCAATCACATCACATATATTTGTTACCCCAATACCCACAGTATGCTATCGTGCGTATATATATCGCAGACAGCAAAAAAATAATCTCGTCATGCTATTGCATAATCACAGAGTTTTGCGTATTTTTGCAAGCGTAAAATGTATTATTGTTTCCTAACGAAAAAAAAACGTATATATCTATGACAGCTATCAGTACACAGAAAGCACCTGCAGCCATCGGGCCCTACAGTCAGGCTATTCAGGCAGGCAACCTCATCTTTGCATCAGGTCAGATACCCATCAACCCCCTTACGGGAAACATCGTGGAGGGCGGCATCAAGGAGCAGACGCACCAGGCGCTTGCCAACGTTAAGGCCGTCCTTGAGGCGACAGGACTCTCACTTAGCAACGTGGTGAAGACCACCGTCTTCCTGGCTGACATCAACGATTTTGCCGAGGTAAACGCCATCTACGGCACTTACTTCACCGAGCCTTATCCTGCCCGCTCCGCCGTCAGCGTCAAGGCACTGCCCAAGGGGGCACTGATAGAGATTGAGGTTATTGCCGAGGTTTGAGGGTGTGAGGAGCGAAGCGACCTTAAGACCTGTAGCCTGCAACTATATCATTGATTACAAGACCAGCAAGGGCAAAGCCGAACATGGCAGTAACGTGGCAGGCTGTGCCGTTTATCTGTGCCTTGTAGTCACACGTCTCGCTGGTGATGCCGCGGTTGGGCTGCGGCAGTTCGTCGCTATAGACGCAGAGGAACTTCTTTGCGGGCATCATCTGGCGCTGGCGCATACGCTTACGCATGATGGCGGCGAGGGTGTCATTGCGCACCTTCCAGAACTCGGCACTCTTGACGGCAAAGGGATTGGTGCGCAGGGCGGCACCCATAGATGAAAAGAGCGTGACGCCATCAATGGATGTGGCATGGATTATGAGCTGTATCTTGTCCTTGAGGCTGTCGATGGCATCGACTACGTAGTCGTAGTCCTCAATATGGAAATCATCTTTTGTTTCTGAACTATAGGTTTTCTGCAGGGCGGTGATGTCTGCCTCGGGGTTTATCTCAAGGAGTCGCCTGCGCAGCACCTCCACCTTCACCTCTCCAATGGTTTGTGAGGTTGCCATAATCTGACGGTTGACATTGGTGGCGCTGATGCAGTCTGAATCCACAATGGTGAGATGGCTGATGCCTGAGCGCACGAGGCTCTCGGCGCACCATCCGCCTACTCCGCCCGTGCCAAAGATAATGACCCTGGCACTGGCGATGCGTTCCATTGCCTCGCTGCCCAATAGCAGCTCCTGGCGAGAAAATAATTCATAATTCATAGTTTACAGTTTACAGTTTCTTGCGCTCCAGTAGGTGCTCAGGCGAGCAGAGCTCGGAGTCCAGTTTACGGTTTACCCCATAAACGACCAAACGACTAACCCCCTAAACGACTAATTTCATAGTTAGTTCGCAGAAGCTCATCACTTCGTGTCACAGTTCATAATGCAAAGGTACGGATAATTTTCCGATTGTGGAAAAAAATCCGTACCTGTTTTTAGAAGTTGAGGATTAAGGGTTGAGAGTTTAGTGTTCTTGCTCTGGCAAGCCAACAAGTTGGAGCGGAAGGATAGTTGATAGTAAACTATCCACTCTAATCTATCCACTGACTCTAAACTCTAAACCATTCACTGTGAACTATTTTTTAAGTTTCGCCAGTGCCTTGTCGAGCTTCTCCTGTGGTATCTCGATGTAGCCGACGGGGGCATTGAGCTTCTGACCATCGGTGAGCACATACTTGAGGAATGCTATGACAACCGGGTTGGTTGGCAAACCCTTGGTCACGAGATAGAGGTCGCGGGCTGGAGGCGATGGGTATCTGCCCTCGGCTATAGCCTTGGTTATCTGGTCCTTAGAGGCATAGAAGTCCTCGTCGGGGTCTATCTTGCCGTTGTTGTTGCCATCCACGGGGAGCACTCGTATGCCTGGCAGGGGCTTGAGCGTGTTGTTGTCGTAGGCATAGCCTATGTTGTTGAGACCTATGGAGAGTGGGTTCTTGCTTACGGCGGTAGCCACGCCAGGGTCGCCGTTCACGCCCTCGCCCAGCAGGTCCTCCTGATGCTTGCCCAGCCACTTGGCGAACGTCTCGGCAGCACCGCAGGCATCAGAGCGGGTGAATACGGCTATCTTGGTCTGGTCCTGAGTGCCTAAGAGCTGTCCCCATGTCTTTATGGTGCCGTTAATCCAGATGTCGGTAGCCGCCTGCTGGGTTATGCCGTGCTTCACGAGCTGGGCATAGAAGGGGTTTTTCTCGTTGATGGTAGGTACTACGGCGTCCTTGGCGGTAGGGAAACCTATGGCACCCTTCTTAGCCTCCTCGTCGCTCACCTCGCGCGATACCATCGCTATGTCCACCTGGTCGGCAAGCACGTCGGTCATGCCCTTGCCTGCTCCGCCGCCGTCAACCTCAATCTTCACTTCGGGATGGAGCTTCTGAAACTCCTCCGCCCACTTCACTGCGAGTGGATAGAGGGCAAAGGCTCCCGATATGGAGATATTGCCGCTGAGCTCGCCGTCGGCTGTCTGTTGTTCACTCTTCTTGCCTCCGCAAGAAACTGTTGCTATAGCCAGTGACGCTATCACTGCTATGCTGAGAATAGAATGGAATGTCTTGTTCATACGACCCCCACCCTTTATCGACCCCCCTCGTTCCCCCAAGGGGGGATGTTTGGGAGATATTACCGTCGTGGGGTTTACGGTTTCTAAATTGATACTAATAATATACTTGTTGTAATTCCTCCCCTCCTCTCGGGAGGGGATTAAGGGGAGGGGTTAAAACGCCACGAGCAGCTGTGTCTCCAGCAGGTTGCTGTTCTTCTTACCGCTATTGGTATAGTCGGTGTGGGTGTAGTCCAACTGCACTCGTAACCACTTGGTGGCAGACCAGTTTACGCCCACGGTGTAGTCGCTCTGGTTGTCTGCCTTCAGGTCGGTATCCTTCTGGTAGTAGCCGTAGCTGAGCACAGGCTGCAAGCCGTAAGGCAAGCGGTATGCCGCCGTTACATAAAAGCCCTGCTGGTTGGTGTCGCCCGTCTTGCCGTGCAGGTATTCCGAGCGCACGAAGAGCTTGCCAGGGTTATAGGTGAAGCCAGCCGAAAGGCGGTTGCGCTTGGCGGCCTCCGAACTTGCATCCTTCGTATATCTGCCTATGTAGTTGCCGAAGGAGAGGGTGAGTTCCTTGATGGGGTTGACGGTGATGTATGTCTCCACGTCCTTGAAGGAATTATTGTCCTTGAGGTTGATGCCGTTGCCGTTATATATGCCCACCTTATAGCCTATGATGCTGTAGCCCTCCTTGTGGATAAAGCTACCATAGAGGCGCAGACCCACGTCGCGACCGTTGGCACTCTGACCGCTCACGTCGCTGTAGCCGTTGAGCTTGCTCACCACCGTGGGGTTCTCTATGGTGAGCCAGCTGGTAGGACCGTCAAGCGTCTCCTGAGAGTAAGCCACCTTATACTCACCCACCTGCAGGTTCAGTTCCTTGGCAAACTTGAAACGTGCGTAGGCATCAAGCAACCTCACTGTGGCTGAGCTGTTCTGCTTGCCACCGCCAAACTCCGCCTGTATGCGATAGTCGATGCTCTTGCCGAAGTCGCCCGTCACGCTGAGACGTGCCCTGCGCAGGTCGAAGCCGTTATAGTTGTTGCCGTCATTATCCTTAGTACCTGTGTCGTAGGTGTAGCGACCGTTGACCAGTCCGCCGACCTTCGGAATGGAGGGTTTGAACTGGCTGAGATTTATCTTGCCATTCTCCTCTGCGCTCACCGTGCTTACTGCAAGTAGCAGTGCTGCGGCTGCGATGCTTTCCTGAATAAATTTCTGCATAATCTTTTTTCCTTTCTTTTTACCTGTTATCCGAAACTTTTTACTTTATACTATATACTTTATACTATATACTATATACTTTATACTATATACTTTATACTATATACTTATTCTTTATTCTTAGCTTACGCTTTCCCACTTACTCCCTCGTTAGCGCCTAAGCACCCCCTTCGGTTCCCCCGTTTCGCGGGGGACAGAAACCCCGCAGGGGCAACGTCGGCTTGGCTCTAATCTTCGGTAGCAGCGTGTGCTCATTCTTCATTCATTATTCCTTACCGTTTTCTGAGTGCAAAATTACTGCCTTTTGCCCATGCGGGCAATCGCCCTGAGTGGGTAAACTTCTAACCACTTTGTGTGATAAACTCCTGACAAACCTTTTTCCTCCCCTCATGCGAGTACCTTATTTATATATACTTAAGTTTCGCATGTGCTCAACTTATTAGGAGTTAGAGAAGTTAGAGACATATCCATTCGCTGTGTCCAAGTGCAGAAGCAGTACTTCTGCATGTAGAACTAATGGTTCTGCGTGTAGAACCACTGCCTCTGCATATAGAACCAATAGTTCTGCATCCAAAGCACCTATCGGAAAGTGTAGAACCACTGCTTCCGCAAAAAAGAGCTAATTTTTAATTCTCCCCCTTGGGGGGAGTTAGAGGGGGTTCCAAATAGCACTTTTTTCGTGAAAAACCTCACTTACCTCACTTGACCCCCTCTCATCCCAGTGTTTATGCGCCTTCACGCAAGTGAGGTGTCTTTAAGAAAGGTCACTTAAAGGTCACTTTATATAATTGAAAATTGAAGATTGAAAATTTATTTTTTTCTCGATTTTCCTTTAGATTCCTCTCAAGCTTTCTGAGCCGATAGGCGTAATCGGACGCATCGAAGATGCTACGCTTGCCAGAGCAAGAAATCATAAAATAATCGTCCCCTTTATTTTCTTTTCGATTTTTCACAGATTTTCAGATAAGATTTTCCTTCCCGAGG
Organism: Prevotellaceae bacterium UBA4332; assembly: GCA_002394365.1. GTDB lineage: Bacteria > Bacteroidota > Bacteroidia > Bacteroidales > Bacteroidaceae > Prevotella. Next base: position 132,160 of record DGTQ01000017.1, read on the forward strand.
GCAGGAGACAGATTTCCATAATTTGAATGTAATTCATTTCCTCCCTCTCGGCGGAGGATGTCAGTTTGAAACTGACAGGGAGGGGGTCTCAAGTGACCTCTAAGTGAGGTGTCTCGAAGACAGGTCACTCGCCTCAATCCCAGTATTTATGCGCTTTCCCGGCGCATAAGTGACCTTAGTGAGGTTATTTTGACAAATTCTTTTTTTTTCAGACTCAAAAGAATGTTTAGTATCAGTTTAGAGTCGAGAGTTTAGAGAATTCTCCCCCTTAAAAGCCCAGTCCCGTGCAGATGCTAAGCCTCCGCATGAGGGTGCTAAGTAACTGCACGCCCTTGCTTAGCAACAGCATCCCCTTGCTAAGTAACTGCATTTCCTTGCTTAGCAACAGCAACCCTTTACTCCGAGCTCTTTCAATGGTCTTTACACCCCTCTCGGTTCAATCGACTTATTACCCCCCTCCATATCTCCCCCGTTTATCGGGGGAGAGCAACCCCGTTATCGGGGAGCAGAAACGCCTGAGCACCTACGGAGCGCAAGAACTGTGCACTGTGAACTGCCCGAATTGTGAGTGCAAAAAATGCATTTACCTAAGGTGGACAATTGCCCTCAGTAGGTAAAAGCATAACAACAGTATGTGATATAGCTCGGCTCCCTTGCCTTATGTCAAGAAATAGGGGGGGGGTAATATCAAAAAAGGCACGATTTATATTTCTCTATTTCCATAAATTTATAATTTTGCACCTGCAATGAGACAAGTAAACAAGGTATCAACTCGTCAACTAAAATTGCAGGATAACAGTGCAAGGATAACAAAACTTCAATAGTACACAAAATAAATTATTTATTTAACTATTAATTACTTATGAAAAGGAGAGTTTTCTTTCTTTTGTTTGCGTTATTGCCCATGATGGCAATGGCTCAGTGGGTTGTCGATGATCAGGGTGATGTCAGCAAAACGAATAATGATCACGTTTCTTATGAGTACAATAGCGATACGAAGACACTGCGTATCTATGGTACTGGAGAGATGTGGGATGGTGGAGATGCATCACTGTGGCTTAACCATGCCAGCCAGAGTTATGCCACGACTATCATCATCGAGGAGGGCGTAACCCACATTGGCAATCAAGCCTTTCGCGGCTTCGTGGCTGTGACGAGCGTGACGATACCGAGCACCGTGACCAGCATTGGCTCTGATGCCTTTTACGCTTGCAAGAATTTGCAGAGCATCAATGTCCCGAGTTCTGTTAATTCCATTGGTCACTGGGCTTTCGCAAATTGCACTGCTCTGACTTCTTTCACCCTTAAAGGCAACCTCAACTATTGTGGAGAATATGTCTTTCAGGGATGTAGCAGCTTGAAAACCATAAACATAGCATCAGGCGTTACCAGCATTCCTGCCAAGCTATGTCAGGACATAAATGATCACGGTGGTGGACTGCGATACTTAGAGACCGTCAACATAGCAGGCACGGTAGAGAGCATAGGTGACGAGGCTTTCAAGGGTTGCCAGAATCTCAAGACCGTCAATTTCGAGGGCACGGTATTGCCTACCCTGGGCAGCAACGTGTTTGAGGGTGACGGCAGCGACAGGAAGATATATGTTCCCGGGCACTATTCATATAGAGACGAGAATACATGGAGTAACGATTATAAGAATGCCTTTATAGTTCACGGCTCATGCGGAGATAACGTCACCTTTGAGCTGAATATTGCTAACAAGGTGCTTACCATCTCTGGCACGGGAGCGATGACTGACTACCTGACAAGCAATAACGTGCCCTGGTATGTGTCTCCCAGTAAGAAATCGCCCATAGAGAGCGTGATAGTGAATGAAGGCGTCACGCACATCGGTGCTAATGCTTTCAGTAATCTCGACGAGGTGACAAGTGTTTCCCTGCCAAGCACCCTGCTCTCTATCGGCAGCTACGCCTTCACCTACTGCCAGAAGCTACCTACCATCACTATTCCTAACAGCGTGACGACAATACGCGATTGGGCTTTTAACAGTTGTGACGGAATGAAAACCATTACCATAGGCAGTGGCGTAACCAAGATAGGTATTGATGCTTTCAGTGGCTGTACGGCAATGACCGACGTGTATTGTAACGCTGACCCCGCCAACCTTACGTGGGATGCACCTACGAAACAGAACTTCAAGCTTGACAAGCAAACCCTCTGCCACGTGCCAGTAGGTACGGAGGCTGCATGGGTTGCCAATGCCAACTATAACGTCATCAACCTCACCTTCACCAATGACTTTACCCAGAACGTAACAGGCATGGGCACTGAGGCTGAGCCTTACGTGATAATGAATGCAGCAGACTGGAACCGCATGGTTGGCGAGCAATACTTCACTGCCGACCTGAAGGGTAAGTATTTCAGGCAGGGAGCAAACATAGAGCTGGACAGGGACGTGAAGAATAACATCACCCCCATAGAGACCTTTGACGGACACTATGACGGCGCAGGCTACTACTTCAGCGGCATCAACATCGAGTGCCTGAACGAAACAGACTACGCAGCACTGTTCATCAACGTGGTTAACAGCAGTTCCATCAAGAACGTGATAATAAAGAGCGGAACATTCAAGAGCTCAACAGAGAGAGATGCCGCACCGCTGGCTATCTACATGCATGGCGCATCACGCATAGAGAACTGCCACGTACTCAAGGACGTAACCGTCATTGGCAAGAATGCAAGCGGACTGGTTGACAATATGACTAACTACGACAATTCATCTACCATAACCGCTTGCAGTAGCCAGGCTACGGTCAACTCCGTATTCTACACCACAGGACTGGTGACATCATTCGGAACAGGCAGCCTTACCGACTGCCTGTATCTGGGCGGAGACAACCTCCATACAGAAGATACCGAACTCACAAACCACTTCACCAGGGCAGTGACGAAAAGCGAAGATGACGCAAAGCCAGTAAACTGCTACTACATAAACCCCAACCTGAGCGACACCTATGCCAGCCAAAGACCTAACGCCCTGCATGACAACTCAGGATTCCTGCAGCTGCTCCGTCAGCGTGACAACTTCCTGGAGCACGCCGCTGGTGGTCTGGATAAGGCTGACTATAACTACGACCTCACCATCAGGGAACGAATACTCTATAAGGACAAATGCTGGAACACCATAGTGCTGCCATTCGATTTTGACACCACCCTGAGCAGTGACCTCCACAACGGCACCGTGATAAGAGAACTGCAGAGCGCCACCGTGGAGAACAAGACGCTCAACCTCACATTCAGCACCGCGCCCGTAACGACCATCAAGGCTGGCGTACCATATATAATAAGGTGGACCTACGAGGTCGGCAGCGCCAACCATCTGGCGCATCCACGGTTTGAGAAGCCTGTCATAGACAATACCGACCACAGCTATGACAACGGCGAGACAGGAGACAAGCGCGTGCGCTTCGTGGGCACCTACGCCAAGCTGACATTCACCGATGCCAACAAGGCAGGGGTGTATGTGATGGGCAACAGCAACAAGCTGCAACCCGTGAAGAGCGGAGCTAACCTTGCAGCCTTCTCAGCCTACTTCAAGATAGGCGAGGACGATGCCCCCGCACAGGTAAACAGCATCAACATCAACTTTGGCGAAGACAGCACCACTGGCATCTCTTCTATTGAAAATGGAATATTGAATATTGAAAACGCTGCTGACGGTTGCTACACCCTCGACGGAAAGAGAATCAATTCTCAATCTTCTAACGGCATATACATTAACAACGGAGTAAAGATAGTAAAATAAACGAAGGATAACCCCAAAACGATGAAAAAAGAATATATAGAGCCGATAGCAAAGGCTGTAGAACTGAAGTTCACACAAACACTCCTCACTGGTAGTGACATCACATCAGTCACATCCAATCTTTCCGAAGAAGAACAGATAGGAGTAAGTGAAGAAACTATCGAATCAGAAGATTACGGCAGATAAAAAGAACATATCAAGAATACACATATAAAAGCATCAGCGCCCTGCTCATCATGAGTGGGGCGCTGGTGCTTATTACTACTCTTATTACTACTTCTTCCTTATCACTACCTGCCAGTAGCCGTCGGAGTGCTGGGTCTGGGAGAGTATCTCATGACCTTCGAGCCTTACGGAGCCTGGCACGTTCTCTATGGGTTTGCCATCGTCGAGCCATATCTCGAGCACCTCGCCGCTCTGCATGGTGGCAAGTTCCAGCTTGGTCTTGACGAAGTTCATGGGGCAGAGCACGCCGCGGAGGTCCTTGAGCCTATCCCTATCCAACTCCCCTCCAGTCCCCTCGTCTTCCGGGGGGCAGAAACTCTTGGAGAGAGGGGTTGGGGGTGAGTCTGCGGTCTTCTTAAACTGCAGGCTATCATCCATACCCTGATAGAGTTCTATCACAGCATCGGCAAGGGCATTAGCCTTGGCGTGGTCGTAGCTGCCCAGCCTGCCCTCTGCTTTAGCTTGGGCTATGAGAGTCTTGAAGCCAGCATCCACGTAGCCAGCATCGATGAAGTGCTCGGTGAAGGCATCGAATACACCTGCCTCTGACTGAGGGTCGAGCCCTCGAGTGACGAGCAGCATACGAGAGGCATGGAAGATGACCTGGTAGGCATCCTTGTCACGAGCCTCGCTGATGGCATCCTTATCCACCTGTATCATGTCAAAGAGCCCTGCCGAGCACTCGGGCTTGCCACGCTTGGTAACGTTGAACACCTCGTCGCTGCCCCAGTCGAAGTAGTAGTTCTTGTCCTCAGCAAAGAGAGGCACATCCTTGTATTTCGCTATGAGCCCTGTTGCCGCAGCCTTGCCCTCAGGGGAGCGGAGCCAGGTGTTGAATTGGGAATTGAAGATTGAAGATTGAAAGTTGAAGATTGAAGATTGAAGATTCTTATCATCCCTTTCGACAGAATTATCTTTCAATTTTGAATTTTCTATTTTCAATTTTGAATCGTATTCCCTCACCAGCTCGACAACGAACTTAGGGACATCATAGGCGCTGATGGTGCCGATGCTCTCGGCAAGGGCTGGCTCATCTACGTAGTTGGCTCCTATGAACACCTGATAAGCTGGATAGACATGGTCGGTATGCAGCACCTTACCCACAAAGCCGAGGTCGCTCCACAGGGGCTGACCGCAGAGGTTGGGACAGCCGCTCACGTTGATGCGTGCTCCCTGAAGCACGTTGAGGTCTAAGCCGCTCTGCTCCAGTGCCTTGATGATGGCGGTGGTGAGTCCCTTGGAGAGGCAGATGCCCAGTCGGCAGGTGTCGGCTCCAGTACATGACACTATGTCATTGATGACGGCAGGCTTATCTACGTTCTCTGGCACATACCTCTTTATATATGTATGCAGTTCATCCACAGCTTCGGCAGGAATGTTCCTCAGTCGAATGTTCTGCCTGGTGGTGAAGCGCAGGGTGTCGTCGCCATACTTAGCCACGAACCTTACGAGTGCCTTGAGTGCCTCAACCTTCTCCTCGTCGTCAAGACGGATATTGCCAAGCGTGATGGGGACAACGACACTAACGGGAACCTTTGAACTATTTAACTGTGAATTGTGAACTGTGAATTGTGAATTGCCCTCGGCCTTCTCCTTCTCAAAATACTCGTCAATGAGGCGGAAGGTCTCTTCCTTGCCCAGCTTATAGAATATGAAGCGTATGCGAGCCTTGTACTTATCCTTGCGGTTGCCGTGGGCAATGAAAAACTTCTTCATAGCCTTGACAAGGGCGTAGAGGTCTTCGGCAGGCAGGAAGTCGCGCCACAGCCAGCCTACGGAGGGCTTGCTGCCTGCACCACCGCCTATATACACCTTGAAACCGCGCTTGCCGTCCCTTAGCTGAGCCACCAGTCCTATGTCGTTGATGCCTGCATAGTCTATGTGATTCTCATTGCTGGAGAAGGCTATCTTCATCTTGCGAGGCATGAGGTAAGAGTCGGGCTCGGGCACTACGGCATCGGCAAGAGCCTGGGCATAGGGGGTGGTATCAAACACCTCGCTCTCGTCTATGCCTGAAAACTCGCTCACGATGATATTGCGCACGGTGTTGCCACCACCGCCCTTGGTAGATAGTCCTGCCTCCTGCAACTGCCTCAGCACCTTCTCCATCCTGTCAAGCTGCAGATTGAGTATCTGCACCTCGGCACGCGTGGTTATGTGGAGCAAGTCAGAGCCGTTCTCTCGGGCTATGTCTATAACCCTAAGTAGCTGCTCTGGCTTCATCACGCCGCCAGTGGCACGTATGCGAGCCATATACACCTCGCTCTTGCGCTGTTCATACACTCCCATCGGCACACGGAAAGCCTTAAACTCCGTGGGGCTGACGGTCTGCGCCCTATATCCATTTGCCAATCTGGCAAACTTGTCTATGTCTTGTGAAATATCCATTGCTTATTGCGAATTGAAAATTAGTCGTTTAGGGGGTTAGTCGTTTGGTCGTTTAGGGGGTAAACCGTAAACTGGACTCCGAGCTCTGCTCGCCTGAGCACCTACTGGAGCGCAAGAAACTGTAAACCGTAAACTGTAAACTGTAAACCGTAAACTGTAAACTGTAAACCGTAAATTGTGAACTGTAAACCGTAAATTGTGAACTGTAAACTATTTATGCAGTCCGCACTCCTTATGCTCAGGAGCCTCCCACCACCATCTGCCAGCGCGGACGTCCTCACCTGGCTCTATGGCACGCGTACAGGGCTGGCAACCTATTGAGGGGAACCCTTGGTCGTGGAGTTTGTTATAGGGCACCTTGTTTGCCCTCACGTATTGCCACACGTCTTCCTCGCTCCATGCGTGGAGGGGGTTGACCTTTATGAGTTTGTTGTTCTCATCCCACTCCACCGCCTGCACGCCCTTGCGCGTAACAGCCTGTGAAGCCCTGAGTCCGCATATCCACACATCGACTGTAGAGAGGGCACGACGGAGAGGTTCGAGTTTGCGGCAGTGGCAGCAAGCCCTGCGCAGTTCCACCGACTGGTAGAAGGCATTTACCCCATGCTCCCTCACGTATGCCTCCACTCCCGCATGGTTGGGCGAATAGACCTCTATATTGATGTCATACTTGTCGTTGGTGCGGTCTATGAGGTTGTAGCACTCGGGAAAAAGTCTGCCCGTGTCTATGGTGAACACCCTCATGCCTGCCGTGCCCTCGGGCAGTGTCTGCCGTGCCACCTTTGCCATCATGGCGGTGAGCACCTGGTCTTCCACCCCCAGACTGGAGGCAAGGGCTATCCTGCTGCCATACTCGGGCAGAAACCATGCAAGCACCTCCTCGGGCGTACTGCCCTTAAAGCGGTTGTTAAGTGATTCTATATCAACATTAACGTTAACGGGAACTTTAACCATAACTTTTGTTTTTTAGGTGTCAGGTCTTGAGGTCGCTACGCTTTCAGGTTTTGAGGGGAATGAGAAGGAGTGAGAGGGAGTTCTATCTACTTCTAACTCCTTAATCCTTATAACACCTCACAACCTTATAACCTTATAACCTTATGACCTTATAACCTTACATGAACTATGAACTATCCAACTATCATCCCTGCCCCAACGGTCTCGTTGGTGCCTTCATCTATGAATATGAGTGAACCCAGCGTGCGGTTGCGTTCGTAAAGGTCGTAGGCAAGTGGCTTGGAGACCTTGAGTGTCAGGCGCGCTATATCATTCATGTCCACCTTTTTGTCCTCATAGTTGTTCTCCAGGGTGTTGATGTTTACCTTGTAGTCTATGCTGGTGACGATGCCCTGCAGTTCGTCGGTGGTGTGGCGGATGATGTATTTCTGCCTCAACTGCAGGGGGCGGTGGTTGAGCCAGCAGACGAGCACCTCCACCTGTTGCCCCGTGAGCGGCAACTCTGCGCTCTTCACTATCTGCGAACCGCGACTTACGTCAACATCGTCCTCTAAGGAGAGGCTGACGCTCTGAGGCGCACGAGCCTCCTGTATCTCCTTTGTGCCCTCATCTATGCGGCTAATCCTTGACTTTGTGTATGACGGGAGTATGGTTACCTCGTCACCCACCTTCACGGTGCCTGATGCTATCCTGCCAGCATAGGCGCGGTAGTCGGGCAGTTCTGCCGTCTGGGGGCGCACCACATACTGCACTGGGAAGCGGAAAGGTTGATTCTCCAGCCCCTCCTTGAGGGGTATCTGCTCGAGCAGGTGGAGCAAGGTCTCGCCCTTGTACCATGGAGTGTGCTCCGAGGGGTTCACCACATTATCGCCCTTGAGGGCTGAGATGGGTATGAAATACACCTTCTTCAGATGCAGTAATTCCGCTATGTGGCGGTATTCCTCCCTTATCCTGTCATACACCTCCTCGGAGAAGTCCACAAGGTCCATCTTGTTGATAGCCACCACCACGTAGTCTATCCTCAGCAGCGAGGCTATGTAGGAGTGGCGCTTGGTCTGCTCTATTATGCCGTTGCGTGCATCCACCAGAATTATGGCTGCATCGGCAGTGGAGGCACCTGTCACCATGTTGCGCGTATATTCTATGTGTCCTGGAGTGTCGGCTATTATAAACTTGCGCTTGGGAGTGGCAAAGTAACGGTAGGCTACATCGATGGTGATGCCCTGTTCGCGCTCGGCACGCAGTCCGTCGGTAAGCAGTGCGAGGTTAAGCTCCGCATTGCCCAGACGCTCCGAAGCCGACTCCACATCCTCCAGCTGGTCTTCAAAAATAGACTTTGAATCATAGAGCAGTCTGCCTATGAGTGTTGACTTTCCGTCATCTACGCTTCCCGCCGTGGTGAAGCGCAGTAATTCCATATCTAAATATCCTCGTGTGGTCATAAGTTGAAAATTGGTCGTTTAGGGGGTTAGTCGTTTGGTCGTTTGGTCGTTTAGTCGTTTAGTCGTTTGGTCGTTTAGGGGGTAAACTGTAAACCGTAAACTGTAAACCGTAAACTGTAAACTGTAAACCGTAAACTGTAAACTGTAAACTGTGAACTATGAACTGTGAACTAAAAATACCCTGCCTTCTTGCGGTCCTCCATAGCTGCCTCGGAGCGTTTGTCGTCGGCTCTGCCTCCGCGCTCCGTTACGCGCGAGGAAGCTATCTCGTCTATTATGTCCTCTATGCTGTGGGCAGTGGAGAGGGTGAGCCCTGTGCAGGTTATGTCGCCTATGGTGCGACAACGCACCTGCTTCACCTCCACCTTCTCCGTAGGCTTCAGCTGCATGAAGGGGTATTTTGCCAGCCATACGCCGTCGCGGTTGAATACCTCGCGCTGGTGGGTGTAGTAGAGCGACGGCAGGGGGATCTGCTCCTGCAAGATGTACTGCCACACGTCCATCTCCGTCCAGTTTGATATGGGGAACACGCGAAAATGCTCGCCCATGTTCTTCTTGCCGTTAAAGATGTTCCACAGCTCGGGTCGCTGGTTCTTGGGGTCCCATTGTCCGAACTCGTCACGGTGAGAGAAGAAGCGCTCCTTGGCTCTCGCCTTCTCCTCGTCACGCCGCGCTCCGCCTATCGCCGCGTCAAACTTATACTGCTCCAGCGTGTCGAGCAGGGTGAAGGTCTGAAGCTTGTTGCGAGAGGCGTTGTAGCCTGTCTCTTCCACCACTCTGCCCTCGTCTATGCTCTGCTGCACGCTGCCCACTATGAGCCTAACGCCCAGTTCCTCCACCAGTTGGTCACGGTAGTCTATCGTCTCTTTGAAGTTGTGCCCAGTATCTATGTGGACAAAGGGAAAGGGGATAGGCGACGGATAGAACGCCTTGTAGCTCAGGTAGGCAAGTACGATGGAGTCCTTGCCGCCAGAGAAGAGCAGGGCGGGTTTCTCAAACTGTGCCGCTACCTCGCGTATCACGTAGATAGCCTCTGATTCTAATTCTTTTAAGTGTGTAATCTTTGTACTCATAAAAATATTAAAAAGTTTAATTCCTTATTTCTAATTACTAATTTAAGCATCAGGTCGTTAGGTCGCTACGCTTTCAGTTTTAAGGTGAGATGATCTCACCGCTCCAACTTGTTGGCTTGCCAGAGCAAGAACCTCATGACCTTATAACCTTATAACCTCATAACCTAATAACCTAATTTATCACGCTATTTTGTTCTTGCTGAAATACCTCATTATGAGTCTGCCCGACAGACTGAGTATCAGCACTATGATGGTGAGCACCACTGCGGCGGCGTAGGCTCTGTTCTGCACCTCCACCTGTGGCACGGAGAGCTGGAAGAACACTGACAGGGGCAGGGTTGCCGCCTTGTCGGTCAGTGCCTCTGGTATGTGGTCGGTAAAGCCCGCCGTAAACATCACGCCTGCTGCATCGCCCATAGCCCTGCCTACGGAGAGCAGGGTTGCCGTGGCTATGGCGGGGGCTATCTGGCGCACCACCACACCGATGGTCTCTATCTTGGTGGCACCGAGCGAATAAGCTGCCTCGAGCAGATCCTTGGGTATGGTGCGTGCCACCTCGTCCATGCTCCTTATCAGTATTGGCACTATCAGCAGCGTCTCCACTATGATGCCTCCCAGGAGCGACGCCTTCACCCCCATGAGTATCATCAGCGTAAAGGCAAAAGCACCATACACTATGCTGGGTATGCCAAAGAGCACGTCGTAGGCAAGGCGTGCCACATAGGCAAACCGCGAGTCCTCCTTCAGATATACGTTGAGGAAGAACACTACGGGTATGGATATTATCAATCCGATGATAGTGGAAGCCGTGACGATATACACCGAACCCACTATGGCATTGAGGAAACCGCCCTCCTTGCCCACATAGAAACCTGAGCCTGGCAGACTGGTGACCATCTCCCACGTCAGCACGGGCACGCCCTTGCTGAATATGCTCCACAACACGCTGAACACGAAGCCTGCCACCACGAGCAGCGACAGCCACATAAGCACCTTGAATATGTATTCTTCTATATATTTCATTTTTTCTATTATCATAACTTAGGGGAGTGAGCCCCTTAACTCCTTTAACTCCTTATTAAACTCAGGTATATTCTTGCTCCGAGATTGAAGATAAGTATCACGAAGAAGAGGATGAAGGCGGCAAACATGAGTGCCGACTCATAGAGCGGCAGCGATAGCATCTCGCCGTAGTTGTTGGCTATCAGTGCCGGTATGGGGTAGCAGGCATCAAGCAGCGAACCTGGGATGATTATGAGATTGCCGCAGACCATCAGCACGGCGATAGTCTCGCCCAGGGCACGCGAGATGGCGAGCACGGTGGAAGCCACTATGCCTGGCAGCCCAGCCCTGAGCACTATGTGCTTGGTGGTCTGCCAACGGGTGGCACCGACGGCAAGCGAAGCCTCTCGCAGTTCGCGACTCACATTGTCGAATATCTCTATAAACAGGCTCACCAGCAGTGGCAGAATCATCACACTTAGCACCACCGCCCCCGATAGCAGGGTGTAGCCCGAGGTGTAGGTGCCTACGGCTGGTCCTACCACGTCTGCCACCAGCGGCACTATCACCAGCGTGCCCCACACGCCGTATATGACGGCAGGCAGAGATGCAAGAATGTCGAGCAGGGGATAGATGAAGCGTCTCACCACCGAGCGCGTGTATTCCGTCAGCAATACTGCCATGAGCAGCGATATAGGCAGGGCTATCACTATGGACACTGCCGTCACGTAGAACGTGCCCATGATGAAGGCGAGGAAGCCAAACTGATTCTTCATGGGCTTCCACTCCGATGCCGAGAGCAGACCCCACAACGAGTGCTCCTCCAATATGTCGGTAGATTTCAGGTAGAGCCCCACAGCCATCGCCACCACGAGTATCATAGATACTATGGTGAAGGCTGTCATCAGTGCCCCTGCTGCCTTGTCTTTTGCTATTCTGTAAGTCATTCTATTTTATTTTTTAGGTGTAAGGTCTTAAGGTCGCTTCGCTCTCAGGTCTTGAGGTGAGATAACCTCATCGCTCCAACTTGTTGGCTTGCCAGAGCAAGAACCTCAAACCTCATAACCTTATGACCTCATAACTGTGAACTACGAAAACGCCCCGTCAAGGTATTTCCTCGTGAGCTCGTTCTGCGGATTGTTAAACAGTTCCTTGGCTGGTCCTGCCTCTATCACCTCGCCCAAGTACATGAATACTACGTAATCGGCAACGCGTTGCGCCTGTTGCAGGGTATGGGTTACCATGACGACGGTGTAGTCCTTCTTCAGGTCCACAAACAGCTGCTCTACCTTCTTCGACGATATAGGGTCGAGTGCCGAGGTGCTCTCGTCGGCAAGCAACACGGTGGGCTCTACGGCGAGCGAGCGAGCCAGACAGAGGCGCTGCTGCTGTCCTCCAGACAGGCGTGCGGCAGGCTCCTTGAGGCGGTCCTTCACCTCGTCCCACAAGCCGATGCTCCTCAGGTAGTGCTCCACCACTTGCCTCAGTTTCTCCTTGCCCCTTATGCCGTGAATCCTGCATCCGTAGGCTATGTTGTCGTATATCGACATAGGCAGCGGACAAGGGCGCTGGGGCACCAGTCCCACGTGGCGGCGCAACTCTATCTTCTCTGCTCCGTGCACCTTAGTTATGTTGTATTTCCCCAGCCATATATCGCCCTGCATCTTCACGCCCTCAGTGGTGTCGATGATGCGGTTGAAGGTGCGCAGGAGGGTTGACTTGCCACAGCCCGACGGACCTATGATGCACGTTATCTTGTTCTTTGGTATCTTTGCCGTCACGTTCTTCAGTATGTGGGCATCGCCTATGTGCACGTTGAGGTTCTCCACCCTTATGCCGTCATGCTCCAAGGAGGAGAATTGAGGTATGAGGTGTGAGGTGTGAGGTTTAAACTGTGAACTGTGCTCCGCTTGCGCCTGAGCCTTGCGAAGAATTGTGAACTGTGAACTGTATTCCTCCCCCTTTGCCAGCACTATGTGGTCGGTATAGGCTATGGGCAGAGTGCCCCACGCCTCCCCAAAAAGTTGAGAGTTGAGAGTTGAGTGTTTAGAGACTATGGACTGTGAACTGTGAATTATGCCGCGGGCTATGAGCATGGCAGGAATATCCTCCCTGCCAGTATATTTCCCCTCGGCAAGCGATAAAGCCGCCTTCACCTCTCCCCCACCCTCGCTGTGGTAGGTGTAGTTGCCCGAGGCTATCTGTGTGCCATACTTCTTCAGGGCAAGGTACAAAGCCTCCAAGGCTCTGGGGTCGAGACTGTCTTTAGCGTCAAGGAACATCACCCATTCGCCCTTGGTCTCTGCTAGTCCGCGCCTGATGACCTCTTCCTGGCTAACCTCCCTGTCGAGCCTCACGTAGCGCATGCGTCTGTCTATAAGGTACGAGCGCACCTGTCGTTCGCTGCCGTCGGTCGAGGCATTGTCTATCACTACGGCATCCCATTTCTGCGCCGTCTGTGCCGTTATCGATTGAAGAGCATCAATAATGCTCCCCTCGTTGTTATGTAAAGTTACTATTACGCTAATCATTTTGTTATCCGCTATTTTTCGCAGGTTTAATTCCGACTGCAAAATTACCTACTTCCCCCCATGTGGGCAATCGCCCTATATTAGGTTTTCGCATAACAAATGTTTGGGATACAAGGCACAATATGTGGTTATTGTGCATGGAGGGAAAAGGCTGTACCTTTGCAGTTAGGTGATTAGGGAGTTAGTCGTTTAGGTTTAAGGGTGAAAGGTATAAAGAATAAGGTTTACTACAAATAAAACTTAATCCAATCCCCCAAACGACTAAACGACCAATCCCCCAAACGACTAAACGACCAATCCCCCAAACGACTAAACGACCAATTCCCCAAACGACTAAACGACCAAATATGAAGAAACAAACCATTGCAACCCAGACAAACTACCAGAAGCCCGATGCCTACGGAGCGTTGAGCATGCCCGTGTATCACTGCTGCGCCTTTGAGTTCGACACGGCAAAGCACATGACCGACTCCTTCACGGGCAGAGTGGCAGACCCCGAATATGTGCGCGTGATGAACCCCACGGTAACCTTCTTCGAGAACCGCGTCAAGGCTCTCACGGGCGCACAGAACGTCTTTGCCTTCAATTCGGGCATGGCGGCAATAGCCAATGTGCTGCTCTGCTTCGTCAAGGCTGGCAAGAACATTGTCACCAGCAACCACCTCTTCGGCAACACAGTCAGCCTCATGCGCAACACGCTCGGCCCTCTCGGCATAGAGACCCGCGAGGTGAACCTCCTCGACCCCTCTGCCGTCAGCGAGGCAGTGGACGAGAACACCGCCTGCCTCTTTCTCGAGATTATCACCAACCCCCAGATGGAGGTTGCCGACCTCTCGGCACTTGCCCGAATAGCCCACGAGAGAGGGGTGCCCCTCATAGCCGACACCACGCTCATACCCTTCACCGAGTTTGACGCTGCAGCGCTCGGCGTGGATGCCCAGGTGGTCAGCTCCACCAAATACATCTCGGCAGGAGCCACCAGCCTTGGCGGACTGGTTATAGACTATGGCACCTTCCCCGTCATTAACCGCAAGACGCGCTTTGAACTGCTCTTCAACATGGGCTGGTACATGACTCCCCATGCCGCCTATATGCAGACCCTCGGCTTAGAGACCCTCCACGCACGCTATAAGGAGCAGGCATCCAACGCCCTCCAGCTCGCCACGCGCCTGCTGGAGGTAGAAGAGATAAAGCGTGTAAACTACACAGGGTTGCCATCCAACCCCTTCCACGAACTATCCAAACGGCAGTTTGGCAGCACCTTCGGCGCCATGCTCACCATCGACCTTGAAGATAAAGCCACGGCGATAAACTTCCTCAACCGCCTCAAGGTGATACACCGCGCCTCAAACCTCTTCGACAACAAGTCGCTCGCCCTCCATCCTGCCTCCACCATCTTCGCTGCCTTCTCGGGCTCTCAGCGCAGGGCAATGGACGTACTCGACACCACCATACGCCTCTCCATAGGTCTTGAGCATCCCGACGACCTCTATGCCGACATAGTGCAGGCTGTGAAGTAAACTGAAGAAAACACGAATGAGAGAGACAAAAAAAATGCGCCTATCCCATCGGACAAGCGCATTTTTGTTTTTTGTCATTTTTTGTCGTATTTGCTATTATTCTCCCTCCTGATAGTTTTCTACGTACAGGTGGTCGCCATCGAGGACGGCATAGGTGAAGTGTTTTATCCAGTCGCCAAGGATAAGCATGCGCGACTGGTGGGTGAGCTGGAGGTCGAGCTCTATGTGGCGATGCCCGAAGAGGAAATAGTCTATGTCGGGGTGCGTCTTGAGGTAGTCTTTGGCATAGAGCACAAGGTACTCTTTGTCTTCGCCCATGTAGGGTGGCTCCAAGCCGTCGGGACGCTTGAGGCGAGAGTGTTTTGCCCACGCCAGGCCGAAGGCTACGCCGAGGTCGGGATGCAGCCAGGAGAAGAGGCGCTGACAGAGACGGTTGCGGAAGATGGAGCGTATGAAGCGAAACTTGGGGTCGGGGTCGCCAAGTCCGTCGCCGTGAGCGAGGTAGAAAGTCTTGCCATTAAGCTCCACAGTGCAGGGTTTCTTATGGAGTATCAGTCCGCACTCTTTCTCCAGATAGTCATACGCCCAGATATCGTGGTTGCCCGTAAAGAAATGCACTTCTACACCAAGGTCGGTGAGCTCGGAGAGCTTGCCGAGGAAGCGCGTGTAGCCCTTGGGCACTACGTGGCGATACTCGTACCAGAAGTCGAACATATCGCCAAGGAGATATATGGCTTCTGCCTTGTCTTTTATCTCGTCGAGGAAGTTGACAAGGCGACGTTCCTGCATCCTTCTGTGGGGAATGGCGAGGGAACCTAGGTGGGCGTCTGAGAGAAAGTAAATCATTGAAGTTATAAGCTTTGAGCCCCCTCCCTGACCAGTTGAGGGTTGAGAGTTGAGAGACAGTTGAGTGTTCTTGCTCTGGCAAGCCAACAAGTTGGAGCGGAGTGTTGAGAGACTGTGAATTGTGAATTGTGAATTGTGAACTATTCAAACCCTAATTCTACGCGTGCCTCTTCGCTCATCATGCTCTTGTCCCATTCGGGCTCAAAGACCATGTTGACGTTGGCAGTGGTGACGCCATTGATGGCTGACACCTTGGTGCGCACGTCGTCTATGATGAAATCGGCTGCGGGGCAGGAGGGTGCCGTGAAGGTCATGTCTATGTCGAGGGCTCCGTCATCCTGCAGGTCTATCTTATAGATGAGTCCGAGGTCGTAGATGTTGACGGGTATCTCGGGGTCGAAGACTGTCTTCAGCACCTCTATGATGCGTTGTTCTATGTTGTTTTTTTCTTCTTGAGTCATGGGAGTTTTGAATTATAGTTTTCCGTCCTCGCGAAAGGAGTAATAGTTGCCGTCGGTTATTATGACGTGGTCGAGGAGGTGGATGCGCATGGTGCTGCATGCCTCGCTCAGTTTTTTTGTGAGCATTTCGTCGTTGCGACTGGGATGGGTGTTGCCGCTGGGGTGGTTGTGGGCTACGGCTATGACGGTAGCGTTGTTGAGCAATGCTTCCTTCATGATGAGCCTCACATCGACTGCCGTTTCTGTTATGCCTCCGTGGGAGAGGCGCAGGGTTTTTATCTCGCTGTATGCCTGGTTCATAAGGAGCACGTAGCTCTCTTCTACGTCGAGGTCGCGCATGCGAGCCCACAGGTGGTTGTAGATGTCGAGCGCGGACTTAAACATTCTTCTCTCTGGCATCTCTGCCGTCTCCCTTCGCTTGCCCAGTTCGCAGGCTGCAAGGATTGTTATTGCCTTTGCCTCGCCTATGCCGTTATAGTCCATGAGCTGTTCAAGGGACTTCTTGCTGAGCGTGGCGAGATTGTTCCCGCAATCGCTGAGCAGACGCTTCATGAGGTCGACGGCTGTTTCCTCCTTGTTGCCCGAGCCTATGAGGATAGCGAGCAGTTCGGCATTGGAGAGTGCCTCTGCTCCGAGCTTCATGAGTTTCTCTCGCGGGCGGTCTTCTTCTGCCCACTGCTTTACACTCAGTTTTGTTTGTTCGTGGCTCATGAGAGGTAAATTGAAGGTTGAGACCCCTCCCTGACCTCCCCCAAGGGGGTTAGTCGTTTGGTCGTTTAGGGGGTAAACTGTAAACCGTAAACTGTAAACCGTAAACTGTGAATTGTGAATTGTGAATTGTGAATTGACTTCTCCCCCCTTTGGGTTTCACTTGTAGAAAGTTTTTTCGAATGCCTGAAACTCGTCCTTGCCAAGCAGACAGCGTTTCCACCATGCTTCGAGGAAACCGCAACCGTAGCCCAAGAGCTGGACGAAGGCGGCGGCTATGCTGAGGAAGCCTATCTTAAGGGAACGATTCTGCCAAGCCGAGTCGAGGAATATCAGCAGGGAATAGAGCAATATGGGCAACCAGGGCAAGGCGCAGAGCAGATACCACCTTTCTACACTGTCGTATTCCATCAGCACCCTGCCCACGGCTGAGGTGAGCACGAGTGCCACGACGCCTACGGTGAACACCATGGGAAGGAGGTGCACCAGCTTCATAGTGCCAGGGTGGCGCTTCTCGAGGTTTATGCGGGCTATGCCACTGTTATACACCTGACGGAAGAACTTCCTGAGGTCGGTACGACGCTTGTGCCACACCCACGCTTCAGGAAACAGGCGGCACTTATAGCCTGCCTCCACTATGCGATAGGAGAAGTCTATGTCCTCGCCAAAGCGCATCTTGGAGAAGCCTCCGAGTTCCTTATACACCTCTCGACGAATACCCATGTTATATGAGCGCGGATAGAACTTATCCAGTTTCTTCTTGCCTCCGCGTATGCCCCCCGTGGTGAAGAAGCTCGTCATGGAATAGCTGATAGCCTTCTGCACGGGAGTGAAAGAGGGGTGAGAGGCATCTGCTCCGCCAAAGGCATCGCAGGGCGTAGCCTTCAGCTCTGCATCGACGGCATCAAGATAGCCATCGGGCAACACCACGTCGCTGTCGAGTATTATGAGATATTCGCCACTGGCACGTTCTGCTCCGTAGTTGCGGCTCTGCCCAGGACCACTGTTCTCCTTCGGGTAATAGCTTATGGTCAAACGGTCGGCATACTTATCGCACACCCCCTTGCAGGGCACGGCAGAGCCGTCCTCCACCACTATCACCTCAAAGTCAGTAAAAGCCTGACGGGTGAGACTGTCAAGCAGTTCATCCACCTCGTCAGGCCTGTTATATACGGGAACTATAATGCTATAAGACATAGATTATAGATTACAGTTTTACTCTGTTGATTATTCCTTTATGCGCTGCAGGTAGCTACCGTCACGTGTGTCAACCTGTACGAGTTCACCCTCCTCAATGAAGAGAGGCACGCGAATCTCAACACCTGTCTCGAGGGTTGCTGGCTTGAGGGTGTTGGTAGCTGTATCGCCCTTGATGCCTGGCTCTGAGTGTGTAACGCGGAGCACGGTCTTGAGAGGCATTTCTGCATAGAGCACTGTGTCTGTATCGGCATCGCTCACCACTTCAACGATGTCAGACTCCTTCATGTACTCCACACCTGTTACGAGTTCGGCAGGGATAGGAGTCTGGTCGAAGGTCTCCTGATTCATGAAGATATAGTCCTCGCCCTCCTTGTAGAGGTACTGATATGGACGACGGGTAATCTGAACCTCCTCAAGCTTCTCACCGATGTTGAAGCGACGCTCCAGAACACGTCCGTCTGTAACGTTCTTGAGCTTGATAATCATGATGGTGTTACCTTTACCTGGCTTGCGGTGCTGGAAATCGATGCAAACCCAAATGCCACCGTCCATACGAACAGCAACGCCTTTCTTAATGTCTTGTGAATTAATCATTTTTCGTTATTTGTTGTTTGGTTATTTCCTTGAGTCTTTGCCCCTCGTGACGCCCTACCCACAGGGTAGGCACGCAAAAAGCGACGCAAAGGTAATAAAAAAGTATAAAGTATAAGGTAGAAAGCATAAAGTTTTTCGCCGCAACGTGTTAAAAAAGATTAAATAGAAAGCCCTGCTCGGCTTTCAACTTTCTCCTTTCAACTATTATTTGTACCTTTGCACCTCGAATTGCGCAAAATAACAAAAAAGATATCTTAAAACAAAATGAAAAGAACATTTCAGCCACACAATCGTCGTCGCGTAAACAAGCATGGTTTCCGTGAGCGTATGTCAACAAAGAACGGTCGTCGCGTGCTCGCTAATCGTCGTAAGCACGGACGCAAGAAGCTCACTGTAAGCGATGAGAACCACGGAAAGTAATTCGCTAAGAGAAAGAACACCGTGATTTCAGGGCTTTGGTTAAGCCAAGGAAAAACAGCAATCTGCCTTTACGAAGGTGGATTGCTTTTTTTTCTTCTTATTTAGCATTTTTTTATTTGTCCGTATCGGGATAAATTGCTACCTTTGCACATTATTATAAATAGCAATGATACAGGTAAAAGTCATAAACAAAGGAAAACAGCCTCTGCCACAGTATGCTACGGCGCAGAGTGCAGGCATGGATTTACGTGCCAACACCTCAGAACCTTTCACCCTCAACCCTCTGGAGAGAAAGCTGGTGCCAACGGGACTTTTCATAGCACTGCCCGAGGGATATGAGGCACAGGTAAGACCAAGAAGCGGATTGGCACTGAAGCACGGCATCACCGTACTCAACACGCCTGGAACAATAGACGCCGACTACAGAGGCGAGATAGGCGTGGTGCTGGTCAACCTGTCCAACGAACCCTTTACCATAGAGCCTGGTGAGCGCATCGCCCAGATGGTGATAGCCAAGCACGAACAGGCTAACTTCCTCGTGGTAGAGGAACTCGACGAAACAGAGCGTGGTGCTGGTGGATATGGACATACGGGAGTGAAGTGATAGTTCACAGTTTACAGTTCACAGTTCACAATTCACAGTTCATAGTTTATTGAATAAAAGTTGATCAGGCAATTTGTTATAATACTTTCTTTGGTTTGTTCGCTAAACGCATTGGCGGACAAATACCAGTATTTCTATCTCGAAGCGGTGAGACAGGAGAATCTGGGCAACTATCTTGGTGCCTTCGAACTGTTTCGCCACTGCCACGAACTGAGGCCTGACGCCCCTGAGACCAACTATGCCCTGGGCACTTTTTACACTGCTCTGCGAAACGACTCGCTGGGTGTGGATTTTCTGGAAAAGGCATCAGCAAGCGAACCTGACAATGCCGAGTTTGCAGAGAGACTGGCTCAGACATACCTTTTTCTTAACAAGATAGACGAGGCAACGAAGGTATATGAAAGCCTCGCCGAGAGAAACCCCGACCGAACAGAGTATCTCGAACTCCTCCTGCGTATCTATCAGCAGAAGAAGGACTACCCCATGATGCTTTCTGCGCTCGACCGTCTGGAGTTGCAGGAAGGAAAATCTGAGGAGATAACCCTCGAGAAGATGCGCATACACTCCATGATGGACAACAACGATGGGGCCTACAAGGAACTGCAAAGCCTCATCAATGCCCACCCCTTCGACAAGAACCTGAGGGTGATGCTGGGCAACTGGTATCTTAATACGGGCAACAAGGAGAAGGCACTCGAGACATTCAACGGCATCATAGACGAAGACCCCGACAACGCGCAGGCACAGCAAGCCCTGCAGGACTTCTATCGCTCTCAGGGAGAGAACCACAAGGCAGACAGCATACTCTACAACCTGCTCACCAACCCACGCACAGAACCCAACATGCGAGTGGAACTGATACGCAGTTGGGTGAAGGACAGCGAGGAATCCGACGGCGACTCGGTGAGGGTGCTGCAAGTGTTTGACAAGGTGCTCGCCCTGCCACAAAAGACATCCGAAGTGGCTGAAATGAAAGCTGCCTATCTCGACCTGAAGAATGCACCTTCGGAGGAGGTGATAAGGGCATGGAGACGAGTATTGGAAATATCGCCCGACAACACACCTGCTCGACTACAGCTGATACAGAAACTGTGGCAGGACACGATAGACGACAAGGTGATACGAGAGTGCCAGATAGCTACTGAATACATTCCCGATGAGCCACTCCTGCACTACTACCACGGGCTCGCCCTTTTTGTAAACAAGCAAGACAAGGAAGCCGTCACCACGCTCAAGCGAGCTGCAAGCTGCATCAGGACAGACACGAACAACGAGGTTGCAGCAGACATCTATGCCCTGCTCGGGGATATATACCAGAAACTGGGCAAGATACACGAGACATACGTGGCATACGACAGCTGTCTTACCTACAAGCCCGACCACGTGACCTGCCTCAACAACTATGCCTACATGCTCTCCGAAAAGAGCAAAGACCTGAAGAAGGCAGAGAAGATGAGCTATCGCGCCATAAGTGCCGAAGCCAACAACTCCAGCTACCTCGACACCTACGCATGGATTCTATATAAACAAAAACGCTACGAAGATGCCAAAGCCTATATAGACATGGCTCTGGAATACCTCAAGGAGGGCGACGACCCTGATGGCGTGGTAAAAAAACATGCAGAAAAGATAAACAAGAAAATTAAGAAAAAATGATTAAGCATATCCTTACAGCCCTGCTCCTGGCTACGGGCATAAACGTATTAAACGCTAATGCTAACGTTAACCCTGACGCTAACCCTGACGCAAATGACAGCGTTATTACAAACATTGTTGGCAGCATCAATGCCGTATCTGGCATTGTTGACTCCCTGACTCAGGATAGTATCAGGACAGAAAGGGCTGAAAGCAAAGAAGAAGCTGAAAAAATCGAGGGAGCTGAAAAAATCGAAGAGGCTGAAAGCAAAGAAAAAGCAGAGAGCATCGAGAAGGCTAATGCCGACTTTGCTGCTCGCCAACAGCGATTGAGCTACCTCCGTCAGGTGTATGACAAGGCTGTTTATGTGCAGAATATTTCGTCAAAAATAAGCCTCGGCATACAGGGCATGGGCAAGGACGTCACACTCGATGGCAAACTGCAGATGCGCAAGGGACAGGTGATACGCCTCACCATAGTACCCTTCGGACTCATGGAGGTTGCCCGCCTGGAGTTTACCCCAACCTACGTTCTGCTCATAGACCGCATACACAAGGAGTATGTCAAGGCATCATATAACGAGGTGGAATTTCTCAAGACCGAGGGGCTGACCTTCTACACCCTGCAGTCGCTCTTCTGGAACGAGCTGTTTCAGCCTGGCAAGGCAAGACTCGCCGAGGGAGACCTCTCTCTCTACACCACCGACGACCTCAGCAACGGAGGCAAGAAGATAAACTTCCAGCACGAGAACATGTCCTTCTCCTGGATTACCGACAGTCGTGCCTTCATCAAGGCAACAGACATAAGCTACGCTGCTGGCACCAAGCTGGCATCAAACGTCAAGGTCTCCTACGACAACTTCACCCCCGTGGGTGTAAAGAGTTTCCCCAAACAGGAGCGCATAACATTCAATACCAAGGCATTCTCCACTGGCACCATGTCGCTCAATATCAACATGGGCAACATCTCCACCGACGGCAGCTGGGAGGCTACCACCAGCGTTTCTGGCAGCTACAGACAAATCTCTGCCGAGGATTTTTTCTCAAGACTCAGCAGCTTCTAATCCCCCACCCCCTATACACACGTAAAAAAAACACATAACAATAAATTGAAAAAGTTTCTCTATATATTCTTAGCCCTCTGCTTGTGCCTCAACACCTCTCTTGCCGAGACACAAACAAAGAAGAAAACAACATCAAGAAAGGCTGTTGCCACCAAAACCACGAAACAGAAATCCTCTCGCAGAAGTTCTGGAAAGAAGGGTGGCAAAAGCAACGTCAGCAATAATTCCATCAGCGGACTGCGCAACGAGCAGGCTCGCATCAAGCAAAACATCCGCAAGCAGGAACAGGCTCTGCGTGCCAACAAGGCACAGGTGCAGAAGAAGCTGAAGGACATAGAGCGCCTCGGAGCCGACATGAACCGCCGTCAGCAGTCTCTCGACTCCATCAACAACGACCTCCATCGCATCAACAGCGACATCGGCATGCTGTCGTCACAGCTCGACAACCTCACCAGCCAGCTCAACGAGCGCAAGGCAAGCTACGTGAAGTCCATGCGCTACATGGCAAAGCAGCGCAGCATACAGAGCGAACTGATGTTCATCTTCTCGGCAAAGGACTTCAGCCAGCTGTTCCGCCGCATACGATTCGTGCGCCAGTATGCTGCCTTCCAGCGCACTCAGGGCAAGGCCATACAGCAGAAGCAGGCACTTGTCAACAACAAGCGCCAGCAGCTCCACGTGGTACGTGGCGAGAAGAACGACCTCCTCTACAAGGGCAACAAGGAGAAACAGGCTCTCATGGCTCAGAAAGACGAGCAACAGAAGATAGTATCATCCCTGCAGAACCAGCAGAAGACCATACAAGCCGTAATTGCCGACCATAAGAAGAAAGACGCTGCCCTCAATGCCCAGATTGACCGCCTCGTAGCTATAGAGGTAGAGAAGGCACGCCAGCGTGCCATAGCCGAGGCAAAGCGCAAGGCTGAACAGGCGGCTGCTGCCAAGAAGAAAGCCGAAGAACTGGCTCGCAAGAAGGCTGAGGCAGAAGCACGGGCAAGGGAGAACGAACGCCGCATAGCCGAGGCAAAAGCTGCCGAGGAAAGGGCTAAGGCAGAGGCACGTGCTGCTGCCAAGGACAGGGCGGCTCGCGAACGTGCCGAGCAACTGGCTCGCGAGGCTGAAGCCAACCGCATAGCTGCCGAACGCAAGGCAGCTGCCGACAAGGCTCGCTCCGAGAGGGCTGTGGCAGAAGCCAAGCGCGAGAGCGACAATGCCGTCATGCTCAGCAGTGCCGACCGTCTCATCAGCGGAGGTTTCGAGGCAAACAAGGGACGCATGCCTTCTCCCGTGGCAGGCGGACGCATCGTGAGCCACTACGGTCAGCATGGCGTAGAGGGCTTGCCTGGCGTGGTGCTCGACAACAAGGGCATCAACATTCTCGGCTCGGCAGGTGCCCCTGTGCGCTCTATCTACGACGGCGAGGTGAGTGCCGTCTTCAATGCTGGCGGCTCCATGGGTGTCCTGGTGCGCCACGGTGCCTACATCTCCGTATATTGCAACCTGAGAAGCGTGAGCGTTTCGCGAGGACAAAAAATCTCTGCCCGACAGACCATTGGTACCGTGGGCAGAGACAATATACTGCAGTTTCAGTTGCGCAAGGAGCGCGCCAAACTTAATCCTGAACAGTGGATAGCGAGGTAAACATTTTTTCTTTCTTTTTTACCTCACTACCACCTTTATTGCTTTATTTGTGTCGAAGTCACGTACTATGTATGTGCCAGCCTTCAGTCCGCTTATCTTTCCGTAAGCCGACATGCCAACGAGTGTTCCGTCGAGGGTGTATATATTCAGACGGCGCATCTCTGGCAGCACCACTGTGTCTTCCTCTATGCTTACCACCTCCGTAGGCTCGATGCTGGCGTCATACTCCTTCCAGCCCAGATCGGGCTTGCTGCCGTTATAGTCGTTGTATCCATCTATTATCTCGCCAGCGTCTATGAACTTACTGCCCTTCTTCAGGCACATGGTGGGTACGGTGAATGTGCCGTCGGCGTTACGTGCGCCAACACTTGCCTTGGTATCGAGGCTCACGAAGTCATCGTCCGTAGGCGCCATGCCATCCTTGTCCCATGAGTTGCTCGAGTGGGTGTAGTTGCCAGTGGTTATGATGTCCTTCCAGTGCTCGTCCTTGGGGTTGCTCAAGTCAGCCTCGTGAGAGTAGTGGCTTATGCAGTTTCTGATGTCGAGCCCTTTCATCTCAGCCGAGCCGAAGTGGTAGTTGTTCTTATTGTCGTAGCCTGTGCAGTTATACAGCTTCACCACACCTTGTGTGTAGTTCTGGTCGAAGCCCTTGACGGTGTTGGCTACGGCAAGGCAGCGGTACATCGTCACGTCAGTTGCCACGCCAGCACCACCAATCTTGAATCCGTTCTTATTGCCATTGTTGTAGTATTTGGTGCGATACCACGTCTCTGTACGGTTCTTGGTGGTAGTGGCTGTCTTACCTTCCATCTGGTCAAACCAGCTCTTGTCTGTCACCAGACGAGGGTTGCCCGTAAAGTCGTAGTATTCGGGAGCGTTGTTGAAGGTTATGCAGTTTATGAATACTATTGGCGAACTCGTTCCCCTCTTGTATAGGTCCCATCCGTCGTCGCTGTTGTTCCATGCTCGGCAGTTTATGTACGTATTGCCGCCACCAGTAAACTGCTTGTCACAGAAGCCGTCGGCATTGCCGCCAAAGTCTGGCTTGTCAGCACCACCCTGTTCGTAATCGAAACTGTCAAAGGAGTCGCAGTTGAGGAACGTGCTGTTATCGGCATCCTTTATGCCGAAACCAGAATCCACACTTGCCTGTGCTGTACAGTTCTCTATCAGGTTATAGCTTCCGCAAATGAGGAATCCCTTAAAACCTGCATAGCGCATGGTGATACCATAGAGGTGGACATATGCCACACGAGTACGAATGCCGTTAGTCTGACCGCCATAAGACATTTTGCTGCCGTCAATTATGGGGTGAGCCCCCTTCATTGCTCCCACGAAGGTTCGCTTCTCTGCCGTGCCAGCAGCCGTCTTCACGTCAACGGTGGCAGTGATGTAGTACACCCCGTCCATGAGGAACAGCGAGTCACCACCAGCAATAGTCTTTGATGCCAGCGTGTTCAGGTCGCCAGGGTTGCTGATACTCTTGCCGTCGCCCTTAGCACCAGGTGCAGCATAATAATTGGTAGCGCTTGCCATGAGGCCCATGCAGAGGCAAGCCGCACTGAGAAACAATTTCTTTTTCATTTTTCTTTTCGTTTGTGTGAATTGTAATTATAATGTTAGTAGTTGGTTAGTTCTTTTTTCGTTTTTTTCTTTATCTGTACTCCTCTGGCACCAGCTGTTTCCACGTGGGGTAAGGGTTCTTTAGCAGCCCCTTGTTGTAGAAGTGCCTGTCGCCCGTCACCTCAGGTCCGAGCCATTCAGGTTTCTCAAACGCCTCGTCCACACTGCCCAGCTCCACCTCGGCAAACAGCAGTCCCTCGTTGTCCCCCTTGAACTCGTCCACCTCGAAGGTGTGTCCCCCATAGGGCACGAGGTAGCGCGTCTTCTCTATCAGTCCGCCCTTGCACAGTTTGAGCATCTCGCGAGCATCCTCCACAGGTATCTCCCTCTCAAACTCGTAGCGCGACAGTCCCCCGTCCTCCGAGGGTCCCTTGATGGTGAGGTACGCCTTCTCGTCCCTCAGCCTTATGCGCACGGTAGCCCCCTTCACGCTCATGTAGCCCTGGGCTATCTCCGATGCCGACGCGGCGATGCCCTTGAAGGCACCATCACGCTTCACGAGGAACTTGCGTTCTATTTCCTGCATTCTTTTCTAAACTTTAACTTTAACGGGAACGATAACGGGAACGTTAACAGGTTCCGAGCTTGCGAAGCTAACTTTTATCTTAACCCACGAACATTATGGTGTAGATAGCGTAGATAGCGCCGAGCACTATCAGCACACCAAATATCCAGTTAATAACGCTCTGTCCTTCTTTCTCTTGTTTCGCTGCGTATGCTGCCTTTTTCGCATCACGCTTTGCATGTCTGAATTTACTCATAATCTTTTGCCCCCCACCTTCTCCCCAAAGGGGAGGGTTATTTTTTATCATGTTAATATTTCGAGACCCCTCCCCTCGGGGAGGTCGGGAGGGGGTCACTCACTCTTCACTCTTCATTCTTCACTCACTCTTCATTCTTCATTAAATAAGCCTTGATGAAGCCGTCGAGCTTGCCGTCCATCACTCCGTCCACGTCCGCCGTCTGGTAGCCCGTGCGGTGGTCCTTCACCCTTCGGTCGTCAAACACGTAGGAGCGTATCTGACTGCCCCACTCTATCTTCTTCTTCCCAGCCTCTATCGCTGCCTGTGCCTCCATGCGCTTCTTCATCGCGCGGTCGTAGAGTTGCGACTTCAGCAGTCTCAGGGCGTTCTCCCTGTTCTGCTGCTGCTTTCTCGACTCCGTGTTGGCTATGAGGATTTCCTCCTCCTCGCCCGTGTCGGGGTCCTGATACATATAGCGTACCCTCACGCCCGTCTCCACCTTGTTCACGTTCTGTCCGCCAGCGCCGCTCGAGCGGAAGGTGTCCCACGATATGCGGGCAGGGTCTATCTCCACCTCTATGGTATCGTCAATGAGCGGCGTTACAAATACCGAGGCAAAGCTCGTCATTCTCTTGCCCTGAGCGTTGTAGGGGCTCACGCGCACCAGTCTGTGTACCCCGCTCTCCGATTTCAGGTAGCCGTAGGCATAGTCAGCCTCGCCCTGGTTCTCTATCTGCATCGTCACCGACTTGATGCCTGCGTCGTCAGCCTCCTGCAGGTCGGCTATCGTCACCTTGTAGCCCCCCTTCTCAGCCCATCGCATATACATGCGCATGAGCATCTGAGCCCAGTCCTGTGCCTCCGTTCCTCCAGCGCCCGAGTTTATCTTCAGCACGGCGTCCATCGGGTCCTCCTCCTGTCTCAGCATGTTCTTCAGCTCCAGGTTCTCTATCGCCTTCATGGCGCGGGCGTAGGCTTCGTCCACCTCCTGCTCGGTAACCATTTCGTCCTTGTAGAACTCCATCGCCAGCTGCACCTCGTCAGCCGCCGTGCGCACCTCCCTGTAGCCGTCGAGCCATTTCTTCAGCTCGCCCACCACCTTCATCTGTGCTCTCGCCCTCTCAGGGTCCTCCCAGAAGTCAGGCGCCTGCGTCCTCAGGTCCTCCTCCTCGTATTCTATCTTCTTTCTGTCTATGTCGAGATATTTGTGCAGAGCCTCCGCCCTGTCCATCACATCCTTCAGTTGGTCCTGTGTAATCATTCTTCGTACATTTTCTCGATGACCTCCGCATAGTTCTTTATCACCACTGGTCGTCGCGTCTTCAGCGTGTTCGTCAGCTCTCCGTTCTCCATTGAGAAAGGCTGCGTAATCAGCGTGAAGCGCTTCACCTGCTCGTAGCCCGACAAGCCCTGTTGCAAGGTGTCAATGCGCTCGGCCATCATGCGCTTTATCTTCTCGTTGCCGCACAAGTCCTCCCTGCCGCTGAACGGTATGCCCTGCTCCCTCGCATACTCCTCCAGCATGGCGTAGGCAGGCACTATCAGCGCCGATACGAACTTCCTCTCCTCGGCTATCACCACTATCTGCTCGATGTACTTATCCACCAGCAGCTTCGATTCCACAGCCTGCGGAGCAATATATTTGCCGTTCGAAGTCTTGTAGAGGTCCTTTATCCTCTCCGTCAGGTACAGTTCCCCGTCCTTCATGTATCCCGCATCCCCCGTGCGGAAATATCCGTCCTCCGTAAATGTCTCCCTGTTCAGCGCCTCGCGCTTGTAGTATCCCCTCGTGATGGTCGGTCCCTTCAGGAGAATCTCGTTGTTCTCGCCTATCCTCACGTCGATGCCGCCTATCGGTTTGCCCACCGAACCAATCGAGTAAGGCTCCCCCTTTCTGTCGCACGACACCGTTGCGAGGCTCTCCGTCAGTCCGTAGCCCACTATCATGTTCAGCCCCAGGCTGTGTACGAAGGTCTCCACCTCTGGCGATACCACCGCCCCCGCCGTCGGGAAAATGTTTGGCTTGTCCAGTCCAAACTGCTTCCTCACCATTGCGAGCAGCGTCTTGTCTATCGCCATGTATTTCATCCTCAGTAGCAGCGACGGGCACTTTCCCTTCGCCTTGCAGTCCACGTTATATCTCCTTCCCGTCTCCAGCGCCTCCCTGAAAATCTTCTGGCTCATGGGCGACGCCTTCTCTATCTTCGCCATCACCCCCGCATACACCTTCTCCCAGAATCTGGGCACAGCCGACATACACGTAGGATGCGTCTCCCTCATCGACTGCTGTATCTCGTGCGGGTCAGTATTTATAATCAGCGTGCTCCCCTCTGTCAGGGCGAGAAAATCCCATCCCCTCTCAAAAATGTGCGCTATCGGCAGGAATGTTATCACCCTGTCGTCCTCCCCTACGGGCACACACTCGTTGTTAGCCTTGAAAGCAGCCATATACTGACCACACGTCAGCACCACTCCCTTCGACTCTCCCGTAGTACCTGAAGTATAGAGGATGTTGGCAATATCCTCGTCCTCCACCTCGTTCCACAGTCTCTCCACCTCAGCCTGGCGCGGCAGTCCCTCGCCCGCCTTTATGAAGTCAGCAAAAAACACCGACGTCACATCGTGCTCAGCCAGCGTCACCGACGAGTCGAAAATCACTATCCTCTCCAGCGTGGGGCACAGCGCCTGCACCCTTCGCGCCTTGTCATACTGCTCCTGCTCGCCCACAAACACCAGTCTTATCTCCGCATCGTTTATCACGTATTGCAGTTGCTGTTCCGAGCTCGTAGCATAAAACGGTATCGTCACAGCCCTTATGCCGAAGGCACCAAAATCGGTGTAGAAATATTGCACGGCGTTCTGCGAGAACACCCCAATCTTCTCCTGCACCCCTATGCCCATGTCGAGCAAGGCGTTAGACACCTTTTTCACCATTTCCGAAAACTCCCCCCATGACACCCTTTTCCATTCCGTGCCACCGAAGTCCTTATACTCGAATACTGTCCTGTCGCCGTATTTCTTTGCCTGTTCATGAGGCAGCAGGGCCAAATGACATAATGTTTGCATAGCCAACAAAAACTTTTTTGAGCCTAAAATCTTTTTTCAGATGCAAAAATACTAAAAAATATTCACAACACATAATTTTTTGTTAAAAAATTGCCATTCCCACTTTGCCATAATATGACGTAGCGGAATCTTAGTAGATTTTTTTATACATTGAAGCCTATTTTGCGTTGTATTTTTCCTTCATTTATTTATCTTTACAAGTGCAAAGGAAACGAAGGTCTCCGCCAAATGGTGGCAGAGGTCGAAGAAAAATGATATTTTGTGTAAGTTGTCAATTGTACCAATCCAAAGGGTGTACTTCACGGGGGATACTTACGATAGCACTTCTTTGTAATGGGCGGTGTTGGAGATGTAGCTTGTCATTTGTGGTGTTCTTTCCAAAGGGCAATTATTTTCTGACCGTCCTCGTAGAAATGCGATTCTTTTATGGTTTTGACAATTCGTGTGGCAATATCGTTGCTATTGGCAAGTTCTTTAGGTGTGAAAGTAATTTTAGTCCCTTTGTAATGCCACCACGTGGTATCTTCTTTATGGCCATCTGGTTCAAGTTCAAGGGTGTCCTTCATGTCCTTTACGAATTTTATCATTTCCTTGGACTGGAGTTCAAGGAACATGCGTATGCGGCATCCATCTTTATCATAATTCCACAGCGTATCATAGACCAATGTCAACATCACTTTGTCTGGCAATGCATCGAAAGTATAGTAGCAGTAATCGACATTATTCTTGGTCTTGATAGATAGCTTCATTCCGTTCTCTTTGAAAAGCGGCTTCAGCAGTTTGGTATTTCCATCCTCCTCAATCGTTTTCCAAATGTGCGATACAACGTTTTTGCGTATTTCAGCAAGACGATTTATCTTTTCTCTGTTTTCAAAATAGAAATATACTTCTTCTTCGTTCATGGCGTGTGTGACATTATAGATGTTCTGAATAAAATCTTGCAGCAATATAAGGGATTTGGGGTTGGCGGTGGCAAAATATGCAGACAAGTTATTCTCAATAGTGTGGGCAAACTCCTCGTGGGTTATGTTCACGAAGTTGTGGAATTTCACAGGCGTTGCCCAAGGTGAGAGTACAATTCCTCTTTTGTTCTCTTCCGGGACATTCGGCTTGTTCCAGTACAGGTCAAGTCTATTATAGAGAGCGGCATATACCTTGTTTTCAATGATGATAGCCTCGTCCTCGTTTTGGAGGAGAAGATCAATGCGTTTCGTGTTGCCTTTCTCGTCCTGTACACCGCATTCGCGAAGGACGGAAAATGATTTCATCATCAAAGGGGATTGTTCAGTCTTTGAGCAGAGAATGTCCTGCAAGGAATCAATGAATAACCTTGAAAGCCCATGAGAGGCTTTCGGGTTAAAGAAATAAGCATATATGTCCGACCAGTGGTTCTCCAGATGGTCGATACCAGCTATGTCGAGAAGCGTTTCCTTATGGGTGCGCTTCTTGGGTAAGTCATTTTGGTATTTCAGCCAATCCGACAGCAGTTCAAGTTCTTTATCCATTGTTGGCCATTTGTTTACATCTGTTCACCACTTCAATGAAAAGTTGAAAAACCTCGTCAAATTCAAGAGGTGAAATATACTTCCATACACAATTAGTATTGCAACTGGGCAGAAGGTCTTTAAGTTCCTCAATAAATGTGCCATTTATATCTCGCTCTTCTTGCGGCAAAGAAGGAGAAAACTCAACTTGGCAGTACATTTTTGAATTACTGCTGATAAAGATGTCCACCTTTTTCCCTCCCAATATTAGCGAAACATCAGTCAATGCTCCTCTTTCGCAAGGATGCAACTCGGGGAAGAGTTCTTTGGTCTTCTTTTGCCAATCTTCAAAGATAGATTGACAGAGTCGTCCTTGAAGTGTTTGCATGGAATTGACGACTTCTTGCATGTCATCAATTTTCTCCTGAAGCACTTTAATACGCTCTTTGTCAGTGCTGAACTTATCAAGTTCAAACTGAGATGAAATAAGATTGTCTAAATTCATATTCATTCTGTTGTTTATTTTTCTGAGTAAGAAATATCCTTCCAAGTAGTCAATGTATTGCACTACCGCAGTGTAGAGATAGATATTGCTACTTGGGATATTGGGAAGAACATCGTCTTTCAGCCAGGCAAGGATATCATCCCTGAAGGAAAGATTAACATATCTTTCCTCAAACTCCTCTTTGTAATCGCCCCAAGACTGTTCGTCAGGCTCATGGGCATAAGAAGGAAGGTACACAACAAAGATCTTTTCTTTGCTGAACCCCTCGGTAATGGTCTTGTTGATGTATCTGGACAACTGTTCTTCTTGGTCTACGGCATCACAAGCTTTGTTCTCGAAGATAATGGCATAACCACTTTCCCAGTCACGGAGCCATAGGTCAATCCTTGCTTCTTCTTGTGTAAGGAGTGGTCTCTTTATTTCAATCCGAGAAAAGTTGGAGGAGTGGGTATGTACATTGATGTAACTGAACAGCGAATGAAGAAATGTGTATTCACCTTGTTCATTCTGGTATTGCAGTAGTTTCAGCAATATGCGGCTGTGACCGTTTTCATTGATATGCAGTTCATCAATGATGTTGATGTGATATGGCAAAGATAGTTTTTCCCTTTCCTTTTGCACCAAGAAAGAAAGGGCAAAGACTATCAGATTCTGATATTCCTCCATGATTGTCTCATGGATGGACAGATACGCAGCAAGTGCGTTGCTGATGCGAGTCACTTCCATGGGCAATTAAAGAATTTTGATGGCTATCGCTGCACAGGCTTCTGCATCAGCTAGCGCATGGTGATGATTCTCTAACTGATAGCCACAGGCGGCGGCAACAGTCTGGAGTTGGTGGTTTTCTAAATCAGGGAGCACTCGCCGTGAAACACAAAGAGTGTCATAGAACTCATAGTCGGGATAGTCCATCTGATAAACACGGAAAACAGCCTTCAGACACCCTTCATCAAATGGCTTGTTGTGGGCCACAAGAGGCAATCCCTGGATTAATGGCTCTATCTGCGCCCATACTTTTGGAAAAACTGGTGCATCGTCAGTATCTTCATGACAGAGACCATGAACCTGTGAACACCAATAGTTATAATAGTTCGGCTCTGGTTGGATGAGAGAGTAGAACGAATCTACTATCTCACCATTTCGTACAATGACGATACCAACAGAACAAACCGAAGAACGCTCGTTGTTAGCTGTCTCAAAATCTATTGCTGCAAAGTCTTTCATTGGTTGGTTTAAAATGGATAGCGGACTCTTAGATAGTTAATCCAGTTTTGATACTCTTTTGTTTTGGGGAAATGCTGATCAAGTAAATCTATAAGAGATTCTATCGTTATATATCCAAATGTTGAACGTCCTTCATCTGTGAGGAACTGTTCGTACGCAGGCAAAAATACATTAAAATGCTGATTCCCATGTGGATAGAGCGTTATACTATGGAACTTTTCTACCTTGTCTTTTCCTATATTCTTGTTTCCTACCATACTTGCACCAAGTATATGGTTTCTCCATATTTGACGGAACTCATCCTTGCAGAGTGCTGTTTCTCTAATGGGGCGATTTGAAATCTCTGTGATGAACCAACCGCAAGATTTAGTGACCTGAGCATATCTTGACTGTTCGTTTTCCATTACTTCACGACGTTCCTTAGCTCCAAAAGGATAACCTTCTTCTGTGTATTTTACTTCAATGCCGATACCACAAGTCTTACCATTATGCAAATATTCAATATATGTATCGAATGAGGTGTTATCATTCAGACATTTTGTTTTTTCAGGCGCCCATTCGATTCGGATGTCTGTCACTTCATCAATCTCATCGGCACCAAGAATCTTGTTGAAAACCTTTGCTGTCGCACTTAAGTCGTGTGCCATAGGAATAAACACATTCCAAGGTATATGCTCACTACGCAACATATTGGCATACAAACCATCATGTTGTGTCGCAGTAAGGCGCGGATAACGTTTTTGTATCCGATCAAGAATTTCTTGCCGGAAATCTTTGCAGAAATTTAGTCCTGCATTGGCATCATCTGGCATAAGAAAAGCTCCATATTTTCCATATTTATTATCTGGGTCAAATGGAACTTTCAGAAAGTTTGTTCTGAAATCAGATTGATGAGTACGTGCAATTCTCTTAAAAGGCTTGTCGCCTTTATAAATCAAAGGAGAGGCAGCATTACTTGTTTTTTTCATTTTCTTCTTAATTTTTAGTGTTCTATTTATTGGTGGTGGAGTTTGAATATTGATTGCTATTATTTCTTCGTATTCATGTTTGTAGCACCACAATCTATTGCCGAAACCATGTTGAATAGAAAGGTTCTTGCCATTTTGTGCTGCACGAACCTGTAGAATGCCGGCCTCTATACGAGACAAGAAAACTACGTTGTCATCACTTATCCATTCACCATTATTGTTGCGCACAAGATGAAAATCGTCTGTATGTTGCTTCGAATTCGTCATACGTATTCAAATTTTGGAACGTTAACATTAATTAGGATTGCTTCATCCCCATCTATAGTGGGAACTGTTAATTTAATGACATCATCAAGCATACTATCATCAACAAGCAGTGTTAGCGGATAGATTTCGCTATTTTCGTCAATAATAGGATATCCGTTTTCATCAAAATTATCCATATATGCCGAATCAATACCATATACAAATACACTTTTACTATGAATATCCATTTGATGATTGATGAAAGGATCTTTCTCTGCATCAAAAGTTTTTCCTTGTGTCAAATCCATTCCGTATGTAAGAAATGGCGCAGCATCGCATGACCTGGCAAGCAGCATCATTGAGCGTGTGTTGGCATATAGATTGAGAGCATATTCAGAGGTGTGACGAACATGAAAGTCTCTCTCAAAGTCTTTTATAACATCTCGAAATGATTTTCCGTCTGATAACCTTCTGCCATCATAGTTGAAATCCGAAGGATTAAAGTGGTATGTCTCAATTATCTCTTTCTCCATGATCTTTAGTAGTATTATATTTGTATTTGTTCCATATTCTCTTTATCTTTCCTGCTATCTCCTTGCGGAGCCATTCGGGTTCGAGCACTTCCACGTCTCCACCGTTCCAGAGGAGTTCCTGTATGAAGTCATAGGACGGTCGAAGGCGATAAGTGAAGATGCTGTATTCTTCATTGCGCTTCGTCTCTTCTTGCGACTCGTGCATTTTCAGGTCACGGATGTAGTTGGCCTGACCGGCAGAGACTTTCAACGTGATGGGTTGAATGTCCACATTCTGGTCAACGATGATGCCGAAGCAACCCTCAAAGAAGTCTTGGGCCGACCAGCCCTTCGGCATCACGAAGGTCTCGTCCTTCACGTGTAGCGATTGGATTCGGTCGAGCGCATGGAGGCGTGGCCCCTTCTCGTAATAATAAGAATAGGTGCTACGAGCGACCATATACCAGCGTTGACGGAATAACTTGATGCAATAGGGCTGTACATCGAAGTTGTTTTCTTCGTCTTTCCAATAGCTGTGATAGGTGATATTGAGCACCCTGTTTTCCTTCATAGCCTCGATAACTGGTTGCAGATAATCTTGTCCTGATGGCACATACTCAAGTATTATGCGGTCTTTTATGCTCTGACTGTTTGCCAAGGCATTGCTGACGCACAGGGTATTGTAGAGCCAGGAACGTAATCCATTGTTTCTGATATCATCGGCATTGGCTATATAGTAGCGGTATTCACCACACTGCTCGTTGGCGATGATGATGCCAAACATATCCAGAATGACTGACTTCCAGTTATCAAAGGTGCGCTTAGGTATATCTACCCCTCGGCTTATTTCATCATCGAGCCACTTTTCATTCAGTTCTTTAAATGAAATCTTCTTGGCTTTGTAGATAGTCTCTATTACCCATACATATTTGGTAATGAGGCTTTGTCCTCTATCGTTGTTTGGCATAGTGTATTGATTTTTGTTGCAAAGTTATGGTAAGGGTGCGCCATTTCGTGGCAGAGGTTATAAAAAACAACTGTAGTGCTTATTTTTTGTCATAGCAGATTTATAATGTAGAATATCGTACTGCGCAAAATTAAGAAAAAGTTTTCTTTTCTCCAAACAAAGGAGACAAAAATGCAAAAAATATAGAATTCATCAAAATAACCTCACATAGGTCACTTATGCGCTGGGAAAGCGCATAAACACTTGGGTTGAGGCGAGTGATCTATCTTCGAGACACCTCACTTAGAGGTCACTTGAGACCCCCTTCCTGTCAGTTCAAACTGACATCAACTCCCCTCCAGTCCCCTCGTTTCTTGCGCTCCAGTAGGTGTTCTTGCCTTGCAAGCGTAGCTTCGCGTCCGATTACAGGCGCAGAGCGGAACTTGCTCTGGCAAGCGTAGCGCATTCGCGCGTCCGATTACGCGAGGGGCAGAAACCACCGAGAGGAAGGGAATGAGTTACAGTCAAATTATGGAAATTAATCTCCTGCCCTCGGGAAGGAGTGCCCCTTAGGGCGAGGATGGGGTCATGACCTTCAAGTGACCTATGAGTGACCTTTCTTAAAGACACCTCACTTGCGTGAAGGCGCATAAACACTGAGATGAGAGAGGGTTAAGTGACCTATGTGAGGTTTTTCATGAAAAAACTTTTTTTTTTGCGAAATCTAAACTAAAAAAACATTGAAAAATCGGAAAGAAAACAACAAAAGACAATTCCGTTCATCTTGATGCTTCGTATCTCAAAGAAAATCCGAGATAAAATCTATTTGAAAATCCTTTTTGCATACTTATTCAAATATGCAGGATTTTAGGGCGATTTTATGCAACCATTGCCTCTGGCTGCAGAACCATTAGTTCTGCACGTAGAACCAGTGCTTCTGCAGGTAGAACTAATGGTTCTACACTTGGACATCGCGAATGGATATTTATTCTATTTACTAAAGATATAAAGATTCTATTGATTTTCCGAAAAAAATTTGCTCTTTATAAAAGAAAAGGGTAACTTTGTAGGCAGTATGATGATAGAAGAATATACAAGCGAGGCAGTGGAACTGCTGAAGAGACTGATTGCTACGCCATCGGTGAGCAGAGACGAGAGCAGGGCGGCGGACGTGATGGAGAAGGCTATGCGCGACTATGGATACTCTCCTGAGCGCATAGGCAACAACCTCATGATAAGGTCGGCGGAATGGGACGACAGCAAGCCGACAATTCTGCTGAACGCTCATATTGACACGGTGAAGCCCGTGAGTTCGTGGACTAAAGACCCTTTCTCGCCTACCTTAGAGGGCGACAGACTCTACGGACTGGGAGCCAACGACTGCGGTGGGGGACTGGTGAGCCTGCTGCAGATGTTTAGGATATTAGAGCGACCCCTCTCCTGTCACCATGTGACATCCTCCCCCGAGGGGGAAGATAATAATACCACCCCTTGTAATTCTCTCTCCACCTCTCGGGGGGAGATGCCCTCTGGGCAGAAGGGGGGTCTTAACCTCATCTTCCTCGCATCATGTGAGGAGGAGGTGAGCGGTGCTGGGGGCATAAGGGCGGTGCTGCCCCTGCTGCCGAGGATTGACGTGGCGATAGTGGGCGAGCCGACGGGCATGCAGCCTGCTGTGGCGGAGCGAGGACTGATGGTGATTGACGCGGTGGCGCACGGCAAGAGCGGACACGCTGCGCGTAACGAGGGTGTGAACGCCATTTACGAGGCACTGGACGACCTCGTGTTTATTCGCGACTACAGGTTTGAGAGGGTGTCGCCTCTCCTGGGACCTACGAAGATGCAGTGCACGATAGTGAACAGCGGCACGCAGCACAACGTGGTGCCCGATGAGTGCAGGTTTACCATAGACGTGCGTACCAACGAGCTTTACACTAACGAGGAGGTGTTTGAGTTTCTGCAGACGAAACTGAAAAGCGAACTCAAGGCTCGCTCCTTCCATCTGCATAGTAGCTCGTTATATAACGGGAACGGGAACCTTATCGTTGACGGGTTCCGCAAGAAGTTCAGCGAATTAGGGTTGGTGCCGTTTGGTTCGCCTACCCTCTCCGACCAGGCTCTGATGCGTTTCCCGAGTTTCAAGCTGGGTCCTGGCGAGAGCTCTCGCTCCCACTCTGCCGACGAGTTTATCTGCGTATCGGAGATAAGGAAGGCGATAGAGACGTATCTGCGACTGCTCGCCTTTTAACCACGGATAGCTCGAATAGGAACGGATTTCTTTGTTTATTTCTCGCCAAGCCGAGTTCCAAGTTTTCTCGCTAAGCCGAGATGATTAGCTCTTTCGAGCTTCATAGTCTCTTGATAAGCCCCTTATTTCAAGCAAGCTTGATAAGTGTCTTATCTCGACACTCTGCTGACTGAAGTCAGTAATCATCTCTACGCAAAGAGCCAAGACGCTCCTTCGGAGCTTACGCAAGGCCCCCTCTAACTCCCCCAAGAGGGGAGAACTCAAATTTAATGATACAAACATTATTTGCGCAACCCGCAGGGCTTGGCGTGAGCAGTCGCAGACTGCGCCTTTGCCCTTTGCGTAACTAAGAATAACTGGTGCAACCAGTAGGGATGTAGGTTAGACGGTCGCTGAAAGCTTGCTTGCAAGCGAATGTCTAAGGCTACATACCTGTGCTCTCGAAGAGAGTTGTTCTTAGTGTCTTTGCGAGAAAAAAAATGTAAGACACAGGAATTTGCAGGTGAGCCGATTTTTAACGGATTTTTGACTGGATTTTAAGAAAAATCTTATCTGAAAATCTCAAGAAAATCGAAAGATAATAAACAGAAGGCTCAACTTGATTTCGCCTACGGCTCAAAAATCTCAAGAAAATCGAAGAAAAAATCAATTAAGGATTAAGGGAGCGAGGGGGCATTTTCAGTAAAATTGGTAATTTTTACGTGGATTTGTGTAACTCGTTTTTCGAATATTTTGAGTAATTTTGCAGGCGAAAGAAACAACAAAAAAACTAAAACTATAATAACTATGCAAGGAAACTTTTCTTATCACAATCCCACCAAACTGTATTTTGGCAAAGACTCCCTGAACTTTCTCAAGGACGAGTTGAAGAACTATGGCGACAAGGTGTTGCTGAACTATGGCAGCGGAAGCGTGAAGCGCAACGGCATATACGACCAAGTAGTGGCTATACTGAAAGAGGCTGGCAAGACTGTGGTGGAGAACCCTGGCGTTATGACCAACCCTACGCTGGAGAAACTGAACGAGGGAGTGAAGATAGCTCGTGAGAACGACATAGACCTGATACTGGCACTGGGCGGCGGCAGCGTGTGCGACTACTCTAAGGCTGTGGCGGCATCGGTATTCTGCGAGGGCGACTACTGGGATATGTTCTGGCTGAAGCAGCAGAACCCTGCCGAGGGGCAGAGGCTGCTGCCTGTGGGCTGCATACTGACGATGGCTGGCACTGGTTCGGAGATGAATGCGGGCACCGTGATAACCGATGCTGAGCACACATTCAAGGTGGGGCACGTGTTTGACGACCGCCTGATGCCTAAGTTCTCAATACTGAACCCTGAATTTACCATGACGGTGCCAGAGAACCAGATGAAGGCTGGCATATATGACATCATGAACCACATAATGGAGCAGTATTTCTCTGACCTGGACGATAACACCAGCGACTACATCTCTGAGGGACTGATGCGCTCAGTAATCAACAGCAGCCGCGTGGCAGTGAAGAATCCGAAGGACTATGAGGCTCGCTCAAACATCATGTGGACTGCTACATGGGCGCTGAACACGCTCATAGGACTGGGCAAGAAGCAGGACTGGATGGTACACATGATAGGTCACAGCGTAGGTGCATGGACTCATGCTCCTCACGGCTACGCCTTGGCATCTGTGTCGCTTGCCTACTACAGGCGCGCCATGAAGCACGGACTGCCTAAGTTCGTTCGCTTTGCCAAGAACGTGTGGAACGTAAACGGCGAGGGCATGACCGACGAGCAGACAGCAGAGGCTGGACTGCAGGCTCTGAAGGACTGGATGGTGGAGATAGGATTGCCACTGACCATAAGCGAGGTGGGTGCAAATGCCGACATGATTCCTGGAATAACGGAGGGCACCATCTGCTATCCTGCGGGCTACATGGACCTGAAGAAGGAGGACATAACAGAGATACTGAAGGAGAGTCTGTAAGGCTGATAAAAACATACTGAAACGATGAGAAAAGGACTAATGACCTTCTTATGCACCGTGCTGACGATGTGGTGCATGGGGGCGAGGGCAGAAAATAAAATGTATATTACCATAGACGGACAGACGGAGAGCGTGACACTTGCTGACACCAAGGCGGCAGAGGAGCTTATGGAGGCTCTGAAGCAAGGGAACATAACCGTTACCCTCAACGACAACGATTTCGAGATATGGGGGGCTCTGGGCAGGACTCTCACCCAGAGCGACGAGCAGGTGGAGGCACAGCCTGGGGATATTGTACTGTATAACGGCAGCTACATCTGCATATTCTATAGCTCAAACTCGTGGAGCTACACCCGACTGGGCAAGATAGACGGACTGACGGAACAGGGGCTGCGCTCATTCCTGAAGGCTGGCAGCAGCGGCATATCGGTACTGCTGTCGGCAAGCAACCCTACTGCCATCAGGGGCATCAAAGGCAAGGGCAAGGACAAGGCTGACAGCGCCTGTTACTCCGTGAGCGGACAGAGGGTGAGCACACCAGCTAACGTTAACGGGAACGCTAACGGGAACGGACTATACATAAAGAACGGCAACAAGATAATCCAATGAAGAAACTGATATTAACCATAGCACTGATGGGCGTAATGCTTGGTAACGCTAACGGGCTCCGAGCTTGCTCGCCTGAGCACCCACTGGAGCGCAAGAGCGCTAACGAAAACGAAAAATATATGAACACAACAATTACTATGACACAGGAGTGGGACAAGGTGTTCCCACTGAGCGAGAAGGTGAACCACCAGAAGGTGACATTCAAGACTCAATACGGACTGACACTGGCTGCAGACCTCTATACCCCAAAGGAAGGGGGAGAGCAGTGCACAGTTACCCCCTCTAATTCCCCCCAAGGGGGAGAACAAAGCTCCTCTCCTTTGGGGAGGTCAGGGAGGGGTTTCAAGCCTGCAATTGCCGTGAGCGGACCGTTTGGCGCTACCAAGGAGCAGTCGAGCGGACTCTACGCCATGAGGATGGCTGAGAGGGGCTTTGTGGCTCTTGCCTTCGACCCCTCATACACTGGGGAGAGCAGTGGCGAGCCTCGCAGGACGGCTTCGCCCGACATCAATACGGAGGACTTCATGGCTGCCGTGGATTTTCTGTCGAAGCTGGAGTGTGTGGATGCCGACAGGATAGGCATCATTGGCATCTGCGGATGGGGTGGCATAGCCCTCAACGCTGCTGCTACGGACACACGCATCAAGGCTACCGTAGCTTCTACGATGTATGACATGACGAGAGTGAGCGGCAACGGATATTTTGACAGCGACGACAAGGAGGAGGCTCGCCATGCTGCTCGCGAGGCTCTCGCCAAACAGCGTATGGCTGACCCTATGGCGATGGCGGGGGGAGTGATAGACCCCGTGCCTGATGATGCTCCGCAGTTTGTGAAGGACTACCACGCTTACTACAAGACTCCGCGCGGCTATCACAAGCGCAGCGGCAACTCCAACGACGGATGGCGCGTGATAGGTACTCAGGCCTACAGCAACAGCCGTTTCCTGTACTACATCAACGAGATACGCTCTGCCGTGCTCGTGATGCACGGTGAGAAGGCGCACTCACGCTACTTTGGCGAGGCGGCATACAAATATATGGTGGATGGCAAGGCTGAGGGATACAACACCGTAGGCAAGCCCAACCCCAACCCAGAGAACAAGCAGCTGCTCATAATACCTGGTGCCACGCACTGCGACCTCTATGACGGAGGCAGCAACGACTTCATCCCCTGGGACACGC
Source organism: Prevotellaceae bacterium UBA4332 (assembly GCA_002394365.1). GTDB lineage: Bacteria > Bacteroidota > Bacteroidia > Bacteroidales > Bacteroidaceae > Prevotella. The sequence goes on from DGTQ01000017.1 coordinate 173,549, forward strand.
TTGCCGAGTTCTTCGCAAGTAACCTGAAATAAGGCTGGGCGCAGAGGTTTGAGGTCATGAGGTATGAGGTTATAAGGTTCTTGCGCTCCAGTAGGTGCTCAGTCGCAAAGCGGAGCTTGCTCTGGCAAGCCAACAAGTTGGAGCGATGAGGTGTTATAAGGATTAAGGAGTTAGAAGTAGATAGAGAAAGATAGAGGAAGTTAGAGGAAGATAGAGGTAGATAGAGGTAGATAGAGGACAAATGTTCCAGTTCTCTGACTGTTAATCGTAATGTCTTCTAACTCCCTTTAACTCCTTCTAACTCCCTTTAACTCCCTCTCAAACCTGAGAAACGTATCCCTTAGTCGAAAAGGAGGAAGGGGGCGAGGCGGGAGAGTTGCGACTCGCTGAAGGAGCGCAGGAGAGACATATCGGCGGCGGAACGGATGTCGCCGTTGAGCCGACGGTACTGGAGTATGTCGGAGGCTTGGGTATGGTTGATGAGGGGGTGCGACTTGAGCTGCTGGAGGGTGGAGTGGTTGATGCGTATCTTGGGGAAGTTCTGTGATGCCGTCATGTAGTGGATGGCACTCTCGGGAAAGTTGCGTATGACGAGTAATTCTTCTGGGGAGAGAAAGGCCTGGCGACGCTGGCGCAGTTCTACTATGCGACGGGCGAAATAGGAGCCTATGCCTGGTATGCGCTTGAGCTGGGTGGTGTCGGCTGTGTTGATGTCAATGGTTTCTCCCTGACGGAGCTTGGACCTCTCCCCTGCCCTATCTCCGTTCCAGCTTGCTGGTTTTGCCTGCGAAGTTCCGCTTGTGCCTGAGCGAAGCGATGATGGCGAGGTTTGACGAGGGGTAGCTTTTATCACATCTCTTGCCATGACCTGGGGCTTGATGCGGATATAGGGTTCAAGCTGACGGTATTTTTCGAGGGTTAGACCGTAGAGCATGGCGAAGTCCTCTTTCTTGTGGTATCTGCCTCCCTTTGCACGATACTTATATATGTTGCGCACTTGCCACCTCTTCAGTCCCAGGCGGAGCAACTGCGTGCTGTCTGCCGTATTGGGGTCGAAGGGAAAGAGCTCACCCCCTCTCGCTCCCCCCAAGGGGGAGAAATCGGACGCGGAGCTACGCTTGCCACTCCAACTTGTTGGCTTGCCCTCTGCTAAAGAGGAGGGGGATTTTGTTAGTGTGCTTGTATTCTTTAATAAAGGAAAGATAATTACTGCTGCGATAAGAACAAGTAGCAGCAGGACTGCGGTTTTGCGGTCGGAATGGAGCATCTTTTTTTTAATGAAGAATGAAGTTAAAATGGGAGTTATAAACCTTTTGGTTTAGGGAGTTATAGAATGAAGTTAAATAGGGAGTTAAGCCAGCTTCACTGGCTGGAAGACTTCCATTTTTCTTGCGCTCCTACGGTGCTCAGGCGAGCAGAGCTCGGAGTCCTTCCCTTTCTACTTCCATTTTTACTTCCCTTTTTTACTTCCCTTTCTACTTCCGAAAGTTAATTTACTAATTGCTAATTACTAATTAGACTATGGGCAATGAGGTGCCGTTAATCTTCTGATAGAAATCGAGGGCGAAGACATCGGTCATGCCTGAGATGAAATCGACGACTGCCATGACACGCGTGGGGAGGTCGGGGGCTTCTATTTCATACTGACTGCTGACACGACAAAGGAGCTGCTTGGAGTAGAAACGGTCGGGGTGGATGATGGCGTCTATCATGCGCTCGAGGATGGTGCCCATGATGTGGAAACCGCCAAGCTCTATGTCGAGAACGGGCTTTGAACGGTATATCTTGCTGAAGGCTACCTTGGTGCAGGCTTCGTAAGCCTTGCGCTGACGCTCGCTAATCTGCTTGATGAGCGAACCCTGGAAGGTGCCTGCAAGTATGGCTTCTTCGTTATGGAGGAAGGCGGAGACACACTCGTTTTCGAGTTTGCCTATCACCCCTGCACGCATATAGACCACCTGCTCGTTTTCATCAGTTATATGCTCCTGCTCTATGCGCTCGAGGATGGCTTTCTGCACGTCCTCCTCAAAGAAGGCGAGGAGGAGCTCACGCGTTTCCTCGAAAGAGAGGAGCTTGAGCTTGTGGGCATCCTCTATGTCCATTATCTCATAGCAGATGTCGTCTGCCGCCTCAACAAGATATACTAACGGATGGCGGGAGTATAAACCCCCTCTCGCTCCCCCAAAGGGGGAGAATGTTATGCCCAGCTCTTTTGCTATTTTTTTATAGATGGGGGCTTCGGAGGTGAAGAAACCGAATTTCTCCTTGCCGACATAGCTGATACTGCTGGCTGGATAGGGATACTTGACGATGGAGGCAAGGGTGCTGTAGGTCATAGCGAAACCGCCTTCGCGCCTGCCCGAGAAACGGTGGGTAAGGATGCGAAAGGCATTGGCATTGCCTTCAAAATGGATGAGGTCCTGCCACACCTCGGGAGGAAGCTGCGACTGCAACTGGGCTCCTGCGCCCTCGGAGAAGAAGGTCTGGATGCCTTTCTCGCCTGAATGGCCGAAGGGGGGATTGCCCAGGTCATGGGCAAGGCAGGCACTTGCAACGATAGTGCCGAGTTCTTCTATGTTAGTGCCTGCAAAATGAGGGTTGCGACGTATGATGTCTCGAGCCACGTCGCTACCGAGCGACATGCCGACACTTGCCACCTCGAGGGAATGGGTAAGACGATTGTGGACAAAGACAGAACCTGGCAGGGGAAACACCTGCGTCTTGTTCTGCAAACGACGAAAGGGGGCTGAAAAGATAAGTCGGTCGTAGTCGCGCTTGAACTCGGAACGGTCGTCATGACGCTCCGTATGGCGCAACTCTTGCCCAAGCCTTTTCGTGCTTATAAGATGTTGCCAATCCATTGGGGATAATATTAACGATAACGGGCTCCGAGCTTGTCAATAGTCTTTACACCCCTCTCGGTCTCCCCGTTTTCGGGGAGCAGAAACGCCTGAGCACCTACGGAGCGCAAGAACTCGTAACTTATAACTTAAGCGAAGCTTATGACTCCCTCTGCTGAGGCCGAGGAGGCTGGAGAAGCCGTTGAGGCAGCTGATGCCACATGCTCCCCGCCTGCACTGCGATAGCTGATGGAGAGATGGTTGAGATTCTCCAGCTGCTGACGAGTGCGACCGTAGGTAAGATTATTCTCGACTGCGAGGATGAGGTCTTCGTTGTCGAGGTCCTCTGCCTTGAAGAGGAAGAAATTGGCACGACGCTTCTCAGGACGGTTGATGCCATCGCCGCCGTAGTAGTGCTCTATGCGCTCCTGCTCCAGACGACGACGCTCTTCTTCTTCGGCAAGACGTGCCATCTCCTCGGCCGTGCGCTTCTGCTGGCGCTTGGCAAGGGCTTCGTCGATGTCGGCAAGTCCGAAACCTGTGGCAAGGATGGTGACCTTCACCTTATCGCCGAGGGTAGGGTCGTTGGCAATACCCCACTTGAGCTCGAAGTTGGAGAATTTCTCCATGAAGTCGTTTATCTCGGTCATCTCGTCCATCATGAGGCCCTTATGGTTGGCATCATCTGCATGGGTGACAGAGAGGAGTATCTTCTTGGAGTGGAAGACATCATTATCATTGAGCAACGGAGAGTTGAGAGCGTCCTCGATAGCTCGCTTCACACGTCCGTCGCCCTCGCCATAGCCTGTTGACATGATTGCCACGCCGCCGTCCTTGAGGACTGTCTTGACATCGTTGAAGTCGAGGTTTATCTTACCATGTATGGTGATAATCTCTGCAATAGACTTTGCTGCTACGGAGAGGGTGTCGTCAGCCTTGGCAAATGCCTCGTTGACAGAGAGGTCGGAGTATATCTGGCGGAGGCGCTCGTTATTGATAACAAGGAGGGCATCGACATTCTTTGCCATCTCCTCTACGCCATCGAGTGCCTGGGTAATCTTCTTGGTGCCCTCAAACTTGAAGGGGATGGTGACGATGCCGACGGTGAGGATATCCATAGATTTCGACTCGCGGGCTATGATAGGAGCAGCACCTGTGCCTGTGCCACCTCCCATGCCTGCCGTAATGAAGGTCATCTTGGTACCGTCATTGAGCATCCTGCGTACATCCTCTATGCTCTCCTCGGCTGCCTCGCGGGCTTTCTCAGGACGGTTGCCTGCACCAAGTCCTTCCTTGCCCAACTGGAGGTGGACAGGTACGGGGGAGTCATTGAGTGCTTGGGCATCGGTATTGCAGAGCACGAAAGAGACATCGTGTATGCCTTCGCGATACATGTGGTTGACGGCATTGCCTCCGCCGCCACCTACGCCGATGACCTTGATGATGCTCTTCTCCTTAAGTGCAGGACCAAAGTCGAGGATATTACTTGCTGCGTAAGTGTTGTTGCTTGCTGAGCTGGCATTATTCTGGGTGCCAGCGTTATTGTTGCTGTTATTTGGGGTTGTCTCGAAGTCTAACATTTTTTCTTAACTTTAACCTTAACGGGGAACGTTAACTGGAACTTTAACCTTAACGGAGAACTGGTAACTGGTAACTCGTAACTCGTAACTCGTAACTTGAGCCGCAGGCTCACCTATTCTTCATCTGTGAAGGAGCCGAGCCACTTGATGAGTTTTGCTCCGAAGCCTGATTTCTTCTCCTTCTCCTCTTGTTTCTCAAGTTGGAGCTTGGCTTCCTCGGCAAGACGTTTCTCCTCGGCTTCGCGCTCTGCCTGTTCGCGGGCTGCTGCCTTGGCTGCCTCCATCTCTGCCATTGTCTGCACTGCTCCAGGTGGGAGGGTGTTAGGGTCTCGCGGTGTGATGACTTCGGCAGCTGTGCCTGGCTGTTGTGCGGCGGCTGGCTGATGGAGTCCTCCTGCGATTGGCTGGTCGCCTGCGCCGAAGAGGGTCTGGCTCTTCTGCTCCTCTGGCAACCAGCAGTTTTGGTCGCCCTTGGCAAGGAGTCCCAAGACGGTGTTCATAGTGCCATCGTGAGCAGTGATGGCTGGGTTGGAAGAGCTGATGGTATAGGTAACAAATTTTGCTATGCGTATCTTCTCTACCCCAGTCTGTTTGGTGAATGCCACGTCAATGTTCTTGAGGTTAGAGCCACCGCCCGTGAGAACTATGCCACCGAGGAGCTTGTCCTGAAACTCCTGTGGCACCTGATTCCAGACATTGGCTACTATCTCCTGAACACGTGCCTCGACGATGTCGATAAAGCGTGAGCTCTCCACCTTGCGCTCATAGTCGAGGTCGTACTTGAGCGATGGGTCAACATCGGCTGGCTCTGTATAGGCGGAGGCATAGCGGAGCTTGAGCTTTTCAGCCTCGGGCTCTTCCACCTGCAGAGAGCAGATATCCTTGGTGATATTATTGGCACCCAGCGGAATGACTGCAAGGTGGCGAATGATATTCTTATGGAAAACCATGACGGTGGTGGTGTCGGCACCGAGGTCAACAAGCACACAACCACTGCGCTTCTCGACAGGAGTGAGGACTGCATCGGCAAGGGCAAAGGGGGCAAGATATATCTCGGCTATCTTGACGTCGGCTATCTCGAAGCAGGTGTTGAGCTTCTGATAGTGGCGCTTGCTCTGCAGGATGTTGAGGAAATTGCCCTCAAGGCGCTGGCACTGCACTCCTACAGGCTCTGTCTGCATGAGGTTGTCTGCCTTATATTCCTGCACCTCTACGTCGAGGATTTCCTTCTCTGGGTATTCCATGGAGCGGTTCTCGTCCATCATATCGACGATGAGCTGCTGAGTAACAGGTATGTCGCCAGCTATTTCCTTGGCAATGACATTGAGGTCGGAGTGGATAGACTGACCTCCCACACCGATATATACGTGCTTGATATTTGACTTGAGCTGGGAGCGAAGACGCTGCATCACGTTGGTGATACACTGCACTGTCTTGTCGATATTATACACGACTCCCTTGCGAATGCACTGGGTGGCATCCTCGGTAACGACAGCGAGCACGTCTATGCGACCGTCGGACTTCTTCTGACCTGCGATGCCCCTGATTTTTGTTGAGCCAAGTTCGATGGCTACTATGAAATTCCTTGCTGGCATATATTGTTTTGTAGTTGTGTTTATATTTTTGGTGTTAAGCACTGTAAGTGCTTGAAGTACAAAGTTACGAATTTAAGTAGCTAACCAGTAGCCGTATTAACGTAATTTAGCAATGTTTTATTCTCTTTTACGACACACCACCTGATTGGTGTATTCGAGGGAGATATAATCATACCTCTCCCAACCTGCATAAACAAGTCCGAAACGATAGAACTGTTCGAGGCGCTTGAGCTGGGCTGAGACGTATTTGGCGATACGTTCATTACGCGCTTCGGGATTTGAGGCTGAAGGCAGCTCACCGATGTTGACGAGGTGGTTGCCCACACGTGGAACAAGCTCAATGGAGAGATTGGGCAGGATGTTTATCTGCTCTATCTGGTTGCGCCACAGGTCGTCTGTCATGATAGTTTGGGCAAGGGGTGCCAGATAGCGATTGGCATACGCCTTGCTGACATGCCCCGTAACGATAATCATATCGCTGGTATATTGGGAGTTGGGCATTATGCCACCATTGGCGTCAACGTAGTAGTCCTCGCCAGTGTTACTCTTGACACGTATGACGGGCAGCTTCTGGGTGATGGTGACGAAGGCATGGCCCTCGGTAGTGAGATAGCACTGTGCCGTCTCGACAAATGGCATCTGCGCCAGTTGTTTCTCTATCTGGCGCGGGTTGATGGTGGCAACTGGCTTGTTGAGAGGGTAAAGTCCCTTCTTGGAGAGGAGAGTCTTAACCTCCTCGGAGTTGAGGAAACCATTGACATTCTCATCGGCTATATTGATAACCACCTTGGTACACACAGAACTCTCCACCACGGGCTTATGCCAGGAGGTGAGGGCCATGAACAGGTAGCAACCTATCAGAACATCGGCGCATATAAGGAGCGACCGCTTCCAGTTTATATTTATCTTCACTTGCTTTTTCTATATACTTTGCATGAAAAACGAAATGGAGCAAGCTCCCTTTTTTTCTTATTCCTTACTCTCTATAATCTTCGCAATCTCAGGCACGTAGTTGTCAAGGTCGCCAGCACCGAGAATGATAAGCACGTCGAAGTCGCGAGAATGAACAAAGTCGAGCACCTCTTCCTTTTTTATCATCTGCTTCTTCACGCCTGGTGCGAGATTGTCGTAGATAAGCTGTGAGGTGACACCTGGTATGGGTTTTTCGCGAGCTGGATATATGTCGCACAGGATAACCTCGTCGAGCTGGGAAAGTGCTTCGGCAAAATCCTTGTAGAAATCGCGAGTGCGGGTGTAGAGATGTGGCTGGAAGATAGCCGTAATATGACGGTCATGATAGACCTGCTTCATGCTCTTTGCACTCTGGTATATCTCCTTCGGGTGGTGGGCATAGTCGGAGAGCACAACGTGCTTGTCATTGCGCAGGGCGAAGTCGAAACGACGGTCAACACCTGCATAGGTCTCCATGCCACGACGGAGTTCGTCGGCAGTGCAACCATTGAGTTGTGCCATAGCCATAGCACCTATTCCGTTATCTATATTGATAGGTACGGGCTGACCAAGCTTCACGCCCCTCACGCTCTCTATGGGGGAAATGAAATCGAAGGTTATCTCGCCTCGCTCTATCTTGATATTCTCAGCATGGAAATCGCCACTGTCAGTACCATAGGTATAGGTGCGCACTCCCTCCTGCACGTTGGCTTTCATCTCGAGACCTTCGTGAATAATAAGGGCTCCGCCTGGTTGAATGAGGGTGGTATAATGGCGGAAAGACTCGAGGTAAGCCTCCTTGGTGCCATAGATGTCGAGGTGGTCGGGATCTGAACTGGTGATAACAGTCATCCAGGGACGCAACCAGTGGAAGGAACGGTCGAACTCGTCTGCCTCTATCACTACGTAGTCGCTATCATCGGAAAGGATATAGTTGGTACCGTAGTTCTTGGAGATACCACCGAGGAAGGCATTGCAGTCCATAGAACTCTCATGCATGATATGGGCACACATAGTGGAGGTGGTGGTCTTGCCGTGGGTACCTGCTACGCAGAGACCTTTGTGCTCCCTTGTGAGAGTGCCCAGCACCTGAGCACGTTTCTGTATGTCGAAGCCTCCATTGCGGAAAAACTGCAACTCCTTGTGTTCGGCAGGGATGGCGGGGGTATAGATGACGAGTGTCTCCTTAGGGTCACGGCATGCCTCGGGAATTTTCTCTACGTCTTCGTCATAATGTATTAGCATACCCTCCTGCTCCAAAGCCTCCGTGAGCTTTGAGGGAGTCTTGTCATAACCAGCAACTGTCTTGCCCTGACGAAGGAAATAACGTGCTATTGCACTCATGCCTATACCACCGGCACCTACGAAATATACTGACTTCATGTATTGAATTGAAGATTGAAAATTGAAAATTGCTGTGAACTGTGAATTATGAATTATGAATTAACTTCATCACTTCATCGGCAATGATGTCGGCACTGTCGGGAAGGGCGAGCTTCTTTATTTCTCGCTCGAGGGAGGCTATGGCATCCTTGTCGGAAACGAGGGCAATAGATTCCTCTACGAGGGTTTGCTCGGCTATATTGTCTGGCACGAAGACGGCTGCACTCTTATCGGAGAGAGCGCGTGCATTCTTCGTCTGGTGGTCTTCTGCCACATTGGGCGATGGCACAAGGATGGAAGCCTTGCCAAGAAGACACAGTTCGCTGATACTGGAGGCACCAGCACGACTGATGACAATATCGGCTGCTTTATAGGCTGCTGCCATATCTGAGACGAATGCCTGAGGCTTAACCAGCGTAACACCCGCTTCCTTCACCTTGCGTTCACATTCTTCTATGTAGAACTTACCCGTCTGCCAGATAACCTGCACGCCTGACTTCTCATAACGCTGAAGACCAGCCCCAATGGCATTGTTGATAGTGCGAGCACCAAGAGAACCGCCAATGACGAGAATGGTGGGACGCTCTGCCTCCAGTCCCATAGCCTTGCGTGCCTCTGCCTGCGTCATGGTGTTTGCAAGGAGAGACTGGCGCACGGGGTTGCCTGTCTTGATGATGCGATCAGCAGGGAAGAACCTCTCCATGCCGTCATAAGCCACACAGATTTTCTTTGCCTTCTTAGCCAGAGATTTGTTGGTTACTCCTGCATAGGAGTTTTGCTCCTGTATGAGACAGGGAATGCCCATAGAAGCTGCCGCATTGAGAGTGGGCGCTGAAGCGTAGCCCCCAACCCCGACAGCCACGTGGGGACGAAAAGAGCGAATAATCTGCTTGACCTTGTGGCGGCTCAGGAAGAAATCTTTCATCACACCGATGTTCTTGGGGCTCCACAAGGGACGTATCAGTCCACGCACTGGCAAGCCTTTTATCTCATAGCCTGCCTCAGGAACACGTGTCATCTCCATGCGACCTTCGGCTCCCACAAAGAGTATCTTGGCATTGGGGTACTTTGCCTTGATGGCATTTGCTATACTCACGGCTGGAAAGATATGGCCTCCTGTGCCACCTCCGCTGATGATGATTCTCGGTTCGTCCATGCGCTTTATCTCTTTTTTTGTTATTAGTCTTCTTCTCGCTTTTTCGCCGTACGGCTTATGCTAAGTATCACGCCTATATAGATACAGTTGATAATACTTGACGTGCCACCCTTACTGATAAGAGGGAGGGGCTGACCCGTGACGGGAGCCAGACCTACAGCAACGCACATATTGAACATGGCCTGAACTACGATGAGCAGGGCAAGTCCCATGGCGAGGTAGGCAGGGAAGGTATTCTCGCAACGACGAGCTATGTAACCAGTACGGAAAAGAAGCATGATATATAAGAGGGCTACAAAAGCTGCACCAAGCCACCCGAGCTCCTCGAAGATGATAGCATAGATGAAGTCGGAGAAGGCAAGGGGAAGGAAATCTCGCTGAACGGAGTTGCCTGGTCCCACACCAGTGAAGTGGCTCGTGGCAATAGCTATATTGGCATGACCTACCTGACCATTCTTGTCGAGGTCATACTCATGTGGAGGTACTTCTTCCTCATTCAGAAAATCGTCGATACGCTGTTTCCACAGGTCGAGACGGTGCAACACACCTCCACGCTTTTCTGCTTCGGGCTCTTTTTCTGTCTTCGCATCCTTCACAACGTCAACACTATGGTTTGGGGTGCTGCTCTCTACAACCTCGGTCATCTGCTGCTGATTAGCGGCAGACTGATGAGTAAGTTCGTTTTTGGATTTACCAACAGCCCAAACGAGCATTACTGCCACCACAGCAAGGATAGCTACGGCAGAACACAGATAGCCCAACTGCTTGAGGGGCACTCTGCCTATTATCATCATGAGAAATACCACTACTCCCATGAGGGCTGCTGTAGAGAAGTTCTCTGGAAATACAAGTACTATCAGTGTTCCAGCAGTGAACATGACGTATTTGAAAGCTCTCGGATGGGCACCAGAGGGAGTCTGCAACTGACTGAGAATATGGGCTGTGGCAAGCACCATCGTGCCCTTAGCTATCTCAGACGGTTGGAGGGGAATAATACCAAAGAGCTTAATCCAGCGAGCTGCATCATTCTCTTTCGTACCTATTATGTATACCAACAACAGGAGCACAACTGAGAAAGGCACAAGAATAGGTGTCATCACCTTGAAATAGCGACAGGGTACATTGAGCACGCACACCATAAAAAACAGTCCTACGAGCAGGAGGACAGAATGATAGAATGCTGCCCACCAGTAGTTACCAGACTTATAGCCCAGTATGGAGGAAGATGAATAAACTTCGAGCACGCTGATAACACACAGCAGGAAGAAGATTATCCAAATGATGCGGTCGCCCTTGAATATGTTTTGCAGTCGCTTAAACTTGTCCATTCTCTATTCCTTTGCAAGAGTCTTAAATTGTTCGCCACGGTCTTCCATATTCTTGAACAGGTCGAAGGAAGCACAGCAAGGGGATAGCAACACTACGTCACCCTTCTTTGCCATCTTGCGGCATGCCTCTACGCACTCCTTCATAGAATGGGTGTCGGCGATTGGCAGACCGAGCTCATCGAATGCTGCGTGGAGCTTGCTATTATCAACTCCCATATATACAATGCCACAACACTTTTCCTTGACGAGTGACTTGATATCGTTATAGTCATTGCCTTTATCCTTACCTCCCACGATGAGGATAGTAGGACGAGACATAGCCTCGAGAGCCACATGACAGGCATCGACATTGGTAGCCTTGGAGTCGTTAATCCAAAGTATGCCGTCTTTCTCTATCACCTTCTCCAGACGGTGCTCCACACCAGGGAAATCCTTGAGGCAACGTGTGAGAATATCTTCCATCTTGCACTGCTGTCCCATAGGCAAATCCATCTTGCCCATAGCAGAACGTACTGCTGAAACAGCAGCCATCATATTACGCTGGTTGTGCTTACCAGGAAGAGGGAAGTCGCTGTTTGGGTCTATATCCTTGTCTGTGAAAGGTGCCAACGTAGGATTGCCTGATACGGCAGGACGGCTGGATGGCGTAGGTTTTGGAGCATAGCCATCAAGTCTCTTTTGCAACTCGTCGCTTATATATTCGTCTTCTGCCCAATAGACAAAAGTATCCTTGGGGGTCATATTCTGAACTATGCGCATCTTGCTGTCAACATAGTTCTGCATATTGAAGTCATAGCGATCAAGATGGTCTGGCGTAATATTCATGAGCACAGCCACGTCAGCCCTGAAGGTAAACATATTATCCAACTGGAAGGAGCTAATCTCGAGAACATACCAATCATGGTCCTGAGTAGCTACCTGCAAAGCATAGCTGCGACCTATATTGCCAGCAAGCCCCACGTCAATGCCCCACTTCTTCATTATGTAGTAAATCAGAGAGGTAGTGGTAGTCTTGCCGTTTGAACCCGTTATGCAGATAGTCTTGCCCTTGCTATAACGCTTAGCAAACTCCAGTTCTGCAAGTATCGGAGTTCCCTTGGAGATAAGCGCCTGCACCATAGGTGCTGTATCGGGGATACCAGGACTCTTCACCACCTCGGTAGCAGAGAGTATCTCCTTCTCCGTGTGCTGTCCTTCTTCCCAGCGCACACCAGCCTCATCAAGCTTTTTCTTATAGCGTGGCTTGATGCTTCCCATGTCGCTTACAAAGACATCGTAACCCTGTTGTTTGCCAAGGATAGCGGTTCCCACGCCACTTTCTCCTGCTCCGAGTATTACAAGTTTCTTCATATTATCTTTCCCTCTGTTTTTTATCTTATCTTCAGCGTTATGATGGCAAGAGCTGCCATACCGATTGTTATAATCCAGAAACGGGTGGTAATCTTTGATTCAAGCCACCTGCCATGAGGTCGGTTGAGTATCACCTTTAAGCCCTCCAACTGCTCTGGACCTGTGCGGAAGGCATCATGGATAGGTGCACGCTTAAACATGCGTAGTTTCATACCACGTTTGTTGCCGTATTTTGCTACCCTCATCTGTACCATCACCGAGATGCTCTCGCAGAGGAAGATGAAGCAGAGAATCGGTATGAGCAATTCCTTGTGGATGATAACTGCCGTAACGGCTATTATACCACCAATGGCAAGCGAACCCGTATCGCCCATAAATACTTGAGCAGGATAAGCATTGTACCACAGGAAACCTATCAAAGCTCCGACGAAGGCACTGAGGAATATTACCAGTTCCTCCGACTGTGGCACGTACATTATATTGAAATATGCCGCATAGCCTATGTGACTCGAGACGTAAGCCAATATTCCTAATGCCACACATATTATGGCACTATTGCCAGCACACATACCGTCCATACCGTCATTGAGGTTGGAGCCATTGCTGACTGCCATAACAAGGAAGGTGGTAAGGAACACGAAGAAAATCCAGCCACCAGCCGACTTATGTTCACCCATCCACGAGAAGAACGTGTCGGTATAGTTGAGGTTATTATTCTTGACGAAAGGTATGGTGGTGGTGGTAGATTTTACAGGATTACTCTTGTGCATAACCACCTCTATGGTCTCCTTACCATTGACAGTCTTCTGGGCAGACACATTCTCCCTGATGACGGCATCAGGACTGAGCCACAGAGTAAGTCCTATGACAAGTCCCAGCAAAGCCTGCCCTATCAGTTTGTATTTAGGCTGCAAACCATCTTTGGTTATCTTCATCTTGATATAGTCATCGGCAAAGCCGATAGCGCCAAGCCACAATGTGGTAACAATCATGAGGAGCATGTAGATGTTCCTCAGTCTGCCAAATAGCAGACAGGGCACGACTGTGGCAACAATTATGATAAGACCGCCCATAGTGGGCACACCCAGCTTTTTCTGACCGAACGGGTCAATGCTACGATCGCGCTGAGTCTCGGTGCCACCATTGCTACGCATCCATTTAATGAAATACTCACCGAACCACACAGATATTATCAACGACAATACCAGTGCCAACAGCGAACGGAAGGAGATATAACTCCACATTCCCGAGCCGGGAATATTCCATTGTTCCAAGAATCTGAAGAGATAGTATAACATTGTTCTTTATTTCGTTATTACGGAGTTTCGGTGTATTGATGTTTAGAGTCCTTCTTTTTTATAGTCCAAAGGCTTTGCGACACTCCTCTCTATCGTCGAAGTGGTGCTTCACACCCTTCACATCCTGATAATCCTCGTGTCCCTTGCCTGCTACAAGTATCACATCGCCTTTCTGCGCCAGCATGCTGGCTGTTTTGATAGCTTCTCTGCGGTCAACTATTGAAACCACTTTCTTCATCTGCTGTGGAGTGAGACCAGCAAGCATATCGTTGATTATATCTTGTGGTTCCTCGAAACGTGGATTGTCGCTGGTGATAATAACCTTGTCACTCTGTTTCACCGCCTCCTGTGCCATCAACGGACGCTTGCCCTTATCACGGTTGCCACCAGCTCCACAAACGGTTATCACCCTACCCTCTTTTCCATCGAGCACTTCATGTATTGCATTGAGCACGTTCTCCAACGCATCGGGGGTGTGGGCATAGTCAACAATAGCGGTGTAACCCTCAGGGGAGCGAATTGGTTCAAGTCTGCCTGCAACACTCTTCAACGTACTCATTACCACAAGAATATCCTCAGGTGCCTTGCCGAGCATACGTGCCGCACCATATACGGCAAGAAGGTTGCTGACATTAAACTTACCAATAAATTGTACACCCACCTCATGACCGTCCATCTCAAGGTACATCCCCTCAAAGTGGCACTCTATAATGTGTGCCGTGAAGTCTGCCATTGTGCGGGTGGAGTAAGTCTTGACTGTTGCCTTCGTATTCTGCACCATCACCATGCCATTTTTATCATCAGCATTTGTTATGGCAAAGGCACTCTTTGGCAGGTCGTCGAAAAACTTCTTCTTGGCATCACGATAGTTTTCAAAGGTCTTGTGGTAGTCCAGATGATCGCGCGTAAGATTTGTAAACAAGCCACCTGCAAAGGTCAGTCCGCCTATGCGCTTCTGAGCTATGGCATGGCTTGAACACTCCATGAATGCGTATTCGCAACCCGCATCTACCATCTTGGCTAATAGCTGATTGAGCTCTATGGGGTCTGGAGTAGTATGGTCGGTTGGAAAAGCCTCACCATCCACGTAGTTGCAAACAGTAGATAGCAGTCCGCATTTATGTCCCATCTGGCGGAACATATTATAAAGTAATGTGGCAATGGTGGTCTTACCATTGGTGCCAGTTACTCCGACGAGTTTCAACTGCGAGGTAGGATTACCATAGAAAGTGGTTGCCACCTTGCCTACACAGTCTTCACAGTCAGCCACTTTAACATAGGTGACACCGTCCTGCGGTTCACCAGCCTCCTCACAAAGCACAGCCACAGCACCCTGCTCTATTGCTTTGGGTATGAACTTATGTCCATCTACCTGCGTACCACGCATAGCAACAAACAAGTGACCTGACTCTATTTTGCGTGAGTCGATATTGATGCCCTTGATATCTACGTCTTCATTGCCGATAATCTCTATAGGGCGAATTTTTGTAAGGAGGTCTTTTAATTTCATATCTTCTTTTACTATCCTAACTCCAGTGTTACTCTCTCACCTCGTACTATCTTTGAACCCGAAGGTTTGCTTTGCTGTTTTACCTTGCCTGTGCCACGAATAATCACCTTAGCACCACGACTTTCTATGAGATAGACAGCATCTCGTGCTCCCATGCCAGTAACATCAGGCATCTTGTCCTTAGGCATCATCTGCACCCTTTCCACTATCTCCTTGGTAGAGGTGCGGCTCATTCTACCCCATATAGGGTTGCCATCAGCATAACTGCCACTCCATCCGCCTTCTGCCTTTATACCCAGACGGGAGAGGACATAGTCGGCAGCAAGCAGATTGCCCGCCTTTACCTCTGGCATTCTTACCGTGGCAGAGTCTGCTGCACCCTTGGCGTCATATTTCACACGCTTTGCCATGATACCCTCGGCAATATCGTGGAACACCTGTCCGCTCATCAGTCCTCCTGATGCCGGCAAGCCTGCCTTGTGGATACAGACTATACAAGTATATTCGGGAGCGTTAGAAGGGAAATATCCACAGAACGAAAGCAGATAGTTGACGGTACCATTCTTATAACCGCCACCACTTGCTTTCTGAGCTGTACCCGTTTTACCAGATACCTCAAAGTGTTTTGAGCCTGCAGTCTTTCCTAATCCTATACTTACCACCTGACGCAGGATTGTCTGTATCTCGCCAAGTGCTTTATTGCCACAGATATGCTCCTTGAGCACTTCTACAGGAAATTCCTGTATCACTTCGCCGTCTTTCTCTATACTCTTGACGAAGCGCGGACGCACCATCTTACCATTGTTGGCTATAGCGTTATAGAAGGTACAAACAGAGATAGGAGGCACATTGGTCTCATAGCCTATACTCATCCAAGGCAGAGCCGTATTACTCCAGTTGGCATAGTGCCTACCTGTCTTGTCCTTCTTAGGCATACGCACACGTGGTGGCATATACTCAGGGAAAGGCAGGTGCAGATTCTCGGCTATACCCACACGATGAAGTCCCTTCACAAACTTCTCGGGTTTGTTGTGATAGTATTTGTCTATCAAGGCACTCACACCTATGTTCGAGCTGACCTGCAACACCTTAGGTACAGAAATTACACCATAACCACCTCTGTGCCAGTTGTGGTCACGCATCTTGGCACCATACATATCTCGTATGCCACAACCTGTATCAACAGTCATCGTGGTGTCTATCACTCCATCGTCAAGTGCCACCATGAAGCTAGCAGTCTTAAATACGGAACCTGGCTCAAGCCAGTCAGCGATGGCATGATTACGTCCTTCTTTGTACTCGCCTGTCTCAGGGTCACGGTCCATGTTCACCATAGCCTTGATATCACCCGTAGCAACCTCCATAACTATGGCAACACCTGTGTAGCCACCAACCTTTTGAAGTTCCTTTATAAGGGAGCGCTCCGCCAAGTCCTGTATGCCTACATCAATAGTGGTAACAATGTCACAACCATCAACAGCTGCAGAGTCGAGCATGTCAACCCAGCCATTGAGCACCTTGCGACGATGCTTGAAGCCTGGACGTCCTTTCAATATAGAGTCATAAGCCAACTCAAGACCTGCGTAGGCTACACCTCTTTCGTTATATGTTGCACCAACTATACTTGATGCCAGCGAACCGTAAGGACGGTTTCTCACCATGAATTTCTGAGCCGTAAAACCTCCTATGCCTGGTCTGAGGCAGAAAATAGGCAGTTTCTTCACCTCATTATACACTGTGTACGTAACACGTTTCTTTACTACAGGCCAGTAGCGGCTATCCTTTTCGTAGCCCTCCTTCAAGTGTTCCTTAAATTGTTCTGCTGTCTGTTCTGGGAATATGCGGTGCAAGCCCTCACACAGTTGATTAAGAGCCTTGGTATCGTTGCCCAAAGAGTCATGCCACAAGGTGTCTGCCTTGCCCTCCTTGAGAGCAACGAAATCCATATACATACGGTATTCCGGCAAGTTGCAAGCCATTCTCTGCCCATTAGCGCTCAGAATATTTCCACGCGTAGGCGCCACCTCTATACTGTCAAACTTCATCATGGAGTTGACCTCGTTCCAGTAAGAACGCTCAACCGTCATAATGTAGAAGCCCTTTGACAGTACGGCAATGGCAATAAACGTCATAAGGATGCTTATGACGGAATACCTGATCATGGATTTATTATACTCAAACTTGCTCATCTATTCTTCTTTATTCTTCCACACGGATAAGGTATGGTGGGTCTTGCGGTATAGCGAGAGTGCTGTCACCATAGCTCTTCAGCATATTCATAATGTTGCTCTCTCTGCTCTTCTCTGTCAATATACTGGTGCACACTGTCGCCTTGTAGTTTGCCTCCACCAGTTTAGTTTCCAGACGGTCTATTTCGACCATCTTTTTCTGACAAACATAGCGATTGCTTATATATATAATAATGAACGCGCATATAAGGAGCACAAGACCTATCTGCCTCTGCACAAAGCGAGCTATGATGACTCCACCCAGCGTTTTGGAAATAGAGAAGGGGGACGATGTGTCCTGCTCCTCTTTAGCCTCACGCTGTATGACATCTTCGATGGTTTTGTTGCCCAGCACGCGACTCGCCTTCTCCGACACCTTCTCTTCTTGTGCGCCTGGAGTTTCTGTTGCTTTGTCCGCAGCCTCAACTACACCATCCTGTAACTCTATGTCCTTTTCTTTGTCCACTTATTAATTTATACTCTATACTTTATTTCTTCATCCCTGAACTCTCTCCGCCACCCTCAGTTTGGCACTCCTCGAACGGGGGTTCATCTGCTGTTCTTCCTGCGATGGCTGTATCACTTTGTTGTTAACAAGCGAGTAAGGCGTCTCCACCTTGCCATAAAAGTCCTGTATGCGCTTTCCCTCAGCATTACCAGTTTTCATCACGTTCTTCACCATACGGTCCTCAAGACTATGATAGGTTATCACGCTCAGTCTGCCACCTGGTTTCAGCAACTCTGTTGCCGAAAGCAACATCTCTTTGAGGGCATCCATCTCGTGGTTCACCTCTATTCTCAATGCCTGAAAGAGTCTCGCCAGTTCCTTCTTGTCGCGGCTCTCGGCCTTGATACCCACGACATTCATGAGGTCCTGCGTTGTTTCTATACGATTGCGCTGGCGGGCTTTCACCACCATAGAAGCTAACTTTCGCGAGTTTCTCATCTCTCCGTAGAGGTAAAGTACATCGGCAAGACGCTCCTCGTCATAGTCATTGACCACATCAGCGGCTGTCATGCCCGCTCTCTTGTTCATCCTCATATCGAGTGGAGCATCATAGCGAAAAGAGAAACCCCGGCTCTCGTCATCGAAATGATGACTCGACACTCCAAGGTCTGCAAGCAGACCGTCAATCTGCTCCACACCATGATATTGCATCCAGTTCTTCAGATACCTGAAGTTTGAACGAACAAACGTGAAGTTACCCTCTGCATCTATGTCTGCATTGGCTTCTGCGTCCGCGTCCTGGTCGAAGGAGAAAAGATGGCCTTCATGCCCCAGCCTGGATAAAATCTCCTTACTATGACCACCTCCGCCGAATGTTACATCCACATAAATCCCGTCTGGCTTGACGTTCAAGCCGTCAACGCTCTCTTTGAGCAAAACTGGGATATGATATTCGGAGACTGTCACACGCTAAGGGGTTGCCATCATTTCTTCGAGAGTGGCAGCAAAGTCAGCCTTTTCTTCGTCAAACTTAGCATATTCACTCTCTGCCCAAATTTCTATAGTATCACCCACGCCAACAAAGCGTACCGACTGGTCTATGCCAGCCATCTCAATAAAGCGGCGTGGAAGGAGAAAACGTCCGTTGCCATCAAGTGTCAATGTCTCTACATCGCTCACAAAGAGGCGGAATAGCTGTTGCTGCTGTCTGTTCCAGCGGTTAAGACGGGAACGCAGGGCATCTTCTTGCTCATTCCAGACGGTCTCCGGATATAAGACGAGACACTTCTCGTGAACATCCTTGCGAATCACCAACTGCTCTATGCCTTCCTGCTGCAAAACCTTGCGGAATGTAGCAGGAAGAAAGACACGACCCTTGGCGTCTGTTCTTGCTTCTATGTTGCCGAGAAATCTCATTTTATTATCTGCTTGCAAAGATACAAAAAATTCCCCCACTTTACCCCACTTTACCCCACTTTTTTATCAAAGCCCCGCTTTTTAACATAATTTAATGATAAATGATAAGTGCGAGAAAACAACTTCTTACGCTCTTCCAAATAATTATGAATTATGAATTATGAATTATGAATTATTTTTCGTACCTTTGCAGTCAATTTAATAAGTTTGACGAGTGAGGCACTTAGTATTGTCTTTAACTCCCTTAACTCCTTTAACTACTTTAACTCCATAATAAAAAAAATGGCAAAGAAAGCACTTCTTATGATTCTCGACGGATGGGGAATCGGCAAGCATGGCAAGGGTGATGTAATCTACAATACCCCTACCCCTTATCTTGATTATTTACAGGCTGTTAGCAGCCATTCACAACTTCAGGCTTCTGGTGAGGACGTTGGTCTGCCAGACGGACAGATGGGCAACTCAGAGGTAGGTCACCTCAACATTGGTGCAGGACGCATCGTGTACCAAGACCTCGTAAAGATAAACCGTGCCTGTGCTGACGGTTCTATATCCAAGAACCCACAGGTAGTAGAGGCATACAAGTATGCAAAGGAGAATGGCAAAAAGCTCCACCTTATGGGCTTGACATCCAATGGTGGCGTTCACTCTTCTCTCGACCACCTCTTCAAACTCATCGAGGTAGGCAAGGAATTTGGACTCTCTCAGCAGGTCTTCGTACACTGCTTCATGGACGGACGTGACACTGACCCCAAGTCGGGCAAGGGCTTCATAGAGGCTCTCCAGGCTAAGTGTAAGGAGAACGATGCCAACATAGCATCCATCATCGGACGTTTCTACGCTATGGATCGCGATAAGCGTTGGAACCGCGTGAAGGAGGCTTACGACCTCATCGTGAATGGTACAGGCAAGAAGTCTGCCGACATGGTGCAGGCTATGCAAGAGTCTTACGACGAGGGCGTTACAGACGAGTTTGTCAAAGCAATAAGCAACTCTGCTGTTAAGGGAAACATAGAAGAAGGCGATGTTGTTATCTTCATCAATTTCCGTAATGACCGTGCCAAGGAGCTAACACAGGTGCTCACTCAGCAGGACATGCCAGAAGAAGGTATGCACACCATAGCAGGTCTCAAGTACTACTGCATGACTCCTTACGATGCTTCCTTCAAGGGCGTCGGCATCCTCTTCCCAAAGGAGAATGTTACCAACACACTCGGCGAGTATCTCTCTCAGCAGGGCAAAAAGCAGCTCCACACGGCAGAGACAGAGAAGTACGCACACGTTACGTTCTTCTTCAATGGCGGACGCGAGGCACCTTACGAAGGCGAAGACCGCATACTTGTAGCTTCTCCGAAGGTAGCTACCTACGACCTCAAGCCTGAGATGTCTGCCTACGAAGTAAAGGACAAGCTGGTTGAGGCCATAAAAACAGAAAAGTACGATTTCATCGTTGTTAACTTCGCTAATGGCGATATGGTGGGACACACAGGCGTGTATAACGCCATAGCCAAGGCAGTAGTAGCTGTTGACAACTGCGTGCATGACGTAATCGAGGCTGCAAAGGCTGCTGACTACGAGGCTATCATCATAGCCGACCACGGCAATGCCGACAATGCCATCAACCCTGACGGCACACCTAACACAGCTCACTCTCTCAACCCTGTACCTTGCATTTACGTTACCAACAACAACTCTGCAACCATCAAGGACGGCCGTCTTGCCGACGTAGCTCCTACAATCCTTCACATCATGGGACTTGAGCAGCCTTCCGACATGACGGGCGAGAACCTCATTGAAGATTAAAGATTAAAGATTAAACATTAAAGAGTAAAGATTATGCAAAATTGCATTATGTATTTTTTCATAATGCAATTATCTTTATAAAGATCAAGCATTTATACAATTAAGCCCTGCACTTTCAAAGAGTGCAGGGCTCTTACTATTAGAATTTTAGAGAAGTCAATTATTCAGCCTCTTCTTCCCCTTCTGCTTCACCACCATATCCATCAAAATCTTCAAGATTAGTTGGGGTTACAGAATCAGCAAGAATCTGAGGCAACTGAAGTTTTACAACATCAGCGTTAGGTGCAATATACTCTTTTTTCATATCTTTGTCCTCCTTACTTTATTACTGCACCTGCAGCGTTATAGAACTTACCATTCTTAGCAACAACGAGCTGACCGTCAACAATGAACTTGCCTTCAATCTGCTTTGCGTCGTCTTCACTCAAGGTCTCAATTGCAGTAGGAACACCGTCAAAAGAGAAATCGATAGCATCATGAGTATTAGTACCTGAATAAGCGAAGTAAGCGCGGAATGGCTTAATCTTATTGGTATTCTCTGAAACAACCTTCTTTATCTGGTTGTTTGTGAAGAAATAGCTGCCTACAGGCATGTAAACATTCACATCATACACACCAACGAAGTTCCAGTTGTCAACACCCTGAGTAGGAGTATCATTAACGACTGTCACATTTTCTATTGTAGCACTACCGCTATAATTGTCTTCTGCAGCAACCTTGATAGCATAAGGCTTGTTAGCTTCTGTTGCCGTAACATAGCTGAAGTTCAGCTTTGACTCTGTGCCACTTACCAGTTCTGCAACCTTCACATTCTCACCGAATGCATCCTTCAACTGTGCCTCAGTCATAGCGAATGGAAGTACTATGGTTGACCAATTGCCAGCTGTTATTGAGCGAGTCAGTTCAACTGTTCTCTCTACATTATCACTTGCTGCAACACGGCAGATGTTGTAAGCACTATTGTCACCAAGCACGAGGTTATCCTCATAGATGCGCTCAGGGGTGAAGCCTAAGAAGCTAACAACTCCTGCATAGAGGCCAAGAGCTTCTGCATCGTCAAGCAGACGATTGATGTTTGCACCCGTAGAACCTGTAGTGCTGTAGTTAGCGTTAACAGTTGGGTCGAAGTCATAGATGTGGAGGTTAGCTGTGCCAGCTGTTACGCCACCACCCATGTTATTCCACTTATACTCCAAATCGCTGCCAATCTCATTCTTCAGGTTGAAGTAGTAAACGGTAGCATCAGCACCGCCCCAGTCACGACCGAGGTTAGACAAAGTATAGGCACGACCAGCTGAAGTCACTTTACAATCACGGAAGATGTAAGCTTCACCTGTATTACCCTTCTGAGCTGTGATGTAAGCAGATGTCTTCGAGTCGCTGTAGCCACCAATTACGAGGTTACAGTTGTCGAACACCACCTTACCGCCACCGAAGATGTAGTCGGTATTACCCTGTATGTCACAGTTCTTAGCATATACAGTACCACTTGTGTAGTAAGTGTCCTGTGAGCTGATGAACTTACAGTTGTAAAGCTCGCAGCCAGTAGGACTATTCTCAAATCCTATAGCAGCAGCACGCTCTGTAACAGTCTTGGAGTCAGCAGCCTTATAGCCAGAGTCACCAGAACGCAGGGTACGGTCGTAAGTAATTGATGTATCACCCATAGGGTAAGCCAGCACGCCGTCAACAGCCTCTTCGTCAGTATAATACTGGTTGAAACTGTTCTCGAAGATTATGTTATCAGCCTTGAAGTTGTCGCCATCCTTTGTTACCAGTACAGTAGCACCCCAACGGGCTGGATGCTTAACAAGCTTAGAGTTACGTGTCATAGCACGGTCCTTGTCATAGTAGCCATTGTTATTCAAGCTGTAGTAGCAATAACCTATGCCATAGTAGAAGGTAATAGTAGCCTTCTCAGTGCCGCTGGTCTTCAGAGTAACATTAGGAATGTCAACGATAACCTGCTCGCGGTATGTCTGACCACTTGTAAGGGTTATTACAGGGGCAGAAATGCTACCAGCCTTAACAGCAGCGATGGCGTCGCTTACAGATTTATAGTTGTTTGCAGTAGCAGCAGCAAGTGTGTTATCAACAGTTATGTTCTGCTGAGTAGCAGCTGGGATTGTCTCTGGGAAATAGATGTTATGAGTAGCCGCTGTCTTTACTATCTTGAAGCTTTCTATAGACAGAGGTGACAATGTACCTACAGAAGAACTTATAGTGTAAGTGTCAGGCATCAGTTCTACAGAATAACTTGTTGCACCAGCATTACAGTTTACGTTTACAATATTGCCAGAAGCTCCTGTTGGTGTAAATGTCAGCACGAAGTCCTCAGCAGGAGCATTTGTTATGTCACCAGTTACTGTCTGAGCCACAGCTGCAGTAACTGTTATTTCGCCAACACTACCAGCCTCTGTTACAGAAATCTCAGAAGGAGATTCAACAACGTATGCTACGTCGTCGCTCAGGCTTACTTCGTAAGAACCACCAGGCACGCTCATTGTGAATGCACCTGAAGCAATCTCTGCTGAATATACCTGACCATTAGCAGCTGTAAGAAGTACGTTAGCACCATCTATTGAAGCACCACTGATTGTGCCAGAAATCTCATACAGAGATACTGGCTCTATCTTAATATAGCTGAGGTAGCTGATGCCTGATGCAGACATGTTTACTGTACCTTCCGCATTAGCGATATAGTATTCATTATACAGATTGTCGTCGATGTTGAAGCCCGTTGTGCTTCCACCATTGTATCTGCCCCAAGTAAGTTTAGAACCTGCAAATACAGGAACCTTAAACAGGGTACCGTCATTACACTGAGCCCACTGGTCTGAGCGCGATGCATTATTCAGCTTGCCAGTATCAGTATTGATGATAAGAGAGTGGTCCTCAACCTCATATTCATACTCAGCACTCTTCTGAAGCTCAAACACAGGGGCTCCGTTGCTCTTGCCGAAGTACCAAGTATTAGTATAGCCACTTGTAGCGTCGATGAATGCTGCTCCTACTACAGTGATAGACTTAATGTAGCCACCCGTAGTACATGTCATAACAACATCTCCATCCGCTGTAGCTGTGTAGGTCTGACCATTTGTGTATGCTGTACCACCAATAGTCAGGGCAGTTTCATTATAGAGATCAAATGTCAAAGTTGCACCCTCTGGAACACCAGGAAGTGTCAGAACAGTGTTTTCATTTATCTGTGCCCAGTCACCATTAGCACCTACCTTACCATTGGTAGCATCTACCTGCAGGTCTGGAGCATTAGCTTCCTCCTCTGCTGTGGTTGGAGCCAGAGAACCTGTAGTGCCCTCAATATTTCCTGTAGCAGCAATTGCTGTTGCAAGGTTATATACAGTTGTGTATGTAGGAACAGTAGGAATCTCTACAAATGCTGTTCCTTCTACAGTGATAGACTTGATGTAACCACCCGTAGTACATGTCATGACAAGGTTCTGGTCTTTTGTTGAAGTAAACGTCTGACCATTTGTGTATGCTGTACCACCAATAGTCAGGGCAGTTTCATTATAGAGATCAAATGTCAAAGTTGCACCTTCAGGAACACCTTGAAGTGTCAGAACAGTGTTTTCATTTATCTGTGCCCAATCTGCGTTGTTCTTACCAAGCTTACCATTGGTAGCATCTACTTGCAGGTTTGGAGCATTAGCCTCTTCCTCTGCTGTGGTAGGAGCGAGCTCGTCAGCAAAACCTTCGATGTTCTTACCATTAGCTGTATTATATTCAGTTATTGCTGCTGCAAGGTCATAAACAGTAGTATATGATACAGTAGGAGTAAACTTGAATCCATAGAAGCCCAACTTTGAACCATCACACCAGACCTTATAAGAGCTACCTGCCTTAACAGGCACGCTGTAAGTACCGATATATTTTTTATCTACTGTTATCCCATTGTAGTCTGCCATATCGGTTCCATCTTCACTGATATGAAAAGCCTTGCTTGCATTCAGCACAACAGCGACTTCTATAGTACCAGCATATTTAGGAACAATAGTGTAGAATGTACCGCCAGCCTGGTTTCCATTCGTACCATTTCCTCCTGTAAAGGCTGTAAAGCCAGCTATAGAGGTGTTTGCAGTTGCAGCTCCAAAGTCTGCACCACCAGACTCACCATAAGTAATAGTGGCAACTACATTGTTTAATGCGTCTTTGACATCAACAGTTTGACCTGACGTAAAGGTATCACCCTCCTGCAAGGCATACGTAACCGTCTCCGCCAACGCACCACTTGTTCCTAAGATGCACATTAGCATCAGAGAGAACAGATAGATTAGTTTTTGTTTCATTTGTTAGTTGTTTTGTTTTAGTTATTTATAAATTAAAGAAATTTTATTCTCAGTTTTAGGCTGTCCATATACACACAACGAGAAATGCACAAGTCAACCCTCAGGGCCAAACCCGCGTATCTCATAGTATATACATAATGTACGCACGCGATAGCTTTTGCTTCATAGCGCACACATTGTGTAGTTTGTAAAAATAGTTAGTAGTGGTTTTTTCCTTTCTTTTTTGCGTTTCTCTACGAAAGGACGGTACAAAGGTAGTAATTTTTGCTAAACCACCGAACGTCTTAACGGTATTTAACGTAAAAAAGAATCATTTTTGTCATAAGGCAAATACTTTTGGCAACAAATTCTTCCCTTTTCGGAAGGAGCATGCACCACGTGCTGCCAGGTTTTACACTTTCCACACAGAAAATCGCTGAAAGACCTTCACACCTTCACAAGCCTTGCAACTAACTGAATATCAAACCGAAACAGTGTGAAGGACTCCTTCACACCCACAGCAATCCCTTCACATTTTGTTTCCCTTAGAGAAACAGAGTGTGTCCCATTGGGAAACAGAGTGTGTCGCAAAGGGAAACAAAGTGTTTCCCCATGGGAAACTACTGTGGGTGCTTAGCTTCCGCATCTGCTTGCTTAGCACCCGCGCGCGGGCGCTAAGCTACCGCGCGTGGGTACTAAGTAACCGCAGCACCACAGAAAGAAATCTCGAGAAAATCTGGGGCACCAGTAAAACCCGATTTTGCTTTAGATTTTTCTAAAGATTTTTGAGCCGCAGGCGTAATCGGACGCATCGAAGATGCTACGCTTGCCAGAGCAAGAAATCTCAATAAATCGTCCCTGTTTATTTTAGATTAGATTTTCAGATAAGATTTTTGGCTCACCTGCAAATTCCTGTGTCTTACATTTTTTTCGCGCAAAGATACTAAGAATAACTCTCTTCGAGAGCAACGGTCTGTAGCTTTATCCATTCGCTTGAAAGCTAGCTTTCAGCTAATGTCTAACCTACATACCTACTGGTTGCACCAGTTATTCTTAGTTACGCGAAGTGCAAAGGCGCAGTCTGCGACTGCTACGCTAAGGGCTGACGCTTGATATAAAAAGTCGTTGTACCGCATGGTCTCTTTGCGTAAGCTCCGAAGGAGCGTCTTGGCTCTTTGCGTAGAGATGAAAGACTGCTGTTAAGCAGTGCAGGGATTGACTTTTGTGGGCACTGAGAACTGGTTCTCAAGTGAACATAAAAGGCAATAACTGCTTACCTCGTAGAGGGCTTCATCTCGGCTTGGCGAGAAATAAACAAAGAAATCCGTTCTTATCCGAGCTATCCGTGATAAAAATCAACACAGGGTTTTGCAAGTGACCCAAAAATCCAGTCTAAAATCTTAACAAAAAAATCTTGTCCACAAATATTCAGAAGGCTCTTTTTCATTTCGGCTTCGCCTCAAAAATCCGAAGAAAATCAAAAAAGAAAATCTAAGTATAAAAAGTTTTTTTACGGTATACTTTCTTTGCGAGAAAAAATGCAAGACACAGGAATTTGCAGGTAAGCCAAGGAAAAGGGGCATAAAAAAAAGACTGGTGAATTCTCAACTGAGGATACACCAGACTTTATTAACTAACTACTAATTTTTTACTAACTTACTACGGAGCCGTCACGGCTGCGTCAACTTTTCTATTGCAAAGATAATATGTTTTGCAAACCTTTATGGGGTAAATTCGTTCCAACTGAAGAAAAAATTGTTCCAAAAAGGATTTTTACGCAAAAAAGCCCGATGAAATCGGACTTTTTTGACTGTAAACATTTCTCTAAAAACTTATTATTTCTTTATGTATTTCACTCCGTTAAGCACGTAGATGCCGTTAGGAAGCTTGTCATAATCGCTTGCCTGGCATACGTAAGCGCCCATTACGGTGTAGATATGGTCGCTCTTCAGCAACTGGCGAGCACTCGTAACCTCTGGTATTTCGTCGATATGAGTGGAGATATACGTCTCGCCTGCCACGCCTGCTGCTGGCTGTACTGTGACGGTCTTCTTTATGTCGGCATCGGCTGAAGATGTTGACACCTGAAGAGTTATGCTGTTGCCATCAACGAGATACTGGTGGCTTGCCTCGCTGTAATAGGACAGTGAGCGATAGCTTACAGGAATATCGACTGTCTTCTCCTCGCCTGGCTCGAGCTCCACACGCTTGAAGCCTACGAGACGCTTGTTGAGTGTGCCGTAATTGGAGTCGCCACTGAAGTTGGCATAAACCTGAATAACGTCTGCACCCTTGCGATTGCCCGTGTTCTTTATCGTTACGCTCACATTGCCGTCGGCACTTGCTGAAGGAGTTGCCGTAGCTGTGGCATTGGTATAGTCGAAGGTGGTGTATGACAAGCCATAGCCGAATGGGAACTGAGGTGTGCCTTTCTGCTGCTTCTTGGTTGCCTTGCCATAATACATATAGGTGTAGCCCCAGTCGTCGATGTTGTATTCCATCATGCCCTTGCGCTTGAGTGGCGAGTCTGTTTCGCTTGGGAGCTCGTCAATGTCAGCATACCATGTAGAGGTAAGGTGGCCTGATGGGTTGATGTCGCCAAAGATAGCGTCGCATATAGCCTGACCTTGTGCCTGACCTCCATACCAAGCCTCAAGAATAGCTGGAACGTCCTTGATAGCCGAGAGGTCGAGGCAAGAGCCTGACTCCAGCACCACGATGGTGTTAGGATTTACCTTGTGCACTGCATTGATGACATCTGCCTGATTGCCTGGCAGGGTGAGCACCCAGCGGTCGTGGCCCTCTGTGCCTGTCTCGTGTGAATCTGGCTTAGACCAGTCTGTACCACCTACGAATATCACGTAGTCTGCCTTCTGGGCTACAGCTACGGCACGATTTATCATAGCGTCTGATGCAGCCTCGTTTACACCTGATGATGTGCTTACCATGTAGAGAGGTCCTTGTGTCTCCTCTGCTGGGAGCACCGCTGGAGCTGTAGGATTGGTGAAGTTGAAATACTGATAGTTGCCTACGTAGCTGTTTGTGCCTGAGAACTTTACGTAGAGGTCGTGCTTACCTTTCACAACGTCTGGGTTGACGCTGGCTGTAACTGTTGCCCACTTTGTCCAACCACCTGTGTTTTGGTTATCTACTGTGAGGAAAGGCTCGTTATCCTTTGAGTCGAGGATAAAGCTTACTTTGCCCACGCCTGTGTCCTTTGCTCCGCATGACATCTCGAAATTTGTGCAGCCATACTCGCCGAAATCCACATCTTTATAAAGGAAGATGTCGCCAGGGGCTGTATTCTCAAGGTTGCCAGCTCCCTTGTCGTTCTGTGATGCTCCGCGCTTTGAGACTACAGCCTGGTCAAAAGGCACAGCAGGAATTTCGCCTGTACGCTTCACCTCTACCTCAAAATTCATCTTCTCGGCAAATGCCTGATAAGGAGTGGTGGTATAGGTAGGTGTGCCTGAATAGTCGCCAAGTTGAATAGCATTAGCATATGGACCGATGAGTGCCACCTTTTTTCCCGATGGAATCGGCAAAATATTGCCTTCGTTCTTCATCAGCGTCATAGACTCCTGAGCAGCCTTGAGGGCGAGAGCCTGATTATCCTCTGACTCTATGTCGGAAGCACTGACGTTATTCCAAGGTATGCTTACGTAATCCTCGTCAAACTCGCCAAGGGCAAAACGTGTGGTAAGCAACTGAACAAGGGCTTCGTCAACTGTTTCTTCTGTCAGGTTTACATATTTGAGTTCGTCATTTGACTTATACTCACTGGACAGAGCATTGCGCAAGGCGCGCTGCAGAACGGCTGAGGAAGAATACTGCTCGCAGTTGGAGTTCAGTCCTGCATTAAGACAGAGAGAGGTAGCTCGCGCCTCCATCATCATCTCCTCGCTGTTGGAGTTCTGGTAAGGATTCTTCCAGTTTGCAGCACCAGTATCAATGCTTCCTGCGGTATAATTGCCAAAGTAGAGGTGCTTTGTAGCACGGAAAACGTCTGAAACTGCAGCACAGTCGGAGGTTACGTAGCCAGTAAAGCCCCACTCCTTGCGGAGAATATCGGTAAGGAGCATCTTATTACCAGAACAAGGCAGACCGCCCTTGCCTGCCGAATAGCCCTCGCCAACAGCATTTTTCTCGTTGAAATCGGTAGAAATTGCATTATAAGCTGCCATGATAGACTGCACATTGGCATCCCTGACGCACATCTCGAATGCTGGCAGATAGTACTCGCGCATGTTCTTTTCTGAAACGAAAGAGGTGGTGGAATGGCGTCCCTGCTCGTAGTTGTTGGCAGCGAAGTGCTTGGCACACGCTACTATCTTATAATAAGGGTTGATCTCATCCTGGGTTCCCTGAATACCCTTAATAAACTGAGTTGCCAGAGTACCACAGAGCAGTGGGTCTTCGCCATAGTTCTCCTCCTCTCGTCCCCAGCGTGGGTCGCGAGACATATTGATAGTAGGAGACCACACATTCAAGCCTATCTTCCAACCCTTTACGAGGGAATTACGCTGGTTGGTCCTATACATGTGGTAGGCACGAGCCTCAGTGGAGATTGCATCTGCACACTGAAAAACGAGCTCAGGGTCCCAGGTGGCAGACATGCCTTTTGACTCTGGGAAAGATGTTGCATTACCCATGCGGGCATAGCCGTGTATGGCCTCGTTCCAGTATTGGTAGTGAGGCAGTATCGTTACGCCATCACGCTTTACCTCATCGGTAACGATGGAGCCAAACTGTCCTGCTTTCTCTTCGAGGGTAAGCTCTTTTACAAGGAGTTGCGCCCTTTCTCTGAACGACAGAGAGCGGTTGAGCCAAGGATATTTCTCTATATCCTGAGCCTGCGCTGCAGTAGCAAGTGCTACGAGTGTAATAATAGAAGTCAGAAATCTTTTCATTATAGTTAATCTTGATTAGTTAGTAATTCTCGCATGCAAAATTAAAGATAGCTTGCGTTTTAGGGGTAAGAAAATTGTTGCAATGGGGTGGAAATTACATATCTTTTTGCTAACTTTGCAACAAAATTAACCAATAGAGCAACAAATTTACCCACAATGGATGTTAAAATAGAAGAAAGCTGGAAAGATGCCTTGAAGGAAGAGTTTGATAAAGAATACTTTATGAGACTCACCGCTTTTGTGCGCAATGAATACAGACAGCACACGTGCTATCCTCCTGGTAACGAGATTTTTAACGCTTTCAACCTCTGCCCTCTTAATAATGTCAAGGTGGTTATACTGGGACAAGACCCTTACCACGGAGCTGGACAGGCAGAGGGACTTTGTTTCTCAGTAAAGACGGGAATACCCTTGCCACCCTCACTCGTAAATATCTTCAAGGAGGTAAAGGAGGACATCGGCACGGTGCCAGCCATCGTAAAAGACGCTCAGGGGAAAAACATGTACGACGGCTCGCTGCGCAGATGGGCACAGCAAGGGGTTTTTCTTCTCAACACCTGCCTGTCGGTAAGGGAACACATGGCTTTCAGCCACTCTCGCCAAGGTTGGGAAACGTTTACTGATGCTGTCATAAAGAAAGTTTCCGACTCGCAGGAACACGTTGTTTTCCTGCTCTGGGGAGGACCAGCCCGCCAAAAGAGAAAAATAATAGACACTACCAAGCACTACGTACTTGAGAGTGTCCATCCGTCTCCGTTGTCAGCCAACCGAGGAGGCTGGTTTGGCAACCATCATTTCTCTCGCTGCAACAAATGGCTGGAAGCACACGGCTTAGCGCCAATCAATTGGTAACTGTGAACGCTCGCCGAAACCGACTTACAACAGTCGAGCCGATGTTGCCCATGCGGGGTTTCTGTCCCCCGCGTAATCGGACGCACCTTAGTGCTACGCTTGCCAGAGCAAGAAACGGGGGAACCGAAGGGGGTGCTCAGACTGTTAGGAGGTTTCAAGAGGGCCTGCGGAGCAAACTGTGAACTATGAACTGTGAACTGAACTAAGCTGCTGAGCTGCTTCGCAAAGGGCATCGTACCACTCTTTGCCAAAGCGCCTTATGAGAGGCTCCTTCAGGAATTTGTATATTGGCATGCCCAGCTCATTACCCTTCTTCACTGCATCCTTGCACACATGCCAACGGTGGTACGCCAACGCAGTGAGTCCATTGCTGAGGGTATCTTCTCGAATAGGATAGAGTGCGCACGAAATAGGTTTCTGCCATGTTATCTTGCCTTCGCGCCACGCTTTCTCATAAGCGCACAGACAGCAATTTTCCACGATTTCATCGCCTATTTTGAGGTCTTTATAGCATGTAAACACGCAGTCTTTCCCGTTTACTATGCTGGTAACAAGGTCACCATCCTTATCTGTGCATGCCACACCCTGAGCCTCAACAACAAGTTGAGCCGGTACGGACATATCATGCCTTACCGACTCAATGTTTTCTTCCAACATATCTATCTCTTCCAGAGTTACAGGGGCTCCAGCATCGCCCTCTATGCAACACGCGCCCTTGCATTTAGAAAGGTCGCAACAGAAATTCTCTGTCAGAATATCCGAAGAAATAAGTACGTTGTCTATTTGAATTATCATTTTTCTATGCCATTGCGGTAGTCTGAAGGTGTGACACCCACATTCTCCTTGAAGTATTTTCCGAAGAACGACTGCGACGGGAAGTTCATCTCCTCTGCTATTTCAGACATCTTCAGGTTTGTATGGCGCAGGAGATTGCGCATCTCTGTCGTCACAAACTTGTCTATCCACTCGTTTGGAGTGCGACGACTAACGGTCGAAATAACCTCACTCAGGTATTTTGGCGTGATATCCATTTCCTTGGCATACCACTGCACCTGACGCTGAGTGCGGAAATTCTGCTCCACCAACTGCACGAAGTTTACGAACATGCGTTCACCACGCGACTGCTTGTCTTTCTTCTGTGGTTGGTTGATTACCCTGTCGAAAGCGTTGCTGTAGTCATAGAGCAAAGAAAGCAACTGCAGACGTATCACCTCCCTGCGATAGCGGTGGTGGTCCATATCCAGTCTCTTTCTGATATTGTCGAAATACAAACGGGCTATCTCTATCTCGTCTTCACGTATATCAAATACAGGATGGTTATGACTCAGAAGGAAAAGGTCACTCATATAGGCTACGTCAACAAGAATGTCGTGCAACATCTTGTAAGAGATAAATATACCAAATCCATCGAAGTCATCGCTGAAAACAATGTTATTTACAACAGACTCGTCTGTTATCACCATAACACTGTTGCTACTCACAACCCTTTTCTTGTCATTTACTTCGAGCGTAATAATGCCCGAGGTGCATATTCCGATGAACACGCAAAGTGACATACGACGTGCCTCTGTCAGCTGGGGCAGAACACGCATAGAAGGGAACAAGGCAATGTCATTGCCCAGATTCTTCAGGTGGTAATTCTCTACGAAATACTCAACCGTGATTGGAGTGATGTTTTTGTTTTTCATTTACTGGTATGTGTGTTGGCTTAAACATAAACGGTCAGGCAGCACATGCTGCCATGTGCAACCTGACCATATTATTTAGGCGTCGATATTAGCGTATGTTGCATTCTCCTCGATGAAGATACGGCGTGGTTCCACGTCATCTCCCATCAGCATGGAGAAGATTTCGTCTGCTTCTGCAGCGTTCTGTATTGTAACCTGCTTGAGCAGGCGTGTTTCTGGATTCATGGTCGTATCCCACAATTGCTCTGGGTTCATCTCGCCAAGACCTTTGTAACGCTGGGTGTGGAGACGGCTGTCGTCAGCATCACCATTGCAGTATGTCTGGATAAACTTGATACGGTCTTCCTCCGTATAGCAGTACTCCTTGTGGTTCTTGTATGTGCACTGATAGAGAGGAGGAGTAGCTATGTAGAGATGACCTTCCTGTATGACCTTAGGCATGAAGCGGAAGAAAAGCGTCATGATGAGTGTGTCAATGTGCGAACCATCGACATCAGCATCGGTCATGATAATAATCTTGTCATAACGCAGTTTGTCAATGTTGGCTTCCTTAGAATCTTCACCATCCACGCCGAAACGCACGCCTATAGCCTGCAGGATGATGTTTACTGACTCTGCCTCAAACACCTTGTGCCACTGCACCTTCTCTACGTTAAGAATCTTACCACGCAACGGGAGGATAGCCTGGGTGTGGCGATCACGTCCCTGCTTTGCGGAGCCACCAGCGGAGTCACCCTCGACAAGGAATATCTCCGTCTTCTTTGGGTCGCGACTTGAGCAGTCGGCAAGTTTGCCTGGCAAGCCACCACCCGACATAGGATTCTTACGCTGAACGCTCTCTCGTGCCTTACGAGCAGCGATACGAGCTGTAGCAGCTAGGATAACCTTCTCACAGATAGTGTGTGCCTCCTTAGGATGCTCCTCGAGGTAATTGTTCATTGCCTCGCCAACAGCCTGCTGAACAGCACCATTCACCTCCTTGTTGCCAAGCTTGGTCTTTGTCTGTCCCTCAAACTGAGGCTCTGCCACCTTTACGGAAATGATTGCTGTCAAGCCCTCACGGAAGTCATCTGGCGCAACCTCAATCTTTGCCTTCTCCATCTGCTTGCGCAGCTGGTCGTCCTCGTCGGCATATTTCTTCAGCGAACGAGCAAGAGCAATACGGAAACCAGTAAGGTGGGTACCACCCTCGATGGTGTTGATATTGTTTACGTAAGAATGAATGTTTTCAGAGTAGTCGTTATTGTAAAGCAGGGCTATCTCGATAGGTATGCCTGCCTTCTCAGTCTTCAAGCATATAGGCTCACCAATGATGGAAGTGCGATGACGGTCAACGTAACGAACGAACTCCTTCAGGCCCTCCTTGGCGTGGAACACCTCTGGCTTACGGAGATTGCCCTCCTCGTTAGGACGCAAATCGGTAAGTGTTATGGTTATGCCAGCATTAAGGAATGCCAGCTCACGCATACGGCGTGCTACAATGTCATACTTATAAACCGTCTCTGTAAAGATTGTTCCGTCAGGCCAGAACTGCTGGCGTGTACCTCGCTTGTCTGTCTCGCCTACCACCTTCACTGGATAGAGAGGCTTACCCTGCTCATACTCCTGCTGGTAGATTTTTCCATCGCGGAAAACCTGAGACAACATATGTGTTGACAGTGCATTAACACAGCTTACGCCCACGCCGTGCAGTCCACCAGACACCTTGTAGGAGCCCTTGTCAAACTTACCACCAGCATGGAGCACCGTCATTACCACCTCGAGTGCAGACTTGTGCAACTTCGGATGCTCGTCAACAGGGATACCACGACCGTTATCCTCTACCGTGATAGAATTATCTTCGTTTATTACCACCTGTATATCGGTACAATAGCCTGCCATCGCCTCGTCGATAGAGTTGTCAACCGTCTCGTTTACGAGATGGTGAAGACCCTTCTCCGAAATATCGCCAATATACATGGCGGGGCGCTTGCGCACAGCCTCTAAACCTTCAAGCACCTGAATGCTACTACCAGTATAGTTCTTTTCTTTTTCCTGATTCTCTTCCATTAGATTAGTAACCTTATTATATTCCTTGCAAAGTTAGCAAAAACTTTTGACATATCAAAATAAAAAGGCCATAAAAAAAAGGTCGCTACCCTCGCGGGCTGCAACCTTTTCAAAAAAAATTATTATGGAAACAATCTTGTGTACAATTCTTTTCCTGTCATTATCCCAGCTTCTGTATGTGCTGTGCAAGGCTTGACTTGATGTTTGCTGCCTTGTTCTTGTGGATAATGTTCTTCTTTGCGAGTTTGTCAAGCATCTGCTGTACCTTTGGATAAAGCTCTACTGCCTCTTCCTTGTTTGTTGTTGCACGGAGCTTGCGAACTGCGTTACGCATAGTCTTTGCGTAGTACTTGTTGCGAAGAGTCCTTACCTTTGTCTGGCGGATTCTCTTTTCACATGACTTGTGGTTTGCCATTTTCTTGATAGTTTTTTTTGCTGACCAAGCCAGCGGTTAATGTTAGCTTATGGGTCTTACGTCACTACAACAGCCCTGGGCGGGACTACTCGAGAAACCTTCTCTCAATCCCTTTGCCACCACGATTGGGCATCACTGCCCGATGACAAATAATATTTTTGTAGCGTGTAGGGGAGTCGAACCCCTCTTGCAAGAATGAAAATCTTGAGTACTAACCGATATACGAACACGCCGAACCAGTTGTCTAAGCAGACTCTGCCGCACCTTTTCGGGAGTGCTATCCACTTAGCGGGTGCAAAGGTACTAAGAAAAGTTGAAAGTTGAAAGTTGAAAGTTGAAAGTTAACCCCATTTTAAGAATTATTAAGAAAAACCTTCGTCCCCTTATTGTCAACTCTCAACTAATATTGTTACTTTTGCCAGACAAATGTATAGCAAGACGCACTGCATAGTATTGAAGACCGTAAAGTACGGAGACTCGAAACTTATCGTCGATTTCCTTTCAAGGGAACATGGGCGCATATCTGCCATCTGGAATATTTCCACCTCCAAGAAGGCGAAAGTTCGCAGGCAGTATTTTCAACCTATGAGTATTCTTGATGTTGACCTCGAGGTTTCGCCTCGCAGTCAGATGGCGCACATAAGGGAAGCCCACATAGCCACAGCGTACAACACGTTGCACCTCAACGGAAACAAGATGGCTATAGCCTTTTTCCTGGCAGAATTTCTGCAATACGCCACCAGAGACCTGCGCACAGACCACCTGCTATACGATTTCACGGAACAGAGCATGATGTGGCTTGATGCCAGCAACAGGGGAATAGCCAATTTCCACCTTATGTTTATGATACGCATTTCTATGTTCTTGGGCTTTAAGCCCGACGTAGAAAGCTACTCTGAAGGCGCTCTGTTTGACCTCAGAGAGGGTTCTTTCTGCCTTGCCGCCCCCCTGCACAACGACTATCTGGAGGCGGAAGACGCAAGGAAGATGATGGCTCTCATGCGCATGTCTGCATCCAATCTGCATCTTTTCCCCCTGTCTCGCAATGAGCGCAACCGCATCATCGATTTCACCATTCTCTACTATCGCCTCCATATCCCCCAGTTTGGAGAGATGAAGACGCTCGAAATCTTGAGAGAACTCTAATGAAGAGTGAAGAATGAAGAATTGAATTACTAATTACTAATCCCTAACTCCTCTTAATCTCTTTTATCACCTTTTCAGCTCCACTCGTCAGGTTGAGCGACTCAGGATGCTCCCTGACGAAAGACTCGATGTGTCTTACTCGCTTGCTTTCCAGTATCTCGTCCACAGCTATAAGGATGCCCGTCTCCTCCACCTCGCCAAAGCCGTCGTTGATAGCCGTACCGAACAGCTTCATCGTAGGAGAGAGATTCATGTAAGCATTCACAAGTGGAGGAATGTTAAACCCAAGCGCACGTATGCCACCATTCAGTATGCGATAGTCCTCCTTGAAGTCTCTGCCACAGAACACCTGAGCCAGTTCCTCTTCTGGAGTTTCAAGCTGCAGGGGCTTCTTGGGGTAAATCAGTCCGTCCTTATCGTCAAAGTGCTTCTTCAGGAAATAGAGTATCAAGTCTCTGCCGAAACGTATATAGCTGGGATACATCGTCATCTTGCCGAAATAGTATTTCATGTTAGGATTGATGACAGTAAGGGCTCCCAGACCGTCCCACAGGTTATCAAGCGCAAAGAGGCTCTTTGCTCCCATCCTGCTGCTCTGGTATTCAGGCGTCACGAAAGACCTGCCCAGCTCTATGGTGTATGGAGCATATTCCTTGATAAACTTCTCCGTGAAAGTGAACATGTGGCTTGTTGCCAGTTCTGGCTGACCATTCTCATCATACGTCCACTGGTCTCCCATGATGTATCTGTAGCCTCCTATTATTTCCTCCGACTCGGGATTCCACACTATGAGCTGCTTGTAGCAGTTCTCGCATGTGTCAAACTCGTCCAGGTCAAGTTCCTTGCCTGTACCACCACCTGCCATACGGAAAGTTATCTCGCGCAGACGACCTATCTCTCGTGTGAGGTTTGGCGAGTCGTGGTACGAGAAGATGTAAATCTCGTTATGACTCTTGTTGGTCATGCGCAATTTCTTGTCAGGCGTAAGTTCTGCCTTGATTAGCTCAAGAGGTACGGGGGCTATGATTTCTGCATCCATCTATGCGTTCGTTTTTATTCTGTTTTTCTCTACTTTCCAGTTTTCTTTGGCAAGCTATATACCACATCCTCCATGTATGCAGCCCATTCCCTTGCCGATTTCGACTTGTCGAATGTCTGCCACGATATAGGTTTGCCTATGGTTATCTTGAATGTCTTTCCTTCATTCTTGAACATCTCGTCCACGAGGTACAGCATCGCGATATTCACCTTCAGGTGCAAGAACTTGCAAATGTTTGCTATGCGATAGAATCTATCCGAATTTCTGCCCTCAAAGTGTATGGGCACGATATCCCTCTGCGTCTGCACGCTCTTGGTAATGAACGTCTTGGTCCAAGGCAGGTCGTGTATCTCGCCGTTTATCTTTCTCGAACAGAGCCCTGCGGGAAACAACACCATGTGGGCATCTGATGTAAAGCCAGCCTCTACCATCCTTGGAAAATCCCTGCCCTGCTTTCCTGTCTTGTTTATAGGTATGCAGAGGGGCGCAAGTCCTGGAAGGTTCATCAGCAGGTCGTTGACGAGGTACTTGAAGTTGTCATTATACTTCTCGCCTATTATCGAACCTATGGCGATACCGTCAATGCCTCCCAGCGGATGATTGGAGACAAAGGTGTAGCGCTTGCCGTCGTTTGCGTCAGGCAGATTCTCCATTCCCTCTACTATTATATTATTCTTCAAGAACCTTATACCATGTTTCAGCCAAGGTGTGCCGACCTCGTCCTTAGCCTCCCACAGAAACTCATTTACCCTGTCTTGCCAGATGAGCTTCTTTAGCCAGTTTACGAGAAGGCGAGGTACGTAACGAGCCCTCTCGCCCATCTTTGAGCGAAGCAATGCGTCTATGTCTATCGTTTGCTTTGAAACTGTTATCATTGTCTAAGTCTGTAGCCCATGTGAAGATTATCAGGCAAAATGTTTGGCAAAGTTACAAAAAAAGTTCAAAAAATCAAAAAAACATCGACTATTTTTACGTCTATTTTTCATAACCCCTCGCAATCACTCACTCTGAGCGCAATTCTATAACCTCGAGGTCTTTCACCTGGTCTCCGTCTATCACAAAGCGAACAAGCGTTCTCACTGGCTGCTGCCCATAGAGCCCAGCCGCACCTGGATTGATATGCAGCAGGCGCAAGTGTCTGTCATACATCACCTTCGTTATGTGCGAGTGTCCAGAGATAAAGAGTTTTGGAGGGTTAGCATACAGCTGACTTACGACAGAACGGTCATACCTGCCAGGGTAGCCCCCGATGTGCTTCATCAGCACATCAACATCCTCGCATTTGAAGCGCAGTTTCCCTGGAAACTCACGCCTCACCACGTCTCCGTCAATATTGCCGTACACACCCCTCAAAGGAGCTATCTCCCTCAGCCTGTCAGCTATCTCGATAGTTCCGAAATCGCCCACATGCCATATCTCGTCGCACCCCGTAAAGTACTTCACGTAGCGCTCATCCCAATAGGAATGGGTATCTGAAAGCAAACCTATCTTTTTCATCTTCATGCAAAGGTAATCATTTTTGATAGTCTAAGCAATAGCCTTGTCCCTTTTTAACACTTCATCCCCAACTTGGGAAAATCCACTTGCAGAGGCAGTGGTTCTACACGCAGAGGCAGTGGTTCTACACGCAGAGGCAATGGCTCTTGCGCTCCAGTAGGTGCTCAGGCGAGCAGAGCTCGGAACTACATGCAGAGGCAGTGGTTCTACAAAGAAATCTAAATCAGACTAATTTCTAATTCTTCATCCCTCACTCCTCATTTCACGAAAAAAAACTTTTTTCGCGAAAAACCTCACTAACCTCACTTATCCCCCTCTCACCCCAGTGTTTATGCGGTTTCCCGCAAGTGAGGTGTCTTTAAGAGAGGTCACTTAGAGGTCACTTTATATAATTGAAAATTGAAAATTGAAAATTGAATTTTTCTTGATTTTCCTTTAGATTTTTGAGCCGATAGGCGAAATAATGAATAATCGTCCCCTTTATTTTCTTTCCGATTTTTCACAGATTTTCAGATAAGATTTTCCTTCCCGAGGGCAGGAGACAGATTTCCATAATTTGAATGTAATTCATTCCCTCCCTCTCGGCGGAGGGATGTCAGTTTGAAACTGACAGGGAGGGGGTCTCAAGTGACCTCTAAGTGAGGTGTCTCGAAGACAGGTCACTCGCCTCACCCCCAGTATTTATGCGCTTTCCCTGCGCACAAGTGACCTATGTGAGGTCATTTTGAGAAATTCTTTATTTTTTGCATTTTCTCTCCCTTTGTTTGGGGAATTGATAATTATTCCTTAATCTGGCAAGCTAAAAGAAATGGCAAAAGAATACGACATACTCAACGATGAACCGCAGATGGCGAACGAGCCAACTGCTGCATACAAAATGTGAATCTTGCTACTGTATTATCTCCCTACCTGATGCAGATATTGGATAGTATCTCAAGGGTGAGGAGCGAAAAAGAGTTGAAGTATATCTGTATGGAGAGATTTTATGCTGGGTAAATATTGCCTATGCGTTTCTGGTTACAAAAAAAAGAAAAGAGGAAGCCTCTCAGCTTCCTCTTTTCTTGGTGATCCGCTTGAGGGGTCGAAATCAAACGCAACGACAGTTGCTACGCTTTTACAAAGTGGGTTCGACGAAAATATATGATAATTATACTTTACTGAGTCACAAACACTCTCCAACTTGCGTCCTTTTCTCCACGTTCAACATATTTCTTCTTAATCAGCTGGTCGAGAAGTTTCTGAATGGCAGCAATACTGATGCCTGTCACTTCTTTCATATCAGCCAATGTAAGCGTTGATTGTGTTCGCATAGCATTCAGTATTTTTGTATAGTTAGGTGTACGGAAAGCTATCCGTTCACCATCATACCACCATACATTTTCATCCTTTTCACTTACAAACAGTACATCATTATATACCTCAGTAGCTACCAGTTCATTGAAGTATTTCAAGAATGGTTTAATGTCCTTAATATCAGCATGTGCGCCATCAGCAGGTAAAGGACCTACCTCTAAGTCTGTCTGATGCAAAGCCTCTAAATACTCACTCTTTTTACGACTCCGCACAACAACCATCGGATAATCGTGACGAGTCAAAATAAAGTTTACCATCAGTCTGGCTATACGTCCATTGCCATCCTCAAACGGGTGTATACGGATGTATCTGTAGTGGAATAATGCGGCTAGCTCAACAGGAGAAAGCTTTCCTTCCTGCTCTGCCTTGTTATACCAATCCACCAAATCTGTCATCAAACTGGGTGTTTCTTCTGGTGAGGCATATTCGAATCGGTCGCCATAGCGAGTGAAAACGCTGTTTGGACGAGTCTTATATTGTCCAGCATGGATGACATAGCTTGTTTGTACGCCTCCAGGAAGTTCTCGATAGACAGTATAGTCTTCACGCAACAATGTTTTATGCAACGTCCGGATAAAGTTCTGTGTTAACGGAACCTCCTTCACTGATGCCTCTTCAGACATCATACGAAGCCCCACATTGCTCGCAGTCATCTCCTGTACATCACGTACATCAGCTTCTCCTATGACCTTTCCAAATAGCAAAAGAATTTCCGTCTGGCCATAAGTCAACGTGTTTCCTTCAATATGATTGCTATTGTAGTTGAAGTCCACTGTGAAGCGACGGCTAAGTCTATCTCTATCTTTTTCTGACAATGGTTGCAAATTTTGCCATGCTGCCAATGCCTTCTTAATATTCAGATACTTCATACTCTACCAAATGTATTAATTTACGCTGCAAAGATACAAAATATTTTTAATATGGTTGTAACCTTACAACCTTTTTCGATACAATTCACTCGTTTTTTTATCGAAAAACCACGAAAAACACATTAAAACGACCTTTTATCTGAACGTAACGGAGACTATAACACTATCAGAAGATGAAAATAAAAATTACTACAAAAAGAAAAAGGAAGCCTCTCAGCTTCCTCTTTTCTTGGTGATCCGCTTGGGGTTCGAACCCAAGACCCCCACATTAAAAGTGTGATGCTCTACCGACTGAGCTAGCGGATCTACCCTACTTCATTCTTGCCGATTTTAATCACCCAGAGGGGTGACACTCCACAAAAATGCGGTGCAAAGGTACAAAGAAAAGTTGAAAGTTGCAAGTATTCAAAAAAAATTTTGTAACTTTGAGGCGATTTTACAGTAACATTACACATTATTCCTTACACTTATACTCTAAATATAAATGATAGAAGGCACAATAACTTTTGATAGGGCAATGCGTTGGGGCATTGTCTTGGCTATAGTAGCTGTGGTATTTTTTATACTTCACTACCTCAGCGCAGTACTGCTACCATTTTTTATTGCGTGGGTGCTGGCTTACCTGCTCTACCCGCTTGTTCGCTTCATCGAGGTGAAGCTAAAGGTCAAGGTGAGGGCTGCGAGCATTATCATAGCGCTGATTACCGTCATCATAGTGCTGGGTGGTATTCTGTATTTCATCATCCCCCCTATGATAGAGGAGTTTGCACGCTTCACCACGCTTGCCACCACTTATCTGCATAATGCTACCAACATAAGCAATTTTCCTGCCACCATACAGGACTGGATAACGGACAACAGGAATGACATAACGAGTTTCCTGAAGAGCGACAAGTTTACGGATGCTGTGAAGAATGCCCTGCCTACCGTCTTTTCTGCCGTCAGCCAGAGTGTGGCGATAGTGATGAGTATCGTAGCTTCGTTCATCACGTTGCTCTATATGTTCTTCATCCTCATGGACTACGAATATCTTACTGAAAACTGGGTGCGCATATTTCCTCCGAAGCTTCGCCCCTTCTGGCAGGACCTTGCCAAGGACGTAAAGGTTTCGCTCAACAACTACATTCGTGGTCAGGGTCTTGTAGCCCTCACGATGGGTGTGCTCTTCTGCATAGGTTTCACCATCATAGGCTTCCCTATGGCGATAGGTCTGGGCATCATGATAGGCATAATGGACATGGTGCCTTATCTGCATACTGTTGCACTCATCCCTACAGCCTTCCTGGCTGCCATGAAAGCAGCTGAGACGGGCGAGAGTTATTGGATAGTCTTTGGCAGTGCCTTACTCGTTTTCGCAGTAGTACAGGTAATAATTGATGCCATCGTAACCCCAAAGATTATGGGCAAGAGGATGGGGCTTAACCCTGCCGTACTCCTTCTCTCGCTATCTATATGGGGAGCTTTGCTTGGTTTCATCGGACTTATCATAGCACTTCCTGCCACTACTGTAATCATTCTCTATTGGAAGCGCTATGTCACTAAAGAAGAGCACGAGGATAGTTAGTTCATAGTTTATATGCTGTATCTCATTCCCACACCAGTAGG
The DNA here is from genome assembly GCA_002394365.1 of Prevotellaceae bacterium UBA4332. Lineage (GTDB taxonomy): Bacteria > Bacteroidota > Bacteroidia > Bacteroidales > Bacteroidaceae > Prevotella. The sequence goes on from DGTQ01000017.1 coordinate 216,147, forward strand.
CAATATGGAGGACATGACCTTCCGAGCTATCCGACTGCTGAAGGAGGCTGACCTCATTCTCTGCGAGGACACACGCACAAGTGGCATCTTGCTGAAGCACTTCGATATTAGGGACAAGCACCTTATGTCACACCATAAGTTTAACGAGCATGCCACCACGAAGAGCATAGTAGAACGCCTGAAAAGTGGTGCCAACATTTGTCTCATTACCGATGCTGGCACTCCTGGCATCAGCGACCCTGGGTTCTTGCTCGTCAGGGAAGCTATCGAGGCTGGCGTTGACGTATATACCCTGCCTGGGGCTACGGCTTTTGTCCCTGCTCTGGTAAGCAGTGGATTGCCTTGCGACAAATTCTGCTTTGAGGGTTTTCTGCCACAGAAAAAGGGCAGACAGACACGCTTGCAGGAATTAGCTGCCGAACCTCGCACCTTGATTATATATGAGTCTCCGCGCAGAGTGGTCAAGACGCTGGAACAACTCTGCGAATTCTTTGGCGAGGAGCGTCGCATCAGCGCATGCCGAGAGATTTCGAAGATACACGAGGAAAGCGTGAGAGGCACAATGCTGGAAGTGCTGAATCATTTCAAGACCAACGAGCCCAAAGGGGAATTCGTACTGATAATAGAAGGAGCGCACGAGAAGGCTGAGACAACAACTGAGTGCCCCTCTCCCACCCCAGACGACAAGCCGCTTAGCAAATACCAGCGCAAGCAGGCTCAGCTTTCCAACTGCTAATTACTCATTACTAATTGCTCATTACCAATTAAAGAGATGGAACGCCTGCTTCACTATACTTGGAGACACAAACTGCTGCCATTGGGAGAACTGAGGACTACCGATGGCAGGCTTATAGAGGTTATACATCCTGGGATTTACAACAGCAGTGATGCAGGACCTGACTTCTTTAATGCCAAGATAAAAGTTGACGGGGTAATCTGGGCAGGCAATGTGGAATTGCACATTAAGGCAAGCGACTGGTACAGACACCACCACGACAGCGACCCAGCATATGATAGCGTCATACTCCATGTAGTGTGCCAAGCCGATATGGAAGTCAAGACCTCACAAGGCAAAACTCTCACCACATTCGAACTGCCTGTTGCCGAACAGTTGCGCCACGACTACGACGAACTGATACGCTCTGAAAAATATCCTCCCTGCTATCGTATTATCAAGGAAATACCTCGGCTGAAGCAACACAGCTGGCTGAGCACCTTGCAAGTAGAGCGTCTGAAACAAAAGACAGAGGCTATAGAAGAACGCGTCAGGGTAAACAACAATTCGTGGGAGGCTGGCTATTTTGCTACCCTTACCCGCAACTTTGGTTTCGGAATAAACAGCGAGGCTTTCGAGATGTGGGCATCAGCCCTGCCACTCAATTCTGTGGTACACCATCGCGACAACCTTTTTCAGGTGGAGGCTTTCTTTATCGGTATGGCTGGTTTGCTTGACAAGGTGGAGGAACGCTACGCCAGAGAGTTTGCCTACCTTCAGCGTAAGTTTGACTTAAAGCCCATCGACCCCAAGATATGGAAATATCTGCGCACCCGTCCTCAGAATTTTCCTCACGTGCGCATCATGCAACTGGCAAAAATGTACCACGAACAGCGTACTTCCTTGAGCCAACTCCTTGCCTGCAAGACGACGAAGGACATTTCCACCTTATATAATGTAAAGGGAGCGAAACTCGACCTGCTCATCATCAACACAGCTGTTCCTGCTATCTTTGCCTACGGCAGGCACCACGCTAAAGAGGAATACGAAACACAAGCCTTCGACCTGCTCGAGACAATAAAGGCTGAGGACAACAACATAGTGCGCATGTGGAAGGAATGTGGGCTGGAGGTTAAGACGGCAGGAGACTCACAAGCCCTCATCCAACTGAAGAAAGAATATTGCGACAAGAAAGAGTGCATCAGATGTCGCTTCGGCTATGAATTTCTGTCTGGAGAATATCGCAACAAGTTCTTTTCTGAAGAAAGAATAACCTGACACGCAATGTCTATAATTACCCCTGCACAAATCTTAATTTTTAATTTTCAACTTTCAATTTTCAATTACATACATGGTATTAAATTACATCTTTGTAGCATTTTTCGTGATAGCCTTTGCTATAGGACTGTTTCGTCTCATCGTTCTGGGCGATACGGAGGTTTTCCCTGCCATGATGAATTCTACCTTCGATTCGTCAAAGACAGCATTCGAAATCTCTCTCGGTCTTACTGGTGTGCTCGCCCTCTGGCTTGGCATCATGAAGATTGGTGAGAAAGGCGGCGTGGTAAACGTCATAGCCAAACTCCTCTCTCCTGTATTCACAAAACTCTTTCCCGACATTCCCAAGGGCCACCCCGTAACGGGCAGTATCTTCATGAACATAGCTGCCAATATGCTGGGACTTGACAATGCTGCCACCCCTTTGGGCTTAAAGGCTATGGAGCAGATGCAGGAGATAAACAAGGCGAAGAACGAGGAGATAAAACAAAAGAATCCTTCTGCCGACCTGGAGAAACTTAACGCCACAGCTACCAACCCCATGATAATGTTCCTTGTGCTCAACACCTCGGGACTCACACTGATACCTGTCAGCATCATGGTGTATCGCGCACAGATGGGAGCTGCCCAGCCTACAGACATCTTCATCCCAATTCTGCTTGCCACCTTCTTTGCCACACTTGCTGGCATAATAGCAACGTGCCTCTATCAGCGCATCAACCTCTTTAATCGCACCCTGCTCCTCACGCTTGGCGGCATGTGTGTTGCTGTGGCAGGCATCATCTGGGGTTTCTCTCAGATGGACAAAGAGACGATGGACGCTGTATCTACTGGCACAGCCAATATTCTGCTGATGACTATCATCGTGGGCTTTATCGTGGCTGGAGTAAGGAAGAAGGTCAACGTCTATGACGCCTTTATCGAGGGAGCCAAGGAAGGTTTCCAGACAGCTGTACGCATCATCCCCTATCTTGTGGCTATCCTTGTGGGCATCGGAGTATTTCGTGCTTCAGGTACTATGGACGCTCTGATAGACGGAATGCGCTGGAGTGTTGCCGCTTGCGGCTTTAATGCCGACTGGGTGGGCGCTATGCCTACAGCCTTGATGAAGCCTCTCTCTGGCAGTGGGGCACGCGGCATGATGGTTGATGCAATGACTACCTATGGTGCTGATTCTTTCATTGGCAGGCTCTCCTGCATCTTCCAGGGTAGCACAGACACCACGTTCTACATTCTTGCCGTCTATTTTGGCAGTGTAAGCATTCGTCACACTCGCCACGCCGTAGCCTGTGGTTTGCTTGCCGACCTTGCTGGCATCATTGCGGCTATCGCCATTGCCTACCTCTTTTTTGGTTAAGCGTTAGCACATAAGAACACAAGTAAGAAAAAAGGTTCAGGGGTATGTTTACTCCTGAACCTTTTTTTCTGCCCTTATTCCGAGCTCGTCAAGCAGACGGTCGGCATGCGCCCATTTATCCATAAGGTAGAGCACATAGCGAATATCCACGTTAATGCAACGGGCAAGCGTGTCGTCATAATGTATGTCGGCAGAGAGACTGTCCCAGTTGCCGTCGAAGGCAAGACCTATGAGCTTGCCGTCGCCATTGATGACAGGCGAGCCAGAGTTGCCACCAGTAATATCGTTGTTGGTGAGGAAGCAGAGGTTGAGCGTCTTGGAGAGTTTGTCGGCATAGATGCCATAGTCCTTCACGCCAAAAAGCTCATGAAAGACGGGCTCGGCAAAGTATTCCTCTACTATGTCGGCTTTCTTCATCTTGTCGGCAAGACTCTTGGCAGTGGTGTAATAGCCAGAATCATAGCCGTTTATGCTGTAGCCTCCCACCTGTCCGTAGGACATGCGCATGGTGAAGTTGGCATCGCTATAGTGGGGCATATCCTGCTCCATGCGCACTTTTGCTGCACATAGCAGGCGCTCCTGCACGTCTATGCTATCCTTGAGAGAATCAACAACCAGCCTGAGGTCGGCAAGGGTCTCTACGAGCGACAAGCCAAACTTCATTCCGTAGTCTCTCTCCATCTTCTTTGTGGTCTTTACCTTCAGCTTTGTTCCCGACTTCATAAGTATGGAGTTGTCGTACATCTCGTTGACGTAGCGGGTGTAGTCTCCTCCGAAGTCCTTGTCTATCGTCTGATAGAACGAGGGAATGTAGGCAGTATCCTTCATCTGCTCGCGATAGTTCTTCATCATCTCCACGAGCGCCTCGCTGTCGAGGGCTTTGTCCCATGAGTCGCTGTTGTCCTCAAACACTACATACTGCTTGCTGGGCTTGTTTTCTGGTCCCAGCACGGGCATACCGTTATAGTATTTTGAGGCTCTGAGGGCAAGTTCGTTCTGACAGCGCTTGCCGAACGACTCATTAAAGAAGGTGAGGGCACGCATAGCGTCGGCACGCTCCTTATAGAGCCTTTCCAACTTGGCAAAATCAAGGGGCATACCTGTAGAGTCGGCATAGTGCTGTATGCGCTTTTCGTACTCGCGCTTCATGTTGACAATGCCGATGGAATCTATACATTTCGTCATGCCTATGGCATTCTTCCAGTAGTTAGAGCTGTGGGCATACTTTGAGTCATACTTTATGCGTACAGCCTCCGACTGGCTCATGTGCTTCTTCATCACCTTCTGCTTCACCCCGCGAACCTGCTGCATGGGGTAAAAGACGCTGTTTTTCATCTCCTCTATGCCGTAGCTGGAGAGATAGCGCTCTGTGCTTCCTGGGTAGCCTATCGTCATGGCAAAATCCTCTGGCTTGTAGCCGTCCATCGATATCGGCAGATAAGTGGGAGTGATGCCTCTGGCAAGACTGAGAGAGTCCATGCCCATAGGCACGTTTTGCTCGCTGTAGTCAGCAGGAGCACCCATCTTGGGGTCAACATAGATGCGGAATACGGATATGTCGCACGTCTGGCGAGGCCACATCCAGTTGTCTGTCTCGCCGCCATACTTGCCCAACGACTTCGTGGGGGCATAGACCAGTCGCAGGTCATTATAGCGCTGGTAGGTGGTAGCATAATATTTGTTGCCCTCGAAGAAGGGGTCTATCTCCACATAGTAGGTGGTGTCTATCTTCTTTGCCTCCTTCGTCATCACCTCGTTCAGCGAGTCTATGAGGGCACTCTTCTCCATATTGCCCATATCATAGATGCCCAGCGAGTCGAGCTTGGGGGTAATGTCCTTCTGCTCCCTCATGAAAGCCACAAACATGTTCTCGTTCTTCAGTTCGTCGGCATAGGTCGAGGCATAGAATCCGTTCAGCATATAGTCGTGCTCCACAGTAGAATGGCTTCTGATAGCCTCGAAGCCACAATGGTGGTTGGTAAACACCAGACCTCTTGGCGATACCACCTCGCCAGTACAGAAGCCAGAGAAGTTTACTATGCAGTTGCTCAGTCCGCCATAGAGGGAAGACTTAGGCAGGCGATAGCCCTCAGCCTTCATTTGTTCATACACGGCATCAGGAAGGTCATACAATGTCCACATGCCCTCGTCGGCATGAAGCTGATTGAAAATTGAAAATTGAAAATTGAAAATTAAAATCAGCGATGAAATCAGCAGTTTTCTCATTATCTATAATCTTTTTTTCTGTAATCAATAAATCTGCACCTTATCTGAACTTCTTGCCTATTACAGGCAAAGAGGAAAGGGGCACATCATTCTTCACCACCAGCACAAGGTAAGCAAGTATCAATACGGTGTTGCAAAGCAACTGCAACCACATCTGCGGAATCCTTGTGGCAAGGTCCATAGCATAGTAGAAACACAGGGTGACCACAACATAGGTTGAGATGCCCTTCAGGTCGTAGTTTATGGGGTATTTCTTCTGCCCTACGAGGTAGGACAAGGTCATAGCCGTACCATAACCTGCCACACCACCCCAGGCGCAAGCCATATAGCTGTACTCTGGTATGAACAATACGTTCACCCCCACCAGCACAGCACAACCAGCCAGGCTGAACCAAGCGCCCCAGATGGTCTTGTCGATGAGCTTGTACCAGAAGGAGAGGTTGAAATAGACACCCATCATAATCTCTGCCGTCATCACTATCGGCACCACCTTCAGCCCCTCGCGATACTCTGCACCCAGAATGTACTGGAGCAAGGGCATATAGCCCATCACGCAGAGGAAGGCAAACAGGGTGAAGATGATGAAATATTTCATAGCCTGAGCATAGTATTCCGTCTTGTCAGCATCCTTAGACTTGGCAAAGACAATAGGCTCGTAAGCATAGCGGAAGGCTTGCGTTATCATAGCCATAATCATGGCAATCTTGGCACAAGCACCATAAATGCCCAGTTCCACCACTCCCTGCGTCTTGTCAGGATACACTATGGGGAAAATCATCTTGTCAGCCGTCTGGTTCAGTATGCCAGCTATGCCCAGCACCAGTATAGGCCACGAATAGCTCAGCATGCGACGTGCTAATTGAAAATTGAGGCCCCTCCCTGACCTCCCCCCGCTCCAACTTGTTGGCTTTGCTTGCAAAGAAGGGGAGGAGCTATATTCTCCCCCTTGGGGGGAGTTCTTGCGCTCCAGTAGGTGCTCAGGCGCAGAGCGGAACTTGCTCTGGCAAGCCAACAAGTTGGAGCGAGATGGGGTCTTGTATTCCTCTATCAACTCTGGAATAAAGAAGAAGGTGATAAACCCTGTGCACACAAGGTTGAGGAAGAAAACGTAGAACACATCCGTCTTACCCAGAAAGACGAAATAGAGCAGGTTAAGCCCTATGTTCATGATGATAAAGAGCAACTTGAGCGAGGCAAACTTCACTGCTTTCTTCTTGTACCTGAGGTAAGAAAACGGTATCGCCTGCACAGCATCAAGCGCCACCACCACAGCCATCATCTCTATGTACTCCTTGTGGTCGCTGTAATGCAAGGCGTCAGCTATCGGCTCTATGCCCAGAAAAACAACAGCCAGGAAAACAGCCGACAAAGTGCACACCACAGCCATCGACGTAGAGAAAACCGCATGAGGATTCTCCCCCTCCTTGTTGGCAAAGCGGAAGAAAGTAGTCTCCATGCCAAACGTAAGCAGCACCAGTATCAGCGCCACGTAGGCATACAAATTGGTAACCACACCATAGCCGCCACTCTGGGCAGCAATAACGTGAGTGTAAAGAGGAACGAGCAGGTAGTTCAAAAACCTGCCCACTATGCTGCTAAGGCCGTAAATAGCCGTATCCTTAGCCAGAGATTTCATTGAAGCCATTGGCTGTTTTTCTTTTATTGTCTCGCTGTGCGAACGTAGCTTTTTTGCGCTCCAGTTGGTGCTCAGGCGCTTTCGTCAGTCACGAAATGACATCCTGCAACGTCGGCATTTCGCTACCCTCGCCAGAAAATCTATGCAAAATTACTCAATTCCTCGATTACAACAAAAAAATCCCACCATTTTTTTTCATCTCCTTGCCTATTATCAAGTAATCATCCCCACCTTATTATATATATAGAGCCACAACCCCTGAACATTAAACATTAAATATTAAATATTAAACATTAAACATTGAACTCTAAACACTCAACCATAAACGCTCAGCACTCAACGCTAAACTCTAAACGCTAAACGCTCAACCATAAACGCTCAGCACTCAACGCTAAACACTAAACTCTAAACGCTAAACTCTAAACCCTAAACTCTAAACCCTAAACTCTAAACTCTAAACCCTAAACCCTAAACTCTAAACTCTAAACCCTAAACTCTAAACTACAATCCCCCCTTCCTTTGCCTCCAACTATCAAACTAACCTGTTTTGTAGAACAAACTAGCTTAGTTTGTTGAACAAAGTAGGCTACTTTGATAAACAAAATAGGTTAGTTTGTTCAACAAAGTAGCCTATTTTGTTATTTAGAAGCACAGCATCCACCATTCCGAGCTCAGTAACCACAAGGAAAAGCACAGATTTTACCTCAAAAAGCAAAACTCTGACGAGCAAAAGCAAAACGACAAAAAAGAAAAACACAACATTTATTTTGCCATATAGATTATTTATTGTAACTTTGCATTGCACCTCTTGGGAGAAATCGAGAGGCTGCAAGATAAGCGTAGTGTGCTTTTGACCTAATCAAACAAATTCGCCAAATTTGAAAAAGCAGAAGGAAAAAGACTTTCACAACGCCTTGTCTGTTGTATGTGAACAGGCGCAAATATGGCATCCTCGCCGTATTGCCTTGGCATATATGACGGCGTGGGTATATGTGTTTGTTCGTTTCTGCTGAGGCGTTTGGCGATGCCTGTTTGATTGGTGAACTCACAGAAACTCGCGCCTTTTTAGTATGCAGAAACAGACAACAGACTTAACTATAGGGGAAGCCTTCAAGAAAGACTGTGAGAAAGGTTAATCCCAAAATTCTATATGTTTTTCGGGATTAGGCTCATGTTAGAAGTGATTAAAGAGGCGACTTCTACCCAGACATGCTGCTAAGGGAGACGAGTAAGGAGAAAATGCACTAAACATTTTGCTTATTTCACAAAAAGTTGTAACTTTGCGGTGAAAAAAGAATAGATTATGCAACAGACTGCAAGAGAAATAACAACTGGAAAGATGTTTGTAGATGCGCTTGGACCTATGGTAAACGATAGGGAAAAAGTGCAGGAGGTGTTGTTATTCATTCGTGCAATGAGGGAAGCTGGAGGAAAACCTTTTCCTGAAATGTCCTTTGACGATCTTGATGGTTGCATACCTTTGCCGGAAGCTTTTTCAAAGTTAAAAGAGGAAGTACGACTAAGCTATAACTTATAATATAGCTGATAATGAAGGTTGTTATTGACCAAAAGGTATTTGATGTACTGAGAGAATTCTATACTATTAGCTGTAGAATTCACCTTAGTCTTGATTATTCTACTTGCATAGCCAAAATGAACAGATTAGAAAGTGCTATGCTTAAATTTGCAAATTATGCTGAAATATTTCACAAAGAGCCTTATCGTGAAGACTGGCGCAATCTTGGGTATTACGAGTTTGTAACAGAGGACTTTCATTTTGCCTACCGTATTTATGCTCTACCTAATGGGGAAAAGGTTCTAAGGTATCATGATGCTGTACATAGCAAATTAAATTACAACAATTAGTCTTGAAAGTCATAAAATGCCAAATTTCATGCTGATTAGGAAGTTGAGGGATTGAAGGGAATACCGGGGAAAATTAAAGAGAATGTAAGAAAAATTTAATATTTTTTTCATTTTTCTTTGTTGTATTAAAAAATATTTGTAAATTTGTCGCAGGAAACCTTCCATAATCTATCTGTTTCGACAGATAAGCTTGGCTTTCAAAAGCCATCTGAAACCTGAACTAATAACCACTTAAACCTAAAAGCGTATGAAATCACTTCGTTTCCTTAATATCGTTTTGGGCACGTTACTATTGTGTGCTCTCACCACTCAGGTGCAGGCAAAAGACAAGGAGAAACCCCTTGAGTATAGTATTCAGAGTGCAGGCTCGGCTAATCAGGGCTACTACCTTGTGGAGGTGTCGGCTATGGTGGACAAGGCAAAACAGGTGTCTGAAGACATCGTGCTGAAATGTGCTGTTCATGGTGTGCTCTTCAGAGGTTTTGCAGCTGCACAAGGAGGTACTGCCCAGCGTCCTCTCGCTGGCAGCGCTATGCAGGAGATGCAGCATAAGGAGTTTTATGATGCCTTCTTCCAGAATGGCAGCTACAAGAGTTACGCCACCTTTGTGAACGGTTCTATGAAGACCACTCGTGTGGGGAAACAATTCAAGGTAACTGGCATAGTGAGCGTAGCTAAAGAGCAACTCAGGCGCGACCTCGAGAAGGCAGGCATGATAAAAGGTCTGTCGTCAGGGTTCTAACAGTTCACAGTTCATAGTTCATAGTTTACAGTTAGCTTCGCTGACCCTCTCAGATGTTCATAGTTAGGAGAGGTAATCATTAATTTCCAATTCATAGTTATTATGGTAAGAAGAATAATCATAGCAGCAGTAGTCATCATTTTCAATTGTCATGTTTCAATTGTCAATAGGATAAACGCTCAGGGCATGATGGGTATCTACACCCAGTTTAGCACAGAATGTCTCGGAGTTGAGGAAGACGGCACTCAAACCCTGCGTGCCTGGGGCTCTGGCAAGAACAAGAATGACGCAGAGGACCAGGCAAGAAAGAATGCTGTAAGAGACGTGATTTTCAAGGGCATACGTGATGGCGTAGAGGGGTGCAACATGAAGCCTCTGGTGAACGAGCCTAATGCAAGAGAGAAGTATGAGGAGTACTTCAACAAGTTCTTCCGCGATGATGCCAAGTATGACGACTATGTATCAAACAAGGATACAAAGCGCAAGATGAAGAAGGTAGAAAAGACAGACATGGGAGTGAGAGTTGCCGTAATAGTGAGGGTTAACCGACCTAAACTGAAAGAAAGGCTAAGGAAAGACGGAATCATTAAATAGTTCATAGTTCACAGTTCACAATTCACAGTTATTATGGTAAGAAGAATAATCATAGCAGCAGTAATCATAATTTTCAATTGTCAGCTTTCAATTGTCAATTCGGTAAGTGCTCAGGCCAAGAAACCACGATTGATGGTGGTGCCGAGCGACGTTTGGTGTACGCAGAATGGTTACACTATGACGTTCGACAACATGGGGACAGAAGAAGTGATACCAGACTACAAGCGTGCCCTGCAGAGCGACAGAGACCTCATGAACGTTATCTCGAAGCTCAACATACTCATGGCAGACAGAGGGTTCCCCATGCAAGACCTCTCTCAGACCACCAAGTCGATACAGAACGTAACAGCCGAGAACAGCGTACTTCGCACCAAGACTTCAGGGGCTTCCTTAGCTGAAAGCCCTGTGGACAAGCTACGCAGAGTGGCTAAGGCAGACATCATTCTCGAGGTGGACTGGGGCGTGAATACTATGGGTCCCAAACGCTCTGTCACCTACAACCTGCGCGGTCTTGACGCCTATAGCAACAAGCAGGTAGCAGGAGCTACTGGCACAGGTGCGCCCTCCTTCTCTGCCGAACTGCCCGTATTGCTCGAAGAGGCTGTGCAGAACAACATGGATAATTTCACTGCTCAGTTGCAGGAACACTTCAACGACCTGCTCACCAACGGGCGTGAGGTGGTGATAGAACTGCAAGTACCAGATAATGGTTCTGGTATAGACTTTGAGGCAGAGTATGGTGGAGAAGAACTCTCTGAGGCCATAGACCGTTGGATGGAGCAAAACACAGTGGAGCATCGCTTCAACAAGAGTGACGCAACGGAAAACTTCATCTTTTACGACCAGGTGCGCATACCTGTGTATAAGCCCAATGGAATGGCGATGGATGCAGAGGCTTTTGCACGTCAGTTGCGCAATTTCCTCAAAGAGCCTCCCTACAAGCTCACCACTAAGGTGGTCAACAGGGGCTTGGGACGCTGTCTGCTCATAGTTGGAGAAAAGTAATACAGTTCACAGTTCATAGTTCACAGTTCATAGTTCATAGTTCACAGTTCAAAGTTCAAAGTTTATAGTTATGATAAGACGGATATTAACAACCATAGCAATCATTCTTTTCAATTGTCCGCTCCAACTTGTTGGCTTGCCAGAGCAAGAATTCTCAATTGTCAATCTGGTAAGTGCACAGACGTGCGACCTGCCTATCAGCATAGCTTTCACCAACAGTGAGGCACAGCAGATACCAGAGCAGACTCGCAGGCAGATAACCAACAAGCTCAAGCAGATACTTACTGCCAACGGTGTGTCAGGCGACTACCGTTTCTCGCAGTTTGTCATGATACCCCATGTTGACCTCATAGACAAGCACATACTGCCTGGACCACCAGCCAAGACTGTGATGAATCTCACTATCAGTCTTGAAATAAAAGAACTGCATGAGGGCAACATCCTGTCTGCATACAGCACAGACGTGAGTGCAGTAGGCAATAATGAGAACAAAGCTTATGCACAAGGGGTGAAACAACTGGGTAATGCCAGCACGGAGATAAAGCAGTTTATAGAGACGGCTCGTGAGAAAATCATCAGCTATTATGACAAAAACAGTCAGGCTATCATCAACAAGGCATTGGCTCTCGCCTCTGTAAACAAGACTGATGAAGCCCTCTACCACCTCGCTCTCGTGCCAGAGTGTTGCACCAAGTACGAGGAGGTCATGGAGGTAGCCCTCACCATCTATCAGGCTCGGGTTGACAAAGAATCGCAACAGCTACTTTTTGCAGCACAGGCAGTATGGGCAGCTGGTAATGACGCAGAAGCAGCACAAAGAGCGGCAGAATATCTCATTCAGATAGACCCAGAGGCTGCATGCTATCCACAAGCCTCAAAACTTCTTGCTGAGATAAAGAAGAAATCATCTGCCAATGCTCCGTGGGATTTTGAAATGAAGAAGTTTGATGCCCAGGTGGAACTGCAGAAGCTGAAGATAGAAGCAGCAAAGGAAGTCGGCATTGCATACGGAAACAACCAGCAACCTGAGACCACCAACCTCGTGTTTGCAAAGTAAAAGAAGATTACATATGAAAATCATCACCTTAACACTAACACTATTATACATGGCATCCAACTATGTAGCAGCTCAGGACTGGAAGGCCAGATACGATGAAGTAGGTCTTTTTGAGAATGGCTTAGCTTATGTTATGAAGGAAAATGAGTACGGCTATGTAGATAAAAATGGTAAGGAAGTAATACCATGCATATACAACGCAATTGGTTCTTTCAATCCGCAGGGCTTAGTATGGGTGAACAAAGGTGGGCACGTAAGTGAACAATCCAGCGGAATAGTTGATGGTTTCTTTGGAATATATGACTCTTATGGCAAGGTGATTCTTCCTGTGAAATACAAGCAACTTGGATATTTTGAAAATCGTCGGAGTTCAGATGGGAATCCCTATTGTAAATTCCGTTCCATCGTAGGCTTAAATTATGGTAATAGCCGATACAACTCAGAACTGGAGAACCGTACCTTGATGAAAAACAAGGGACTCGCATGGGTAGCCAAAGGTGGTGGATGTTTTGATGTACATGAACCAGTACCATTTATTGCTGAGCCATTTAGTCAGATAGATTGCAGTGTAGCAAATAGTTTTGCTTTTTGTAACAATACTGAAAATCCTGTTCCAACTAAGTTGGATGGCAAACTGATATACGTAAACGAGTTAACTCGTGGGAAGAATAAGTGGGGGATAGTCGATACCAAAGGCAACATACTGCTACCAGAAGGAAAATTTGATTTTTGTTACAATCCATCGGAAGGTTATGTCCCTGTGGTTAAAATAGATAATGGTATCTACACTATTAACTACTATAACTCAAACAGCAAGAATTTGCTCTTTCAAGAGTTCAAAAGAACTATTGCCATCGCTCCTGTGGTAGAAGGTAAAACGATGATACTTGATGCTTCAGGTTGTCAGTTCGTAGATATGAAAGGTACTAAGGTTGGAGAGGTATACGATGCAGTCGTTCCGTCTGATGACGAGGATATTTACACTGTTTACAAGGAAGCAAAATTTGGTGTCATTGACAAGGGGGGAAATACCGTAATTCCGATGGAGTATAAACTAATCTCTACAGCGCATGAAGGTATGATGAGTTATGTAGCTGAGGACTCCAGTGGAAAGTCAAGTTATGGATATATGAATGTGAAAGGTGAAACAGTAGTCACCCCACAGTATTCAGCTGTATATCATTTTGAGAATGGACGAGCAAAAGTACGTAAGGGCGACAAATATGGTTGTATAGATGGCAATGGTAAGATGGTGTTCACATGTCGTTTTGCAAATATATTCTCTGCTGGCAGCAAAAGCCAAACTATATTCTTTTTGCAGGAATCCAAGGATGGACCGATATATGCATACAAGGAATACACTGATAGTCGTCTGTATCAGAATTCTTTTGACAATGTCCGCAACTATGATAGGGACTATGAAGGGGTAGCCTTTGTCAATAAGAAAAAACAGGACGGGAATGGCGAATTGTATGGATGCGTATCGTCAGGAGGAGAAATGCTCATACCATGTTTGTGCAACTCTTATGAGGAAGCCATGCAAATGTATTTCAATCGAATGAGAGATGGTTTCTTTCATTGGGATGAAATAGATACAAAACGCTATGACCGAGCACAATATGCGAAAATAAAAAGATATGGCCTCTCAGAGCAAATTCCTGAAAGTTTCTGGGATTTCTGACGAGCAGAACGTTAAGAGAGTATTTCTATGAATATAATAAAGAAACATAGCATCTTATTTATCCTTCTATGCGTCAATGCGCTTTGTAATGCGGAAAACATAGAAGATAAATATCGTCGTAACTCGGTATATAACATCTTAGTTAGTCATACTGAGCAAGAAGATTACTGCGATTTCATACGCGGTCAGTATTTGAATGTTCCCACATCAGACAAGTTTAACGATCACAATCTGTCAGTTAGAGTGATTGAAGTAAACGGAAAGAAAGAGGTTACGGAACAATCTGTCAAGGATTTTGTTGATAAGAACAACATAGGAGCACACATGGTAGCGAAATGGTTTAATCGTAACCATGAAACGGGGCAATGTGACATGACATTAATAAAAAACAGAGGGCTATATAATGCATCAGAATTTGACAAAGAAGTTGCTGCACACACTATGCGTGGCGAAGCATTACTGCAAGATGCTGGAGAAGACTTGATAAGCAACTCTTACCTTATTATAAACGAAATAAGGTATATAGATAAAAATAAGACTGCACGTAAGCTTGGAGCGATATTCACCATAGCCGTTGTTGTAGCAGCTGCAACAGCAGGAGTACGGTTGGATGATAAGTTTGCAGACAACCTGATGTCGCTGTTTAATGCTCTCAAGGGTTTCAATGTGAAAATCGTATCGCATCTCTTTCAGTTAGATTGGAATGAACGTACAGCTAGCATATTCTATACAGAATGCTACACTGATGTTCCAAATCCTTTAATGAAGTCAGCATTTGAGCAACATAGAAACGATTTCAAAATGAAATATCTGGGCTCAGTAGAATCAAGTGGCTCCACCACATCGTATGCGGGTATAAAAGAAAAGCAACCTTGGATGATGGTGCGTAAAGCGTTGGAAAGAGCACTTGACGAAAACGTAGTAAATCTCCAAAAGGCCATTCCTGCATTCAGGATAAAGACTCCTATCTCAGAAATAGGAGCATTTGTAAAGGCTCCGATAGGAAAGAAAGAGGGAGTTGAAGCAGGTAAAAAATATGAAGTGCTTGAGGTCACAGAAGACAAAGGCAGGGTGAAATATAACCGTGTAGGAGTAGTAAAGCCAAATCCCGTTCTTATATGGGACAATCGCTTTATGGCAAAAGAAGAAAATGCGCCAGGCTCCAACCTCGGAACCACATCGTTCATAGTGGTTTCTGGTAGAAATTTTATACCAGGTATGTTGTTGCGAGAGATAGAATAAATGTTTAACAATATAAAACCTTACACAAGATGAAAAAGAGAGTAGTTACATTATTATTGATGCTGGTTGGTTTTTCGACTTTTGTCTGTGCAGATTATGATATAGAGATTCTCAAAGCTAATTTGAAACAACGCGGCAACAAAATGAAGTCTTTCAGTGGTATCGAGAATGACTATATTTATATAAATAACACAGAGGAAGAAACTGGTGATACAGACAAAAAGAAGTCAAAAAAAAACGAAACAGATGCCCTTATGTGTATAGGGAAAAATGGTAAGATAGCGTATGAAATGACGGTAGTGCACCCTGATGATGCAGAATTCATGGCGGCATTTGAGGGCGATAATCAGCTTATGCTCATATATCATCAAGATAAGGGCAAAGAAGACATGATACTGGTTAATAGGGTTGACAAGAGGAATGTTGCTCCAGAATGGAATCCTGAGTTACTGATGTATGTTAAGGCTAAGAAAAAGGATCATCTTCAGTATGACATTTCTCCTGCTAAGTCGCACTTTGTCGTAGGAGAAGCATCTCGTAAGAGTAAGAAAGACAATTATACACTAAATATCGCTACACTTGATCGTATGGGGAAGAAGTGTTATGAACAAAATCAACCCCTGTCTTATATATACAATAAGGTGTATTTTTTTGACATAGCAATCAATAATGACGGCATAACTTATTGTTCTCTCTTTAATTATGACAAAAAGACCCGATCTTCAAGCGTGTACATATATTCTCTAAATGGAACTGACTGTCGTGAATACACCAACAATATAGGAGTAAGTTGGTATTTCAATTATCCGTTCTATTCTACTGCAACTCAATCTGGTGGGTTTGTTCTGGCAGGTGTAAGTTCGAACAAAGAATCGACCTTGTTTTACCTGACATCACCTGATGCAGAGTTACAAAGGAAGGTTGACGCCTTTGATGATAAAGCAAAGAATGCAATAGAAAGTTCATACAGCAATATGTATGATTCTTCGAGTCCTGTCATAGATGGCAAATGGATTGAAACGCATGGACTGCATCAACTTGAAGATGGTTCGTATGCTGTTATATCAGAATCTTGGGGTAAGGCACATCATATAACGGTTAAGACAACAACAAGCACTTATAAAGATAAGAATGGTAAAACTCATACGTCTACCTATCAAACTCAGGAGAACGATAACTATGTTCATTGGTCTGGTAACATAGTCGTTGCAATCTACGATAGTAATTTCAACTTAAAAGAATATAAAGTATGTAGTAAATTCCAACAAAAACGCACAGGAACTTCTTCTGAAAGAACAGGAAAGAATTTGTTCTATAGAGGAGATGTAAGCATTTTGGATGCTCTTTCACACAAATCCTTTATTGATGGAAATAAACTGAAATTGCTGTATTATATCAATGATGGCCAGGAGTATTGGAATCTTTGCACAATACAACAAAATAAGGATAATACGATAGAGAAAGCAATTGAATATTCAAAAGGAGATTTCAAAATCCGAGACGTAAACTTTGCATATAAAGACTATTGGGTTGTGCATCTTTATGGTGAGAACAAGAAACGCCGTAATGATTTATCTATCCTTCGTCTTCATTCAAAAGACGACGAAAGTGAGCAGACCGACGTAACTGATGAAAGCCCAGAACTATTTTGAAGAAAAAAACAAAGAATATGAGAAAGATCTTGATTTTCATTATGTCACTACTATCAGTATGTCGTGTGGTGGCGGAAGAGAATATGAGTAGCGAGATGTTTGCCGTGAGTAATTCACAAGAGTTTATGCGTTTGTTGTGGACAGAGACGGCGACTTTGGATGACTTCAGGAAGTATGGGCAGCTGGTAATGACGCAGAAGCAGCACAAAGAGCGGCAGAATATCTCATACAGATAGACCCCGGGGCTGCATGCTATCCCCAGGCCTCAAAGCTTCTTGCTGAGATAAAGAAGAAATCATCTGCCAATGCTCCATGGGATTTTGAAATGAAGAAGTTTGATGCCCAGGTGGAACTGCAGAAGCTGAAGATAGAAGCAACAAAGGAAGTTGGCATTGCATACGGAAACAACCAGCAACCAGAGACCACCAACCTCGTGTTTGCACAGTAAAAGAAGGAGAAGAAGAGGGTAAGAAGTATCTACAATCTAAACAACAAACATATTTATTAACCCTAAAAACAGAAACATTATGAAAAAGAGATTATTATTTGTCCTGATGCTGGCAATATGCGGATTAGGAACAACTACGGCACAAACGGAGAACACTTTTGAGGGAGAGATAACTTCAAGGGTACATAACGTGATGAGATTTAAGTCGCAGACATTCACAAAGAACATAATTGCCAAAATGATAGTCAAGTCTGTTTTGAAGAAACATATTGACAATAGCCCTGTCAACTATACTGGAACCTACGATGCAACCACTATTGCAAAAGGTAATAAAACAAAGGTCATTTCTTCTTACAATAATAGCGTGATGATAACTGCCAAGGAAGATGGCAAAATGAAGATGACAATGTATTTTCCTTACATAAAGAAAGGTTATTTCACGATAAAAAATTTAGAAGAAGCTAAACAGCAAAGCGAAAAAATGCAAACGGGTGCACCTGAAAAGACAGGCGAGACTATTAATGTATTAGGTCACACATGTGATGTGTATAAGATAAAATACGAACTTGCCACAGATACATTAGATACTAAGTCTGAGTTGAATCTGCATAATGAATTCGCAATGTGTGATGATTCTGACTTGCCTCTTGCTGACCAAGAGTATGTTAAGGGAGTGAAAGGTGTTCCATTGAAATATACAAACAATACAGTTTCTCACACAAGTAATAAAATGGCGAGCATAGACTTTGTAATGTCTCTTGCCTCTATAACAACCTCGATTACCCCCAAACCTGTTGCTGATTCTGAATTTGACATTCCATCCGACATAAAGATATATGAAATGGAGAAGGATCCAAAGTCGGCAACAAAACTGATGGAGGAGAATAGGAAATACATGGAGAAGAAAGGACTCTGGAAGGAAGAAAACCCTGATGAGAGCAAAATTTATGACAACCTGAGTGAGGAATGGGATTACTAAACACACTATATGAAGTATCTAACCTATTTATATGTAACGTTATTCTCTGTTGTTTGCTCTGCGCAGACAGCAGAGAATGCCTTTGCGTATCGAAAAGGCTCTATCTACTCTATAATGATAGGGCATAGGAGTCAGGAATTTGAAAGCGAGATAGAAAAGGCCTTTGATGAAATGCCTGTTCCTGATAGGTATTTCGATCATAGCTTAGGTAAGAAGGTCTTTTATACTACGGAAAAGAAACTAAAGCCTAAGGATATAGATGACCATTTGGGCTTCGTGATAAATAATCATTCTGACGTTAAGGAGATGAATGAATATGATGCACTTCTGCAAAAGCAGTATGTAGCAAGCAGGATGATTGCAAAATGGTTTGAAAGGAAGAGAACCACAGGTTTAAGCAGCATGCAGCTTATTCAGGACAGAGGCTATAGTAATGCATCTGAGGTAGATAAAAGAATAGCATCCCTGAATGTGCGTAAGGAGGCATTGCTGCGTGATGCTGGAGAGGAGTTGATAGGAAGTACCTTTGTGCTTGTCAATGACATAAATTATATTGACCGCAGCAGAGGTTCGTCAGTTGTCGGTGGTATAATCAGTGCTGCTTCACAAACAGCATCGATAGTGGCTGGAGGAAAAACTACTGATTCTGATTTAGGAAAGCTCATATCCTCATATAAAGGATTTAATGTCAAGATAAAAACCTATCTGTATCAGTTGGTATGGGACAAGGAGGCTTCTTCATTATACTATAACAGCATATATACGGAAGTGCCAGACGAAGCAAAGAAAACGGCTTTTGAAAACAATCGAGGTGAATTTTCCTTAATCTACCTTGGCATGCAGGAAAGCAGTGGAAGTACTACCTCTTTCATGGGAATTAAAGAGAGCGAACCAGAAAAGATGGTACGCAAGGCTTGTCAGCGTGCTTTGGACGAAAATGTAGCCAACTTACAGAAGAACTTCGACGTTTTCAAGATCAAGGTACCCCTTTTGAATGTTTCACCCATTACATGCGAAATAGGTCTAAAAGAAGGGATTACAGCAAAAAGCAGGTATGAGGTGCTTGAGGTTATTGAAGATGAGAGAGGGCATATAGAATACAAGCGCGTCGGAGTTATCAAACCTGTGGCTGACAAGATATGGGACAATCGCTTCATGGCTGTAGAGGAGGGAGCAGAGAATGCCATCCTTGGCTACACCACCTTTGAAAAGGTTAGTGGTGGTGACTTCTATTCAGGTATGCTGATAAGAGAGATAAAGTAATATAACATAAGAATACCCCTAATATTAACTAAAACAGCAAACATTATGAAAAAGATTATTTTAACATTGGTGGCTATGATAGCCTCAACATTGATGGTTAACGCTCAGACCTATAAGATAGGTGACTTGTATGATGTTAATGGCGTAAAAGGCATCGTTTTTCGAGTTGATGATAGTGGTCAGCACGGCTTAATCATGTCGCTCGATGATTGCGGTGACAGCTGGTGTGTCACTAAACTGAACAAGAAAGACACGAAGCACGAGTCCATCCCCACAGACACAGAAGCTTTTGACGAAAATGATGGAGCCAAGAATATGGAGGTGATAGAAAAGTATGTCAACGAAACAGGTATTTCATGGGATTATTTCCCATTGCTGAAATGGGCAAAGGAACTTGGCGACGGTTGGTATATTCCATCAAAGAATGAACTTTGGGATATAATAAAATACGTAAATATTGGCGAAACTGAAACTATGGAAATAGACACTCTGAGGGCTCTTGACAAGAGGATTAAAGCAATACGTGGAAAAGTAAAGAAAGACAAGAGCATAGGATTTGTGAAAAACATCTCAAAGTCACCTATTAACAGTTTCTACGTATTTAATATCATGCTCTCCTCAACAGAAGTGGAGGGAGGCAGTGCCTGTGGTGTTTATTTCAAGGAATCAACAGGAAGTCAATTGAAAAATGGTTTTATAATAAAGAGTAAAAGAAAGGGCACATTCGAAATGATTCCTATCAATAAAATTACTCCAAGTTCAAACAGAAAGATTAGTCCTGTAGCATCACGAGCTGTTCATAAATTCTAACATCTAAAACTAAAGCTATATGCCTAATACTAAATATCTATTAACCTTAATCCTGTGCCTGGCCACTCAGTTTGGCTGGGCTCAGGATGACAAGCCTTATTTTGAGGGTGAGATATATCGCATACAAATGTCTTCTGGCATAGGTTCCGAATACAAAGGAAAGCATGAGTTGAGAACCATATACAAAAACGGAAACAAACATATAATAGATGTTCGTTTGGGAAGGCATACTATTCAACTTTCTGACCAGAATCGTTGTATCGTTTATTATGATGGACAGACGGAAGCTGCAGAATATCCGTTGGATAAACTTTATAACATAGGGCATACTGATGGGGCTTTCGGTATAGAGAAAAAATTCACATTCGCAAAGTCCGAAGAAACAACAGAAATCCTTGGATACACATGTGAAATATATGATGGCGAAGCTAATATCACACAGGATTTCAAAGCTGGCAAATTGCAAAAGAACACCGTAAATGCTATTCGTTTTGCAGTATGTCCTAATTGGAAAACCGACAGTATCTGGCAACGCCGAAATTCTCATTTTCCCGTTGATGGTATAGTAATGAAAATGGTGTCTGACAGTAAAACCACAGGAAAGTCTGGTTTTTCAAAACTTCATGGCAATCTCTACACGAGCGAAAAAGTCAAGGAGGTAACTGAGCGTGAAGTTGACGACAAGGAATTTGATGTACCAGAGGGCATAGAGATAAAGAAATTCCGCACCTATTTCTCTGCCACCACTCTGCTCAACAAACTTGCAGCAGAAAACAAGAAAGTACTGAAGAAAGCGAAACGCTATCCTACGCAATTACCCGATAATGACACCTATGATACTGACGACGAATGGGAAGATTAACAAATAGAACATTTATCTCGTTATTGGTGATGCTATCACCAATAACGATGCTTCATGCTCAAGATAGCAGCGAGGAAGTGCAATATAAACGCAGTTCGCTCGCCATCATAAACATTAAGCATCCTAAATACGCCTATAACAAGGAGATAGAATTCATTTTATCAAAGAGCGACAAGCCTGATAGGTTTAATGACCACACGATGAAAGTGAAGTCTGTAGTTTTCTCAAACGAAGACAAGGACCAAACTGACAATATCAATAAATTCATAGAACAAAACAAGTTAGGACGCCGCTTGGTATCTAAATGGTTCAACCACAAAAAGAACTCTGGATTTGACATGAGCCTCATACGTGAGAGAGGTTTGTATAGTGCTACTGCTGCAGAGATTGCATTAGCAGCTAATAGCGCACGTGGTCACGCCATTCTTGAAGATGCAGGAGAAAACCTCATAGGAAATACCTACGTGGTCTTTAATGACATTCGCTATGTTGACCGTTCCACCACATGGAATACCGTCAAGGAAATAGCCATGATGGCTACAGCTGTAGCTGCGGCTCGGCTTCTTCGTAACGAAAATGTAGGAACATACTTGTTAGATAGTGAAGGCGGAGCAAAAGCAACAAACTGGCTCTATGGCAGTATAACTGACAAGATCAAGGGATTTGCTGTTACCATGAATACCTACCTGTATCGCTTAAAATGGAATGATGATGTTGCAACAACTTTCTATACACAGCACTATACAGACCAGGAAAACGTTGACAATAATAAGGTAACAGCATATAACTCATCTGACATTTACAAGCTTGAGTATGTCGGAAAAATAGAGAGCAAGAGTAGCAAGACAGTTTTGAGTGGTGTAAAGACCAACGAGGAACTCATACGCAAGGTTCTTACAAGAACTCTTGATAAAAATCTTGCTGAATTGCAGCACGAATTTGAGGACTTCCGCATCAAGGCTCCACTACTCTCCTGTACTCCTATTACTGTCCAGATAGGAATGAAAGAGGACGTGACAGAGAAATCCAAGTTTGAAGTTTTAGAAGTAAAAATAGATGATGACGGCATCACTTCGTACAAGCGCGTCGGAGTTATCAAACCTGTGGCAGGCAAGATTTGGGACAACCGCTTTATGGCTGTAGAGGAGGGAGCAGAGAATGCCACCCTTGGCTACACGACCTTCGAAAAGGTTAGTGGTGGAGACTTCTATCCAGGCATGCTGATAAGGGAGATAAAGTAAGAAACATAACAGCGGAGTATTTTGATTTTAGAGCTTCCATTCACCTCTTTCTATTGTAACATATAGTATTCGTGGTCAGTTTACCATATCAGGAAAATGACAACTTTTTCAGGAAATAAACTGACAACTATATCAGGAAAAGTAAAATAAACTGTCAACCTAAATCAGGAAAAGACATAAAGTTGTCAAATTGTCAAATTGTCAAACTGTCAAACTTGAAAATGAAAAAACACCATTTCGGCTCACTATTAAATAAATATATATATTTATTATAATAGTGGCACTTTTTTGACAATGCGAAACCGAGTTTGACAGTTTGACAATTTGACAATATGACAATATGACCAGCCGCATAGCACACGCAAGCCAAATGTGCTACCCTGCCAAACCGCAACTCTCCCTTGCTAAGTAACAAAGTGCTATTGCTAAGCAATAGTCCGCCCTTGCTAAGCAAGGGCATTTTATTTCGTTTTCAGATGAAAAAAACATGCGGAAACATTCGCAGACCGCACTCATCATGTTGTAACTTTGCACTCAGAAATGAAGAAAAGTGGCAAGGCAAGATGCTAATTGCACTATTATAGTGCAATTTACGAACAAAACATTTTGGGATTTTCGATAAACATTGTAACTTTGCATGGATTTTTTTCAAATAAGGCTAACTATAAAAAGGTAAAAAAAGATGATTGTAATGGGATTACCCATGTGGGTTTGGATAATATTCTATGTTGCAGTATTGGTGATGCTGATTATCGACCTGAAGATGTTTGGCAGGAAGGGACAACACGAAGTGAACGTGGGCGAGGCTCTCAAGATGACGGCTTTGTGGATAGCAGTATCGCTGGTGTTCTGCGTGGGCATCTACTTCTTCTACCCTGTAGCCGACGGAATAACAGAGAGGGGAGCAACGCTGATAAGACAGGAGAAGGCTATGGAGTTTCTGGCTGGTTACCTGATTGAGAAATCCCTGTCGATGGACAACCTGTTCGTATTTCTCATGCTTTTCTCGTTCTTTGGCATAAAGAGAAAATATCAGCATGAGGTGCTTTTCTGGGGTATCTTCGGTGCTCTTGTGTTGAGGAGCATATTTATTTTTGCTGGTGCTGCTGTGGTGCAGAGGTTTGAATGGGTATTGGGATTATTTGGCTTGTTCCTTATATACACTGGTGGCAAGATGTTCTTCCACAACGAGGATGAGACTCCAGACCTTTCGAAGAACTTCATAGTAAGGAGTTTTGACAAGGTATGGGCAGTAACCAAAGAACTGAGGGGAGACAAATTCTTTGTAATAGAAAATGGCAAGCACGTGGCTACTCCTTTGTTTGTTGCCCTGCTTGTGATAGAGACTACTGACGTAGCATTTGCCGTTGACTCCATACCAGCCGTATTCTCTGTTTCGAGAGACCCTTTCATTGTGCTTACCAGCAATATCTTTGCCATTCTTGGTCTGCGTGCCCTGTATTTTGCTCTGGCTGCCGTTGCCCAGTATTTCAAATTGCTTAAATACGGACTGGGCGTAATCCTTATCTTCGTGGGCTGCAAGATGCTGCTGGGACTTAACGACATAGAAATTTCTACCCCTGTAAGCCTTGCTGTCATCATAGGCATACTGGCACTGTCAGTGATACTCTCTATGAAGTTGACAAAGCCATCAGCCCCTCAACTTCAACCCTCCGAGAAAGAAGAAAAGCAGGATACCGAAGGCTAAGCCTACGATGGCATCTATGGCATAATGGGCATAGATATAGACCGTGCTCATGCAGAGGAAAAGGAAGGGTATTGCGAGAACAAGCAACCAGCGCCACATCCTTAACCTGGCAGTTATAAGCATAACGAGGGTAGATATTGCCACATGACTTGAGGGAAATGCCGCTGTTGGTCGCTCGCCTGCATTATGGGCAAGCTGCACCAAATGGTAGAACACTCCCCCACTCCATCCTGGAGAGGCAAGTGCCTCAGAATGGTCACGAAAATAATAGCCCACGTCGGGGAATGTGCCTCGAGCTATCTCGTCAACACCTACCGCAAGGTAGTAATACTGGGGTCCCGTGACAGGCAACAGGAGATAGATAGCATAACAGATATAGAACGCGCCAAATATCATGAAAGCTACACGCTCCACGTTCTTGAACTGTATCACAAAGACTATGCAGAGTGTTACTATAAAGAAGAGATAGTAGGAGAAATATCCCATATACATAAGCTCGGACACCACCCTGCTGCTATAAGCCTGAGAGAAAACCAGAGATGGCTGCAACCCGAACAGGCTCTGTTCGAAGGAGGCAAACACATGGTCGAGGCAGGGGAAATGGCTATTGATAGCATAGGTATCGGGATACCAGGTACCAAGCATGGCAAGGAGATAGACAAAACGTGCTCCTATCACCAGCTTACAAGGCCACAAGAGGAACACCACCCACAAAGCAAGTGTGCCAGAAAGATACTGCAGCCTCAACCACAGAAGGTCGGAGGGATTGTCGTAACCTGTCCAGGTAAACAGTATTACCAACGCAGAAAAGGCGGCATAGACGAATGTTACCAGTTCGGGAGCCATAAAGCCCCACAACCCCATGCCGAGCGGTCCGCCACGCTTGACTTTCTTCATAGGGGTGAAATATTCTTTCAGAATTTTATTCATTGACTATTTAACTGTTTTAACTATGAACGCTCGCCGAGACCGACCTCTGACAGTCGAGCCGATGTTGCCCTCCTGGGGGGCTGTCCACCGCATAATCGGACGCGCGAATGCGCTACGCTTGCCAGAGCAAGTTCCGAAGGGGGTGCTCAGACTGTTGGGAGGTATCAAGAGGGTCAGCGAAGCTAATTGCTAACTATCCTCTCGACTCCTTCCTTCAGCTTAACCTGAGGGTGATAGTCAAAATCGCGCACAGCAGGCGAGATGTCGCATCGCCAGTTGCGTTGCTTCAGTATATTGTAATGGTCATTATTCAACGTAGAGAGTTTTCCTGAAAAGTGCATCCATACGTCACTCAGAGCACAAACAAGCCTCAGCACCCCCAGAGGGAGCTGCAACCTCAGCACGTGTTTCTTGCCCAAAGACTCTATGATGTAGTCACTAAAAGTGCGGGAAGAATAAACTTCTCCATCGCTGAGGAAATATGCCTTGCCTACAGTTTTTGCCGATTTCATCGAGGAAAACACCGCCTGCACCACGTCCGAAACATACACGAAAGTAAGGTCTTGAGGCTCCTTGCCCACTGCTACGTCAACCCCCTTGCGTATGCTCTCCACCATCGTCATGTAGTCTTGCTCTCTCGGACCATACACCCCAGTAGGCCTGAGTATTGTGAAAGGCAAAGTACAATTGGCACGCAGCCATTTCTCTGCTGCCAGTTTGCTCATACCGTAAGATGTATTGGGCTGTGGAGTGTCTTCGTCTGTTATTTCCTTGTAGGGCTGTTCCTCCCTTACTGGTCCGAATACGCTCAACGAACTTATGAAAACGAAACGTTTCAGGGAGGGGCTTGTCTCAATCAGCGCACTGACGAGGTGCTGGGTCCCGTCTGTGTTTACCTTGTAGAAAGTTTCTCGCTTGAGCGCCTTTGTTGCCCCAGCAGCATGCACCACATAGTCAAACTGCTTGTCGGCAAGCGCCTGCTTCATCTGCTTCTCTGACGAGAGGTCAAGTTCTACTTTGTTTATTCGCTCGTCACTAACGTAGCGCAGGTTGCTCGACTTGCGTACAGCAACCCACACCTCCATATCCAGCCTCACTGCCTCTTCGGCTATGTGCGAGCCTATGAAACCTGTAGCACCTGTTATGAGAATACGTTCCATTAGTGTGCAAAGGTACGAATTTTAGTTCATAGTTCATAGCGTATAGTCCATAATTTTTCAAAATTCTTAGCACTCTGCACATATTTTTCAACTTTCAACTTTCAACTTTCAACTTTTCTTTGTACCTTTGCCCATTGAATGACAGAAGATTTTGACATACACAGCGAACGCATCAACTCAAGCGAAAAAGACTTTGAGAAAGCCTTGCGACCTTTGCAGTTTGATGACTTCAGCGGACAGAAGAAGGTGGTAGATAACCTTCGCATATTTGTAGAGGCAGCAAAATATCGTGGAGAGCCACTCGACCACACTCTGCTACACGGTCCTCCAGGACTGGGAAAAACCACCTTGAGCAATATCATTGCCAACGAGTTAGGAGTTGGATTCAAGATAACCTCTGGTCCTGTGCTCGACAAGCCGGGCGACCTTGCTGGTCTGCTCACGTCTCTCGAAGCCAACGACGTGCTTTTCATAGACGAGATACACCGTCTGTCTCCCATAGTAGAGGAATATCTCTATTCGGCTATGGAGGACTATCGCATAGACATCATGATAGACAAAGGTCCGTCGGCTCGCAGCATACAGATAGACCTCAACCCCTTTACCCTGATAGGAGCCACAACGCGCTCAGGACTGCTGACTGCGCCGTTGCGAGCACGCTTTGGCATAAACATGCACCTGGAGTATTACGAACCAAAGACGCTGTCGAAGATTATACGCCGCTCGGCTGGCTTGCTCCAGGTACCGATAAGCGATGCCGCATGTGACGAGATAGCACGTCGCTCTCGTGGTACGCCTCGTATAGCGAATGGACTGCTGCGTCGTGTGAGGGACTTTGCACAGGTGAAGGGTGACGGAAGCATAAACCTCGAGATAGCACAGCTGGCGCTTGGCTCGCTCAACATAGACAACTATGGTCTTGACGAAATCGACAACAAGATACTGCTGACGATAATCGACAAGTTCAAGGGCGGACCTGTTGGCGTAAGTACCATAGCAACTGCCATAGGCGAAGACAGCGGCACCATAGAGGACGTATATGAGCCTTATCTCATAATGGAGGGATTCATAAAGCGTACGCCACGAGGCCGAGTAGTTACCGACCTTGCATACAAGCATTTAGGCAAGAATGCCTACACTTCAAATATTCATAATCCATCATTATTTGACTAACCAGAATGAAGACAGCTATTTTCCCAGGAACGTTCAATCCCTTCACTATCGGTCATGCAGACATAGTGGAGAGGGCTCTGACTATTTTCGACAAAGTGGTAATAGGCGTAGGCTATAATCCAGAGAAGGGCGACAGCAACATATACCCGCGCGTAGCCCACATCAAGGAGGTTTATGAAGACAACCCTAACGTTGTGGTGGAGGCATATACCGACCTTACCGTAGATTTGGCAAAGAGACATGATGCTACTGCCATCGTCAAGGGTGTGCGCTCGGTGAAGGATTTTGAATACGAGAGGGAACAGGCTGAATTCAACAAACTCCTTGGAGAGGGTATAGAGACCGTACTCCTTTATTCTAAACCCGAATATACTGCGCTGACAAGCACCATAGTAAGGACGTTGCAGCACTTCGGGAGGGACGTTTCGGAATACTTGCCATAAAAATAATAATACAGAAAGCGATGATAACTTACTCGACAGAAAACGTAAAGATGCCCAAGATACGCAGGCGAGACACCTCTGCATGGATAAAGAAGGTGGCGAATGCTTATGGCTATGAGGTAGGAGAAATAGGCTACCTCTTCTGTGACGACGAGAAAATTCTGGAAGTAAATCGTGAATACCTGCAACACGATTACTACACTGATATCATAACTTTCGACTATAGCGAAGAGGACACCATCAATGGAGACCTCGTTATAAGTCTTGACACTGTGAAGAGCAACGCAGAACTTTTCCATAAAACCTACGAGGAGGAACTGCACCGAGTAATAATCCACGGCATACTGCACCTCTGCGGCATCAACGACAAAGGTCCTGGAGAGCGGGAACTTATGGAGGCTGCAGAGAACTATGCATTGTCGATGAGAGTTGAGAGTTGAGAGTATAAAGAATAAAGAGATAAGGCTAAAATATAAAAATGCAGAAAACAGACAAACTGGACAGAAAGATTCTGTCAATCCTTGCTGGCAACGCACGCATAGCGTTCAAAGATGTTGCCGAGATGTGTGGTGTATCGCGTGCAGCTGTTCACCAGCGTGTAGAGCGACTGAAAGAAGACGGCACCATCACTGGTAGCGGTTTCTCCGTCAACCCCAAGGCTGTGGGTTATGGCACATGCACCTACGTGGGAATAACACTTGAGCGTGGCTCAATGTATAAGGACGTGGTAAAGAAACTCATCGACATACCCGAGATAGTAGAATGTCACTTCACTACTGGCCCATACACCATGATGGTGAAGGCATACGTGAGAGATAACGAACAATTGATGCGTCTGCTCAACGACACGCTGCAGTCTATCGAGGGTGTGGTCTCTACTGAGACTCTCATATCTCTCGACCAAAGTATCAAACGAGACGTACCTATACACTTTGAAGAGGAATAAATGACAAAGCACTCTCTTTCTGCCCTTACGGAGGACGCCTATACGGGGTTTCCAGAGGCTAAGAAGAAGCCCGTCATTGGTATGACGGCTAACCATAGCGACATTGATGCCACCATCCGCGATGCTTACTATAAGCAGGTTGTCGCGGCGGGTGGCGTTCCTGTTATTATACCGCCAGTAACAGATGCCTCCGTCGTCATCAATACCCTTGAGCACCTTGACGCTCTTATCCTGACAGGGGGAGGTGACTATAATCCCCTGTGGTGCGGAGAAGAACCTTCGAGCAAGCTGCACAACATAAATGCCGTCAGGGATAGTGCAGAATTGCTTATCACTCAACTTGCTTTTAACCGTCAAATTCCAATGCTCGGCATCTGTCGTGGTATGCAGACACTTGCTATGGCTCTTGGCGGACATGTGGAGCAGGACCATGTTTCAGGTATCAAGCACAGTCAGGATGCCGACCGTCAGGAAACTACCCACAGCATACGCATAGAAAGCGACTCCATATTATATGACATATACTCAACCGAGGAACTCAGCGTAAACTCTTTCCACCACCAGGTTGTAGATAATACGGGTAAACTGTTTCGCACCACCGCAATAGCGCCCGACGGGGCGATAGAGGCGATGGAGAGCACAGAACAAAAGAGTATCCTGGGGGTGCAGTGGCATCCAGAATGGCTTGGAGAAGAGGGAGGGGCTATCTTCCGCTGGCTGGTAGAAAGAGCTGAGGAGTTTGCTCGTGCAAAGGAACTGCACAAGAGCATCATCACCCTCGACACCCATTGTGACACCCCAATGTTTTTCCATCAGGGGGTAAACTTCCTTAATCGTGACTCGCGCATAAAGGTGGACCTACACAAGATGAACGAGGGACATCAGGATGCCGTAACGATGGTGTGCTACCTGCCCCAGCCTACGACTGAGACGAATGGTGGTTCTGCCTCCAATATGGGTAAGTCGTTTGCTGAGCTCGTACACTTCAACATCAATTCGCCAAAGCAATACACTGATTTCATATTCGACAAGATTGAGCACTTTGTCAACCTGCAACCAGACCATCTTGCATTTGCTCGTACTCCCGAGCAGATTGCGCAGAATAAGCAAGCAGGCAAGAAAAGCATTGTGCTCGGCATAGAGAACGGACTGGCTTTGGAGGGCGACATCAGAAATATCGAACACTTCGTAAAGCGGGGCATAACCTATATAACATTGTGCCACAATGGTGATAATGATATTTGCGACTCTGCAAAGGGCAACAATACCCACAACGGGGTGTCAGCATTTGGCGAACAGGTTATCAAGGAGATGAATCGCCTTGGTGTAATGGTTGACCTCAGTCATGCTGGAGAGAAGAGTTTCTATGACGCACTGGAGATAAGCCAGACACCTATAGTGTGCTCTCACTCTAACTGCAAGGCTTTATGCAATCATCCTCGAAACCTTACCGACGACCAGTTGCGTGCGCTTGCCAAAGCGGGTGGTGTAGCTCACACCACATTTTACCCAGGTTTTCTTAAAGCCAATGGAGAAGCCGACATTCTTGACGCTGTCAAGCATCTTGAACATGCTATCGACATTATGGGCATAGACCATGTTGGCATAGGCACCGACTTCGACGGCGACGGCGGCGTGCCTGGCACGAATGACTCCTCTGAGCTTATCAACTTTACCATACAACTGCTTCGTCGCAAATACAGCGAAGAAGATATTCGCAAGATATGGGGAGGCAACTGGCTAAGACTTATGAGCGAGGTGCAGAATTTTGGCAAATAACAACTATCTTTTCTCACTCAGATGAAATTTCCCTCTATATACATATTATTATCCCTTTTCTTCTGCCTCGCTTATTTCTCTTGTCAAAGCAAGAAACAAGCAACTGCTGGAGAAGAAGAGCCTCAACTCATCGGTCCTACGTTTAATGAGGATAGCACCCTCTCATTCTGCTCTGCACAATGTGAGTTTGGTCCCCGCACCATGAACAGCAAGGCGCATGACGATTGTGAGGCGTGGATTATAAGCAAGTTCAAACAATATGGTTGTGAGGTAAGCACGCAGAAGGCAGACCTAGAAGGATGGGATGGCACAGTGTTACACTCTACCAACATCATTGCACGTCTTAACACTGAAGCTCAACAGCGTATTATTATCTGCGCTCACTGGGACAGTCGCCCTTGGGCTGACAACGACCCTGACGAGGCTAACCACCATACCCCCGTCATCGCTGCCAATGATGGTGCCTCTGGCGTAGCAGTCATGATAGAGTTAGCTCGTATTATCAGTAGTGATACCCTCTCCCTCGGCATAGACTTTGTATGCTTTGATGCAGAAGATTATGGTACTCCAAAATGGAGCGAAAAACAAGACGAAGATTCGTGGGCTCTCGGAGCACAGTATTTTGCCAGAAACCTCTCAACTTTTTATTCTGAGCAGCAAACACCCGTTTGCGGAATATTGCTCGACATGGTTGGAGGTCAGGGAGCTAAGTTTTATCAGGAACAGTTCTCTAAAGACCACGCCCAAACAATACTCAACGACGTATGGCAAGCAGCCCATGATGCTGGCTACGGCAGTTATTTCGTTCATCAGGCAGGAGGATATATAACAGACGACCACAAGCCGCTCATCGACAAGGGGATACCAACCATCGACATCATTCCCTATTATCCCGATTGCGAAGCCAGTGCTTTTGGTCCTACCTGGCATACTGTCAATGACGACATCAATCACATAGACAAAAACACATTCAAGGCTGTAGGTCAGTCACTGATACAGTATCTTTATACAAGGTAATCCTGCTAAAACATGCTCTCTCACCTCATATTATCACAACTGGCTATGGGTACCTACGGGCTTATCCAGATAAAGAGTCTTTACGATGAAGAAGGCACGGCAGAAAACGTGATACATCGTCTTGGCAAAACTTTCCCCAATGAAGAAGCAATAGCCAAGACTGAAATATCGTGGTGCAAGCAAAACAAAGTAAGAATACTCACCATTAGCGATGTC
Source organism: Prevotellaceae bacterium UBA4332 (assembly GCA_002394365.1). Classification (GTDB taxonomy): domain Bacteria; phylum Bacteroidota; class Bacteroidia; order Bacteroidales; family Bacteroidaceae; genus Prevotella. Next base: position 248,173 of record DGTQ01000017.1, read on the forward strand.
GACTATCCCGACCGTCTGCGTCATTGCCCAGATGCCCCTATGGCAATATTTGTGCGTGGCAATGCCGACCTCAATGCTCAACACATTATCAGCATAATAGGCACGCGCAAATGCACCACCTACGGACAAGACTGCATAAACACCCTTGTAAAGGATATTGCCACTCTGTGTCCCGATGTTCATATTATAAGCGGTCTGGCGTATGGCGTTGACATTTGTGCCCATCGTGCAGCACTCAATAGTGGCATACCCACCATCGGCATAGTAGCTCACGGACAAGACACCCTCTACCCCTCTCTTCACCGCACTGAGGCTAACAAGATGTGCCTTGGCAACGGAGGGGTCGTCACTGAGTTTTTTCATGGCACCCGTTCGCTTGCCCCTTATTTTCTTCAACGCAACCGCATAATAGCAGGCATGAGCGATGCTACGATAGTTATAGAGAGTGCCTCACGTGGTGGAGGACTCGCCACAGCACGCATGGCACAAGAATACAACAGAGAGGTTTTTGCTGTGCCTGGTCCCATAAACGCAGAATATAGCATAGGGTGCAACAATCTCATACGCAACAATAAAGCTATTCTCCTGACCTCTGCTCAAGACTTGATAGACACCATGCAGTGGCAAGTTGCCAACACTATGCATGAGATGCGCAATAAGGGTATCGAACGCACACTATTCCCCACCCTTTCCCAAGATGAGCAGAAAGTAGTAAGATGTCTCCAGCAAGGCGATTTACAAACCAACATCATAGCCATGCAAACCTCCATACCCATTGGCACACTTACTGCACTTCTGTTTTCCCTCGAAATGAAAGGAATCTTACGTCCATTGTCAGGCAACACCTATCATCTCGTGTAGCTCCGCTTTTGTTAAAAAAGATTAACCTCCACCAAACTTTCAACCTTCACCTTTCAATTTCCAACTTTTATTAGTACCTTTGCAACCACAAACGACGATAAGGTCACATCTTATTGCTTAAAATTTGCTCGGACTTGTAGCTCAGTTGGTTAGAGCAACAGACTCATAATCTGGAGGTCCCTGGTTCAAGCCCAGGCTGGTCCACACTGAAAATCAAGCACTTACAAAGATTTTGTAAGTGCTTTTTCTTTTTGTTACGGACAAATTACGGACAAATTAGCACTTTTCTTTTATGTTTAATAAAGGTTTGATAAAACCCATAAAAAAATACCGTAGCAAAGTATGGTATCAGTCTGCGCCAAAAACCCATAAAAAAGTATCAGCAACCCATAAAAAAGTATCGGAGTACACCTTATATATATGCGCGCGCGTAAATAAATAATAAATTTACTATAAATTATCTTGATAAATGCTGTAAATTTTTGACCTTTGATTAAAAGGGAAAAAATAAGGTCGCCACAAGGGCGACCAAAATATAAGGGAAAAAAAATAAGAACATCATCTATGATGGGCGGCTGTTCTGGTCTGCTCCTGCTCGACATCGAGGGAGGCTCCTGCCTGCTCATGCTGCTGCACCTGCTTGGTGGCGGTCGGCTTGAACTGCGCCATGAATTGCGACTCGGTCTGCTGCAGAGCCTCCTGCCACCCCTCGACGGAAGGGCCAGGCATGAAACGGAGCTGCTGCTCGACATCTGCCATTGCAGCTTTTGGGGTGAGTTGCACCCCTCGAAACTTCTGCATGAACTCTGCAGCATCGCCTGGTGACATGAGGGTTCTCATCTCCTGCAGAGAGTTCATTATTCTCTGCCATGCGTCCCTCATAGCCTCCCACAGTTTTTGAAGGAGTGCCAGAGCTGCAGGGGTGCGTTCACCTTCGAGCACCTTTTTCCGCTGCCAATCCCATTGTATGATGGCATTGCAGCACATCTGTCTCATGCGTTCTCCACCAAACATAGCCCTGAATGGGCTTGCCGTTGCTGTTGCCGCCATATCCTTCATGCTGTCTGCCGTAAGGCGAGGCATATCGTGGTGGCTCAATATTTGGTTCACCGCCTGCAACGTGTTCGCAACGGCAATCTCTGCCTTCTTCTCTGCAGCAGCAATAGCGACGCTGGCATTTTTGCTTGCGCTGACCTGTGCCTGCAGCTGTTTAATCTGCTCCTGCAACTGCCCTTGCCGACTTAGGGAAGCCATCACCGCCTCGCCGATTTCCTTTGCGGTATTCTTTGTAACGAGCGCGGTTTCCCTCTTAACGTCCTCTATAGCGGCTGAATAGCCCTCCTGACGGCTTTTCGCCTTTGCTGCAGTTAGTTCTTTATCGCGCGCCTCGTTAGCCTCTCTCAGTGCCTTCTCTGCCTTCTCCTTGTCCTTTACGGCTTTCTCGGCTTTTTTGTTTGCCGTATCTCTCTCAGTCCGTATCTCGGCAAACTCACCGACCCCGAAGAAGGCTGCCACCTTTGCACCTTTTCCGACCTGCTGCTGCAGTTCTGCTTTCTTCTCCTCCATCTGCTCCACCTCCTTCTCCTTCTGCCTTCTTTCATTTTCCAGTTGCCTCGCCGATTTCCACCGCCGATTTTTTCTTTCCTCCTCCGTCAGTTCTTCCCAAGATTCTCCACGCTCCAATCCGTATTTCTTTCCAACTTTCTCATAAAATTCAGTGTGAAAATCCACGAGCCACTTGCTTCTTTCTTCTTTATTTTCTCCCACGAGTCCGCTGTAGGAGACTCTCTCGGACATTTCTTTCTCCACTTCTTCTTTTCTCACCCACTCTTTTCTCTTTGCCGATGACAAGTTGCGGTATTCTTTTGAGGTTATTTTCAAATCTGAATTTTTCAGGTTTACGTAAACTGCTGTCTTCTTTCCTCTTGCCTTTCGCATGGCAACGGGGATAACGGGCAGATGAATGTGAACCGTCGTTTCATCGAGGTGAGCAAAAGCGCCCATGACATTCTCTTCGCCAAACTTCTCACAAGCGAGGTCGTAGGCAGCAAGCGTATATTGCTCGATTTCACCTACTCGCCGAAGTCCGCTGTTGTCCGCATTTTTTGAGAAATCGATGTCTTTTGCTGCGTCTCCAAACGCCATTTCATTCATGCGGTCGTGGTCGCCAGAGAAAACCCAATCGACAACTGCATTTTGGTTGAGTTTGTTTTCAGGGTTGAAGTGAAGTTCGCGAAGCCGCCTTTGCAGCTTTTCCATCAGTTTCTTAGCCGAAAAATCCTGAAGTTCCATTATTTTTCCTCCAACAACACAAAAATTTAATTTCTTTCTTGTGAAGTCGTAGTGATGGTGTTGGTCGAGGTTTTTGGTATCATACATTGATTTTGCCCAGTCACGGGTGTTTTCCATTGCCTGAGCTGCTGAAAACGATTTTTGAGGTCTGCAGTGAAGTGCAGAACGAGGTGTATTCTCCTTTTTCATATCTCATTATTTTGTCGGTTAAAAGTAATTTTTGGGGGTGTCCAGCGGGAAAGGCTGGTGGAGGGTGCAGGGGGAGAGTCACCCCATGCTGGGGTTGCAGAGGGCGAACAGTCCTTGCCCCTCGGAGAGCATAGTTGGGTTTCCATTGTGGCTTGCCACAAAAACCCATACTATGTTTTCTCTTTTTGTGGCAAGCCACCACCCAAAGGGGAGGGCTATTACCTCACCCCATAGTCTTCCCTCATCACCCAGCGAAAAAGTTTCGCAAGGTCTGTCCCTTTCTTGTCCTTCTCTAATAGTGTGAGCTTGTCGAAAACTTTTTGCGTCGCTTCTGGTCGCTCTTGGGTAAGAAAATTAAACACTCTTTCACTATACTTTTTATCGAGAGGGTAAATTTCTTGGCAGCGTTTGAGGATATACCCAGCCTTCTGCTGCAAATGATTGAACACCTCCAAGGTTTTCTCCTTGTCCTCTGCCTTCGATGTTAAAATCGAAAACTTGAACGTGGTTTTCAGACCGACACCTTTTTCAACATACTCCAATGCGAGGTCGCTTTCTCCTCGCTCATAAAACGCCTTCAACTCATTCACTGCAACATCTATAACTTTTCGCTTAAAGTTCGATTTGATGTCGTAGCTCGATGGCAAATCTAACATTTCTCTAAGTTCTGCCATTGTGCAGGAAAAACAACCTTTGTATCGGTTCATACACGCCAACTCATAGAACCTTTGGGAGTAGATGGATTTCAACGCCATTGCCACCGTCACCCCATACGTCGTGTAATTCTTGCTTAGCTCGACGAAATACGGCATGATTTTCCTGCTCACGCCCACCTCATACGTTTTGCTCTTAGCATCGTATTGAGCGTAGCTAATAAAATTCACGCGTAACCAATTGCCTTCAGCGTCGGCAACATCAATAGCCTTGCGACTTAGCTCCCGAAGGGCTTTTTTAGCGTGAGCTGTGTTGTTTTCGTCCGCTATTTTTGCGAAATCCTTAGAGGTAAGGAAAATTGCCATATCACGCCAATTCCCCTCACTCATTGAGCCTTGCTCATATTTTCCTCGAACCTCCTGGAGAATTCGATAGAGTACATTTTTTTCTGTGCGAGAAAATTTATAGCGTGCGGTCGTCAAGGCGTTTGACTGCCTTACCTTTGTTTCCTCGAATTTCATTCTCTCAAGCCACCTCCTCTCATGTAATTTTTCACATCTTCGTAGTTGTAGAGGATGCGGGAGCCAGCTTTTCGGTATTTCAGTCTTCCGTCTTTATTCATCTGCCAAAGAGCAGCGTACTGCACGCCCAGCAGGGCTTGCACCTGCTGGCTGGTCAATATCTTCTCCCCATCAAAGACATAAGGTGTAATTACTTCGCCATTCGGAGCAATATCCGAAGGCACTTGTGGCTTTGCCTGGGCAGCCACGATTTCTGCCGCCAGCACTCGTGCGCGAGACTCTATCTCCCGCTCAATCATCTGTGTTAACTCTGAACTCATAATTTCAGTTTTTAAATGATACTATTTCTGCAAAAAAATAAAAGAAAGTATCACCTTCACCTGAAATCAAGTATAAAGGTACAGCGACTTTCTTTTTCCTTCCAAATCTTTTCGGGGAAAAGTGAAAATCCTTAATATTTTTTAAGCAAACTGTATATTTTCTATATGGCTTTTTATACAGTTGACCGATTTTGGTGTTGCACAACAAAAAAAGTTCAAAGCCACCTCAAAAAGCCTTGAACTTGTAAAACTTTACCCAAGCAATTTCTCCAACAGAGCCTTCATTTCTTCCTTGGAAAGTTTGTCGAGGTTGGTCTTTTTGCTTCCCTCCGTATCTTCCAGATTAAGGAGGTGAGAATTTTTGCGGAAACGAATTTCAAGGGGGTACATATCCTGGTAGCCTGCTGTAACATCGTTGCCGTGAGAGTGCCCCATGCTCTCGGCAATATACTCTTCCTCCACTCCTGCCAGCTTCAGGTTAGTGGCGAAAGAGTGGCGAGCCCATGTTCCCGTAACCACCTTATCCCATTGCAGCACCTCTTTACATATCCTCTGAACTCGATCCTTCACATTCGAGTTTTCTAACGAGGTCAGCTTTCGGCGAATTTCTTCATCAGTTTCACCATGAAAAATAAACGGAAAGACAAAACCGCCCTTTGTAGGTTTTGCTGCTATATCCTCCAATATGCGTTTTAATGGTGGAATGATGGGCACTATTACTACCGAGTTGTCATTTGAGCGTGCTGCGGTCTTTTTGCGCTGAAACTCAAATGCTCTGCCGCCTTCTTGCCAGTATGTTGCATTATATTCCAGCCTTGCTGCATCTGCCAGGTTAAATCCGTTGCACAAATACTGGACAAGGAACAAACCGAGCGATTGATGGGCTTTCTCTATGTAGAAGGGGCCCCACTCTTTGGGGTAACGTTTTTCTACAAAGACCTTATATAGCTCAGTCATTTCCTCAACGGTCAGGTAGGATTTCTGCCTTCTCTTTCCTTTGGGAATTGAAATGAGCGAGTTGTCCTTATTAGAGAAAGGATATTCAACCTCCGCGAGGAAACCTTGCTTTACGCACTCGTTCCACACGACACGGCAAGTACGCAAATACATGCCACGTGTAGCATCGGCAATCTTTCCAACAAGTTTGCCGTTATGAATAACCCCGTTTTTCATGCCGTCGCTCCATTTGCCTATCACATCTTTATTCACGGAAAAGCCCTCCACATCGCCAAGGATTTTCCGAAATGAGTTTAATGCCCAGCCGTAGTTCTCCGCAGTTCCTGCAAATCCTTCCTTTCGTTTTTTCTCTATCACCTCTTCCCATATCCCAATGAAGGATTTGCCACTTTCCCCGCCTACATCAACACCCGAAAGAATTGTACGAATTAGTGGTATGGAGAGCTGTTGTTTCTCTGCTACTTTCGCCAATCTTGCCCGATAGCCTTCTAAGATGGCTTCCCACTCTTTCTTTTTTGCCATCAGCGAGTTCTTACCAGCCGTCACACTACAAACGCTACTGAAATCTTGTTCTGTTTCCCATATATCAATACGATGCCTATATCGCTTATAGTTCATCGTGAAACAGACAACCACTTGAAATTTTCTGCGTGGAGTGTTGGCTCCTCGATTTATGTTACTTTTATCTAAGCTAAGAGAGAGGGAGCACCCTCCTATGCTGTTAATACTGATTGAAGTTTTTTGTTTCTTTCCTGCCATACTAAAAACACTTTACGGACAAATTACGGACAAATTACGGACAAAACGGGGTATCAATACACCTTTTGTGAGCATCTTACCTATTTGCCTGCAAAGTTACGAAATAATTGTAAATCAGCCAAATAAATACAATAAAATTTGAACTTTTTTGAGACAAAGAAATATAATATAGATAGACTCATAATCTGGAGGTCCCTGGTTCAAGCCCAGGCTGGTCCACACTGAAAATCAAGCACTTACGAGTTTCTCGCAAGTGCTTTTTTCATGTCTGCGTAAACAATGCGTAAACAAACTATTTCAGTCCCCGCTTTTGTGTCATAGATAGTCACGGAGTCTCTGTGGAACTAACCAATGAATAAAAGGAAAATAAAATGCCATAACGATTCACATCGCCATGGCACAATCCTTAAAGAAGTTGCAATCATTTTTTCTTTTGACCTTTACAATCGCTTCGATTGCTTCTGACATGAGCAGGCACATGAATGGTTTTGCCATTCTGGACTCGATCATATTCAGGAATGCGATTGAACTTACGGCCATCACTATCTTTTGCCATAATCATTATTGCCCGTCCCGTGGCGGGGATTCCTAAGTGGCTGCATGTTTCAGGCAACCGTTATACATTTCGACTTTATCCTCTCTGATATTTAACCCCTTGCTCATCAAGGAATTTTTTAATAACATCCACATGTACGCACCTACCCAGATGCAAGAACGGATAATTTGATACCTTCTTTTTTTTGCCATCTATCATGATTTCTCTGTTTATCTGATCAAAACCAAGGGGGAGTGAAACTGTAGATGACTGCAAGCCACATATAACTCCTTGCTTGTCAAACAGCGGTCCTCCACTCTGCCCTTTCAACCCCGGAGTACTCAACTCCAAGCCTGTTATCTGCCCGTTTTCAGCGACATGTCTTGTTATTATGCCATCAATAGGGAATAGCGGCGAGTTGGGATTGCCCGTTGTCGTCCATTCAATATCATCTGTAATAGAATTATACTGGAAATTTGTAAACTCAGGATATGGAAATCCCAATCTGCAAAGGGACAATCCTTGTTTTAAATCTGTGGAATTATCCTTGAATACAGGGAAGCTATTACAAAACAGTTGATTAAAGCCCTCAAACTTAACAAGAGCTAAATCAGCGTAACTACATTCAATGACATTAATTGATGTGAAAGAATCAACGACATTATCAAAGGAGTTTTTTATTTGAATAGTACAAGGATTACTTTTAGAGTACCCATATTTCTGCTCAAGCATGGCAATAGCCTTTCTTTTCTTATTGGCAGACATAGTAGGTAGTCCTGCAAAATCAGCCTTAAATTGAGCATATTTGTTGTTAATTACATCTGCAGGTTTGATAAGTCCATCTGTCACATGTTTGCATGTCAACAACCAGCCTTGGTTATTAATTATAATACATGTGGAACATCCAGGCAAAACTTCGTTACTGCCATAATCACGAAGAATCGAACGAATCGGTCTTGTATAATTTGTTGCTATTTCTATACCTTTTACAAACATATTATGATAAAAATTGAAGATTAATTAAACGGCTCTGCAGCCTACCTTAATTAAGGTAAGCTGCAGAGTGACATCTTAAAGATTCGATGGAACGGGAACAAGATCCCAGAACACATCAAACTCATCCGTTCTCTGATTACAAGCTTTGCAGAGTGGGGTAATATACCAACTCTTGTCACTGCTGTTTACTTTCTGAACGTGAGCACCAACCAAATCATTGTTACTACATCCACTGGCACCACAAGTATATTTTTTTGTACCTGTCTGTTTCTCCCAATAATCCAACCATGACGAATAACCATTGGGCGCAGCAAATCTGCTTGATCCTGATACATTCTTTACCCTTGTCATGAGTGCCTCCTTTCTGCCTTAATAATTGAACATTCTGTTTTTAAAAGTAAATTTTGCTTCATAAGCCTTGGGGACGTTCAACCGGTCCTACCCGGGGTCTTAGTATGAACTCCGGGTGCAAAGATACAAAAAACTATCCATTCTACAAAATATTCCGTGGTCTTTTCACGGAAAATTCTGTAGAATGGGTTAAAAACAACAGACACAGTCGAGTATTGCGTTAATTATTCACGCTTACCACTCTCGTATTCGTCATAAAAAGTTTGTATCAATCCCCTGTATTTACTAAGCGAATCAAGACTCTCTGCCATAAGACCAAGTTGTTCATCCAAAATCTTTTCATACACATTGGCAAAATTCAAAGTGTTATGTACATACATACGTTTAATTTGTGTCACACCATACTCATCCTTCTCGAACATTCTGACAGCATCCCTTCTAAGATTTTTTGACTTCAATAACGAGAGATCGTGAGTTGCAACCACTAATTGGCAGTTGTCCGCTATCGTAAGATACATCTTGAGCAAAAAGTCCAAAGCCTTGGTGTGGATACCATATTCAATTTCATCAATACATGAACACTTGCGTCCAATCACAACATCATACATGACAAGAAGAAGCTTGATAATGTTCATCGTGCCTAATGACTCATAACTATCATCAAGGCTTTTATTTCCTAAAGGAGTAGAGTGAATGAGCCTTAATGTTTTTTGTGAGATTTGACCACCAGGATGTTCTTTTTGTATTTGGTGAAGTAGCAATTCAGGAACGCTCTTTTCTATATCAGAGATATTAAACGTAACCTCATCTACTTCATAGTCACAAACATTTGTACCTACGTCCTTTAATAGTTGAAGCAACATTCTTTTTACTTGTGAATCTCTCTCTGGATTACCTGTTTTTAACTTATCCGCAATTTTCTGATTAGCAGATTTGCGTATCAAACTGATGTGCTTATCAAAAAAATCATAATTTGATTTTAATGATTGACTTTCTAAGTTTAAGGAACCGAAAACAGATAAGACGGACGAATTCTGAATTACAGTCAACTTCAATGCCTGTTGAGTGCTCTTGCTAATATCGCTATCAGGACCAAATTTGATAGACACGGTGTCTGTATCAGCATTGTATAAACGGTGATACAATAAAACGTTAGGTGATTGCTGCTTTAGAATCTCTTCTTCTATACGTTTCTCGCTTACCTTAATATAATAATAATAACAGATATTGTTAATATAGTAAGTTAGCGATAATTCTGAAGGCTCATATTTTGATTGTTCATCCAAAAGGAATGGTCTATATGCAGGATGATCTGTAGGTTTTTGGGGCTTGTAAATAGCAAGCATACGCAAATATTGTAACGCCTCTATCATTTTAGTCTTTCCTGTTCCATTTAAACCAACACAAAGCAACAAACGTAAGATACGTTTGCCGTCAATCTCCTGATACCACTCAGGCGGTAAAGCAGATGCCTTTTCTTTCTTCGATGCCAGAAATGACAACTCCACCTGATCCCTATAGGACATATAATTCTTTACTATAAACGATTCTACCATAATGGATGTTTTTTGAAAATACAAGAATGAAACATCTTTTGGGTGCAAAATTAATATAAAAAATCGAGAATAACAATTGTTTCCGTGAAATTCTCACGGAAACAACGCTTATTTAACAAATAATGCCATCAATTCTCGCCAATAAATGATTGATTATTATCTCACAAATTCAAAATACGCGCTTCCATCGTAATCATTGTTTCTACTGAGAAGTGGATTGTTGAGGAAGAACGATTCACGATATGTAGCCAATGCAATTTCTGTTGTAGCATTTAGAGAGGGTCTTGTATAGATGCCTGTTGTCGGACGTTCTATGAATCCAGCTTCAACCAATGTTGGGATGCTGTAGTCTATAGCATTTGATATCGCTTTATTGAATCCGTAAATCTCAGATATCTTCTCTTCCAATAGTTTGCGGGATACCTGGTCTTGAACATGGAAGTATTTACCTAATATGCACACCTCTTCATAACTGAAAGGGAAAGCAGAATTATAAAGTGCTGCTACAATAATGGCACGGTCTGCCTTATACTGCATCGCATTTAACACTTGTTCCTTGTGTTCCATCAAGAAAGGGATGATGGCATTCTTCTCTACCACCTTGCTTAGCTCATTTACGGCTTTCTTCAATCGATTCTCGCCTTGAAATTCGTATTCTGCAAGTGAGCGAGCAAACTCTTTGTTATATACACCATCAAAAACGGCTTTGAGTCCTTTCTCAATTAGCGTTACAGATATTCTTTGATTTATTCCTATTATTTTTCCCATTGTTACTTCTTTTCAATTTTAGCAAACGGCACTATCATTTCCAAGAAATGACAGCCACCATGTGTTACCTCATTCTCACCCTTGAAGCATTTCGCAGTTCTCCACACAGCATAGTTACCACGGATATACATGTCATCCGTCAATCCAGGATTTTCATGGAAGAAATACTTCAGATGCTCTTCTTTCGTGAATATAAGATGACGACCACCACGGCTTTCATTTGTATATAGCATTGCCTTCTCCTGTGCATTCAAGGTTCGCCATGCGTGTGAATACACATTTCCATGGTCGGCAGTAATATAAATGGTATAACCTGCATCATACAGCTTCATGATGTCAGGTACAATTTCTACCAGTCTGTTTGATGTGAGGTCATACAAATCTTTCAGATCACGGCATCCGTGCATGTGATTGTCAAGACTTGTTGTGACATACCCATATCTATTATACAATTCCGGATTAACTATGGAACCATTATGTTCATACCACACTGTTGACGCAGGAACTTGCCGTTTCTTCCAATATTCAAACCACAGCTTACTCTCATTCTGCGGATTCTGCACATAAGAATCTTTAGGCATGTCACCACGAAATAAAGCCTGGCGTGAAAGCTTTGTAATGCTGGGCATCCATGCATAGCAGACATTGTCCACTGGCTCGATATCCTTTTCTGCCAGCATATCTTTTAGCATAAGGTATTGCCAATAAGACATGCCATCTATAACGAAGAGAGCAACCTTATCAATCTGTTCTTTATGAGCAGAATTGATGTGAAGCAACACCTTATTTACCGAATAAGGACGAGTCAGATGACTTTTTGTGAGTAGTCCGATGTAATTGTTGTCTATAAACGATTGGAATTTCCCATTGATTTCGTCAATCAGAAATTCCATCTGAGGATACATACGGTTACTGATAGCAGAAAGTATATACCTACAAACCTTCTCCATTGTTTCTGCACTCAACCAGTCAAGTTGAATGCTGCGCACATTTTCACTAATCTTTTCAAGATCATAAACTGGCATATCTTCTGACACATATCCCATCTCCTCACGTGTCTGTGCAGCATTCAGATAGCTATTCAGCTTATTCTCGAAAAGATGATGCAGCACTGAGTAAGGTGGATTCCAACGAAATAGTTCTCCACGGTCATAACCCCACAAAACGTCTGCTACACTGAACTCACAACAGAAAGCTTCAACTTTTATATCTGGTAGAATTTCATCCAAATCATTGACAATATAGCAGAATCGTTCCCCGCTACCCTTATACCACCGTTCGTAATGAACACGAAGAGCTAATGGAGAATCAGCAAGCAGTGTCACACCAGCTTCCTTGATGAATATCTGCTGCGTATCAACACGACTGAGGAAACCATCAGTATTCTTGACAATACTGAGGTTACATCCCTGTCGGGTAATCTTCTGTAATATGGTCTCAACGAACTTATCCATCAATCTTAACGGTTAGAATATGTTTCACCTCTGGTACGACATGAGCAGATTTGCGGAATGTGTTCATCCATTCTTCTCTCTCCGCTTCCAGTCGTCGCATCTTTGCCATACGGATATTCTCAATACCAATTCTGCTCAAACGTTGTTCTGTAAAGTCCAAAGCTCTTAGTTTTTTTTCTGCGATGGTCTGAAGTCCTGTCATTATGCCTTCTTCCATTCGATGAAAGACAGCATAAAGATTAGTGTGCAACTGGGTGTTGCTTTCAAAGTCTGGACATCCAGTCTCCCAAGATACTTGTTGAAAAGCATTCGCATCCTGCACCAGTTTATTCCACAGAGCATTGGCGTACGGGACAAACACGCGACCTTGATCAGACACGAATTGTGCTGTATAAGTGACCTTCGACTCCCTCTCATTCAAGGCAGACACCTTCCAGATGGTAAGATAACCAGCCGTTTCTTTTCTGTCAAATGATTGAAGTACAGGTATCTTCCCTTGCATGCCAGCATCCACTTCATTCAGTATTTGTTTGATAATCGGGTGCTGTAAGTTGAGTTGTTCTGCATCGGGATTATCAGCTGCCTTATCCGTATCGAAAACAGCTTTCAGAATATTGCCTTTTCCGAAATGGTATTCTGTGGAACCTATCAGATTCTTATGCCATTGAAAACCATACGCCTGACAGTAGAGCGTCATCAGGCTTTCTATCCATATGGGGAGGGGACTGTATTTCACCTCTGCTGCTGACCGGGCATTTATCTCATCAGGAGAGATTGTAGGCAATGCTCCTTCTGTTGACTTGTAGTCATTCAGCTTCTGCTTGATGTCATATAGCCAGCTTTCACTTGCAAACTCAAAGCGTTTGGGGTCAAGCAGCGATTGAAGATAGAGGTGATTGATTTTCTTAGCATCAATGGTAGAATCCAGAACATCACTTGTTTTGTCAATGCCAAGTTCCTCCATTATGAGATCCAGCTTCTCAACAATAATGTTATATATACGGTAATCAACACTATTGTTTGTCAACATATTATAGGCTTGCACCTCATACTTCTGTCCGATACGGTCCACACGACCGATTCTTTGTTCCAAAGCCATTGGGTTCCAAGGAAGGTCGTAATTGATGATGATATGGCAGAACTGCATGTTCAACGACTCTCCTGCCGCATCTGTTGCCACCAGCACATCAGTTTCATCGCGGAAATGAACCAAAGCGTGGTGGCGTTCTTCCATAGACATGGAGCCATTGACCTTCTCACATTTCAAGCCCTGTTCATTCAGTACACGAATCAGGAAATCCTGTGTCTGCCTAAACTCAGTAAATACCAAGACTTTGTTGTTTGCTTCTATACCACTGCTTCGCAAGGAGTATATTTTCTCAACTAAAGCAGTAGCCTTCGCATCGGTTTCCGTATTCCGACATTGTCCTGCTTCCTCAACGAGCTTTTGCAGCATTTCTATTTCCGTGTTCAACTCTGAAGAAGTATGTTCCACTGAATAGTCTCCTACATTCAGTTCATCATCTTCATAGTCCAATGAACCATCCAGACCATACCCATCCAGATTATCTTCATCCTTACCGTTTTCCAATCGGCAAAGACGAGTGCGAAGAGCTGAAAGGATTGCATCTGTACTACTACTTGCCAGTTTCTGAAGCATCACCATCACCAAACCCGTAGCATTGCGTTTCGTAGATTTAGCCCTACCAAAGCAGATACGGACATAGTCTGTGATATGCTTATAGAGAGCAATCTGTGACGCATGACGAACAGGGTCAAGCTGTACGTCAAAGCGAATGGTAGTACGCTCATTGAATAGTTTCTTTCCGTCATAATCCACAGCAAAGCGTTTCTCGCTCCGCATTACGTATGGCTGTATCTCCTCAATGGACGGCATACCTTCTCCAGAGAAAGCATCAGCATCCATCAGTTGCAACACACGCCGGAAGTGGTCACTCTTTCCTCGATGTGGAGTAGCTGTAAGTAACAAAAGATTGGGAACTGCATTGCAAAGCACTTCTGCCATCTTGAAACGTGAAACCGTAGTTGATGAACCACCCATCTTGTGGGCCTCGTCAATGATGACCATATCAAAATCGGCATTGACGACCATCTCCAATCGGTATTTGTTGTAGGCATCTACTCGCTCCTGACTCCATCCTTGTCGCGTCTCGATAGGTTTCAAAGCATCACTCGATACAATAATCTGATTGTGCTGTCGCCAGAAGTTCAGTTCTTCCTCAGCATCGAAACTGACAAAGGTCTTTGCCATAGAAGTAATAAGGTCACTGTCGTATATAAAGAAATTTTCCGCGAAGTGTTCCTTCATTTCCGATTGCCATTGCAGCATGGCAGACTTAGGAACGACAAGCAGTACACGTTTTACTTCGCCTCTCAGTTTCTTCTCTTTCAGCACCAGGCCTGCCTCGATGGTCTTACCCATACCCACCTCATCTGCAAGCATGAATCGAGTCTGGACTCCTTGCATCACTTTCTCCAATACCAATATTTGATGAGGAAGTGGAATGAGGTTACTCTCGTACGGTGCTAAGATATGTTTGTCGGCAATCTCCTGTTTTATCTTCGTAGCAATGGCAACAAAGCGAGCATAGGCCAGCCCATTCTTAGATACACCGTCATCCTCCAGCTCCTCTGCGAGAACCTGGGTGAATGTGCCAGTATCCAAGATATGAATCCAAAGGGTTTCCTTATCAAACAACCTTTGGCGCCCTATTATTTCTACGCTTTTGCCTTTGTACTTCATTTTTTTAGACCTTACTACTTGCTATATCATAATATTGCAAAAGAATCTCATCTTCTGTAAGCAGATTCTGTGGAATGCGGTCACCCACAAGGATGATGTCAGCAAAGTTCTTGTCGCTATAGCACTGCTTGAAACCTGCACGAACAGCTTCCACGCGCACATCTTTCAACTTGCTACGAGGCTTGCGGCACACTTCCAAATAGAGTTTGAACTCTTTGAGAAGTGCTTTGGTGCGGAGTTTCTCTAAGTCCACATCGTCATTTACGTTTGCTAAGCGCCATGTACCATCTTCATTCTGGATGAAATTTTCCTCTAACAAAACATCTAGACCAGGAATTTGATCACCTTTTCTAATTCCATTGAGTGCTTTGATAAAGTTTGGATAGATATCTTGATATGTT
Organism: Prevotellaceae bacterium UBA4332; assembly: GCA_002394365.1. Taxonomy (GTDB): domain Bacteria; phylum Bacteroidota; class Bacteroidia; order Bacteroidales; family Bacteroidaceae; genus Prevotella. The sequence continues at coordinate 263,551 of DGTQ01000017.1, forward strand.
TGAGGCTTTTGCCGTAATTGATTTTTAATCCATTCAATACCATTTACCTCATCACTCACCATAATACCCATTGGCACAAATTCTGGAGTCGTGATTTTCTTATGCTCATATTCTGCAGCTTGTAATGCCGTAAAATACATTCCATCTCTTTCAACAAACCTTTCATGTAAACCTATTTGGAAATCTCGACTGCTTATGGGCACCTGCAAACCGTTTTGAACATAATATGAAATAAGTCGATCATAAAGAATTCTTTGGTCTCTTTCAGGCAAACTCATCATCTTTCCATTCTTAATTTGAAAGACGGCAAGATGCTTTAAATGTTCTTCCACAAAATCCCAAACATTTAACAAACCTTGATTAGCATTGTCCTGGATATTTTCTGATGGCTTGTAACATGAAATAGCCAAGTCCTGCTTCACAGCAGTGGTTGTCATATTAGCATTCATACCTCCTTGTTTTTTATCGAGAGCAGAAACATTAGCAATAACAAAGCCAGACTGTTGTAAAGAGTTTTGAATACTATTCCATACAGATGCACTTGTATTGCTGAACTCAACAGTCATCCATTTTCCAGGCTTTAATATCCTGTAGTACTCTTTGAAGCATCTGGCCATAGTATCTCTATAAGTAACCTCATTTTTACCTTGAGCTTCATTCACAATAGCCTCATGTGAATTGTTGGTAACAACTTTAAGCCACGGTTCAGGCATAGAATTTAATTCAGAGTAATTTATATTAGCTCCGAATGGTGGGTCGGTAAAAATATAATCGATACTATTGCCTTTTACCGTTAAGTTGTCCGCAGATGCTACATATTGGGCACTAACATATTCATTTGGTATTGCATCTTTAGCTTTCAGAATGGAATTTAGACGCATTTCTAACATTTCAAGCAAAGATGCTTCTGTAGGAAATGGAGGTAAAACCAATGTTAAATTTAACACACCTTGACCTCTGCTATATGGATTCTTTGCCTGAACTCGATTGCGTTTACTAATAAGGTTCAACATAGAAGTAAACATAAACCTTAATGCAAAACTCATTGGAGAGGATTCTATTTTAGCATACAATTTTGCAAGTGCAATAAGTGTGCGCTTTGTGTAAAATTGATGTGCATAATAGACCTCCCGGGCTTTTGGATCTCTTGTTTTTAAGCCTTCTGGCAAATTGAAAATGGGAAACCAATTATCAATTTTAGTTTTTTCAATTTTTGCGAGCAATTCTATATCATATGAATTAGGCTCACGCTGAATTTTTTCTTTTCCGTCTTTTCCAACAATAATTACGGGAACCTGTTTAACCCTCTTTAGAACGGTATTAGTCCCATCATCATAATAAGTCTCAATCGATGGCTTTGCAATTTTGCGTGATTGTTGTGCTCCACAATATGGGCAGGGATAAGTGTCTAATGATGTGACCCTTCCGTCTTGCATTTTTACTCCATACTTCCAGTAAACATATTCTTTTCCGCAAGAAGGACATACCATAACGTCACTCCATAAAACAAAATTAATTTTTCCAGTTGGATTGCCTTGGGAATTAGTTGTTGTGTACATCCAACCACATTCTTCCTCAAGTTCTTTTTGTATCTTGGCAATTTCCTTTCTCAATTTCATCCCATCTATAGGCATATTATAGAAGTGTGAAATATGCGAAGCATATGGAGACAAGTCACCACATATAGCATGACGTTTACCCCATCGTGGTTTACTACCGTATAGAGAAAGCCATTCGTCATTAATTCGCATAGCAATTTCATCTGTTGCATTGGCACAAGTCGATGCAGCGACACCCGTCATGCCTGTTCCTGCAAAACCATCAAACACAATATCCCCAGGCTGTGTGTAATGGAGAATGTAACGCATTATAGCTGGATGTGGAACTTTTGTATGATATGGATGAGCTGTATATACTGGATTGTTTTTACCTTCGCTAACATCATTAGCATACGGCTCCTTCACCTCAAAGTCAGCCTTACGTTTCCCTTCACGTTGAAGTTCTTTTTTCTCTTCTTCCCACTGTGCAATAAAGTCATTCAGCCAAGGATTAGGGCAAGCTATATAGTATGGAGGGTCGGAGAGATTGATAATATCATCATCCTCTCCAATAGGGAAACCCTCTATCTTGCGAAGCTCAGGCAAACGACGGCGCAGCTCTTCGCGGAAATACTGACGACGTTCCTCATCGTTTTTGAATGTGAGTCCGAAAGCAGTCACTGGACCTTGCTCAGCCTGCTTTTGTGGATTGAGTTGGTCAAGATAATCGTCTGAGAAAAATTTATCTGAAGCCATAATATTGCGTTATTTGATGATGATTCTTATATCTTCGTATTTCTTTCCTTGTTGCCTTTGCTCATTGATAATATCCTCTATAAGGGAAGAAAGAGCATTGCGGGCAGAATCAATATCGAGCGGTCGATTAAAGCGAGACTTGAAACTATCCATTGTGAGTTCCACCACGTTAAAGTTGGTTGAGAGCTTCTTTACTACCGTCAGCAGAGGATGAACATACTGTGCAGTAAGAGAGACATGACCAGATACAAACTCGTCAAACAATGTTGCTTCCTGTTGTGAAAGCATCTGCTTGTTCTGTTGTGCCATCGGGTCTTCAAGGGCTGCCTTTATCTGTTCTTCCATGCCAACATGTATGGCAGCTATCTCTTGTTTCAACTCTTTTAGGTTAGGCAGAGGCTTGCCTCCTTCGGAAACAGGATTGAAGTTTTGGAAAGGCGTCTGCATAATGGTCTGCTTCGTCACGGTAGGTGAAGCTATACGAACATCATTTAGTTTCTGCCTCCATGAGTCATATTCATACAGGTTAATGATACTCAGGCTGGCATCAGCCTGTACTGCCTGAGCAACCGTTTCAGCAACCTGTCGTTCAGGCATGTTCTTGATAGCAGTAAGCTGTGCCTCTTCTGTGGCAGGTAGATGAGCAGCCACGTATGCAGCCAAATAGTAGTCGGCATAACGCTCCTTCAGTTGTTCAAGTTCCTGCATGTACTGTTTGCGCTGCGCATCGCCTTTGACAATAACATCGCTCAAACGATCTATAGCCGCTTCCATATCAGATTTTAATGCAGAATCAGCGACATAGCGTTTCGCCTCACTCAGATAGCTGATGATGAACTTAAACTTCTCTACTTCGTCCAACAGTTTCTCCCACTTCAGCAAGTCACCTTTGTCAGTGACAAGTTTCTCATGAATCTGTTCTTTGGTCCACTGAAGATTGCGGAGCTTGGCTTTCGTATTGTAATTGCGTACCTTATCACACAAACCTTTTAGAGCGTCCAAACGGTTACAGAGTACTGTACCATCGAAAGGACTCAACACTTCAACACCAGCAAGCATGATACCATCACGGAGTTGATGAGAGATGGTGACAGCCTTTGTTGCCAGTTGCTGAGCTGCTGTAAGCAAGTCGGCAAAGAAAGGAGAATCAGGGATGTCTATTTCAGCTGTACGGTCACTACCTAATAAGCCAAGGCTTAACTCACGAACCAATGGGATGTTAATGCCCTTTGGTGGAGCAATGTGCGAAAAGGTGTAAAAATCGTGATTGCTGAGATTGACAATCTTTTCGATATTGCCAGCATTAATATGTGTACTATCGCCCAGGACTATCTCAATTTCTCCAAGCTGTGCCATAGCCGCCATTACGACAAATTCCAAGTCTGCCTCTATTTCGAAATCAATGGTGACATACTGCTCTTCATAGAACTGCTTCAATATATCAGAGCGATTGAGCACCTGACCGCCACGCTGCTCCAGTTTGTTCTTCAAACTCTGGGCGTACTGCGAGTGGTCTGTTGAAAGATGTCCATCGGTCCACAATCCAAGACCGTTCAAGATGGCAGTACCCAAACTACTGGCAGATTGTGGAGTAGCAATAGCAATACGTGCCGCCTTTAATACATTCTCACGATTCTTGTTTCCAAGAGGATATGGTAGGTTGGAGAACTTTGGGTAGTGCTTGCATTGTTCACAGAAGAGGTTTTCAAGAATATCTGATGCCACATTACTCAACATGCTCATTTTGTCCTCTCCTTGAGGGTTGAGTGACGAAAGCGGATGTTTCTCTCCATTGAACTCCACCACGCAACTTTGCAAGAACTCATTATTGAATTTCTCGCGAGCAGATTTAAAGTATTCATCTTTCACAATCTTATAGTTCGGCTTCTCTATAGAACTGGCTCCTGTGATAAGTGCCTGTGAAGCTCCATAAAGTGTAACCGCATCACGGAAATCTTGACTCAACGTATCGAAAAGGAAAAAGATTCCGTCCTCTTCGGGTTGATGCTTTGCTGACTCCTTATCAAAGATTGGCATGAAGTACAGGTAGAAATGCTGCTTCGGCTGCGTAGTAGATTTGGCATTGGGATTGCCCATGAAGATGTAGCCATCCAAACGGACATTGTGAGATTTCCAATTGACACTGTGATCCCATATTCGGAAGTTAGGACGATAAACATTCCAATCTACAGGCATTATCTCAGCAAGGAAATCATAGAAATATTCATCTTTCACATTCTCAGGCATCGTGGCAGCATAGTTGATGACATTTTGCTTATAGTTGACACCACCCTCTATACGCAAATGATACTCCAGATTCTCCTCATTGCGTTCAAAATATTGACCTATGGTTGCCTTAACAATGTTGTTGAGAGTTGTGGTGATAGAGAGGTCAACCAATTCGTCAAAGTTTGTTGCTATAGGGTCAACAAAGCAAAGGTCATTGGCCAATGACTCTGCCAACACACCATTCGTTTTGGTTAGGTCTGACTGCAATATTTTAATTGCAGATGCAGCCACAATACGGTGAGCCAAAGGTTTCTTTGGTGAACGACCGCCAGTAAAATAGTCATCTATCTTCTGGTCAACAAGTGATGTTATCTCTGAAACCTTCCGCACATCAGGGATTGCCATCAGGTCTTGTGTACGCTGCATGTCCTCCCAATAGGAGTCGTAGCAAATTAAGCCAGGCTCCTTCTCGGGAACATCTTTATCAAGCATCGTTTCAAAACGACGTGAAAGCACTTTCAACACTTCGCGCTGGTTTTTACCAACACGGATTTGCTGGAAGTTGTCAAAATATGAGGGATGAACTGGATAAAGATTGACAAAAGTGTCAAGGTCGTGACTCAGGTCAGGGAATAACGTAATAAACTTCTGCAAATGCTCCTTAATAGCTTGCTGCTGATGGGCGTTTTTGCGCAAGAGACGTTCCTGCACGATGAACTGCACATCAGACTTCTCAATCTTCAAATCGGTATAACGATCAGCTACGTGGCTAAGCATATCAGCAGCGAACTGGAATTCTGGCGCCTGATATATCAACTCCTGCACACCAAATACCATACGGAATTTTGTGCGGTCGGACATATGACCAAGTGCTTGCAATACTTGAAGGTCGCTTCCTAATAAATGGGGTTGAGCATGACCTTGCAAATAAGAAAGCATCTCGTCTATGACAAACATAAAACCCTTATCTGGGTATGCATCCTCAAATGCGGCAAGCATCTTTTCCAATTTGTCATAGTAAGGTACAGGGCGATTGTCCTCATAAATACTATAATCAACGCCCCATTCTTCGAGATATTTATCAATCTGATAGGTAATCATATCCCACAAGGAATCGGTTCCGCTAATTTCGAAGCGTACCACCTTATAGCGACCGGCAATCTTCTGTAAACACTCCTTTACCTTCTGATTACTGAGGAATTCGAGATAATGAGCATCTTCTGCAATGATAGAGAAAAGCGACATCAAGTGAGATTTACCAGTACCATAGTTACCAACTATCTGCAACCCCCTGGTCTCTTGGGTAGAATCCAAGTCAAGCTCTCGACATATACGGGGAATAATAAAGTTCTCGAATGCATTGGAGCAAACGAATGTCTTGACCAGACGGTCACGATAAGTGTCATCACTGAGTTTGTCAAATTTGATAATCTCATCAACAGACTCAAACTGGATTAAATCTTTATATTTCATATGCTTGCCATTTTATAATAATTCGATGTAGTTGATCCCCTCTAACGAAACAGAATAATCGCGGGAACATCCTTGGGTAAGGAAAAGATGCTTGTCTTGTACATGCCCTTTTCCTACATCAAGAAGTAATATCATATTCTGTGACCACCTGTCAAGAAAGCCTTCCAAATCAATTTTCAAAAGCGGTTCAAACAAAATTCCGATGTTTGTTAGCGCAAGATACTCACCAAATTCTTCAGATTTACATATATGGGAACGAAGCAAGACATTAAGACGATCCTGTACTCGCATGGATAAGCGACGATCACTAATCTTGTCCTCAATAAAAGCACTTATCTCAAGGCCCACGTCAATGTAGTCAAAACCAACTATGCAACCATCTGATATGACCAGATGATTGCGCGATGGACTGGATAAGAATGCCTTCAGTATTCCCATTATATAGCAAAAGAACTCCCAAGCCGTGTCTCGACAGGCGACCAAGCCCTTTTTACACAGCAAGGAAGTTCCATTATTCTTTCTATTTTGCCTTATGGCATTTTTGTGGTCTTTATCGAGAATATCCGCAACCCGATTGAAGCACGAAATGGAGGCTTGCCCCATTCGTCTCTTTCTAAGAGACGGAGAGAATCAAAAAGTCACTGATATTCCTCTATTTCCGATAGTTTTGCATGGTGTTTTGCTAAACAAAGTATAAAAATGATATGCCAAAAGCGTGTTTTCTTATTAAATAATGTGTATTTTGACCCAAAATTAGTATCTTTGTACTCAAATATCCGTCTCTTAGAAAGAGATTGAGAAATTTGCTAAACAAATCCTTGTTTACAACAATCCCAGAATCATCTTATTTGCTTTATCGACTACTGACGTTTCCAATGAAGCGAGGTATATTTGTGTCGTTGCTTCTGAGTCATGTCCCATTCCTTCACTGATAACAGACAAAGGAACATTCTTTGCCTTGGCTGCACTCGCCCATGAATGACGAGCCACATACATAGTCAGCGGTCGCTGGAGTTTTAGCATTGTAGATAGCTCCTTCAAGCGATAGTTGACCAGATGCAGTGCATTGTCATATTGCCTCCGCTCATCCCCTTTCTCTTTGATGATAGGGAGTAGATAAACAGTCTTGTTTTCAGGGTATTTGGCAATGATTTCAGCCATGCACTTCTCCCACTTGATACTCAGCTCCTGTCCTGTCTTTCGTCTGCGATAAGTCAGGATTCCGTTCTGAAGGTCAGTCCTTTTGAGATAAGCCATATCCACAAAAGACATGCCTCTAGTGTAAAAGCTGAACATGAACATGTCACGGGCAAAGTCCAATGATGGTTTCATGGACAAGTCCAACTCCTTCAGGGCTTTGATTGCCTTGATAGGTATAGCTCGTTTCACCGTCTTATCCACTCCTGTATAGACGTGCCGGAATGGATAGTTCTGTGCTGTCAATCCTTTCTCCACAGCACGATTATAGACCGCCCGAAGATTACGCATATAGAACGAAATGGTGTTCATGCGTACCTCTCTGGTTTTCAAGTAAGCTTCATACATGATCATCATGTCAGATGTGATACCATCGAGTGGAACATCCTGCTCGCCTCGAAAAGCCATGAAACTTTTGAGTGTAGCCGTGTATGTCTCTGAAGTTCGGACTTTACCCAACTGTTTCAGTTGAGCTATGACACCATGCATAAAGGTAAAGAGGGAGGACTCCTTGGTCAGTTTATGGAACACGGTGATCACGTCGTCTGCCGTAAAGCGACGACGCTCCGTTTCCAATAAGCGGACGACCTTTTCCAGACGGGCCACATCCCATGCCAGACGTTCTTGAATCCCCAACAGGAGATTGGAGCGGTTACCATTTACGATAACGCTTTCTGATTCTGCATCCCATTCCTCTGCAAAGACCTTATAATCAGTATTCAACTGACGGACTACCCGATTGTGGATAATCTGGAAATAGAGACCTCCCTCCTTGCCATCCACCGTGGATGGTCTGAACTTTACCTTTATTGATGTCATAGGCATACCCTTTATGTTATATTCCTGAGTGAATAAGGATGGCATGATACATCTGGTGCATCCTGGCATTGTCAACAGCCATGATACAAGTCAGAAAAACAGAGACGAACCAGACACTCACCATGATAATGATAAGCCAGTGCTTGAAATAAGAGGATGTGAAGAAACATTTGATATGATACCAAGGCAAGTGGAGGAATAGGTATGCAAACATCCCCTTTGTTGACTGAGACTGCTGTGGTTTCAAAACTGTTTCTGTAGGTAACGGTTCATGGATGACCACAGTCGTAACAGGTGATGTAACGGTATTGCGGTTCTTAATGATTTCCATTGCTTCAGTCAAAAGGGCTTGATATTTATTCAACAATTCCTCCGCTTTCGCCAGTTTGCTATCCTCTTCACCATCTACTACAATCTCAGCTTTATTCTCTTTGAGATACTTCACTAATGCCTCATGGATAGCACTGGTAGCATTGAACTGATGCCTGAGAGAGTTGTATTCGCTGTCAAAACCATCTTTCTGTGCTATTACCCGAAGATAACCGTTCTGTTGGTTGATAAGCCCAGCAAGATTGTCTATTTTTGAAATAAGTTCATCAAACGAGGTCGTTGGCTCGTCCTTCAATGGAGTGAGTCTGTTTTTTGCCATAATTTATCTTTTACGTTTACGTGGTATATAATTGTTTTTCTTATCTCTATCCTTGTCGTCATCGTCCTTGGAACTGGAACCGCCTCCACCACCAGATGATGGTACGACATGCGGTTGCAACAGCATTTCTGTCACGGCTGCACCGATGCCATTGGCTGTCTCCAAGAATTGATTGATGCTGTCGTAACTCAGCGAATGGTCTATCCTGCCACCTGCAAAGGTGACGTTGCTTTCGTTGTCGGTGAAGGTCACTCCGCGAACGCTGCCATTGCTGTCTCGGACAAAATCCAGCGAAATGCCCTTGGGCGAGAGTACCTTGCACAAATCTTGCCATGAGCTACAACCTTTCAGGGATGCATTTACCTCATCATAGATACGATACTTGATGACATCCTTGCCCTTCAAGCGTTCACGACGAACATTCTTCTTGCCCTTGCCAAAGGTGAGTCCGTACTCTCTGGTCAAAGCCTTGGTAATAGCTGCAGACTTGCGGAAGTTACAGTCTCCCATAATGGCATCACCCTCGTTATTGACTCTGTTATAGACAATGTGAACGTGAGGATGTGGCTGATCTTGGTGGCGGAACACAACGAACTGCGTGTTGACGATTCCCATCCTCCGCATATACTCTCGGGCAATCTGTGCCATCAGGTCATTATTCACCTTTTTCTTATCGTTAGGCGAGAAGCTGAGTGAGATATGACCGACGAAGTTTTTGACTCCAGGACGGGCTTTTGCCTGTGCCTTGAAACTGGCAGTGATAACGGCATTGGAAGTAAGACTTACTCCATAGGATGCCACTACTACTGCATCCTTCTTCACTATGTCGTTGGCATAGTTGACCAGTCCACCGAAGTTGTTTCCTGTATGAATCTTTGCTATCATAGTTTATCTTTCACTTATTCGGATTAGTAATTCATCGATATCATTTGCCAGATGCCGCACACGTTCTTCCATTTGAGAGAAGTGATAGATGTGTGCCTCGTGTGCCAGTTGATTCAGGTTGTTTGACATGCCTGTAAGGGAGCGAAGCAATGATGTCTCCTCTTTGGTAAAGGGCTCCTTGACATAGCCGTTGACAGTTAACTCATAAACCAGCGTGGAGAGGGACATGCCTGTACGCCTACGTTTGTTCAACAGTTTCCTGTAGCTCTGCTCATCGAAATATACCTTGACAGGATGAGGTCGCAGCTCGCTTTCTGGCTTCCTTGGGCGACCGCCTTTGTTTGGGGTTGGGGTGTTCATGTGTTCGAGGTGTTTAAGTGAGACATCTGGCATTTTCGGCTTTCAGTGCCGTGGTTTAGTGGGACACAAAACCTATACTTGCTCCCCCAACCCCTAAAAAACATCCTAACGTTTCTGAACGATGCCGTGTGGGGTGTCAGGTCACGCAATTGGGCTTTTTTCTTCTCGTCTGCTGAGGACGAGTTTGTGAAGATGATGATGTTTGTCATTGTTATAAAAGATTTTTTGCCAATCAAAAGAAAAATAAAAACGCATTTCGACTACTGTCCTACTGTTGATAGTTGTTGTATTTTTGTTGAGCGATTACTTATGTTTAACATATTGATATAAGAGCTTTTATTATACATCTTCATCGAATCAACAAATCAACAACGCAGTGGTTCCAAGAAATCCCGTTGGACGGTGTAGTACCTGCCTGTTCGTTGAACGGCCATATAGTTTGTGGCATTGGTATAGTCGATGTTGTAGGTCATATAACAGTAGGCATTGGCGGCTGGTTGCAGTTGCCAGCGTTCCTTCAGTACCTTCAGGATTTGCCACTTCTCAATCTTAACATGTGTGTTCAACAGGAGTGCATGAATATCATTGGGACAGAAACAGTATTGTGTCAGGTTGTTCCGCTCCATCACATCCAGGCAAAGCTCCACCATATCCAGTTCGGCACGTGGTCGGTTGTGGCGGATGATGTTGTCAAGAGCATCCGTGTGGATAAGCGCAGGATTGAACCACATTCGGCTTTCTTTTTTCGTTGACAACACTCTTTCGTGTTTTAAGTGGAACAGGAAGTGAGGAATCTCCGCTTCAAGATGTCGCAGGAAATCTGGGTCGTCATTTTCCAATGGCTCCACCTTACGAACCCAATAGCGAATTTCCTCCGGGTCAATAATGACAGGAAAAGACTCGTTGTTGGAACACAATACGAACTTGGCAAAGAACTGAACTTCGTTTCGGTCCTTTCCTTTGGCTTCCATCTTATAGGTAAGAGCTGTACTCAGGTTCTTCAGTCGCTCGGAATCTTCCCTGCGACTTAACAACACCTCATCTACAAGGATTAGTAACTTACCTGCCCAGTCTGCATTGAACTGGCTGCGAAAATCCTCATTCGTGTTGAACGTGACATTGTCCTGAAAGATCAGTTTAAGGAAATTGAGGAAAGAGGTCTTGCCAGTATTACGCTCCGTAGAGACCAACAGGAGAACTGGAAGTTTCTGAGTCGGCTTCTCGTAAAGGATTTGCAGGTAATCCATCCCTAACTCATACTGTTCGCCGAAAATGTGTTCCATCAGCGATTTGATACGAGGGAACGGACCTGCTTCAAGTTGGTGTGTGATTGGTTCATACAGGTTGTAGAATGTTCCTATCTTTCGGTTATAATCCAGGTGATTGGGAACCGTACAGAAACCATCGTATTTCGGTATATCGGCTATAAAGTTCTTGCCGTAGTCCTGTCGTAGGGCTTCGATGCTCCACGGAATACGTCTCTTTACGGTTTCCCCATTGACCAACGGCTGGTCAACTATCTTATAATAAGTAGTGCCAACACGAATAAACTCGTCATTCTGTTCCATAGATTATTCTTTCTTTTCTTTGTTGGCTTCTGTTTCCTTTGCCAATGCAAGTGCCATGTCTGCATCAACAATAATCTTGCGTCCTATCTGGGTGATAGCCGCATCAATGATGCCGCTTCGCTTGATGCGATTGGCGGTCGGTACACTACACCCAAACACCTGGGCTATTCCCTCTATCCCATAGAAGGTGCGTTTCTGTACAATAGGTGTTTGTTCGTTTGCCTTTGCCTCCATGCTGCTGTTGAGCAAAAAGGTCAGTTCCTCGCCCGTCATCATGGCGATGGGCTTCTGGAGAAGTTGTTTGATGTCAAATTGAGTTGTCATAAAATTCAATATTTTTAGAAGTGTTACATTTGAGGCATTTTGAGCCTCGTTTACATTCTCTGAAATCAAATTCTACGGCAAAGGTACTATGGAACAAAAAGGTTGTCGGTCGGCTTTATTTGCAAGAAATAAAACCGACCGACTTTTAACTAAACAGGAGGAAAATATGGGGCCTCAACCGACTTCAATGAAGATTTGAGTCCATTTATCGATAATACGTTTGGCTCGCTTATAGCTGTCACCATAGGGCGAAGAGTTGAGTGTGAACATCTTCAGCTCACCATATCGCTTCTGCGGAATATCATGACCAGTATGCTGTCCTGTGAACTGTTCAATGGCTCGGTGAAAGGTCATATAAGGGATGCTCGCTTCTATCTTCCTTGCACGTATCAAGGCACAAAGCAGATAGGCAAGACAAATACCATCTGTATTCTCGTCAAGAAACTGGCATGTCCTTTTCTTTAGAATTGCAACGTCACCAATCAGAATTTCATCCAACGTGCGGATAGACTTCTTTTTCCCTCTCTTCCCTTTTGCCTTGTGCAGAGCAAACATGACATCCTTCCAGATTTCCGGGTGGCAATCCTCAACTGCATTCTCCCAAGAAGCTTTGGTGTCAGTTCCCATTTCCATGCTATGATGAACGAGCATGTGGATGCAGTTGTGAACCAATGTCAATCCGCTCTCATCTACCTCTTCTTTGGTCAAGATGCCATTGAGGATTTCAATCATCAGAACAAGCCCATGGTCAAACACCACGAAGTAGTACATACAATAGGCCAATGTGTCTCCTTGGTTTATAATCCTGTCATATAGGTTCGCCAGAAACTTTGGCAAGAACACGGCATGGGAGAGTATGAAGATGTCTGCGAAGAAAGACAATGCATGGTACAGCTGCTTGCGCTCCAATTTGCTGAGCAACATACAACCATTGGAGTTTCGTGCGAGTTTATCCAGCTGTTCGATGAAATGGGCTTTTATGTTTTGTGGCAGACGGTTCCATGTTTCAACTGGTGTGCCAGACTTGACCATCAGCAAACCCTTTTGGCATGACTTATAGATATCCACCTTTCCCGTCTTCAGATTGATGCCTAACCATAACTGGCGGTTGACGATGCACTGGGCTATCTTCTCGGTGTGTTCGCCTGCCCACTGAACATTTCCAGACATCATGCGCTGGAGTTGGGATGGATTCTGTGTGAATAAAGTAAGGAACCATTCATAGAAGGACTGTGCTTCCGGTGGAACGCAATCATTCATCATGGCATACATGTTATACAATGTGGTGAAATCACCTTCAGCCACCTTGCCTATTTCTCTTTTGAAATCAGCATAGACAGCCTTGTTCTGATTCTTCCATGTGTGGATGAGCAGGTCTGTTTTCTCTTTTCTCAGCGAGAAGTCTGGCAATATCTTTGAAAAATTCAACTTAAACATAACTCTGTAGATTATTGGTTAGACGACTTCAGTTTATTCAGGAGTTGAGACAGGTCATCCTCCGAGAGCTCTGCCAATTCTGCAAGCAGTTTTTCACGCTTGGAGTGCTCCGTGTTCAGATCCAATAGCTTGGAGTTGTATTCCATCTGCTTCTCCAATGGATATGTATCAAGATAGATATGTGTGATGGCATGTTCACCAGTTGAATGTCCCATGCTCTCTGAGATGTAATCCACTTCCACACCTGCGTTATGAAGGTTGGTGGCAAAGGAGTGGCGGCACCAAGTTCCAGATGGCTTGATGGACTCGTCCCATTGAAGAACCTCATGACAGACATTATCCATCCTTTCCCGTACATTCTTATTCTCCTGTTGCGTTCTCTTCCTGCGGTCTTCCTCGGTTTCTGCACCATTGAATATCTGAGGAAATACATAGCCGTCACGTGTAGGTGGTGCTGCTATCTCATCAAGGATGCGCTGTAAAGGTTCGATGATAGGAATGATGACCTCAGAGCCATTGGCACTGGTCTTTTCCGTCTTCTTACGGTTGAAACGGAATGCCTTGCCTTCATTCTGGAAATAGTAGTTGTCGTATTTCAATCGGGCTGCATCAGCCATGTTGAATCCGTTGCAGAGATATTGCACCAGAAACAGGCCAAGCGAAAAATGCACTGATGCAGTATATGACTCACCCCAATGCTCTGGGTATTGCTTGGAAATAAAAAGATTGTAGAGTTCTGTCATCTGACAGACACGGAGATAGCACTTGCGCCTTTTGGCGCTTGGAGGAATGCTGACAAGTCCCTTCTCTTTTTTGTTTGAGAACGGATAAGGCACATCTTTGAGGAAACCTTCGCGAATACAGGTGTTCCATACGGCACGACACGCACGAAGATAGATGCCAGCCGTTGTGTCGCTGATTTTACCTATGAGCTTGCCGCCTTTGCCTTTCACGCCATGCTTCATGCCATCCTTCCACTTCTGTATCTCAGCAACACTGATGTTAAAGCCCCAAATAGCATCATACCCCATTATCTTGCGGAATGACTTTAGGGCATATTCATAATTTTGCCCAGTTGTAAACTGTGTTCCTCCATCATTGGTTTTGAGGTCGTGGATAATCTTCTCCCAAATACTCATGAAGGAACGGTCATCTTTCGTTTGAAGGGATGTGTTGCCTGTGGTGACAGCCACACGTACCATCTCATAGGTAAACAAACTTCCTTTGTTGAGTTCTGCAAGCAGGTTTTTGTACTTGGGGACGATGGTCTCTCGCCACATACGCTGCTCACGGTAGTTTTCGGATGCGCTCTTTGTGGCGTTGCAGATGTCGGAGAACTGTTTTTCGGTGTAGGTACTACCTACAACATAATAGAAGAACTTGCGATCAATAGTGAAGCGCATGGCCAATGGGAACTCTGTCGCATTCTTCCTCTGTGTGCGACAATCGAGAACCAAGGAAGCGGAACAATTACGCTCCTTGATAACGGGTAATGATTTTGTTAATTTCATGTCTGAAATGTTTTTAATGAATTAAACATGTTTGTTCTCACGCTTGCAACCATTTCAGTACATGTATATATATACAAAAACAGCTGCGTTTGACCATTGCCGAAACAATAATCAAAAGCAGCTGTGCAATCTTGGCATCTCCTGTCGCTGTATGGGAACCGGGCTTATGCTAATCGGTCTCACCCCCTGAAGAGCCTCTTGTGTGAAGTTGAATGAAGTATCTTCCGACTAATACTTCCTCCACACTATGATTCATCGGAATGGTTTTTACCAGCCACGAACTGGTGAGCAGACTCACTTTCCTGTTAAAAACAAGAAGAGCATCACTTAGGGATCATGGCCCGCTCAAAATGCTAAAGCACTGCAAAGGTACTCTATTTATTTCAATTATTCCTATCTGTCCGCATAAAAATGAGTACCTTTGAGTATCTTTAACTATCATACTTGGGTAGAGTATGAAAATCATACTCAGAAAACATATTCAAAGGTGTAAATATAGCAGAATTCTATACTTCTTCGAAGAAGTTTGCAACGGATCAAAAGTGTTGTTATACATTATTCATTACTGATATTTTTTTCATCAAAAACAGTCTGAAACTTCATTTGCCTTTATGTGGTTTACATAATAAAGAAAGAAAAAACAGACTGTAAATTTGGATTTTTCAATTATAATTTGTACCTTTGCAATCGGAAATCGCTCCAGTTTCTGCTCCATACTCGAGTCTTGAACCAATGTTAGTAGCTTGATAACGCGGTGCTCGGAGAGCCGCATATTATTAACATAAAATTTGGTTCAAATGAAAGAAATCTGTTTTTTCTGTAAAAGCCAAATGGTCGAGACCAATAGACGATATGAAATCGTAGAAGGTCGACCAGAGTTGCAGGTCGAATTGACATGCACAAATCCTGAGTGTGGCAATGTTTGGATTCGTAGATTTCCAACAGAGTAGTCGCTAACCCAGCAAGTAGTCTTGCAAAAATAAGACGAGGGTGTGTCATATAGGCACATCCTCTTATCTATTTTGTTGTACAACAAAAAATGTGAAAACACTTATTCCGTCTATTTTTCCGGGTTTTTGTCAACTTGTTCCGTTTTTAATCTATTAAGTCGGGCAATTACCAGTTCTTCATACGCCTGTTTCTGTTCTTCACTGAGGAAGGAATCTTTTATAAGCTGTTGCCATTGGGGAAGTGCCTTATGAAGACCTGCAATGAGACGCTGTACTACTTTTTCTTCCAGTCCCATTGTCTTTGCAGCATTCAGGAAGTCTGCCAAACGGATTTTTGTTTTCTTTCCCGCAAGAGTAAGTGCCAATTCTTCTTTGTCCTTGGGATTTGCTATGGCAACATTGAGGAGGTCATAAGCTGGCGTTAGTTGATAGTTCTCTGCAGGTCGGTAAAGTGAGAAGTTCTTCAGGTGCATGTCGTTGTTACCTGTGACAAAACAGAAGAGCAGCAACTGCATGTAATTCGTAAGGTCGAGTTTTGGCGTGTTGCTGTATTGCAAGATTGTCTTGGCAATCTGTTCGTGCGATCCTTTGTATTTGTATTCCGTAGGGTGCAACGTGAGTTGGCACATGTCTTCCATGTCTATCTTCTCACCATTCTCGGTGCGGTCAATACGCTTTGTGATGTACCCAAGTTTTCCATCAGCCAAACGGATAAGGCTATGAGGCACCACACTAATCTTTGCAACTTCCGCAAGATGCATCGTTAAGTCCTCATTTTCTGGCAACTGCTCGTAACTCTCCGTTTGTGGCTTGAAGATATAATCTCCCCAAAGTCCTACGATAGTCAGTCGGCTACAGCCATCATGTTTGTCGAGGTTCAGAGATAATTTGGGTTGAACGCCTGTCAGAGATGTTTGAGCACGAATTACCTGCTCGGCTAATTGGTCAAGCTCTTCATGTTTGTACTCCAGCAAGGGAACATCCTTTGTTCCAAAGAATTTTCGGGCACAACTTGGATGAAAGTCTTTCTGACCTTCTTCCAATTCTTTATAACAGCATAGACATTTACACATTGTCTCCTCCTTCCTTATATATAGGCACTACACTGACAGAACCGATACACTCCTTACAGCATAACAATAATAGCGACATACGGTCAAGAATACTGATGTCGGTATTGCGAAGTGCCACGTCAAGCAGCCATCCTTCTGGTATCAAGCCGTCAAAGAACGGGAATAGTACAGGACTTACGAATGCCTCCGTTTGTAATGGGAGTGTCAGACTTACTGGTAGCGCATCTTCACGTGTGAGATACGCTTCATCATAGCAGAAGCGGTACTCGCCACCGTCTTCTGTCAAGATGCCAGCAAGGACTTCCTTACGATATATCTCTGCTTGTCTCATTGCTTCTTTGTTGCTGTCAATTCATAATTAAACAAATCAAGTAGCTGGTTGACCTTATCCATTCTTAACGTCGGTTTCCCCTGTTCCAGATTGCGAACAAAGCACAAGCCTACGCCAGACTTCATTGCCAGATCTTCTTGTGTAAGGCCATATTCCTTGCGCAAATCCTTTACCACCATCGATAACTTTGTCTTTTCCATACAAATTATATTATTTCGAATGCAAAATTACAACATTATTTTCAAATTACATTCTTTCTAATATAAAAAGTGTGATATTTAACATTTTTATATGCTTTCAACTATAGTTTTTTCTGCTTTTTCGGTGATTTGTAGCAATTTTATTCGGCCATTTGTGGAATTGAAGCATGAATGATAGACGCCCCTTATACATATAGACTATTAGGACTATTTGCGTAAACAATGCGTAAACAAACTATTTCAGTTAGGGGTATTTTGTGAGTTTCAGTGAAAATCATAAAAATGTAACTCATTGGATATCAGTATGGTTACAAATAATAGACTATCACAGAATATCATTATATTGGTCTCATAATCTGGAGGTCCCTGGTTCAAGCCCAGGCTGGTCCACATTGAAAATCAGCAACTTTGAAGAAATTCAAGTTGCTGATTTTTCGTTTTTACAAACTAAGTGCGAACATTACGGTTCGCTTATTACAACCATATTCGGAAGGCTGTATTGCGTAGTTTTCGGAAGAGAGGAATGAAAGGTGGAGAAAAGTTTTGAATCTTCAACAAAATTCGTTACCTTTGCACGAGAAAGAAGATATACAACTGTAGCAGAGAATGGTCATCTTCAATATAGTATCATGAAACTAAAGAAACGGAAAATCATAGCTTCGGCCATTTTCTTCCTGTGCTGGGCAGGATTTTTAATCTTTATTGTGGATGGGGTAGTGAAATTCCAGACACTGGTTGATTACGTGGGCTCTTACGCAGTGGTGGAGATTGCGTTATGGCTGATTGTCCTCCTGCCTGCACTGGTGGTTTACAAATTCACCAAAGAGTAATAAGAGAAAACATGCAAGAACGAAAAGAATATCTATCAGGAGTTATATATTACAAGAAAGATTATGTTTAGTTTAAAGTATAAAGTTACTACAAGCACATGCGACAGCAACGGAAAGCTGAAGCTATACTCTGCCCTCCAGATGATGCAGGACTGTTCCGAGATGTGGATAGATAGCGAGCCAAGTGTAAAACAGTATTTTGCTGAGCAAAATATGACTCAGTTGTTGGCAACACGCCAGGTAGAGGTAATACGCGTGCCCTGTTTCAAGGAGGAACTTACAGTCACGAGCACCGTGTACGATGTGAAGCCTATGTTCGGTTTTCGCAATACCTTCATATACGACGCTGAGGGGAAACCCTGCTACAAGACATGGAGCATGGGCGCATTTGTTGATATGACAGCAGGCAAACTGAAGCGTATTGACGAGGCAACAATCGCCTCTATGAAATTTGAGCCTCAGTTAGAGATGAACTATAAGGACAGGCGTATCATTCTGCCGAAAGATGGCGGGACGGTTCTTGAGCCTTTCAAAGTGCTACGTGCGGATATTGACTACAACAAGCACATGAACAACGCCAACTATGTTCGCATTGCCATGGAATTACTCCCCGAAGGCTTTGAGGCCAAAGGCATGAGGGTAGAATATCGCGTAGCAGCTAAACTGGGCGACATACTTATACCTACCATATATCAGATTAAGGACGGATACATCGTATCACTTACCAGCAACTCACAAGTAAGTGCAATCATAGAATTTACAGAATAAAGCTCCTTCTGAACTCGCTCTCGAAGTTTGGCGTCAGCACTCCAGTGCCAATCGCCTCGCTTATCTCCTGAATAGTCCAGAAGCGTCCACCATCCAGTTCCTCTGCCGAGGGGTGTATCTCTCCGTCGTACGTGGTACGGTTTACATACACCAGCTCACGCTCTCGCTTACTTTCAAACACATACCTGTCCACAAACTCTGGGGTAAAAGCCGTTATCCCCAGTTCCTCGCGAACCTCACGCTGCAGAGCCTCCTCTGGCGTCTCTCCATAATCTATATGCCCACCAACAGCAGTGTCCCATTTTCCTGGCTGAATATCCTTCCAGTCAGGCCTGCGTTGCAGGTAAATCTCCCCCTTAGAATTAAACACATGCAGATGCACCACTGGATGCAGCAGCATCCTTCCACTATGACACTCCCCACGAGTGGCAGAACCTATTACCCTTCCGTTTTCATCCACAACGGGGAATATCTCTTGAGAATTATCCTTCATTAGCTTAATTTTTTTTTATATCGTAACACAAAGGAGAGTCAGACAAAGAGCATCACGAGCACACTGATGATTGTTACTACTGTGGTGAATATGCGAAAGCCCCTTTCTGGCAGAAACTTCACAAGACGAATACCGAGAAAAGCACCCAGCAAAGCAAAGGATTGGCAGCATCAAGCCCGTTGAGGGCTTTGCCCCGAATGTCATCGCCAACAGAGGAACAGTAAGAATGGTCAGTCCCTGAATGCCCGTCTTTGACATTCCGACAAATATTGCCGTGACAGACAGGATTATCCATGCCCACTCACTCTGCATATATTCTGAAAAAGCTGTCATTCTTTTATTCTTTGTGTTGTAGTAAAAGCAAACAAAGGAAGGCAGTCCTACGGACCGCCTTCCTTGCGTCGGGATGACCAGACTCGAACTGGCGACCACACGCCCCCCAGACGTGTACGCTAACCAACTGCGCTACATCCCGTGCTTTGCAAGTTACCAATTACCAGTTATAAGTTACCAGTTTGGTTTTGCGGGTGCAAAGGTAGTAAATTTAGTTGAGAGTTGAGAGTTGAGAGTTAAGAGTTTGTGCTGTGTTTAATCATTTTTAACTCTGCACAAGCGACGAAGTCGTTTTTTTGCCAGCTAAGCGACAACTCTACCCACGGCTTATTCCAATACGAGATAGCCTATCCTCTGGTCGGCATCAGCAAGTACGTATAAGTAGTCTGGTACTATCTTGATGGTTATTGGGTTGATCTGCCCTATTGAGCCGCCGGCTATATATGAAGGGAAGTTCAACTCAGAGAATACTATTTTGCTGGTGATGTCACGGCGCGTAGTGATGTATTTCTTGTCTTCATCCTGCACCGTCACATCATACTTCACCATAATGGTTGGCTGGAACTCTGCTGACGGGATAGCATAGAAGTTAGCACCCCACTGACGCTCCATACCAGCGTCAGAAAATCCTATGCGCAGGGTCCTGTTATCCGCATCGTATATCCCTTCTTTTCCTATCTCTGCGGTATAGTCCACGAAAGGAATCTCCGTTGCCTTTGCTTTGTCGGTATTCTTTACTATGTTGCTCCATGTTATGTCGTCTGCGGTCCATGCACTCTCGCTCTTCAGCGGGTATTTATATGTTCTGCTTACTACGCCCCCCACAGGAATAGTGTTTTGTGCGCCAGTAATCTTCACTTCCTTTATAACAAAGTCGCGGATGTTACTCATCTTGTCTCCGAGAATGAACTTCAAGCTGAAGCCCGCAAGCGTCTGGTCCATCTGGTAGTTTATCACCTCGCCCGCCTTTGTTTTGTGAACAGGTGTTCTGCAAATCAGCGGATTATGAGTACCATCCGCTATGCTGTCCAGCACTGCCACGATAGTATCTCGCTCTGCATCCTTCAGTGTAACGACAAATGAGAGAGTAGCCTTCAGAGTGTCAATACCTGTGCCAGTACCAACTCCCGTCACTTTCTCCAACTCCAGCTTAGCGCCGTTTTGTGCTTCCTCTGACTCGCTTGTATCACTTGCCTGATAAGGCATATAAGCGAAGAAGTCGAACGTCTCGCACCATGTATAGTCAGCCCAATACTTCAGCGGAGAATATTTCCACCTTGACCATGAGAACACCTCTGGGTCCTCTTCTCTTTGCACCTCCTGATTGTTGAAGAAGTCGGTTGGTATGGATGTAACCTGATTATATATGCCATACGCGCCGAATGATGTAGGGTCACCCGTGTGCCAAGCCCTATAGTTTGTGCTTGCCTTTGATATCAGCTCACCAGCACCCATACTGAAAGTCAAGACTGTCTTAGCCTGCTCCTCCAGTTCCTGCTGTGCCTTCAATTCATCAGACACTGTCAGGAAGTCGTCATTAGAACAACCCACCAACGCCAACGTTAACGCTAACGAAAACAGTATTTTCTCAAAGTTTCTCATATCTTAAACTCTATTATTATCTTTTTTACTTATTCTTTATTTCTCGCCAAGACTAAGAATCACTCTTTTCAAGAGTATCGGGCTGTTGCTTATCCACTCGCTTGCAAGCAAGCTTCCAGCGACTGTCTAACCTACATCCCTACTGGTTACACCAGTTATTCTTAGTTACGCAAAGGGCAAAGGTCGTGCTTTCAGCACTCACGCTAAGCCGTGCGGGTTGTATATCTATTACTCACCTCTTGTGAGTATCTTCAAGTCTATCCTATAAGGAGGGACTCTTTGCGAAGCCTCGGAGAGGCAACTTGGCTCTTGGCGTAGAGATGATTACTGACGAAAGTCAGCAGCGCGTCGAGGTAAGACACTTATCAAGCTTGCTTGAAATAAGGGGCTTATCGAGAGACGCTGAAGCTCGCAAGAGCTAATCATCGCGGCTTGGCGAGAGAAACTTTCTTACATTGATTCAACCATCAAGTCCTTTCGTCCTATCAGGCTGAAGATTGTTATGTTAAGTCAAACACGAACTTCAGGTTCTCTATGTCGTACTTTACGCCCAAACCTTTTATTATTTACTCTTTACTTATTACTTTCTGCATGGCAGTGCCTTACCATTCTCCTGTTCCATCACCTTCTCCATTGGTGAATCCAGGACCTTCCTCCCATTCCTGTATCGAAATCTCCTCGAAGGTTATAGGAGCGTCTTCTGGGGCATTAGCCACCGACCATTGGTGGTGCTTGCCTGCATTACAATCAAGTTTTGAGAGAGTTGCCTTATAGTATTTTCTCGTATAGCCCTTCATCCTGTCAGACAATGGCAATGCAGCAAACTGCTCAGCAGTATAAGTTGTACCCTTCGCTGTATTATAAGCTGCGAGTTCGCTTGCTTCATAGATTTTCATTCTCTGTATCTTTGGCAATGCAGCATAAGCCTCGTTTGTTTTTATAAAACCTGGATCACTTTCGTTAAATCCTTTGGCTTCATTGTAGGCCTCCTTTGTATCATAATATGACGCCTGCCTTCCAAGCAGGTACAGTGTAGGTGCCTCCGTCAGTTCCTTTAACTTTATCGGTGCAAACATCATATACGCCATGATACAACCTGCACCATTCGTTTTGTTCTGCCAATAGTAACTTATTTTCTTCTGATAGGCATCTTCGCTGTTATGCTCATCACTGCATGTCATGTCTATAGCAGGATGAAATCCTAATGACATCACATGAGATGTCCTCGTAGGTGTCAGCTCCTTTGTCGTAATGTTCAAAGTCGCATTAATAGTGAAATTCGCCTCACTATTATACACCTGCAGCGAGTCATAGAATATGTTGTCATCAGCTCTTGACGGACATACCATATAGAAGCGTGCGATTGACCCGACATGCTCATAGTAAAATTTCACATATTGGTCTGATGGTGATGTTGCGCTTGATGCCATATAGTCATACTTTCCCAGATGTGCGGCAGCCGCTTTCTCTGATTCGAGAAATAGTGCCTTGCTCGCCGTCGTATTCTCAAAGTAATATCCCATCTGTTCATTTGCAGTTTGCACCTGTCCAGCGAAACTTACGGGGACATTGGTGTAGTTGAATGCTCCTGTTTCCAAAGTCTGTGCCCTATATGGGAAGAATGAGTAATATCTCTGACCATTAGTAAAATTGGCGACCTGATTATCCGCAGAAATAAACGAACCCGTGGTAGTCGTCTGCTTTACTATAAGCGCTTGCGCAGGATCCAATTTAAACTTCATCAACGTTGGAGATGGGTTTTCTTCCAAGTTCACTTCCGGGTATATTCCTATGCAATCTACATTTGCATTATATTCTTCTTCGTCCTTTGTATTAGGCTTATACCAAGAGAACATCAGCTGCTTACCTACACGGTCATAATACACCTGTGCCTTTGAAGATAGGTAGTCCTCGTCACCTATGGTTTCCTCAAACACAGCCACGTTAGCCATTGTGCCAGTCACAACAAACTCACCGTTTCCTTCTTCTCCGCCTGATATGCCAGCTATGTCGCTGTCAGAGCAAGATGAGAAAACCAACGATAACGCGAACGCTAACGTTAACGTGAACAATATGTCTTTAAATTCCTTCTTCATTTCCTATCTATGAATTATGAATTATTATTTTTTTCTTAAAGTACTTCCCCGTCTGGGTCTGCATATTCTTCTTCAGAAAACTCCAGCGTAGTGCTTCCTGCAAGTATCATCGTGACGACCTTTATTGGAGTTGCCTCTGGGGTTATATATTCTTTCTTCTTCACTTTGTGAATTTCTTTCCGTTCTGTATATATATATGTCCTTTTCTCGGCTCGGTGATGTTTCTGCCCGTTATGTCATAACATCTGGCATCTTCAGCATTTGCAGCCTTAACATTCTTCACTGCCGTTGGTGCAAACTTAAAATCATAGCTGTCTTGTTCAGCATCCGTTGGCGTTGCCCAGCATTTGCCTGCCGGTATGTTGTATGTCTTCTCTGCATCAGCCTTATAGAACTTCACCACTCCGTTCAGTTTCTGCAGTATGTAGCCCTTGTTAATGGTCTGGCTCTTTACAGCACCTGTCAGATAACCGCTTGTCGCGTAGCCTGCCTCGGGGTACAGGCTTGCGTCCACCTCGCCTGTCAGCGTACCAGTATAGCCACTCTCGCTATACAGTATATAAGGTGTGTAGGCATCTATCTGCGTTGCCTCCGTCAGGTAGAACACTTTTTCGTCATCGTTCTTACTGTTACAGGTATAAGCCTTCAAGCCTGCTGGCAGTTCTGTAGCGAAAGGTAGTATGCAGGTTGACCATTTGTTAGCTGATGAAACAGACAAGTCTGCCTTTGCGGAGGTGCCGATGGTTATGTCGTATGAAGCATCTGCAGGCTCGTACTTAGTCTCATCAGCCGTTGTGAGGTTTTGCTTCTTTAGCTCTACACTTGCTTTTCCTGGTTTAGCGTATGTAGAAGCGGTGAGATAAACTCTGCACAAGACTCCCTGCATAGAGGTAAAATCTGCAGTGGGACTTGCATAGCATATCACATTAATCTTATTGTCCTCCTTGCTGTATGTAGCACTCAAAGTGTGCAAATATTCCTCATCGAAGTCGTCCTTTGGCAGTATTCCCGTCTTTGTCACTCTTGGCACTCCTGCGGAGCTGAGCAGTGGTTCTACTCCTTCTGGTAAATAAATATCCACATTGAAAGCAGCATACTTTCTCACCGCGCTGACAACCGACAACGTAGCATATTTCGCCGTTCCGTCGCCAGGGTTAAGCGTTACATCTGACAGCACGAGTTTATCAGACGTGCTGACAGCCCCTGCTGGCATCACTACCAATAGAGTCATTATGAGTGTGTATATTGCCTTCTTCATTTTATCTTCTATGATATATGTTAACTATTCCGACTACGTCAGTAACGTCTATCACACCATCGCCATCAATGTCTGCCACGTTAAAGTCCAGTTCGTCGGTAGTATCATTCTGGAAATGGTTTACCACAATCACCACATCTGTCACGTCCACTGTTCCGTCAAGGTTCACGTCACCCAGCAGGAAGGGTGTCATCTTGTTCCCTGCATCGGGAGCGAAGTCGGGAGCGTATGCCGTGGCAGTAGTTATCTGCGTGTCGGTGGTCCCGTTGTCCTCTATATTGAGTTGGAGAGAGAGTATCTCCTCCGTGTCGCTGTCCTCGTCTGGTGTTGTCGGGCGCTGAGTGCGGAAGTAGTTCTCTCTACCTATGCTTAGCGGATAGGCGTGTCCCGCCTTCATGTTGCATCCTTTGGCATATGCCTGCAGTGCAGATCCGTCGTCAGCATTAAGTGTTATCATTATCGATTTGCCGCTGAGGTCGGCAGGCGCCGTCATGAGGTATGCTATGAGCGAGTCGCCTGCCTCTACCGTTATCTTGTCGAGCGTCAGCGTTGCCGTTGGGGCTGTTGCTGTTACGCTCATTGTATTGTTCGTAGCATTCATCGTAGCCTCTGACGTAAACCATGCAGTGTTATCTTTTGTCGTCAGGGTGAGTGACGAGAATGTCTTTGTCTCTGGTACGAATGCTGCAATGCGCATTATACTCCCCAGATGTGTATATGTTATCGAAAGAGCACTCGCTGTGCTCGTTGCCTGCGCTGTCATGTAATCGGCAGCAGCAAGGTGTTCAGTGTTGTTGTTTAACATTTGTGCCTGACCCGTATATTTTATGGGCAGTGCGATGTATGGTGATTTTGCCAACAGGTAGTATTCCGAATACGGGTAACCAGCGTAATAATTACTGTTAGCCGTGGCAGCCCATCCCGCACATTCAGTCATAGCGTAATGCTTGTCGTTTTCTATTGTCTTCACCTTGTGAAGCAGCAACGTTCCCACCGTGGTGAATACCGCTGACTTATCCGACGACAACCATCCGAAGGTCACCCCCCCATTCTGCTGATAAACATAGCTACCAGCAAATGTAGTGCCCATATAGAGCCACAGTATTGTCGTCAGTATCTGTTTCATTACTTACAACTGAGGTTCATCGTTAATAACGAAGTCCATACTGAAGTCGAAGTCATTGGCTGATGTGGGCTCTGACAGTGGACCATCATCACTTTCGTCACCTTCCCACGGCTTTACAGAGCCTTCTATTACATCTCCCTCCATCAATTCCTCGATTTCCTCGAACTCTATGATGGGTGGCACGTAGATTTTTTTTGATATTTTAAGTCTTTTTTTCATCATAGCTTTTTACACTATAACTGTATCTGTGTGCAAATTTAGCGAATTATTGCGAAACGAGCAAAAAAATTGCAATGTTCTCATTTTTATAATTCCTTTTTTTTCTATTTTTCTCGTTTTTATTTACCATTTCATCGCTAATTATCTACTTTTTTGTTATTATCGTGCTCTTTGCGCACCCAGCGGTTTTCTGCGGAAGCTTAGCATCCAAATGCGGGTGCTTAGTAACCACGCGCGGGTGCTTAGCAAGGGCAGGCGGGTGCTTAGCAAGGGCGGGCGGGTGCTTAGCAACCCCCTCCCGTCCTCCCCCCAAGGGGGAGGGGGATGGGTCACTATTAGTATGCTATCTTCCTGCCGTTGATGATATATACCCTACCCTTAATCATTTCAGAGCGCTTTACTCTCTGACCTGAGATGGTGTATATCTTCTCGCTGTCGTCGGCAGCACTGTCAATTCTGTTGATGCTGGTAGCTTCCTCATCGAGGAAGATGAAGCCAGTGCTGTTAGTGCCGCCCGCGAATGGCCAGCCGTCTGCATCGCCATCCTCTGATACGAGGCTGCCGCTGAGGTATGCCTTGTAAGCGTTGAGGTAGGTGCCGGTGTAGTTGTAGAAGCCCAGTCCGTAGTTAGCCTTGTAGTACAAGGTATATACATTCATGCCTGCGCGGTCTATGGTCTCCACAGTACCGTCAAGGATACTCATGCGGTCAAGGGATGCAGCAAGAGAACCGCTTACCCTCTTTGTTTCATCGTAGTACTCGCCCTCGCTGTCAGTATAAGCGAAGGTGTAGGTGCCTACGTCACCCTTTACGATGTAGCCCTGGTTAGCCTCCAGTATGTCAACACGCTTCAGAGCCATTGCCGTAGATGTCACGTCAACAACAGCATACACATAAACCTGCTTCTTTCCTGTTTCGTCATCCGTTGTTGGAGCCTTAGCGTTGTAGTCAAGGTAGATAGTTGACCAACTCCACTCCTTAGGATCATTGCCTGCAGCAGCCTTTTGGCTCTCTACGAGTGTCAGCTGATAAGACTCATGCACGTTATATACGAGGTCATTAGAAGGTTCGCCCAGACCACCGCGCTGGTTGGCAGCACGTACCATAAAGGTCTTGCCAATCTGGGTATCGTCCAACTCGTAGCTATCCTTTTCGGTGATAGCATAGAGCTCATACTCGCCACTGTCGTTCTTGCGGAAGATGAAGTAGCAGAGAGCCTCGTCCTGTGCCGTCCATGTGAGTGAGCGGTCCAGTGTGGTGAGGTTAGCATCTGCCATACTTACCTGCTTGGTGTAAAGTGTCGGGTCATAGCCGTCCGTTCCACCCAGAGCATTGTGTATGGTATACTCCGCAGCCTCAGCAGGTGTCATTACGGCTGAGTAAGAGCCGGCAGCTGGTGAAGCAGCACGCAGTGAACGTGTTGAAAGGTCAAGCAGTGTGCCATTAGCATCCTTAGAGCCATACTCATGGAAGCGGAGCACCTGTCCTGCTGTCATGTTCTTGTAGCCGTCAGCACTTGGCAGAACGTTGAACGTGGTATAGAGGAATGAAGCAGCAGGGCTGTAGTCACCTGAACCCCATGGACGTGCCAGTGTGAACTTGTTGTTACACGTGGTATATGTCACGTCGTCCTCTGTTGTTACCTGACAGTTGTCAAACACATATCCCCACTTCTGCACGCCGTTGGTACGAGGTGCCATCATGTTGGCAGCATTGCCTGCCTTGCCGTTACGTAGCATGAGGTTACAGTTCTTGAACCAATGGTCGCCGTCGCCGCAGATGAAGTCAACGTAACCCATGATGGTACAGTTCTCGTAGTAGCCACGTGAGTCATTGAACTTGTCAGAGAGGTTGCTGTAATAGGTATCCTGCCAGCTATCCATCGTCACGTTCTTCATGATGGTCTTTGAGCCACGGTCACGCAGCACTACAGCCACAGCCTTTGATGCTCCTCCAAGCACGCTGGTGCGATAGTCGAACTTGTTGGTCAGCGTCATATCCTGAACATAGAAGCCGCTCGCACCCTTCACATAGAATGTAGAGGTGTATGATATTCCTTCTACCTCTGGCTTGTTGAAGAGCTTGGTGCTCGTCTCGCTCTGTCCGGTAATAGATATATTATCGTGCGTAATCTCAGTCACGCCGTTATATATCTTCTTACCAGTGAAGTCGCGCTCCACACCATTGTTGTCAGCAGTCAGCGCACTTACCACGTCCGTCGGAGCATTACCCTTCAGCTGGTACTCTCCGTCAGGCACGAAGATGTAGAAGCGGTCTGCACTTGAGTTAGCATTGGCAAGAGCTATACCCTCGTCTATTGTACCGTAGGCTATGCCGTCAGCCTGAAGGTTGGCAATGAGCTCGTCGCTTGCCACCTGTCTCTTCACGCCAGAAGTGTAGTTCTCTGTTGGCTTTGTTGAGTTGAACGTATGTGCCTGCTTGTGTGTTACCACGAAGTTGACCTTTTTCTTCTTGATGGTCTGCGTCGTTGTCGCCGTATGGAACGTGAAGCTTATCTCCTCATCGAAGCTGCCGCCATATACGTCTGTCAGCGTACCGCTTGGTATGGTAAACGTATAATCCTGGTCAGTTTTAAGGTCCCAATAGCGGAACGTCAGCGTCTTGCCTCCGCTTGCCACCACCTTGCCTATGCTGGTGTTGATGGTGTCAGTAGCCATCATCTCGTGGTCGAAGGTGATGCTTACAGCACCGTTTACGCTCATCTTGGTGTCTGTGCCTTCTATGTAGTCAGCTTTAGCACCCTTCACGTCACGACCCCAAACAAGCAGGTTGTTCATCTCCACCTTCTGCCATACTGGGGCATCCATCGTTGTGTATGAAGGCTCGAAGACAATCTTGTAGATACCTACAGGAGCGCCCGTAGAGGTCTTCACTATGATGGTTGCCGTAGTATCGGCTGTAGTAGCCTGGTTCACTGTCACGATAGCATTGCTCTGGTCAGCCTCAGCCTTCACCTTTGGCATGGTGAGTGCCTTGGCGTTCAGTTTCACAGGTATCTTAATGCTCTTATTGGCAACGAGGTTGTCAATGGTGTAAGCCTCAAGTGACGTGCCGTAAGCGCCCAGAGCTATGTTGTTGACGGTAACATAGTCAAGTGCTGGCAGTCCGCTGTTGTCAACCTTGCCATACTGTGCTCTTATCATCTTGAAGTAGCCTGCATCGCCACCGAATACTATATCCTGCGTAGAGGCATCGCCCGTGTAGCTTACCGTAGCGAAGTAGTCGCGCGTGGTGCCTGTCTCTATTGTTGCAGAATAGCTCTTAGAACCTGCTATTGATGTCTGTCCGTTAAGCTCGCCGTTAACAGCATACAGTGAAATCTTTGTATTGCTGTTGGTGGGCACAGATATCTTAGAGTCGGTGTTTATCTGGCAGCGTATCGTTGACGCGCTGTTGTCCACCTTTGCCGTAGATGCCGTACAGTCAATCAGCAGTGGCAGGTCAATGAAGAGGTCCTTAAACTGTCCTGTGGTCTGCTTCAGCTGTGACACGTACACGCCTGAACTCTTCTGATACTTCAGCAACGGACCACCACCATAGGTAGCATCATCGCCCGTAGTGAGTGGCCACTCCACCGTCGGTGTGCCCTCAATGTCGAAGAGCGTGAACTCATTTATCTCAAATACTGGGTTGAGGAACAGGTCTTGAGAAGGAGTATAGTCCTTGCCCCACTCATACTTGTTCTTGCCGGTAGAAACACCGTTTTTGTCAACGGCTATTATGCCACTCTCGTCTGTCCAGTATTTCAGCGTGTAGCCCTCAAGGTAAAGAGTCTGGTTGTTAGCTGGCATAGAGAATGTCTCGCCACGCTCCACTACCCTAACGCCAGGAGCTTCGCCCGTAGCCTGTCCGCCAGTAGAGAATGTTATCTGGTAGCTCTCGCGTTCGCCATATACAGCCTCCACCGTTGTGGCGTAAGAATACAGACGGAATGTCAGCGTGTAGTCGCGACCTGTTCCCTCTGGTGCTGTCATGCTGAAGCCAGTCTTACTGCCTACGTTATCGATAGTGATGCTATCACCATCCACCACGAATGCTTTCAGTTCGTAGAGGCGGTTACGTGTAGCCTTCACCTTAACGTAAGAGCCCAACCTCAGTGTATAGGTGGTGTCAATTGCATTGACTGGTGTCTTGAGATAATCCACGTCAGATTTCGCATTGCTGTCTATCTTCTCTTGTGTGGTGTTAACCTTCTCCATGTTGATGCTTCCCCATGCGCCGTTATTCGCCGTGGTGGTCAGCGTCACCCTGTCGGCAGCAGGCAACTGTGCCCTGATGCTCTTGTAGTAGGTGTGGTCGCTGCCTATCACGATGTCTATTGACGTAGCAGGGTTCTGCGTGGTGTAGGTGTAGTAATATACCGGTACGCTGTTCTCCATGCCCTGGGTATATTCCCTTGGCACCACTCCGTCTATTGTAGTGTCAGTGAGCTTGTAGTATGCAGCGAGTGTAAACTTAGCACCCAGTCCTGAAGGCACTGTTATTACCGTACCTTCGTCGAAGTGACACCACTCATCCAGTGAGGTGTTGTTCACCTTACCGTTGATGTGCAGAGGCACGTCTATTACCACATTGCCGTTGATGGTAGCGTGTGTAGCATAGTCGAACTCCGTTGGAGTCACGAAATTCATATGCTGTGCGAAGTATGCCGTGCGGAAGTCCCACGTGATGTCTGCCGTTGTGGTACGATAGTCGAAGTTCTCCGCATTCTTCTTAAAGATAGGAATGATGTGACGTTTCTCATTCTCAGTGCCGAAGTAATGATAGTCACCTATCTGGTATTCCTCTACCTCCGTCTCTGGGTCATAATTAGTTCTTTCAGGAGTGAAATCCTTTATATATGCCCAGTGGCTAATAGTGTAGCCTGGTTTGTAGAGAGTGTAGTTGGTAGGTATGTAGAGAGCCGAGGTAGTGTAGCTCTTCGGGAAGTGATAGTAGTTGAAGAGTGCCGTTGTGTCGGCTTCTGTCCTCGTTTCTATCTCGTCCGGCCATATCTCGGTAAACGTCCTGTATGAGTTATCAGACTGTATCAAGCCAGCGACTGGCACCTCATAGTACGTAGTACCTATCTTACCTGCCTCGAACACTGCGACATAGTTTGCAGCCGCATTGGTTGCATTGACTGTCACGCTGAGCACTCCCGTCTCTGCGTCTGTCAGCGTCACGCCCGTTGGGAAGAGTGCCTCACCGTCTCCTGCATTTTCCGAAACGTACTTAGTACCCTCAGCGTTCTGCCACTTAACAAAGCGGTAGCCCACCTTTGGAGTAGGAGTAATGGTGATGACAGAGTCAACTGGGAATGCCGTATATTCATCTGCCTCGTCCTTACCTGTGTCAGATGTCACGCGTACCGTACCCTTGTCGAGCGGTGTCCACGTTACGCTGTACTTCTTCACAGTGTTCTGACGCAGGTTAATGGTCAGCACAGGAGCGTCATTCACTGTGAACGAGCCGTGGGCTCTCTTCTTCTCCACGGTCATAGTGCCGCCCGTCAAACCACTTGTCGTTACGTCTGCTGAGCTTTCCTCGAAGTAGAAGCCATAGCCAGGCACCACGTTGATGTCAACGGTTGCACCATCCACATAACGTCCGTTGCAGTTCTTGTATGTCTGGCTGTATGTCACTGCCGCTGCCCTGTTCATGATAGAGTCTTCTGACATTTTCTCGTAGTTAGGCAGGATATAGACGTGATTATCAGGGAAGTTAACCACCCTAGTGAAATCATAGAGCTTAGGATATGTCACTGACAGGCTCCTCATAAATGCCGTGCCGTAGTTCAGTGCGCCTGGGGTAAATGTCGTGGTGTTTGGAGCTTCTGGTGCTATGTAGTAAGCACTCTCGTTAGAGGTCAGCGTAGCGAGTGTGTCAACACCTGCATATCTGAAGTTACCACCATTAGCGAGGTTGCCTGCACCGTATGTATCACTAACCGTAGCCGTTCCGCTACCGTTGGTTGCCTTACCGTCTGTAAGCACCAGACCTGGGTTGGTCAGCGTGCCGTCAGTCAATTGTGACTGAGAGACGTATGTCACAGACTTCTCGTGAACAGTTGGAAGCAGAGCCTTAGTCTTAGGATCCTTTTCATACTTCTCGAAGGTAGCCTGCTTATAGTTCACCGTCATGCCATACACAGCAGGGAAGGTGAACTTGGTGCCGTTACGCACCTGAGCAAACTCTGTGATATACTGTGTAGCGTCTGTATAGCTGTTCTGCTTGTTGTTGAACTTACCAGAATACTCCTCTGCGCCAGTATCAGGCAGTGTCACGGTATTGTCAACGTCGATGTCCAGAGGCACATCGATGAATGAGCCGTCATGGAACTTCACCTGACCTACAATGAAGCCCTGCTTGCCCAGCGTGGTAGAATTAGCCTCCAGTGCGAGTGCCGGAGCGCCTTCGCTCTGCAGGAAGTTCCATGTCACGGTGCGATCCTCGTCGGTCTCGTCCGTGCTCACGTCGGTTATCTTCTTCTCGTTCTTTGTCCATACGGCAACGAGGTAGATGTCCTGTGACTCTGCGGTCGTTGCAAAGTCTGCGCCAGGAGTATATTCCGTTCCTGTGTTCTTGTCTATCCACTTCGTTACGGTGTAGCCCGTCTTGCGGAATGACTGGTTGTAAGGTATCGTGATGGTACCAGCCACTGCCGTGAACGGATAATCGGTATCAGCGCCCTCAGCATCAGCATCGGTATTGATGCGGTGGAAGTAACGCTGTGTGGTACCTGCGATAGAGTCGGCAGCAATTATAGATACCAGCTCACCAATCTTAGACACCGCACGGATATGCACCTTGGCGTCGTTGAACTTATCGGTAAGGTTATCAACAGTGGTCTTGTTGTTTGTGATAATATCATCTGCAGACCAACCGTCAGCCGTAGCCCTTGAATTGCTTGCCATATAGTAGGTAGTAGCGGCAGCATTGTTGTTGGTAATGGTAGCCGAGCCGTCGCCGTTGTCCCTGATGTGTGGAGCAGGTGTGCCGGTAATCGTTGTACTAAGGCTTTCGCCGTCGTTTATCATCTTACCGATGGTGCTCACGAGTTCCTTGAGGTTCTCGTCATAGTGAGTGTAGTCATTGATAGAGATGCCTGTGCCCACGTAGGCGTAGCCGTTCTTCATAAAGAAGTGCAGAGCATCATACTCCTCGCCGTCGAGCGGGTCAGTAGCCGTAGCAAGAGGGGTGAACTCAGGCAGGCTCTCGTTACTCTCGTTATAGTTATGTACCAGCTGCAGTCGGTTCAGCGTGCTCTCCTCGTCAATGCCACTCCACAGTGCTACGGAGCCATCGCGAGAGAATGCCACATTCTCAAACACCTTATACATTGGGTTGGTAGGCTTAATGCTCACCACGCTGTTAGAGAGCGTAGCAGGCTGTGCCCATGCCCAGCGGCTGGTGTTGTTCTTTGACTGTGAGTAGAAGAACATCTTCATGTTCAGCACGTTGGTAGCGCCTATCAGGTCATCACGGAACGACATAGCGAGATGGGTAGAACCAGTGTTTGTACCTTCTGCGTCAATCCACTGACCAGAGCCGCCTATCATCTCAGAGAGCACAACCAACTTAGCGTTGGTGATGCCAGGCATAATATCCACGATAGACTCTGAAGACTGCGCAGAGGCAAACTTAAGGTCTATCACATTATACTGCTCAGCCAGTCCGAGATGTATCTGATCCTTCGTTGCGTCATAGCTTGAAGCATTCTCTGCCAACTCCTGTCCGTCACCAGAGTCGCCGTAGCCCTGCTGGTAGATGAACACTGCGAATGGCTTGGAAGAGTCGTAACCCTCTGTATTTGCTAACCTCAAGCCATTCTTTTCTGATTCTACAGTTTCTTCTTCTGCATTTTTGTATGTGCAGTATGCCGTAACAGTATCAACAGCAAGATACAACTTCGAATCATCATACACCTCTGCTGCTCCACCGTCAATTTTTATATACGGTACAATATTTGCACCCTCCTTTATGTCAGTAAGCGTTATCCTGCGTCCTCCCTTTCCTCCATGGCCTAATGTAAAGTCTTCTTCCGCTCTTATTAACGGTGGATTCACATTTATAACCCTTGCTTTTATGGTATATTTAGTACCCATGATGGTAAAAGCGAACTTGCTTAAGTCGCCGTCTGCGCCATCGTATGAGAGGGTATATTGATAACCCTGTGTTGTAGTCATCACGATTGTCGGATTATCTTCGTATACCGTTGCCGTAGTATATACATTGTCCGTAAATGAGCCTATCGCTATCGGAGACTCCTCATTTATAACAAATGATGTTGGAGAATCTATAATGTCATAGTAAATATCAAATAATATATTTGCCTGATTGTTCTTTACGCTACTACCAGCTGTGAATGCAAATTCAATCTTGGTTCTTGCATCTATATTCTCCGCAGCAGTGAATGATGTTGCTGAAGATCTGTAGTCTGGCAAGGTTATTGACTCTGCCAACTTATTGTTTGCAAAATCTCCATCAACATATACGCCCGTGAGCGTAATAACATCAAGAGTGTCGTTTGATGTTGCCTCCCTTGCTACTATCTTAGATATTCTGAAGCCAGAATTAACATCAATAACACAACCCTTGCTACTACCATCACTTAATGTCCCAGTTAGGTTAAACTTTATGCCATCGGTCAATTTGTTGGCTGAACCTGACATGGAAGTACTTGCAACTGTATATGACACACCCACATTTGTTGTTGTTCCATTTGCCTTTAGGGTCTGTTCATCACCACCTGGTGTCAATACAGCCAATGTCGTTTTTGACACAACGCTTGAATTGGCATAATTGCTCAAAGTGGCCATCGCCTTAATCGTCACATTACCATCAAGATTAAGCGACGTAGAGTAAACCGATGAACTTGTAGTCGGGTCTGTCCCATCTGTAGTGTAATATATAGTAGCACCCACTGCAGCCGTAATGGTAACGGGATACTTGTGGGATGCTACAGAGTAGTAACCCACGGTAATTGTAGGCGTTGTAGTCTTCGGTATTGCATCTGCCGTGAAAGTAAGGATTGCAGATGTATCCTTTGGATTTACTAAAGCAGGATCGTATGCAAATGCCGTTACGGTTGTTCCGCAAGGAACAACCACCGTAGTATCCGCACGATGACTTATCTTTGCTTCCCCATCTCCTATCTTAAATTTTATATATGCAGAACCTGTTGTAGTCTTGATGTCGTAATTGTAACTCGTACTTGCAGGAACATAGGCCCCCCTTGTAGCGGTCGGTTTGGCGCATGCCGCGTCATCATCTATGGTTGTAGTGGCACGAATTCTGTACAAGTTAAGACCTGAATTACCACTATATATATATATGGTGGCAGACTCCGTACCAGTATAAGAATATGTCGGATCAGCCTTTTCATTTCCCGTTTTGAAAGTGTACATTGTTTCTGCAGCTGCGCTGCCCACCTGTATCATCAGTGGTCGATCGCTTGCACTACTTGATGCATGAGCTCCCCATACCTGTACAACTGTTGGGCCATCAACGTCAAACTTCAAGCAACGCTTAGATGTACTACCCGAACCGTTCAATTGCAATCGTTTAGTTGATTGCCAAGTTTCACCATCGATTGTA
This sequence comes from Prevotellaceae bacterium UBA4332, assembly GCA_002394365.1. Lineage (GTDB taxonomy): Bacteria > Bacteroidota > Bacteroidia > Bacteroidales > Bacteroidaceae > Prevotella. The sequence continues at coordinate 299,176 of DGTQ01000017.1, forward strand.
TAGTTTGTTTTACTGTTACTCACAATCATTTTGTTTGCTGCCTTATCAATGACTGCCGTCAATCCATCTTTTGATGTAGTCTCTGTAATATCTGCAGTTTCCCATTCGGTAAATACCCAATCCTGCACTATTACCGATGGACTCTTCGCTATAGTCAGCGTAGCAATACGTGATGTATCACGTTTTGCAGTTTCACCGCTACCATTGATTGCAACACAATATACATAGTGTGTTCCTGCTGAGAACTTTTGTGTGCAGGTTGCTGTTGTTTGACCTTCCAAAGTATCCTTTTCCAACTCGTAATCACTGGCACTACCACATGTGAGCCACATATAAGATGTTGCATCTTCTGCTTCTATAGAAAGTCCTGACACAGCACTCTTTGACTCGCCTTCATAACTGTCTCTTAAATCTGTCGTAATATATGGCTTAGTGGGTTCACCACGAGTAACCATTACTTTTGAAATGTATAATTTTGTTGCACTTGATGTATTCGCACGTCCTATATACAGAGTGTCGTAATCTTCTGTTAACTTGTAGGTTAAAGTGCCTGGTGTGCCAAAAGACGTAAAATATGGGAAAGAACTACTGGTCGTAAACTCTGATAACGTTTCTCCGTATGCTCCTTTTTCGTTTAGGGTAAATATAGCTGGATAACCAGTTTTCCCTGATGTCATGACAAAGCCCTCTACTGTCACATCCCAACCAGACTTAAATCCACCTTCTATAGCAAGTTGAAGAGCCGCACATTTCGTTTCTTTATTTGCACCCTCAGGTGTGTACACATACGTGTATCCTTCTTCTATTCCCATGAAACCATTAGGGAATGTTAAACAACCTTTGCTGAATTTTGATTCTTTGGCACACGTACCCTTATTAACAATAGTCCAACTGTTACCATCGGGATCGACTCCACTCATGGTACCGCCTCCTTCTTCACCAGCAGTTCCTGAGGTTGCCTCAAAACACATCATCGTTTGCTGTGATACATACTTCACACGCGCTATTTTAGAGTAAGTATCCAATACTACACCATCGGCCGTACAAGATGCCACACAGAAGTAGAAGTCCGTGCGGTCTGCAGCATCGCCAGTCGGTGTGGTATAGGTCAGCGTATTTGTAGTCTGACCTTCTACTGCTGTTGCTCCCTCCGTGGAAGCCACCGTATTATGATACCACTGATAGGAGTCTGCGCCTGTAGCGGTAATGGAAAGACTATATTCCACCCCTTTTGCAGCAGAATATGGTGAACCTGTGAGGTCACTCGTGATAATAGGTGCACCCGTTCCTGATACAACGACCTTTATTTTATTGGAATAAGTCGCACCTGCCAGACCTGTTGCCACACAGTAGAGGTAGGTAGTGCCCTCCTCACCTGTCTTCAGGGTATAGGAGTTGCGGGTAGCACCGTCGATTGCCACTGCATCGGTGAGGTCAGCCTCCGTAGCCTTATACCACTGATAGGTCATGGCATTCTCTGCCCACACTGAGAAAGTGAGACCCTTGGCTGCCCTGGTGGTTGTCACCTCAAGGGTGTATTGTCCTGTTGGGTCCTCTCCTTCACCTGCATCATCAGGGTTCTCGGTGAACGTTGGCACGAGGTCGAGCTTTGGACCTACGAGGAGGTCTATCATATCAGGCACCTTAGCTGATGATATAGCCACACTTTCGTATGGCACAGTGACGGTAGAGCCACTTTTAGAAGGCTTTGTAGAGGTTGATGGGTCCTCAAACGTATTTTCATCCACGGTAACGCCTGTAGCATTAGCCATCTTGTAAGTCTTTAGCACACCGGTAGAGAAATAGTTGCCTTGTATAAGGTACTCTGACTCCAAACGCGGGTTGATGGCGTTCTCGGTGTTGTTGGCACAGTTGTACCAGTTGTTCAAGAGGTGAATCTTACCGAAACGTCCCATAGGCATACGTGAACGACAGTTCTCGCCCCACTCGTTGTAGGCGAAGGTGATGTTCAGCTTGCCGCGGTCCGTTGTCTTGCTGTCGCTGGAACCAACGAGGTTGGTGTTCTGGTGCACGTAAGAGTAGTCGGTATAACGGAAATGACACCATGAAGCGGTGATATAGTCAGACTCATTGGTGATATCGAAGTTACCATCCTGACCGTCAATAAACTCACAGTGGTCAACCCATACGTGATTGGTGCCGTTGATGACAGAAACGAGATCGACACCGCCCACATCGACTGAGCCTGGACCCTGGAAACTGATGTTACGGATAATGATGTTCTCACAACCAGTGATATAGAAGATACCTGACTTCTTGTAGTACTCCGTGCGCAGGAAGTAGGCATTCTCAGGTATGGCAGGAACTTCCTTTCCTTGCGCTATCGAATCTGCCTTATCAGCAAGCCACTTCTGATAGAGTTCAGAGCCCTTGTCAGCAAGAGTCTTACGGGTGAGCCACTCGCCTTCCTCACCGATTTCGATAAGGAGGGAGTCCTCGCCGTTGACATCCTTCAGATAGAACGAACCACCCGTGCCCGATGATGTAGCGGCATTAGAGACACCTGAGCCACCGCTGGTATCTACAGCGTTGAGCCAAGACTTGATGATATCGGTAAGGTGCCACGTAGTACACAGGCGTGCGCCATTAAGACCGATGAGGGTCTTGTTGCGCAGACCGTCAAGGGTGATCTGCTCATTGATGAGGAAGTCGCCACTTGTACCATCAAAGACGATGATGTCGTTTGCCGTGATAGCATCGAGAACGGCAGAGCGCATGTCGCTACCAGTACTGGTAAGCACGATAATCTTCTTGCCATTGACAGTGGCAGAGCCGCCTGCACCTTCAGCGATGCCAGCTGAAGTCATCATCGCCTTGATGTCCTCCACCGTATAGGCACCACCGCCGGTGATGTTATACGCTGTAGCCTCGGTACGTGAACTACGTGTGGCGAAGCCAAACGGTGCCTTCGTAGCATCCACTACATTTGCCACCGTCACTTCGTCAGCACATGCACTCTGTGCTCCCACCAGCATGGTAAGGGCAATGAGTGCCACCTTAACAACTTTTTTTAGATCTGTCATCATTATCTAATTTTTAGGAGTTAGAGGAGTTAAGGACATTACCTTTTTCCTCATACTCTGTTTTTATCTCTTAGTTTCTATTCTCGTTCAAGATTTTTATACCAACAGATTTTCATTCGATTTTTGAGCCGTGAGGCGAAATCTTAATGATTATCGTCCTCCTTATTCGTGGAGAAGATTTTTCAAAAAGATTTTAAAATCTAATTCAAAATCATGTCCACATCTTAGAGAAAGGATTTGCTTTCATTTCGGAGCAAGCTCCTCAGAAATCTATTGAAAATCTTTTCCAAAATCAGGCGAGAAACCTTCTTCATCTCGACTTGGCGAGAAGCCCTCCCCCTCCCCTTGGAAGGGTCGGGGTGGGTCTTATCTCAGCCTTATCTTCTTGCGATCCACGATGTAGATGCCTTGAGCGAAGCCACTGTAGGTGGCAGTGCCGGGACGAACATCAAGGACGCGCACGAGAGCACCTGTGCTGGTATATACCGGCAGAGTGGTAGCGTAGTCGCTGACTACGACGAGGCGGGTGCCTACGCCATAGACGCAGAGACCGCTTGGCGTGCTTATGCCACCGTCTGGGTCACGCTCGATGTCGCCATCAAGGACGTCCTCCAGCTTGCTGAGGTCATCGCCGATGAGGATGTAATCACCGTTAGATATTGAAGATTGAACGTTGAAATCCAAATCCATAGAGTTGCCAGCAAGCGGAGTGTCACTTGTGGTGAGGTAACCGCGGAACGGATAGATAGGAGCATTATTATCGAACCTGTCACCATTGCCAGTACGCTCTATTGCGTATGCGCCAGCCTCACCGCTGTTGTTGAGGTAAGCACCATAGTAGCTGTAACTTCCTGCGGTAGTCTTCTTGGCACCTACGTTGTCATCAGTAACTGCTATAGTAGCATCAGCTGCTTCGAAGGCGATGGACTGTCCAGTCATATTGAACTCATAGAACCAGTCACCAGGGAAGCTGACGATGAACGGTGTGTAGGCAGTGAAGCTACGATTTACTTCACTCACTGCGTTACTTTCCTCGCTTCTACCATCTATACCATATACTGGGCGCTTGAAGGTAGCCTTGTTACCAGAAACTTCCGTCAGCCTACGGAGCCAGAACTCATGACCGAGCACAGTTCTCTTTCTTACGGTAAAGTCTGCTGGGTTATCAGTAGCACCATAGAAGTAGGTAATGTCCTTCTGTGCACCTATCTTACCATTGTCATAGGCATCCTTGACGCGGTCGAGACCTACGGAGAGTGACGCCTTCTGCACAGTGTAAGGCAGTGAGATAGAAGACCATGCCCTGCCAGCCTCGTTGACGTAGCCCGTCTCTGTCTCTGGGTCGCGTATGTACCATGCTGTGTCAGCTGCAAACTGGATAGGAGCGTTGAAGTCCTCCATATCTACGAGGTGCAGACGGTCTGCCTTGTAATTGCCAGACTTGAGCTGTATCTGATGTCCGAGGATGTCATCCTCATAGGTATTCTCATTATAGCGCAACTTAGCGTCAGCCAGCTTAGCCATAGAGTATGATGTCATACCTGTGGTATCTGGTGTGTAGATAAGCAGGTTCTTTGTCACCTCTGCATTAATCTGTATAGAGTTAGACTCGCTTGGCATATCCACTGCAGGAGCGTAGAACACCTTCTGTGAGTTAGCCTCAAGCCATCCAGCAGAAGGCACTGTTACACCTGCGTCGGCAATATTCTCCGCATCACGCTTACCCGTGAAGTCGATAGCCGTTGTCTTAGGATTATGAATCCAAGTGTCTATCGCCTTTTCGTGGTTAGCATTGAAGTGGAAGCCCTGGTCAACCTTTGTCTGGTAGAAACCACTTGCACGATATACGCGGTTGCTCATGTTGCCCACAGTGTGAGATGCTATGGCTGACGGGTAGGTTTCAGGAGTTTCCTGCAAGCCCTGACCGAAGAAGATATAGTCGTTCTTCGCAACAGCTGCCGAAGAAGCAGTGGCTATCTTCGCAGCATTAAACAGAGGCTTGTAGTTGCCCTGCTCCTCTACATTAACCGCACGTGAAGCGTCAACAGTGTGAGCTGTGTTATGATAGGTTTCGTAAGTATCATAACTTGTCAGCACATCTTCAGCATAGTGAGCTCTATCGTTAGTACGCAGATACTCGCTGGCTGTAGTTGCATTATACTGACGGGCATACTGGTAGTCGCCATTAGCATAGTAGTCAGCAACATACTTCACAGCTTCCTGCCCTGCAAGTGTGCCTACCTTGGCAATTGCAGGTGAAGCAGGCTCTTCGCCCTGCTCTTTCAGGTACTTACGAGCTTCCAGATAATACTGGTTGAGGTTGTAAGCCACCTTACCGTCGTTGAAGTCTGCCTCCTTATATTCCTCAGAGTTGCCGTCGAGGTTATATACCAGATGCTTCTCATACTCGAATGAGGTGCGTATCTTGCCTTCGCCTGTTACAGAGCCAGCGATGCTACCGCTTGGTAAGCCGAGGTTATATACCTTACCTGTCAGTGTGCCGAAGAGGTTACCCGTAATGCCGTTGACAGAATAGCCGTCGCCATTCAGCGTACCAGCGAACTGTGTCGGCGTCTTATAGTACAGGTCAGCATTCTCCAATTCCTGCTGCACGGTGATGTTGTTCTGCAAGTAGAACTGTGCATACTCACCAGCCGTAGGCACTGTGAGAGAGTCAGCATAGCCTGAAAGCTTCATCTTACTTATGCTAACACCTACGGTATCAACCCACTGCTGGAATGCCTGCATATCCTTAGCATCGCTGAGGTATATGCGTGGCTGAGCAAACGCAGGCTCTGCCTTAGCACGTGTCACAGCCTCTGCCAGATGCAGGTCAACAGGGTTAGTGCCAGCCGGATGTGGATCCATGCGGTGGTAGTTATGTACCACGAGGGTATCTGAAACATGACCCGAACCGTCAACCTGCATGTCAACCGGGAACTCTACCGGTATGCCGTTGCTATCCATGTTGTTACATGTATATACGTACTGCACGCCGTAGCCATTCATGAAGTAGTAAGCTGGTATCATGAGGTACTTACCTGCCGGGTCGCTATATATCTTACCCTTAAGAGACTCACTGGTCGTTGCGCCAGAAGCATCGTAGGTGAGGTAACCACTCGCGAAGTCTGTCCTTGCAGCATTGAGCTGACCTATATGCAGGAACTCGCCGTTCTGAGCGAATGCCTCATCGGCATCGATAGTCACGCCCTTGTTTATCTTTACATACTCACCAGGCAGAGCACAGTTGGCAATAGAGATATTGCCAGTGTGGCTCGGACCCTTTACGTATTTAATAATCAGGTTGACTTCATACGTCTTGTCATAGCCTGTGCCAGATTTCATTACTATCTTCACTGTGTCAGGCTGTGCAAAGTGCTTATCGAAATACTCTGCTGCTGTCAGTCCCTCTGTATTCTTAGAAGCATTGTCAACAGAGTCAACAAGACAGATGGCAAACTTAGGATCAACAAATGATGGAGCATCACCTGTATATCTCATAACCTGCTCTCCTGTATTATCGCTGCGCTTAATATCCGCAAAGAGACCGTCTTCATTGTAAAGAGTCTTTACGTCACCAACCTTAGCCTTGCCGTTTTCAACATCTTCGTCTTCTTCTGTGTATCTGCTGTAAGACGCACTAATTTTCAGACCGTATTTCTTAGAGCCGTTAAGGATATCGCAACCATCTGCGTCATTGAAGTCACAGTCCTCATTGGTCTTCCATGTCACACTCTCTATCTTCAAAGCATTCGCTCCATTTCCTTCTGCGCCCTCGAATATGGTAAGACCATCGGAGGTGTCAGCGTGGAATGTGATAGGCTTAGAAGAACTATCATAAGTATAACCTGTGATATGAAGGTTATATATATAATGAACGCCTGCAAGGAACCAGTAGTGCATCTCTGAGTCATGAGCATCTTTTGCACCATGAGTACCTGCGCTTATATCGTGATTTGTTCCATCAAGTTCATCAAACTTCTTCAACAGACAGTCATCGACGACGAAGTGTGCTTTTTTAGCCTGTATCGGGAACACAAAGTTACCAGTAGATTCGAGGAAGTAATCCTTGTCATCGTGCACGTTGTCAGCATATACGTAGCCACCGCCCTCGTCAGCGATAGGTAGGATGAGCTTCATCTCTATCACACCCTCGATAGGACCGTAGAACAGTGAGTCGGTACCTACGGCATCCTTCGTCCTTGTGTTCTGCACCTTCATGGCATAACCAGAAGACAGACCTATCATATTCTTCGCTGTTGCACTGTTGCGCTCCTCGAAGGTACTCTTCGCAGCTTGATATAGTCCTTGAGCATCAACCGTCATGTTTTTGTAGTCGTCTGAATTCTCATCTATCAAGCCATTAGGATAAGCTCTATACCATGTGTCTATATATTCCTTCTTCTTAGTTCTATAAGAAGTTCCTCCAGTCTTTGCACCCTTAGCATTATGGTAGTCTGCATCAAACGAAACATTAGACTTGATGGCACCCACGAAGTGGATGTTGTTAGTCAGACCTACATAGTTACGATAACCAATCGTGGTAGAGTCTGTTGTAAGAGTTCCTGAATCGTTAATACCAGATATCATCTGCAGCTCGCCCACACGAGATATAGAATAAGGTGTGGTTGAAACAGCGTTGACAGTATAGTCGCGGGCACCATTAAGGATAAGACAGTTATCCGTGAGACGCATGATGTCAAGACGCTGAATGGTGTTCATCACCTTAGCAGCATTAACCTCTGTTGCACCACCGCCTACAGCGACTACTCTGTGGTTAGCATATCCATAACCCTTCAGCTCACCAGCACGGAAGCCCTCAGAGTAAGACATGTGACCGTCACCGTAGAGACCGCCCTCGGCAGACTCCTGAGAGATGGTGATATGCTCGTGGTCTGCACCTGTTGAAGCATAGTCATCCTCCCAAACGAGTACGGTGGTGTTACCGCCATAACCAATGGTAGAGTTATTGTAGAGCGGATCGTTATCGTCAATAGTACTTGAGTTATTGACATTCATGTCTGAGGTGTACTTTCTAATGGTGTAAGTACCTACACCGCCAGTGCCAGTATAGCCAGAGTTAAGCTCATAGCCACCGCCATAGACACCTTCGTCAATGAGGATGTGTACGTTACTCCATGTAGGAGCAGCAGGGCTCTGAAGTTGGAAGTATGTTCCCTTAGAGTCTGCTATGTTCTGCGCTGTAGCGCCCGTCACAGGACTCTTCACGGCATAGACAGAATCCCATACGCAAGGTGCTATGAAGTCACCAGCCACAAGGCGTATAGTATCCTTGATAGCCTTAGAGCCATCAAAGTTGCGCAGGGCATTGTTGTCCACTGCCTTGTCGGCACGCTTAACAAGGTATTCGCCAGACTTCAACACCTTGTAGTAGTCTGGGTAACCTACGAAGACGTGGGTAGAGCCGTGCTGTACGCCAGCATAAGAGCCACCACAGACATCGCCTGCCACGTGACCGTTGAGAATCTTCACTACAGTGTTGCCGACAACCTTACCCTTCTCACCGCCACCGTAGATAGAGTTGGCTGATGTGCCTTCATCATTGAAGGTGGTGTCGTAGGTGTCAGTTACCTTATTAGCATTAGAACCCTCAAAAGGTATATCAAGAGAAGCAGGTTGTTGCGATGTTGAAGTGCCTGGAGAACAAGCAACGTCCTTAGAACCGAAGTTTACGGTTACGTTACCATAAACGTAGGACTCCACACCGTTACCTGCACCGAAGACGCTTCCCACACATATCTTCTCTTCATCAGTAGCTGCAAGTTTATCTACTCCTACGCCCTTAAGCATATTGGCAAGGACGTCGAGTTGTATGTCACCGTTGATAGTACCTGTCTCATAGCAACCACCGTAGATGTTACCACCTGTGTAGGTAGTGCTCTCGTTTGTCGCTGAGTAAGGACGGATGATACAATCTTCTGCTACCTTGAGTTTTATCATAGCCTCAGCCGTAGCGCGCTTACCGAGCAGATAACCGCCTTCATGCTCCAGTCCGAGGTTAGTATTCTTATAGTTGGCGTTGTTACATCCGCCCACAATCTTATCCTTGATGGTAAGACCGTTAGGGAAGATATAGTCAACAGCGTTACCGTTACTATCAGGCGTTACGTCCATGTTACCACGGTTACCGCCGCAGAAGAAGCTGCCGATATAAGTCTCCGTAACAGTAGGATTGCTGCTTGTATTGCCTACGGTACCGTTCCACTTCAGCACAGGCTGAACAGACATCTCAACCGGCTGGAAGTAGAGGTCGATGATGTGAGGGAAGGTCTTGACACGGTCGTCGAGCTCCAGTGGCAGGTACTTCAGAGGTATCGCCTTATTATATGGGTCGCCAGACCAGTTGATTTCGTTAGGCAACTTCACATCGTTGATGGTCATGAATTTAGCGAGCAGACCTGTTGATGACTCATCGAACATTGCATCGCCGTCAGAACCCATGAACACCTGATTTGCCGTTACATAGTTACCAATGTTGACCGATACGGCTGGTTTGTTAGTGCCGTCAAGCTGGGTTACCGTAGCGGTGTTACCACCACCGAATACCTTGCCGAGCACTTTTACACGAGCAACTTCATCGCCTGGCACGGCAGGAGAACCTGAAGCACCCGCAATGCTGAGGTCAATATACTGAGCCTGTGGACGGAAAGAGTTGATGTTTACCAGACGTGCAGCCTCTGACGAACTCGCAGCAGAACCCTCCATCAGTTCTGAGCGGCGTGGCACCTCATAAACAAGACCATAGTCAGTGTTGTCATACTCATAGTCTTCAACAGTAGTCACCTTCTGACGGTGCTCATTGAGTCGGTAGAGGTAGTTACCGTTGCCGGCACCATATACGTTGTGGTAAATCTTACCACCCCTGATGTCAACGGTTATCTGTCCGTCAATCTGACCAGAAACGTCGTTGCCTCCATATACGTCGTGGCAGATGAGTATCTTGCTGTTGGTTGCAGCACCGTCAGTACCGATATTGAGGGTTGCATTATGCTTCACGTCACCCATCATGCCGCCTGCAAAGATGTCGTCAACGCAGGCAGAGGTTATGTTTACTTCGGTGTTGCCTACTATGTCGGCATAGAACGAACCACCGAACACACGGCGGATGAATGGGTCGCCACTGATATTAACCTGTGTATTGCCGCCCACCTTACCGTTGTATCCACCACCGATAACGTCCATGATAGCCTGCTCAGACTTGAACAGCGTGTACATATCCTCCTTCAGTTTGTCGGTCGCTGACTCTATGAAGGCAGCAGAGATTGCATCACCCGGACTTGCAGCAGGGATGTTTACATTGACAGTAGTGTTGCCCGTAACTTCGGTGTGCTCACCATAGCCGCCGCCGATGAGGCAGAAGTGGAATGAGCCCACCTTATTATATACCTCTTTCCATTCGGTAGAGGCGAAGAGGGAGGTAGCAGTTCTGCCTACGTCGTCATGACCTAAGTTGGTAGCGCCCTTGAGCAGACTCTTGTTCATGTTGATAGTGGCGTTGCCCCATACCTTAGAAGCAGCATTACCGCCACCGTAGATATTGTGGTTAATCTTGAACTTCTTGGCATCATCATCAAACTGTGCTGAGGTAAGACCTGTGCGTGCTACCCATCTCTTGTTTTCGAGATCCCACATCTGAGACAGGCACCACTCACCGCCGCTGACGTTGATGGTAGAGCTCTTTGGAGAAGCTTCCGTGCCTACGTAAGAAGTGGTGATGCTCTCTGTGCCATCGCTGAGAGTGCGAACGTCGCCCAGACCAGCACCGAAGATGTTGTAGCCCAAGTGACCACCCTTGATATCCACAGTAGTGTTGCCCGTAACAGAGCCATAAGAGCCACCACCATATACGCGGTTCCATAGCCAAGGAGAAGAAGTGGCATTCTGTATGGTCACCTTAGTGTTACCATATACCTTACCAAGCAGAGTATAGTTTTTACACTCTGAAGCAATACGACCTGAGCCACCTGCGAATACCTGCTGATATACGCAACCACCCTGGATGGTTACCTCAGAAGCAGTAGTAGCAGAAGCAGAGTTGGTAACGTCGGCAATATCACCACCGCCATATACCTTACCAAAGATAATGGTACTTGATGGCGTACCGTCGATAGTAACGCTGGTGGTCTTATCCACCGCACCTATCAATGGGAAGTCAACGTATGAGTCGCCTTTCCAATATGACTCTACACCTGCACCGCCACCATATACATTACCTGCCACGATAGCACCAGTGATGTTTACAGTAGCAGAACCGCCTACCTGTCCGTAGGTCTCAGTGCCTTCAGGTGTGACTCCCACACTTGCAGGCTCGATACCGATACCGCCACCTATGATGTTCTGACACATTGACTGGTCTGAAACATCCACATGAGCGTCACCATTTACCCTACCAGCCATACCGCCACCCACAATGTTCATGAAGGTGTGGTTAGGCATGCTGAAGAGGTTAGCAAGACGAACGGTAGTATAACGGAACAAGCCGTTGCTGCCACTCGTACCTCCATAGTAGGCATCCTTTACCTGTTCATTCAAATCATCATATTCAGTCTTCCATACACCATTTGTCTCGTTAAACAGACTGTTCCATGTAGCCTGATCAGCCGCCTTGCTTGCATAGGTCTCGCTTTCCTTACCTACCTGTACCTTAACATTGGTGTCTATGCCAATAGTGGTATTGATACCATAACCGCCACCGAACACGGAGAACTGCGGGTGAGAGTTATTATCGGTAACAAGTTGAGTGAGCAGTGAACTGAGATTCCAAATCTTATCATCGAAGTATGCAATATCATCATTGAGCATACCATGATTAACGGTGATATTGGCATTGCCTGTAACGGCAGAGACCGTATTACCGCCACCATAGAGATTATGGTCGCGAATAAACTGGTTGTTGTCGTAGTCAAATACGTCTTTATAGTTTTCTTTCAGTGACTCCAGTTCTGCAGACGGTTCACCACTCTTACGTGCAGCAATGATAGCGAGAGCCGTCTCACGGTCTATCTGGCTTTCAACGAGCGTCTTTATGTTGCCGTCGAGTTCGGCTGCCTGCTTCCATAGGAACGAACCACCATTGACTATCACATTGGTGTTACCCTCTACGTCGGCTGAACTCAGGAAGCCATCTTTATCTATGTCGCCATAGCCGGCACCATATACGTCGCCACCTACGTTGCCGCCGTCGATGCTTACAAAGGCATCACCGCGTGTTCCGCTGGTCTGCTTGACGTCGCCTACCTCGCCGCCACCATATACGTTACCCCAAATATTTGGAGAGATGGTGATGTTCTCAGCATCAACAGTCTTTACAGAGTCTTTCAGTACCACGTAAGTATTACCATAGACGTTACCCAGTTGCGTGTAATCATTTGCCTTTGCACCTATACGTCCCTTACCGCCACCGAAGACGTCGCCGAAGACATCGCCGCCACGTACCTTAACTATAGTCACAGAATCCTGAGGTGCTGCACTGTTAACAACGTTAGCCACATCACCACCACCATATACATTACCATATACGCGTGCGTTCTCTGTTACATCTACGCGCGTAACGCCGAGCACTTGACCCATCTGGGTATAGTCAGTGTAATCGCCTTTGTCGCTTGTAGATTCTACGCCGGCACCACCACCGAATACATCGCCATATACGCCACCAGTACGACCCTTGGAGTCCGGCTCAGAAAGGCTTACCAATACGCGGGTGTTACCACCTACTTCACCGAGCTGTTCGCGAGTTCTGTTTGTTGTTATTATAGAGTTAGTCTGGTTGGTCTGATTGTCGAGTCGTGTTGCAGCATCAAGGTTATTATATGCTTCAAGTTGTCCGTAGCCGCCGCCATATACACGATGAACGAAGGTTGTACCGCCGAGCTTCACGTCTGTATCTCCCTTAACGAGTCCGGCATAGCCACCACCGATAACACCAAGGATGGTATAGCCACCGATACCATAGTTGTTACCGAAGATTTGAATCTCATCCTCGTTAACTGCTGTCTCGCGGTTCTCACCCTCAAACGGCAGATCGAGAGACCACTGCTGGTTGGTGCTCTCATCCTCGTCGTCACTATAGTAACCTTCCACACCCACTGTCACGTCAGTGCTCTTTACCTGTGTGAAGGCGCCATAGCCACCGCCGAATACGTAGAAGTGAGGATTAGCATTATCTGTGAAAGCATTCTTCCAGACAGTCTTCTTTATAAGGTCAGAAGGCACGGCACCATTCGTTACCTCTACCCTTGCGGTGTCAGTTACTACGCTGGCATACTCACCGCCACCATAGATATTATGGTTGTTGAGGAATATTGGTGTTCCGTCATTCATCCTTATGAAACGAGTAGCTATATCACCTGTTGTCGTCTTACCATCCCACTTGATGAAATCCTGTGCAGTTTCATCCCACAACTGATCCCATATTACGTGGGCACCATTCACATATACTGCTGTCTGTCCGATGACATCGGCAGACTTGCTGACATTGTCTTTATCTGCAAGTACACCCTTACCGCCACCGAATATCTCGCCGGCGAAGGTACCAGCCGATACGCTAACCTGAGAGGTACCTTCTACGTTAGCCTGGTTACCACCACCATAAATGTTTCCGTAAATCTTTGCATTAGTGTTAGCCAGTGACACCATAGTGCCGAATGGCTCAAAGGCACCGTTTGCCAGTGTACCAACAGGAGCGAGGTTACCGCCACCGAACACGTTACCGAGTACCTGTCCACCATTCATGCTTACGCTGGTGCTGGTGAATACGGTGCCTTCGTTACCGCCGCCATAAACTTCTTTCAAACCAATAACCTTTGAGTCATCGTTAACAGTCTTGAAAGAGTTGATGTTGATTTTTGTCATGTTACAATATGTGTTGGCACCCAGACCTGCTCCATACACTGTAAGCTGCCCAGTACCCACACCATTGTTGATGTGCACCGTGGTATTACCGTCAGACTTTGCTCTAACAATATTAGCAATAGTAGAAGTTTCATTGCCATTTCCATCATTATACAGACCGATTATGGAAGCCAAGTTACCACCACCATAAACGTAGTGTGGCGTAGAGTAGTCTGCATTGAAATCTTCATCTATGAAGTATGAGCCTGCACCGAGTGTTATGGTAGTGTTGCCCTTGATGTCAGCAGATGCCTTTACCGTAGCAGGCTCACCGCTGACTACACCCATGCCGCCGCCGTATATGTCGCCAGCGATACCAGAGTTGCTGATGCTTGCCGTCACGTTGCCATATACGTCGCCCTTCTCTGCGCCTCCGTATATGTCGCCGCCGATGATGTCGTTATCTATCACAAGGCTGACGTTACCGTAGATATTGCCGATAGAGTCAGGAGCCTGTGTTACCTCCACGTTGGTCTTACCCTGAGCAGCACCGAACACCTTGCCCTTGACAATAGCTCCTGAGATATTGAGGTTTACTGCGTTCTTCAGTGAAGAGCCATAGTGTGATATCTCCGGTGTCATGAGAGCGTTGTCTGAACCTCCGTAACCAGTGTTTGCTATTGCGCCGCCACCATAGACGTTACCCTCGAAAGTACCTCCAGTGATATTCACCGTAGTGGTACCATATATACGAGCCATGTCTTTCAGGGTTGTATATTTACCAGCGTTGCTGTATCTTACGTCACCAAAACCAAGTCCGCCGCCGTAGATATTGCCTATGTACGTACTTCCGTTATCATGGAACGTACCACCAGTGATGTTCATAACCACGTCACCATATACTTGTCCAAGGGCGGTGTAGTTTCCGTGATATGCTGGCTTCGTATCGTCACCTGCATTACTTCGAGCAGTCTTGAAGTAATAGTCTGTACCGCGACCGCCTGCGAAGATACCTTCCTTACAGTAGAACTCACCGCCGTTGATGGTCAATGATGCTACAGGGTGGTTTGCGTCCTTCTTAGCATACATATTGCCTGAACGATAGTTCGGATATGTAGCAGAGCTGGGCAGTATATCAGTAGATACGAATCCGCTACCGCCACCGTAGATGCCGTAGATAGGATGCTCAGCCGTACCGAACACACCGTCATTGATAGTAACCGAGGTCTCAGTATCTTCTGGGTCTATTTCCGTGTAGTCATCGGTATCTGGATTGTAACACTTGATGTAAACCTTATAGTCACCAGTCTTGCTGCTGTAAGTTGACCAGTCTCCATAGAGTGTCACATTGCCCGCCTTGTTCGTTTGCCAATAAGGAAGGCGCTGTGAACCCGTGCTTGAAACGTCCTCTGCAACATGATACATACCATTTATACCACCAGCACCTGTTGCAAAGACGCCTGGTGTCACCTTCTCAATTGAAGGATAAGATGTACCTGTACGATACAGTACCTGCAATGTGCCACCGTTGATAGTGATACTGTTCTTTCCGTAGAAAGGAATAAGTACCATTCCATCACTGGCATGTGAACGTCCGAGACCACCGCCATAAATCTCTGTTATAGTGACACGCTCATTCTTTGTCATGCCGTCAGTCTTAGCAAGACGTGATTTCTCAGGATCGATTACGATGTTTGCGCGACCCATGAAAGAATTAAGAGGCATATAGTAAGTACCACTCTTGCTGACATCACGTATAGCACCAAGGTTACCACTTGACGCACGTCCCACTCTTCCGCTATACACATTTATGTCAACGTCACCATACATGGAACCCTCGTGGTTACCTGCAAGCAGCATACCCACATCATAGGTCATAGGATTCTTATTGTTACTTCCACTACCTGCACTGGTAGCATCAGTATTATAGGCGTATTTGTGAGCCTCGTTCCATTCCCGGTCAATGTCGATATTCATGGTACACTTCACAGGCATGTTCGGCGTACCTATCATACTGGCAGTGGCATTAGTGTTCTGACGGTAAGTAGAACATATAGCCGAGAAGTATCCCGATTTGATGTTTATCTCAAAGCCCTTGTTTCCATGAGGCATATGCGCCTCCATCAGAGCATTGTCGAAACCACTCACTGTTGTTTCCTTGAAACGTCCGTCGTTCATCGCGCCGCCGAATATCTGGAAGTCACAGTTGTCCGCGTTATCGCCAACCCTACCGAATGCATCGCTGGCACGACGGAAATTGGTCATCACGAGGCTGTCGCCCATCTCCACGCTGTTGTAGAAACAGTAGAGTATGTCATAGTTATTACCACCATCGCCATCCGTTGAACTGCCATAGAACGTGAGGTTCTTGAAACGGGTGTCGCCATAGACGCACCAGTTATTATCATATCCGCCACACATCTCTATCACGGCAGGATATATCGTGCCATTGTACTTGCCAGTGATGGTAACATTCTTCCACATGTCACCATTCTTCCAACCGCTGTATCCTGGAGTATAGTTTGATGCTGTGTATGTTGTCTTACCTCTATTATCAGTAAAGTTAAAATCACCTCTCAACGTCGTACCGCTATAATAGGAAGCATACCACGATGCCCATGACTGCCCTGCCTGACTCGCGCTACAGTAGAAGCCCTCAGAGGTGCGTCCTCGGTCACTGGTACTCATGAGCACTATTATGTTGTCGTCCCATGTCACATTTTCACGCAGGAGGGAGTATGCCTTATGCCATGACTTGACCGCAGTTGCAGGTGAAAGTCCGTCGTTGGAGTCGCTGCCCGCTGCACCTTCGTTGACAGACGAGATGCCTGATGGATTGAGATACACCACCATGGTGTTGGCAGGCAGCATTGAAACGGTGAAGGTATAAGAGTTAGCCGCACGATAGTCGCTGTGTGCCGTACTGTCGGCTACTGTTATGATACAGTAGCGGATATAGGTCTCATCGTCTGTCACGTTGAGGTAGTCGTGGGTCTCACCGTCCAACTTAACACCGCTTCCCACCATGCCTTTGTACCACTGATAGGAGATGACGAACTTCTCATTCTTCAGTGCGGTAGAGTCCATCGGTGTCTCGTAGTCTGTAGCCACTTTGGCATGCATAATCCACTTTATTGGATCCACGCCTTCCTCCTTAGATATAGTAGCAACAATGTTCTGGTTCTTTTCTATGAGAACAGGCTCTGAGTATGCACTCTCGCCATTGATGGTCGCGCATACCATTATATACTGGTTGTGTACGGAAGGCGTTGCTGTGTAGGTGGCTGATGTGGCACCAGGAATGACTATGGTGTCGTTCTTCCATACTCCGGCGGACTCAGAGCGCATCTTCCAGTACCACTGGTAGGTGCGCTCACCCTCTGAGGCGCTGTTGACGGTTGCCTCGATGATGTGGCTGGTCACGTCGTCGCCGTTGTAGGTGTCCTTGGCGGTGACGTAGAGTCCGCTGACCTCGCCGATTGTGACGATAGGACGTGAGGCGGCGTTGCGGCTCCATGTCCACTTGTAGTTCTCAAGGTTTTCCTGCTCTTCCTCCGTGAGACCTGAAATGTCGTTGAAGGCAGAGGTGACAGTGGGGTCTTGCTCTGAGGCATAGATGCCCTGGTTAACGCCCTGGTACTCCAGAAGGTCGTAGTCGGTAGTGCCCGTGCCTGTGCCTGTATATACATTGCTGCTGACATGGGTTGCCACCTGCTTCATGTTGCGGTCGCCCCAGTCGGTGGTGACGGGAGGATATGTGTCGGTAATGTCGTGGTAAGCACCGTCGCTGTGGTAGTGCTGATAGTTGTAGAACATGTTGGTGGCATCGAAGGCGGCGGTATTGGTCGTCTTGCCAAGGAAGTGTTTGGGGAAATCAGCCCAGCCAGTGCCGTTATTGCCACTGTATGCCGAATAAGCGAAGATAGGACCTGCCATAGCTCCGGCACGCTGGTTTGCAGCATCGGCAGAGTTAACGTAAGAGCGTATCTTACCCGTGAAGATGGATGGCTTGGGGTAAGGCAGGGTGTTGTCGGCTGCGTTGGAGTACATTCTGCCGATGAGACCGCCTACGAGGTAGTTGAGCTGCTCCCATGCGTTGCCTGCGTTCCAGAACTTAGGATACTGCAGATTGATGTCGGCATCGGATGACACATAGCGTATCACGGTGTTGGCAAGCGAGCCGTTATCATTGGTGAGCTGCTTGCGGAGCACACCGATGAGACCGCCCACGAAGAACTGCCTTGAACCCAAGGTGTAGGCGCTGGCGGTGCCTTCATCAGTAATCTTGGCGTTGGTGACAGCGATGTTCTCAATGGTGGCATTGGCTCCCACGAGGGCGGCGAGCGTGCCTATGTAGCAGTTATTCGCCCAGTTGTTGGAGCCTTCTGCACGCAGGGTGTTGCCGTCGTAGAATGCCACACCGTTGTTGTAACAGAAAGAGGTGTTGGAGGTGCGGTGGGTGAGTTGTATGTCGTCGATGATGAGGTTGCGCACCACGGCATTGGAAGCCGAGGTGTCGCCCGTCTTGATGTAGCGGTTCTCCTTACTTATCTGACCGAACAAGCCCCAGAGATTGTAAACGCTGCTTGCGGAATAACCTGAGTGCCACTCCTGACGCACGCCGCTGATGGTGTAGCCCTTGCCGTCGAACTCGCCAACGAAGGCTGCACTCTCACGGTATGAGCCGCTGCTGCCGTCGCCTGAATATACCTGTGCGCAGTTAGGTCCGATGGGGAAGAACTGCGTGCTGCTCATGGTGACGTTGGCATCCATCTCATAGTAGGACTGCTGGTAGCTGGGGGCTGTGGATGAGGTATTGCGACTCATCTGCGAGAGCAAGTTCATGCGGTTGCCGTTGTTGATGCCCGTGAGATAGATATGCTCGTTGGAAGTGTTTGCCTCGTAGAGCATCTGCTCCTGCATGAGGCGCAAGTCGTTCTCGCTGCCTATTAGATATGGGTGGCTCTTAGTGCCCAGGTCGTAGGTGTAGGTGCGGAAACCTGCATCGACCTTAGTGGTACAACTCTCCTGGTCCTTCACGCGCAGTCTATATATAGGTACCCACGTGGTAGCTACGGCGAGGGTGTCGCTTGCATCGCCGAATGCGACGACGGTGATGCCCTTACCAGACTGCCAGCCCTGATTATATACGAAGTTTGGCTTTACGCTGCTGAGGGAGGTGCCAGAACCCGTCTCCACTCCATCGACATACCATTTGTATGACGTTGCGTCAGAGGCATTGGCTCCGCCAGGCGTGATGGTGAAGTTGTGGTCCACATATCCGCGCACGGTAGGACGCTTCTCCTCGTCAATCTCCTCGCCTGCCACACGCTCGCCGATGGTGAGCGTCACCTTCTTGCTTGCCGTGCCCATAGCGGTCTCGATGTTACCCTTCAGACCTGCCACGAAACTCTTGGCGGCGGCGGAGTTCATGTACTTGGTGTGCATGTTGACACCCTGCGCAAAGAACATGTAGTAGTCAGGATAATTGCCCTGAACTGGTGGCGTGGTATTCGCCGCCGTCTGGTTCATCTCGGGGAAGATAGCCTGATAGCCGTCGGTCCAGTTGGACTCCTTGCTGGGGTCCCATGTGTCAAAAGGTTTCTGACTATCCCACTGGCGCCAGCGACCGCTAAGACTTTTATTGCTATTATAAGTGGAGCACGTCCACCACAGGAGGGTGCGGCTTGGGCGCGCCGTGGAATTGTTGCGGTTAGTGCGTTTGAGGGTGGTAGGATTGACGGTAACGTAGTTGTTGGCATCGACGCTTGAGGAAGCGAAGTTGAAATATACGCAGTCTGCTTCCCCCTCTGTGCCAAGATGCCCTGTTGTCTTGGCTGTTGCCAATTCATCGGAGAGGCCTATCTTGTAGTCTCCGTAGTACCATGTGGCAGACCTACTCTTCTCCACACGGTCGGCATCGTTCATCTGCTCGCCGTCATAGAAATCAACAATCTTGTTCCATCCGTTGTTCATTCCGATATAGACACAGGGCACTACAAAAGCTCCCGGCGCCTTGATCTTGCCTGAGAAGAACAGGTTCTCACACATGCGGATAGGATACCAGTGGCTACCTACCACGCCGGCAACGGAGAAGTTGTTATTCTGGAAGCTGTTGTCAAGAGAATGCACGAAGTGATGGAAGTCGAAGTCTGCATTCGTTACAGCACAGTCGGTGATGTAGTTAGCCTGAAGCACCTTGGTGCCATCGGTAGCTGTCGCAACACCAGTGCCTCTGGTATCATCACTGATGAAGCCTACTACGCCGCCTACAGAGAAGCGGTTGGTGGGGGGGTTGTTGCCAGTTGTTTGAGTAAGGAAGGTATGTTCACTGCCGTCGTCCTTGAACTTAGGATTGGTGACAAGGATGTTCTTGGCGTGTGACCAGCCATTGATACATGCTATAGTGCCTACGTTCCACTTTGTGGCTTGATTGCATCCGAGAGTAATCTTTGGGTTGTTGACCTTGATGTTCTCTATAGTACAATAGCTCTGTACCTTACCAACCAAGATACCATAGTAACGCTCTCCGCTACGCTCGCCAGTGGTGCCGGCACTCTCCACAACAAGTTCGACATCGTTGAGGATGAGGTTCTTAATGCTGGCAGTCTGATTGGCATTATTACCCTGCAGACCACAGAACAGACCATAGCGGCCATTCCAGGTTCCTGTCTCTTGACTGGAGCGTGCTACCATCTTCACGTTGCTGATGGTATGACCATTACCATCAAAGTGTCCACGGAAGCAGTTAGAATTTGACATACCGAACGTCCACTCGCGGTTAGTACCATCGAGGTCGATGTCGGCATCGAGGCGGAAATACTTGTTGAGGGCATTGTTGGAATTACTCTGTATCATGTAGCCCAGCGTAGCAAACTTGTGGGCACTGTCGATGACGTACGGACTGGCCGCCGTACCGCTACCCGTTATGCCTGCTGCCGACCACGAGGTAGAGTAATTACCGTCCCACACGTCCGCCTGCGCGTAAGAAAAAGTTCCTACGGACAGGAGCAAAACTGCCACGAGGCGACACAACGAGTTACGCATCAGGCGGTTCTCTGCGAACTGGCTGACGCTACTGATTGATTTCAAAATGTTGTTAAACCTTTGAATGTAGATATTACTCATAAGCCTGGTCATAGCTTTTTGTTTGGTTTGTTTCATTGCTCATGAAAGACCCTTTTCGTGATTATAGCCTCAAAAGTTCTGCTTCTGCTTCGTCAAGCATCGCTTTGTAATTGGTTAGTGCGAAAAGTTAGTCTTGCAAAATTAGTCGTTTCGTTATATTTTTGTCCAAGAAACCTGGCTTTTCCCCAGATGTTCTGGCTCGTTAGTTTCCTCTTTATCTGCGCAAATTTACGCATTTATATATATGTACGCAATAGTTTCTTGCACTTTTCTTTATTTCTTTAACTCTTTTTTGCGTTAGAGCCTTCACTTTGATTTTCCACCTCTAATTTGCTGTGTTTCAGTCACGTGTAAAATCGGTGCACCGATTTTTCTTCGATTTTATCGCTATTTTGTCCTTCCCCGTATGTTAATCGCCTTTAACACTTTCCCACCCTTTTCAAACCTGTTGCAAAGAAAATCTGTCCTATTGAAAAATTCCCACCTTTTCATCACGGAAAATCCCGATGAAATCGGAAGAAAAGAGTTGTCGGAACAGGCTCACCTGCAAATTCCCGTGTCTTACATTTTTTTTCTCGCAAAGACACTAAGAATAACTCTCTTCGAGAGCATCAGTCTGTAGCTTCATCCATTCGCCCCGAAAGCATAGCTTTCAGCTAATGTCAAACCTACATCCCTACTGTTTGCACCAGTTATTCTTAGTTACGCCAAGAGCCAAGGCGCAGTCTGCGACTGCTACGCTAAGCCCTGCGGGATACGCAAATAATGTTTGTATCATCAAATTTGATTTCTCCCCTCTTGGGGGAGTTGGAGGGAGTCTTTGCGTAAGCTTCGAAGAAGCGTCCTTGCTCTTTCTTGCGCTCCGTAGGTGCTCAGGCGAGCAGAGCTCGGAGGTCGTAGAGATGATGAGCAGACGATAGTCGGCGAGGGTTTGAGATATTCGCTTTGGGCAAACTCGCTTGCCCAAAAGAGAATAATCGATAAAGTCTCAAAGGGTGCAACCCTCATCATCTCGGCTTGGCGAGAAAAAAAATATAAGACACAGGAATTTACTGGTGACCTAAAATACATCTACAATGTGTATTTCGCGAATTTGACAGTTTGTCAGGCAATTTGCCGTTTTGCTTTACAAAGTGTCAAAATAAAAAGTGCAGGAAGAAAATGAAATCTGGAAAGAAGAGAATTTTGCGAGTGGTGTTTTGGGATAATTTTTAGGTGTTTTAGAAGAGGATAAAAAGGCTCAATCTGCAGAACCATTGGTTCTACATGCGGAAGCATTGGTTCTATATTGCTAGACCATTGGTTCTGCCTGCAGAAGTAATGGTTTTATCGCAGGTTTTAGGGGGTTTTTTGAGAGGTTTTAGCATTCACAATAAGGCATCTCGTTTATAATCAGCGCATTACGAAATTTCGCGAGTTTTGCGAATTTCAAGCCTGCTTGGCTCTTGCTGACTAATTTCGCAAGGAGAAGGCAGTTGGAAAAATCACTTTGTAAGGGAAAAGCGCCTTTTTCCTTACAAAGTGATTTTTGACAACATTATCGATTTAGCGAAGTTACGATATATCGAAAAGCCGATATATCGAAAGAGTTAAGTAAAGCCAATAGGCTTTACTTAACTTCTGCTGTGCGAGTTGTGATAGCTGTACTGCCTCCTGTTGCTACGCAATGATAGAAACCTGGCTTCTTTGCTATGAGAGTAGCACCTACCTCATCTGTGAGAGCCTTGAACTTGCCCTTGAGGAGAGCCTTCTGATTCTTGGCATAGAACCACTGGTAGTGGGGCTGAACGTCTTCATTACCCATAGCATTGGTGGAGAGCTGGTCGCCAACCTTGTAAGAAGGAAGGAGGTCGCGAGAAAGGAGGATATCCTTATCTTGCTGATACATGCGCTCGTATTCTGTTGCTGCAAGGATGAAGCCGCCAAGCACCTTGCCCTCTGTATAGGTGTTACGCTGAGGAACGTCAGGACCAAGGAGGTAATACTCCTTTGAGCCATCACGCTTGTCCTTGGCACCAAGACCAGCAGAAGCACAATTGTGGATAAGCTGAACAGTGCCGTCAGGCTGTTGCATCATAAACTCGTTGACAGCACCTCTGTAAGCTGCTTTTGCTACAGACTCATAACGATTCTTGTCAAGCAAGCCGAGACGAATACCTTTTATATATGCAGCTGTGAAGATAGAGGTGCATGAAGACTCGAGGTAGTTACGAGTGGCAGGATAGGTCTTGCCCTTATACTGAGTAGCTACAAAAGAGTCGGTTTCATCGAGCAATTGGTACCAGCAACCAGTCTTGGCATCCTGACGTGCTGCAAGTCCTGCTGCAAGCTCGTTGAGGTAGTAGCGAAGGGTGCTGTAGTTCTGGGTGTTCTGCAAGCCTGCTATCTGCATCTGCTCAAGAATATCGTCGAGGGCGAGGAAATACCATCCACACGCCCTACCCCAGTAAGCTGCCGAATGGAAGACGATGGTCTGCTCGCCATTAGGCAAGGTCTGCTGACCTATGCCAGCCCAATCCTTAGAGGCATCATTGTCTGGGTCTGCAGTGAAGGCATGCCAGAGGAGCTTCTTGTCATTATCCCAAAGGTATTTCCAGGAAATAGTGAACTGACGAGTGAGGAGATCCCAGTCTTTCTCGGCAGAGCCAGTAACATAGCCTGCCTTCTGGTAGTTTATCATCTGAGCAAGGAGAGCTGCTCCCATATAGAGCCCGTCACACCACATCTGGTCAACGTAGCTGCCCTTGTGCCACCAGCCACCAGCAGCTCCGACGAGGGTGGTATCCTGAATGACATAGGTCTTGTTGAGGTCGCGAAAGGCTCTGCCTATGTTGCCGATAGCCCATTCTGCATTGGAAACAGTCTGAGCATCCGCGTACTTCTTATATGCTCCCTGAGCAAGGTCACGCAAAGGGAAGTACATCTTGGCAGCATTCATGTCATCCTGACTCTTGCCTACTGAAGGTGCATGGTCATAGCAACTGTTGGCATAACTCTCGACAGAGTAGAACCAAGGACGAGACCAAGACTGCTTGTTGTAGTAGGCTGCTGCTTCGATGATAGCCTTGGCCACAAGACCAGGGACATAGTCGAAAGCGCTGGCTCCGAGGCTGCTCTTAATCTGATTGCCCTTGGCATCGAAGGCATTAAAGCCTCGAGCCTTGGCATTAGCACGGAAGTCGCTGATGCGTGAGTCGATAACCCACTGAGAATAGCGAACGCCATCGTTATATTTTACTGCCTTCCAGTCTGCAGGCACGATGGTGGTGTCTTCTGCCTTGACACTAATAGTGCAGAGAGAGAAAACGAGTAATAATAGCGATGAAATCGATAAAAATGGAGTCTTCATTTGATATTGTTTTTAATTAGTAGAGACGATAGTAATTATAGGGAGTATAGGAACTATAGGGGCTATAGGAACTATAGGAACTATAGATACTATAGTAACTATAGGGAGATATAGCTATAAAACAGCTTTCTGGGGACAAAGATACAGTTTTTTTTTGAAACAACAAAATTTTCTACTAAAACATGAGGCGAAGGGAGACACGAATACCACTCTTGCGAGAGTTGGGAATATGGCGATAGGTGAAACGATGGATGTACTCCACGTTAAGGATGTCGAAAATATTGTGCAAGCCTATAACTCCCTCTATGTAAGGGCGGTCCTTGTCCATGAGCTTGTTGGGATTATCCTTCCAGGGAGAGGTGGCGAGAGAAGGCACATTTTTGCTGGTGAGGTAGCCCCAAAGCATACGGACTGCGAAGTATTCATTTATGCGAGCTCGCTTGAGAACAGGGATAGAGCCAACAAAATTGCCATTTGTCTCCCATGACATTATGAGCTGAGAATAGCGGTCGTTGATAAACTCGGTGGAACTGATGAGCGAGAACGACTCGTCATCAATGATGTAAGACATATTGGCTGTTGGGGTAAGGAGTAAAGGATAGGGCACCTTGCTCCACATAGCACCAGCCTTGAACGAAACCTTGCCAAAGCCCCACATGCCAAGAAACCAACGCTTGTAAAGTTTGAACTCCGTGAGGTGGTAATTGTATTCGCCACCAAGCAATCCGCTAATACCCCATTTATGAGTTACACCTATGCTCGGAGCATCGCTATTGACTGGTATCTGGGTGTTGGCAATGTGATAATAGGAGCGAGAGGGACTAAACGTAACCTCAAACTGCGCCTCGCTTGTTTGCAGACTTCCAAAGTTGTGCCTGCCTGCTGCCTTGTCCCTCTCAAAGCTCATGCCAAAGCTATAGGCAAGCCCGAACTTCTCATCTCGCTGGAATGCGATGCGCTGTTGCTGGTAGTACATACTATTATAATCAGAGCCCCAGCGGAAGGAACGGAAGATGTCATCATGGTCACGCTTGTTGGAGCGTTCACCGATGGTGCAGATGTCTCGTCTTGACTCAATGATGATATTGCGATGAGGATATTCGTCAGCCTGATACTTCTTCTCATTGAAAGAATAGGTTAACCTGCCGAGATAGTGCATACGCCGGCTCTTGAAGCCATAGGCGACATAGCCGTCGAAGAACAGATGACGATTAAGACGAGCCGTAGTGCTGCCTCCGAAACGCAATCGAAGTCCATCAATATCATTAAAGGATACAAGAGAACGTGTAGGAGCTATGACAAACTTAGGAGGATTTGCCGTCTCAATATAGTTGTTGACAAGAGCGCGAGTTACAGCCATGGGAATACGCATAGCAGGAACCTCGCTGATATAGCCGATAATCTTGTTGATACGCACCTTGGCACCAGTGACAGCATAGGGGTCACGAGGTATCAGGGCACGATTTATAGTGTCAGGCTTGAGAGAGTCGGCTGGTATATCCTTAGAATACTGTGCCCAGAAATTGTAATCCTTAAACTCTGCTTTGGGGTCATAACGCAGAGCACTCCTGCCACGAAGCAGATTATTATCGATGGAATCGAGAGAAAAGGCAGAATAACGTTGTGTCTTGATATAACAAAGTTTTCCCCAGTTACCCCAAGGACGCAGTTCCGCCATAACATCATTACGTGTCATTGTCCAGTCGCCGTCTGGGGTATCGTCAAACTCCTGAGTGATATAGAGATTTTCCAACGACTTCAGATGACGCTTATGGGGCAACATCATACGTATATACTTAATGTGGGGAACAGAGTCAACAAGGAAGATAATATCTCCAGAAAGGGCGAATTCATCGGGGTCTTTACCCTTATAGGCATAGTGGTACACCCTAACAGAATCTAATGTAGAAGAATACAGCAATTCATAGGCATAATGTTCAAGAGCCTTCTTGCCGACAGGCGAATAAAGAGTGTGGCGGTCCAGACGGAAACTGCTTTCGAAGATATTGACATCACTATACTTCTCTCCGATAAGCACCAGAAGAATATCGCTCGTATCGAATATGTTGTTAAGTCCGTCTCGTCTGATTCCTGTGACTACAGCCAGCTCCCTCTTAGGAGTATTTCGCCAATAGTTTTGCTCGACACGCTCGTCGGTCATGAGAGGCACAGAGAACTTGTTGTTGAGGTCGTTTTTCTCTATAAAATCGCGAATCCATCGGTGCTTTCGCATGTATTTCTGATCAATATTAAGGGGGTCAACGTCATTCAGACTGATATTACGGCTCTCATACTTAGTGAAACTGTAATAGGGGTACTGATGATAGTCGAAACCACGCACATGAGCAATAAGAGTGTCGATAGTTCTCCCTTCGGAGAGGCTTTCTGCCTCTTCGTGGGCTGTCACCCTGCAGAAAGGCAGGAGAAGCAGAAGGAACGTTATGTATTGAAAATTGAAAATTGAAAATTGAAGATTGAAGATTGAAGATTGAAAATTAGTCGTTTAGGGGGTTAGTCGTTTGGTCGTTTAGGGGGTAAACTGTAAACTGTAAACCGTAAACCGTAAACTGTAAACTGTAAACCGTAAACTGTAAACTGTAAACCGTAAACTACATTTGTTTGTATTTTGCCAAGCCGAGCTTGAGAAAACGCATGTATTTATCTACATCCTCGTCATAACCATAAGACTGGGCAAGAGGCTTGCCGTCAGGGGTAAGAAGTACATAAAACGGTTGGGAGATGCTACCAAACTTATAACTCTCGAGATAACTCCACATATCACCAACACTACGGAGAGTGCGCTCTTTTCCATTCACCACCACTCGCTGGGGCTCAGGAAGAGGAGTGCGATCGTCAACATGGAGCATGATGACAAGATAATCCTTGTTTATCATTGCATTGACGCTCGATTCGCCCCAAACAGCAGACTCCATCTTGCGACAATTAACACAGCCATAGCCAGTGAAATCGAGCAAAACAGGTTTGCCTGTCATAGCAGCTGCCTCCATACCTTCTTCATAATCAGTATAATGCACAGGAAGAGAATAAACCTCATCTGTGACACCAGAGGAAGTCTTTATCGTCCTGCTATCCTCTGGAGGGGCAAAGGCAGAGACAAGAGTGCAAGGTGCTCCCCACAAACCTGGAACAAGATAAATAGCGAAAACCAGCGATGAAACCGCAATAATTCGTCTTGTCCATCCTGTCTTACGAATATGGAACCACTCCGTATGATAAACAGCAAGGAGAAGGAAAATAATAATCCAAAGGACAAAGAACAACCAACGAGGAAGTATGCCCCAGCCATAAGCCATATCAGCTACACTGAGGAACTTGAGCGAAAAGGCAAGTTCGATGAAACCGAGTGTTTTCTTCACGTGGTCCATCCAATAGCCTGAGCGAGGCAAGCGCTTCAACACCATTGGGAACACAGCAAACAAAGCGAAAGGCAGGGCTATGGCAAGGGAGAAGCCAAACATGCCGATAGCAGGGGCAAGGATGCTACCCTGGACTGCTATCTCCACAAGCAAGTAACCAAGGACTGGCACTGTGCAGGAGAAACTCACGACAACAAGGGTAAGAGCCATGAAAGCCATGCCGAGGAAACCACTACGGGCATAGGATTTACTATCTAATTTGTTTGCCCATGATGATGGCAAACGTATCTCGAAGAAGCCAAGGAAGGAGAGTCCGAATGCCACAAGAAGTAAGAAGCACAGGACATTGAACACAGCATTGGTGGAGAGAGCATTCATGGCATTGACACCAAAGATAAGTGTCATCATTATGCCCAAGCCCATAAAGAGGACTATGATACTTGCTCCATACCACATGGCATCATGTACGCCTGGATGTTTGGAGCAACGCACTATGAAATTCTTAATACGGGCAGAAAGAGAAATTTCATCGGTTTCATCGGCAAAAGAGGAGTAAAAAGGAACTCCAACCCCCTCTCGCTCCCCCAGAGGTGGAGAACTCAGCTCCTCCCCTGTGGGGGGGAACTGGTGGGAGGTCTCAGCCCTCTTGATAAAGAAAGAAACAGTAAGAGGGATGATAGGCCATACGCAAGGGGTAAGGATAGTCAAAAGACCACCTAAGAAGCATATAAGGAATACCTCGAAAAGACTGCGTTGCAGAGGTACTGGTGACTCACTGAGTTGTTTAAGTTCCTCTACAATAGGTGTCCAAAGTGGAGAGTTCGCACGTTCGAAGATGGAGAAAACGGTAGCGGTAGGAGTTCTAGGGACTATAGTATCTATAGGGACTATAGGAGATTCGGCAAGAGCCTTCTCTTCCCCCTTGGGGGAATTGGAGGGGGCTGTGGCTTTATACTCAAACTCCACAGAGGCTGGGGCAAGGCATTGCACATCATTACAACCGTAATACTCAAGATAGCCTGAGAAGGAATAATCGGAAGAGGTGATAATGATGCGCTGTTCATAGACATTGGGGCTCTTCTCCCTAAGACCTCCCTTGAGAGAAATACCCTTCTGCTCCTCCAATACAAAATCAGTATTGAGATGATAGCCATCCTCCACTGTACCCCGAAAGACAAGAGACAATTCCTTATCATTCACACGAGAAAGGTCTGTAGTGAACGATATCTGTGCCCTCATAACAAACAGGGAGGTTAACAGGAAGATTATGGTTATTATTCGTCTCAATTATATGAATTTTCTGCAAAAGTAATATTTTATTTTGGAAAAATTGTTATCTTTGTAGCGAAATTATAATTTTGCTCATTCGAAAAGATAGAAAAATTGATGAGAAACATCTTTATCGTTATAGGAATAGCAGTGCTAATGAGCACGGGAGTGGTCCTTACCACTGCCTCAATACATGAGGATGCGCCTGCTGTGGCTCCAGATTTCACCCTGCCTGACACAGAGGGACAGGACTTTACACTGTCAAGTCTGAGAGGTCAATACGTGGTGCTGGATTTCTGGGGTACATGGTGCAAGATTTGTCTTAAAGGCATGCCTAAACTAAAGGAGGCGCAGGAGAAATATAAGGGAAAGTTCACCATAGTAGGTGTGGATTGTGGTGACAAGACAGTGAAATGGAAGCACTGGGTGGACTCCTTGAAAGACGATATGCCTTGGAAACACGTGATAATGGGCAGACGACTGGAGGTGCAACGCGAATACAATATAAAAGGCTATCCCACGAAGATGCTTATAGACCCAGAGGGCAAAGTGGTGAAGAGTTTTGTGGGAGAGGACCCAAGATTCTATTTGTTGCTGGAAGAAACGTTTGGAAATTGAATATTGAAGATTGAATATTGAAAATTGTTCCGAGTTCTGCTCGCCTAAGCACATACTGGAGCGCAAGAAGATTGAAGATTGAAAATTGAAAATTGTTCCAAGTTCTGCT
>DGTQ01000017.1:329079-424705 GCA_002394365.1 Prevotellaceae bacterium UBA4332
GAGCGCAAGAAGATTGAAGATTGAAAAAAGCAGTAACTGTTAAGAAAACGAAAAATATCCCCATATAATAATGTGTATAGGGATTTTTTATATACCTTTGCACCCCGATTGTTGTAAAGTTCTAAGTATAAAGTATAAAGAGTAAAGTATAAATGCAAGACAACTTAGTTATAGTGGAGAGTCCTGCAAAGGCAAAGACCATCGAGAAGTTCCTGGGAAAGGACTACAAAGTGATGTCGAGTTACGGACACATCCGCGACTTGAAGAAAAAAGAAATCAGTATAGACCTGAAAAGTCTGGAACCTGAATACGAAATTCCTGAAGAGAAACGCAAGGTAGTGGCAGACCTGAAGAGCAACGCCAAGAAAGCTAAGAAGGTTTGGCTGGCATCCGATGAAGACCGCGAAGGAGAAGCAATATCATGGCACCTTTGCGAAGTACTTGGATTGGATGAACAGAACACTAACCGCATTGTGTTTCACGAAATCACCAAGAATGCCATACTGGAAGCCATAGAGCATCCACGCCATCTGGACATGAACCTCGCCAATGCACAGCAGGCACGTCGTATGCTTGACCGACTGGTGGGTTTCAGTCTCTCACCTGTACTGTGGCGCAAGGTGAAGCCTCAGCTGTCTGCTGGCAGGGTACAGAGTGTAGCCGTAAGACTGATAGTGGAGCGCGAGCGCGAGATACAGGCATTCAATGCTGAGCCTTACTACAGGGTTACTGCCACATTCATCATAGATGGTCAGGAGGTGAAGGCTGATTTGGACAAGCGCTTCAGCACGCACGAGGAGGCACTTGCCTTCCTTGAACAGTGTAAGGGGGCAAAGTTCACTATAGAAAGCATACAAAAGAAGCCTCTGAAGCGTACCCCTGCACCACCTTTCACCACATCGACCTTGCAGCAGGAAGCAGCAAGAAAGCTCGGTTTTACCGTCAGTCAGACGATGATGGTGGCACAGCGGCTGTATGAAAACGGTCATATAACCTACATGCGTACAGACTCGGTAAACCTCTCTAAACTCTGCATAGGAACGGCTAAGGAGGCTGTGGTGCAGTTATTTGGCGAGGAATACAGCAAGCCACGCAACTACACAACCCACTCAAAGGGTGCACAGGAGGCGCACGAGGCTATCCGACCATCATACATGGCAAACCAGACCATTACTGGCACGGCACAGGAAAAGAGACTGTATGACCTGATATGGAAGCGTACGGCAGCCACACAGATGGCAGACGCTGAGATAGAGAAGACTACAGTTACTATAAACGTTAACGGGAACGGTAACGATAACGGGAACGAAAACCACCATTTCATCGCGACTGGTGAGGTTGTGACGTTTGACGGTTTCCTGAAAGCGTATGACAACGGAAACGATAATGAAGTCGAAAATGACGAGACAAACAGCAGCGCCATGCCTGCCGGAATGAAGGAAGGTATGGAAGTGGAAACAAAGAACATCGTTTCTACACAGAGATTCTCACAAAGCCCTCTGCGCTATACTGAAGCAAGCCTCGTACACAAACTAGAGGAACTCGGCATAGGACGACCTTCTACGTATGCCCCTACCATATCTACTATACAGCAGAGAGAATATGTGATAAAGGGCGACAAGAAAGGTGAGGAGAGAATTTACGCCATAGACACACTGACTGGCGACAAGATAAAGTCGCAGACAAAGAAAGAGATGACAGGCAACGAAAAGGGCAAACTTCTGCCTACTGACATCGGCATGGTGGTAAACGATTTCCTCATGGAGTATTTCCCTACGATAATGGACTACAACTTCACTGCCAACGTGGAGGAAGAATTTGACTCCATAGCTGAAGGCAAGACAGACTGGCACCAGATGCTGAAGAAGTTCTACAAGGACTTTGAGCCTACAGTGGAGAAGACAATGAAGACCCGCAGTGAGCACAAGGCTGGTGAGCGTGTACTGGGAGAAGACCCCAAGACGCACAAACCCGTAATGGTGAAGATAGGCAGATATGGTCCGCTGGTGCAGATAGGCAGCGCTGACGACAAGAACAAGCCACGTTTTGCTCAACTGCCCAAAGAGCAGACCATGGACGGTATCACCCTAGAAGAGGCACTGGAACTCTTCAAACTGCCACGTGAGGTAGGCGAATTTGAGGGTGCACCAATAACCATTGGAACAGGCAGATTCGGTCCCTACGTGCTACACAAGAAAAAATATGTGTCCATACCAAAGGATATTGACCCAATGGAGATAACACAGGAGGAGGCAGTGGCACTGATAGAGGAAAGCCGCAAGGCTGAAAAGCAACGCCATCTGAAGACCTTCGAGGAAGACCCAAAGTTGGAGGTGATGAACGGCAGATATGGTCCTTACCTTTCGTATGATGGCAAGAATTACCGTTTGCCCAAGAACTTGCACGAAAAGGCAGAAAACCTGACATACGAACAATGTATGGAAATCGTCAATAAATAAATGATAAGGGTAATTCTAATAGGATATATGGGCGCAGGCAAGACAACGGTGGGCAAGGAACTCGCCAAGATGCTTGGCGTGACATTCTATGACCTGGACTGGTATATAGAAACACGCATGCGCAAGAAGGTTAAGGAAATCTTTGACGAAAGAGGAGAAGAAGGCTTTCGCAAGATAGAGCACAACATGCTGCACGAGGTTGCAGAATTTGAGAATGTGGTAATATCATGCGGAGGCGGGACGCCTTGTTTCTTTGACAACATGGACTATATGAACAGTCAGGGAGACGTGGTTTACCTGAAAGGCACGCCCGATATACTATTCAGACACCTGAAGATGGGTAAAGGCGTAAGGCCCCTGCTATTAGGCAAAAGCGATGAAGAGCTGAAAACATTTATCAAAGAACAGCTGGACAAGCGAGAGGAATTCTACATGAAAGCCAAGCACATAGTGGAGATACCCTGCATGGAGAACGAAGACAAGGTTAGTGAGACTGTAAAGAAGGTATATGAAAAAGTGGACAACGGAAGACTCTAAGGAGTTATATAACATAAATGGTTGGGGTACATCGTACTTCGGTATCAACGAGAAGGGGCACATGTATGTGTCTCCATTGAAAGATGGTGCGCAGGCTGACTTGCGCGACATCATTGACGAGTTGCAGCTGAGGGACATCTCAACGCCTGTGCTGTTACGCTTTCCCGACATACTGGACAACCGTATCGAGAAAACTGCAGACTGCCTGCAGAAGGCAACAAAAGAGTATAACTACAAGGGGGAGAGCTTCATCATATACCCTATCAAGGTGAATCAGATGCAACCAGTCGTGGAGGAGATTATCTCTCACGGCAGGAAGTTCAACATTGGTTTGGAAGCTGGTTCTAAACCAGAGTTGCACGCTGTAATAGCTGTACAGTGTCAGAGCGACTCGCTGATAATATGTAATGGATACAAGGACCAGGCATACATAGAACTGGCGCTATTGGCGCAGAAGATGGGCAAGAGGATTTTCATCGTCGTGGAGAAGATGAACGAGATTGACATCATAGCCAAGGCTGCAAAGAAAATGGGAGTGATGCCAAACATCGGCATACGCATAAAACTCGCCTCTTCTGGTTCTGGCAAATGGGAAGAAAGCGGTGGTGACGCATCAAAATTCGGTCTGACTGCATCGGAACTACTTCAGGCGCTGAACAAACTGGACGAATATGGGCTGCACGACTGCGTGAAACTGATACACTTCCACATAGGTTCACAGATAACAAAGATACGACGCATACAGACTGCCCTGCGCGAAGCAGTACAGTTCTACGTAAACCTGCGCAAGATGGGTTACGGAATAGAATACGTAGATTGTGGTGGCGGACTAGGTGTGGATTATGACGGCACAAGGAGCAGCAACTCTGAGTCATCCGTAAACTACAGCATACAGGAGTATGTGAACGACTGCATATACACTTTTGTGGACGCAGCAGACAAGAATGATTTGCCCCACCCTAACCTTATAACCGAAAGCGGACGTTCGTTGTCTGCACACCACAGTGTGTTGGTTATAGACGTTCTCGGCAACACCTCACTACCAGAGATGCCAGAGGAATTTGAAGCAAAAGAGGGTGACCACCAGTTGGTAAGGGAATTGTATGATATATGGTGCAAGATAGACCAGCGTTCCATGCTGGAAGACTGGCATGATGCCGAACAGATACATGATGAGGCATTAAGTCTTTTTGCCATGGGAATGGTGGACCTGCGTACCAGGGCAGAGATAGAGTCCATGTACTGGAGTGTATGCAGAGAAGTCATGTCACTCACAAAGTCTATGAAGCACGTACCAGAAGAGTTGCGTGGTATAGACAAGCTCCTTGCCGACAAGTATTTCTGCAATTTCTCATTATTCCAGTCGCTTCCCGACACATGGGCTATAGACCAGTTATTCCCTATTGTACCTTTGCAGAGACTTAACGAGCAACCTACACGTCAGGCGACATTGCAGGACATAACCTGCGACAGCGATGGCAAGATAGCGCATTTCGTGACCAATGGTCACACATCAAGCACGTTACCTGTTCACAAACTGAAGAAGAACGAACCGTACTACCTCGGAATATTCCTCGTGGGTGCTTATCAGGAGATTCTTGGCGACCTGCACAACCTATTTGGTGATACCAATGCTGTACACATATCCATGAAGGATGGCACGTACCACATAGACCAAATACTGGATGGTGAGACTGTGGAAGAAGTACTGGACTACGTACAGTATAATCCCAAAAAACTGGTGCGTCAACTCGAGATATGGGTTACAAAGTCAGTGAAGCAAGGCAAGATAAGTTTGGAGGAAGGTAAGGAATTCCTCTCCAACTACCGTTCAGGATTGTACGGATACACATATTTGGAATAAGGAATAGAGTTGAAAGTATAAAGAATAAGGTATAAAGTATAAAGAATAAAGTTAAAAGTTGGCGTTTGATATTGAACATATAAGACAGGATTTCCCGATTTTATCGAGAAAAATATATGAGAAATACCCCTTGGTATATCTTGATAACGGAGCGACAACGCAAAAGCCACTCTGCGTGCTTGATGCTATGCGCAACGAGTATGTCAACGTTAATGCCAATGTGCATCGTGGTGTACACTACCTGTCGCAACAGGCTACAGACCTGCACGAGGGAGCGCGAGAGACTGTAAGAAACTTTATCAATGCAGCCTCAACCAACGAAATAATATTCACACGTGGTACTACGGAGAGCATAAATCTGCTGGCATCGAGTTTTGTCGAAGCTTACATGAAGGAGGGTGATGAGGTGATAATATCCACTATGGAACATCACTCCAACATAGTACCTTGGCAATTGCAAGCAAAACGCCACGGCATCGTAATAAAGGTAATACCTATAAGCGATGACGGTATACTTGATATAGAAGCCTACAAAGCACTCTTTACAGAGAAAACAAAACTGGTAAGCGTAACACACGTAAGCAACGTGCTCGGTACAGTAAATCCAGTGAAGGACATTGTAAGAATAGCACACGAACACGGAGTGAAATGTGCTATTGATGGTGCGCAGAGCGCTCCCCACATGAAAATTGACGTACAGTACATAGGCTGTGATTTCTATGCTTTTTCTGGTCATAAGATGTACGGTCCTACAGGCATCGGTGTCCTCTATGGCAAAGAAAACCTGCTTGATGCTATGCCACCATACCAAGGTGGTGGAGACATGATAGGCACTGTGTCTTTTGAAAATACCACCTACGCTGCTCTGCCATATAAATTTGAGGCTGGTACACCAGACTATATCGCCACTCACGGATTGGCAAAAGCCATAGAATACATGATGGGCTTAGGGCTGGAGAATATTGAGGCACACGAAAGAGAACTCACACGCTATGCCCTCGAACAAATGCAAACAATTGACGGCATTAGAATATTTGGTCCGAAAGAGTCAGAAAAAAGGGATGCCGTAATATCTTTCCTCGTAGGCGATATACACCACCTTGACATGGGCACGTTGCTCGATCGCCTCGGCATTGCCGTACGTACTGGTCACCATTGCGCAGAGCCACTTATGCAACGTCTTGGTGTAAATGGAACTGTAAGAGCTTCACTTGCCCTCTACAATACAAAAGAAGAGATTGATAGCCTCGTAAGTGGAATAAAGCGAGTTAGCCAGATGTTTTGATGAAGAAAACACTTATCACAGAAATGAACCGTCTGACGGTGGAGCAGTTTCGCAAAGCCGACAAACTTCCTCTCGTTGTCGTACTCGACGACGTAAGATCATTACACAATGTGGGCAGTGTGTTTAGAACGTCAGACGCCTTCAGGGTTGACGAAATTATGCTTTGTGGCATAACTGCAACACCTGACACCGTGATGGATGCTGAGGGCAGAGTAATGAAAGAATGTACGCTAAAGGCTTCGCAGGAGATACACAAGACTGCCCTTGGTGCAGAAAACAGCGTAAAGTGGCATTACTACAAGGAAACAACAGAGGCTATTGAGAAACTAAGAAAAGATGGTTTCACAGTGGTAGGAGTAGAGCAGTGTCATGGCTCCACTATGCTTAACGACTTTCAACCAGAGAGAGAAAAGAAATACGCCGTTGTTCTCGGCAACGAGGTCAAAGGCGTAAAGCAAGAGGTTATTGATATGTGTGATGGATGTCTCGAGATACCTCAGTATGGTACGAAACATTCACTTAATGTTTCAGTTGCAGCAGGTATTATCATTTGGCACTTCGCCCAAATGAAGCTCTAATCACATATCCTACTTACAAAATATCCTACTTACAAATCTTGCAAGAGCCACATCGTCCTTCCTTAGACAAACGTTTGTCAACAAGGAGGTGCAGACGGTCGCGGTAGGAGTCCCAACGCATTTCATCTATCACGTTGGAGATGAAGGCATATTTCAGCAAAGTACGAGCCACCTCCTCGGGTATGCCACGCTGTTCCATATAGAACAAAGCCTGGGCATCCATAACGCCTACTGTAGCGCCATGCGCACACTTCACATCATCAGCATATATCTCGAGCATTGGCTGAGTGTACATTCGTGCGTCTTCGGAGGTACACATATTATTATTCGTTTCCTGCGAATAAGTCTGCTGGGCGTTCTCTCTCACAAGTATTCTGCCTGCAAAAGCGCCTACAGCCTTATCATCAAGAACGTATTTATATAGTTCGTTGCTGGTGCAATGTCCTACCTGATGATCTATCAGGGTATTATTATCCACATGCTGGGCGCGGTCAGCTATTACAGCACCATTAAGCACTACATCAGCTCCTTCTCCACACAAATGAACATCTATACCATTTCGAGTAACACCATTAGTGAGTGTTACGTTATTGTGCCTCACAGAACAATCACGTCCTACGTTAACATACAAATTACTGAAACGACGACATTGTTCAGTCGTTTCCTCCATTTCATACATATCAAGGTGTGCTCCGTCTTTGCACACCACCTCTATAACCTGTAAGGTGAGAAAAGAAGTATTACTTTGCTCATCTTCTTCAGAAGATGTTTGATGGTCCACAAACAGCAGAGTTGCTTCAGCCATCTCCTCCATAATGATAAGCACACGACGTATAATCATAGTGGATTGCTGCCCGCTAAGTATATTCTCTATGCGAATAGGGGTTTTTGCTTTCTCACCACGAGGCACATGCACCACGAGAGTATCATGGCAAAGGGCAGTATTAAGTGCCGTCAGGGCATCACCACTGC
This sequence comes from Prevotellaceae bacterium UBA4332, assembly GCA_002394365.1. GTDB lineage: Bacteria > Bacteroidota > Bacteroidia > Bacteroidales > Bacteroidaceae > Prevotella. Next base: position 336,775 of record DGTQ01000017.1, read on the forward strand.
TATCTGCTACCTTATTATAATATGGGGTAACATCTACAGGCGCTTCCTTGACAGAATATACGTAAGGCACATTCTTTATTGTCAGCGGAGCAAGCGATATGCCATAATTTGGGGCAAAAGCAGCCTCAACATCTGTATAGCGATAGCGTTCCACCTTTCGAGTGGGGAAACCAAGACGCTGGAAAGTCTGCATTGCCTCTTCACGCTGAGCATTCAGCACGGGAGGGCACATCTTGTCCAACTGTCCTTTTATCTCGTTATATAGTTCTACGTACTGGTTCAATGTTATCTGGATTTTTATAGGGACTATAGATTCTATAGGGAACTATAGCTTACTATTTGTAATAAACTCAAAACCTTCGTCCTCAATTTTCCTGGCAAGGTCTGCCCCACCTGTCTTGACTATCTTACCATCTATGAGCACATGTACCACATCAGGTACGATATACTCCAACAGACGCTGATAGTGAGTAATGATGATACCAGAAGTCTCGCTGGTGCGCAGTTTGTTGAAGCCATTTGCCACAATGCGCAGGGCATCAACATCAAGACCTGAGTCAGTCTCATCAAGTATGCAGAAAGTAGGCTCGAGCATAGCCATCTGGAATATCTCGTTACGCTTTTTCTCACCTCCAGAAAAACCTTCGTTTACTGAGCGTTTCATCAACTTCTGGTCTATCTCCACAAGCTCACGCTTCTCCTTCATCATCTTGATAAAGTCTGCTGTCTTTAGTGGTTCATCACCGCGTGCTGCTCTACGAGCATTGACTGCAGCTTTCATAAAGTTAGTCATTGACACACCAGGAATCTCTACTGGTGCCTGAAATGACATAAATATTCCTGCATTGGCACGCTCTTCTGGTTTCATCTCAAGCAGGTTCTGACCATTGAAGAAAATCTCTCCCTCTGTCACCTCGTAACGAGGATTACCTACTATCACATTACACAGCGTTGACTTTCCTGCACCATTAGTGCCCATCAAGGCATGTATCTCTCCATCCCTGATGGTAAGGTCAACACCCTTGAGTATTTCTTTCTCTTCGACCCTGGCGTGTAAGTTCTTTATTTCAAGCATAATTATTTAATCTTTAACTTTTACCCTTTAACCTACTGAGCCCTCCAAGCTGACGCTTAGTAGTTTTTGTGCCTCTACAGCAAACTCCATCGGCAGTTTTTGGAGCACTTCCTTAGCATAGCCGTTTACTATCAGTCCTACGGCATCTTCCGTTGAAATGCCTCGCTGGTTGCAGTATAGTAATTGTTCCTCACTTATCTTGGATGTCGTAGCCTCATGTTCCACGACGGCTGTATTATTGTGAATATCCATGTAAGGGAAGGTGTGCGCTCCACAATGACTGCCGAGCAACAAAGAGTCGCACGACGAATAGTTGCGTGCTCCGTCAGCCTTGCTCGTGGCACGAACCAATCCACGATATGAATTCTGCGAATGACCTGCCGAGATGCCTTTCGAGATAATGGTTGACTTAGTGTTCTTACCCATGTGTATCATCTTCGTGCCAGTATCAGCCTCCTGATAATTGTTGGTAAGAGCCACACTATAGAATTCTGCAACGGAGTTATCGCCACGAAGTACGCATGAAGGATACTTCCACGTTATGGCAGAACCTGTCTCCACCTGCGTCCAGGAGAGTTTGCTTGACACTCCACGCAGGTCACCACGCTTTGTCACAAGGTTCAGCACACCACCCTTGCCGTGCTCATCACCTGGATACCAGTTTTGCACTGTTGAGTATTTCACCTCTGCCCTATCCTTCACCACTATCTCCACAACAGCAGCATGAAGCTGGTTTTCATCACGCATAGGAGCAGTACACCCCTCGAGGTATGAGACGTAGGAGTCATCATCAGCTATTATCAGTGTTCTCTCAAACTGCCCTGTTCCTGCAGCGTTTATGCGGAAGTAGGAAGAAAGTTCCATGGGACACCTTACACCTTTTGGTATATAGACGAAAGAGCCGTCGGAGAACACTGCTGAATTGAGAGCCGAGAAGAAATTATCACGATATGGCACCACACTACCCATGTATTCCCTTACGAGGTCTGGGTGCTCCTTCACAGCCTCACCTATCGACATGAAAATTATGCCCATCTCCTTGAGTTTCTCCTTGTAGGTGGTCTTGACGCTGACAGAATCCATGATAGCATCCACAGCCACGCCACTAAGGGCAAGACGCTCCTCGAGGGGAATACCAAGTTTGTCAAATGTCTTCTCCAGTTCTGGGTCTATCTGTCCGTCCTCTGTCAGGTTAGGGTTCTTTTTCTTTGCCATAGGGTCGGCATAGTAAGAGATGGCCTGATAATCAATAGGTGGCACATTCACGTGTCCCCATGTAGGCTGCTTCATCGTCTGCCAGTGATGGAACGCCTTCAGACGAAAATCGAGCATCCACTCGGGCTCACCTTTTTTCTCTGAGATAAGCCTTACCACGTCTTCCGTCAGTCCTACGGGTATTATGTCTGTGTGAACGTCGGTGGTGAAGCCATACTCATACTTCTGCTCCGCCACCTGTTTCACGAATGCGTTTTTCTCTGCCATTACCTATTTGCTCTTCTCCTCAGACTTTATCTCGCCTGAGTTTACTTCTGTGAATGGGAAATCCTTAGAATAATACGTACTTCTCCAATAATTTATCCTTTCAAGGTACCAGCTCACAGTTTTACCATTATATCGGAATGTGGCTTCTAGTACATCTCTATTTCCTCTGCTATAAATGTTCCATCTATCAATCCATACAGGATAGGGCAAATCATCATACAGAAGCCTCAGGCTACCATTGATGACCTCATACTCAAAATAACTCTCTGCTACGATATAACCTGATGCACTATAATCTCGCTCCCAACCATGTCCTTTACCATAGGAAGGGTCTTTCTCAAAATAGAAGTCAACATAGTTGAATGTACCACTTCTCCAGCTGGATGAGGTAATCTCTCCCTCCCAATAACCAGCGAGAGCCCTTGCATCGTAGTCGTCGTTATTGCATGAGGTGAGCGTCAAGCAAAGCACAGCTACTATACCAACAAAAACAAAATTGAAAATCTTCTTCATAAACAGCTTAATATTAATTTTGAGTGCAAAGGTACTCTTTTTTCGGGGTAAAAACAAGTTTTTAAGGGCAAAAATGAGAGATTCTCTTTACTATAGCATTGCTTCTATATTGAATTTGCTAGTAAATTTGGCGAATTTGCTAGCAAATTTAATGAATTTACTAGCAAATTTGAACTTCGAGCTATGCCCCTGATATTCAAAGCGTAGAAACTATGTTAAAAACTAACCCCCGTAGGGGTAAAAAGTTTGCCTAAGTCAACTATTTGTTGTATCTTTGTAGTCAGATATGCACATTGGAGATATAGACTTGGGTAAAAAACCACTCTTCCTCGCACCCATGGAAGATGTGACTGACATAGGATTTCGTAAGCTATGCAAGCGATACGGAGCAGCTATGGTATATACTGAATTTGTAGCAGCAGAGGCTCTTGTTCGCTCGATTAAGGCGACAGTAAGAAAACTTACAATAAGCGATGACGAGCGTCCTGTTGGCATACAGATATATGGAAGAACGACAGATGCCGTAGTGGAGGCAGCACGCATAGTGGAGGCAGAAGCACATCCTGACGTTATAGACCTCAACTTTGGCTGTCCTGTAAAGAAAGTGGCTGGCAAGGGTGCTGGGGCTGGTATGTTGCAGAATATACCCTTGATGCTCGAAATGACAGAGGCTGTTGTGAAAGCCGTCAACACCCCAGTAACAGTCAAGACTCGCTTGGGATGGAGCGATGGGAACCTTATCATTACTGACCTCGCCCCAAAACTCCAAGACTGTGGCATCAAGGCACTCACCATTCATGGCAGAACCAGAGCCCAGATGTACACAGGCAATGCTGACTGGACCCTTATCAAGGCAGTAAAGGACAACCCCTACATAAAGATACCCATAATAGGCAATGGAGACATAAAGTCATTAGACGATGCTGACAAGGCTTTTGACACCTATGGTGTAGATGCCGTAATGATAGGCAGAGCGACTTTTGGTCAACCATGGATATTCTCACGAGAGGCTACAGAAAGCATGACAAATGCCGATAAAATCGATGTTTTATTAGAGTTACTACATATAAACATAGACTATATCGGTGATGAACTGAAAGCCATTTTGCATACTCGCAGACATCTTGCGGCGTCACCTATCTTCAAGGGAATACCCGACTTCAAACCCACACGCATAAAAATGCTGAGGGCAAATACTGTGGAGGAACTCACCTCTATCCTTAACGAACTAAAAACAATACTATAATAAAGAAATAGAAAAATGGAGAAAGCAACCGTTATAAAAGTGGGCGGAGCAATAGTGGAAGACAAAGAACAACTCGCCCAGCTACTCGATAACTTTGCCTCAATAGAAGGCAAGAAAATACTGGTGCATGGTGGTGGAAGACGAGCAACAAAGGTAGCCGCACAACTTGGCATAGAAAGCCGCATGGTGGGTGGACGCAGGATTACTGATGCAGAGATGCTCTCTGTTGTCACCATGGTATATGGCGGACTGGTAAACAAAAACATCGTGGCACAGTTGCAGGCAAAGGGTGTCAATGCTCTCGGACTAACAGGTGCAGACATGGATATAATACGTTCCCACAAACGTCCCCTGAAGAAGGTAAAAATGGATGATGGCACCGATGAAATGGTCGATTTTGGTTATGTGGGGGATGTAGATTATGCTGATGGAGACCGTTTGGCACAGTTGCTCAATAGTGGTGTCATTCCTGTAGTAGCCCCTCTGACGCATGACGGCAAGGGTAATATTCTCAACACCAATGCCGACACTATGGCAAGCACTGTAGCCAAAGCACTTGCCACGCATTTTGACGTAACACTCATCTTCTCTTTTGAAAAGAAGGGGGTACTCTCCAACCCTGATGATGACGACAGCGTAATACCTGTAATCACGCACGAACTATATGATAAGTATGTTGCTGACGGAGTTATCTCTGGTGGAATGATGCCAAAAGTAGAAAATGCCCTTGAGTCTGTAGATGCTGGAGTAAAGAAGGTGGTAATAACTCTTGCCACGAATATAAATAAAGAGGAGTATGGAACGAAGATAGTTCATAGTTCATAACTTTCAATTCTCAATTCTCAATTTTCAATTTAGACAACATACTGCCACTCAAAAATGTGATGTACCGCCTGGCTTTGAGGATAACACTCAACAGTCAGGAGGCTGAGGACGTGGTGCAAGATACCATCATCAAACTATGGAAGATGGGTGACAAGTTTGACCAGGTGGAGAATACCGAGGCTTACGTCCTTCGCATGACGCGCAATCTTGCCCTTGACCGTCAACGTCTGAAGGTAAACCAAAGCGAGAGTATTGAGGGCATGGATTTTCAAAGTTCTTCGTCGATAGAATCTTCCATAGAACATAATGAGCAAATAGACAATATACGCAAGGCTATGGAACAACTACCCGAAAAACAACGTGTAGCTATGCAGCTAAGAGACTTCGAAGGTCGCTCATATAAGGACATTGCAGAAATTATGGACATAACAGAAGACCAGGTAAAAGTCAATATCTTCAGAGCAAGGCAAGCCTTAAAAGCAAGAATACAGAACGTTTTATAGCAACACTAAGGAGCAACGCCTTTTCCTTTAACCTCTTTTAACAGTAATCTTTGTAACTTTCTCCTTCTCTCATACGTCTTGTACTTAGAAGCGAGTCTCGTTTTCGCAACGCAACGCTTCAATTTCGTAACAGAATTTTTATGATGGACTACAAATACATAGAACAGTTGCTCGACAAATACTTTGAGTGTCAAACCACACTCGAGGAGGAGCAGATACTCCGTGCATTCTTCGCACAGGAGAATATGCCTGCACACCTGTTGCAATATCGCGAACTGTTCGTTAGTCAGGCATTTGGCAAGAATGCCGAGAGCCTCGGCACAGACTTTGACGAGCGAATTCTCAGCATCATTGGTGCAGAAAAGAAGGAGGAAGAAGTAAAGCATGTTGTAGCGCGCAAGGTTTCGCTCAACAAGCGTTTGCGTCCTCTCTACAAGGCAGCTGCCTGCGTAGCCGTAGTGCTTGCTATTGGTCAGGCTGCACAGATGCCTTACTACAAATCTGAGGCAGAACAGCAAGAAAGTCTTGCACGCTCCTTAGAGCAACTGCAGCAGATTCAGAAAGACAAGAACGCCGTAGCACAGGGTGACACGGTAATTCAGAAGATATAAATTTTCTATGCTTTAAAATATCCTAACAATCTAAACAATCTATTAAAACATCACAGTCTGGGAGCTGCGAAGCCGACAGACATCAGTCGCAAAAAGACACATTGCAGTCTTTACGGCATAAAAGGAAGACCATCGGGCTACAACCGATAGTCTTCCTTTTATTTTTCTTCAATCTCTAACAAAAACCAAGAATTTTTCATTTCTACCTCACTTACTCACTTATGAGCTTGGAAGGCGCATGGATACTGGGCTGAGGATAGTGACCTATGTTTGCCGATAGGTCACTTAGAGGTCACGACCCCCTCCCTGCCAGCAAGCTGGTATCCCTCCCCGAGAGGGATGTCGCATAGCGACAGGGAAGGGGTCTGTAGTGACCTCTGTAGTGACCTCTGTAGTGACCTTTAAGTGACCTTTCTCAAAAAGAGGTCACTATCGGGATACCGCATAAACACTGGGGGGAGAGGGTATTAAGTGAGGTATGTGAGGTTTTTCACGAAAATTATTAAATTTTGGCAGGTTTGCCAAAATACCAAAACTTAATTGTTCTTTCTTGTCTTAGTTATCGTCATATATAAAAGCTATGCTTTTAGCGCTAAAAGTAATGCTTTTAGAGATAGAAGTAATGCTTTTAGCTGCAGAAGTAATGCTTTTGCATGCAGAGGTAATGCCTCTGCAAAAAGTGGTGCTCGACCACAAAAAAAATGGTGTGCAGAATGCAAAAAGAACGCATCGGAAAAAACACAATAAATGTTAAACAGGCTGCTTGCAAGCACGCCGCTTCTTAAAAAAACTTAACACGGAGTTGGTAGTTATTATAATGTACGCGAAGATTGTTACAAATTTCGTAATTTTACGACTTGTTTAGAAATCACATACGGATTATGAGAAAAGTATCAACATACAAAATGGCGTTCACCCTCCTGGCTGCAACCTCTTTGCTGGCAGGCTGCTCTGGTGATGATTTTAACGAGAACGCTAACGTTAACAGTGACGGAAACGAGATCACTTTCACCACAAACATCAGCAACATCCCCACTGGCAAGGCATCGCTATACAACAGCACCTCAGACCTACAGACCGAGGGCAGCTTCACCTGTATAGCATACAATGCTACCACCACTACCCCATACATAGAACCCAGCACGGTTGTATGGAACGACACAGAAAATGGCGGAGCTGACAAGTGGCAGTTCGCCAACGGCATAAAGCATGGCTGGCCAGGAGTGAGCGCCCTCGATTTCTTTGCCTATATGCCGGCAACGAAACCATCATACATCAGCAGCATAAGCTATAGCACAGCTCGTCAACCACAGTTCGTGTGCACCACTCTCCCCTCTGACCAGTCAAGCATCAAGGAGTTTGTATGCGCAATTGCAACTGATAAAACCAAGGATAATAGCAGTTCTGGCGTCAGTATGCAGTTCAAGCATCCCTTCGCCATACTGAAGTTTAAGCTCGACCCTGCATCAGGCACTGGTGTAACCATCAACTGGGTAAGGATAGAAGAGGACGACAATGCAGGACACGGCATCAAGACAGGCGGCACATGCACCATCGACGGTACCGTAGCCAACTGGTCTTCAAGACACGCAGACGAAGTTTTCACATGGTCATCGCTGACAGGCGACACGTATATCGAAGCCAAAGCCGACGAGACTCCCTACTTGGTAATACCTAATGACTACAGCGCCACTAAGATGCGAATCTCCGTCAATGCCACGTGGACCAGCAGCCTGAGCACCACGACATTAACAAAGACAGCCACTGTGCAGAATGTGGAAAAAGACGAAAAAAAACTGATGAACTGGGAGGCTGGCTATTCCTATCTCTTCACTCTCAAGCTAACCGACAAACTTGAGGTCAACACCGCAAAATACACTGTCGAACAATGGTAAAGTAGCATGAACAGAAACACAAAAATGAAACCAGATATGAATATTCTGAAAAAGCACATAATGAGAACTGTACTTGCAGCACTCCTGCTGCTTGTTGGAGGCATGACAAATTACGTTACGGCGGGAAAAGTGACATACCACATCCTTACCAAGCCATTCAACGTAAGGACATGGGACAACTCAGGCGATTTCAAGTCGAATATCCGTGTTGAAGCATTGCAGTGCACCAGCGAGGAAGCAACGGTAGGACTGCCCGACCAGTTCAAGAGTCCGCTTGCCACCAACTTCAAGTATTGGGGAAGTGCAACATATACCTATGCTAATCTATACGACAACCACACTGGTACAAAAATCATAAATGCGAAATACTACATTTATCAGTGTGAAGCGGGAAACCAGTATGCATGTTTAAATAATGAGATACCGAGTGGAACCTCCTCTGATGATTATACCGACATATACGTAACTTACGATTACATCGGTGATAACGACATAGTTAAACTTGACGGTGCAACCGACTACAATATTGCCATAACGTCCAAAGGCACAGAAAAATTCTTGTCCTACAACCGCAGCCGTAACAATCGTGTCGCAAATGCCAAGGGCGCAGCCCTGTCGGGAGAGCATTTGGCAAGTGACGATTTTGTTATACCAGAAGAAGGCACGGGTACCAACCAACTCGGATGGAAGTGGAGCAAATGGGGACCTATTGGACTTTTCTTGGGATTCAATCTCGATGGTCAAGACCCTTATAATGTCACAATAATGACCTCGTATGAGGGAGGGGAGATACATATAACAGATAAGACCAGCGCGGATTCCAAAGCAACCATAAAGCCATACAAAGGATCATCACTCTTTTCTCAGCTTGGTGCCAGCGCGATGTGGTTTGATGCCAGCAACAACAGGCATTACCTACTTGAAGCAGGTAGCGGCACTGCTTCTGACTACACTCCTGCGAATTATGCTAAATACAAGAAAATATGGGAAGACGCCAGTAGTGATGCCGAACGATATGAAATCTGGATGGGATTTTACAGAGGTGAGACCCCCACATTGAATTCATACGCCATACTGAATAATCCCAATGGTGGATACATGTTTGTTGCAAGCAAGGCAAACCAAGGCACTGGAGGTACAGCTCCAACCATTAAACAGCCAAATAGCAACAAATACTACACCTACAATGACAACTCTGACAATGATGGCGGAGGAAGAAGCCAGCCATACTTTCAGCTCTTGACGCTCAATTCAGCTCTCTCCACCAACTTCTATGAGATAAGGACTTATAGGGTCAATATAAAAACACATGGCTCAGCGAGTACGCTCTATACAGACATGAAATGGAGTGACGCAAGGCTTAGTGACAATCCGGCAGAGCATGTTCCCGATGCCCTGAAGCGTAAATACGTAACATACAGCGCATACAAGGACGAAGCCCTGACACAGCCTATGACAACCTTTGCCGAGGCTGCTGCCAATAGCTACGTGATATGGCTTGACTACACAGTTTCAGAATCGCTGCCCTTCGACACACTCGCTGCTACAAGCGGCACGTATGACTATAGGAATGCCCGTTGGTACACTATGCGTATGAACGGTACTGCAGAGCAGAAGAACATTGCCTACAACTCTTCCAACGACCTCATAACTGGCTCAACCTCTATAGGCAGCAATAGCGACCTCCATACAGGAGAAGACCAAGGTGTCAAGGTGCAGGTGGCATTCCTTGGCGATCCATACGAACTGAAAATCATTAGCCGCGAAGCGAGTGAGAATGCAAATGCCAACCGATACATAGGGTGTGCCACAGGTGCTACAGACGGCACAACCCTCAACACCAACAAGACTGGTTCCTCCGACATCAGCACATGGGAAATAGTGTATGAGAACACGGACTTTGAGAGATTCGTGTTGAGACAATACAACACATACGCCTCACCAAAATACATCGGCTGGAGTTCTGCTGGCGACCATCCCGTCACCTACAGCACCACAGAAAGCCGTATAAGGGTAGTCGAACTTAAACAGGTTCCCTATACCTACCATATCGTACGCAACGATGCCGGTGACATAGCCGTAAAGGCTACAGTAAATCAGGACATGGGAAAGATGCTGAGAACATGGCAGGACATACCAGATATCATTCGCAGTCCGTACCTTGAAACTGCTACCGTGACTTACTATGACGATGTAGATAAAGCTAAGGCAAAGACACCTACTATAAGCAATGCTCCATACAGTCTCTCTGGTGGCAAAATCTATGTACGATATAGCTATACCAGCGCACCAGCATCAAGCACTTACAACGTGAGGGTCAATAACAACTATATCTACACTGACACTGAGGGAACAGCTATCAAAACTAAAACTCAACTTGAAGAGGGTGATGCTTCAGACGGTCATTTCGTGTGGACATTTGATTTCAGCGATCCTTACGCCTTGACAATTAACAACACTGGAATTGATGGTGATGCTAAATATGTGACTGTTTCACAAAGCGACGGAGCATCCATCACTTGGAGCGAAACTCCTACCCTATTTATAGCGAAAAGCGGTGCTCTTTCTAAAACATACGAAGTAATGCTAGCAACTGGAGATGACATTGATGCCTCTACTGAATACTACAACATAGGCAGACCATCAGAAAATACTGTGAAGCTATATAGCAATTCCAGTTATCTGAGCGGTAACCAGACACTGCGTTTCCAGTTTAGTGCAACAACTGCAGTAGATGTCACCTACCACCTTATCGACATCTCTGGCACTGATTTGTTACAATCTAAAACCCGACAAGCATTAACAGATAACCCAGCTTTCCCACCTGAGTATTACAGTCCGCTGGTATCAAAGTATTACTATCATAAGACAATAGAACACGCACGAGCAAATCGTACATCTGGTGATATTGCTGATGATGCTCAAATTTTACAGGATGCTGTTTACGTTACCTACGACGTAAACAACCTTGTGAACCTTCAGCGCGGACAACTGTACCTGCTGAAGTATGAGGCTGGCGAGAACTTCCGTCAGGAAGACGGTGGTGACAACCTCTTGCCTCAAGTTGCTGACATGTCTGAGAACACCTACCGTTACAAGGCTGTATATCCATATTGTAACGGCGACGGCAATTTCTTCGTCTATGGTCAGGAGCAGTATGACATTCAGCAGCAGGGTGCTGCCAGCACCCGTACCCGCTGGGCATGGTATGTGCAGAGCGACCTGGGCGAGAAAGGCGACCCTTACCACGTGAAGATAAGGTCACGTCAGCAGGAATCATATCCTATTGAAAACAGCAAAGATTACAATTCATTCTTCGCAACTTTTAAGCCAGATGGCTATGACAAAGCGGTGACGACCTTGGTGTGGCCTGGCATATCCGGCGAAACTGCAACAGACTATATGGTGCTCGGCAGTGAGGGGCAGTACCAGTTGATGACTTCCTACAAAGTGGATATGAATAATGACGGAGACACCGACGATCCAGAGGATGAACGAAAAGTGGTAAATACATTCGAACAGTATTGGAAGACATATGACACTGTGAAGAACAAACTGCTCACAAGCATTCTGGACGATGAGGATAAAGGAGCAAAACTCTCAGTCTCTATTACTGTTCCAGACAAAGCGAAATACAGAGACCTCCTGACTGGCACTGGCGACGGGCAATATGGATTCCACAATTATGAGCACTGGGCATACGCCAAGCGTTTCAACGGATATAACAACGGCTACAGCAGCAAGGAAGGTACTCCCGAAACAAAAAAAGGCTGGGAGGAGATAGAGCACTGGTACCAGACGATTGACATGGGCGAAGGCTACTTTGACTTTGTCAAGACGAGCATCGACCCCGTGCTTATCCTGCTCGACCAACATGGATGGGAGATTATGCGTAAGCCACTTCCAAGTAGTCCTGAAGACCCCGATAAGGAAGCCAAGTATGAGGCTATCCGCCCATACAACAGTCCGATGGTGAAGGAATATGCCTTCTGGGCAACGGCGAAGAAGCGTTCTGGCTTCCACCAATACTATCTGCTCAGCGACCGCATGGATGATGACTACACAACCACCGACCTGACAAGCCTTCCTGCATTCAACGGCAAGAACGTACACGACAAGAAGGGCAACCTGAATGACCAGTACGTCACCTACATAGTCAAGGACGAGTATGCACAGACATACAATCCTGCCGACAAAACGTCGAAGCCCTTCGTCATTGAACAAGGCACGAAATATGCCTCTACATCAGACGGCTCCACTATTATCAAGAACGATGTTCCTGCCAATGGTATGCTGGATTACATCACCAATAATTCCATCACCGATGATAAGAAATGGTATATCAAGCCTAACTGGAACATAGACTACGAGATGGGATATGCTGAAGCAGCACATACGTGGACTAAAAAGAAAGAAGACGGCAACTGGGACAACAAGAACCCTAATGCATACGAGCATAAGAAATACAAAGATGCCGTGATGGCTCAGTATATTTCCGACAAGGACAGCCTTGGCTACTTCTCTTTCTCCAACGGCTTCGACCCGTATAACATCCAGATAATGCCTATAAACTATAGCACTGACACAAGGAAGTTCATGAAGACCAACGCTACAGGCATGAACCTTGATGACGGCATTATGCACGGAGTATATGAAACAGATCCTGCCATTTCATTAGGCGACAGTATTCCTGTTGTTGACAAGAACAACTCTGTTTGGTTTGACAGTAGAAAACTTTCTATTACCAACACCACCTTTATGGCTGTGCAGGATGCAGCGGGCAATATGCAGCTGATGCCTCGCTTCGACCAAGACTTGCGCATGAGTGAGTTCGGCACTTTGATAGAACCTACCGATGCTGGTGTGGCTTCGACATACACCACACTGTACCGACCTGAGGTGTACGAATACCGCATCATAGACAACAGCGGACATGAGTCACTGCGCTACAAGTCGGGCGGTGACATGCTGCCACAGACTCCAGACCACTTCAAGAGTCCGCTGGCAATGAACTTTACGTACTATGCTTCAGCAACACTTGATGACGGCATCTACACCGTTGACAACGAGATAGAGGGCTCGCTTGACGGCGCAAGCCTTACTGACGACATAGTATATGTGCGCTATGAGTACGATGAGGAAGCCGACAACCTTGGCATACTGAAAGGCAACTGGCTGACAATGCAGATGTATGCCAACAGTAATTGGAAATATGTCCAGTATGGCAACACCGCATCATCCTTTGCGACAGAGGGAATGTACCCAGATGACAACTCAGACTCCACAAAGCCTGCAACCGTTGACGGCGATGACAAAATATGGCAGTGGAAATTCCTTGAGACACCACAAAGCGACCCTGACCCGTATGCTGTGCAGATATTCAACCGCGACAAGCAGGGACTGCCCATGTCATCAAGTTCTAATAATGGGAAGCTCACTGCAAACTCAAGCAATACATATAAGTATTTTGCTCTGCTGAGTCACTCCAGCGGTGACTATGCCATGGTGTTGGCACGCACAAACAGTTACTCGTCATATTATTTCCTGCATGGCGGCAGTACTATGCAATATACGAATGAGAAAACTGCCAAACTTGACGCCGGAACAACACCGACAATGGAGGATGCAGACCAAATAAAACTGTTCGATGAGGTGCAGCATACCTTTACATATAAGGTATATACCAACGAGGGCGTAAACGCTGTTGATGCAACACAGACGCAGGATGAGGTAACCAACAACAGCTGGAAGCCAACACTGCCAGAAGCAGCCCAGACACCTCTGCTCAACATAGACCAATACCGATACTACGAGCAGAGCCTTGCCGGAACAATTGCAGAAAACGATACCCTCAACAAGTCTTTGCCTTTCCTCTATGGTCTGTATGACGATGTAGTCTATACACACTATACTCCATACAGCGATGCGGAGAGCACCTATCTGGTGCCTAACGTCAGAAATGCGACCAATGTTGACCCTGTGGCACGTGGCGTAGGTTCTAACGATGCTCCAATCGGAATTGACGGCACACGTCCGTACAACATCATCTGGTATCAGGACAATATGATGAAGAGCAACGGCACTGCCATCGCTTCCGATGCGGATAAGTCATTGCAGGCAGTAGCCGCATACGAATGGTCTTTTGAAGGTGATGACCCATATGCTATTAAAATTAAGAACTCAAATACAGGAACATACGTACACGAGAATACAACCACTGCTACAGATCTTAATGCAGAGGCAACTTCCTTTATGCTTCTTGGCAAGGACAACTATGACTACGGAGTATTTGCAAAGACAGGTACTGCCAAAACAGGTGCAACCCCTGTCATGCTCAGCGGTCATGGCGATGTACTGACTACAAGTGACCCGACGAAGTTTATAATCTTTGCACTTTCCACGTATAAGGTTATCTATCACCTCATGATAAAGAATATAGGTCAAGACGTGATAATTCCATACAGAGAGACGAAGAAAGATGCCGTCCAACCAACTAAGATAAAGGCGGGCACTACCACGCGCGACCTTAAGACAAAGAATTCTGGCGCTAATGGTATAGATGGCGACTGGTATCAGCTTGGATCAACCCTCAAAGGAATCGATGGAATAAGTCATGCCTTAGGAGTAGGTGCAAGGGATAGCATCTATTGCTATGACGCTGGTCATGTCAGCCTTGGTGCTGCTTTTACCGTACCTACTGTTTTCTATCGTCCAAACGTCACCTATGACTTCTACATAGAAGGTGTTTACAGTGAAGACGGCACAACTGAAATCGCAGACATGAACGCTGAATACAAGGGTTTGCAGATGGCTAACATGGGCGAAAACAGCAAATTGCTGGGTAAGGTCGTTCTGGTGAACATAGTCTATAACTTCATGGGCGGTCTGGACACCAACTCTGGTAGTGACTTCGTAGAAAGTGTCAGCCAGAACAAGTGGTACACGTTTGAAACAAGCGGTCTCACACCGAAATTGGCACAATATACAGGCTCTCTCCAAACAGTGAGCGGATATGCAACACACTTCACCAATGACTACTTGTGGACTCCTGTAGGCGACCCTTACGGATTCAAGATGTATAACCGTTACCTACATAAGAACTTGGGGCAATCAAAGGTGATGAGTACCTCTGAAATATCTGGCAGCAGGGCTATAGAAATGGAAACAGACAATGGCACGAATATCTATTCTCCTGCCAATTCTGTCTATGAACTGCTATCAAACAGCTCCACTACTCCAGGCTACTTCCGCATACACCCCGTTGTCAACAACTCAGGAGCACAGTACTATATGTACGACAACAACGGAACCATAGAACTGAGAACGACACCAACAGAATGGACCTTCGGACTGAGCGAGGACGTGATGAGCCCATATTACACGGCTGCAGGCTATGTAGGAGGACTCAACGCTGCCGGCAAGGCTGCGTATGATACAGAGGCAGCAAAGACCAATCCACTGGAAAGGCTTATGGGTATTCAAAACGTGGTCTATAATCATGATAACGACGACAGCGACCCTGAGAATCCTAACTACATCGTGCATTATGCTCCTGGCTACTATCGTCTGCACTCACAGTATGGTTCATCTGGCATAAGTACACCACGCTATGCAAGTGGATATAAACATGCCATAGAGCTTGACCCTAATGGAGACAGCGACGAGGCTGATGCTATACCTATGCACTTCTACGAGCAGACAGAATACAATATAGATGAACCCGTATTCGGTGACCTCGGCGTAGCTGGTACAGACTTCACAGAAACAAACGCCACACGAGGTGAAGTACCTATCACAACGGTGGATGAGGATCCCGCAAGCATCTTCCAGTTTACAGGAACAGCAACTGCAGCAAAGATGAGCACGCAAGGACTGTATGTCGTAGGTAGCAAAAGGACTGCAACAGAAGGTGATGCAAAAATGACTGCAACAGAAGGATCTGCTACATCATTTAATATCGTTGACATCGGAGGTGCCATCGTGGCATTATCCAACGGCACCGATTATCTCTGCTACAATCAAACAGGGAAGAAGTATGACTTAAAATACGGTAATTACTCCGAAAAGGAGAGCGCAAGATGGTGCATGCAGCCAGTGCAGAAAGGCACGACGGCAGGTTTAGGCGAAATGGGACTGAGGGTTCGTACACACGATGACGGTAACGCTATCCGCTATGCAACCTTCTATGCTCCGTTTGACGTACTGCTCACCAATGCCTCTACGGACATGGCATACATAGTACCTACGGGCGAGATGCCTGCCCTCACAGCAGATACTCAATACACAATACGTCCTAAGAAGATGGGCGACGAAGGAGTGAACACTGGTACGTATGCTGGCAACAACCAGTTCATACCTGCCGGCACAGCAGCAATTATACGTACTAAGGCTACTTCCGGATACGTGACGCTTGCCTTGCCGACCGCGACACCTTCATCTTCTGTTTCATGCGTGTTTACAGGACAGTACCTGGAACAGATGCTAAGTCATGGCAGTGACTATGTATTTGTGTTCGGACGTCCTTCTTCCGGTACATTCACCGAGGATCCAAGCTTCAGCACCAACGGTCTCATCACCGTATCAGCGCCTGCATCAGACAGGGGCATAGGCTTCTACAAGAATACCAACTTGAACCGCGAGAGCAGTAAGGATGCTGCCGCATGGACAAGAAACAACAAGTACGTCTATGGCAACAAGATTTACTATCGCGCAGCAGTGAGTGCCGGTGGAGGCTCTGCCCTCGAACTTGCATTCGAGAAAGCTGACTATATCCCCGTAATATTCGATGACGAAGATTCGGAATTGCAGGACGATGGTAACAGCTACAGGGCTACGTTTGGCAACGGACGTGTATATGACCTGCAAGGCAGGTGCGTGGCTACGGAGCAGGAGGTGCTCGATGGATCATGGATCAACACCGTAGCTCCTGGCATATACATTCTCAATGGCAAGAAAATAGCGGTGAAGTAAAGATTTTCAATTTTCAACTTTCAACTTTCAATTATTTTTAGTACCTTTGCAGAACTTTTAATATAAATAATGTGGCACGGCAAGGTGTCGTGCCATTTTGATGAACAGTTAAAACAATAAAGATTTTTAAATGAACATTATCACAAAGACCGTTTCGCTGCCTGATGGACGTACCATCACCATCGAAACAGGAAAACTGGCAAAGCAGGCTGATGGTTCATGTACCCTGAAGATGGGTAACACCGTACTGCTTGCCACCGTTTGTGCCGCAAAAGACGCAGTGCCTGGCACAGACTTCATGCCACTGCAGGTAGAATATCGCGAGCAGTATGCTGCAGCAGGACGTTTTCCTGGTGGCTTCAACAAGCGCGAGAGCAAGCCTAATGATGATGAGATTCTGACTTGCCGCCTCGTTGACCGTGCTCTGCGCCCACTCTTCCCAAGCGATTATCACGCAGAAGTATTCGTAAACGTAATTCTTTTCAGCGCCGATGGTGTTGATCAGCCTGATGCCCTCGCTGGCTTCGCTGCTTCATGCGCCCTGGCATGTTCAGATATTCCTTTCGAGTGCCCTATCTCTGAGGTTCGCGTAGCTCGCATCAACGGCGAGTATGTTATCAACCCAACAAAGGCTCAGATGGCTGACGCCGACATGGACCTCATGGTAGGTGCTACGGCTGAGAACATCATGATGGTAGAGGGTGAGATGAAGGAAGTACAGGAAGTTGACCTCCTCAATGCCCTCAAGGCAGCTCACGAGGCTATCAAGCCTATGTGTGCACTGCAGGATGAACTGATGAAGGAACTCGGCACCGACACCAAGCGCGAGTACTGCCACGAGGTGAACGACGATGACCTCAAGGAGCAGGTGCGCAAGGAGTGCTACGACAAGGCTTACGAAGTTGTAAAGAAAGCCCTCGACAAGGATGGCAGGGCTGAAGCATTCGAGGCTATCATCACAGAGTTTAAGGAGAAATATGCCGAGGCACACTCTGACCTTACTGAGGAAGAACTCGAAGAGAAGAATACACTTGCCGACAAGTACTACCACGATGTAGAGCGCGATGCTATGCGTCGTTGCATACTTGACGAAGGCATACGCCTCGATGGTCGTAAGACTACCGACATACGTCCTATCTGGTGTGAGGTAAGCCCTCTGCCAATGCCTCACGGCTCTTCTATCTTCACTCGTGGCGAGACACAGTCTCTCACTACCGTAACCCTTGGCACAAAGCTCGACGAGAAGCTCGTTGACGATGTCTTGGACCGTTACTACCAGAAATTCCTTCTGCACTATAACTTCCCTCCATTCTGCACAGGCGAGGCACGTCCACAGCGTAGCGTAGGTCGTCGTGAGATTGGTCATGGTCATCTCGCATGGCGCGGACTCAAGGGTCAGATACCAGCAGACTTCCCTTACACAGTTCGTGTAGTATCACAGATACTGGAGTCTAACGGCTCATCATCTATGGCTACCGTATGTGCAGGCACACTTGCCCTGATGGATGCTGGTGTACCTATGAAGAAGCCTGTCAGCGGTATTGCCATGGGACTTATCAAGAATCCAGGTGAAGACAAGTATGCTGTCCTTTCCGACATCCTTGGTGATGAGGACCACCTTGGAGACATGGACTTCAAGACCACTGGTACCAAGGACGGTCTGACAGCCACACAGATGGATATCAAGTGTGACGGTCTGTCATACGAGATACTTGAGAAAGCACTCATGCAGGCTAAGGCCGGCAGAGAGCACATCCTTAGATGCATCACTGACACTATAGCTGAGCCTCGCGCAGACTTCAAGCCACAGGTTCCACGCATTGAGCAGTTCGAGATTCCTAAGGAGTTCATCGGTGCCGTAATAGGTCCTGGCGGTAAGATTATCCAGCAGATGCAGGAAGATACAGGCACAGTAATCACCATCGACGAGGAAGATGGTGTAGGCAAGGTACAGGTTTCTGCACCAGACAAGGCTTCTATTGATGCAGCCATAGCTAAGATTAAGGCTATCGTGGCTATCCCTGAGATAGGCAAAGTATATGATGGCGTCGTACGCAGCATCATGCCTTATGGTTGCTTCGTAGAGATACTTCCTGGCAAGGACGGTCTGCTCCACATTTCAGAAATAGACTGGAAGCATCTTGAGACTGTCGAAGAGGCAGGCATCAAGGAAGGCGACACTATCAAGGTGAAGCTCCTTGAGATAGACGAGAAGACTGGAAAGTACAAGCTCTCTCACAAGGTGCTAATCGACAAGCCAGAAGGCTATGAAGAGCCTCAGCGTGGTCGCCGTCCACGCCCAGAGCGCCGTCCTCGCCCAGAACGTCGCCCACGTCGTTTTGAGGATGGTGGCAACAATAATGAACAGAACAACAACACTCCTAACACAGAGGAGTAAACAACCTATATATAGCGAGCCCTTCAATATTGAGGGGCTCGCTTTGTTTTTTCTTAAACCTATAATTACTAGGAAAGCCTAGGAACTCCTAGGAAGCCCTAGCCACCTATAAAAAAAACTAAAAAAACAATGAAGAAACTACTGCTAACCATACTCATTGCTACTATAACCGCGAGCATCGCCAAGGCTCAGTTTGAGAGTGCACCCGCCTTTCCTGGTGCTGAAGGATTTGCTCGCCTCACAACCTCTGGAGGCAGAGGTGGCAAGGTGCTCCACGTAACAAGTCTTGCCGACGACGGCAAGGAAGGCACATTTCGCTGGGCTTGCCTGCAAAAGGGCACAAGAACTATCGTGTTTGACGTTGACGGAACTATCTTCCTTACCAGCGAACTACGTCTGAAGGAGGGCAACGTTTCCATACTAGGGCAGACGGCACCTGGCGATGGAGTATGTATTGCCGACTTCCCCTTTGTAATCTCAGCAGACAACGTCATCATACGCTTCATGCGCTTTCGACTTGGCAATCGCCACATAGACCAGCATGAGGGTGACGGACTGGGCGGCATGGATAACGAGAACATCATTGTTGACCACTGCTCTGTAAGTTGGAGTGTTGACGAATGTCTCTCCGTATATGGCAGCAAGAATATCTCCGTGCAATGGAATATCGCAGCCCAGAGCATGGTGAACAGCGGCCATAAGAAAGGAGCTCACGGATATGGTGGCAACTGGGGTGGTGCTGGTGCTTCATACCACCATAATCTACTGGCTCACCACACCTCACGCTGTCCGCGTCTTGGTCCGCGTGTAAGTACCCAGACCGACGAACGTGTTGACCTTAGAAACAACGTGATGTATAACTGGGGTGGCAATGGCTGCTATGGTGGAGAAGGACAAAAGGTAAACATAGTAAACAACTATTATAAGCCTGGACCAGGCACCCTGACACGTAGCAAGCAGGTGCAAATGCGCATAGCATCCGTTGGTATCAGAACGAGCGAGTACACCCATCATGGCACAGCTGAACCCAATAAGTGGGACGCGATGTGGCACGTATGGGGAAAATACTACGTAAATGGCAATGTGAACCCACGTTTCCCACAAGTAACAAAGGAAAATGCAAAATGGGGCGTGCTTAACCAAACCAACATGCAGAATGTTGATGGAACCTATACACAGAAGACAAAGGACACCATCATAATAAAGGAGCCAATAGAATACGGAAACATAACCACGCAAACGGCAGAGAATGCCTATGACAAGGTGCTTGCCTATGCTGGTGCTTCGCTGCATAGGGACACTAACGACAAAGACGTGGTAGAAGACGTGGCTACAGGTACGGCTAAATATGGCAAGACCATAGGCAAGAAGAAATATGCCGAGAGCAACACAGGATGGATTGACTCACAGGAGGAAGTGGGGGGATGGCCTGCACTCGCCTCTAAGCCTGCCCCTAAAGATACAGACGGTGATGGCATGCCTGACGAATGGGAGAAAACTCACGGACTGAATCCTGCTGATGCAACAGACGGCAATACCTATACGCTGGACAAGCGAGGTTTCTACACCAATGCAGAGGTATATTTTAACTCAATCGTAGAACCCATAATCAAGAAACAAAATCAGGATGCCGACACAAGCGTGAAGGGATGGTTCGAGGAGTATTTCCCTGCTTTGTAGTAGTATGGTTTTTAGGTTTGCTTGCCAGAGCAAGTTCCGCTTACGCCTGAGCAAAGCGAAGAACCCTTCACCTTTCATGTTCAATGTTTAATCTTTAATGTTTAATGTCTAAACACCATTATTACATCATAAGTCTCCTGTTCCTTTGCTGTTTCACCGCTAACGCAAAGATTAATCGCAAGGCTCTCGTAATGCGTAACAATCCCAAGGTTATGACGATGGACACCCTTTCGTCTCTCTCCGTTGGCAATGGTGGATTTGCCTATACGGTAGATGCCACAGGCATGCAGTCTTTCCCCGAATACTATGCAGGTGGCATCTGTCTTGGTACACAGTCGCAATGGGGGTGGCACTCCTTTCCTAATACCGAGGGCTACAAACCTGAGGAGTGTTTGAAACCATTCAACTTTAACCACCACTCCACAGCCGAGCAAAACAAGGAGCTATACTCATGTCAATTCAAACAACCAGCAAGGCAACATGGGGCATCAGAATATTTCCGCATAAATCCACACCGCCTTCACCTCGGTACGTTAGGTTTTGACTTTGGCAAAGGAGCGACGGCAACAGGAGCCATAAGCCACATACACCAACAACTCAACATGTGGCAGGGAAGCATACATTCACGCTTTAACTACAAGGGCAACGCCTATGACGTAACCACCGTTTGCCACCCACAGCGTGACCTCATAGCATTCAGCATCAAAGCAAAGGCGATAGCCCCGATAATACTAAGACTGCCCTACCCCACTGGGAAGCACACTGATAATGCCTGCAACTGGGAAGCCGACTCACTACATGAATCGGCTATTGTATCGCAGGGCAGTAACCATATTGTGGTAAGCCACAAGATAGATACCACCACCTACTACATCACACTGAAATGGAAGGGGAATGTTGCCATCAGTCAGACTGGCAAACATCAATACAGCATATCTCCTGCCTCAACTACATTGCAACTTACAGCAGAGTGGACAGCACAGCGTCCTACCGCCTCTCAACTCAAGGGTGATATAGGTTTTAACGACGTAAGCCACGAGGCAGCAAACTACTGGAAGAAGTTCTGGACGGAAGGTGCAGCTGTAGATTTCTCACACTGCAAGGACACAAGGGCAAAAGAACTGGAACGCAGAGTGGTATTATCCCAATACCTGCTCGCCATACAGTGTTCAGGTGCTGCTGAAGAGGCTACATACGAAGCCCTCCCACCACAGGAGACAGGACTGACGATGAACTCCTGGTTTGGAAAATTCCACCTCGAAATGATACTGTGGCACCAGGCATGGCTACCCTTGTGGGGACATACTGACAATTTGCAACGCACCCTGAGATGGTATAACAAGGCTCTACCCATGGCACGAGAGATAGCGCAACGTCAGGACTTCAGGGGAGCAAGATGGATGAAGATGACAGATGCATCAGCAACCGAAGCGCCCTCTAATATAGGTTCTTTCCTTATATGGCAACAGCCTCATCTAATATACCTCTCCGAACTTGCCTATCGCAGACTAAGTCAGCAATCGTCTGAAGAGGCAAAGAAATGGTGCAAGGACATGTATCCACTCATAGAAGAAACAGCCATTTTCATGCAGTCCTTCGCTAACTACGATACCAAAAGACAGCAGTACATTCTGAAGGGGTACATACCAGCTCAGGAATCGCTAAGGGCAGCTGTAGCTTTCAATTCTCCAATGGAACTGTCGCAGTGGCACACCACACTCGCAATGGCACAGCAATGGCGCAAGCGAGAGAGGTTACCGCGCATAGAAGAATGGGATAACATCATAGCACACATAGCTCCCCTTGCTTTCAATAAAGATTCTCTGTACCTCGCAGCAGAATCGGCAACTGACACCTATAGCAACATAAAAGCCACATCAGACCACCCTGCCCTGCTTGGTGCATTAGGGTTCTTCCCCATGTCAAGACTCATAAATGCGAAGGTGATGGAACGCACATTAGAGTGGATTATGGGCAACTGGCACTGGCAGACATCATGGGGATGGGATTTCCCAATGGCTGCAATGACGGCAACACGTCTGCAACAACCAGAAAAGGCTCTGGAGGTGTTGCTTATGGACAAACAGAAAAACACCTATCTCAACAATGGCCACAACTACCAAGACAAACGATTGAGGCTGTACCTGCCAGGCAATGGCGCACTACTATCTGCAGTAGCACTGATGTGCGCTGGCTGGGAGGGATGCCAAGAGAGAAACCCAGGCTTTCCTAAAGACGGCAAATGGAATGTAGAATGGGAAGGACTTATGTCACTTCCATAAATAGAGAAAAAGAACACACTTTGTGTTAATAAATACTAAAAAAGGTACAACAACGAACAAACTTTCAACTCTTAACTTTCAACTCTCAACTATTCTTTGTACCTTTGCAAGCAATTCAGGGGAATGGGAAGTTCAAACAAGAGCTTCTCATTCTTTCTTTTATGATTAAAAGTGAGAATACAATTAAAAAAAGAAACAAAGGGAATGATTGACAAAAACAGAGTTAAGAGTATCGTAGAGGAATGGTTGGACGGCAAGGATTACTTCCTTGTTGACGTAGAGGTAACACCTGACGACCGTATCGTAGTAGAGATAGACCACCATGACGGTGTGTGGATAGAGGACTGCGTGGAACTGAGCCGCTTTATAGAGGACCATCTGAACCGCGACGAGGAAGACTATGAACTCGAGGTGGGTAGTGCTGGATTGGGACAACCATTCAAGGTAGTGCAGCAGTACATCAACTGCATAGGCAAAGCCGTAGAAGTACTCGACGCTGGTGGTGCAAAATATAAGGGCACGCTGACAAAAGTGGAAGCACCTGCCTTTACTATCCTGACACAAGAGAAACAGAAGCAGGAGGGCAAAAAGCGCCCTGTTTTGGTAGATGTTGAAAAGGTATTCTCTATGGACGAGGTAAAATACTGTAAGTATCTTATTGATTTCAAGTAAAAAAAATAACAAAAACAATATAACAAATGGCAACAAAGACAACAACACTACAACCAAGCATGATCGAGACGTTCCGCGAATTTAAGGAAACGAAGAATATCGATCGCACAACACTCGTAAGCGTACTGGAAGAGAGCTTTCGCAACGTAATATCCAAGATATTCGGTAGCGATGCTAACTTCGACGTTATCGTTAATCCTGACAAGGGTGACTTTGAAATTTATCGCAACCGTGTGGTTGTTCCTGACGGAGAGGTAAGCGACGAGAACAAAGAAATAGCGCTCTCTGAAGCGCAGCAGATACAGGATGACTACGAGGTAGGCGAGGATGTATCAGAGCGCGTGGACTTTGCAAAGTTTGGCAGACGTGCCATACTGAACCTGCGCCAGACACTTGCTTCAAAGATTCTGGAATTGGAGCACGACACATTATATAATAAGTATAAGGACCGTGTAGGCGAGATAGTAACTGGTGAGGTTTACCAGATATGGAAGCGCGAAGTGCTCATCATTGATGATGAAGGCAACGAGATGCTCCTGCCTAAGTCTGGACAGATTCCTAATGACGTCTATCGTAAAAACGAGAGCATCAAGGCTGTCATAGACCGTGTAACCAACGAGAACAACAACCCAAAGATTATCCTCTCTCGTAGTTCTAACCTCTTCCTGCAGCGTCTGATGGAGGCTGAGGTGCCTGAAATAGCTGACGGACTTGTAGCTATTCGCAAGATAGCACGCATACCAGGCGAGCGTGCCAAGATAGCAGTAGAGAGCTTCGACGACCGCATTGACCCAGTAGGAGCATGCGTAGGCGTAAAGGGTAGTCGTGTGCATGGCATTGTTCGTGAATTGTGCAACGAGAATCTTGATGTTATCAACTACACAGACAACATCAAACTATTCATACAACGTTCACTCGCACCTGCACAGATTAACTCCATACAGCTCAACGAAGAGGAGCGTAAGGCTGAGGTTTATCTGCGCCCAGAGGAGGTTTCACTTGCCATCGGCAGAAACGGTCAGAACATCAAGCTTGCTTCTATGCTTACAGAATACACCATTGACGTATTCCGCGAACTCGATGACCAGAGCGCTGACGAGGAGGACATCTACCTCGACGAGTTCAATGACGAGGTTGACCAGTGGGTTATCGATGCTATCAAGGGTATTGGTCTTGATACGGCTAAGCAGGTACTCAACGCACCTCGTGAGATGCTCATCACAAAGGCTGACCTCGAAGAAGAGACTGTAGATCAGCTGCTCAGCGTACTGAAAGCTGAATTTGAGAAGTAAGAATTTAAAAAGGAACTATAGAAACTATAGGAACTATTAAAAGAACTATCAATGAGTATAAGATTAAATAAAGCAATAAGCGAACTCAATATCGGCTTGCAAACTGCCGTCGATTTCCTTGAGAAGAAAGCTGAGCTCGGTGAGGTGAAGAACGACCTGAACTTCAAACTTAACGATGCACAGTATGATGCCCTCGTGGTAGCTTTCAAGGGCGACAAGGAGGTACGCACGCAGGCTGAGAAGATATTCCAGCGCAAGGAAAAGCCTGCAAAGAAAGAGAAACAGGCATCTGCACCTGCGCCAGCACCAGAACAGGCTGTTACTCCTGGTGATGCGCTGATACAGAAGAAAAGCGAAGTTAAACCACTCGGCAAAATCAACCTCGACAAGAAGCCTGCTGCACCAGCGCCTGAAAAGAAGGCTGAAAAAGCACCAGAGGCTGTGGTAAAGGAAGAGCCTAAGCAGGAAAAGCAGGAGGTTGCTGCACCTGAAAAGAAGGCTGAGAACAAGCCTGAGATTTTCACCCTCAAGAGCGACAGGAAGAAGGTTGAGGGACCTACCGTACTTGGCACAGTGGACCTCTCTGCCATCAACCAGAGTACTCGTCCTAAGAAGAAAACAAAGGAAGAGAAGCGCAAGGAGCGCGAAGAAAAGAGTGCGGCTAAGAAGAAGAGAAACCGCATAGGCAAGGAGCGAGTTGACGTAAACGACACTGCCAACTTCCAGCAGGGTGGCAAGAATGGTAAGAACGCACGCACTACAGCTGGCAAGGGCGACCCTAACCAGCAGGGTGGTGGTAAGAAGAAGAACAAGAAGAAGGGCAATCAGACACCTGAGGTAAGCGACGAAGACGTTGCACGCCAGGTAAAAGAGACGCTCGCACGTCTTACCAGCAAGACAACCCAAAACAAGAAGGGTGCTAAGTATCGTAAGGAGAAGCGTGATGCAGCGGCTCAGCAGCGTGAGGAAGACATGCTGATGGGCGAAATGGAGAGCAAGACGCTGAAACTCACAGAATACGTTACCGTGAGCGAACTTGCTACCATGATGGACGTACCTGTCACAAAGCTCATTGGCACACTGATGTCTGTAGGTATCATGGTAAGTATCAACCAGCGTCTTGACGCTGAAACCATCAACCTCGTTGCTGAGGAGTTCGGGTTTACAACAGAATACGTATCTGCAGAGGTGCAGGAAGCTATACAGGAAGCAGAGGATGACGAGAACGACCTCATAGCACGTGCTCCAATCGTAACGGTAATGGGACACGTTGACCACGGTAAGACATCATTGCTCGACTATGTTCGCAACACCAATGTCATAGCAGGTGAGGCTGGTGGCATAACCCAGCATATTGGCGCATACAACGTAAAACTTGCTGACGGCAGACGCATAACTTTCCTCGACACCCCAGGTCACGAGGCATTTACAGCTATGCGTGCACGTGGTACACAAGTAACAGATATAGCCATCATCATTATAGCAGCTGATGACTCTGTGATGCCTACCACCAAGGAGGCTATCGCACACGCCCAGGCTGCCAATGTGCCTATGGTATTTGCCATCAACAAGATTGACAAGCCAGGTGCCAACCCTGACAAGATACGTCAGGACCTTGCTGCCATGAACCTCCTTGTGGAGGAATGGGGTGGTAAGTATCAGTGCCAGGAGATAAGTGCCAAGAAAGGCATTGGCGTAGAGGAACTAATGGAAAAAGTTCTTCTCGAAGCCGAAATGCTCGACCTCAAGGCTAACCCTAACCGTAATGCAACTGGCTCTGTTATCGAGTCTTCTCTTGACAAGGGCAGAGGCTACGTTTCAACAGTACTCGTAAGCAACGGTACGCTCAAGGTTGGCGACATCATCATAGCAGGTACTGCATGGGGCAGAGTAAAGGCTATGTTTAACGAGCGTGGTGCTAACGTGGAGCAGGCACGCCCATCTGAGCCAGTAATTGTTCTGGGACTGAATGGTGCGCCACAGGCTGGTGACTCTTTCCATATCATGGAAACGGAGCAGGAAGCCAAGACAATAGCCAACAAGCGCATGCAGCTGCAGCGCGAACAGAGTCTCAGGACCACCAAGACACTCTCTCTGGAGGAGATAGCTCATCGCGTGGCATTGGGAGAGTTCCACGAACTCAACCTCGTAGTAAAGGGAGACACACAGGGTTCTGTGGAGGCACTCTCCGACTCTTTCATAAAGATGTCAACAGAGAAGGTGCAGGTAAACGTAATCCTGCAAGGCGTAGGACAGATTTCGGAGAACGACGTAACCCTCGCCTCAACAGCACAGAATGGTATGATAGTAGGTTTCCAGGTACGTCCTTCAGCTGCGGCAAAGAAACTGGCAGAGCAGGAAGGTGTGGAAATCAACACATACTCCGTTATCTACGATGCCATGGACGACATCAAAGCTGCCATGGAAGGTATGCTTGACAAGGTTAAGAAGGAAATCTCTACTGGTCAGGTTGAAGTCAAGGAAGTCTTCAAAATCTCCAAGGTGGGCAGCGTAGCAGGCTGTATGGTTACCGATGGTAAGGTACACGCCAAGGACAAGGCTCGTCTCATACGTGACGGCATAGTAATCTTCACTGGCGAAATCAATGCCCTGAAACGCTATAAGGATGACGTGAAGGAGGTTGCTACAGGCTTTGAATGTGGTATCTCTCTCGTAAACTTCAACGACATCGAGACTGGCGACATTATAGAGACATTCACCGAGATAGAGGTGGAACAGAAACTATAAAAGCACCACATATAAACACATAAAGCAAAAGAGCAGCATCATTCTGATGTTGCTCTTTTACTTTATCTTCTTCGCTTCGCTC
This sequence comes from Prevotellaceae bacterium UBA4332, assembly GCA_002394365.1. Lineage (GTDB taxonomy): Bacteria > Bacteroidota > Bacteroidia > Bacteroidales > Bacteroidaceae > Prevotella. The sequence goes on from DGTQ01000017.1 coordinate 365,049, forward strand.
AGGCGAGCATAGCTCGGAATCTGCTTTTACTTTATCTCAATAGACTTGGTAACCTTCTCCTTTGGAGCCGTCTTAGGCATGGTGATGGTCAGTATGCCATCCTCTACCTTTGCTGAGATGCCGTTCCTCTCCACATCGTCAGGCAGTGCATAGCTCTGCTCGTAGTTAGAGTAAGAGAACTCACGGCGCAGATAGTGATGCTTCTTGTCTTCCTCCTTGTGCTCCATCTTGTTCTCGATGGCTATGGTAAGGTTGCCCTCGTCATTGATACCTACTCGGCAATACTCCTTCTTGATACCAGGAGCTGCAAGCTCCATAATATAAGCCTTGTCGCTCTCCTTTACGTTGACTGCTGGTGCAGTGCCGTTGGCATGTGGTGCAAAATCAGACTTCATAAAATCATCAAACACTGTTGGAAACCAATTACTTCTAAACATTACTGGTAACATAATTTTGTCCTCCTTGTTTTTTATTGTTTGTTATTAATTTGTAAGTTTGGTTTATCATGGAGTTTATCGCTCCGTTTTCACCACCCCATAAATCAACAACCGTGCCCAATAACGTTTTGTGTCATTCTGTCTTTTGTTTGATGTCAATTTGTCACACCACGACGGCCTTACACACCGAAACGAGCCTGAACAACATTAACTACATAGTCACCAAGTTTCTCACACTCGTTTATCATGTCATTAAACATGGTGCCCATTGCATAGTCATATTCATGCTCGTCAACAGCATTTATATTTTCGGCTTTCTGCTTGTTACGCAGTTGGTTTATTTCCTCTTCTATATGGTAACTTACGCCAATATCATGCTGCGTGCTGTGCCCTGTCATAACAACATTCATCTGAGTGAGCGAAGCATTGGCAAGGTCCATCATCTCGTTGAGCTTGTCATTAAGCTTATCATTGAACTTCATGCCAACCTCGTTGCGACGTTTAAGGGTGCGAGCAAGATTGAAGCAAGCATCACCGATGCTCTCAAGCTCGCTTATCTCTCGCAGCATTTGTCGCACTTTCGTTTTAGTAATATCACTAAGGTGGTCATTGCTTACGCCCTCAAGATAACGTGCAATCTCTATCTCCATCTTATCCGTTATCTCCTCCTTATGCTTTACCTTCTCAAATATTTGCGTAAACTTCTTGTTGTCATACTCGTTGAGCATCGTTCTCACTGTCCCGAACATCTCTTGAACATACTGGGCAAAGCGAGCCGTCTCCATCTGTGCCTGAAGCACGGAGATTTCTGGCGTCTGCACAAGATTACTCTGTATGTATTGCAGACGGAACTCCTCATCCTCACCATTCTTTCTTTCTGGCAGCAGACGGCACACTACTTTCTCCATCTGAGGTATGAAACCTATGAGGATAGCCGTATTGGTGACATTAAAACAGGTATGAAACATGGAAAGCACTATCGGCAACAGGGCTCTCTGCCCACCAGTTGCAGGGTCATAGCCCACCAGCCAACATACCGTATCCACAAAGGGATAGAACACGCACAGCACCCACATGACTCCAAAGACATTAAACAGCAAATGGGCAAGAGCAGCACGACGCGCCTGAACATTTGCGCCAAGCGCGGCAAGGTTTGCCGTAGCAGTAGTACCGATATTCTCACCCATCACGAGTGCTATGCCTAAATATATCGGAAGCACGCCAGTAGAACACAGCAATATGGTGATAGCCATAACGGCTGCTGATGATTGCACTATACAGGTGATTATCGTACCTATTGCAAGGAAGGCAAGGATAGTAAGGTAACTGCCTGTATCAAACGAGCTAAAGAAATTCACCACAGAGGCATTATGTTCAAGGTCCATCTCCTTGCCTGTCGTACTCAGCATTACGAGAGAAAGAAACATAAAGGCTATGCCATAGAGGAAATCACCCACAATACGATGACGGCTGGTGTATATTAAAACTATACCCACGAAGAACGCTGGATATACCACAGTCGAAAGGTCCACATTGTAACCAAGAGACATTATCCATGCCGTAAGCGTAGTACCTATGTTTGCACCCATGATGACCGAAATGGCCTGAGCAAGAGTAAGCAAGCCTGCAGAAACAAACGAAACCGTCATGACGGTAGTAGCTGATGACGACTGCACCGCACAGGTGACAAAAGCACCAGTAAGCATACCTGTAAAACGATTGGTAGTGATACGAGCCAGAATATGACGCAACTGCGGACCAGCCATTTTCTGCAACGCATCACTCATGACCTTCATACCATAAATAAGCAAGCCCAGCGAACCAAGCAGCTTAAAGGTAATCATGAGATAATCTTTTTCCATAAAGAAGTTGTTGCTGTAATGTCAGAATTTTGTAATTATATTAGTTTTATCCTATTCTCCTGCAAAGTTAAAACATTTCACACTTACTACAAAAAATAATGAGTAAAAAAAATAAAACGCACGTCCATTTTGTTTACTTTGTTGACAATGTTGACAAAGTTGATAATGTTAATTTTGACCTGCACAAAAGAATAAAAATGTGCAAGAAAAACGTGAAACCAAAGATTTTACCACTTTCTTTACACGCTGAAAATCAACGCGTTAGCCACAAGGCGGCGATATGGTTTGCAGAAGCAGTACTTCTGCGTTCAGAAGCACGAGAAGGAGGACATAGAAGCAGTGGAAGGGCACGCAGAAGTACTGCTTCTGCAAGCGCCTCTTCCAAATGTTAATTTTGACATATTCTTGCACTTTTTAAGTCAAGGTGCCGCAGAACAAGAATAGTCAAATGGCGAACAGCAACAACGACGGCTATAACGTCCATCAGCCCTCTCTGTTTTAGATAACAACAGCTGTTCCACTGGTGGCAACCATCAGCATCGAATTTCCTTTGCCAATGGTTTCATAGTCTATATCTATGCCCACGATGGCATTAGCTCCCATTTCCTGAGCACGCTCCATCATTTCCTGCATAGAGGTATCCTTCGCCTCACGGAGCACTTTCTCGTAACTGCCTGAGCGACCTCCTATAACGTCACGTATTCCAGCAAAGAAATCCTTGACGAAGTTGGCACCAATAATTGTTTCACCTGTCACCACACCCTTATATTCGCGGATGGCGTGACCTTCAATCTGTGGGGTTGTTGAAAGAATCATAACAGTATTCATTTAAAAGTTTTTATGTAGTTTCTCATATGCCGATAGAAAAAGCGTTGCTGACGCAAAACAGCCTCCGACGATGCAGACTCCAGTCCATCCTGCCACACTCCATCCCAAGCCAGAGCAGAACGTGCCGAGACTACCACCAATGAAGAAGGTGGTCATGAAGATGGTGTTTACACGATTGGTGGCATCAGGCAACTGTTGCAGGCTGGCACTCTGGTTGCAGACGTACCATTTTCATCCATAATTATTATTAAACATCATTGCAAAGGTAAGTATTTTTCTTGAACATTCAAAATCTTTTCATTACCTTTGCAGAGAATTTTTATTTATGCCATGCTACAACTGAAGTCACCAAAGCAGGTGACAAAAAAGATAACAGGACAAAGTTTCATCAAAACTTTTATAAAATGGACTACAGGAAGATAGGTGATACATACTATATCAGGATGGATAGAGGCGATGAAGTGATAGCTAATATCCTCGAAGTCTGCCGTAAAGAATCTATTCCTTCCGCTGTGTTCTCTGGTATAGGAGGCTGTAAAAGTGCCGAGTTGCAGGTATTCATACCAGAGACAGGCGAGTTTGAGACTGAGCAGTTAGAAGGAATGTTGGAACTGGTGTCTATAAATGGCAATGTGGTATCAGGAGAGGATGGCAGGCTCTACCACCACACTCATGCTCTGTTCTCATATAAACAGGATGGACAGCATGGTATGGCTGGTGGTCATCTGAAATCTACCACCATTCTCTATACTGCAGAAATAGAGTTGCGTCCTACTGTTGGTGGCTCTATTGGCAGAAAGTTTGACCCTGAGACAGGTACAGGTTTTTGGGAATTTAAGTAAATACAACTTATTTATATGTACTTACATTTCCTTTTCTTTCGCAATATGCAAAAAACATCGATTTAGGTTGCCAAATCGTTCGCATTTAGTTCGCAAATAAAAGAAAAAGCACTTGCGATTTCTCGTAAGTGCTTGATTTTTCTGTGCGCTCCCTCTTGGGCTTGTAATCGGACGCATCGAAAGATGCTACGCTTTCACAAAGCGAAGCGACTGAAAGAGCCAAGGACGGGGGGACTTGGGGCTGCCCAAAAGAGCACAAAAAAAGACACCCACCAAAGCGGATGTCTGTGCGCTCCCTCTTGGGCTTGAACCAAGGACCCCCTGATTAACAGTCAGATGCTCTAACCAACTGAGCTAAGGAAGCAAAATGCTATCTTGTTTTGAAAAGCGAGTGCAAAGGTACAATGTTTTTCTTAATCTTCCAAACTTTTTTTGAAAAAAAATAGCATATTGTTGAAAAAAGTATGAAATTATGATAAAAGAAAGTCTCTCCATGTGGCAATTAAGAATAAAAGTTGTAACTTTGTGCTATTACATTAAGCATAGAGTATGAACTACAAATTGAAACATCTTGCCCTGCTACTCCTTATATCTTTGTTTGTTTGTGCAAACGCATGGAGCGAAGGGAAAAATCACAACTTCACTGTAACAAAGAACCTTGACACGTTTACGGCTATCTACAAACAGCTGGATGCCATGTACGTTGACACGCTGGATGCCGACATAACCGTTGGCGACGGTATCAATGCCATGCTTCGTTCACTTGACCCATACACGGAATACTACCCCGCAAGCGAGCAGAAGGACCTGAAGCAGATGCTAACGGGAAAATATGCTGGTATCGGAGCTCTCATAAAGAAGAACATGAAAACGGGCAACGTAGTGATAGACGAGCCATACGAAGGCCTGCCTGCCGACGAAGCAGGACTGAAGAAGGGCGACGTAATCGTTGCTATTGACGACAGCACCATGCTGGGTAAGGAGGTTTCGTTTGTAAGCAGCCACCTCAGGGGAGAGCCTGGCACTTCTTTCAAGCTCACATACATACCTGCTGCTGATGCAAAAAACGATGTTTCGAGCAAATCAAACAAGAATATATCAAAGAAGACCAAATCTGTAACTATCACGAGAAGGGCTATACAGCTGCCCAGCGTGCCGTATTATGGTTTTATTGAAGGCAAGAAAGACATAGGCTACCTCATACTGACACAATTTACAGAAAACTGCGCTCGTGACGTAAGACGCGCACTGGTAGATATGCGCAGCAAAGGCATGAACAAACTTGTTTTTGACCTGCGTGACAACGGAGGTGGTTCTTTGGCTGAGGCAATAAAGATTGTCAATATGTTTGTGCCCAAGGGGGTTACTCTCGTTACCACAAAGGGCAAGATAAAACGTTCAAACAGCGTTTACAAGACAACGCAGGAACCTCTTGACAGCATTATGCCTGTTGTAGTTTTAGTGAACAGCAACTCGGCATCGGCGAGTGAGATAACGGCTGGCTCCCTGCAAGACCTAGACCGAGCCGTGATTATGGGCACACGCACCTTCGGCAAAGGACTGGTGCAGCAGACTGTTGACCTTCCTCATGATGGTTCGCTGAAACTCACCGTGTCAAAATACTACATACCAAGCGGCAGGTGCATACAGGCTATCAACTACAAGCATACTGGCGGAGGCTATCGAGAGCACATACCCGACTCGCTGACGAGGGAGTTCAAGACCAAGGGTGGCAGAATCGTAAGAGACGGCGGAGGCATAAAGCCTGACATAGAGGTAAAGGCTGACTCTCTGCCAAACATAGCCCTCTATCTGGCTCATGGTGGACTTGACTCTACTGAGGTGGTACATTATTACGTGATTGACTACCTCAAGGCACACCCCACAATAGCACCTGCAACAGAATTTCATCTTAGCGATGCCGACTATGCCGACTTCAAGCAGAGGGTTATTGCGAGTGGTTTCAAGTACGACAGAGAGACGAGCAAGGAATACAAGAAACTCGTTGAATACGCCAAATTTGAAGGTTACTACGATGAAGCCAAAGCGGAGTTTGACGCCTTGGAGAAGAAATTGCAACACAACCTTGAACGAGAACTTGACAAAAATCGCAAGGTCATCACCCAGATACTGGAACAGGAAATAATTGAAGCCCATTATTACCAGAAGGGCTCAATCGCCTATCTGATAGGGGCTGACAATCAGGTGCAGAAGGCTGTAGAACTATTGAGCAATCCTGAACAATACAACAAAATAATTAAAGGAGAGAAATAATAACACATCTGATAATTTTTATACTATGGGAAAGAAAAACGGCAAAAAAGGTGGCAAACGCATCACGCGACCACAATTAGCAGAAAGGCTGGAGGCATTCTTCAGCAGTCACCCAGGAGAGACTATGTCTTTCAAGGAAATCTTCCGTCAGCTTAGGCTTGACACCCACCCCATGAAGATGCTCGCCATAGACATCATGGAGGAGATGGCATGGGACGATTTCCTCGTAAAAGTTACGGATTCATCGTACAAATTAGCCGACAACACTCAGGTGATGGAAGGCACTTTCCATGCCAAGGCTAATGGCAGAAACAGCATCCTGCCCGATGGCAGCGACAAGCCCATCTTCGTGGCAGAACGCAACAGTATGTCCGCATTAGAGGGCGACAGAGTAAAATTCTGTATGATGGCTCGCAGACGCAGTCATATACGTGAGGCACAGGTAATGGAAATCATTGAGCGCAAGAAAGACCAGTTTGTGGGCAAACTGGATGTGGAGGGCGACCTTGCTTTCCTTATACCTCAAGAACCTATTGCCACCAATATCATCATACCCCACAAGAAACTGAAGGGAGGCAAGACCAACGATCGTGCCGTCGTAAAAGTCATATCATGGCCTGACGGAGAGAGAAGGAGCATCGTTGCCGAAGTTATAGATATCCTCGGAAAAATGGGGGAAAACGACGCAGAGATGAACGCTATCCTTGCGCAATACGGCTTGCCATATAAATATCCAAAGGAGGTGGAGGATGCAGCTAACAAGATTAGCGATGTAATACCCCAAGAGGAGATAGACAAGCGTGAGGACTTCCGCAACGTATTCACCTGCACTATCGACCCACATGATGCCAAGGACTTTGATGATGCACTGTCAATACGCAAACTCGACAACGGATTATGGGAAATTGGAGTACACATAGCCGATGTAAGTCATTATGTTACCGAGGGGTCTATCATAGACAAAGAGGCTGTAAAGCGTGCTACAAGCATCTACCTCGTAGATAGAACCATCCCCATGCTCCCCGAACGCCTGTGCAACTATATCTGCTCTCTCAGACCTGATGAAGATAAACTTACCTACTCCGTCATCTTCGAGATGGATGATGATGCCCAGATAAAGAAACACCGTATAGTACATACCATCATAAGGAGTAATCGTCGCTTCTGCTACGAGGAAGTGCAGGAGATACTGGAGCAAAACGGTGTAAAAGACGGCACGGGCGAACCTGCTCCTGAGAAAGCCCACTACGAGGGTGAGTATGCTGAGGAACTGATAACCCTCGATAAAATGGCGAAAAAACTGCGCGACAAACGCTTCAAAAATGGTTCTGTAAAGTTTGACCGAGAGGAAATGCGTTTCGACATCGACGAAAAGGGCAAGCCTACAAGAGTATATTTCAAGCGCTCGAAGGATGCCAACAAGCTCATCGAGGAATTCATGCTCTTAGCCAACAAGACTGTTGCCGAGAGTGTGGGCAAGGTGGCAAAAGGCAAGAAGGCTAAGACCCTGCCCTACCGCATACACGAAGATCCAGACCCTATCAAGCTGGAGCAACTGAAACAGTTTGTTGTGCGCTTTGGCTACAGAATGAAATCCACAAGCACCAAGGGAGCTACTGCAAGAGCCCTCAACGCCCTTATGGATGAGTGTGAGGGAAAAGCCGAAAACAACACCATACAGTTGGTGGCTCTGAAGGCTATGATGAAGGCAAAGTATAGCACCCACAACATAGGACACTTCGGACTTGCCTTCGATTACTACACCCATTTCACCTCTCCCATCCGTCGTTATCCAGACACTATGGTGCACAGACTGCTCACTCGCTACGAAGCAGGAGGCAAGAGTGCCAACCAGAACTATTACGAGGAACTATGCGAACACTGCAGCGACATGGAACTCGTAGCAAGTAATGCCGAACGCGACTCCATAAAATACAAAATGGTTGAATTCATGGGCGAACACCTTGGCGAGGAGTTTGACGCCCATATCTCAGGCATCACCACCTATGGTCTTTATGCAGAAATTGACGAAAACCATTGCGAGGGCATGATACCTATCCGTGACCTGAAAGACGACTATTACGAGTTTGACGAACGCAACTTCTGCCTTGTAGGACGCCGTTATCACAACACATACCAACTTGGTGAGCCTATACGCATCAAAGTAGCAAAAGCCAATCTGGAGAAAAAACAACTCGACTTCACGATAGTAGAGTAAATTATAGATAAAAGATAATAGATGACATTCGAAGAACTGGGCATAATGCCCGAAATACTTAGCGCAATAGACGAACTGGGCTTTGAGCACCCCATGCCCATACAAGAGGCTGTAATACCTTTTTTAATAGGAATAGAAAAGGGAGTAAAAGAGGAAGTAGAAGGGGGAGTAAAAGGGGAAGTAAAAGAGGAAGTAGAAGAGGAAGTAGAAGAGGAAGTAGAAGAGGTTCCCGTTAACGTTAAAGTTCCCGTTTCCGTTAATCGTGACCTCATTGCCCTTGCCCAGACGGGCACAGGCAAGACGGCTGCATTCGGCCTGCCCCTGTTGCAGATGGTCAACCCCAAAGACCGTAGCACTCAGGCTATTGTACTCTCTCCCACTCGCGAGCTCTGTCTGCAGATAACTGATGACCTGCGCGATTTCTCCAAATATCTCAAGGGCATCAACGTCGTTGCCGTATATGGTGGCACGAGCATCAGCGACCAGATACGCTCACTCAGGCACGGGGCGCAGATAATCGTTGCCACGCCAGGCAGACTGATAGACCTCATGGAGCGTGGCAAGGCGCACCTTGAGGACGTGAGCCACATAGTGCTCGACGAGGCTGACGAGATGCTCAACATGGGTTTCTCTGACAGCATCAACGCCATCTTCGAGGCTCTGCCAGAGCAGCACCAGACGCTCCTCTTCTCTGCCACCATGAGCAAGGAGGTGGAGAAAGTGGCAAAGAAATACCTCCACAACTATGAGGAGATAGTGGTGGGTTCACGCAACGAGGGTGCAGAGAATGTCAACCACATCTATTATATGGTGAATGCCAAGGACAAGTATCTTGCTCTGAAACGCATAGTCGATTACTACCCACGCATCTACGGCATCATCTTCTGCCGCACAAAGATAGAGACACAGGAAATAGCCGACAAACTCATCAGGGAAGGCTATAACGCAGAGGCACTGCATGGCGACCTGTCGCAACAGCAGCGTGACCTCACCATGCAGAAGTTCCGCAACCACCTCACGCAGTTGCTCGTGGCAACCGATGTTGCGGCTCGCGGACTGGACGTCAACGACCTCACCCACGTCATCAACTACTCCATGCCTGACGATACCGAGTCATACACCCACCGTTCAGGCAGAACAGGCAGAGCTGGCAAGAAGGGTACATCCATCGCCATCATCCACAGCAGAGAGCGCCACAAAGTGCGCGAAGTGGAGAAGATTATCGGCAAGACCTTTGTGGCTGGCAGAATACCCACAGCAGAGGAGATATGCACCAAGCAACTCTTCCGCGCCATCGATGAAATCGAGAAAACCGATGTTGACGACGAGCAGATAGAGCCTTTCATGACTGAGATTCGTCGCCACTTCGAGTACGTTGACAAAGAGGAGATACTCAAGAAGGTGGTGAGCCGAGAGTTCGGAAGGTTCTTGCAGTATTACGCCAATGCCCCAGAGATAGAAGAAGTGGTATTGAGCAAAAAAGACAGGAAAGACAAAGGCGACCGCACAGACTGGAAAAACAAGAAGCCACGCGAGGGAGTCGAGAAAGGCTATACAAAACTCTACATCAACCTTGGCAGAAACGACCGATTCTTCCCAGGCGAGGTGATGCAGTTCATCAATCGCAACGTGCCAGGCAGACAAGACGTAGGACACATAGACATCATGCCAAACTTCTGCCTCATCGAGGTTCCGAGCAAGGATGCCAAGAAAGTCATCAAGGCACTCAGCCACGCCTTCTACCACAACAAGAAAGTCACCTGTCGCGAGGACAGTGAGAAGAAAGCACGTCCACAAGGCAAGGCTGACAACCGCCGTGACACGAGGCACGATGTACAAGACAATGCCGACTCCACACGCAAAGGCAGAAGAACAGCCGAGCGCCAACGCGCCTTTGACGAGCGCAAAGCCCTCTTCGAAATGTTAGGGCAGGAAGAGGAAGGTTGGGCACGACGCAAACCTAAGAAGAAAAAGTAAACATATTACTCAATGCTATATTTACCACACCAACAATAGTATCAAAAGAATATGAAAGAGTATTTGATAATTGGATTAGCTGTTGCCGCTTTACTATACATCTTATACAAAAGGAAAAAGAAAAAGGAACAACAGCTGGGAGATGAACTGGATTATCTTATAGAGAAAAAAGACTGGCACGGAGTAAGTCTTATATTGCGCAAACAGCTTATCATCTGGGGAGCTCTTGCAGCATTTATGACAGCGTATGTGATTGTGGCATACATTATGGGCTATCCTAAATTTGCAGGAATCATAATGGCGGCAATCTTTATTTGGCGTACCATTAAACTGGCGGAAAATTATCGCAAATCGCGAGATAATGAACTCTATCAACAGGATGAAGCTGAAGAGTGGGCTGAAATACAGGAAGAAACGAGACAAGTGCTAAGCCTGTTAGACGAAAATAACATCAGTGCCACTCAGGTAAGAGCAGACATTTCCCCTCAGGCACTGAAAAAATTGTGGCTGGAAAGCCGTGAAAGAGGAAAGAAGGAAGGTTTCTGCCCAGTCTTACTGCTTGTAACTTATAACTTCAGGTGTTGCCTTGACGAAATAGTGAAAGACAAGGAGCGTTTTGCGCAATGGCGCCAGCAGGTGCTCAGTTCGCCAGTACAAGATGGTCAAGCCCTGCTGAAAAGGCAATTTGACCTGAACAAGACAGACTACGAGAAAGAATTTGATTGGCAAACTGATGTAATTGGTGATATAGAGCCACGTGAAGCGTTGAATGACTTCCCTATCCTTGAAGACTATGTCCCTGGCAATCTTCTGCTTGCAGAGATACCTGTCAGCGAACCATGGCAGGTGTTTGCCTACATTCCGTATGGAGGATGGAAAAACTGCCCGCCACCAGAAATCCATATGGCTGTGGCAAAATATTGGTATGAAAGATACGGAGCAGAAATAGCCTGGATTGTACCAAATTTGATGTACCATGTGCCACAGCCTGTCGTCAAGGATGCAATGACTCTGGCAGAAGAGCAGTTTGCATATAGCGTGGATACATTACAAGATTACGGTAATTTAGCCACGCTGGCAGAAACAAACAAGAAATATACCCTGTGGGGTTTCTTCTGGGGTTGAAAATAAAGCAAAAGCAACCAAAGGGATGACTCTCCACACAACATACTTCGGAAGTGTTGATTGGTACAGGCGGCTGGTCTGTGCCGAGGAGGACATATATATCGACGCTTGCGAAAACTACGTGAAGCAGACGTCGAGGAACCGTTGTGAGATAGCAACGGCGAATGGCAAGCAGATACTTTCTGTTCCTGTTTCAATCCCCCCTTCCTTTAAGGGGATGGGGAGAGGCTGTTCCATCCGCGAGGTATTGGTGAGCGAGCACGGCAACTGGCGCCACCAGCATTGGGAGGCTCTGAAGAGTGCTTACGGTATGTCGCCCTTCTTCGACTACTATCAAGATGATATCCGCCCCTTCTTTGACGAGGAGGTATTCAGGGCAAACAACTGGCAGAGGCTCTTTGACTACAACCTCGCCATAATGCGCAAAATGCTCGATTTAATCGGGATAGAGAGGGAGATAAAAGACCCCCTCAATCCCCCTGTGCAGGGGGAGGCTCCAGCCTCGGTGGGTTCCTCTGAATGTGGAGATGGAGCCTCCTCAGTAAGTCCTCCGAAACAAATGGATGGCGCATCGTTGGCAAGTCCCCCTGAACAGGGGGATTTAGGGGGTCTCTACTACCAGACCTTCCAACGCAGGCACGGCTTTATACCTAACCTCTCCATTCTCGACCTTCTATTTAACGAGGGACCAGAGGCGATACTCTATTTAAAACAATTGAAGATTGAAGATTGAATATTGAAGATTGAAGATTGAAGATTGAAGATTGAATAAGGACATATCTTGTCAACTTGTTTACTTGTCAACTCGTCAACTGAACCTTGAACCCTATTGAAGATTGAGAATTGAAAATTGAGAATTATGAATAACATATACAGGAAACTTGTCACTATCCTTATCTGTGGCACCATGATAACATCGTATTCGGATAACATTGACACCACCACTACTCCCCCTACTGACGAGATAGAAGCCCAATTGCAACAGATGACCCTGCGCCAGAAGGTAGGTCAGATGTTCTATGTCCGCCCTGAGTCTCTCGACCCATCTATAGATCATGAGACACAAAACATAAAACTGCTGCGGCTACAGGAGGTGAACCAGGCAATGACGGAGCTTAACAAGGACTACCCCGTAGGAGGCATCATACTCTTTGCCCACAACATCAAGGACGAGGCACAACTATCGACGTTTGTTTCGCAGATTCGCGCGCTTAACGGCTCGCCCTTGCTCTGTATCGACGAGGAGGGAGGCAGAGTGGCATACATTGCCAACAACGGCAACTTTGATGTGGAGAAATTCACCTCGATGGAGTCTATCGGACAGACTGGCGACCCCACTAAGGCTTACTACTGCGGCAACACCATAGGCACATACCTGCACAAGTACGGCTTCGACATAGATTTTGCCCCTGTCGCTGATGTCAACACTAATCCTGAGAACAGGGTGATAAAAGACCGCGCCTTCTCTGACGACCCCTACGTGGCAGCTCCTATGGTGACCAGCTATCTGCAGGGGCTGAGGGATGCAGGAGTAGAAGGCTGCATCAAGCATTTCCCAGGTCATGGTGACACCAAGGCTGACACCCACCATGGCTATGCAGAGAGCCTGAAGACCTGGAAGGAGATACTCAACTGTGAGATGACAACCTTCAAGGCTGGCATTCGTAGCGGTTGCCGGCTAATCATGACGGCACACCTCTCTCTGCCTAACGTGAAAGGTGCCGAGATGCCTGCCACCATGTCGAGCCTCATACTGCAAGACAAACTGCGTGGCGAACTGGGCTACCAGAACATCATCGTAACCGATGCACTGAAGATGCAAGCCATCACAAAACACTATGGCAGCGAGGAAGCAGCCATAAAAGGCATTCAGGCAGGACTTGACATCATGCTCATCCCACTACACTTCACCAAGGCATTCGATGCCGTTGTGAATGCGGTGAATACAGGCGTGATAAGCGAGGAGCGCATCAACCAGAGCGTGCGTCGCATACTGAAACTGAAGAAAGCCCTTCGCAATCCCGTCGCCCCTGCCATTGACACCAAGCCCCTCGAGGAGTGGCAGGCAGGAGTCACGGTCAGCAATGCCTCCATCCTCGCCTTTGGCGGAGTGGATAAGTGCTTCGCTGCAGAGAAAATACCCGATGGCGTATGGCAACGTATGCAAGGCAAGACCTACAAGAAGAATCCATACATAGGTCGTAATGACCTGCGCCACATCCGTGCGCTCCACTGGGACTATGACCAGAAGAGCCATATAGGCGAGATGATTGTCAACAAACAGATAGCTGACGTAGTGGTGGGCATCTTCCGCAAGCTCTATGATGCTAAGTACCCTATCCAGCGAATGGTATTGCCCGATGTATATAATGCTGATGACGAGACTCAGATGCGCGACAACAACAGCAGCTCCTTCTGCTATCGTGCAATATCAGGCACCAGAAAGCTGTCAAAGCACGCTCGCGGACTTGCCATAGACATCAACACGCTATATAATCCTTACTATAAGGACAGGGCTAACGGCACCCGCTACGTACAACCAGCAACGGCAACCAAGTTCTGCAAGCGCGACTGGGCTTTCCCCTACAAGATAGACAAATCCGACCTCTGCTATAAGCTCTTCACCGAGGCAGGCTTCGAATGGGGCGGCTCATGGACCTCATGCAAGGATTATCAGCACTTTGAGTGGATAGAAGAATGACATTCTTCTATCCCTCATAACTAACCAGCAAACGTCCAGAGGCGATTAGTAACACTTCCTTTTTTGCCTTTTACAAAATTATTCGTAACTTTGCAGGCGTATGACAAGCTACAAGGTCTTGAATAGCCATAATTTTTTTCCTTTCTTTTAGTTTTTAGATTTTCCTTTTGATTTTTCCTTAGATTTTCTTGAGATTTTCAGATAAGATTTTTCTTAATTATCGGGGCACTTGCAAAACCCTGTGTTGATTTTTACCACGGATAGCTCGGATAAACACGGATTTCTTTGTTTATTTCTCGCCAAGCCGAGATGATGAGGGTTGCACCCTTGAGGCTTTTTCGATTATTCTCTTTTGCGCAAGCAAGCTTGCCCCAAGTGAATATCTCAAAACCTCGCCGACTATCGCCTGCTCATCATCTCTACGCAAAGAGCCAAGACGCTCCTTCGGAGCTTACGCAAAGACCCCCTCCAACTCCCCCAAGAGGGGAGAAATCAAATTTGATGATACAAACATTATTTGCGTATCCCGCAGGGCTTGGCGTGAGCAGTCGCAGACTGCGCCTTTGCCCTTTGCGTAACTAAGAATAACTGGTGTAACCAGTAGGGGATGCAGGTTAGACATTAGCTGAAAGTTTGCTTTCGGGCGAATGGATGAAGCTACAGACCGATGCTCTCGAAGAGAGTTGTTCTTAGTGTCTTTGCGAGAAAAAAATGTAAGACACAGGAATTTGCAGGTGAGCCAAATTATCCGTGCAAATGCGCATAATCCGTGGTTAAAATCCCGTCTAAAATCCTTCAAAAAATCTTGTCCACAAATAAGGGGGACGACTTTTCTTCATTTCGTCATTTCATTCCTCAAAAATCTATTAAAAATCTTTCAGTCATAATCTTAGTCAAAATCATGTTAGTAAAATTTGTTAGTTAGTTAATAATGTCTGTTTGAGCGCTCTTGGAAAAGTTCGGAAGTCAACTCTCCTTCAGTTGGTACCATCCCCCTAAACAGGGGGACTGGAGGGGGTCTTTCTCCGTCCTTTTCTATATGCAAAGTTACAAGAAAATTGTGGTCTGTGCAAGGAAAACGGGGTATTTAACATGCGCGGAAGGCCAGTATTTTCGGGGCTTGCGAGGGGGTGATGCAGAAGCAGTGCTTCTGGATGCAGAAGTAATGCTTCTGCACGCAGAGGTAATGCTTCTACCACCAGAAGTATAGCTTTTGCGTTTTTGGGCGAAAAGGGCGGAATTGGCGACGGGGTTTTTAACATATTCTCAATATTAACCTGATTACAGATTACAGTATTACAGTTTCTTAGGAGGTAGGTAAAATCTGCCAACAAGAAAGTTACATTATATATATAATATATATATATTATATATATAATGTAAAATATATTAACTATTCTTTCCCCTCCTCTTAGCATTAGTGTGTGATGTGCTCATGAGAAAACTGTAATCTGTAATACTGTAATCGACATAACAGCGTTTTAGTGACAGATGACAGTTCTCGTACAACTTTTCTGTGTTTTTTATTTTTTCAGTACTCGGTTGAGCTGATAGAGTGAGGGAAGAGCTATCATCAGTGAGCAGATAACGGCTTGCCAAACGGCAAGGGTGTTGCCTCCGAAATAGTCTATGAGGGGAGCATCTACAGGAAAGGTGGGAAACATCTTTACTGCTACGTAGGCAGCCGAGTTGTTTATCCAATGGAGGATAAACCCTGGCACTATACTATTGGTTCTGACAAAAAGCCAACCAAGCAGACAACCTACTATGAAGGCATGGGGCATCTGAGCTGGATTGAAATGTATGCCTGCAAAGATAAGAGCAGAAACAAGGATAGTTACCAAGCTAGCAAATTGAAAATTATGACTGTTAAAGTAGGTTTGCAAAGCTCGGATGATGGCTCCACGAAAGACGACTTCCTCCATGAGGGGACCAAGCATACAGACGGCAAAGTAGCCCTCTGGCAGTTTGAGCATTTCCACTATGGCATCGCCTACTGTGTCTATTCGCCAAGACTCGGGTATCTGCTCTTCGAGCAGGGCAAGGGGAAGGATTATGCCTATGGCAAGGAGTGACGTCCAGAAAAGGGCGAGCCAAGGTCGGGTGCGAATGTAGTTGCGACTTACGGGGCACCACTTTAAGCCAAGGAATAAAGCCAGGATTATGACGTCTGTGGCTACAGAGGCATATATCAAACCTTGGGCAGACTCAGCACTTACGGCTGGAACCCACATTTTGAGCACTAAAGCTACGAGAGCAGCTACTGTCAGTTGGACTGCTATGAATAATAATGTGTAAAGGAGGGTTCGTTTCATGAATTAAGAATTAAGATTGCCAAGTATGAACTCTTTGTCGAGGGTTATTTGTTCTTTTAATTCCTCTGGAGAGGCAAACTTCTTTTCATCCCGCACCTTGCGTAGGAACTCTACAGTTATCTCTTTGCCATAGATATCGCCGATGAAATCGAAGATATTTGTCTCTATCGTGACAGAATTGTCTGGTTTCACATTATGGTATGTTGGTCTTGTGCCAATATTCGTCATGCCCTGATATTTCTTTCCGTCAAGCACAACACTTGCTGCATAGACACCATTAGGAGGCAGGAGTTTATGGGCAGGCGGAAGGATGTTCGCCGTTGGGAAGCCTATCTTCCTGCCTTCTTTGTAACCTTCAATCACCTTGCCTGAAACAGAGTATGGTCTGCCGAGGCACATAGTAGCCTCCTCCATCTGTCCTTCTTCCACCGCATGACGCACATGAGAGGAGGACACCCTTACTCCCTCTACATCAACAGGGTTGGCAAGCAGAACCTTTATGCCCAATTCCTTGCCATAGTGCTGGTAGTCCTCGAAAGTCTCAGTATGATTTCTCTTGCCAAAGCGATTGTCATAGCCTAAGAGCAGGAGCCTGACGCCAAACTCATCCCTGAGGTATTTCTCCATGAAATCATGGGCTGAAACCTGGGCAAGTTCTCTGTTGAACGAGAGGACTTTTACGTTATCCACAATACTCTCAAGCAAGGCTACCTTCTCATCGAGAGTGGTGAGGAAAGATGCCTTGAACGTAGCATCAAACAACTCGCGAGGATGCTTGTCAAAGGTGATGACAAGGGGAGACATATTATATTTTGCAGCAACCTCCTTGAGACGGTCGAGCACATAGCGATGTCCTGTGTGTACTCCGTCGAAATTGCCTATGACTGCGGCAACAGCCTCTTTTGATGCTATCTCATTACGCAGTACGTGCATCCAGGCATTGCCCAGAGGGTCATGTATGGAATGGATGCCTACACGTCTTGCTCCCTCGCAATTTTTGGCGGAATCATCGAAGAAAATGATGTCTTCTGCCTTAACACCCGTCACATCTATCACATGCTGATAAATCCTCTCGTCAGGCTTCACCATACCCAGCTCACAGGAGAGGAAAACGTGGTCAAAATAATCCTCAACCTTATAACCATCAACTCCAAAGAAGTTCTCGACAGAGAAGTTCCAGTGCATCCAGTTGGTATTGGATAGTATAGCCGTCTTATAGCCAAGGTCATCATGCAGATGCTTGATAAAGCGCAGTTTCTCCTTGCTTATGCCAACAAGCAACTCATTCCAAGCCCAGATGATATCCTCGTCTTTTGTTTGGCAAGGATGAAAGACTCCCTCCTTATCGGTATAAGACGACTGGCGACGTGCTTCCTGGCAAAAAACATCGGTTTCACCGCCTAATTCTATCTCATGAAAGAGGTCTTCGGAGCGATGTTCATCTACGTAGCCAGCAATAGCTCCGCAACCTACTTTGTAGAGGGCATCGACACAACGCTGTTTGTTGAGATCGACTATGACGCACCCAAAATCGAAGAGGAGAAGCTTTGAACGTTGAAAATTGAACATTGAAAATCGGGATTATTACTGGTAACTATTGGACAACTACTTATTGAGCAATGTTTTTATCTCTGCCTCTACATCATCTATCTGCTCTCCACGCTTATAGAGCGAATTGGTGCGATCGATAAGGAAATAAGATGGCAACTGCTGTACGAAATATCTGAGGAGATACTCAGACTGCAAGCCCTTGTTATCCCTCACGCATATCCAAGGGAGAGCTGCAGTCTGGGTTTTCCAGAAATGCTCGTTGGAATCGAAGGAAACCTGATAAATCTGCAAGCCCTGTGCATGATACTTGTTATACAAATCTCTGAGCATCATGATGCGCTCTGTGCTATAGTCGGAAGCAAAAACATGGAAATCGAGAAGCACCACCTTGCCCTTCAGCTCAGTGAGGGAGCGACGCTTGCCCTTATTGTCGATGAGAGGAATATCTATGAGTGAGACCTCCGAAACCTTTGAGGCATCTATCTGGTAAGGCTTCTCCTGAGCCTTGAGTATGCGCACCTGCCTCATGCCCTCAATGGCGATGTTATGGAGGTTTTTGCCGCGCAGAGCGTTAGGATAGAAACTATCCCACGAGGTAGCAACAGCAGCAAAGGTCTTTACGTCCATCTCCGACTCGCGAGGGTTGAAGATAAGCATATCGCCAAGAGACTGGAAGAGGGCAAAATAGGCATAAGCCTTCTGGGGCTCCTTGAAGATATAGTTCATGCGGACATTCTCCTTATAAGCCTCAACAATCTTTCTTATGCTGTCGCCAGACTGCTCCATACCCAAAGAGGGATTCTCGCTGATGGAGAGAGCCTGAGCCAGAAGTTGTTGCTGAAGAAGGGATAATTCCTTGATTTTATCGCAGTTTTCACTACCCTCTACCTCATAGCGGGTTGACATAGTGGGATAAGAGGCTTTTATGCGGATAGTCTCGATGGAATCGACAGAAATGTTGATTATACCGTCTGAAATACGCAGGCGATAGAAGTCTGGCGCCTCTGGTCTTTCGCCTGAGAAAGAGAAAGCACCGTCAGCAGAAAGTTTGACAGAGTCAACCACCACAGGACCATCAAGACTCATATTCTCAAAATAGAGCACGGAGTCCTTAGCATCGGTAATGTTACCTTCCACATGGAATTTTCCCTTGCCACATCCCACCAGCATGAGAGCCAGGAGGGAAAGGATACCTATATTTAACCTTTTCATTTTCACTATGTTTTTTGATGTTTTCTGTTAGAATTTCACCTTTTCAGGCATGCAAAGGTACTAAAAATAGTTCATAATTCAAAAAACTTTGTACTTTATACATCGTACTTTATTCTTTTTTTGTACCTTTGCAACGTGATATGCCCTTCTTCACATAGTCTCAGAACGGTGGTCTTTTCATTGTGCTTAATGCTTGTGGCTATGCCCCTCGTGGCGCAGAAACACCATAAGACAAAGCCCGAAGACAGGAAGGTGGATATGGACAACCCCACGTTTGTTCCTATGGTGAAGGTAGGAAAAGTGCTCGATGCTGGAGACAGCATAAAGTACGTGGAGATGAACAACGTCTATGTCTATGCACCCTTGGAGTTCAAGAACGACAAGCAACGCAGAACCTACGACCGACTGGTATATAACGTAAAGAAAGTGCTCCCTATAGCCAAAGAGGTGAACAGAGCCATCATCGAGACCTACGAATATCTGGAAACCCTGCCAAACGACGAGGCAAGACGAGCCCACATGAAGTTTGTGGAGAAGAGCATCAAGGCTGAATACACGCCGAGGATGAAGAAGCTGAGCCTGACGCAGGGAAAACTGCTGATAAAGCTCGTATACAGAGAGACTAACTCAAGCACCTACGAACTTGTCAAGGCTTTCTTTGGCACTACGAGGGCTGTGTTCTACCAGTCGTTTGCGTGGATGTTTGGCGCTTCACTCAAGAAGATGTATGATGCCGAGGGTGACGACAAACTGACGGAACGCGTGGTAAGACTGGTGGAGGCAGGGCAGTTGTGACAATTCACAGTTCACAGTTCATAATTATAGGTCATAAGGTTTATTTGGATTAAGGATTAAGGTTGTTTGGATTAAGGTTTATTTGTAGTAAGCTTTTATTCTTTCTTGCGCTCCAATAGGTGCTCAGGCGAGCATAGCTCGGAGTCTTCCTTTCACCATTATTCACTTTTCACCTTAAAACCTGTAATCGGACGCACCGCAGGTGCTACGCTTGCCTAAGCAAGAAAGCAAAGCGACCTGAATACCAGACACCTTTCATAATGCGTAATTAAAACCAAAACTATTATAAAAGAAAAATGAAGAAAAATCTATTATCTCTCTTGATGCTCTTGTTAGCTGGCATCATGACTGCACAGGCAGACGAGCAACAACTCGCCTTCCCTGGAGCAGATGGTTATGGCAAGTATGTAACTGGTGGCAGAGGTGGTGAAGTGTGCTACGTAACCAGACTCGACGACTGCACAGACAACCAACTCGTGGAGGGCACCCTGCGCTGGGCTATCCGCCATGATAACGGAGGTAAGCCACGTACTATTCTCTTCAAGGTGGGTGGCACCATACGCCTTACCTCTAAGCTGAAATTCCAATATGATGATGTATCTATCCTCGGACAAACAGCTCCTGGTGGAGGTATATGCATTGCTGGATACGACATTTATTTGTGTAAAAGCAATATAGTTCTACGTTACATTCGCTTCCGTGCCGGCGAGATGGCAGCATCAAGCATCACTTCACTGGACATGGAGAACGCCAAGAACGTAATTATCGACCACTGCTCGCTCACATGGTCTATGGAAGAATGTCTTACCGCCTATGACACAGATTACACTACTGTACAGTGGTGTATTATTGGCGAAGGACTTTACAACAGCCTAAACCCTAAGGGAGTTCGCTCATACGCTACACAGTGGGGTGGCGAACATTCTACTATGCACCATTGCCTTATCACCAACTGCAACAATCGTACCGTACGCTTCAACGGCGTGCGTAACGAGGCAAACCTCAAGGATGGCAAGCATGACCACGATGCTCAGGTCATCTCAGAATATGCCAACAACGTCATCTTCAACTGGGGCAAGCCTAATTCTCCCTATGGTGGCGAAGACAAGAAGAGCATCAATAATGATGCAGACG
Source organism: Prevotellaceae bacterium UBA4332 (assembly GCA_002394365.1). Lineage (GTDB taxonomy): Bacteria > Bacteroidota > Bacteroidia > Bacteroidales > Bacteroidaceae > Prevotella. The sequence continues at coordinate 386,320 of DGTQ01000017.1, forward strand.
GCAATCACTTGGGATATGACCGCGTTTATATGATAAACAACTACTACAGACCAGGTCCTACCACCAAGAGTCAGGTAAGCAGCACTCGCTACTTCGCGCAAGGTGACTATGATGGAACTGACGGCTACGGACAGTGGTATCTGAGCGGCAATAAGTTTGAATTAGACAGCAAGTGGAAAGGCACTGGCACACAGTGGAGCAATGACAATCTTACACTTGTAAACAATGACAACCTCTACGGCTTTACCGATGCCAATGGTCAGCGAGCTTTCAACATGAATGGCTTAAGTGCGACCAAAGGACAGGAATTCTATGACAAATATATCCTGACATCTCTGCCAACAGAAGGACTCTCTGGACTGGAGTATGAGACAGCTGATGAAGCTTTCGAGTCTGTCTTCAAGGGTGCTGGTGCAAGACTTCCTAAGCTTGATGCTGTTGACACACGCCTGCTCAAGGAGGCTCATGGCGACATAGACCCTAAGTATATAGGTGTAGCAAAAGCAAGATTCAAGGATGGCGGAACAGAGTCACCACGTGGCATAGGCATCATCAACAGTCCTAATGATATCTCTACAGAAGAGTATGACGGCAAATATATAACATTCGAGTTCTCATATAAACTTCCTTACGGCACAAAGGAGACTGTAAATGCAACAAACATCTACCCTGACCTCAGTGGCACAAGCGATGTCGCTGATACCGACGGTGACGGTATGCCCGATGCTTACGAAGAAGCCAATCTCTTCAACAAGGATGATGCAAGCGACGGCGCAACAATAGCCACTAACGGCTACTCTAACCTCGAGAACTTCCTCAATGCAGTGGTTGACGGCACAGTAAATCCTGACGGCACAACCGGAATCAACAGCGTTAACGCTAACGAGAACGCTAACGGGAACTCTCAAATCTCAAAAGTTATCGAAGGCAATCGCATCATCATCAAGAAGGGTAACAAGGTATATAACATTACTGGTCAGAGAGCTGAATAAGTCCACGCAATAATGACATAAACAGGAGGTGCATCTCTCCTTATGGGTGCACCTCCTTACACCATAACTACTCTATTTTTTACTTCAAAATAACAACACTCTAACAAAAACAATTACAATCACAATGAAACATTATGCACACAAGCTAAGCATTCTTAGCTTTATCTTTACCTGCATTTTTTCCACATTCGCCTCTCCCAAGGCGATGGCAGCAGTAACTATCCAGGCAGCTGAGGGTTGGCTCGAGACAGCATGGGTAGAATGGACAAACATGAGCAGTGCTCAGGCTTACAACGTTTATGTAAGCCCTGCAGGACAAAACTCATGGACAAAACTCGACAAAGAACTGGTACGCAACTATGGTTCATACGGACGTGCTGACGCCGTAGGACTAAAGGCTGGCAACTACCAGCTGAAGGTCGTGCCTATTGACAGCAAGGGTAACGAAATCTCTGGCGAGGCTACCACAACATCGAGCCTCGACGTGCGTGCCCACAACCGTCAGGGTTACGCACACCACAAGCGTCCAAACAGCGGATGGCTGGAAGGCGTCGGTGCTTACAAGAACGACGGCACGCTGAAGGATGATGCCATAGTGCTCTATATCACAAAAGACAACGCAAAGAACATAAAGGTAAACTGGACACGCTATGAGGGAAAAGACCCAGTTGAGTGGACTGGTTTCCAAACTATCCTTGACGGCTATCGTAAATGCGTATATGGTGGTGGACTGAAAAAACCTCTCTGCATACGTATCATAGGAACCGTCAGCTTTAGCGACCTCGACGACAGCATGTCATCCCAAGGTCTTGCAGTAAAGGGACAGGAAGTTAACGCTGAATTGCCTATAACCATAGAAGGCATAGGCAAGGATGCCACTATCTACAAATTCGGTATGCAGATAAGCAACTGCCAGGGTGTAGAAATACGCAACCTCGGCATCTTGCTCTGCAAGGATGACGGCATAGAGATTTCTTCGGACAACTCTCACGTGTGGGTACATAATCTGGATATCTTCTATGGCCAGACAGGTGGCGAGGCTGACAAGGTTAAGGGTGATGGCGCGATAGACACCAAGCGTTCACGTTTCTGCACTATTTCTGCCAATCACTATTGGGATTGCGGAAAGTGCTGTCTTATCGACGCGAGCAAGACAAAGGAGGAAAATCATGCCGACTACCTCTCTTACTACGAAAACTGGTTTGACCATGCCGACCAGCGTCTTCCACGTTGCAGGCACGGACAGTCTTTCCATGTATATAACAACTACTACGACGGCAACGGTCTTTATGGCATAGGTTTAGCTTCTGCCTCATGTGTCTTTGCAGAGAACAACTGGTTCCGCAACTGTCGCTACCCTATCGTATCTTCTGCGCAAGGCTCCGACCTGTGGCATGTTGCTGAGCTCAAAAAGGCTGGCACAAAGTCAAAAGGCGTGATGTCTGGAGAGGCTGGTGGCGTATGTAAGGCTTACAACAACCACATCGAGGGCGCTGTTTCTTACTTCAACCAGAGCACAGCAACAACATACGGCATTGACGCATACGAGGTAAGCACACGCGAAGAGAAAGTTCCTGCCACTGTCAAGGCTACAAACGGTGGTTCTTCATACAGCAATTTCGATACAGAAGGCGATTTCTATGACTGTACTCCACTTGCCACAGAGGATGTTGTATCTCATGTAACAGGACAGTATGGTGCTGGACGTTGCCAAAGGGGTGACTTCACATGGGAATTTGACAATGCTACTGAGGATGCCAACAAAGAACTCATTCCTGAGCTCAAAAGTGCACTTGAGTCTTACAAGTCAACCCTCGTAGGTTTCTATTCTTACCCAACAGCCATTGGTTCTATTGCAGAAAATGCCGATTTCAACGGTAATTTCTCCACTGTAAAAGTGATAGAAAACAACCGTTTGACAATAAAGAAAGGTGGAAAATCCTTTAATTATGCTGGTCAATTGACTAAGTAACAGCTTTTTGGCATTTTTACACAAAAAAACAGGGTGTATGACGTAAAATACACCCTGTTTTTGCGTTTTTCAAACTTTTTTTACCCCATATGCGCATTTTTTTACCATTTTTTTGTGTACGTTTACAAAAAAAATATTAACTTTGCAACCGATATCGAATATGGAAGCATGACTCTAACTATAATTACAACCAAAAAAAAACTAACTAGAACTATAATGAAGAAGATTTTATTTACAATTATTACTACTATTTTGTGCACGAGCAACGCTAATGCACAACTATCACCTTTCGATGAGAACGCTCCCGTAGGCTGGGCTTCCATCGGCATGGAGTGTACAGGAAGCAACAACCAGAACCCTGTGACTGTATCTACGGAAGAGGAACTACGTGCTGCACTACAGGCATGTAAGGGTGGCAAAGCATCTAAGACTATATATATAAGTGGAAACATCGAGGTAAAGGAGAAACTGCGTTATGACGGCGTAAAGAATTGCACCATCTATGGTCTGCCTGGTTCTTCTCTATATAACCGCTATCATAACGACAATGCCGACAACGCTGGCTTCTTCTTCTGCCAGAAATGGGAAAACTGCATTTTCCGCAACCTCACCCTCTTGGGAGCAGGTGCATACGACATATCTGCAACAGACAACATGGCATTCGTTACGTCAAAAAACATCTGGGTTGACCACTGCGACATACAAGATGGTGTAGATGGTAACCTCGACGCAAAGGACGATGCCGACAACCTCACTATTTCGTGGTGTAAGTTTGCATACTATATAGCACCTTGGCCTAACTCCGAGAGTGCAGACCACAGATGTTCATCCATGTGGGGCTCAAGCAACAGCCGCGACGAAGAGGGCAAACTTAACTCTACATTCGTAAACTGCTGGTGGCATCATGGCTGCGGACAGCGTTGCCCTCGCATACGATGGGGAAGCGTACACATTGCCAACTGTCTGTGGGAGAACGGCACTGAGGATGACCCTGCACAGTATTGCATAGGTGTAGGTCATGGCAGCGACATGTACATAGAGAATGGCGACTTCAGAGGCACTGTAACGTCAGGTCCTCACCTCAAGGAATATCTTACAGAAAAGAAGGTGTTCAACTTCACCGTAACAGGTTGTCTGGGAGAGACTAACCGTCAGGAAATGGGACCAGGATGTACTGTTGCTTACTACAATCCTTACAACGACCCTAATTACAAATGCCGTGTTTATGACGCAAGTCTTGTAAAAGAAATTCTCACAAACCCTGAAAATGGTGCTGGTGCCACACTTGACGAGGACCTCCTCACCACCCGTGGCAATCTTAACTATGGAAACTATACCCCTTCAGCTATCAAAGGAGTTTCGGATAATGGAGAGGCTCAGGTTGTGGGCATACGCTACTACAGCATAAACGGTGCACTGCTCGATGCACCACAGGAGGGAGTTAACATCATCGAGTTCCAAATGAGCGACGGTACTAAAGTGGTAAATAAGATTAACAAATGACACGTACATTATATATAATAATAGCAACATTCATACTATCGTTTGCACAGACAGCAAAAGCTCAGCTGTCTCAGTATGATGCCAACAAGCCGATAGGCTGGTGCACTCTCGGCAATGGAATAACAGGCGACGAGACCAATACCGTATATCACGTCACCACCTACGACGAGATGAAGACAGCCTTCAAGAAAATCAATGGCACAATAGAGAACCGCACCATATACTTTGATGCCGACATCTATGTACCCGAGAAGTTTTTCGTCGGAGGGGCAAAGAACCTTACTCTGTATGGCAAGCCCGGCACCAAGCTTTACAACAATATCCATTCTGCAGTGCAGGATGAGTCTGGCATCTTCTACTTCAAGGAGTGCGAGAATATCATCATACGCAACATCGTGATGGAGTGTGCAGGTGCTTTCGACAACAGTTCGGCTGACAATATGCAGCTGGTAACCTGCAAGAACATATGGGTGGACCACTGCGACTTCCTTGATGGCGTTGACGGCTGTCTTGACATCAAGACCGGTTCAGACAACATAAGCATTACATGGTGTCGTTTCCGCTATCTCCTACCCTTCTGGCCTGACGGCAAGGGAGGAGCCAACGACCATCGTTTCCCACTGCTCATAGGTTCTGGCGACAAGAATACAGAGGACATAGGTCATCTCAACACCACCATAGCCTACTGCTGGTTTGATGAGGGTTGCATGGAGCGCACACCTCGTGTCAGGAAGGGCAATATTCACGTTGTAAACTGCGACTACACCAACGTGGGTGCGCACTATCTCGTAGGCCCTGGCTACCTTGCCAACATCTACGAAGAGAAATGCGACATGACTGCAATAGACCTTAACCTGCCAAACAACAGCGAATTTACGAAAAACACCCAAGACGGCTCCAAAACTCTTGAGTGGAAGAATTACGCTACGGAGAAGAACTACAAGGACTTCAACCTGACCATCACCGACGTGCTTGGAGGGCAGGAGGTAAAACAGCGCTCTGGCAACAAGGAGTACTATAACCCCTATACAGATGGCAGCGCAGCTGGCGTAACACCATATGACAAGACACTCGTTAAGGCATTTGTAGAAGACGAGGAAACAGGCGCAGGAGCCACACTCGACTATGACCTGCTCGCCACCCGAGGCAACAACAACCAGGTTACGGGCATCAGCAGAGTAGCAGACAAAGCCGAAACTGAGATTATTAGTACACGCTATTTCACCCTTGGAGGTTCACAGATAGCAGCGCCGCAGAAGGGAGCCAACATTGTGGAACACCAGATGAGCGACGGTACTGTACACACACAGAAAATTATAAAATAACAACTAACTAATAACAATTATGAGACTACATTCTTTACACAAATCGCTGGCAGCATCGTTCATGATGCTCTTTGCTGCTGGCACAGCTATGGCTACCGACATTCACGTAGCCACTACAGGTAGCGACACTAATGATGGTACAGAGGCAGCTCCTCTTGCTACCATCCACAAGGCTATGGAACTGGTAAAGGCAGGTGACCGCATCCTCGTTCATGAGGGTACCTACACTATCTCTGAGCGTATCAAGATTCCAGAGTTGCCAACCAATGCTGACAAGCGTTGCGAACTGCGTGCTTGGCCAGAGAGTGCAGTAGGCAAGGTAATCATCGACGGTTCTGCCATGAACCACACTACCCAGAATGAGTTTAAGATGGGACGTTGTATCTACGTCAACCACCTCGCTAACTACTGGACCTTCTACGGACTGGTGCTCCAGAATGCAGAAGATAACGGTATGAAGGTGGAGGGTTCTTACAACATCATCGAGCGTTGTACCTTCCGTTGGAACAACGATACTGGTCTGCAGATTGGTATGTTCAAGGACTTCACCATTGAGGAGACAAAGTCATTCCCTATCAGCGGTCAGCCACAGTTCAACCCTGGCTACACATATTGCCGCTACAATAAGGTAATCAACTGTGACTCATACGAGAATGCTGACGCAAGAACATATAACGGTTCTGACGACTACGGCGATGCTGACGGTTTCGCATGTAAGTTGTTCCCTGGACCTGGCACAGAGTTCCACGGATGTCGTGCATGGACAAACTCTGATGACAACTGGGACCTCTACATGGTTTATCACCCAGTAGTAATCGACTCTTGTTGGGCATACAACGCAGGTCGTACTAAGGATGGTAGAGACGTAGGTAACGGTAACGGCTTCAAGCTCGGTGGCGGTGGTACCTCTGGCGGTGCAGCTTTCGCTCAGTCAACTGGTGCTCACGTTGTTACCAACTGTGTTGCTTTCGGTAACCTCAAGAAAGGTTTTGACCAGAACAATGCATACGAGGGAATGTATATCCTTAACTGTGTAGGATGGGGCAATGACTTCAACTATCGTTTCTCTACAGAGTTCAAGTATGGACTTATGGATATCCACAACTGTATCGGTTGGGGTGCAAAGAGTAATAACCACGAGTTCCTCTCAAGCGGTCCTGAGCACAACACAGATTACAACTCATGGACAACTATTGACGGTTGCGAGCCAATCAAGGATAAGAAGATTAAGACAAAGGACTACAGCGGCGAATTCCAGTCACTCTCTGTTGCTGACTTCCAGGCAGAGCGTGAGGCAGACGGTTCACTGCCTAACAACGGTTTCGCACGTCTGAAGGAAACAAGCACTGTATTCAAGGACAAGGGTATGCCTATCATAGGTTACACTCCTACACGTAAGATGACTCAGGCAGAGGCAGAAGCTGCAGGCGTGGAGCTTGTTACTGCTGACGATATCTATATCGGTTACAACGATGCAGCACCAGAGTTCGGTGCATTCGAACTTCCTGGCGTGCCATACGAGTTTGAGAGACCTCAACCTATTGAGTTGACTTGTAAGACTGCAAACTCTTCACAGGAGGTTATCGCAGGTTCTGCTATCGAGCCTATCGTATATGAGTGGAACGAAGTAGCAACAAGCGGTGCTGTTACAAACCTCCCTGCTGGTCTGACTTATAACATTGATGGCAACACACTGACCATCAGCGGTACACCAACAGCTGGCGGTACTTTCACCATCACTGCTTCTGCTGACGCTACAAGCCCTGTTAAGCCTCGCTCAACTACTGGTAGCATCAAGGTTGTTACTCCTTTCCGTGTTCTCACAGGTGACTGGTACAATTGTCAGGATGAGATAACAGCACTTCCAGCTGATTTGCAGGGTGTTCTTTCTCTCGTGATGGCTTCTTCATCTGATACTTACACAAAACTCGACCCTGCATACGTTGAGCCTAAGGACGGCAGCATTCCTGGAGGTTGCACTCAGGGTGCCGTAGTAATGGGACGTAGCGGCGGTGGTGCTAAGTGGACCTTCGCTAATGGTGCTCTCCAGCTGAAGATTAACCTCCACTTCACAGGTGGTCGTGCATTCAAGATTGTATATCAGTTGGAAGGCGAGTCTGAGAAGACCGTTAATATCTCAACAATTTCCAAGGGTACCTATTGCGAATGGGATGTTTTGGGAGAAGCAGGTCTTACAGAAGCAGAAGCTCTGAAACTTAAGAGCATTCAACTTACCAATAGTTCAAGTGGTGGTGAATGTCGTATCTATGATATGTACATCCGCGTACCACTGACAGAGACAGCTATCAGCAATGTCAACGCTAACGCTAACAAAGCTGTTACAGCTAAGTTTGTTGAGAACGGTCGCATCGTAGTTGTAAAGAACGGCGTTCGTTACGACCTGCTCGGCAGAAAGCTCTAAACACTTTCACACATTATATATAATATATAGATGACAATGAAACGCTTCATATATTCAATGGTCGCACTGGTGCTCTCAATGGGCATCAGTGCCGCCGACAAAGTTACGGAAGACTTCTCTTCCCTCAGTGGCACACTAAGCGGTGACAAGAACCTTCCCTCTGGAGTATGGAACTTCAGCGGAGTGGGCGCCACCACATCCAACAGCGTGAAATGCCTCAAGTTCAGCAACGGCACTGTCATAACCCCTGCCCTCGACAATGTTGCAAAGATTACCTTCGGTTATCGTGCCGGCGGAAGCAACAAGAACGTAGAGGTCAGCTACTCAGCCGACGGCGGTTCCACATGGACCACTATCGAGGCTTTCACTATCAAAAGTAGCTCATCATCATTCACTTCATTCAGCAAGAAGACTGGTACTGACGAACTTACTGGTGTGAAGTTCCGCATCAAGGCTTCTGACAATGTCTATGTCAGCAGCTTCACCGCTACTTATTCCGATGGTGGTGTTACCCCTACCGACCCTGATGACCCTACCTATCAAACCAACGGCGAATGGATACCTGTTAAGCCTATCCCAGCTGCTACAGGCAAGACCTACTATATCTCTCCTTCAGGCAACGACGAGACAGGCGACGGTTCTGAGGCTAAGCCTTGGTATAACATAGCCGTAGCTTACGCAGCAGCAGAGGCTGGCGACGAAATCATCTGTAAGGGTGGTACATACAAGATTAGCAAGTACGGTACCGACGGCAAACTTACCGTGCGCATGAATAAGGTGGGCACTGCTGACAAGCCTATCATCATACGTTGTGAGAAGGAAGAGAGACCAGTCTTCGACTTCGAGCAGCAGCTTCTCGACTGCAACAAGCAGACCTCCAAGGTGGGCGACCGCGGCATACTCCTCTCAGGCGACTATCACATCATCTACGGCATCCACATGATGCACGCTGCCGACAACGCTATCAAGCTGGAGGGTTCTCACAACCGCATCGAGCGTTGCGAGTTCTCCTACAACCTCGACACTGGCATACAGCTCGGCTTCGGTCATAAGTTTGAAGACTCTCACCCTGGCATCAGCAAGAACGACGGTTCTTATTGCTGTTATAACGACATCATCGACTGCGACTCTCACCACAACTGCGACTGCGACGCCAACTACGGCTCTGATGCCGACGGCTTCGCCTGCAAGATGCACAACGGCATAGGCAACCGCTTCATCCGCTGCCGTGCTTGGCGCAACAGCGACGACGCATGGGACCTCTACGAGACTGACTTCCCCGTAGTCTTGGCTCAGTGCTGGGCGTGGGAGTCAGGCAACGCTGAAGACCACACATGGGTAAAGGAATATCTCACCACCTCAGCCTCTTTCTCTGGCAACGGCAACGGCATCAAGCTCGGTGGCAACGGCACAGGTGGCAGTTCTGTAGGTGTTCACTATGCCTATGACTGTATAGCCTTCGGTTGCGACAAGAGTGGTTCTACCAAGGGCTTCGACTGCAACAGCCATAAGGACGGTCACGTGCTCATAGGCTGTCTCGCTTTCGACAATGGCTATGACTTCATGTTCGAGAGTGGTGGCTCAGATGCCAAGACTTTCTATTACAACAATATATGCCTCGGCAGTCTTGAAATCAGCGTGGGCACCGACGACTACAACGCCGTCAACACTGAACCTTCTAAGAACGGCTGGACCAACCACCTCACCACGGGTGCCACACGTGACGACTTCATCACCCTCGACGAGGACGATGCACTCCTGCCACGTTCTGTAGATGGTTCTTATCCACGCAAGTTCGGTCGCCTTGCTCCAGACAGCAAGCTCATCGACATGGGCAGTGCCGACTACGACTTGCCTGCAGGTGCTATCTTCGACCCTCTGCGTCAGGTAATAGCTGATTATCCTTTCCTCAAGCACGAAGTTACTGGCAAAGCTCGCGACCTCGGTCCTTACGAGCGTCCAGACAACAGCGCGACAGGCATCAACAACGTAAGTGAGACCTCAAACCTTAAACCTCAAATCTCAAAGGTTATCAAGGCTGGTCGTATCGTAATCGTAAAGAATGGCAAGAGCTTCAACGCTCAAGGTCAGATAATAAACTAACACTAACTAACACTAATCATCAACATGAAAAAAAATCTAATGAAACGGGCATCTATGGTGCTCATGTTTCTTGGCTCAGTAGCTTCTACGTGGGCAGTTGGCGGTGACGGTCTCTATTTCCTACAGGATTTTGAAGACCAGTCAACCTTCCCCGAAACGAAGCCCGAGACAGAAACAGCTTTCAATGTCCCAAATCAGGGCGAGTGGCTTTACTACGGCTCTTACCAATCTACCAACGCAAGCTATACCTATGGCGGCACAGGCATGAACCTGCGTCTGCCTAAGAATGGCTCATACGTTGTGACACCTGTTGTGACTGGCGGTGTAAGCAAGGTAACATTCTACATCGGTCGTGCCTCAGTTAAGGTTTACACCTCTACAGACGGTGGTACTACATGGACAGCAGCCGAGACTTCTACAAGCGGCAAGGTGGTTACTGCTTCTATCAACAGCGATGCGGTAAACCGCATAAAGGTTGCTAACGAGGCTTCTAAGGATGCCGACATCGACAACCTTGCGGTCTATGCCCAGGCCTACGATACCCCCGTGACGCTCTCTACCGGTGACGCTACCGACATAGCAAAGACCAGCGTCACACTTAGCGGTACTATCACCAAGCAAGACGAGACTATTACTGAGGTAGGCTTTGTATGGAGCAACACCAACAAGGAGCCAACTCTTAGCGATAACGCTACGGTTGCTACTCTCGGTACTAACTTCAGCGCTGTAGTAAACGACCTTACCGAAGGCAGGACATACTATTTCCGTGCCTATGCCAAGTATGGCGACACTCAGGCTTATGGTGCAGTAAAGTCCGTCAAGACTCTGATGGATGAGATTACCCAGACTGTTGATGCTGAAGGCCGCTACTTCGTTCAGGACTTCGAAGACCAGAGCCAGTATCCAGCCAACAGTTCAGCCGTTGACGCTGAGTATCCCGTAGCAGGACAGGGCACTTGGGTTTACACCAAGGCAGGTCTTTCTACCAACTCAAGCTACACCAACGGTTCCACCGCTAACCTGCGTATGCCTAAGAATGGCTCTTACGTAATTACACCTATATTCAACAGCGGTGTGAAGAAGGTTACATGGATTCAAACGCGAAAAGAGGTTACGGCTTATACCTCTACCGATGCTGGTGCTACCTGGACAGCCGCTACTATCACCTCCAGCGACAAGGTACGCACTGTTGAGGTTAACGACCTCAGCGTAAACCGCATCAAACTTACCAACGACACTGGCAGCGATGCCGACATTGACGACCTCACCGTCTATGCACAGGCATTCGGCACACCTGCTACAGTAGCTACTGGCGAGGCTACCAACATCACCAAGAACTCTGCTGAGGTCAGCGCACAGATTCTCGACGCTGGTGACCAGCCCATCACCGAGGCTGGTATCATCTGGGGACTCAGCGCACAGCCTTCACTTGCCGACAACACTATTGAAGTAGAGGACCTCAAGAACCTTACCGAGTACTCTCTGCTCGTAACAGGTCTGAAGGCTGAGCAGACAGTATATTATCGTGCTTACGTGCTCTCTAACGCTGGCTATGCTTATGGCGACGTTAAGAGTTTCGTTACTGCAGAGGCTACTCCTGCCATCGTTGCTACCAGCGACGTGACAAAGAGCGGCAAGAAATATCGTCTCGGTGGTGTCATTACCGACGATGGCGGTATGGAGCCTACGGAGGTTGGTATCATCTACAGCAAGACAGCAGGTCTCACATACGATTCCGAGACACGCGTTGCTATGGCAAAGCCTTCTTATAAGTTCTCTACCTCTGTCAATCTCGACGAGGCTACCACCTACTACGTTCGTGCTTACGCCATTACAGCCAAGGGCACCGTATATGGTGAGGAGAAGCAGTTCCTTACAGAGGAAGTTCCCGAGACTCCCGACAACATCCTCGGCGACGTTATCTGGTGTGCTCCTGACGGCAATGATGCAACAGCTGACGGTTCTGAAACCAATCCGTTCTTCGACCTTCAGAAGGCAGTTGACATAGCACAGCCTGGTGACCGCATCTGGATGAAGGCTGGTACCTACGTTTACGACAAGCGTATCAACATCACCGACGTCAATGGTGAGGCCGACAAGATGATTGAGCTCTTCGGCTATCAGGGTCAGGCTGTCCTTGACTTCTCTGGCATGCCTTATCATGCTCACTCTAACAACCCTTATCAGGGCGTACGTCTTACCAGCTCTTACTGGCACTTCAAGAATATCGACATCTGCAACGCTTCCGATAACGGTCTGCTCATTGAGCGCAACAAGCCTACAGGCGGCACAAGTGCCGACGTGGTTAACCGCACTCAGGACGGTCACGACAACATCATCGAGCTTTGTAACTTCTACAAGAACGGCGACACTGGCTTGCAGATAAAGAACCTCGGCTCTGACAACAAGATTATCAACTGCGACTCTTACCTCAACTGCGACGAGGACGAGGGCGATGCTGATGGTTTCGCACCAAAGATTTCCGTTGGCGACAACAACTACTTCTATGGTTGCCGTGCATGGGCTAACTCCGACGACGGTTGGGACGTATTCTATAAGAAGGACGGTAACTTCGGTGATAACATGACTATCATCATGGAGTACTGTATCGCTTACAAGAACGGTTTCCTTGACCTCAACACTATCGCTCCAAGCGGCAATGGTAATGGCTTCAAGATGGGTTCTGACCAGGGTGCAATGAATGTTTACCTCAACCGCTGTCTTGCTATCAACAACAAGTCTAAGGGCTTCGACCAGAACCACAATGCCGGAGACATCATCATGAACAACTGTACGGGTATGACCTCTAAGTCTAATGGCGACAAGACCTACTCTTATCGTATCTACGAGGCTATCGCAAGCGGTCACGAGGTTCGCCTTACCAACTGTATAGCCATCAATGACAACGATGCTACCGACAAGCGCGACAAGAACACTGGTCTGCCTAAGGCTGGCGAGAGTGGCAAGCAGGGCAACTACGGCCGTTTCGAGATTGACGAGACTCTCAGCGGCATGACAGTTACCAACTGCGAGTTCCACAGAGCTCACCCAGATTTCTTCGAGAGCGTTACCAACGATGCAGAACTCATTGGCGAGCGCGACGAGGACGGCAATATCCCTGAGACAACCTTCGCCCACATTAAGGCAGGCGCTTCTCACAAGATGTACGACGGCACAACCATGTCATCAGAAGACCTCCTTATCGACAAGGGCGTTAAGGTACCTGCTACTACCTATCGCGGCATAGACATCAATGGTATCGAGTACGAAGGCGAAGCACCAGACCTTGGCGCTTTCGAGTTTGGTGCTTCTTACACCGATGTAAAGCTTGTTCAGCAAGAGTCACAGGACAAGAGCATCAGCCTCTTCCAGGCTCAGAACGGTCTGCTCTTCGTTACAGTCAATGACTCTGCCAAGGCTCGCGATTATACTCTCAACCTCTTCGATGTTACTGGCAAGCTCCTCGGTCAGCACAGCTTCAGCGGTGCTACGACAGCTATCAAACTCCCACAGGGAGCTGACGGCATCGTTATCATCAAGGTTAAGGGTGACAACGGATTTGCTGGCTCTGCCAAGGCAATCGTAAGATAAAAACAGTCAATAGTATAACTTTTTGAAAAAGACATTAGAGTTCTCTTAGTAAGGTACCCTGCATTATAGCCGTCCCTTATCAAGGGACTCTAAATGTCTTTTTTTATTCCAAAACACTCGTTATGAAAAAGATTTCTACTCTGCTAACCTTCTTGCTCTGTGCCATAATAGCGCAGGCAGCATCATTAAGCGAGAATTTCGAGAGCGGCCTACCCACCTCTGCTCCATCCAACGATACGAAGGTGACGCTGGCTTCTGGCGAATGGACCATCAAGGGCGTGTATGGCAAGAAGGACAACAACAGCATGCGTCTTACCATGAGCGCAAACGGCTATGCCATAACCCCTGCACTCGACCGTCCAGGCACTATCTCTTTCTATCACCGTGCTTCTGGCAGTGGCAAGAAACTCATAGTGGAGAAATCCACTGACGGCGGCAACACCTGGACCAAACTCGGTGAAGTTACCGTTTCATCTTCTACCCCTTATGCCAATAGCAGTTTCAATGCTAATTCCGCAGAGGATGATACCGAGGTGCTCATTCGCTTCACCTGCATGAATGCCACCATCTATCTTGACGACATCTCCATCGCCCTCGGCTCCTCTGGCAGTGGTGGTGGAGAAGGCGGTGAAGGAGGCGACGAGCCTACCAACCCCGAACCCCAGCCTGAGATAGAGTGGACTGGCCCTCACAGTGTGGAGCACTGTATCTACGTAGCACCTTGGGCCCCTGATGACAGTGGCGACGGCTCGTTCGAGAATCCTTACTACAACCTCCAGAAGGCTGTCAACGAGGCACAGCCTGGCGACACTATCTACGTTCGCGGCGGCACATACTATCCAAGTGCCTATCGTGACAAACTGTCCGATGGCAAGATGCTCAAGACCAACAAGATTCTCATCGACAAGAAGGGCGATGCCGACCATTGGTTCACCATTAAGACCTTCCCTGGCGAGTTCCCCGTCCTCAACTTCAAGGACCAGCCTAAGGGCACCAACAAGTCTTCTACCTACGGCGGCATACAGTTGGAGGGCGAATACTGGCACATCTTCGGACTGCATATCACCGAGGCAGGCGACAACGGCATCAAGCTCGAAGGCTCACACAACAAGATTGAGCGCTGCACCTTCAGCAAGAACGATGATACGGGCATACAGCTCGGTTTCGGACACAAGTTTGAGGACTCCCACCCTGGCATCAGCAAGAACGACGGCACTTACTGTGCCTACAACGATGTCATCGACTGCGACTCCTACCTCAACTTCGACAACGCCTCTGGCGGTGGCAATGCCGACGGCTTTGCCTGCAAGATGCACAACGGCATAGGCAACCGTTTCATCCGTTGCCGTGCATGGCACAACAGCGACGACGCATGGGACCTCTACGAGACCGACTATGCAGTTAAGATGATTGAGTGCTGGGGCTGGGCATCTGGCGACCCTAACGACTTCGGCGGCAGAAGGGGCAACGGCAATGGCATCAAGCTCGGTGGCAACGGCACAGGCGGAAGCTCTGTGGGCATCCACGAAGCTTGGTACTGCGTAGCCTTCAAGAATAACCAGACATCTTCTGTCAAGGGTTTCGACGAGAACTCCCACAAGGGTGGCGTACTCCTTGTCAACTGTCTCGCCTTCGATAATGGCTACGACTTCATGTTTGAGGACTGCGACGATGCCAACGAGTTCCAGTTCTACAACAACGTCTGCATGGGCAAGACCGAGACCAAGGGACTCTTCACCGACAGCAACAACGCTATGACTGCCGACCCAAAGAACGCCTGGAAGAACTGCATCGTCACTTCTGGCTTCTCCAAGAACGACTATGTCAGCCTCACCGAGGAGGACGCTATGGCACCACGCGCTGCCGACGGCAGTCTGCCTACCCGTTTTGCTCGTCTGAAGGGCACCTCTACCCTCATCGGCAAGGCTAAGGACATGACCGAGAAGTTGAAGGAGTCATTCCCTGACCTCTGGCAGAACTACGTAGGACGCTGCGGCAACGACCTCGGTCCGTATGACTACCAGTCAAGCGTGCCCACAGGTACACAGCTCATCCTTACTGGCAGCAAGGAGCTCTCTCTCACCGTGGCTCATGGCAACCTTCAGTTCACAGTTCCTGCCGACGGCAAGGCTACCGTAGGTCTCTACACCCCACAGGGCACCCAGGTGGCTGAGGTGGCTAACCTGCTCGTTACGGCTGGCGGACAGTACAGTTTCCCTGTCAATGCGCAACTGCAAAAAGGCATCTATATTGCCCGTCTCACCTGCAATGGTGCTACACGCTCTGTGAAGTTTACCGTGAAATAACAGAGAAAAAACACGTTTTCCATGCCTCTGCGGAAGCTATGCTTCCACGTGTGGTTGCTTAGCACCCACGTCTGGTAGCTTAGCACCCGCATCTGGTAGCTAAGTAACCGCAAATAGGCACTTTATAGTAAAATAATATGGTGGAAATACCCCGCCATATTATTTTTTTTTGTACCTTTGCAACCTGTATGAAGCAACTTTTCAAATATATTTCCGACCACGTGGGTGTGCTGGTGCTACTGACGGCTGTCGCAGCTTATCTTTTTCCAGCCACTTTCTCGTTTCTGCCCACTACTTCAATCAGCTACATGCTGGGTGTCGTAATGTTCGGCATGGGGTTGGCGCTGAGTCCACACGATTTTCAGGTTGTATTCAGTCGTCCGCGCGACGTTCTTATAGGCACCATAGCACAATTTGCCATCATGCCTGGCATAGCGTGGTTACTGGCTAAGGCTTTTGCACTCGACAATGCCCTTGCGCTCGGTGTAATCCTCGTGGGTTGCTGTCCTGGCGGCACAGCTTCCAATGTCATCACCTTTCTCGCCAAGGGCGACCTTGCTCTCTCCGTAGGCATAACAGGCGTATCCACCCTGCTTGCGCCCTTGCTCACTCCCCTGCTCACATGGGGGCTTGCTGGCGAGCGCATAGAGGTAGATGTGCTCAGCATGTTCCTGAGCATATTGTGGGTGGTGATAGTGCCCATCATTCTGGGTTTCGCCGTCAAGAAATTCTTCCCCAACTTCACCTCCAAGGCTATCGACTTCCTCCCTGGTGCATCGACGCTTGCCATAGCCATGATAGTCAGCATCGTTATCTCGGCAAACGCCTCGAGGCTCATGGTTGGCGGAGTAGTAATACTCCTCGTCGTGATGCTCCATAACATCTGCGGACTCCTGCTCGGCTATACCGCCAGCACCCTCCTGCACATGCCTCTTGCCAAGCGCAAGACTATCGCCATAGAGGTAGGCATGCAGAACTCTGGGCTCGCAGCCCACCTTGCTGCCCTCCATTTCGCCATGTATCCACTTGCTACCATCCCTGGAGCCATCTTCAGCGTATGGCACAACCTCAGTGGTGCCGTCGTGGCACGTTATTTTAGTAGAAGGGAGTAAAAGGGAGGAGTAAAAAGTAGTTATCGCTCGCTAAGCTCGCTAAGGAGTTAAAAGGAGTTAAAGGACGATACCTGAGTGCCACAACGGAGTTTCCTCTTGATAGTAGATGCTAATGTCCCTTAACTCCCCTCTCACTCCCTCTAACTCCTTCTAACTCCCCTTAACTCCTCAAAGTACTCCCCAGCACTCCACAATTTTCAATTCTCAATTATAAAAAGGGTGAAAATCTCAAACCTCAAATCTCAAGCCTCAAACCTCATCCTGATAATCATTGCAGCATTACTCGTCGAGGTTACAAGCATAGTACAGTATTTCTATGCTAAGAACGGTGTGCGCAACGAGGTAGAGCAGCGTGCCACGAGCGAGCTGCGCATCAAGAGCCTCAAGATACAAAACGTGATGAACGAGATAGAGGTGGCGGTGCGCGAGATGGCATGGCTCGTGGAGCGAAACATATACAGTCCCGACTCCATGCTTATCATAACCCAGCGTGTGATCGAAGACAACCACTTCATCGTAGGAAGCACCGTGGCTTTTAAGCCTTACTACTTCAAGCAGTATGGAAAGCAGTTTGCCCCTTACTCCTACATTAAGGATGGCAAGATGAGAAGCAAGCAGCTGGGCACAGACACTTACGACTACCACAACATGGAGTGGTACACCGTACCCATGAAGACGGGAGAAGGCCACTGGAGCGAACCCTACTACGACGAGGGAGGCGGAGAGATGATGATGAGCACCTACTCTGTGCCCGTATGCGGCATGGACGGAAAGCCCGTGGGAGTACTCACTGCCGACGTGTCGCTCGACTGGCTCTCCAATATCATCAACGACAACCACATTCGTTTCTCTTCCCAGAACCTCATCATATCACGCACTGGAAGGGTGATGGCAGCTCCTGTGGAGAGCCTCGTCATGCGCACCACCATGCAACAGCTTTCGAAAAACATCATCGACACTGCCTCACGACAGGTTAGCCGCAACATGATGGCGGGACTCAGCGGACAGGCAGAGATAAAGGGTAACAACGGCGACACCTACTACGTATTCTATACACCCATAAGTCTCTCCAACGACTCTTCATACATGAGCGCAAACAAGGAGGACGACTCCGGTTGGTCTATGGCTGTAATAAGCTCCGACCGTGAGATTTACCGCGGACTGCGCACCGTGCTCTTCAACCTCAATCTGCTCCTGCTCACTGGTCTTGCCCTGATGGCCTTCATCGTCTATCGCACGGCAAAGAACAGCAAGCGACTTGCCCTCATCAGCGCCGAAAAAGAGCGCATAGGCAGCGAACTCCATGTGGCAAGCGGCATACAGCACGGCATGCTGCCAAAGGTATTCCCGCCCTACCCCGAGCGTGACGACATAGACATATACGGCTCGCTGGTTTCTGCCAAGGAAGTGGGCGGAGACCTGTATGATTTCTACATACGCGACGAGAAACTCTTCTTCTGCATAGGCGATGTGAGTGGCAAAGGCGTACCTGCCTCCCTCGTCATGGCTGTTACTCGCAGCCTCTTCCGCTCCATATCATCTCGCGAGGCTATGCCCGACAGGATAATGAGCCTGCTCAACGATGCCATGACCGAGACCAGCAAGAGCAACATGTTCGTCACCTTCTTCATCGGTGTGCTCGACCTGCCTACAGGACGCCTGCGCTACAGCAACGCCGGACATTGCCCTCCCCTGCTTATCGACCCGAGGGCAGACAAAAAGGTTACACCACTGCCCGTTACGCCAAACATCCCCATAGGCGTAATGCAGAAGTGGAAATACGACACCAAGGAAATCATCATCAACCCTCCTACTGCCATCTTCCTCTATACCGACGGACTTACCGAGGCTGAGGAGGACCACCACCTGCAGTTTGGCGAACAGCGCGTAATAAAGGTGGCACAAGCCACAGACAACAGCATACCGCAGTTTGCCGAGACGCTCGTGAACAGGATGCAAAGTGCTGTGGATACCTTCGTAAATCGCAATGAGCAGACTGACGACCTCACCATGCTTGCCATACAATATTCCAAGCACCACCGCGAGATGCGCCTGCAACGCTCCATCACACTGCCCAACAACGTGGAGACTACACCACAACTATCCGACTTCGTGGAGAAAGTGTGCATAGCCCTCGATATAGACGACTACACCACTACCCAGCTCAACCTCGCCATAGAGGAGGCGGTAGTCAATGCCATGCTTTATGCCTACCCCGTGGGCACCGAGGGCAAGATACTCATAGAAGCAGAGGCCAACGAGGTAAGGCTGAAGTTCACCATCACCGACAGCGGCAAGCCCTTCGACCCTACAGCCCGCAAGGACGTAGATACCAGCCTGTCGGCAGAAGAACGACCTATCGGCGGACTGGGCATCCACCTCGTTCGACAGATAATGGACTCTATCAACTACGAACGCCTCAACGACAAAAACGTACTCACGCTTCGCAAGAAGCTGTAATTACTATAATATTATCTATAGTGCCTATAGTATCTATAGTATCTATAGTTCCTATAGTTCCTATAAAAAAGAAACAAAAAAACAAAATACAAAAAACAAACAATATGAACACAACCATCAAAGAACAAGATGGTGCACTCGTTGCACAGCTCGAAGGCAGACTCGACACAGCTGCCACACCACAGACAGAAAAGGACATGCAGCCACTCTTCAACAGCGACGGCAAGGACATCATCCTCGACTGTACACAGCTGGAGTATATCTCCTCCTCTGGTCTGCGTCTTTTCCTCAACGTGCTCAAAGATGCCAAGGCTAAGGGCAACCACGTCTATGTTTCTGGCATGAATGCCAACATACGCTCCGTCTTCACCATGACGGGATTCCTCAACCTCTTTGAGGTTAAGTAATTCTTAGGTTATGAGGATTTAGGTTGTAAGGTTATGAGGTTATATCACCTTAAGACCTGAGAGCGAAGCGACCTGAAGACCTAAAGTCTAATGGTAAGTTAACGCTCGCTCCAGCTCGCTAAGGAGTTAAAAGACGATACCTGAGTGCCACAACGGAGTTTCCTCCTGATAGTAGATGCTAATGTCCCTTAACTCCCCTCTTACTCCCTCTAACTCCCTCTAACTCCTACTTACTCCCCTCTCGCTCCAGCTCTGCTGGCTTTCACAAAGCGAAGCGACTAAAAGAACTCCTACTATAAACAACTATGGAATATGAACTCGACTTCCACAACACCATGTTGCTGGAGGAATACCACAACAAAATGCCCGAGTATGTGCTGTTGCGCCATGTCGTGATGCAACTGCTCGAAAACTCTATCGACGACATCGAGATAGAACTCAACCAGGTGGACTCTCGCATAAAGACCGAGAAGTCGCTCGTGGGCAAACTCCTGCGCAAGGGACATAAATACCAGTCTCTTGGCGACATCACCGACATACTCGGCGTGCGCATCATAGCCTACTACAACGAGGATGTAGATCGCATAGCCTCTATGGCTGAGAAATACTTCGACATCGATTGGGAGAACTCCGTCGATAAGCGCAAGATGCACCAGTTTGACAGCTTCGGCTACAACTCCCTGCACTATATCTGTCGCATACCGCGCTCCCTGCATTTCGACCCCGAGCACCCAGAACTCAACGAGATAGCCTTCGAGTTGCAGATGCGCACAGCCCTCCAGCATGTGTGGTCAGACATACAGCATGACCTGGGCTATAAGCTCGACATCGAGACACCAGTAGAGTACCATCGTGCCCTGAGCCGTCTGGCTGGTATGCTCGAACTTGCCGACAACGAGTTTAGTCGCATTCGTGCAGGCATCATAGCCCATCGCCGTCGCGTCACTGCCCTCCTTGAGCAAGGCAAACTGGAATACGTTCCGCTCGATGGCGACACCTTCACAGCCTACCTGCGACAGCAGCCCTTCGACAAGCTCAACAGGTATATTGCCTCCATCAATCATGCAGAGCTCTACGCTGCTTCAGCCCTCAACTATCTGCCTGTACTCAGGCGCATGGGCATGAAGACCATAGCCGACGTAGAGCAACTCATAAAGGATAATTACGACGATGCCTACCAGCTGGCACTTGCCCAACTTGGTCCTAACGACCTCGACATCCTCTCTGAGACCATCGGCATACAGAACCTCTGCATAGTACACATTATAAAGAGCGGAGGCGGCACAGCAGGCCTCAAGAACTTCTTCGATACTATCAACGGCAACAACGACTCCAACCAGGAGCTTGCCGAGATGGTAATTGACCAAACCAAGCGCCTCTCATTTGGGCGTTAGGTTTTCGTAGTCACGAAGTGAACCAATAAGGCAGGACACATTGTCCTGCCTTATTTGGTTATTCCTCGCTGAAGCCTATCTCTAAGCTATTGCTTGGCAAGGTGCCGTGACCACCGCCGCTCTCGCCACCCTGTTCTATGCCGCTTCCAGCGAGCAGCTGTGGCATTGTCAATGTGTAAGCCTTACATGTAGGCTTCTGGTAAATCTTTTTCTTCATCGTTATCCTTTATAAAATCAATATCCAAAGTGTTGCCACTATCTATAGTGCCTGTCTTTCCGCTTGAGAACAGCAGCCTGTTGCCTGCCGCCTTCAGCGATACAGTCCTTATGAAAGGCGCAACATATTTCTTCATTTCTTAATTACCTTCTTTCCTTTCTTTATCACCATTCCCTTATATCCCTTGCCGACTTTCTGTCCTGCGAGGTTGTAAACCTCACCCCAGCCCTCTCCATGAGAGAGGGAGTTAAGGTTAGGGTTAACGTTAAGGTTAATGATGCCCGTCGCATTGTCCTCCTCAAACGTCAGTCCCTTGAGGGTGTTGCCGCTTGTCGTCTGAGGCACGATGTATGCGGTGAACGGTGTCATGTTGCTCAGCCAAGACCAGTCGTAGAACTTGCCTCCAGATAGGAAGTAAGAATTATTATCTATGTCTGCGCGTGCCGTGTTCTTATATACGCCGTACATTGTCACGTTGCCGTCGGTAGATGTTGCTGTCACAGCTCCTGCGCTTTCTGGGTTCACCACTGTCACGCCAGTAAACACATACTCGTTGGCAGTGAAGCCTTCTTTTCCTGACAGTCCGTCGTTAGGCTTTATCTTCGCCAGTATAGGTGTGTTTGCTGTTATGTGGCTTGTTGTCACGTAACTGATGCTTCCAGTGCCTTGAGCGGTTACTGTCATGCTCTTTATGTTAGCAAATTCGCAGTCGTTAGGATACTCAAATGCCGCAATCACCTGTGCCGTCGTAGCAGAGAATGGCAGTACCAGTGTCGTCCACTTGCCGTTGTTGAAGCTACGCTTAAATGTCACCGTCTTGCCCTCACCGGCATAGCTCTCGAAGTCATCGTAGTCAGATACTGTCTCGAGGGTGATGTCGTCGCCCTGCCCCTCACGAGTGATGGTGAAGTTGGTGAAGAAAGTTTCATCGCTTGTCGCACGGTAAATGTAGAATGTGTTCTGTCCACAAATACCATCACCTGTCGTAACAGTATAATCCTCTGATGTCATCCATGCATCTGAACTCGTACTTGTATTAGTAACAGATAAGGTGGTAGCAGGAGCACTACTTGGCCTAGATGCCGTAGCACTCACCCATAAGCCACGAGTGGCACTATTTTTCACACCATGTATATCTGAACTTATCTTATCTCCAGCTTTCAGTACCTCACTATTACCTAATACAACCTTTAGATATGAATCATCATGTGTCATACGGAAACTCATTCGACTTCCTTTAGATTGTATCATATTTTTACCCGAAGACTCTCCGTTGGTAATATATACTCTACCACCTGTGATTGTTGCATTAGTAGAAGTGAGTTCTTGATCAACGGTATTCTTCTCAATACTTAGACTTGATGAACCCGCACCAGCAACCGAGAAAATCGTCTCATCTTCCCCTCCACCAGAAGTGGTGTTGCTCCATACAGCGTAGAAGTTCACGTCCTCATAGATAGGGTAGGGGAACGTTACTCTCACAGTGCTGCCATTCTCCAATGCCCATCCCTTGAAGGTATAGCCCTCCTTCGTTGGGTTGGTGGTAGGAGCAGATACGGTAGAGCCTTCCTCTATCGTCTGTGAGTCACCAAACTGTGTCTCGCCGTTATAGAACTTCACGGTGTAGTTTGTCACAGGCACTGGCGCAGCAGTCACCGTTACGGTAAATGTCACGGAGCCAGTCTTGTAGTTCGCATCCTCCTGTTGTGTCACATAGATGGTTGCGCTACCCGCTGCCACGCCAGTTATCACGCCGGCGCTTGTCACTGTAGCCTTCGTGGCATCACCTGTAGAGTAGCCGATGGCGCCAGTGGAGCTACCCACTGTGACATAGCTTGATATGTTCAGTGTGCTACCCACCGTCACATTGCCTGAAGCAGGGTTGATGCTTACCGTAGCAGCAGCCTTCTCTGTCCAGTGAGCATAGAGATCTACTGTGCCGTCATTCGTAGCGGTGAGGTTGCTCACACTCTGACTATTGTCATACACCTTCGCACCATTAGCACTCGTTGCCCAGCCATCAAATTTGTAGCCAGTGCGAGTGAACGCATTAACGGTAAGAGCCTTCTCTATGCCATAGGTGAATGACTCGTTAGTCATTGAGCCTTCGCCACCATTAGCGTCGAAATGTACACTATAGGTGTTAGCCGTCCACTTAGCAAACAGCTCAGTATCAGCACTTATGCTTGCCCCTGCCGTAGCGGCGTTGTTCAGTCCAGAGTCGGTGTACCAACCACCGAAGGTATATCCCGTTGCCTCTGGTGTTGGCAATGGGTCAGGCAGAGCCGTCACATTAGTCACATCAGCTATCGCCTCACCGTGCCCATTCATATTATAAGAAACAGTGTAGGTGGAACTACCACCTTTAGCTGCTGTCGTTCCCGAAATCGTTATTGGACTTTTTATATAGGTTCGCTTGCCTGTAGAAGAATTTGAATAGTTATAAACATACAACTTAATCGTTACAGTTCCCTCAAATGCCTTTCCTGTGAAAGCATCTGCTGCAAATGTTATTGTAGCCTCACCACCTGAAGACGGTTGAATCTCGTTAGATGTAACAGTAATAGGTGTACCCTGGGAATCGGATATTATCATCTTATACTTGAAATTACCCGTACCATGAGAATATACCGTCATACCAACACTTGATGGAGTGAATGTATATCCATCTGCAACATCAAAAGAAATAGAAGCAAAATCATCAGATGCGTTGAAATCTACAACTGTTCCATAGAAAGGTTTACAATAACCATCTTTTGAAGAACTTGTTGATGACAAACCTGTCAAACTGATTGAAGTTGATGCATTTGACAGGTGAGCACCCGAAGAAGGAGTTATAGTTGGGGTTACTGTAAAGCTATTAGTTGTAATTGCCCAGCTTATACTTTCAGTCCCCCCTCCCCCAGCTGGGGTGAACTGTGCATAGAGGGTTTCGTCTGCTGTGGGGGTATATGATGCACCTGATGTGCCTCTCAGCGTGCCGCCAGTGGAGGCAGTGTACCAGCCATTGAAGGTATATCCAGACTTCGTAGCTGTTGGCAGGGTGATGCTTGCACCACTTGAAGCCTGAGTAAGGCTTGCCGTACCGCACGTACCGCCGTTGGTTGTGGCATCGAAGGTCACGGTATATGTCGTTGCCTCACTCACTGTCACTGTGCAAACATTTGATGCTACGCTCTGTGTGCCTGTAGCCTTGCTATTTGTTGCCACACAATAATAATATAATGTACCTGTAGCGCTTGGGGTGAAGGTATATGAAGCCGATGTCGCATTCTCTATTTCTGTGCCACCAGTATTGCTCGCTGTAGTGTTGCTATACCACTGATAGCCGTCTGCGTGGCTGGCAGCCACTGTCAGCGTCTTCGCTGTACCCACCGTAGCTGTCGCAGTAGCAGCCAGGTCAGTAGTAAACACCGGTGTCTCAGTATCCACGCCAGGCACTGTCACATTAGTGGTAGAGCTCACCGCTTCGATATTACCTGATGAAGCCTTACAGTAGTAGCTGCCCGATGCCGTAGGAGCTATCGCAGCACTCGTAGCGCCCTCCACCGGCTCTCCATCCTTATACCACTGGTAGGTGATGTTTGCGCCACTACCTGATGCTGGGCAAGAAATCTCCTCGCCCTGTTCGAGGTTGTATGATGGAGCGAGGTCCTTCTCAAACAGCACAGTGTTGTTCTGATACTGTCTCTCATACTCTGTTGCAGCAAGGATGAAAGCACCAAGTATCTTACCTTCAGTTTGTCTGTCGGACTTTTTTACTCTTGTTACATCATGCCCCAACAGATAGTAAGCCTTTGAACCATCACGCCACTTGTTGGCATTGACAGCTGCACCTCCCAAACCAGCAGAGCGACATGAGCCAAAGAGGTGAACGCCCTCGTTGCCGTCTGTAGCAAAGAAGTTGTTTACCAAACCAGCATAGCCCTTCTTCGCAATAGCCTCGTATGTATCACTTGGGAGGTAACCTAATCTGATAGCCTTCAGATAACCAGCGGTAAACAGAGCTGTGGCAGAAGACTCTATATAGTTATAGGTGTCAACATGACTACTTGCGTTATTACCATTATTGTATGTAGAGGTGTGGAAAGTTCCGTTCTCGTCAAGCAACTGGTACCAGCAACCTGTCTCTGCATCCTGACGAGCAGCAAGACCAGCGGCAAGTTCAGTAAGGTGCGACTGCAAGGTAGTATAGTTTGCTGTGCCAGACAGTCCTGCTTTCTCCATCTGCTCAAGTATGTCAATAAGGGCGAGGAAATACCAGCCTACTGCTCTACCCCAATATGAAGCAGAGT
This sequence comes from Prevotellaceae bacterium UBA4332, assembly GCA_002394365.1. GTDB lineage: Bacteria > Bacteroidota > Bacteroidia > Bacteroidales > Bacteroidaceae > Prevotella. The sequence continues at coordinate 412,419 of DGTQ01000017.1, forward strand.
GGTAAACTCCATTAGTAGGGTCAAAGCCATCCCAAGTATTGGAATATGTGTTATAGCCCTTTGCAGCAAAAGCGTGGTAGAGAAGCTTGTCTGTTGGGTTCCAACACATCTCCCAAAGAGCCTGTATCTGGCGATAGGCTATTGTCCAGTCATCACCAATAATGTTGCTGCCATTATAGTTCCTCAACTGAGCAAACAGAGCTGGGCCCATGTATGAACCATCAAGCCACATCTCGTCCTTATAGGTTTCCTTATGCCACCATCCACCTTCTACTATAGTGTGACCTGCCTCATATGCAGGTGTTGAAGTACCTATCTTATAACCACTATTGTGAGCACCAAAACCCGTTACAGCTTTGCCCAAAGCCGTCTGGGCGTGAGAATTAGTGGTAGAAGCTATGCTCTTTGAGGCGTATGCACCACCAGTTTTCGTCAGGTTGTAAATGCCGAAGAACATTTTTGAGGCATTAAGATTGTCCAGACTACCACCACCAGTAGGTACACTGTTATAGTAGGCATTACAATAACCAGCCATGTTATAGAAGAATGGCTCAGCCCATGACTGTGCCCAGTCAAACTGAGAGTAGTACTCCACATTCTCCACTATCGCCTTAGCCACCAAGCCTGGCACATAGTCAAATGCAGTATGTCCATCTGCTGTCTTAGTTCCATTCTCATTATATACAGCAAAACCATCTTGTGTTGTGTTTCTGTAGAAGTTGGTCATGCGTGACTTTGTCACCCACTGAGAATATCTCACGTCAGCGTTAAAGGTGAAGTCGCTCTCTGTAGCCCCTGCCTCCGCTACGTTAGTGAGCGTGAGCATAGCGAGGGCTGCGAGCCCCATCATTTTCTTTGCAATATTCTTTATTCTATTCATTCTTATTTTGTCATAATTGTTGTCATCGTTTTCGCATTTGCTTTGCAAATCGCCTGCAAAGTTACATCTTTTTTCTCAATTACACCTTATAAATAGCCATTTATTTTCCTCTTACCAGCCCAAAACTATATTATGCCATAGACAGTTTTTATTGTTTTTGTTAAAATAAAATGTCGTAGGGGCTTCAGCGACATATAGTCTTCATCCCCTTCTTTAGCCTCAGGCCCTTATAGTTATTGCCGACCCGCTGTCCCGCAATGTTATAGTTTTCGTAGCGCAGCGTTTCGTTTTCGTAGCGCAGCGTTTCGTTGATTCCCGTAGCATCACTCTCCCCATCCACTATCACGTTGGTGATGGATGTCTGCACCGTCCTGTCGTCGGCAGTCGCAGTGCAGTAATAGTTACCTGGCTGTTGAGGGGCTATCTCGCTGTCTGTTTCGCCTTCTATCGCCACACCGTTTCTGTACCACTGGTAGGTTATCGTCGAGCCACTGCCCGATGCTGTGCACTCTATCGTCTCACCTTTCTTTATATCATACTCACGAGCGAGGTCTTTCTCCAGCAGCACGGTGTTGTCCTGATACAGTTTCTCATACTCCGTAGCAGCCAGTATGAATGCACCCAGCACCTTGCCCTCGGTCTGCTGCTCATCCTTCTCTACCACCACTACATCATTACCCAGCAGGTAGTAAGCCTTAGAGCCGTCACGTACAGACCCTGAACCCAAACCAGCCGAGCGGCATGAGCCAAACAGGTGCACACCCTCTTTGCCGTCAGCAGCCATGAATGTGTTCACCAGTCCTGCATAAGCCTTCCTTGCCACAGGTCCGTAGTCGTCCTCCGATATATAGCCCAGTCTGATAGCCTTCATGATGCCAGCCGCAAACAGAGCCGATGCCGATGACTCCAGGTAGTTATATGTCTTGGCGTAACTCTTATAATTGTATTTGTCGGCATAGAACGTATCATCCTCGTCCAGCAACTGATACCAGCAGCCCGTCTCTTCATCCTGCCACTGGGCAAGACCCTCGCACATCTCTGCCAGGTGTGCCCTAAGAGTATTATAATTATCAGTTCCCGTTCCAGTTCCCGTTAACGTTGCCTTGTCCATCTGCTCCAGTATGTCAACCAGTGCCAGCAGAAACCATCCCTCTGCCCTGCCCCAGTATGAAGCCGAGTGATACACCCCTGCAGCAGGGTTATAGCCGGCCCAAGTCTTAGAGTAAGTCTCGTGTCCCTCAGCAGAAAAAGCGTGGTAGAGCAACTTATCCGTAGGGTTCCAGCACATCTCCCACAAAGCCTGTATCTGCCTATAGACTATAGTCCAGTCGCTACCAATAATATCGCTACCCTTATAGTTTCTCAGTTGAGCAAACAGTGCAGGTCCCATATACGAGCCATCCAGCCACATCTCGTCCTGATACTGCGACTTATGCCACCAGCCGCCCTCCACTATCGTGTGACCAGCCTTGCAGGCACTCGTTCCCGCACCTATCTTATATTTATTGTTATGGTCCTTAAAGCCCGACATAGCCTTCGACAATGCCGCCTGCGCATTACCATTCGTCTTTGATGCCACCTTGTCAGAAGCATACGCACCGCCAGCACTGGTCAGCTCATACAGCCCGAAGAGCACCTTCGCCGCATTCAGGTTGTCGAGACTGCCCCCTGTTGTCGTAAACCACGTAAAGTATTTGTTGCAGTAGTCCGCCATGCTATAGAAGAAAGGCTTAGCCCACGACTGCGCCCAGTTAAACTGCGAGTAATACTGCACGTTCTCCACTATCGCCTTAGCCACCAAACCAGGCACATAGTCCAATACTGCCTTTCCGTCTGCCGTCTTGTTGCCCTCGGCATCATACACGGCAAAACCATCGGCAGTAGTATTCCTGTAAAACGAATTCATTCGCGATTTCGTAACCCACTGCGAATAGCGCACACCCTGGTTAAAATGGAAATCGCTCTCCTCTGCCGCCCATGCCGAAACAGTACCCCACCATGCGAGCACCACAGCAAAAACGAGCGAAAACATTCTCTCTTTAGTTGATTGTAACATATTAGATAAATAAAATACTGATTTTTTTCTTTTCGCCTGCAAATGTACTAACTTTTTTCTATTCTTCCAAAATATCAGCAAATATCTTATTTCTGCTTTTTCAACATCCTTACCTCCCTAATTTGCCTCTAAGCCCAGTGTTTATGCGCCTTCACGTTAGGGAGGTCGGCTCTCTAAAGGTCCCTTACATCTCCCTTATACCTCCCTTCTTCTCTCAATTAGGAATATTTGAAAAAGATTTTACCTTGATTTTCTTTTAGATTTTCCTAAAGATTTTTGAGGCGAAGCCGAAATCATGAATTATCGTCCTCTTTTATTTTCTTTCCGATTTTTCATGGATTTTCTGAGAAGATTTTCTTAAAATCCTGTCTTGCTCTGCGCCTGAGCATCTATGGAGCGCAAGAATTAGGAATATTTGAAAAAGATTTTAGACGAGATTTTTATTGGATTTTTGAGGAATGAAATGACGAAATAAATAGAAAGCCTTCTGTATATTTGTGGACAAGATTTTTGTTAAGATTTTAGTAATCGGACGCACCACAGGTGCTACGCTTGCAGGCTCAGAAATCAAAAGAAAATCCAAGCTAAAATCTATTTAACCTGTCCAACTTTTGGGGTGCACTTCAGAGGTATAAGGGAGGTCTGAGGGAGGTTTTCGCCCCCCTATCTCCCTATGCTCAGCCCAGTGTTTATGCGGAGTTCCGAATATTAGGGAGGTTCAGGCACGAAAAAAATTGTTTTTTCGTGCAATTAGAACTTCGAGCTATGCTCGAAGAATTAGTAATTAGCAATTAGTCTGGTTTAGCTTTTTTTGCAGAACCACTGCCTCTGCACGTAAAATTAATGACTACAACTGTAGAACCACTGCCTCTGCAGGTAGAAGCACTGCCTCTGCATGTAGAAGTACTGGTTCTGCATGTAGAAGCATTGGTTCTGCAAAAAAAACTTGCACCCCTCTGTGCGAAGAGTGCAAGCCCTTCCTATAATGTAATAATGTGGATTGCTGTTAGTAATATCCTACTTAAACTGAGGATTATTCGCTATTACTTGACTTGCAGGAATGCGACGTATCCTATTATTAGCGTCACATACAATGACATCTTGTCCTCTTAGCGCCTTTTCCTCAAGCATGCGCTTTTCGGCAATCTCCAATCCACGGCTTAATTTCTCCGTAAAATCCTTTAACTCTTTACTTGACATAGCTTTTTATCGTATTATATAATAATTCTTCTTTTATCTCACACCTTTGTTCCTTCTCTCCATAGGCAATAATCTTGCGAGGGGTATCACTGTTATCGTATATCGCCCAATAGTCCACGTCAGGAATGAATATATTAAATAGATTCTTTATTCCCAATACATATCTACGTTTTATAACATCTTCAGGTATGTTATGTCCACCATTTTGTACTCTCTCTGCAACACGTTGCTTTGCCAGCTCTGGTGTTTTGAGCCAAAAGAAAAGTAGTCTTACTTCATAGCCTCTGCCATAATTCTCTTATTCTTTCTTCTCGCCTGCAAATGTACTAACTTTTCTCGATACCTCCAAATAAAACTATGGTTGCAACTTCGCAATCTGGCTATCCAGCGCATTACTGACAAATGTATTGATAGATACGCCAGTCCGTTTTGCCAATGCCGCAACTCTGCTATGCACGTCAGGAGACACATGGATTCTCATATACCCTGTATAACTCTTATGTGCCTCTATTCCGTTTCTCTTGCAATAGTCTATATAATCATCCACAGCCTCATGAAAAGAGTCTGTCAATTCCTTCACACTACTTCCCTCGAAGTTCACCAAACCATCAATACCCTCTACCTTGCCGAAGAACGCATTATCCTCCGCAGAAAAGTTTACAGAACCAGAAAAACCTTTATATGTCAATGTATTCATAATCCTTCCTCCCTATTTTATTTTTCCCTTACCTTTAAGTTCATCATAAATTTGTCTCATTGCATACTTCTTGATGATATTACCCGGATGTGGCTTGTGTAACATTATCGGAGCACCATCTTCACCCTTGTATATTATTCTCGACCCAGACGTCTTACCCTTATTATCTTTCTCATACCCCAGACTTCTCAGAAGCCTGTCAAGTTCCTCAAAAGTAAAATCAGATGGCAGAGACTTAAACCGTACTAACAATTTCTCTTTTGTACTCATTCATTCACTTTTTCTTCTCGCCTGCAAATGTACTAACTTTTTTTTATACGGCAAAATAAAAGGAGGAAAAAGAGGGGCGTGGGGTTACTTAGCGCCCGCACGTCCTTACTTAGTTCCCGCCTGTCCTTGCTAAGCACCCGCGCGCCCTTGCTAAGCAACCGCAGAAGCCAAAAAAGGCTCGCACCCCGTAGTGGAGTGCAAGCCCTGTTATATGTAATAATGTGAGAGTGCTTAGATAGTAGGAGGAAGGTTAGAAGCCTCCGAGCAAGCCCTCGTCAGAGGTGTCTCCGTTCCCTTCACCACCAATTACTGTCTGGTCTCCTGTTCCCATTTCGGCAGCATCATCGCCTTTGGGCTTATAAGGAGAGTTGTTTCCCTCCATCAGGTTATCATCTATTTCTTCAAACTCAGCCGAAGGCTGTATATATCGTTTCTTCATTACTCTTAAATCTAATTATGAATTGTGAATTGTGCTCCGAGCTCTGCTCGCCTGAGAGCTTCGCTCGAAGAATTGTGAACTAATTAATACATTACCTTCTCACCGTTGACTATTACCAGTCCCTTGGCAGAGCGAGGGTCTATCTCCTGACCCATCAGGTTGTAAGCCTTGGTGTTGCTCTTTAGCTGAGCCTTGGCATTGCTGCCTCCGCCAATCTCTTCAACTATAACGATGCCTGTCTCCTGACCGCCTTCGCCAGTCTCGTCAACGAGGTCTGTTATATCGTCATCAGAGAATGAGAATACCAGTCCGTTCTGCATTACGCTGCTTGAATTTGGATGCATGTAGGCATGGTAGGCAGCGAAGTTTGGTTTAGTGCTCGTACCAGTCCATCTGTAGAGCTTTCCGTCAACAGGTGAATAGAACAGGCTGTACTGAGGCATGGCTATCTTCTTGTATGTGCCAGTGAAGATGAAGCCTGTGCCGCCATCTACGTCCTTGTTGCTGCCGTAGCTTGCATACGCCTGCTTCAGCTTGTCCTTATCTATCAGCACATGGTTGAAGGTTATGCGCTTGTTAGTATCAGGAACATCATCATCATCATCTATTACTGAGCCTATTATGCCGTCGTTTATTGCGACACCAGTACCAGTAGGATAGATGAGGTAAGGCTGTCCAGGCAGTATGTTCTGGTCAACGTGGCGCAGATACTTCACATAGTAAACGTGCTCCGTGCTGCTATGCTCCAGACCGTTGTATATGGCAAGCTGAGTGCCCGTACCGAATGCTGCCTCTACCTGATTCTCTGACAGGGCGAATGGCAGGCAGATGGTGTTCCACTGGTTAGGCTTATAGTTACTTGGCAGGGTCACCTCGTCAAACAGGGTGCTCTTTTCAAGCACATTGCCGTTGAAGGTGTACGTTGTCATATCATCATTTGATGTCAGGTGCAGAGTGTTCTCCTCGTGAGCTATGTCGTTACCATTCTTGGTCAGCACGCTCTCGTCTTCCACGAAGTTCATGCCTACATAGCCTATCTTGGTCATCATGCCATAGAAGTAGTATGACTTACCCGCGATTACAGGGAGGGTATATTTCACGTAGCACTGCTCTGGCACCAGATAGCCGTTATGATATGGCACAGGAGTCATTCTCGTAGGAATAATCTGTTTGTTGTTATTTATCACGTGTTCATCATCTCCCCAGTAGTAAGGGTTGTCATAATATCCTGCCGGCTTTGTAGCTTCATTGTTGAAAGAGGCAGTTTTTACGGTTGTCCTGTCAGGCTTTTCTACATTGATCCACTTATTAGTCAGCATCGGGATGATGTCAGCATCGCCGTTGGTGGAAGTCCAGTAGTAGTCCATCTGCTGACGAAGGTTTCTCTTTGCTCCATCCTCACCGTCACCGTTGCACGTATATGAGTGCTTGTCAATTCCGTTGCCGTTGCTTATAGGCTGCTTGGCTACGGCGGTGACGTTAGTCTGTACCCAGCCGTCCTCGTCGAACCAGTAGCCCAGACGAGGCTTGGATGCTATCTGGTCACCCTTACCAGAACCACGACCTATACAACCATTCTGTAGTATGTATGCCGTCAGCACACCGCTCTTCTTAGGCTCAAACTTCAGGTAGCCACCCTTGCAGGGCAGAGCGAACGGACGGATGCGCTCGTAAGCACCATAAGGTGTGTCGTCAGGCTTTAACTCCGGGGCCTTATACCACATGCCGTCAAGGCATTTGCCAGAGCTATAGTCATCACTCATACCCTTGAGCTGGTATCCATACTCATTGTAGGCATCGTTCTCATTGTTACTATTATACTGATAGCCGTCAATATAGTATTTGTTATATGATGCGGCATTGGTCCACTTATCTTTGTGACTTTCGTCTTTCTCCTTTTCTTTAAGAGTCTTGAAGTCAATGTAGTTATATTTCTGACCATTGTACTTATAGCCACCATAGGTCAGTGTTACTACTTCCTCACCATTGTCGTTAGCAAGTACGAACTGCTCCTGTACATCAATCTTCTCACCCTTAGGCAGGTTGTTGCTCGTACCGTTCTGTACTACCACGTCAACGTATGCCACGGCAGCACCATAGTCGCCAGTCTCGTTCACGTAGGCATAGATACGCGCGCCACCCTGACCTGCAGAGCTATTATACGTAAGAGAGTAGGTAGGCGTGGCAGTGCCGCTTCCTTCAACGCTGATAAGGTTATCATCATCGCTCTGCCAGTTGACGGTAGCAGTGTTGGTGGTACCATCAGCGCGAGTCACGGTCAGTGTAGGCAGTTTACCTGTTGGTATGCTTCCAGAAGTGCTTACCAACTCACTTGCAGTCAATACGAGCTTGTTAAAGCTGAATGCCATCGTAACTTCAGCCTTCTTTACTGTTACCTTAAATGTTACTTTGTTTGGTCCATAAGGATCCGCAGCAGCCTGATTGAGGGTGACAGTAGTTTCTCCTTTAGCTTTAGGCGTTACGGTAAGTATTCCATTGCTATATGTTGCCTCGGCGATACCAGTGTTATATCCCTCAGCTGAGGTGTCAAGCGTTATTGCTCCCGTGCTGTTGCTCTCTACAGCATAGTCCACTGCGCCCTCAGCAGAGTATGGGGGATACAGGGTTGCTTCTGTCACGGTCTCATTGTCCTTCTTTATAGTGATTGTTGAAGGGAGATACTCATAGAAGATAAAACTTGCAAATTTTACATCGCCTTTTGTTGAGCTATTATATCTAATCTCAAATACAGAACCTTCCTTGTTAAGAGCGAATACTGGACATTCTGTCGCAGTGCCTTTCAGGGTCTGTGTTCCCATAGACTCTCCGTCTATAGTTACATCATACTTTCTGCTTGCCTCTGTCATGTGTCCTACAAACTTTACTGCTGCAGCACCCTTAACGTAGAATACAGATTTATTAACACGGCCATCTTTTACTGACAATAACGTGCTCGTGCCCGAACCTTCAAAGTATGATGTACTTCCATCCTGACCAGGAGTACTGTTATTAAGTTTCCAATAGCTCCTTGATGCATTTTTTTGTGCTGTATATTTAGATTTTAATGCTTCGTGTTCTATAGCATATACACCATTAGTAAACGTAGCATCCTCGCCTGTGCCTGTACTTATCTTATAGTAATCTCTTGTCTCAGCCTCTACGGTTACGCTTGCCACGCCGCTCGTTGCGGTTTTCTTAGGTGTGCTCGTGCCTTCATCTGTAACGATACACCTATAGTAAGTGGTGGTCTGCACTGAAGGAGAAGAAGCCGCAGGAGTGAAGGTTGCCGTTGTATAGTCTTTACCAGTGGTAACGTCATTCCATGAACTGCTGCCGTTAGGACTATACTGCCACTTATAGCTGAAGTTTCCTGTGCCGTCTGATGCCGTAACGCTTATGGCAGAAGGGGTAATTCCCTTACCTACCGTCTGCTCAGCAGGTGCAGGGGCACTAATCTTCACATCACCAGGTGTATATATAATAAGGTCAGTGAAGTAGTCAGTACTATTAGTGTTACCATATATATAAATAGTAGTCATGCCGACTATATCGTCACCTGCCTGTACGGTATAAGTCTTTGTTACCTCAGTATCGCCGTCTGAAGTCACAAGGTTGCTGGCTGGAGCACTGCCTGGGCGAGAGTCAGAAGCTGAAACCCAAATACCGCGTGAAGTGGCACCACCCAGTCCCTGCACTTTTACTGAAATCTTATCACCTACTGCTATAGCCTGGCTGAGAACAATCTCAAACTTGGCGTTAGTAGATAGCTGGTAATAGTGTCCATATCCATCAGGACGTAGCACATACTTTCCGTCAGTTCCCTTATAGTAAGTCACCTCGCCGCCAGCAATCTTCTGTCCAGTAACCTCTATTGAGGTCTCTGATGTGCTCTTGTTGCCAGCCACGTTGCTCATCTGGAAGTAGCGACCAGTAGAAGAAGTAAGCACGTAAGCCACACCTGATGTCTTTGGTGCAGATGTTGACTTGGAAGAAGATACTACGCAGTAGTAGAATGAGGCATCCTCAGCAGCAAGGGTGGTGCTTGGAGTGTATGTGCTCTCTGTTGCACCGCTTATGGCTGTGCCGCCAACAGTGCTGTTTACGGTATTTCTGTACCATTGATAGGTCAGTGAGCCGCCGTCATTCCGGGTAGCACCTACAGAGAGTGCTGTTGCGTTTGCGCCGTAGGCATATACAGCCCCTGTAGGAGATGAGTTAATCGTAACACCCTGAACGGTTACAGGTATCTCAAGGTCAACGTCATCAGCTAGACCATCCCCGTTGGTGTCGAGAGCCAAGGTGATTGACCCGCCTGTTCCTATAGCCTTAGGAGTGATTACCAGTTCACCAGTAGAAGGGTTGAGTGCAGCACTTACGTAGTTTGGCACGGTACCCAGGGCTGGCAGATACTGAGCAGAGTGGTTTTTGATGCTCACTGTCACTGTCTCGCCGTCGCCCATAGTCACAGAGGCAGGACTTGCCTCCAGCATGTGATCAGGTGTCTCGATTGTAATCTTCTCTATGTTCTGGAAAGAACTGCTGTTCACGCCCATATAGAACACACCGTTGGTAGCACTGAGATCCTTCATGCGGAAGTCAAAGAGCTTCGTACCCTCGGTATGTGCATTTATAGCCAGCTCTACAGGCTTTCCTGGTGAAGCGGTCAGAACGGTAGTCCCGTGGGCAGTATCAAGATAGCCCCTTATCTTGAATTTGCTGTCGGTAGTCGTGGTCCACACCTTTATGTCTATACGACCGTTGATGCCGCTGATAGGTATCGCTATGAAATGGTTGGTGGCAGCATTCTGAGTCATGTGCAGATAGTTGGGGTCATCATCCACAATGCTGAACTCAGTCTGGCTAGAACCATGGAAAGTAATGCTGTGGTTGTTCTCTGTATTCATATTTGCTAGAGTAAGATTTTTACCCGAAGCACCTTTGAAATCTACGCTTGCCCACTTTGTTTCATTAAAGTCATACGTTACAGGCAGAGTGGTAGCTACATCAGCATATACACACTCTTGTGAAGAAACTGCACTGCTGTTACCACCATTTATTGCAATAGCCTTAACTGTCTTTGTCTCTGTAATAGCGAATGGAGCACTATAGAGTGTGCTACTGCTTGTTGGCTCTGTGCCGTCAAGAGTATAATAAATGTTAGTGCCTGTCAGAGTAGTAGCACTTGTTATAGTCACAGTATTGCCTGAGCAAGAGATAGAAGGCGTTGCCACACCAACAGAGAATGTGTTGGTAAGCACATCGCTATAATACTTGCCGTCAGTAAGGAGTGCAGAAAGCACCCAAGAGTTTGTGCCCAAAGTTGCACCACCGCTGACGCCCCATCCTACTGAGCTTATTCCCACAAGATTGCCCGATGATTTCAGTGTTTCAGCACTGTATGGACCACCACCCTGAGCAATGCGCATTTGTGTCACTCCTGAGGCGGAAGTCGTAGCAGTAGTATATACGGGATCTCCAGCCTTGACGGTGCTACCTGCTATAGGGCTAGAAGATATCGAACCTATAATCTGATAGTTAGCATACAGTGTAGTGTTGCCTGTGATATCAGCTCCAGCTACCGCAGCAACAGTACGTCCCTCGTCAGTAAACCATCCTGTAAAGCTATAACCAGCATTAGGAGATACTGAAGGCAATGAAGCTGGCAATGCTGTTACACCCGCTTCAGGAGAAATCGCAGAAGCTCTTCCATCTACATCATAAGTGATAGTGTAGCCAGAAGGTACAGCTGCCCACTTGGCATAAAGAATAACATCTTTTGACAGTGCTGGTAATGTAGCACCTGCGCTGTAAGACGTACCTGAACCATCTGCTGACGTGTTCCAGCCGTCGAAAGTATATCCAGTTTTTACAAGTGAACCATCGTTACCAAGTACGGTTGGTGTAGCACCACTGTCGTATGGACTGCTTCCATCTACAGGAACATCTCCACCAGTGTTTTCGTTACCATTGTAGGTTACGGTGTAGGTCTTAACATACCACGCATAAAGAGTATGACTACTTGTTGGAGTCATTGATGCGCCTGAAGCATACTGAGTGCCAGTACCATTATTGTTAGTGTACCAACCAGCAAAGCGGTAACCACTATCTGCTGCTACCGTAGGCAGAATGATTGAAGCACTTGCTGATGTCTGAGTCTTGCTTGTACCAGTATATGTGCCATGGTCTCCACATGTGCCGTCAGCAAAGGAAACGGTGTAGGTGGTGGAGCCTGAAGGTGTGGTAACTGTAATTCCTCCTACAGAATAATAAGAAGAACTTGCAGGACCAATATAGAGTACGCCCTCTGTATTATTTGGTACATCAATAGAGAAAGTACTATTTCCACCATTACCAGATGGTGCAGTAGAAGTTGAATAATTAACATTCTTCACAGTACTTGAATATGTGGTTGCTCCAGCAACAAAATAATATCTGTATGTAGGTTTATTTTTACTATATGTATGTGAAATGCTAACATCTATTCTACCATTTATACCTGTCAGCTTTATACCAGCAATATAGTTATTTACAGACAGATTAGAGTTAAATGTAAGACCATCATCGGTAATAGAAACAGTTTTATTGCTTCCGCTGGCTCTAACATATATCTCCTTTGGTGTAGAAGTTACAGTTGCCTCTCCATTTGTCACGAGTGTAGCATTGGACCACGCAGTGAAGTCTGCGGAGAAAATCTCCGTATCCGCCCACGCGGCGGTACTTCCTATAGCCGGTATTATGAGAAGGA
>DGTQ01000025.1 GCA_002394365.1 Prevotellaceae bacterium UBA4332
TGGTCCGGGTCAGATGCCCTCGCTGGACCACATCGGGCATTAATCCGGTTTTCACCGGGCTATTCCCAAGTTAAGGGAAGGTTGGATACGCGTTACTCACCCGTGCGCCGGTCGCCATCAAAGGAAGCAAGCTACCTCCATGCTGCCCCTCGACTTGCATGTGTTAAGCCTGTAGCTAGCGTTCATCCTGAGCCAGGATCAAACTCTACATTGTAAATATATCCTATGAGGAAAATGCCGAAACCCTCAAAAAAAAGGAAAGGGCAAGTTCCGTCATGTCTCGTTTGTCTGATTCAGAACGACTTCTCTTATCCGTAGATCTAATATAAAAAAGAATTGATAGTTGGTACTTGTTTCTTCTTTACCCATCGGCACCCCGACACGTCCATGCCTGTCACCAAAGGACAGGGACAAGACGGAGGGAATGCCCATGCTTCTTGTACTACTAATGTCTCATGTAAATCTTTCAAAGAACTCTTTCTTCTGTCGCTTCCCTCACCACCGGGGCGTGCCCGATTTTCGAAAAGCGAGTGCAAAGGTAATGCTTTTTTGTAAACTGACAAAATATTTTCGGAGTTTTTTTGAAAATATTTTTATTTTTCTTTCTAAACGCTTTATATAAATAATGTACGCGATGAAAGCATCAGATTTTCGAACGAATTACTCTCCGTCAGTCTCCTGTTGCATATTGATTACCTCATTATGCTTATCACGGAATTGATAATCGAGAAATGCAAGTTCCTGAGAGGGGATGATATCGAAAGATGGTGCAAGAAACGGTATGCCTGAACCATATTTCATCTGCCATTTGCGCTTGAGACTCCATAGTCCCTTGTTGATGAAGGAGGCTACGAACGGATGAACATACAGGGTAAAATGCTTCTCGCCTACCTTGCGTGTGAGATAATCAATCTTCTGTTCGAGAACGTCAGTAAAGAGCAGACTACTCTTTATCGTACCTTTACCCATACAGGTAGGACAGGTCTCCTCTACCCTGACATTCATAGCTGGACGCACTCGCTGACGCGTTATCTGCATAAGTCCGAACTTGCTGAGTGGCAGGATATTATGGCGTGCCCTATCCTTTTGCATGTTCTTGCACATGCGTTCATAAAGCAGTTGACGATCTTCAGCAAGATTCATATCAATGAAATCAACAATGATGATTCCACCTATATCACGCAAACGAAGCTGACGTGCGAGTTCATCTGCAGCGCCGAGATTTACATCAAGGGCATTGGCTTCCTGACCATTGACACCTCTTGCCCTGTTGCCACTATTTACATCTACCACATGCATGGCTTCGGTATGCTCTATTATGAGGTATGCACCATGCTTGTAGTTGACAGTTCTACCAAAGCCAGACTTTATCTGCTTGGTAACATTGAAGTTATCAAAGATAGGCACTTTGCCCGTGTAGAGTTTTACGATACCAACACGATCAGGCGCTATCTGCTCAACATACTGTTTTACCTGTTCGAATACCGTCTCGTCATTGACGTAAACGCCCTCATAGGTAGGATTAAACAAGTCACGAAGCATAGCAACGGCACGGCTTGTCTCTTCGTAAACGAGTTGTGGACGATCTGTGGATTTTTGTATGCGACGCTGTACTTCCTCCCAACGACCAACGAGGAAATCCATATCTGCCTGAATATCCTCAACTCTCAGTCCCTCGGCTACTGTACGCACAATGACACCACAGTTAGCGGGCTTGATGGTTTGCACCATCTGTTTAAGACGTGTACGCTCTTTTCCACTCTTGATTTTGCTTGACACGTTTACCTTATTGCCGAAAGGCATAAGGACAAGGTATCTGCCTGCAAAGGACAACTCTGCCGTGAGACGTGGTCCCTTGGTCGAGATAGGTTCCTTGACTATCTGCACAAGTACGTCCCTGCCAACGGCAAGGGTGTTTGCAACAGAGCCTTCTTTGGGCAGGTCGGGCAAGCGGGTAGCCTTTTCAAAAGGAAAGAGATTCTTTGTATCGCTGGTAACCTGCTTGAGCCACTTCTCGTAAGATGAGTATTGGAAGCCAAGGTCGAGATAATGGAGAAAAGCTTCACGCTCATAGCCAACATTGACAAAGGATGCGTTGAGCCCAGGCATTATCTTCTTGACTTTTGCAAGATAGATATTGCCTACGGAGAAAGTGGCGTCGCGAGGTTCTGTCTGGTATTCTACCAAATCCTTATCCTCGAGAAGCGCTATAGATATTTCTTTCTCTCTAACATCTATTATCAGTTCGCTGGTCATATACAATTATATAATAATGTGGTAAGTTGTTGAAAGGGGGATACAAAAAATAAGAAAAGAGCAAGAGTACTTCATGTTGATGAAGCTTTCTCTCGCTCTTTTAATGTTGGTGTTAAGAAAAATCGTTTGAGCTTACTTGCTCTTATGACGATTCTTTCTCAATCTTTTCTTACGCTTGTGAGTGGCCATCTTGTGACCCTTCTTCTTTTTTCCGTTAGGCATAGTGTTGTATAATTTAATGTTTAATGTTTAATCCTCTGATGTTACTTCCTCACCCTTCATACGCTGCTGGAAGCTCTTTGCTGGCTTAAATCCAGGGAAATTGTGGGCTGGGATGGTAATAGTTGTGTTCTTAGAGATATTACGAGCTGTCTTGGTAGCACGCTTCTTAACCACAAAGGTACCGAAGCCACGAAGATATACATTCTCCTCGTTGCACATTGCATCGCGAATAATCTTCATTGTTGCCTCTACACATACTGCTGCGTCCTTCTTCGCAATACCAGTGGTATTTACTATCTCGTTTATAATGTCTGCTTTTGTCATTTTTACGCTTAAAATTAAGTGATTTTTTACTATGTTTAGGGTATCTAAATCCGAAACGGTTGCAAAGTTACAAAAAAAAAGTGTGTAAAAAAAATCTTTTACACATTTTTTGCTATATACAGTCCACAAATGTCTGAAAATAAGGACTAAAATAGATATAAATCAAATAAAGGAGTGTGGCAGGAGTTCGGATATACTATTGGCTATCAATACTTTTTGTGCTGAAGTCATCAGTATTCTTATATCTGCCTGATAACGCTGCTGGGTTTCGGCTATCACCTGACGACACATACCACATGGGGTGACTGGCTCTTGGACTACCTCCCCACCCTTCTTTGCTGCTAATGCCATTGCTACTACAGGCACATCTGGATAGAGATTCTGTGCTGTAGCAAGGGCTGAACGCTCAGCACAGATACCACAAGGATAGGAGGCATTCTCCTGATTTGCCCCTCGGACTATCTCACCATTGGAGAGAAGAATAGCTGCACCAACGTGAAAATTGCTATAGGGAGCATAGGAGAGTTCAGTAGCCTTGATGGCTTCTTCCATGAGGATAGAGTCTTCGGCAAGGAGGTCTGATACTTGGCAGGTTATCATGGTTACTTATTTTTTGTCAGAGGTTTCTGGTATCTCGTCGGTTTCGTAGCAACCCATATCAGGACTTGCCTTTCGAGCCTTGCCAAGAATATCATCTTTAGCAGACGACTCGGCATCAGCTGCCTTCACCACTGGCGTAGTGGGTTTAGGGGTAAAGTCATATATGAAGTCCGTACCATTATCATTAACAGCAAGGAACAGGTACTTTCCTCTTAAATCCTCAGCAGTGTTGGCATCATAAAGATTGTCCTGAAGCATCTTCTTTGAATAATCATCAGTAGGCTCAGGAGTGCGCAGATAACTATTGCGCAGGAGAATGGTGTTATTTGTCGCCTCTTTATTGAGAGGATACCAAAAGACTTGGTCATCTGCATAACCCGTAACGATTGAGTTGCGCATATTAAATTTGAGAGGTGTCTGTTTCTCTGTTGTTACATAATCAGACATGCGAAGGGCATACTTCCTTGATGATGTGTAACCATAAAAAGAGGCAAGGGTGGAGCTATTGACACTGACATCGCCTCCTGTGGCAGTAAGACAATATCCGCTGGCATTGGCGATAAGACAGTTCTCGAGAATAACCTTAGAGCCTATCGTCTCGAGACCATTGCCAGACACGTTCATTATGGAAGAATGAGTCATGGTGAGCTTCAAAGGAATATCGTCGAGAGATGTATATTCGCTGGAGTCACAGAGTATGCCGTACTCAGCACCATGAAGGTCCATATATTGGATTTCATTACCAACAGAACTCTTTTCGAAGGTTATGCCACGCCACTTGCCTGGTATCTCATCGTACTTCAACTGAAGGAGAGAATCAAGGCGGTCGCATCGCATGACAACTTTCTTGTCTTTTTCCCCCTTGATAAGCAGTTTGCCTTTGACATCCAACTCGCCATCCTGATGGAAATAAATGGTAGAACCAGCATTGACTGTGAGCGTAACATTTGGATTGACAGTAAAAGTGCCATAGACAATAAGAGGCTTGCCGTCAACATTATCTATAACAGAATCCTTAGTGAGGACATGGTCTTGCAATGTATCAGCGTCCCACGTCCATGCCCTGAGGGCAATATACTGCTGACGACCGCTTTCGAGATTGAAGAGGACCTTGTCGTCTATCCTCGTGGGAGTCTTGGTTCCATTTTCCTTTACAGAGGTGAGTTCTGCCCAAACGCGGATAGAGTCGCCCTTGCGGAATTCTATTTCGGTGCTTATAGTATTGTTTTCATCTGGGTTGATGAACATACCATTAACATTAACACGGAATCCAGACTTGGCTGCACCTTTTTCCTGACGTATAGAAGTTATTCTAATACCATCCCCAGACCTGTTGTAGAGCATGACTTTCTTAGAGGCAGAAGGAACTTTAGAAAATACCGTGTCAAGACAGATAGTGTCTCTGGACGCAGTGAACTCATTAATATAAGAGGTGGAAAAAGAGTCGTTGTCGTCACAACTCACAGCTGTTATTGTGCAAACAGCCAACAACAGCATGAGCTTAAAGAATGTGATGTATATACGGAAAGATTTCATCTATAACTTGCAACTATTCCTTTGAATAACGCAAGGTTAGGACTTTTATTGTATCGGGACCTACAGATGCCTCGGCAGAAACTCTCTCGCCGATGAGCCAAACTATCTTGTCTGTAGCATCGGCAACAACCAACTGCGCTTTTCGTTGAAAATAATTCTTCTTCTTATCTGTAAGATAGTCGCTTATGAGTTTGCTACCCTTCATGCCAAAAGGCACAAACCTATCGCCTGTCTGAACTAATCTGAGAGTCAAAGGAAAAGCCACCTTGTCTGCATCAAGAGTAGCAATGAAAGGTTCTTTACTAATTATGGTCTCTGCGGTAAGGGGTGCAACTTCTACCTTTATGTTAGATACATCGCCTGCTATACGATATAAACCCTCTTCGGGGATAACGAGAGGAGGTGTTTCCGAATATGATTTCCCGATAAACAATGTGCCCCTATCCATAGCAACAGTGTATGTATCGTTGCTCCATGTCTTGCCTGATGGAGCAGAAAGATTATCGAAAATCTGGCGAACTGTGCCAGACGAGAAATCAAAGGTTTTCAGCACTTCATACAGTACCGCCTCGGGGGAGGGTTGCTGAAGAAGTTTGGTAATATCCAGAGCCTTACCGTCAAAACATTCATTGACACTCTCGTTAATAGCGTGAGAATAAACCCTGGCTGCCTGCGAAATATTCTCTGCTGTGGTAAGGATATTCTCTGATGCCGAAGGGTTGACAGACCTCAGAACAGGCATGAGGTTAAGTCGAATCTTATTACGCTGAACATCGTCAACAAGATTGGAGCTATCAGTAATGAAATCTTGATTTACAGAGGACAGATAATCCAAAATCTCATTTTTAGACAGGCAAAGCAAAGGTCTAAGGATAAAGCCGTTACGCGGTTTAATGCCCTCAAGACCATATATACCCGTCCCCCTTACAAGGTTAAGAAGAATAGTTTCAACATTATCATCGCTATGATGAGCAACTACTATTCCGTCAGCACCGATGGCAAGCCTCAACTGCTCAAAATAGGCGTAGCGCAATTCTCGTGCAGCCATCTCGATGCTAACTTTATGGAGAGAGGCATATTCTCTGGTGTCAAAATGAACTTTATGGAGAGGGACATCCAAACGGGCACAAAGGCTGGTGCAAAACTCCTCATCACGATTACTTTCATCACCTCGAAGTCTGAAATTACAATGGGCTGCTTCAACATTATAACCCAAAGAGAGCATCACACGCAGCAAGCAGACAGAGTCTGCCCCACCCGACAAAGCGACGATATATTTTCCATTGCCGAGCAGCTTATGTTTGGCAATATATGTCTTGAGTTTATTCAACATAAAGAACTAACCCCTTGAGATATTCGCCTTCTGGATGGTAGATATTAATAGGATGGTCTGCTGGCTGATGAAGCTGGTGAAGGATACGCACATTTCTGCCTGCCTGTGCTGCAGCTGTGAAGACAGCGTTACGGAAATTTTCCTTTGTAACAACCTGTGAACAAGAGAAGGTGAATATTATACCACCCTTCTTAATCTTCTTCATAGCACGCATATTGAGACGGGTATAGCCCTTGAGTGCATTATGGAGCGCAGCCCTGTGTTTGGCAAAGGCTGGCGGGTCGAGAATAATGATGTCGTAATTGTCGCCAGCCCTATCGAGATACTTGAAAGCATCCTCGCAAACAGCTTCATGACGAGCGTCATCGCCAAAATTAAGTTTTATATTGTCATTGGTGAGTTCGATAGCCCTTGGTGAACTATCAACAGAATGAACAAGCTCTGCTCCACCCCTCATGGCATAGACGGAGAAACCACCTGTGTAACAAAACATATTAAGGACTTTCTTGCCATGAGAGAGCTGTTCGAGAAGGGCTCGATTCTCTCTTTGGTCAACAAAAAAGCCTGTTTTCTGACCACGCAGATAGTCAACCCTGAACTTCAGTCCATTCTCTACGGAAACGGTATCATTTGTTCCACCATAGAGGAACATATTCTCCTGTTCGATGTCTGCCTTGAAGGGAAGTGTCGTCTCACTCTTGTAATAAACATTGGCAATGCGATTGCCCATTACATTGACGAGTTCTTTGACAATCTGTTCCCTGCAAACGTGCATACCGATAGAGTGTGCTTGAATAACAGCTGTCTCACCATAGCAGTCGATAACGAGACCAGGAAGATTATCACCCTCACCATGCACAAGGCGATAAGTATTGTTATGAGGATTGTCTGCGATACCCATAGCCTGACGCATCTTGAGTGCTGCAGACAAACGTTTGTTCCAGAAGTCGGCATCGATGGGTTCGTCTGTGAAACACAAAAGGCGAACTGCGATAGAGCCTATCTGATAATGACCTCGACCGAGAAAATTGCCATCGGAGGCGATGACATCAACTGTCTCGCCTTCCTCTATATGTTCGTCCATGCCCTGTATGGCTCCAGAGAACACCCAGGGATGAAACCTCTTAATACTTTCTTCTTTTCCTTTTTTTAGATATACCTTCTTCATTATCAGTCAATTATTCTGCAGAGCCATTTTTATTTGAGGTAAAGGACTCTTCTGGTTCAGGAACAACTATCAACTCATAGTCATTATCTCTCTTCATGCGAAGATACTCTTCATAGAGCCTTACGCATGCCCATGCGTCTGTAGAGGCATAGTTTATTTGTTTTTCGCTGAGCACATCAGCCTCCCAGTTAGAAAGCTGCTCGCGTTTGGAAATCCTCTCTCCAAAGAAATTGGCATAAAGTTTGGCAAGGCTCATATCCTTTATACCTAATTCAGCCATGTGGTCTTGCAGGTCAATAAATCCAGCCTCCTTGAACTCTCCCCTTTTGTGAAGAGCATGCAAGTCGTCGTGCCAGGATAGTCCTACCTTCTTTACAGCCTCGGTCTCCAACAATCTAACCACTGCGGGGCATAGTCCAATTCTGTTGAGACGGAAAAGAAAACAGGTATCCTCTGTGCTCACTTGCAATAAGGCAACTTTATGAGTTACGCCTCTCTTAAAAACTGGACGCGTCTCCGTATCAAAGCCTAACAACTTCTGCGTAAGCAGATAATCAACAGCTTTATCAGCCTCTTTCTCTGTCAAGACAACAATCTTCCTGCCTGAGAAAACGACTCGTGGCAGGGATGGGATTTTTGTCTTATCGTATTTGCTATATAATATCTTCAAAAGGTTTTCTCTTCTTTAATATGGTACATCATCATTAGAAATATGTCCTCCGCTAAGAGGGTCATCATCAGGACCAAAAGAGGTATTGAGAGAAGAACTCCTGATATTGCCTCCGTCGGAAGAAACTGAATAAGGATCGTACTCATCAGGATTAGCAAAACGTGTGTATTCGCCTTTGAAGGAGAGTGTCACATCTGCTGTTGCGCCCTTACGGTGCTTAGCGATTATTATCTGTGCCATACCCTTTAATGAGTTACCATCTGAATCCTCCAAAATATTATAGTATTCGGGACGGTGTACAAATAGAACCATATCGGCATCCTGCTCGATGGCACCCGACTCTCTCAAGTCGCTCAACTGAGGACGTGTGCCCTGACCTGGACGTTGTTCTACTGCACGCGAAAGCTGAGACAGAGCTATGATTGGTATATTAAGGTCTTTAGCAAGTCCCTTGAGCGAACGGGAGATGGCAGACACCTCTTCCTGACGTGAATTAAACTTCATGCCAGCAGCATTCATCAATTGGAGATAGTCAATCATGATAAGTTTGACTTGTTTCTCCTTAACAAGTCGGCGAGCTTTTGTACGAAGTTCGAAGATAGACAGACCTGGCGTATCGTCTATATACATAGGTGCGCCCTGCATCTTGCCAACATTGTTATCGAAACGAGACCACTCGTCCTGGGTGAGCTGACCGTTAAGAATCTTGGTTCCAGGCACCGAGCAAACATTAGAGATAAGACGGTTGACAAGTTGCACATTATTCATTTCGAGAGAGAAGAATGCTACAGGCACCTTGTTATCTATAGCGATATTCTTGGCGAGGGAAAGCGCAAAGGAAGTCTTGCCCATGGCTGGACGTCCAGCTATAATGATAAGGTCGGACTCTTGCCAACCTGACGTTATCTTGTCGAGTTCGGTATAGCCTGTTGACACACCAGTAATACCTCCCGTGTTGCTTGCAGCCTTCTCAATCAACATACGAGCCTGTTTCACTACCGAGTCTATCTGGACATAGTCCTGCTTCATCGTCTTCTGAGAAATCTCGAAGAGCGTACCCTCAGCCTCCTGCATCAGTTCGTCGATATCCTGTCCCTCATCAAAAGCTTTTGTCTCAATGGTGGAAGCATAGGAGATAAGCTGGCGTGCATTGTACTTCTGCACCAATATACGAGCATGGAACTCCACATTAGCTGATGAGGCAACAGCATTGGTGAGGTCTATGATATAGCTGCTACCGCCCACCTGTTCAAAGGTGCCTTCCTGTTTGAGTTCGTGAACAACGGTCACCATATCTACAGGTTGCTCCTTGAGATTAAGATTTAGAATAGCATTATAAATTTTCTGGTGACGAGGGTCGTAGAACACGTCTGAATGCAACAACTCGCTGACAACGGTAAAGGCATCATTGTCTATCATGAGAGCACCCAAAACGTATTGCTCCACATCCACAGCCTGGGGAGGCATGTGACCAAGAGATGTGTCTATCGTCTTATTTCTATTCTTAGATGATCTTGAAGTAGTATTGGTTGGCATATTGAGAAATCTTATTATTTTTTAATGCAGCATGCTTGTCTATTTTGTTTGGGAATATACCGTAAATTGTGCTTCCCGAACCTGACATGGAGGCATAGACGGCACCTGCTTCATACATAGCTTCCTTTACTGTTTTCAATATAGGAAGTTTAGGGAAAATGCTATTCTCGAAATCATTTGTGAGATTGGCTTTCCACTCGTTTATCGGCATAGTAGCAACCACGTCACGACAGTTGACGGATGGCTTGCGTGGCATAATGCCTGCATAGGCTTCCTTTGTACTAACAGCCACATCTGGTTTTATGAGCATGAGCCAGCAGTCTTCAAACAAAGGCTTGTTTTCAAAATCTGTATGAGAGAGAATATCTCCAATGCCTTCTGCATAAGCCGTCTCGGAAGTAATGAAGAAAGCGCAGTCAGCACCAAGTTTGGCTGCTACCTGTTGCATTTCCTCTACAGTCATATTCAAAGCACACACCTCGTTGAGTGCACGTATCATATAGGCTCCGTCGCTACTGCCTCCGCCCATGCCAGCCTGGGAGGGTATATTCTTGGTAAGCGTAACGTCTATGCCAGGAAGATGGTAACGTTCACTAAGAAGATTGTATGCCTTGACAACAAGGTTTTGCTCTGGACTGCATAGCTGCTTGACTCCAACCAACTCAAGATTACAACCTTCTTTCTCTGAAAGCCTGACATCCAACTCATCATGAATGTCTATAGGGAAAAAGACCGTCTCAAGATTATGGTAGCCATCAGGACGCTTCTCAACAATGTTGAGTCCTAAATTTATTTTAGCACAAGGAAAGTATTTCAAATTTACAAATTATCGAGTTTACTGTTTTTTTTAGTCTTCTATCTCTTCGAGCCACAATGTAGAGCAAGCATCGCTTGGCATACGACAGTCTCCACGAGGGGACAGGGATACAGAACCCACCTTTGGACCATCTGGCAGACAAGAGCGCTTGAATTGCTGAGAGAAGAAACGTCGCAGGAATATCTTGAGCCATTTCTTTATCGTTTCCTCACTGAACTTATGCTCTTCGTCATTAGCAAAAGCATGCTTAGCCAGCATAAGAATCTTAGACGGACGGAAACCGTATCTGAGAACATAGTAGAGGAAGAAATCGTGAAGCACATAGGGGCCAACAAGGTCTTCCGTCTTCTGTACTATTTCTCCGTTCTCGTCTGCAGGTATCAATTCTGGAGAGATTGGCGTATCAATAATATCGAGCAAGGTCAGACGACTTGCAGGGTCAACACCACTCTCAGCCACATAGTTTACGATATACCTTATAAGTGTCTTAGGCACAGAAGCATTTACGCCATACATAGACATGTGGTCGCCATTGTAGGTTGCCCATCCAAGTGCAAGCTCGGACAGGTCTCCCGTACCGATTACGAGTGCGCCAAGTTTGTTGCTGAGGTCCATGAGTATCTGCGTACGCTCTCTTGCCTGAGAATTCTCGTAGGTTGTATCATGAACATTGACATCATGCCCTATATCTTTGAAATGCTGTATGCAGGCATCCTTAATGCTTATCTCCTTGATAGTAATGCCAAGAGACTTCATAAGGCTCATTGCATTGGAATAGGTTCTGTCGGTAGTACCGAAACCAGGCATAGTAACACCAACGATACCTGTGCGTGGCCATTTGAGCTTGTCGAAAGTCTTAACACACACCAGCAAAGCGAGTGTGGAATCAAGACCACCACTGATACCCACTACTACCGTCTTGCATCCCGTGTGCACCAGTCTCTTTGCCAAACCTGCCACCTGAATGCTGAATATCTCGTCACAGGAAGCCGCCATATCCTCTGTAAGCGGAATGAAAGGTGTAGGATTTACCCTGCGAGTCAGGACAAAATCCTTTGTATCAACCGTTTGGCAATCAACAAGTCTCACAGCTGCGACACCATTCTTTTCGCCAATAGTCTTATGCGCATTGACAAAGGTTGTATTATAACTACGCTCCAGACGCAGTTTCTCGTAGTCTATCTGAGAGATAACCAACTGAGAATCAAAGCTGAAGCGCTCGCTCTCTGCTATACATTTACCATTCTCGTATATATAGGCATTACCTCCATACACCACATCCTGCGTGCTCTCACCGAAACCACAACCTGCATAAACATATCCGCTAATGGTGCGAGCACTCTGCTGAGCAAGCAACTGACGCAGGTAGGTATTCTTGCCAATCAGTTCGTCACTCGCGCTAAGATTAAAGATTATGTCAGCACCAGCTAAAGCCAACTTTGTTGATGGTGGTTCTGGCGCCCATACATCTTCACACAATTCCACACCAAAAGTAGCACCCGTACTTGTGCGAAATACCACGGGGTCTGCGGATACCTCTATACGATTGCCTGCATAATAAACCTCTACTGTACCTACCAAGTCATGAGCCGACGCAAACCATCTCTTCTCGTAGAACTCACCATAGTTAGGCAGGAAGGTCTTTGGTACAATGGAAAGAATTGCGCCATTTTGCAACACAACGGCACAGTTAAGCAACAGATTGCCTACCCTCAACGGAACACCAACGATAGTGATAACGTCAAGCTGACGCGTAAAGTCGAGCAGCATCATGACCGACTGTTCAGCAGCCTCAACAAGCAACTGTTGCCTGAACAAATCCTGACACGAATAGCCCGTAACAGAAAGTTCGGGAAAGACAAGTATTTCAACACCTTGCCCCTCAGCCCTTACTATCATCTGTTCCATTTCCTTTACGTTGTAGATGCAGTCTGCAACCTTTACGTTCGGAATGGCAGCTGCCACCTTTATAAAGCCGTAGTTCATTCTCTTTCTATCTAATGAAATAATTTACTTATGTATGATTTTTGTTGATTGCAAAGGTAATACTTTTCTCTGACATAGGGAAGGCTTTGCAGAATATTTTTACGCATAAATGATGAACACAAAGGCTACCACCCACCCTATGACAACGCATTGGATAAAGCGGTCGTAAAGTAACACCTTGGTGGGGTCACCCGTTTTTTCATCGACTACAGCAAGCTGAATATAGCGCAAGAGTCCAAGGATAACGAAAATGCTGGTAAGATACAGATAAGGTGAATCAAACTGTGCGACGACATCAGGCGAAACAGTGTACATAATATAGCACACAAGCATCACACTACCCGTAACGGTCAAAGATTCATTGACAAAGACGAGATTATAGCGTTTCGTATTATGACGAGCAGGAGTGCCAGTAAGAGTCATGCGTATCACGTCGTCTCTACGCTTGGCTATAGCGAGGAAAAGAGTGAGCAGGAAAGTCATCATGACAAGCCACTGACTGATGACAATGCCTGTAGCCACACCGCCCACAAGGATTCTCAGGACAAAGCCAAAGGAGAGTATGCAAACATCCACTATGGCAAAACGCTTCAAAAACAGACAGTAGGCTATCTCCATGAGCCAATAAAAAATTGTTACAGCCATAGTCTTGTAGCGAATTGTGTCGTCAGATATAAAGTACAACACACCCATGCTCATTGCAAGCAGAACAAACAGAATGGCATATGCCGCAGGCACACTTATCTTGCCACTTGCCACTGGACGCTTACATTTCACTGGATGACGACGGTCTTCCTCCACATCCTTGATATCATTGAAGCAATAGATGCTTGACGCAGCGAAACAGAAAGCAAGGAAAGCCATAAACGCATTGAAGAGCAGTTGAGTGTCGAACATCTTCTGACCGAAGAATATCGGAAGAAAGACAAAGAAATTCTTTACCAAATGGCTTGGACGGGTGAGTTTTATAAGTTCATAAATCATATTATAAACAGGGAGTTAAAGTGGAAGTATAAACAGGGAGTTAAAGTGGAAGTATAAACAGGGAGTTAAAGTGGAAGTATAAATAGGGAGTTAAAGTGGAAGTTAGAAGGAGTTAGCGGGAGTTCTCCCCCTTGGAGGGAGTTAGATGGGGTATAAGCAATTTGTAGAGCATGGAAAGGATTATTGTTGCCACGATATAGAGCAACAGTCCGTCAAGGATGTCTCCATGTCGGGATATGGGAATAAATATTTTTCGAGTCACGGGGTGGGCGACAAATATTGCCGCAGACAGAGCACCGAGCCAATCTAATGGGCGCAATGCCGCTTTTGGCAACAAGCGAACAAAAGCCACGTGGGCTACGATTATAAATACTGGCACAAACAGCCACCCCCAGAAGTTGAGAGATAGTGAGCAAATCAACAGGACAGACACGAGTAAGCCACAAAGGTGCATAGCATTGTTGTGCTTATTCATCTTATCCTCATATCTCGCTGCAAGCAAACCCAGTCCGAAAGGCAACATGCCACCAATGCAGTTATAGCGCAGACGGTTAAGAGTCTCTCCTTCTGGAGCGTCGAAACACAGAGCCTGCAACAAAGTGCATAGTATCATCAAACAAACTGTCCATCCCCAATGGCGTTTATAAAGCAGCAGTCTGTAAACGATATATAGTTGCATCATCAAGCCAAAGAACCAGTAAGGACCAGGCCAGATGATATGGTCGGGGTCAGGAAGCAGATTTATCGTCATGGTAAGCTGTGCAAGGATGTCAACCCATGACCAATGATGATGACCAGGAGTAACCCAGTCAACCATAGCGAAGATTACGAAACCGAGGAGCATCATGGGGAAGAGTTTCATAAAATGCTTCTTGACAAAGCACCACACATTATCTTCTGCCCCTCCTTTTTCATATTTCTTTACCAAGCCATAGCCTGACAGAAAGAGGAACACTGGCACACCATAATGGCCAAAGAATGAGAAAAGATTATATATTAGAGTTGAGAGACTGTGAACTGAGAACTCCGCCACCATTCTGTTCACGTTATGCTGGAAAAACTGGTACTCGTTCTCCTTCACCATAGGTCCGAGCCAATGGAGATAATTGTGCATGAAGATGCCAATGATGGCTATTCCACGCAGAGCGGAGCACTGTTCCTTATTTAAGAGTGTCATAATCTGTGGTATTCTTTATTATTCGTTTTCTCTCCGCATTGTATTCTGGCGACAGCAGGTCGTAATCAGCACGATAGTATTTGGTGTGTATGCCTGCCAGGCCGAGAAGCAGATGCGACGTAGCATCTGTCATGTATTTCTTGCCCTTTGCTTTCTTTATAGCCTTGAACACTTCAGGATGATGCGCCTTATACTTCGGTGTGCAGTATATCCACATTGGTATGCGGAATTCCTCGTCGGCAAGGCGTTTGGTAATGACGGCATCGTGCATCCTGCCACAGAAATGTCGCGCACCTGGTCCGAAAACCTCTTCTCCGTGGTCAGGTATGTATATGACAATAGCATCCTCGCTCTTAAAGCGCTCTATTATCTGATTTACTACCGAGTCATTATACCATACGGCATTATCGTAATCAGCCATCATCTTACGTCGCTTTGCAGGCATATCCATATCGTTGGGATAAGTGTCTGCCCCCCAGCGTTTCTTTGAATTAGGACAACGAATGCGATAGTTCACATGCTGCCCCATGAGGTGGAAGATGGTGAGGTTTGGAGTTAGAGGGGGTCTTGGGGTTTGTAGGTTATCCCAATCACTCAGCAGCCCTTCATCAAAGACATGGAGTTTATCGTTTCTCACGTCAAACTGGGCAGAGGATAGTTTTTCGTTGTTGATGAAAAAACCACCCGAGAAATCATACACAGCTTCTTTTGCCTGAGGCAAGAACTGGTTGGTAAGGAATGTAACCTTGTAACCCGCCTTGCGGAACAGCTGGCAGAAGAGTGGATAGTCACACCAGTCAGCCGTATCGCCCACGCAATATGTAGTCATGAGGTGTTTGAATACGAAACTGGTAAGGTTCCAAGGGGCGATGGCATCATCCATCTTTGTCAGCAACCCACTTTTTTCCAGTCTTACCTGATTAGGCATATTCTTCTTGTCATAGCCGTAAAGCTGGGCATGGCGCTTGTTGAAACTCTCGCCTATGATGAGCACGATATTGGGGCTTTTCATGTCGCACGAGTCAACTGTTGCCTTGTCTAAGGTTGCCATAAGATTATCCAACTGGCGAGCTATCAACTGATTACTACGAATGGAGAAAGCAAGTCGCATAGGAGGCTGATACATTTCAGTATGCGGTCTGTAAGCCAAAGAGTGCTCCACCTCGCCAATTGTTTGCTTGGACATTGTCTTACCATACAAGGCCTTGTTTTCGTAAGCTCCGTAATAAGCAGAGGCTGCCAACATTGCGAATATTACGACGTTTACAACGAGAGCCACCTGTTTCTTCAGCCTCAATGCTGGCATCTTAAACCTGAGCATGCGGCAAATGGCAATCATAATGACATGACAAAGAGGCACGAGCATGATGATTCCCACCTCACTAAGGAGAATATCAGGCGAAAGATAGTTCTGAAAAAATTCCGCTGTCTCGTTGCTGTTTGTCTCTCCCACCAGCAGAAGCATTGAGGGGTTTATCGTGGTGCCGAACTTTACAAAACAGAAGGTATCTATAATGTAAAGGGGGTACATCACGCAGTATATTACCGCCTTGAGGATAAGTCTGAGCTTGATTTTCTTTATCCTGTCGGGTACAATACAAAGGATGGCGGAGAAAATATAAACATCGAGGAAGAGCTCCCAAGGAGCATTTTCGTACATCTGGGCTCCCTTCCAGTTGGGGATAGTCACAATGCTGCTCACAATACCAAGCAGGTACATGAACAGGAAGAATTTTGTAGCTATCGGACGCAATAATAAAGGCATATTGGATGCAAAATTAGGTATTATTTTTCTTTCCTCCAAATTATTTATTGGAAAAGAACGTTTTAACTTAATGTTTGTACCCTCAAACTCTGCCACGCGACAAGAACAGGAGCATATTGCCTCGCGCCATAGTCATTACAGGTAAAAGTAGCAAGCACGTTATTTATAATGAACATAGAAAGTTTTTTTCAAAAAAAGTTGCGCTTGACTTGTCACTTATGCCAAAAACAAAATTGATACAGAATACAGAATACAGTTTTCTCATGGGCACATCACCCCTCATCGCCATGAGAGAAGAAAAATAATATGTTAAAATATTTTACATTATATATATAATATATATATTATATATATAATGTAATTTTCTTGTCGCCAGATTCCACCCACCTCCTAAAAAACTGTATTTCTGTATTCTGTATCAATCCATCCCCCTTAAAACTGTCCCAGTTCGTTTTCGTCTTCGTACTGTTTTTTCTGCCCTTAGGCAGGGTTATTCTCGGTTTTTGTTTCAGAACTTAAAGTTCCTTTTTTTCGAAATGTTAAAAACCCCGTCGAAAATCAGGGGCAAATGAAACGACGAAAAAAAAAATACAAGTTGTCCAGGTTGTCATAGTTGTCTTTTCTGCTCACGCTCGTAAACGGCTTATTGTCAAGTATTTGCCAGCACCATAAATTCCGCGCGTAACTTCTGCCTGCAGAAGCATTACTTCTGCACGTAGAACCATTACCTCTGCATGCAGAACTAATGCTTCTACCGCCTGTTTCAACGCCTCCAGCGCCCATCCCGCTACGCCAAAAGTTAAATACCCCGTTTTCCTTGCATAAGTTAAGTTAAAGCAGTACCTTTGCAGCAGGAAATGAAGGAGAAAGACCCCCTCCAGTCCCCCTGTTTAGGGGGATGGTACCAACTGAAGGAGAGTTGACTTCCGAACTTTTCCCAGAGCGCTCTAACAGACATTATTAACTAACAAAATTTACTAACCATGATTTTTACTAAGATTATGACTGAAAGATTTTTAATAGATTTCTGAGGAATGAAATGACGAAATAAAATAGAAGCCTCATAAATATCATAGAGAAGATTTTCTCAAAAGATTTTAGTAATCGGACGCACCTTGGTGCTACGCTTGCCAGAGCAAGACGGGATTTTAACCACGGATTATGCGGATTTGCACGGATAATCAACGCTTTGCCCCGCTTTTATGACAAATGACACTTCAGACGCAAATTTTCTGTGAAAAATAAAATCCTCTACCTTATCGTAGTGTATTCCACGTTGAACTGTGCTCCGTCAACGAAGTCGATAGAGTTTCGAGCGGTAACGGTCAGCGCGAGTAACAGATGCAATATTATGGTTAACAGTCCCATACACCTGCAAAGTTACTAAAAAATTCTGGAATATTCCACGTTCCTTCAAGTCCCCTTTTTAGTATCCGACTTTGTAGATTATATGCTATTACATTTGCCAATATCAATAACACAAATAATAATAGAATTATAAATATAAAACTTTTTTTCTTGCTATAATGGCAATGCGCAAACTTGTCCAATATCTCCTTCTTGTATTTTATATATCGATATATAAGATATATAATTAACGGAGATTCTATTAAAATAATTTGCCATGTTTTCAAATTACAATGACCTAAGCAGAGCCATTCAAGAGAAGTAACTATTGGATATAAAATTGTGTAACAAATCATATAAACATATAATATGCTATTTGGCAATTTTATATCATCATTTAAAGTTCTAAAATAGGAATATGCGCAATAAAATATGTAGTCCAACAATTTCATTATCAGGTTTTATAAGCAGTGGTACAAACTAATCGAAAGCAAAGTTAGGTATTTTTTCTGAGAAAATGAAATTATAACCTCAAAAGATTTTGAGATTAAAAAAAAATAATTACTTTTGCAACATGAGCATATCAAACATACAATTAAGCAACATATCAAAGTATCGTGGTGAACTGATGGGATTTGCCATCATAATAGTGATGCTTTTCCACGTTTCTCTATCGCAAAGAAGCCCTTGGTTTGGCTTGAGACGCATGGGCAATCTCGGTGTAGATATCTTTTTCTTCCTGTCTGGAATCGGGTTGTGGTATTCGTGGAGCAAACAGCAAATTTATAGCAAATTCTACCTCAACAGAGCTCTGCGCATATACCCTGCGTGGCTTATCATTGCAGGGTACTTCTACTTGAGCCGCTTTAATCCAGCACGCCCCTCCTATGCCCTCCCCTTTGGTGGCACGGGAGATGCTACCATCAACAGCTACATAGACCTTGCTGGGGATGTGCTTATAAATTGGGACTTCTGGCTGCACGATGAACTTACCTTCTGGTACGTACCAGCAACGATGATGATGTACCTCTTTGCCCCACTCTACATGCAGCTGTTGCGCAAGGACCGCACATTCCAGTGGCTCGTCGTGCTGCCACTGATGTGGTGTATAATAATGATGTACGTGATACCTGTACATAAAGCCGTAGGACACATCGAGATATTCTGGAGCCGAATACCGATATTCATGCTTGGACTGAACTTTGCTGAAGCCGTGAAGCAAGGGGTTACGCTCGACAAACGCACATGGTGGATGGTTGTCTTCTTCTTTGCTCTGAGTCTGTGGTCATGCGTATGGCTGGAACAATACAGGCACGGAAGGTTCCCTCTTTACACCGAACGAATGCTCTACATCGTGCTTGCCATAACCACCATACTCATTATGGCGAGAGTCTTTGATGCCATTGCTGACGGCAAGCTGTCATTCGTCAACAGGTTCTTCAGTTGGGTGGGCGGATTCTCTCTTGAACTTTACCTCGTTCATGTGGAGTTTGTCATGAAACCACTTGAGCGCCAGCACCTCGGCTATTGGCCTACGTTCTTCATTACGCTGGCTATTTCTCTGCCTATAGCATGGCTTATACATAAACTTTGCACAATAATTATAGACAAAATAAAGGTATATATATGACGATAAGAGTAGGAATGGGATATGATGTCCACCAACTGGTGGAAGGGCGCGACCTTTGGCTTGGTGGCATAAAGATAGAACACACCCACGGACTGTTGGGGCATAGTGATGCCGACGTGCTGATACATGCTATATGTGATGCCCTGCTCGGTGCTGCCAACATGCGTGACATAGGCTACCACTTTCCTGACACGGCAGAGGAGACTGACGGCATAGACTCCAAAATACTATTGAAAAAGACTATTGCCCTCATAGCTACTAAGGGATATAGGCTCGGTAATATTGATTGCACCGTTTGCGCTGAGCAACCTAAGCTGAACCCTCACATAGAAAGTATGCGCAAATGTCTGGCAGAGGTAATGGAGACCGACCCTGACAACATAAGCATAAAGGCAACTACAACCGAAAAACTTGGTTTTACGGGAAGAAAAGAAGGCATGAGCGCTTATGCTGTTGCCCTGATAGAAAAAGCGGTTTCGTAAGGTTATAAGGTTTCAGGTTATGAGGTTATGAGGTTATGAGGTATGCAAATGTCACCTCAAAACCTAAAGGCGAAGCGACCCGAAACCTCATAACCTCATAATATATTCTTCTATTTCTTTATTGCTGTTACCACCACAGCCGCCATTGTGGCAACTACCGAACCTATGCTAACCCACATAGATGCCGTGCTGGTGTTTGCCGTCGTGTGTCGCTCTGGCAATACTATAGTACAACCAGGCTCAACCTCAGCTCCGTCTCTCACCATCTGAGCGCTACCGTTCTGATAAACTATGTAAGCCCACTTGCGGTTTGCCCTACCACGAGCGCCACCCTGTTGCATGAAGTATTTAATACTCTTGCCCTTAACATAGGGAACTGTATTCTCGTATGGCACAGCACCAGTAATCTTTACAGTGTTATTAACCTCTTCCACCACGAGACGGTCGCCATCTCGAAGTACAAGGTCGTCGATGCCACCTGGATTCTTTAATGCCGACTGAAGGTTTACAGCCACACGATATATATTCTCGTGCAAATTCTGCTCTCTGTAAAGGGAGTCAGCAAAGAGATACCTTGAATCTGGACCTGTTGTAGTTGTCGTAGCATAAGTATTGGCACGATTGGCACGATTGGCTATGAGGGTATTCTCCCTGCGACGAATCTCCTCATTGTTCATTTTACGGAGTATATAGGTGCCATTCTCAGCAGCACGTGAAGTCAGTCCTCCTGCCATTTTCAGCACATCGCTTACGCGTGTCTGGTTTTTCACCAGTCCGTAGAAGCCCTGAGACATCACCTCACCCTCTACCTGCACATTCTCTTGTTCGGTATATCCTGAAGCCTTTGTTACATAGACCTCGTCAAATGGCTCGAGTTTGAAACCTGTCTGCCCTTCTATGACAAAGCCGTTAACCAGTGTCATCTCGTATGTCTCCGAGCGCATCTCCTCTGCCGAACCATCTCCTGTACCTTTGGCTACGATGCGCCTGTTTACCCTGACCTTGTTTGAAGCACTGTTCTTTAGTCCTCCTGCCTGAAGTACGAAGTCCTCAACCGTCATACCGTCGGCATACTGATACGTACCAGGATAATACACCTCGCCATAAATCTTCAGTTTGCGCTCGTCAGTCAAGTCCTTTCTCGACGGGATAAAGAGCACGTCTTCATTGCACAGAGGCACGTCGGGCTGGGTACCATCAAGGATAGCCTGAATATCCAGAGCAATGACCTCGAGTGTACGGTCTGCCTTCATGCGGTGCATTACTGCATGCTGACTGAAAGCATCTTCACGCAGTCCGTCTGCCACTTCTATGAGCCCTTTGACGGTAGTGACCTCGCCACCCAACTGGTAAAGACCTGGACGGAAAGCTGCGCCCTTGAGTTCTACTGTATTGGCATAGCGTGGCAAGATAGAGTCAACGCTGACTGAATCCTCGTCGCTTATTCGGAACGAAGCCATATCAAACTCCGTCACGTTAAACACGCCATACTCCTTGCCATTCTTGCGAAGCACGCGAACACTCTTAGTATAGGCATCACCCGTGAAGCCACCAGCATACTTGATGAGCGTCTGCACATTCTCCGTCTTTTTCATTTCGTAGTACATAGGGCGTTTTACCTTACCCGTAATATTCACAAGGCAGTCGTAAGGACCTACCACAATGACGTCGTTGTCTGAAAGGCGCACATTTCCCGTGAGTTTGCCGTTAAGGATATAGTCGTAGATATCCACGTTGGTAACAAGACGACCAGCACGATACACCTTGATATTACGCAGGGTGCCTATATCGCTTGTGCCGCCAGCCATGTAGAGAGCATGGAACACGCTGGCAAAGGCAGAGAGCGTGTAGGTGCCAGGAGCTTTCACCTCGCCCATCACGTTCACCATGATGGTGCGCGTCTGACCTACGGTGAGCTTTATCTTTGAAGAGGAATAGCGAGAACCGAGCGTGGAACGCAGGCGAGCGTTTGCCTGACTGACAGTCAATCCACTAACCTGCACAGGCCCAAAGCCCTCAATATTGAGGTAGCCGTCAGGACTGACTGTTGCCTGCACACTCTTCTGTGAAGCGCCATAAACATCTACAAACACTGCATCACCAGGTCCCAGGACATAGTTTTGCGGTGTGGCAATATTCATATTAGGCTCAAAGGAAAGTTCTCTGTTGTTGAATATATCACGACCGAAGACCTTCTTCTTGCCCTTTACCTTATTGCCCATCTCGTCAAAACCAGTCATGTCAGTAAGTTCCGACAGCATGGCGTCATGCTCCTTTTCCTGAAGTTTTGTTATCTCGTAGTCAGACATTTCCTGTTTGTCCTTCATAAGGTCGCTGTACTTATCAGAATGGTCATCATTGCCCATGCTGTTCTTTTTCATTTGCATCAGCTGGCTGTCATTCTCATCATCGGTATCCGCAATAGACTTGCGACTGCGGTCGAAGCTTTGGGAATATCCATTGTCAACGGATGCCATAGAGCCACCCTGCGCCTTGCTGTACTGGCGACGCAACTGCTGCAAGCGGGTAACTGTCACGCCCCTCTGCATCAGTTTGGTAACGATTTGCGCCTGCGAGGTGCCCTTCTTCTGCTCCTTCTGAATAAAGGCTATAATCTGGGAATCAGACATTGACTGTGCCACTCCTTCCGCAAGGCACATCATCGATACGAAAAATATCAAGAGAAATCTTTTCATACTACATAATTTTAATATAAAACGTGCCTGCACTCCCTTTATTGCGCAAGCGGCGTGCAAAGTTACAAATAAATTTTGAAAAAACACAAGTCAGCGACAAGATATTTTGTCTGGTCGTTCAATCATACTATATATGTGTTTGATTGAACAACCAGACGGATTAGCCGCTGAAAAATTCTTTTTGGAGGCATAGCCACCATCTGCGGTTGCATGGCAAGCACACGCGGATGCTTAGCAACCACGCACGGAAGTACAGCAACCACAGGCTGTTTTGGCAATTTTTGCAAAAACTTTATTCCACAGACTCGGTATATTATTCTTTTTTTGTACCTTTGCACAGAAATGATAGACATAAAGAACATAACAAAATCTTTCGGCACTCTGCAAGTCCTTAAGGGCATAGACCTGCACATAGACAAGGGAGAAGTGGTGAGCATCGTGGGACCAAGCGGTGCTGGCAAGACTACCCTGTTGCAGATAATGGGTACACTCGACAAAGCCGACACTGGAACCATAAACATAAACGGAGTTGACGTAAGCAACCTGTCGTCAAACAAACTTGCCGACTTCCGCAGTCGCAACATAGGGTTTATATTCCAGTTTCACCAGCTGCTGCCTGAATTTACGGCAGAGGAGAACATCATACTCCCTGCCCTGATAGCCGGCAAAAGCAAGAGCGAGGCAAAGAAAAAGGCACAGGAGCTGCTCGGTTTCCTAAACCTCAGCGACAGGGCGCACCACAAGCCCGCAGAGCTGTCAGGCGGAGAGAAACAACGCATAGCCGTAGCAAGGGCTCTGATAAACAATCCCGCAGTGGTGCTTGCCGACGAGCCATCAGGCTCCCTCGACTCAAAGAACAAGAAGGAGTTACACCAACTGTTCTTTGACCTCAGGGACAAATACGGACAAACCTTCGTGATAGTAACACACGACGAAGAATTATCAAAGATAACAGACAGAACAATACATATTGTTGATGGAACGATTAAAACTGGGACAGAAGAACAAGCTGAAGGCAGCGTGGAAGGTTGACTTTGGCATGTACCTTGAAGGGGGAGGCTACGAAGGCAAGATACTCTTGCCAGAGCGCTATGTGCCCGAAGACCTCGAGGTGGGCGACGAAATAGAGGTATTCCTCTACCTTGACAACGAGGAGCGCCTGGTGGCTACCACCCTCGAACCGAAGGCTATGGTGGGAGACTTTGCCTATCTGGAAGTAGCATGGGTGAACGAATACGGCGCCTTCCTTGACTGGGGACTGATGAAAGACCTCTTCTGCCCATTTCGCGAACAGAAACGCAGGATGCAGCAGGGACAGTCATATATAGTACACGTACACATTGACGAAGAGAGCTACCGCATCATGGCATCTGCCAAGGTAGAGAAATTTCTCAAGCCCCTGCCACAAGAATACAATGAAGGACAAGAAGTGCAGCTACTCGTCTGGCAAAAGACCGACCTGGGATTTAAGGTTATCATAGACAACGGCTACGCCGGACTGCTCTATGACACGCAGATATTCCGCAGCCTCCATACTGGCGACCGCATAAAAGGATACATATCAAACATACGTCCAGACGGCAAGGTGGACTGCATACTGCAAAAGACGGGCAGAGAACACACAGAGAACTTCTCGGCAAGACTTCTGAGGTACCTCGAGACGCAAGGCGGCCGTTGCAGACTTGGCGACAAGAGTAGCGCAGAGGAAATCAAAGAGCAGTTTGGCGTAAGCAAGCGAACGTACAAACAAGCCGTGGGCGATTTATACAAAAGACGCCTCATCAGGATAACCGACAACGGAATAGAGCTTCTGTGACTTGACATAAATTATTAAAAAAGATTAAAATCAAATCGCACTAAGAAGATTTCTTGGTCAGTTCAAAAAAAAGCAGTACCTTTGCACACTGTTTGGAATAAGTACCATTTTAAAGACCTAAAAAAAGTAGAAGATAGCAATGTCTAAAATTTGTCAAATCACCGGCAAGAAGGCAATGATCGGCAACAACGTTTCACACTCAAAGCACCGCACAAAGCGCAGCTTTGACGTGAACCTTTTCTCTAAGAAGTTCTACTATGTAGAAGAGGATTGCTGGATCAGCCTTAAGATTTCTGCTGCAGGCCTGCGTATGATCAACAAAGTTGGTCTCGATGCAGCCCTTAAGCAAGCTGTAGCAAAAGGCTACGTAGATTGGAAAGATATTAAAGTAATAGGAGAATAAGCACCATGGCAAAGAAAGCAAAAGGTAATCGTGTACAGGTAATACTCGAGTGCACAGAGATTAAGAACAGCGGTTTGCCAGGTACAAGCCGTTACATTACAACAAAGAACCGTAAGAATACTCCCGAGCGTCTTGAGCTGATGAAGTACAACCCTATCCTCAAGAAGATGACTCTTCACAAGGAGATTAAGTAAAAGGGACAACGGTCTTTATTTTTTAACATTTAATATAAACAGAAAAAGACTATGGCTAAGAAAGCGGTCGCTACCCTCCACGAAGGTTCATCGGATGGTCGCGCTTACACAAAGGTTATAAAGATGGTCAAGAGCCCTAAGACAGGTGCTTACATCTTTGACGAGCACATGGTTCGTAACGAGGAAGTTGACGCATTCTTCAAAGGCTAAACGCTTATTGAAAGAATAGTTTCAATATCACAGGCAACACACAAATGTTGCTTTGTATAACAGAACAAGAGATTGCATCCGTTTGACAAGAACGTTTGCAATCTCTTTTTTTTACCCAACAACACGTAATCATATTACTTTTTACTCTATGGAGAAGTTTAAGGTTATCATAGTAGAGGACGTACCACTCGAAATGAAGGGTACAGAGGGACTCTTGAAGACAGAGGTGCCTGAGGCTGAGATTATTGGCACAGCACAGAACGAGAGCGAATATCTTAAACTAATGCGCACAACGAGTCCCGACCTCGTGCTGCTCGACCTCGGATTGCAAGGCAGTACCACCATCGGCGTGGAACTATGCCGCAACACCAAGGCTGAGCATAAGAATACGAAGGTGCTCGTATTTACAGGCGAGATACTCAATGAGAAACTATGGGTTGACGTGCTCGATGCTGGTGCCGACGGCATCATTCTGAAGACGGGCGAAATGCTTACCCGCACTGACGTGATGAACGTGATGGCAGGAAAGAAGTTCGTATTCAACCAGCCTATCATGGAGATTATCGTGGGCAACTTCCGCCGCAGCATAAAGAAGGAAATGCTGAAGCAAGAAGCGAGCATCGGCTATAACATCGACGAATATGACGAGCGATTCCTGCGCCACCTCGCCTTAGGGTACACCAAGGAACAGATAACCTTGCTTCGCGGCATGCCTTTCGGCGTAAAGAGCCTCGAGAAAAGGCAGGCAGACCTCGTACAGAAACTCTTCCCCAACGGCCACAAGCAGAGCGTGAATGCCCTGAGACTGGTAACAAGGGCTTTCCAACTGCATATTCTTGACCCGGAAAACCTTGTGGCAGACGAAGAGTAGGACAAGCTGAAAGTTACAATTTGTAAATAAAATCAATATTTTCGTAACAAAATCAAAGAAACACATCGGTTTATTTGCATTATTGTCAGATTTTCATTATCTTTGCAACCACTTTATATACGCACGCACACGTGTGCGAGCCTTGTTTAGAATATTCAGATATAACAAATAAAAGCAAAACATTATGAAAAATAAACTCCGTAGCAGTGTATGCACAGAAGGACGTCGTATGGCAGGAGCAAGAGCTCTAT
The DNA here is from genome assembly GCA_002394365.1 of Prevotellaceae bacterium UBA4332. GTDB lineage: Bacteria > Bacteroidota > Bacteroidia > Bacteroidales > Bacteroidaceae > Prevotella. The sequence goes on from DGTQ01000025.1 coordinate 26,275, forward strand.
GGGTAGCCAACGGCATGAAGCACGAACAATTTGGCAAACCTATCATTGCTATTGTTAACTCCTTCACCCAGTTTGTACCTGGCCACACACACCTTCACGAGATTGGACAAATCGTAAAGAAGGAAATCGAAGCAAGTGGCTGCTACGCTGCAGAGTTTAACACTATAGCCATTGACGACGGCATAGCTATGGGACACGACGGCATGCTCTACTCTCTGCCTTCACGCGACGTGATTGCCGACTCTGTAGAGTATATGATTAACGCCCACAAGGCTGACGCCATGGTCTGCATCTCAAACTGCGACAAGGTTACCCCAGGCATGCTCATGGCAGCTATGCGCCTCAACATCCCTACCGTCTTCGTTTCTGGCGGTCCTATGGAGGCTGGCCAGTACAAGGGTGAGAATGCCGACCTCATCACAGCCATGATTAAGGGTGGTGACCCCACAGTCTCTGATGAGGAACTTGCCGAGGTCGAGAAGTGTGCTTGCCCTGGTTGCGGAGCTTGCTCTGGTATGTTCACGGCTAATTCCATGAACTCTCTGACGGAGGCTATCGGTCTCTCTCTCCCTGGCAACGGCTCAATCCTTGCTACCCACGTAAATCGCATACAGCTCTTCAAGGACGCAGCAAAACTTATTGTAAAGAACGCATTTGCATACTACGAGGATGGCGACGACTCTGTATTGCCACGCTCTATTGCTACTCGTCAGGCTTTCCTCAATGCCATGACACTCGACATAGCCATGGGTGCATCAACAAACACTGTGCTCCACCTCCTTGCAGTAGCACAGGAGGCAGAGGTAAACTTCACAATGAAGGATATCGATGCACTTTCTCGCAAGGTGCCATTCCTTTGCAAACTGGCTCCTAACTGGCAGAAATACTCTATTCAGGAAGAGAATCGCGCTGGAGGCATACTTGGCATACTCGGCGAACTGGCTAAGGGCAACCTGCTTGACCTTTCTTGCAAGCGTGTCAATGGTGCTACTCTTGGTGAGGACATCAAGAAGTATTCTATCACAGGCGACACTATAGATCCAGAAGCATCACGCATCTACCACTCTGCTCCTGGCAGAAAATTCTCTAACGTGATGGGTTCACAGGATGCGCAATGGGAGAGCCTCGACACTGATCGTGCCAATGGTTGCATACGCGACATAGAACATGCCTACACCAAGGATGGCGGCATGGCTGTACTTTTCGGCAACATCGCCAAGGATGGCTGCGTGGTAAAGACAGCTGGCGTAGCACCTGAACTGTGGCATTTTGAAGGTCCTGCCGTTGTCTTCGACTCTCAGGAGGACGCTTGCGAAGGCATCCTCGGTGGCAAGGTCAAGAAGGGCGACTGTGTCGTCATTACCCACGAAGGACCAAAGGGTGGCCCTGGCATGCAGGAGATGCTCTACCCTACCTCATACATCAAGTCTATGCACATGGGTAAAGAGTGCGCCCTCATCACCGACGGACGTTTCTCTGGTGGCACATCTGGTCTTTCTATCGGACACATATCTCCAGAGGCAGCAAGCGGTGGCAACATAGGCAAAATCAAGGACGGCGACATCATCGTTATTGATATACCTTCACGCTCAATAAACGTGAAACTCTCTGACGAGGAACTCGCAGCTCGTCCTCAGCAGCCATTAAAGCGCAACCGAGTTGTCAGCAAGGCTCTGCGTGCCTACGCTCAGTCTGTTTCTTCTGCCGACAAGGGTGGCGTAAGAATTATAGATTAACAAAATATAGGAACTATAGGAACTATAGACACTATAGTAACTATAACAAAATAAAGAAAGAATGGAAAAAATTACTGGTGGAGAAGCACTTATGCTTTCTTTGAAGGCAGAAGGTGTAAAGACCATTTTCGGATACCCAGGTGGTGCCATAATGCCTACCTACGACGCACTTTTTGATTACACGCGCGGAGAGAAGAAGGCATTCGACCACATCTTAGTACGTCACGAGCAGGCTGCTGCGCATGCGGCAGAAGGCTATGCACGCGTCAGTGGCAAGGTTGGCGTAACACTCGTAACATCTGGTCCTGGAGTAACCAACACACTCACTGGCGTAGCTGATGCCATGATGGACTCCACACCTATCATCGTCATTGCTGGTCAGGTGGCAACAAGCGTACTTGGCAGTGACGCCTTTCAGGAGGTTGACCTCGTAGATGTAGCACAACCTATCACCAAGTGGGCTTACCAGATACGTTCTGCCAAGGACGTGGCATGGGCAGTAAGTCGAGCTTTCTTTATCGCCAAATCTGGTCGTCCTGGTCCTGTAGTTCTCGATTTCACCAAGAATGCGCAGACAGAACTCATAGACTATCAACCTGCAAAGGTAGATTTCATACGCAGCTACGTGCCATATCCAGAACCTAAGGAGGAAGACCTCAAGGCTGCTGCTGAACTTATCAATAGCGCCAAGAAACCTATGGCACTCGTTGGTCAGGGTGTAGAACTCGGCAACGCTCAGGAGGAGCTTAAAGCCTTCCTCGAGAAAGCCGACATCCCAGCAGGTCGCACCCTCATGGGGCTTTCTGCACTGCCTTCTAACCACAAGCTAAATATGGGTATGCTTGGCATGCACGGTTCTTACTCCGTAAACCTCAAGGAGCAGGAAGCCGATGTGCTTATCGCCATAGGTATGCGCTTCTCCGACCGTGTTACAGGCAATCTGGAGCGCTACGCCAAGCAGGCTAAGATTATACACCTCGACATTGACCCTTCCGAGATAGACAAGTGCGTCAAGACCACCGTGGCCGTAGTAGGCGACTGCAAGGTTTCCCTGCCAGCTCTCACTGCCCTTGTCAACAAGGCTGACCACTCAGACTGGAAAGACTCATTCCAACCTCTGCGTCAGAAGGAAATCCAAAATGTCATCACCCCAGCAACCAAGCCTACAGAGGGACCACTCCTCATGGGTGAGGTAGCTCATGCTGTGGCTAAGGCAACAAATTCCGAGTCTGTACTCGTTACCGACGTTGGTCAGAACCAGCTTATGTCAGCACGCTATTTCAAGTACCACAAGAGTCGCAGTATTGCTACCTCTGGTGGTATGGGTACCATGGGCTATGGCTTGCCTGCAGCTATGGGTGCCACCTTCGGAGCCCCTGACCGCACCATCTGTTGCTTCATGGGCGATGGCGGTCTGCAAATGGTCATACAGGAATTTGGAACCATCATGGAGCACCAGATACCAGTCAAGATGGTACTGCTCAACAACAACTACCTTGGCAACGTGCGCCAGTGGCAGGACATGTTCTTCCACCACAAGCAGTCTTTCACCCCAATGTGCAACCCTAACTTTGGCAAGATAGCTGATGCCTATGGCATACCCTACCGCTGCGTGGAAAAGCGTGAGGAGCTCCAGGACGCCATCCAGGAGATGCTCTCTACCGAGGGACCTTTCCTGCTCGAAACTATCATCAAGTCAGATGCCAACGTCGAACCTATGACTGCACCAGGCAAGGCCATAGACGAGATGATACTTAATATTGACTGTTAATAAATAGTTCAAACAATGAGCGATAATAATAACAACAATACATTCTTCACCCTGCAGGTATATACCGAGAACGTAGCAGGTATGCTTAACCAGATTACAGGCGTATTTACTCGCAGGCAGATAAACATCGAATCTCTTAACGTGTCCCCTTCCTCTATAAAGGGCATACACAAATATACCATCACCGCATACAGCGACGAGGAAACCATGAAGAAGGTCGTAAAGCAGATAGAGCGTAAGATTGACGTAGTCAAGGCTCACTACTATACTGACAGCGAGCTCTTCCACGTGGAAGTAGCCCTCTTCAAGCTCTCCACTGACAAGGTAATGGAGAACCCCAACATCACTCGCACCATTCGCCACTCTCAGGGCAGGATTACAGAGGTGAACTCTACCTTCATAATCGTTGTGTGCGAGGGCACTACAGAGGACATCGTTTCTCTCTTCCACGAATTGCGCAAGACTCCTGACTGCGTGCTTCAGTTCACACGCTCTGGACGTATTGCCGTTACACGCTCCTGCCAGGAGGAAGTAAGCAAGTTCCTTCACGAGAGAGGAGAAGAAATTTAAGGTTGCAGAATATAGATGGAAGACCCAAAGACATCACCGCTCTACCATACATCAGCAGACGCTTTCCACTGCGATTTCTCCAAGCAGCTCTGCATTGGTCACCTTGGCAATGCCCTGCTCAACGCCTCCGACATGCACTCCACAGCGCGTAATTTCGGCATGACATACCTGTGGAAGCAGAACAAGACGTGGGTGCTCTCGCGTCTTGCCATCGACCTCGAAGACCTACCCGTAGAGCATGACCAGTTCGTCATCGAGACGTGGGTGGAGAACGCCATGAAGTTCTTTACCAAGCGTAACTGGGCTATATACTCCGAGGATGGCACCAAGGTCTATGGCTATGCCAAGAGCATCTGGGCTATGATAGATACCCAAACACGTGAGCCACAGGACATTCTCGCCATGCATGATGGAAAAATCAAGGAATATATCTATCCTGAAAAGGAATGTCCCATAAAAGATGTGTCGCGCGTCAAGACACCAGAGATGCAGGAATATACGGAGTTCAAGGTAATGTATAACGACCTCGATGTCAACTGCCACCTCAACTCCATGAAGTATATTGACCACGTCATGGACACCCTTCCTCTCGACTATCTGCGCCAGTATCAGGTAAAGCGTGTCGAGATAGCCTACGTAGCAGAAGGACACTGGGGAGACACTCTGCGCATCTACCACAAGGCAGAAGAAGAGCAGCACTATTTCCGCATAACACGCAAGGAGGCTGACGGCAGCGAGACCGAGCTCTCACGTGTGCTCATCGGATTCAAGGCGAAAGCAACCGTATAATGATAAATCGACAATTCGAAATAACAAAACTCAATAACCAACAACAAAAAAACTAAACAATTATGGCAAAAATGAATTTTGGTGGCGTTATCGAAGAGGTAATGACACGTGAAGAGTTCCCACTCGAGAAGGCTCGTGAAATCCTTAAGGACGAGACCATCGCAGTAATCGGTTATGGTGTGCAGGGTCCTGGTCAGGCTTGCAACCTCCGCGACAACGGTTTCAACGTAATCGTTGGTCAGCGTCAGGGCAAGACTTTCGAGAAGGCAAAGAATGACGGTTGGGTACCAGGCGAGACTCTCTTCTCTATTGAGGAGGCAGCCGAGAAGGGTACTATCGTTATGTGCCTGCTCTCAGACGCAGCAGTAATGTCAGTATGGCCTACCCTGCAGAAGTACCTCACTCCAGGCAAGGCTCTCTACTTCTCTCATGGTTTCGCTATCACATGGTCTGACCGCACAGGTTGCGTTCCATCTAAGGACATCGACGTTATCATGGTAGCACCAAAGGGTTCAGGTACATCACTCCGCACCATGTTCCTCGAGGGTCGTGGACTTAACTCTTCTTACGCAGTTTACAACGATGCTACAGGCAAGGCACTCGATCGTACCCTCGCCCTCGGTATCGGTATCGGTTCTGGCTATCTCTTCGAGACAACCTTCCAGCGCGAGGCTACTTCAGACCTCACCGGTGAGCGTGGCTCACTGATGGGTGCTATCCAGGGTCTGCTCCTTGCTCAGTATGAGGTGCTCCGCGAGAATGGTCACACACCTTCTGAGGCATTCAACGAGACTGTTGAGGAGCTCACTCAGTCACTCATGCCTCTCTTCGCTGAGAAGGGTATGGACTGGATGTATGCTAACTGCTCTACCACAGCACAGCGTGGTGCACTCGACTGGTATCCACGTTTCCATGATGCAATCAAGCCAGTAGTACAGCAGCTCTATGAGTCAGTAAAGAGTGGTAATGAGGCACAGATTTCCATTGATGCTAACTCAAAGCCTGACTACCGCGTAGGTCTTGAGAAGGAACTTGCTGCCCTTCATGACTCAGAGATGTGGCGCACAGCTGAAACAGTACGTAAGCTCCGTCCAGAGAACAACTAATATCTGAAGATTATATAGATTATATAGATATGGGTTATATTCCTTATCTATCCTCTATACATCAAAGACAACAAAGCGCAGCGGCACTCCGCCGTTGCGCTTTTTCACCACTTTATTTTAAGCAACAACAACAGCTATGATAATCGGAATAATCACAGGCATACTTGCAGGTTTCATCGCCAGCAAGCTCACCAGCGGCTCAGGCAAAGGTTGCATCATCGACCTGCTCCTTGGTCTGCTCGGAGGTTTCGTAGGAGGCACACTCTTCGAACTACTCGGTATCGGCCCAGCCTACAACTGGCTTGGAGAGCTCATCACCTCTATATGCGGTGCCGTAGCAGTACTCTGGATTTGGAACAAGATAAGATAAAAAAGAAATATTCCCCTTTTACATGAAAACAAACACACTAAGACTGGCAATAGCCACACTATCACTCACTATAACAACCATGACAACCCAAGCTGATACCAACCCCCTGCCAGGCGACGACTTCTACCAGTACTCTTGTGGCGACTGGATGAAGCAACACCCCCTGCCAGCAGCCTACTCACGCTATGGCACCTTCGACCAGTTGCAGGAGGACAACGACAAGCGTATCAACAGCATCCTCTCCGAATTGCAGCAAGGCAACTACGCCCCAGGCACTACGGAACAGAAGCTGAGCGACCTCTACAAACTCGCTATGGACCAGGAGCGACGCAACAAGGAAGGCGTCTCTCCCGTCATGCCCCTCATAAAAAAACTCGAGGCAGCCAAGACCAACGACGAGCTTCTCCAGATACAGTTGCAAGACCTTGCTCCCCTCGGCGACCAGGAGTTTTACAACGCTTCCTTCGGAGCCGACGACAAGAACGCTTCGCAGAACATACTCAACGTCTCCCAAGGAGGGCTCACTCTCGTGCAGCGTGAGTACTACCTTGATACCGACAAGGCAACAACAGCTATTCGTGAAGCCTACAAGAAGCACATAGTCAAGATGTTCCAGCTCTTCGGCTTCAGCAAGAGCGAATCCACCCAGAAGATGCGCAACATCATGCAGGTAGAGACAGCCCTTGCCAAGGTGTCAAAAAGCAAGGCAGAACTGCGCGACCCAGAGGCAAACTACAACAAGATGACCTTGCGCCAGTTTCAGCAGCGCTACCCCCACCTTCCCCTTCTGCCGTTTATGCAGGCACAAGGCGTAGGCAAGCAGTATGTGCAGGAAATGGTAGTAGGCCAGCCACTCTTCCTCGACGGAGCAGACAAGCTTCTCTCCACCATCACCCCTGCCCAGTATCGCGACGTGATGGAATGGGGTATTATCACCAGCTCTGCCAATCTCCTGAGCGATGCCACCATAGCCGAGAGTTTCCACTTCAACGGTCATATACGTTCAGGACGTAAGGAGAACTATCCCCTCTGGAAGCGCTCCACCAACCAGCTCGAGAGCGTCATGGGCGAAGCCCTTGGCAAAATCTATTGTCAGAAGTTCTTCCCCGAAGCCTCCAAGCAGCGTATGCTCACCCTCGTCAAGAACCTCCAGATAGCCCTTGCCGAGCGCATAGCAGCCCAAGACTGGATGAGCGACTCCACCAAGGTCAATGCCCTGCTCAAACTTAGCACCTTCTACGTCAAGGTAGGCTACCCAGACAAGTGGATAGACATGTCCTCACTCCAGATAGACCCCTCCAAGTCTTATTATGACAACATGCAGGCATGCGCCCGCTTCTGGAACACGTGGCACCTCCAGCACACTGTGGGCAAACCCGTTGACCCCGATGACTGGTTCATGACACCCCAGACCGTCAATGCCTACTACAATCCTACCACCAACGAGATATGCTTCCCAGCAGGCATCCTCCAGCCTCCGTTCTTCGATATGCAGGCAGACGATGCCTTCAACTACGGAGCTATCGGCGTAGTCATAGGCCACGAAATGACACATGGTTTCGACGACCAAGGCCGTCACTACGACAAGGACGGCAATATGCACGAATGGTGGACCACTGCCGACAAGGACAATTTCGTAGCACGTACCGATAAGTATGCCGACTTCTTCTCTGCCATCGAGGTCCTCCCTGGCCTGTATGGCAATGGCCGCCTCACCCTTGGCGAGAATCTTGCCGACCACGGAGGCTTGCAGGTAGCATGGACAGCCTATAAGAACGCCACACGTCGTCAGGCTCTCGATGCCGACAGCATCAAGAAAGCCGACCAGCGTTTCTTCCACGCCTACGCAGGAGTATGGGCAAACAACATCACAGAAGAAGAAATACGCCTTCGCACCAAGAGCGACCCTCATTCACTCGGTCGCTGGCGCGTCAACGGAGCTCTGCCCCACATCGATGCCTGGTACGATGCCTTCTCCGTCAAGGAGGGCAACAAGATGTATATCCCCAAATCCCAGCGTCTCCAGCTGTGGTAAAATCAACACAACACATAATAGCAAACGCCTCGCAGATATGTTCTGCGAGGCGTTTGGTTTTTTCACTCTTTTCCTTGTTTTTTCAGAAATATTATTTTACCTTTGCACTGCTAAACTTAAATCACAATGAATAAAAGCAAGCAAAGAGATTATTATATAGAAAGTAAACGACTTAGGACGGAAGTATTGCAACAAGCAGAACTTCTTAAAGATGCCCCACTTCGTTTTACAATCACCAATGGGATAACAATGAATGTTGAAATAACCAAATCTGACCTCAAAACTATTGTCAGTAAAAATGTTGCTGATGATAAATTTAATGCTATCAAGAACGCACTTGCTAAAGACATTCCCGGATATTTAGAAAAAGCAGAATATCTTGGATGGAGACCAATAGCAGAAGACAAGCACTTTGAAAGTGCATATTTCGCTTATTTCAGCAGAGAATTAGGTTGTAAGACTATTATGTGTATGCGTAAACTTCACGACAGTGGAACTTACAAACCGTACGCTATAATTAATGAACACACGTTTAAACATTCCATTACCGAATTAAGAAAATAGAAACTCCGTCTTAATAAGTCACTTGCCGATACAAACGGGGCTCTTATCTTAGACGGAGCGTTGGAGTGTCAACATCTTGCAAGTCGCTTGCCGATACAAACGGGGCTCTTGCCCTATGCGATACACTTTCTTTCTTCTGCTGCAAAGGTAACCATTTTTTTGTTACACTCCAAAATTTCTTTGCTATTTTTTTCAAATGTATTAGTATCTCTCACTACTATGCAAGAAGAGGCGGGTGATAAGTTTCTCTTTGCTACGGCTTTGCTTCTGTATTGAATTTGCTAGCAAATTTAGCGAATTTACTAGCTAATTTGACGAATTTGCTAGCAAATTTGAGGCAGAAGCAATGCAACAAGCAGGAGAGGCTTTGCTACCATGCAAGGGTGCTTAGCAAGGGCAGGCGGTTGCTAAGTAACTACATTCGGGTGCTTAGCAAGGACAGACTGTTGCTAAGCAACTACATTCTGGTACTTAGCAAGGGCAGGCAGCTGCTAAGTAACTACATCTGGATGCTGAGCAAGGACGGCTATGTCTTTTGCCAAATGAATAGGAGAAAGATGTGTCTTGAAATAAAATCGGAAATGTTAAAATTGCCAGACGAAAAAAATATGTTTTTGAGTAAAAACCTTTATTTTTTCATTTCTACTCAGTTTACCAAATTACTGTAGCTCAATAAGTTAGATAAACACAAAGATTTCTGGCTGTAGAAGTACTGCTTCTATCTTTAGAACCAGTAAAACAAGGGGGCAGAAGCAGTGGAAGGGGAGATGGAAGCAGTGGTTCTGCAAAGGGGACTTGGAATTGTTAAAATTTGACATTTCCCTGCGCAATTTATTTGAGTTAAGGCAACTTATTTTTCAACAAAAGAAAAGGGCGTTTTTGTTTCATTTACAAGAAATTCACGAGATTGGTAAGGTATTTGAAAAAAAATGAGTACCTTTGTACCTCGTTTCATAATTTGACTGATAATTTTTGTAATAAGACTGATAAAAATGGAGAAGGTAATACTTACTGGCGACAGACCTACGGGAAGGTTGCACATAGGCCACTACGTGGGTTCACTCAGACGAAGGGTGGAACTGCAAAATTCTGGCGAGTATGACAAGATATTCATCATGATTGCTGATGCACAGGCTCTGACGGATAATGCCGACAACCCTGAGAAGATAAGGCAGAACGTGATAGAGGTGGCTCTGGACTACCTGGCTGCCGGCATAGACCCTGAGAAGACCAACATCTTCATACAGAGTGCAGTACCAGAACTGACGGAACTGTCGTTCTACTACATGAACCTCGTGAGCGTACAGCGCCTGCAACGCAACCCAACGGTAAAGTCGGAGTTGGAGATGAGGAAGTTTGAGGGAGGCACGCCTACGGGCTTCTTCTGCTACCCTATATCTCAGGCTGCTGACATCACGCTGTTTAAGGCTACTACTGTGCCTGTGGGCGAAGACCAGAAGCCTATGCTGGAGCAGACCAACGAGATAGTGCGCCGCTTCAACCACATATATGGGGGGAACGGAAAGGACAACGTGCTGATAGAGCCAAAGATTCTTCTGCCTGAGAACGAGGCCTGCATGCGCCTGCCTGGCACTGACGGCAAGGCGAAGATGTCGAAGTCTCTGGGCAACTGCATCTATCTCTCTGACTCTGCCAAGGAACTGAAGAAGAAGGTGAACTCCATGTTTACCGACCCTCAGCACCTGACCATCGACTCTCCTGGGCACCTGGAGGGCAACACGGTGTTTACCTATCTTGACGCTTTCTGCAAGGATGATGACTTTGCCAAGTTCTTGCCCGACTACAAGAACCTCGACGAGATGAAGGCTCACTACTGCCGAGGCGGACTGGGCGACGGAACGTGTAAGAAATTCCTGCTCAACGTGCTCGACGACCGTCTCTCCCCCATCAGGGAGCGCCGCCACGAGTGGGAACAGCGCATACCAGAGGTGGTGGAGATACTGCGCAAGGGCACTGAGGCAGCTCGCGAGCGTGGCATGAAGACTCTGGCTGAGGTGCGCCACGCCATGCGCATAGACTATTTTGAAGACCCCGACTTCGTGAAGGAACAGGAAGAGAAGTTCTCTTAGTTACCAGTTACAAGTTACCAGTTAACAATTGCTCATTGCTAATTGCTAATTGCTAATTGCTAATTACTCATTGCTAATTAAAGACAGATGATTTGGATAGTCCTCGCCTTCATTAGTGCTGCCCTGCTGGGACTGTATGACGTAAGCAAGAAACAGGCGCTGAAAGGCAACGCAGTGATACCTGTGCTGATGCTCAACACGCTGTTTTCGAGCATCATATTCCTGCCGTTCATCCTCCTGTCAAGCAGGGGCGTCTTTACTACGGACTCCCCACTCTACTGCACTGACTACAATTGGGAGGAGCAAAAGTACATACTGGTAAAGTCGTGTATAGTGCTTGCCTCGTGGCTGTTGGCTTATTTTGGACTGAAACATCTGCCCCTCACCATCGTGGGACCTATCAATGCCACGAGACCAGTGATGGTGCTCGTGGGTGCGATGACGCTGTTTGCCGAGAGGCTCAACCTGTGGCAATGGCTGGGCGTGATAGTGGCGCTGGTGGGCATAGAACTGCTGAAGCACACCTCGAAGAAAGAGGGCATCAACTGGTGGAAAGACAAGTGGATATACTTCATCATACTGAGTAACATACTCGGAGCCATCAGCGGACTGTATGACAAATATCTCATGGCAACACCAGAGAATGGTGGCGTGGGCCTTAACAAGATGGCAGTACAGTCGTGGTACAACATCTACCAGCTGGGCATGATGACAGTGATGCTACTGCTGCTATGGCTGCCTACCCGCAAGAGAACAACACCCTTCCACTGGACATGGAGCATACCGCTGGTGAGCCTCTTCCTCTGCATGGCAGACTTCGTATATTTCTATGCCCTGGGCATGGATGGAGCGATGATAAGCATCGTGAGCATGGTAAGGCGTGGCTCGGTGATAGTAAGTTTCCTGTGCGGAGCACTGATATTCCACGAAAAGAACCTGAGAGCCAAGGCTTTAGACCTCGCACTGGTAATACTTTCCATGCTCCTGCTGTATATGGGGTCGGAATAGTACCAGTTACAAGTTAGTCCTCTTTCAATCTTCAATATTTCAATATTCAATGGACCTGATACCTTCATTTACTATTGACCACACAAGGCTGATGCCTGGCATATACATCTCGAGACAAGACGAGGTGAATGGCGGGATAATAACCACCTACGACATACGCATGACGGCTCCCAACCAAGAGCCTGCCTTGGGACAGGGAGCGATACACACCATTGAGCACCTCGTGGCTACCTACCTGCGTAATGACGAGGAGTGGAAAGACCAGATAATATACTGGGGACCGATGGGATGCCTGACTGGCAACTACCTGATAATGAAGGGCGACCGCAAACCAAGCGAGATACGCCAGCTGATAATCGACGCCTTTCAGTCAGTAGTAGATTGGCAGGGCGAGGTGCCAGGCACTACGCCTGAAACTTGCGGCAACTATCTGCTCCATGACCTGCCTATGGCAAAATGGGAGGCAAAGCGATACGTAAAGCGACTCAAGGAGGACTTCCACGGAGAATACCCCGTCAAAAATTGACAGAGAATAACGTAATACGTTATGGCAAGCGATAAATCCCGTATTGTTTTTGGCAGTTCGGGATTTTTTGTGTATCTTTGCAGTTCATAAAATAAACAAGGAAAAAGAAAAAAAGAAAGATATGTTAAGAATAGCTGTACAGTCAAAAGGTCGCCTCTATGAGGACACCATGGACCTGCTCAAGGAGACAGGCATAAAGATAAACAACGCACGCAGAACCCTGCTCGTGCAGTCAAGTAACTTCCCCATCGAGGTGCTCTACATGCGCGACGACGACATACCAGAGTGTGTGGCGAGCGGTGTGGCAGACATCGGTATCGTAGGCGAAAACGAGTTTGTGGAGCGTGACGTGGATGCCAACATCGTCAAGCGTCTGGGCTTCTCAAAGTGCCGCATTTCCCTTGCTATACCTGAGGCTATAGACTACCCAGGCGTGAAGTGGTTTGACGGCAAGAAGATTGCCACCTCCTACCCTAACATACTGAAGAAGTTTGCCAAGGAGCAGGGCATCAACATCGACGTTCACGTGATACAGGGCTCAGTAGAGATAGCACCAGGCATAGGACTCTCTGACGGCATCTTCGACATCGTTTCCTCTGGTTCTACCCTCATAAGCAACAAGCTGCGTGAGGTAGAGGTGGTGATGAAGAGCGAGGCTCTGCTCATAGGCAACAAGGAGCTTTCGGCTGAGAAGCAGGCTACGCTGGACGAGTTCCTGTTCCGCATACAGTCAGTGCTGGTGGCTGACGACAAGAAGTATGTGCTGATGAATGCACCTACGGACAAGGTGAAGGAGATATGCTCCATACTGCCAGGCATCAAGGCTCCTACTATTCTGCCTCTTGCCACCGAGGGCTGGACAAGCATCCATACCGTAGTGGACCAGAAACACTTCTGGGAGATAGTAGGTCAGCTGAAGGCAGCTGGCGCAGAGGGCATACTCGTATTGCCTATTGAGAAGATGATATTGTAACAACCCCCTCCCTGCCAACACGTTGGCATCCCTCCCCGAGAGGGAGGGAGGATAATACTAACAATAAAAGCACCTCTTTGTTGTAATATGATTTCTCCCTCTCGGGGAAGAAATGTCGCAGAGCGACAAAAAGGGGATCGTAACTATGAACATTATAAGATTTCCAAATAAAGAAGACTACGCCAAGATATGTGAGCGTCCGCACATGGACGTGTCACAACTCAACAGCATCGTTGAGGGTGTGCTGAAGGACATCAGGGAGAATGGCGACAAAGCCGTCATAGCCTATGAGGAGAAGTTTGACAAAGCATGCCTGAAACAGCTCGCCGTAACAGACGAGGAAATAGCCGAGGCTGAGACTCTTGTTGACAAAGAGCTGAAAGAAGCACTCATCCTTGCCCACAAGAATATTGCAAAGTTCCACGAGGCTCAGAAATTTGAGGGCACAAAGGTGGAGACAGCCAAAGGCGTAACATGCTGGCAGAAGAGCGTAGCGATAGAGAAGGTAGGCCTCTACATACCTGGTGGCACTGCACCACTGTTCTCTACCGTACTGATGCTTGCCACTCCTGCCAAGATAGCTGGCTGCAAGGAGATTGTGCTCTGCACCCCTCCAAACAAGGAGGGCAAGGTACACCCTGCCATACTGATGGCAGCAAAGGTGGCTGGAGTAAGCAGAATATTCAAGGCTGGCGGAGTGCAGGCAATAGGTGCTATGGCTTATGGCACGGAGTCTGTGCCCAAGGTATATAAGATATTCGGTCCTGGCAACCAGTTTGTAATGGCTGCCAAGCAGCAGGTGTCGCTCCACGATGTGGCTATCGACATGCCAGCTGGACCAAGCGAGGTTTGCGTGATAGCCGACGAGACGAGCAACCCAGAGTTTGTTGCAGCCGACTTGCTGTCGCAGGCGGAGCATGGCATTGACTCGCAGGTCATACTCATCTCCACGTCTGAGAACATGTTGCAACAGATAACAGCCGAGACGGAAAGACAACTCGCTGCACTGCCTCGCAAAGAGATAGCTGAAAAGTCGCTTGGCAACTCACAGTTTGTTCTCGTGAAGGACAAAGAGGAGGCTATGGCACTAAGCAATGCCTATGCACCAGAGCACCTCATTATAGCGACTCAGGATTATGAGGAACTGGCTGAAAAGGTAGTAAATGCTGGTTCTGTGTTCCTTGGCAACTACGCTTGCGAGAGTGCTGGCGACTATGCCTCTGGCACCAACCACACTCTGCCTACTCACGGCTATGCCCTTGCCTACAATGGGGTGAACCTTGACAGCTACAATCGCAAGGTGACATTCCAGCACCTTACCGAGGAAGGCATCAGGAGCATCGGACCTGCTGTAGTCTGCATGGCTGAGAACGAGCAACTCGAGGCACACGCCAATGCCATGCGACTTAGAGTAAAGAAACTACTATAGAATAAGGACCCCCTCTAACTCCCCCCAAGGGGGAGGACTCCCCTCCCTTGGGGAGGGGCTGGGGGTAGGTTTATAACCATCATGACAAAGGACGAATTACTCAACCTGCTAAGACAGGAAGGCAGTGTGATGTCACTCAGGGAGAAAGTGCATCTTACTGTCCTGTTGAGTATTCCTGCCATCATAGCCCAATTCTCGTTTATCGCCATGCAGATGATAGACGCAGCCATGTTGGGACACCTCAGCACAGATGAAGCAGCTGCCGTAGGACTCGTCTCTACCACCATCTGGCTTTTTGGCGGGTTGACCTCTGCCTTTGCCAGTGGTTTTGCCGTTCAGGTGGCACACCGCATAGGTGCTGGTGACAAGGTTGGAGCACGTAGCGTCATAAGGCAAGGCCTGTCGTCGGGCTTTATCTTTGCCTGCATAATGACGACTATAGGTTTGAGCATCTCCCACCCTCTCCCCCACTGGCTTGGAGCCTCAGAACACATTTGCGAGGAGGCATCGCGATATTTCGATATTTTCTGCATGGGCATACCACTGATAGTGCTCAATGGCGTGGCTGCAGGCAGTCTGAGGTGTTCAGGCAACATAAAGGTGCCAAGCATGCTGATGGTTATGATGTGTGTGCTGGACGTTATCTTCAACTACATCTTTATCTTCCGTTTCCACCTTGGCACGGCAGGAGCTGCCTACGGTACTATAACTGCTTACTTCATCACCATGTGCTGCATGGTGTATGCCATGTCTGTAAAAGACAAACTGCTGAACTTCCTGCAAGACGATGTGCTCGACTTCAAGCCCAAACTGAAAATCCTGAAGAAGACCTTTCGCATAGGTTTCCCCATAGGACTTGAGAGAGGGGTAACATGTACGGCACATGTAGCGATATCTTCCATCATAGCTCCACTGGGCAGCGTAGCCATAGCCGCCAATACATTTGGAGTAAACATAGAATCCTTGTGCTATATGCCTGGTCATGGCATAGCCGAAGCAGCCACTACACTCGTGGGGCAGAGCAAGGGAGCATCTAAGCGCGACCTCATGCACTCTTTTGCATGGATATGTATGGCGATGGGCGTCAGCATCATGGCATTCATGGGACTGCTGATGTGGCTCTTTGCTCCAGAGATGTTCAGAGTCATAACTCCAGACAAGGAGGTAATAGCCCTCGGCACGGAGATACTGCGCATCGAGGCTTGGGCTGAGCCAGGATTTGCTGCCGCCATCATAGCATCAGCAGTATTCGTGGGAGCTGGCAAGACTTTAATACCTTCGCTCATGAACCTCGGCAGTATATGGATAGTAAGAGTATCGCTAACCCTGCTGCTTGCCCCGACGATGGGACTGCGTGGTGTGTGGATTGCTATGGCGATAGAACTCTGCTTCCGCGGACTAATCTTCACCATGAGACTTTGCACAAGGAAATGGTCCTACATAAGGGATCACAGTTACCTTAAGAAACAACAGATACAATGAACATAATAAAGAACAAAGAGTTTGGAGGCGAAAGGCCCCTGTATGCCTCTCATGACCTGAGACTGGAGAACGTTACGATACACGTTGGCGAGTCGTCCATCAAGGAGTCAAGCAACATAGAAGCAGAGCAATGCACCTTTGAAGGCAAGTACGTATTCTGGGAGACATACGGCTTCAAGATTAACGATTGCTACTTTAACGAAACGGCACGCTCCAGCCTGTGGTACTCTAAGGACTGCCTCATGACAAACTGCAAGGTTGATGCACCGAAAATGTTTCGCCGAATGGAGAACATACACGTGGAGGACACTGTATTCAACAAAGGCGAGGAGATGCTATGGGACTGCAACAACGTGGTGCTCAAGAATGTGTCGATAAAGGATTGCGACTACCTCTTTATGCACACCAACAACATACGCATAGACAACTACCGTCAGGACGGTAACTACGCCTTCCAGTATTCTCACAATGTGGAGATACACAATGCTGTCATCAACTCAAAGGACGCCTTCTGGGAGTCAGAGAACGTAACGCTCGTGGATTGCGAGGTAAACGGAGAGTATCTTGCATGGTATGGAAAGAACATACGACTGGTGCGTTGCCACCTGACTGGCGAACAACTCCTCTGCTACGTTGACGGCTTGACCCTCGAGGACTGCACCTTTGGCGAGGATGCCAATCTCATGTTTGAATACTCCACCGTCAATGGCAACATAAAAGGCAACGTAACATCCATTAAGAACCCCACATCAGGCACAATAAAAGTGGAGGGGAAACTGGGAGAACTCATCTTTGATGAAAACCAGAAACAACCTGCCGATGCTAAAGTGATAGTATAACTTCTCCATATTAGGTACTATAGATGCTATAGTTACTATAAATATGACTTACAACTTCGACAAAATAATAGACAGACGAGGCACCAACTGCTATAAGTATGACGAGATGCCTAATGACGACACCATCGCCTTATGGGTAGCCGACATGGATTTCGAGACGGCACCATGCGTGATGAAGGCACTGAAGAAGCGCATGGAGCATGGTTGCTTTGGCTATACCAAGGTGCCACAGTCTTTCTACCAAGCAACCATAGACTGGTTTGCCGAGCGTCACGGCTGGACTGGCATAAAGCCTGAATGGTTTATATACACATCTGGCGTAGTGCCCGCAGTATCAGCCATAATCAAGGCTATGACAAAGCCTGGTGACAAGGTGCTCGTTCATAACCCTGCTTACAACTGTTTCTTCTCCAGCATCAGGAACAACGATTGTATTATAGAGCCCCTTGAATACTCCCAAGATTGTCCCGAGGGCAAGGAACTTGAGAAGAAATGCTCAGACCCAGCCGTCAAAGTACTGCTGCTTTGCAACCCGCACAACCCTACGGGCCACGTATGGACCAAGGAAGAACTGACGCATATTGCCGAAGTGTGCCAGAGGCATAACGTCTTTGTGATAGCCGACGCGATACACTGCGAATTCGTTAATCCTTCATGTGGCAAACGCTACATTCCCTTTGCAACCATAGCAGACAGAATTAACAACGGCAAGGACAGACGACTGCAATATGCTGTGTGCACCTCGCCAACAAAGGCGTTCAACATAGCAGGCTTGCAGATAGCCAACATCATTTGTCCTGACGACAGCATACGCCGACGCATAGACAAGGCGATAAATATCAACGAGGTGTGCGATGTAAATCCTTTTGGCGTAATTGCCCTACAGGCAGCATACACGCCAGAGGGCGCTGAATGGCTCAAGCAACTGAATGAATACATATACGCCAATTATGACTATACAGTTGACTTCCTCCGAGAGCACTTCCCCACGTGGCAGCCTATGCCTCTCGAGGGCACATACCTGCTTTGGGTAAAGGTAGATTGTGATGCTGACCAACTTTGCCAAGACATCCTTGAGAGGTGCAATGTGTATATCAACTCTGGCAGTATGTACGGAGACAACAACTACATTCGTCTCAACCTTGCTACCCAGCGCCAAAGGCTCGAAGAAGCACTCTACAGAATTCAGAATTCTCGCCTTCTTGCTCTGGCAAGCCAACAAGTTGGAGCGGCGAGCGTAGCACCTGCGGTGCGTCCGATTACACAATTCACAGTTAACAGTTAAGATTAGAAATTATTATTATGAAACCAACCAACATATCTTCTTCTCCCCTCTCGGGGGAGATGTCGCAGAGCGACAGAGAGGAGTTTCTCAAGAAACTCACTCGACCAAACATCTGGTCACTCGCACCATACTCAAGTGCTCGCAACGAATACAGCGGACACGCTGCACACGTGTTTCTCGATGCTAACGAGAACCCCTACAACGGGCCATACAACCGTTATCCTGACCCACTGCAAGAGGAGGTAAAGGAGAAACTTAGCAAGATAAAGGGTGTGCCAGCAGAGTGCATCTTCCTTGGTAATGGTTCTGACGAGGCTATCGACCTCGTATATCGCTGTTTCTGCGAACCACAGAAGGACAACGTGGTAGCTATCTGCCCTACATACGGTATGTATAAAGTCTGTGCAGACATAAACAACGTGGAGTATCGTGAAGTAATGCTCGACGAGAACTATCAGGTATCCGCCGACAAACTCCTTGCCGCATGCGACCAGCACACCAAGGCTATATGGATTTGCAGCCCTAACAACCCCACAGGCAACAACATCAATCGCGACGAGATAATCAAGGTTATTGAGCAGTTCGAAGGACTGGTGATTGTTGACGAGGCATACATTGATTTCTCTCGCGAAACAAGTATCTCCCGTCTGCTCGACAAATATCCTAACCTGATAGTCCTCCAGACACTTTCCAAGGCATGGGGCTCGGCAGCTATACGCCTTGGCATGGCTTTCGCCTCAAAGGATATCATCGGCATATATAATAAGGTGAAATACCCTTACAACGTAAATCTGCTTACCCAGCAGCAAGCCCTGCATCGTCTCTCTAACACATACGATGTGGAGCAGTGGGTGAAGCTCTTGTTGCAGGAGCGTGGCAGACTGATGGAGGCATTCGCCGAACTCAAGATATGCCAGAAGGTTTATCCTACGGATGCCAATTTCTTCCTTGCGAAAGTTGTTGATGCACAGAAGATATACGACTACCTTGTGGAGAAAGGCATCATAGTGAGAAACCGCACCCGTGTCTCCCTCTGCCAAAACTGTCTGCGCATCACCATAGGCACTAAGGAGGAGAACAACGAACTCCTTGGAGCACTACGCAGTTTATAAATTACAGATAACGGATAATATATAATAACTGGTAAAAAAAATAGGGTATAGATGCGCTTGGCAACTATACCCTATTATTTATTGTTTATAAACTATAAGCTTTTATTTCTTAACCCTTTTCTTCAAAAGTCCCTTATAGTTCTGTGGGTCAGCAATCTTGATGCCGTCGAGGGTGTAGTATTCTACGTTCTTAGCCTCTGCCGAAGCCTCCACAACCTCCACAGCAGTAGGTTTATTACCACGAGTCTTGAGCTGTTCCTCAGTAAGGGTTGCGCCACCAAATTTTGTAACGGTGCTCTCTACCAGGTCTGGAGCGTAAACAGCTACGTCGCTATATGCTGTTGAAGGGTTGAAATGCGACTCCGTACCCTTTGCCAAATCTACATCTGCAGCACCCAGGCTGTTTACCAGTTTGAAGTGGTGTGCCTCCTTAGCCTTCTCGTTAGGATATTTCCAGATGTGAGACTTTGCTGCATCGCTGACAAAAGCATTGTTCTCTGCATAAATCTTAGACATGTAGCCTACGCCAAAACAATACTGCGTTACAGAGCTTGAATAGAGACAGTTGGCAACATGCACCTTGCCGAAGCGCACGCGTGGCATACGCTCTACGCATCCCTCTGCCCACCAACAGTTGCTAAATGTAACACGCATATGGCCGTTGTCGCTCGACATGCCATCGTTGTTACCTATAAGGTTAGAGAAACGGTGGTCGGCAGCCTCCTCCTTACCTGTGCTTTGCGGTGGCAGGTTATAGCCAAACTTACACCATGTAAAGGTTATGCAGTCTGAACCCTCTACTATGTCTATGTTGCCGTCCATGCCGTCGTAGAACTCGCAGTGGTCTATCCAGAAGTTGCTGCAGCTCTCAAGACAAAGGCAGTCGTAACCACCTACGTCAAATGCACCACCACAACTGAATACCACGTTACGGAAAATCACATTCTTGGCATCCTGGAAATACAACACACCACTATTGTTGTATTCCTTCTTTGTATTCTTAGGGTTTACCAGTTTTGAGCCTGGCAGACCGTAAATAGTCAAATTGCCGTTCTTCACATACAGCCTCTTCTCCATCGTTATCTCACCACTGATATATATGGTGCGTGCGCCACTCGTATTGAGTGCTTTCTGCAAATCGGCAAAAGTTGTTACGGTAATCTCGTTCTTGTCCTGACTACCAGTTGTCTTTCCCACAGCAGCCCAGCCGATAACGTTGTTGGCATCATGTTCCGACAAATCAGCTGCTTTCATTGGCATAATAGCTGCCAATGCCAGCATAAGAGTAAAAATTTTCTTCATGTTGTAGTATTGTGTTTATTAAAATGATTGTAATTATTAGTTTTTGTTCTGTGTGCAAAATTACGCATTATTTTTTATTTATTCCATTGAAAAGCAGAAAAATTTGCATATTCCGTCGAAAAGAGCTACATTTGTAAGATTTTTGTAGATTCTAACCTCTAAAAATGCTAAACAAAAAAGAAATATATTCCGCAGCAGGTCTAACAGAGTTTATTCAGGAGATAGGTTTTCTGCCACTCTTGCAAAGTGGCATCCCTGGCTATTCTGCCGAAGATTGCGTAACGGAGGACTGTCGCTACGTTGTCTTTCCCGATGGCGGATGGGACTGGCCTTTGTGGAAATGGAAAGGTTCCATCGTCACGGAAGGCAGCTGCGTATATGGCAAGTTCTTCAACAAGAAGGCTGGCTTCGTCAGTCGTGAGTGGTGGGACGACTTCTTCAACTATCGCAGAAGCAAGAACCCTGTGCCTGCTCAAGACACCATAGAGGGCACCATTCTCACCACGCTCAACGAGTGTGGCAGTCTTATCACCCGCGAACTGCGCAAGGCATGCGGTTTCGACGGACCTAAGCTGCGCAGCAAGTTTGACAGCTACGTCACCCGTCTGCAGATGGGGTGCCACATCATCACAGAGGACTTTGTATATCCTACCGACAAGCACGGCAAGGAATACGGATGGGGCTGGTCGCTACTCACCACTCCCGAACAACTTCTCGGCACTACCCTGCCCCAACGCACACCTTCCGAGTCCTATCAACGCATAAAGGAACATTTCCACCATATCCTCCCCAATGCCACCGACAAGCAGATAGAGAGGCTGATTGGGTAAAGACCAGTTCACAATTCACAGTTAAAACCTCAAACCGTCTTTAAGACTACGAAAACTTAAAAAGAACGTATGAAAATAGAAAAGCTAACACTACTGACACTTCTCCTCTTTACTTACATAAGCAAAGCTGAGGAGCAATCTAGGTTCAACAATTCCCCCCTTTGGGGGGACAATAGGGGGGTCTCCCTCTCCTTGCACAACGGCAACATGGAGATGAACGTCATAAACTATGGCGCACGCATACAAACCCTGAAGTTCGCTGGACAAGACATGGTGCTCGGCTTTGATACCCTCGACCATTACACCAAGAAGAAGCAAAACTTTGGTGCCACAGTAGGACGCTACATCGGGCGCATCATAGGAGGCAAGCTGCCGTACTGCTATCTTAACGAAACGCCTACGGCTACGAAGCTACGAAACGGAGCTAAAGCTCCTACGAAAAAATCTTCCCCATGCAGGGGGGATAAGAGGGGGGCTCTTCAGCTACAAGTTGGCTCTAACGGCGACTGCTCTCACGGAGGCACACCAGGCTTCTCTCAGCAATACTGGACAATCACTTCCCACAACGACAGTACCTGCACCCTGCGCTATGTCTCTCCAGACGGCGAGAACGGGTTTCCTGGCGAGCTGACCCTCGACGTAACCTATACCCTGCAGCACGATGCGCTGCGCATAGACTACAGCGCTACTACCACGAAACCTACCGTGCTCAACCCCTCGAACCACTCTTTCTTCAATCTCTCTGCCAACCTCGGCGAGGCTATTCATGACGAACTGCTTTGGATAAACAGCGACAGCACGGCACTCTATAACAGCAAAAAACAAGTTACGGGACAACTGGCAAGCGTGACAGGTACGCCATTCGACTTCCGCAAACCCACCCTCATAGGCGAGCGCATCAATGCCGATAACGAACAACTCAAGATTACCAAGGGCTACGACCATTGCTATAAGCTCAACAACACAGGTGGCCTGCGCACCCCTGTGGCTCGTCTCTCCGACCTATCAACAGGCATATCCATGGAAGTATTCACCACCGAGCCTGCCATGCAAATCTACACAGCCAACAGCCATAACGGTTCTCTCGTGGGCAAGGGAGGCATAGCATACACAAAGCAAAACGCCATCTGCTTTGAGACCATGCACTTTCCCGATTCACCCAACAACCCACAGTGGCCTTCCACACTGCTATTGCCAGGCGACACCTTCCGTAGCACTACCATCTATCGTTTTTGCCTCACGGAATAAGGCTCTGCGGTAGCTTAGCACCCACGTCTGGTTGCTTAGCGCCCGCGTCCGGTTGCTTAGCGCCCGCGTCCGGTTACTTAGCACCCGCATCTGCTTGCTAAGCATCCGCAAAAGAGGGGAAAATACTAATCTTTTAACTTATAAAGACAGAGGTTTGCCAAGCGGTAAACCTCTATTTTTTTACCCCTCCCTGACCTCCCCCAAGGGAAGGAGTTTTGTTCTCCCCCTTGGGGGGAGTTAGAGGGGGTCGCAGTCTTGGGCTGTATCTTCAGGACAGCTGTCTGCGAGTAAGAGGAGCAAACTTCATCAAGCGTGTAGTAGCCATCGCGAACTGGGGACCACGCCATGTTAAAGTGGAACTTGCCGTCCTTGTATCCGTCACACACGAACTGATGCTGATACGTATCATTAAAGAAATAGCCCGAATAGAGAACGGGGCGACCAGCAGCGAGCTCGTTGTAAATCATATCCTCCCAGTCAGCATCGCTATAGTCAAAGCGATAGAGTTCGCCACTCGTCTCCTGATAGCCAAAGTCGCTTGCGAAGGCAGCGGCTGCGTCCATGGCATAGGCTGCAGAAGAACCTATGCCATACTCCATATTCACCGCCTTGCCACAGTCTGCCATGAGTTTCGCAACTGCCTGCTTCTGCTCATCTGTCTCAGAGCCTGTATAGGTGAGGCACATGTTTTGCCAGTCGTAACCCTCAGCAGGACACTTATGGAAGAACATTATCTGTGCCATTGCAGTGGCTACGCAACCCGTCTGGCAGTGCACCCCGCTCTTGACGGGACATTGCAGATTGTATGGCGAACCCTGTCCCCACGTTGTCTGGAGCATGGGAGGAATTTCCTGCCTTGCAAGCGTAGCTTCGCGTCCGATTACTGCACGTTGGCAGTAGCCACTAAGCGCTACTGCCAACGTTATAATTAATATGAATAGTCTTTTCACTTTATCTTATAAAAAGATTGTGCATTTGCTTACTTTATAATCTTCTTCACGCCATCAGCTGTCTTGACAATGTTGAGACCCTTCTGGGGAGCAGCTGTCTCCATGCCGTCGATGCTGTAGTACTTAGCCTCGCCAGCCTGAGCTGCCTTCACCTCCTGAACAGCGGAAGGACTCATTTCCTGGAACATAGTTACTACGTCAGCGCCATCAGTTGAAACCAAAGCGACATACTGATCATTAAACTGTGCTGCATCCAATATGGTCATTGACTCTGAACCCTTTGCAGTACCATCGGAAGTCTTGAAGTGATATACAGCAGCATTTGTACCTACATGTGTCTCCTCACCTGTAACCACCATGCCATTAGTGAAAGACTCGTCCTCTGCTTCATTTACCCATGAGTAATTAACTGAACTTGTCATAGGAGAGATTGAAGCTAAGAATGAAGCATGATTGTACTTGTTTTCTTCTCCAGCACTCTTAGAAGACTTTGAGTTGTCCAATGGGAACTGACCGGAGAACGTGCCACCAAGGATAATATTGGTACCAGACATCTCGCCAAAGAGATTGTACTGTGTATATTCCTTGTCCTGTGGCGCTGCATGATATACAAGCGACATGTGCTCAATATCTGAAGTCATAGACATTACCAAAGCATGTTCATTCAGACCGCCGCCCTGCACATCGAATGAGAAATCTTTTGGAGTCTGCCCAGGGACTGTGAGCGTCTCTTTACCCCAGCCTATGAATGCAACACCTACCATGCCGTTCATGATAACGAAACTGAAAGCCTCAGGACCACACTGCAAACCATCATCCAACATGTCTGCGTCTGTGGTAGCCATTACATTTGCCATGCTTGTGGGTTGCGTAAGGTCTGCTCTGCTTAACGAAAACACACCAGCTCCAGGAATATCACCAAAATAAGATGTTTCAAAAGTGTCAAAGTCTAACATCGTGACATATCTGCCTTCCCAACCAAGGCTCTCTACTGCACCATTGTAGGAACAAGACACATAAACTTTATTGTTATCAACAACAATCTTATTGGGATTTACACGTGCTTCACCATAATAGCCAGATTCTGGACCTGCAGGATTAACTTGTTGCGTAGCGAGGATTTTACCATCAGAATCAATCTTTACAACATAGCCAGAGAAACCTGTTATGACGGTCTCTTCCCACATCTCGTCATACTTCGTAGGATTGGAGATGATCTTAGAGTTGCCGTCAGTGCCGATGAACTCTGTAGCCTCACCTTTTACGGTACCAGCTACATAGAGGTTTCCATCAGTGTCAACAGTCATAGCTCTCACATCGTTCTTACCATTGAAACTGATAGCCCATATCTCATCACCAGATTTATCATACTTAACAACACAGGTAGAGGTCGTTGCAGCGTTTATCACTTTTTCTGCAAATGTAAAATCCTGATTGACAGCACTGCTGACATACACAGAACCATCACCTGCCACTGTTGTGTAAACACTACCAGCATCTGATGCAGAAGCTACAGGTGTAAACTTCTTAACCACCCAAGAATCCTCGGAAAAAACATTCATAGCGCATACTACCGCTACTAACGTAAGTAAAGTCTTTTTCATAATGTTGAGTTTTTTTGTTAATAAATAGGATAATTATATATGTTTTTTTTTCTCTCTATGATCTGTTATTCATCCCATATCACTATCTCTGGGTTAGCCTCCACAGCCTCCGGTGGAAATTTCATGGTGTATTTCTCTGGAGTGAGCGTATATGTTACTCCCGAATATGTACGAGTGAGTTGTGGCTGCGTAGTGCGACGCAGGTCGTACCAACGGTGTCCCTCGAAGGCGAGTTCACGAAAACGCTCGTCGTATATCTCCTGCAGGAGCTCAGACTGCGTCATAGGCGTCATGAGTTCTTGGGCTGTGGTGAGGGCTGTACTGTTAAGACGCTTATTGAGCAGGGGCAGCAGTTGTGCAATAGCTTCTGCTGTCTTACCCTGGTTGGCGAGCGCCTCTGCTGCTGTGAGATAAGCCTCTGCAGAACGGAAGGAACTATAGCCACCCGACTTTAGGAGCGCGGGTATGCTGGAGCTTATGTCGTAATATTTTTTCTTGCGCTGGTCGCCTGTGCGATACTTGCTGATAAGGTCGGCTCCTACCTGATTGACAACGGTTGACATATTGGTGCTGAAATGTTCGAGCGCCACGATGTTCTCTACAGACTCTGCATCGTTAGGCAGTTTTGCCGTAGTGCTGTTGAGGTCTTCCAAGTCGCCAAAGCTGTTGATTACCACCTGTGCTGCTTCGTACGCCTTTTGCCACTCTCCCATGTAGAGATATGTACGCGCGCGGAGGGCAGAAACCGAAGCTACGTTGAAACGATAATTGTAGCCCTTCTCCCATTTCTCCTGCTTCATATACTTAGCCGCCTCATCAAGGTCGCTTATAACCTGCTGATACACAGCTTCTACACTGCTGCTGCGAGGCATGGCGTTTACGTCTGCAGCCAGCATGATGGGCACACCACGTGTAGTAGAAGGGGTGCAGTGGGTATATGGCTGGGCAAAGAGGTTTACGAGCAGGAAGTGACAATAGGCACGCATCATGTATGCCTCGCCTATCAGCTGGCTGATAGCATCGGAAGAGCCGTTCTTTATCTCGCCTCTGTGCTCAAGGATGTAGTTGGCAATGTATATGTTATGGTAATACGTGCGCCAGGAGAAGTAGGTGGTGGTAGGTGAAGGGTCTTCATCCTTCCACAACCACAGGTCGAGGTAGGCATCACGGTCCTCATAGCTGGTTCTTGAGTTTATCCTTACCTCGTCAGTCCTTATGGTGGTCATGTAGCGGTCTGACGTGAAGTTGTTATACTCATAGCCCAAGAGAGCTCTGTATTCATCAAACGTAGAGGGGATTACCTTACCCGTTGGCGTTATATCGAGGAAATCATCGCAGGAAGTGAACGTTAACGCCAATATAATGAAGAATGAAGAATGAAGTTCCGAGCTTGCTCGCCTGAGCACCAACTGGAGCGCATGAATGAAGAATCTTTTCATTATACTTTATACCTTATACTTTATACCTTATATACTTTATACTTTAATCAAAAGTTTACGTTCAAACCGAAGATGATGCTCTTAGGTATAGGCTGAGCGTAGGGGTTGCCCATCGTCTCTGGGTCAAGATAGTTGTCGTAGTTGCTGGCAAACACCATGAGATTTCTGCCCTCGAGAGAGAGCGATGCCGAACTGATGCCAAACTGCTTCAGCCACTCGCTTGGCAAACGATAGGCAAGACGCAGGCTCTGCAAGCGCCAGTAGTTGCAGGACTTTATCCATGTGTCGAGCATGTTGTAGGTATTGCCTATGCCGTCGCTTAGGCGTGCATACTCAGCGGCTGTCTCGCTGGTGCGCACGAGGAGTGGCATAAACGTGCTGCTCGTATTGGCAGGAGTCCAACGGCTGAGGATGTCGTGGTTGGTGTTCAGACCACGGTCAAAATATACTGGGTTGTAAGATGGCTGCACCCTGACCTTCATACCGAGATTGAAGATGAAGTTGATGCCAAGACTCCAGTTCTTATATTCAAAGTGGTTCTGCAAACCGCCAGAGCACTTAGGGTCTTCGCTACCCATATAGGTGTAGAGGTCTCTCTGCTCTGCTGCTGTAAGCTGGCTT
Source organism: Prevotellaceae bacterium UBA4332 (assembly GCA_002394365.1). Lineage (GTDB taxonomy): Bacteria > Bacteroidota > Bacteroidia > Bacteroidales > Bacteroidaceae > Prevotella. The sequence goes on from DGTQ01000025.1 coordinate 53,954, forward strand.
GCGCCTGCATTGTTGAGCTTGAAAAACTCTTTCATCGTCTTCACCTTTCCATCCTTTGCTACAAAGAGTGGGTAACCATTCTCGTCAAGGCCTGCTGTCTTGTAGGCAAAGAGCGCACTTACAGGATAGCCTGCCCTGCCTGGGTAGGTAGCGTTCTCGGCTACAGACTCGTTGATGACCTCATTGGTGTTGAAGCCCAGGTTGAGGGTAGTGGTCCAGTTGAAGTTCTTGTTTACTATATTGCGAGTGTGGAGGGAAATCTCCCAACCCTTGTTCTTCATAGAAGCCCAGTTGACGGTGGTATATTGGAAACCAGTCTCGAGAGGCAGGGTACGTGAACTGATAAGGTCGGTACTCTTACGATAGTAGTAATCTACCGTGAGGCGAATTCTGTTCTTGAGCACGGCAAGGTCCAGACCTATGTTGACGTTCTTTGTCTTCTCCCATTTCAGGTCGGGATTTGGTGCTGTCTGTGCCTCGATGATGGTCTCTATATTGCCAGGCAAGATGCTGGTCTTGTCGAACTTACCTATGAGGTATGGCGATGTATTCTTGTCTATATTACCCTGAATACCGTATGAAGCACGCAGGGAGAGTTCGTTAATCCACTCTACGTCACGCAACCACTTCTCTTCCTTCATGCGCCACAAGCCACTGAAGGAGTAGAGAGGCAGGTATCGATATTTCTTTGCTACGCCAAAGACGTCGCTACCATCCCAACGCACGCTGGAGCCAAAGGTGTAACGATGAAGCAGAGTGTAAGACCCTGTAGCAAACCACGAAACGTAGGCATTCTCCGTGTGTGTCTCCTCATGGAGTGGGTATTTCCTAGCAATGCTCTCTGTAGGGAAGAGTACAGGCTGAGAGGTCAGTGTGCGAGAGTCATAGCCGTAAGCCGTTGAGGTAACGGACTTTGTCTCGGCATGACGCAACTCAAAGCCTCCCATGAGTTCTACGTCATGTATCTCCTTGAAGTGCTGGTTCCATTCGAGCATGGTCTTCCATGTCCACTGGTCAGAGTGTGAGTTGGTCTTCTTTATCTTACCTCCCTGAGGCAGTATTATCTTTTTCTCACCATCGACGGTATATTCTGCGTATGCGCGCTCCTTACGCATGGCATAGCTATTCTGACCTGTATAGCGTTCGAGGCTGTAGTTATCGTATTGATAGCCAAACTGTGTATTGAGTTTCAAGCTCTTGAGCAGTCGCAACTCTGCGTCGAACTTGGCAAAAACAGAACGGTCTTTACGCTCCTTATAGGTATTGGAGCGCTCCTCAAAGATATTGAAATCAGGCACCTCGTTCTCCCTGCCCTGCACGTTGGTGTCATAGATATAGCCACCATACTCGTCATAAGGTTGGAAGTAGGGGTTCACCATACGAGAGTAGTAAACAGGGTTGGTGAAGCCACCAGCATCTGTCATGTAGCTTTCCTGCTTACGCTGGTTAGCAAAGACTGAGGCACCTATCTTGAGTATCTTGTTCACCTTGAAGTCTGCCTTGAGGGTAAGGTTATAGCGGTTGTTCTGCACACCCACTGTGTTACCCTTCTCGTTGTAATAGCCGAGGGAGCCATAGTAATGAGCTCTCTCCGAACCACCACTCACGCTGGCATTGTACTCTTGGTTGAAAACGGTACGGAAGAGTATGTCGTTCCAGTCCACGTTGGTAGAACGCAACTTGTTTATCTGTTGCTGAGCCGTTTCCGACAGTGCATCCCAGCCTCCCGTCTTATAAGCCTGTGTCTCACCGAGGGTGTTCAATATCTGTGCTACTCCGCCCTTTGTGTTTCTGTAGTTGTAGTCCGTCTGCAGCAGGTCCAGTTCCAGTCCCACCTTCTCCTGCGAATTGAGTAGATTCAAGCGGTCTATGCTGCGCTTTGGGCTAACGGTCAGCTTGGTTGAGAAACTTATGATAGGTCTGCCTTCCTTACCTTTCTTGGTAGTGATAACGATGACACCATTAGCTGCTCTCGCACCATATATAGCTGTAGCAGCAGCATCCTTCAAGACGGTTATGTTGTCTATGTCCGCAGGGTTAAGTCCTGCTATACTCGTCTGGTAAATATCGTCAATATCGTTGAGGTTCTCCACGGTAGGAATATCGTTGCCCTCAAGTGGCATACCATCGAGCACCCACAATGGTTCCTGCACACCATTGATAGAAGCTGTACCACGAATACGTATCTTGGCAGGCGAACCAGGAGCGCCAGAGGTAGAAACTGACGACACACCAGCAATCTGACCAGCCAATGCCTCGTCGATATTCTTTATGGCACCGAGATTCTCGTCAGAAATCTTTATCTCCGACACGGCTGCTGTAAGTTTTCTGCGGTCTATATTCTGATAACCAGTCACCACGACTTCTCCGATGCTCTGTCCTGAGGCAGTGAGCTTCACGTTGTAACTATCCACACCTGCCTTGAGAATAATCACCTTAGAATCATAGCCCACGTAGCTGACCTTCAGGCTCTTAGCATCCTCTGGCACTGAGATAGAAAACCTGCCGTTTACGTCTGTTACGGTGCCCACCTGCACTTTCTTGTCTCCTATGCCCACAGTGGCACCTATCAGAGGTTCGTTTTCCATCTCACCATCCATCACCACACCAGTTATGGTGCGCACGTTTTGCGACACAGCACTTATTATGCTCATCGCAAACATAAATGTTATTGTAAATAATTTCTTCATTTATTCAGTCCTAACGCTGTTTGTATTCTCATTATCACGTCTTCGTAGTGCATTTGCGTGCTCAGGTCTCCCGTTGCGCGTTTAGCCTTCAGGAGTTTCAGTATGCGTATGAGTTCGCCACGCTTTACGCTTATGGCATCGCTCACCCTGTTTATCTGGGATGACGACATATCTATCGACCTGTATCCACTGCTCTTTACAAATAGTTTTTCATTGTCTATCTTCTTGCTTTCTTCGCTTAGCTCGGGCGCAAACGGAACTTGCTCTGACAAGCCAACAAGCTGGAGCGGCAAGCGTAATTTCTCGTCCAATATCTTGCATGAAAGTTTCACTCCCTCCTGCTCGGCAGCTGCTGTTATGAGGGCGTCCACAAAACTCTTCTGCACATTGCGCTCCATTACGTCGAGCGACGCTCCTGCATTGGTCTTGCTAAAGATATTCTGATGCAACATCTGCATCATCTCTACTGCTGTGAATGCCTTCTTGCCGTTTACCCACTCGTTCTCGTACATGCGCACCAGACGATCGTTGGTCATCATGTCCCACAAAATAAAGTTCTGTGTGTTTTTCAGCACTAATACAGGCTCTTGCTCCATAACCCCCTTCGGAGTGTTACGTGGCAGGAATATCTGCGAAGAGTATTTGTTGCCGAAGAGCCATTTAGGGAATGTCAGCACCTCGTCTATCATAAACTGTACAGCCTCTTTCTGTCTCTCTTTCTCCACAAACTCAAATGCCGTCTTTATCTCGTAAGGTGCACTGCCCTCAAGCATAGGACGTTCCATATACATGCCGCCTATGTTTGCCAGCACATGATAGAGATACAACTTCCATTGCCCCAAGACGTATGAGTACAGCTCTGCAGCATCGTCGTAGCTCTGCTCCTTGTCTGCCGTGCGTGTCCAGTCTATTATGTGCGGCATTATGCGTTTTAGGTTTGCAATGCCGAGCTTAGCCGACTTCACAGGGTTGTCACCCAAGTCTTCGCTCATGGCTCTTGGGTCTATGGCTGAGCGCTGTGGCTGCTGCTCGCTGTAGCGATACTCCTTACCCTTATATTTAGACAGCAACTCTGCCAAAGCCTTTTTCTCGTCTGTTCCCTTGGGATACCAGCGATAACCCCACTCTATGGCCATCAGGTCGTAAGGTCCGATGGCTGGTGACAACTGCTTCACACCGTCACCAGGCTGAGCCACATAATTGAAGCGTGCATAGTCCATTATGCTTGCCGACGTGCCACCTACATTCTTTATGAAAGATTCCGAGCGCAAGGAGTCCGTAGGATATGCAGCCGATGCTATCATGTTATGACGTAAGCCCAAGGAGTGACCCGTCTCGTGGCAAGCCACAAATCTCACGGCATCGCCTATCATATTCTGTGGCAAATGGTGGAAGGAACGTGCTCTTGGGTCGGTAGGAGCCGTCTGCACTATCAACCACTCACGCACCAACGCCAACACATTGTGCCACCACACTATGTCTGCCTCAAATATCTCTCCCGTACGAGGGTCCACCGTCGAGGGTCCCATAGCGTTCTGTTTCTCTGATGCAGCGTATGTCAGAACCGAATATCTCAGGTCGTCGCCATCTATGTCTATCGAATCGTCTGGCACTATGGCACGCACCACGTTCTTAAAGCCAGCTATTTCGAATGCCCTGTTCCAGTCCGTTATACCTTTTATAATATAAGGGCGCAGATATTCTGGGGTAGCCTTGTCTATATAGAACACTATAGGCTTCTTTGGCTCTACCAGCTCACCCCGCATATAGGCTGCTGTGTCACTCGGTTCGAGTCGCCAGCGTGTTACGTAGCCAGTCCTCTTAGCCCTTTGCTGATAGTCATCGTAGTACAATGCGGGGGTGGTGAAATATCCCACTCTCCAATCCTGCTCCCTGCTCGTCATCTGTTCCTCGGGCAGGAGACTTATTGACGTGCTCACTTCCACCGTTATGTTTACCTTCGACTGTCCCTCGTGTACCACTGTAGTCAGCTCCGACCTTGCCACAACGCTCTGCTCATAAGCCTTTACGTTCAATATGCGCGACATCTCAGTGTCAGGGTTCGTACCCACGTTGATAGCGTTGAATACATCATTGAGGATATTTTTCCTGCCGTTAAAGAGCTCTGTTGCATTGAAAAGCACAGTCGTAGAGTCTGGTGCCACTGCTCTCACCTTCAGTGAAGCAATTACAGGGTCTATGTAGTTGTCAGCCACCGAGCGTGATATATTCGAGTACTTAGGCACCTCTGGCGCAACCCTTTTCTCTCTTATCAACACTCTGTCGCGCTCCTTCAGCCATTCGAAGGCTATCATCATGCTCTCGTAGTTGACACCTTTGTTGGCACTTGCCTCGTTCAGCTCTTCCGGCACTCGCTGCAGTCGATTGTGCACAAGGAAAGCTTTACCCATCAACTTTACAGGTATTTCCAGATACACAGAGTCGCCCTTCTGCACTACATTCATTACTCCCTCCATCTTCACAGAGTCGCGACCTGTCAGCACCTTGTACTGCGTCTCCGACTTCGGCTCAGTTTTCTTGTTTGCCGTAACTGTGAGTGGAAGGAACACAAACATCAGAGCAGCTATAACTGCAAAATATTTTCCGGTATTATATATAGCGTTTTTCTTAACATGCCTAATCATGTTGCAAAGATACAAAAAAACTTAGGTTTTGCAAAATATTCTTACAAAAATATCACTTTTTCCAGAAAACTGCGAACTGCGAACTACTAACTATGAACTAAAATTAGTATCTTTGTACCCAACAAAAAAACAAGAGTATGCTCACGCACTCTCTTGTCGTCATTATGAAACAAATTAAATAAAACCTTTTACTTATGTTGCGGAAGGTGGGGGATTCGAACCCCCGGTACGGTAACCCGTACGTCAGTTTAGCAAACTGGTGGTTTCAGCCACTCACCCAACCTTCCAAACGCTCGTTAGGCGTAACCAAAATTCTTGCTTTAGCAAGCGTAGCGCACTCGCGCATCCTATTTTTGCCTCTCTGCCTGCTGTAAGGTGTCACAAGCGTAGCTTTGCGTCCGATTACAGGCAAGCCTTTCTGAAAGGCGAGTGCAAAGGTAGTAATTTTAATGAAGAATGAAGAATGAAGAATGAAGAATTATAAATAACTTTGCATTTTTTAACTAACTGAACCTCTAAAAAGCTTCAAGCAATGAAACATTTACTCCTACTCCCACTCCTGTTTATGCACCTCGCAGCAGCTCTTGCTCTGTCAAATCAACAAACTGGAACCCCTGCTCTGTCAAGCCAACAAACTGGAGCGACAGGTGACAACCTGTCTCTGCGTGACTCCATACTCTCCATCATCAATGGTGCACCCTCCCAGCGTCATGCTATCAGCGACCAGCGCAAGGCGCTCATAACATCTTTCGGAGCCAAAGGAGACGGCAAGACTGACTGCAAGCCTGCCTTCGACAAAGCCATCAAACGTGCCAGACGATACATGCGAGGTCTGCACATCGTAGTGCCTGAAGGCAAGTGGTACGTCAAGGGTCCCATACACTTTGCCAGCGACGTGACTCTCGAACTGCAGCGTGGTGCCACCCTGCTCTTCTCCCCCAACCCAGAGGACTACCTGCCTATGGTCGAGACATCGTGGGAGGGCTCTTTCTGCTATAACTACAGTCCCTTCATCTATGGCAAAGGTCTCCAGAACGTAGCCATCATAGGCGAGGGCACTATTGACGGCAACTGCATGCAGACATTCCCAAAGTGGAAGACCATGCAGAAGGCAGACCAGCAGCTGTTGCGCCAGCAAGACCACCAGGAGACACCCGTCTCCCAGCGTCTTTTTGGCAAAGGTCACTATCTGCGCCCACAACTCATGCAGTTCTATAACTGCAAGGACATTACCATCAGCGGTGTATTCATCACCAACAGTCCCTTCTGGTGTGTCCACCTCCTGTGTTGCGAGAATGTCATTTGCCGAGGCTTGCGCTATGATGCCAAACTCGTCAACAACGACGGCATAGACCCCGAGATGACTCGCAACCTGCTCATTGAGAATATAGACTTCAACAATGGCGACGACAACGTAGCCATCAAGGCTGGCAGAGACAACGACGGCTGGCACTCCTCTGCTCGTCCGTCAGAGAACATCATCATTCGCAACTGCCATTTCAAGGGTTTGCACGGAGTGGTGATAGGTTCTGAAATGAGCGCAGGAGTAAGAAATGTATTCGTCGAAGACTGCGACTATGCAGGCTATGTCAAGCGAGGACTCTACATCAAGACAAACCCAAACAGAGGTGGTTTCGTCAACAATATCTACTTCAACCGTTGCAAGTTTGGCGAGGTAGAAGACCTCTTCTATATCACCTCCATGTATGCAGGCGAGGGAGCAGACGACCACCACTTCACTGACGTTCACAACATCCACGTCTCTGACGTAACCTGCCAGAGTGCCAGTGCAGCAGCCATTGTCCTTCAGGGCACAGAGGCAAAGCCCCTCCACGATATCTCCTTCCGCAATGTCAACGTAGGCAAGGCTGCCATAGGTTATGCCTCTATGAACACCCTTGACATCATCCTCCAGAACTGCAACCTCGGAGGCACTGTGCAGGGAGCACCCTCGCAAGCTAAATAGCGCAAAAAGAGTATTTGGCCAGAAGTGTTAAAAACTGACATTTCTTTTGCAAGAATTGAGCGAAAACAGTAACTTTGCGGAGTAATTGTATTTTCCCCATTCACTCGTAACTAATCTGAACAGAACATGAACATCGGAATAATATCGACAGGACGCATGGCTGGCATGGCAGCCGATACCATCAGCAAGATGCCTGACGCAAGATGCTGGGCTGTGGCTTCACGCTCCATATACAAGGCAGAGGAATTTGCCAAGGAGCACAACGTGGAGAAAGCCTACGGTTCGTACTCGGAACTGCTCGCCGACAAGGACGTTGACCTTGTTTATATCGCCACCCCCCACTCCATGCACTACGACATAACGATGGAGGCACTCGGCAAGGGCAAGCCCTGTCTGGTGGAGAAGGCTTTCATGGCCAACGAGGAGCAGAGCCGAGAGGTAATAGAACTGGCGAAGAAGAACAACGTATTCGTAGCAGAAGCCATGTGGACACGCTACCAGCCAGCTGTAGAGATGGTGCGCAACATGATGAAGCGCATAGGCACTGTGAGATTGCTGACGGCAAACATAGGCTACAACATGGTGTGGAGAAAACCCAAATTGCTACAACCCGAACTGTGTGGTGGTGCCCTGATGGACGTGGGTGTGTATGGACTGAATTTCGTAAGGATGTTCTGCCCAGACAGCGAGGTTTTGGAGATAGACGGACTGTGCACACAGAGTGATACGGAAATGGACCTGAGCGAGGTGATTACACTAAAGTTATCCAACGACGTGCTTGCAACAATACAGGCTACAGCCGATGCTACGAGCAGCAATCGCGGAGTTATAACTGGCACTAATGGTTTCATCGTAGTTGACAACATAAACAACCCCCAGATGATAAGCCTCTATGCCTCAGACCGCACTCTGACGGAGGAGCAGAGAGTGCCTGAACAGTTAACGGGTTACGAATACGAGTTTCGCGTGTGTGGCGAGGCTATCAGACAAGGACTGACAGAACCCTCCTGCATGCCTCACGAAGAGACGCTCCTCATCATGCGACTGATGGACGGACTGCGAAAGAAGTGGGGAGTGAAGTGGGGGTTTGAGAGTTAAGGGTTTAGAGTTTAGAGTTAAAAGTTAAGAGCAAAATCTCTTTACACAATATATATAATATAAGAATATGACGAAAAGGTTATACACACTGGTGGTGCTCGCATGCCTCATCATATGCCAGGCAAGTGCGCAGACAAACGCCAACGAAGTGTTGTGGAAAGCAAGAAAAGTGAATGACTACTTCATGACAATGTGGCCTGACCCCAAGAAGGACACATTCGTAAGGAATAGAAAGCGACCAAGTTCGCTATGGACACGTGGTGTGTACTATGAGGGGCTGGTGGCATTATATGGCATAGACAGGCAACAGCGGTACATCGACTACATAGACGAGTGGGCAGAATACCACAAATGGACACCTCGCTATGGTACCAAGACCACACATGCCGACGACCAATGCTGTGCGCAGACGTATCTGGACAGATACGACACAGAGCGCAAAGCCAAGATGATAGACAGTGTGAGGGTGAACCTTGAGAAGCAGATGGCATCAGGGAGAGTGGATTACTGGACGTGGATAGATGCCTTTCAGATGGCTATGCCCGTATATTCCAAGATGTACAGGCTGACGGGCGACGCTCGCTACATACTCTATGCCCGCGACTGCTACGAATGGTCACGCAACGTGTGTGGTGGCGGACTGCTGAACAAGAAAGAGGGACTATGGTGGAGAGACAAGGATTTTGTGGCTCCATACAAGGAGAGCGACGGCAACAACTGCTACTGGAGCAGAGGCAATGGCTGGGTGGTAGCGGCTTACGTCAAGGCTATAAGCGACATAAAGCAGACAAAGGACTACGCAAAGAACAAGGAGGTAAAGACATTTCTGAAAGAACTGGAGGAGGACTACCTCGGCATGATGAGGGCATTGCTGAAATGCCAGCGTGAAGACGGGTTCTGGAACGTCAGCCTGATGTCACCAGTCACATACGGAGGTCCTGAAACCTCAGGCACAGCCCTTTTCCTCATGGGCATTTCATGGGGCATAAGGACAGGCATGCTGCCAGCAAAGACATACAGACAAGCAGCAGACAAGGCATGGAAGGCTATGTCAACAGTGGCTATCCACCCCAACGGTTTCCTGGGCTACCTGCAGGGAACGGGCAAGCAGCCGTCAGACGGACAACCTGTGACATACACCAGCGTGCCCGATTTTGAGGACTACGGAGCTGGGTGCGTACTGCTGGGAGCTGTGGAATACTACAAACTGCTGAAGGAGCAGCCCCTCACCAAGACACAAGCAAGGGGAGGAAACAACCTGTGGCACGACGGAACGGAGATGGCTCCTTTCTTCAGCAACACAAAGAAGGTGGACATAAGGACACTGGGCAAGCAATACGTGATAACCGACTACGGAGTAAAGCCTGACTCCACCCTCTTGCAGACGGCTGAGATACAGAGCGTCATAGACCGTTGCGCCAAGGAGGGAGGCGGAGTGGTAGTGATACCAGAGGGCACGTTCCTCAGTGGTTCGCTGTTCTTCAAGCAGGGTACAAACCTCTACGTCAAGGGCAGGCTGAAGGGTTCCGACCGAGTGCGCGACTTCCGTCTGATGACGACACGCATGGAGGGGCAGACACTGCAGTATTTTGCTGCCCTCATAAATGCTGACGGCATAGACGGCTTCTGCATCATGGGAGACGGAGCCTGCCTCAACTGGCAGAAAGCACCATCGGAAGAGGGCCTGACAATGAAAAACAGTACGATAGACGGCAACGGATACCTCTACTGGGAGGAGTTCCGACTGAGAAGAAAATACAACAAGATGTGCACCAATCTCGAGGCGCTACGCCCAAGACTGGTCTATCTCTCCAACTGCAAGAACGTAACCGTGCAGGACATGAACCTGATGAACTCTCCCTTCTGGACCAACCATCTGTATAACTGCGAAAACGTGAGATACCTCGACGATTTCATCTATGCCCCCACGAAGGGTGTCCGTCCTCCTGGAGACAGCAAGGAGTATGGTGCGCCATCGAGCGACGCAATAGACCTCGACGTGTGCCACGACGTGCTGATAAACGGGTGCTACATGCAGGTGAATGACGATGCCGTAGTAATAAAAGGTGGCAAGGGCACATGGGCAGACACCATGCCCGACAACGGTCCTGTCTATAACATTCTGGTGCAGAACTGTCGCTATGGCAGAGTACACGGATGCCTCACATTAGGGTCGGAATCTCTGCACGACTGGAACATCATGCTGCGCAACATAAGCATAAGCAACGCAGACAGAGTATTGTGGCTGAAGATGAGACCTGACACGCCACAACACTACGAGTCGATAACAGTAGATGGCATAAAGGGAACGTGTGGCTCTTTTCTCGTCATAAGACCGTGGACGCAGTTCTTTGCCCCATCAGAGAGGAAGGACATGCCCATGTCGCAATGCAACGACGTGTGCATCAAGAATATAGACGTAGTTTGCAGCAACTTCTTCGACGTAGGCACGTCAGACAAATATCTGCTCAGCGACTTCACCTTTCAGGATTGCAAGGTGACAGACCAGGCAGGTGCCTTCGATGCTTCGATGATAAAAGACACCAAGGTGAAGGACCTCAACATAACGCTTACCTCAAACGAGACATACCAGACACCCCCACCCGACTATGTGCCTGCTGGAGCTAATTAGGAATTAGTAATTAGAAAAGAAGGGAGTCCTCCCCCCTCGGGGGGAGTTCTTGCGCTCCAGTAGGTGCTCAGGCGCAGAGCGGAACTTGCGCTCCAGCAGGTGCTCAGGCGCAGAGCGGAACTTGCTCTGACAAGCCAACGAGTTGGAGCGAGAGGGGGTTGAACTTATAAAAAGTATTGTTAAAATATCTGAGGTTTTTTGGTTATCTTTCTAAATTATAGTACCTTTGCAAGGATATTTGCAAAACAACACAAGAATGAAACAACCCATATACGTCATAATCTACGCCCTGCTCATAGTGGTAGTCATGGCTTCATGCAAGAAAGAAGAGACATACGCTGAGCAGCGCGAGAGGGAGATAAGCAGCATAAACAACTTCATATCCAAGAACAAAATACAGGTGATAAGCGAACAGCAGTTTATCGACCAGGGGTATGTTACTGAGGAGGCTCAGTACGTGAAGTTCAACAATACTGGTGTCTATATGAACATTATAGACAAAGGTCCCATTGGTGGCACCATTCTTGCTAACGGCAAGAGCGAGGATGTGCTCGTGAGATACCAGGAATATAACCTCAAGGGCGACTCCATCAAGACCACCAACCGCACACCTACCTTTGCCAATCTGTGCGACAAGTTCAGTGTGCGCAACAATTCAGGCACTTTCGTAGCATCATTCGTCTATGGCGTGATGCGCAACACCTACAAGAGCACATCCGTGCCTGGCGGATGGCTCATACCACTGAAGTACATCAGGCTGGGCAGAATAATAGAAGATGAAGACCGCTATGCCACCGTAAGGCTTATCGTGCCCCACGAACAAGGCACAGCTGCTGCCAGCACAGGTGTCTATGCTTGCTATTATTATATGGAGTATCAGGCAGACCGTTAGTGCTTGTCCTGCAAGAACTAAAGTTTTTAGTTACCAGAAGTTTCAGTAGTTAGAAGTAGTTAAGAGGAGTTCTTGCGCTCCAGTAGGTGCTCAGGCGCAGAGCGGAACTTGCGCTCCAGTAGGTGCTCAGGCGCTTCGTGGAGTCTCGTTCGCTACGCTCACTAAGGAGTTAAAAGACATATGCTCCGACTATTGGTTACCCATGATTGAGGTCTCAGGTATTGTCCTCCAACTCCTTCTAACTCCTTCTAACTCTCCAAAAAACAACTCCACCTAAATAACTCGTAACTTGTAACTTTTTTTACAACGTATAAAACATGTCACTCATAAAATCAATCTCAGGTATCCGCGGAACAATAGGCGGACCAGCAGGGGACACACTGAATCCCCTCGACATAGTAAAATTCACATCGGCATACGCTACCTTTATTCGTAAAAACGCTAACGGAGGCAGCAACAAAATCGTGGTAGGCAGAGACGCACGCATCTCTGGCGAGATGGTGAAGAACGTGGTGTGCGGCACTCTGATGGGCATGGGCTACGACGTGGTAAACATAGGTCTTGCCTCAACCCCCACCACCGAACTGGCTGTTACGATGGCAGGTGCCGATGGTGGCATCATCATAACGGCATCCCATAACCCACGCCACTGGAACGCTCTAAAACTACTCAACAAGCATGGCGAGTTCCTCACAGCTGCTGATGGCAACGAGGTCTTGGCTATCGCTGAGGCTGAGGCTTTTGAGTATGCTGATGTTGACCACGTAGGCAAATATACTGAAGAGAATTTCGACCAAAGGCATATCGATGCCGTTATGAACCTGAAACTTGTTGATGCCGAGGCTATCAAGAAGGCTGATTTCAACGTGGTTGTTGACAGCATCAACTCCGTAGGAGGCATCATCCTGCCCAAGCTGCTCGACCGTCTTGGCGTGAAGCACACCTTCCTCAATGGCGAGGCAAACGGCGACTTCCAGCATAACCCCGAACCCTTGGAGAAGAACCTCTCTGGCATCATGGACACGCTGAAGAAGGGTGGCTACGACCTCGGAATAGTGGTGGACCCTGATGTTGACAGGCTTGCCTTCATCTGCGAGGACGGCAAGATGTATGGCGAGGAATACACCCTCGTGAGTGTTGCCGACTACATACTCTCCGAAATGCAAAAAGACCCTAACCATCCTGCTCTCAATACAGTCTCCAACCTCTCTTCCACTCGCGCTCTTCGCGACGTGACAGAGAAGTATGGTGGCACATATACAGCAGCTGCCGTAGGCGAGGTAAACGTGACGACGAAGATGAAGGAAGTAGGAGCCGTGATAGGTGGCGAAGGCAATGGCGGAGTCATCTACCCTGATAGTCACTACGGCAGAGATGCCCTCGTGGGCATAGCCCTGTTCCTCAGTCTGCTTGCCAAGAGGGGACAGAAGGTGAGCGAACTAAGGAAGACATTCCCCGAATACTTCATAGCCAAGAACCGCATCGACCTCACACCCGACACCGACGTGGATGCCATTCTTGCCAGCGTGAAGGCGAAATATCAGGCAGAGCCTGACGTTAACGTTAACGATATTGACGGAGTGAAACTGGACTTCCCCGATAAGTGGGTACACCTCAGAAAATCCAACACCGAGCCTATCATCCGCGTCTATAGCGAGGCACACTCCATGCAGGAGGCAGACGAAATAGGCAAGCAGATAATGGATATCGTTATTGCTATGCAATAATGGTTACCCTAAAAACATGAACCCTCATGTTTTTCTGAAATACCTCGTAGCCAGCGTGCTGAGTATGGCAGCAGTGAGACTGGCAAACATGGCAGATGCTGCCCTGGTGGGCAACATCGTTGGCGCAGAAGGACTTGCAGGCATCTACCGTCTCTACAACGACTTCCAGATAACGGTTAAGAAAATCAAGTACTATGTCGTGGAGATTGCATTTGTCAGCCAATAAAAACCTGTTCACTATTTGAAAGAACGCTCTTGCGGACTTCCTTTCGTGGCCTTTGAAATTCCGTCCTTTTGTTGATACAAAGGTAGTAATTCTTTAGGTTTTGTGCAAGGAAAACGGGGTATTTAACCTTCGCGGAAGGCCAGTATTTTCAGGGCTTGCGAGGGGGTGATGCAGAAGCATTGCTTCTGGATGCAGAGGTAATGCTTCTACACGCAGAGGTAATGCTTCTGCACGCAGAGGTAATGCTTTTGCGTTTTAGGGCGAAAAGGGCGGAATTGGCGGC
>DGTQ01000010.1 GCA_002394365.1 Prevotellaceae bacterium UBA4332
TCAAGAAAAAAAATAAATTTTCAATTATATAAAGTGACCTCTAAGTGACCTTTCTTAAAGATACCTCACTTGCGGGAAACCGCATAAACACTGGGGTGAGAGGAGGCTAAGTGAGGTTAGTGAGGTTTTTCACGAAAAAAGTTTTTTTTCGTGAAATGAGGAAATCGAAATAGAAATCTTTAGAAAATCTACTCTAAAATAAAATGGACGATTTAGTTCATCTCGACACTTCGTGTCTCAAAAATCAAAAGAAAATCTTAGATAAAATCTGTTTGAAAATCCTTTTGCATACTTATTCAAATATGCAGAACCAGTGGTTCTGCAGGTAGTTCCGAGCTATGTCAATGGTCTTTTAACCCCTCTCGGTCTCCCCGTTTTCGGGGAGCAGAAACGCCTGAGCACCTACTGGAGCGCAAGAGCTAATGCCTCCAATATATAGAACCAGTGCTTCTGCATGTAGAAGCAGTGCCTCTGCAGATAGAACTAATGGTTCTGCAGGTAGAACTAATGGTTCTACAGCTGAAGATAACGAATGGATATTTATTCAAACCTCTTTATATGAGAATCAAGAAAAAAGGCTGACTTCACAGCCAGCCTATTCACTATACAAAAACATTATGATACCTTTATTTATTTTTCTGTTGCAAAGGTACTATGTTTTTGCCCACTACACAATACCCATTTTTAGGTATTTTGGTGGTTTCCTTAGTTAACCTTATTATGAATCTATTATTTTTATATCTTATCTATGCGCAACTGATGACGTCCTGCCTCAAACGGAGTCTTAAGGAATTCGTCTATCATGACGCCACACTCACGATTGGTGATGAAACGTCCTGGGAACACGATACAGTTAGCATTGTTGTGCTGACGCATAAGGTGAGCTATCTCAACATTCCATGCAAGACCAGCACGCACTCCGTGGTGCTTGTTGAGGGTGATAGCCATACCCTGACCTGAGCCGCAGATAGCTATGCCACAGCTTACCACACCTGCCTCGATGTCTTCTGCAAGCGGATGAGCGAAGTCGGGATAGTCGCAAGAACGGTCGCTATATGTACCGTAGTCTTTGTATTCGAGTCCTTTTTCTTCCAGATACTGTACTACGAACTGCTTGAGGGGGAAACCTGCATGGTCGCAGGCTACGCCAATTACTTTATTTTCCATTGCCGTAAATTTTTATTGGGTTAATTATTAGGTTGATTCTTCTGTTTTTAATAGTTTTCAGTTTTACGGTTTACAGTTTACAGTTTACGGTTTTAACTGGTAACTGGTAACTTATAACTGGTAACTTTACGCAGTAATGATTTTCTTAACTTGTGCGACTACGTTTTCTGCTGTATAGCCGAGTTTTTCGTCGAGCACCTTGTAGGGGGCTGAGAAGCCGAAGCTGTTAAGTCCCCAGATGGTTGACTCTGGAGCTGCACCTATGAGGAAGCCCTGCAGATTGACTGGCAGTCCTGCCGTTAAGCCAAAAACCTTAGCTCCTGCTGGTACTACACTCTGCTGATAGTCAAGAGGTTGCTCGCGGAAGAGTCCCTCTGAAGGCACACTGACGATGCGCACCTTGATGCCTTCCTGCCTGAGGAGCTCTGCCCCACTCTGCAAGGTTGACACCTCAGAACCAGAAGCGATGCATACTACATCAGGCTGGTCGTCAGACTCACCTATTATATATGCACCCTTGCGTGCCTGCTGATAATCGGTAGAGGCAGGGAGGTTGTTGATATTCTGTCGAGACAGGATAAGTGCTGTTGGTGTCTGCATATTCTCCATTGCCATCTGCCATGCTACGGTGGTCTCCTCGGCATCGGCTGGTCGCAGCACGAGCATAGAAGGACGGCCTGCATGGTTGCGCAGTTTCTCCATGAGGCGAACCTGTGCCTCTTGCTCTACTGGCTCATGGGTAGGACCATCCTCGCCTACTCGGAAAGCATCGTGAGTCCAGATAAACTTGACAGGCAACTGCATGAGTGCAGCCATGCGGATGGCTGGTTTCATGTAGTCGGAGAACACGAAGAATGTGCCACAAGCTGGTATCACACCACCATGAAGAGCCATACCGATGCAGACACAAGCCATAGTAAGCTCTGCCACGCCTGCCTGGAAGAAGGCTCCAGTGAAGTCTCCCTTCACGAAGGCATGGGTCTTCTTGAGGAAGCCGTCAGTCTTGTCTGAATTAGAGAGGTCGGCAGAAGCGCAAATCATGTTAGGCACCTGTTCTGCAAGAACGGAGAGGCAAGCACTGCCAGCAGCACGAGTAGCAACGCCAGGCTTCTGGGTTACCTTGCTCCAGTCTATCTGTGGTGCCTTACCGCTAAACCATTCCTTGAGCTGTGCAGCCTTCTCGGGGTTAGCCTTTGCCCACTGCTCTTCCTCGGCATAGCGTGCAGCACAGATAGTGCCGAGTTCTTCTGCCCTGCGAGCATAGAGAGCCTTGACATCATCAAAGATAACGAAGGGATTCTCTGGATTACCACCAAGATTCTTGACGGTATTGAGGTAAGCTCCGCCTCCGAGAGGTGCACCATGAGTAGCACAGCAAGCCTCGTAAGAAGAGCCGTCTTCCCTGAGGGCACCCTTGCCCATAACACATTTGCCTATGATGAGGGTAGGCTTGTCAGAAACCTTCTGTGCCTCCTCTATGGCTGAGCGTATCTGGGGAACATCGTTACCATTTATCTCTATGACATGCCAGCCAAAAGCACGATATTTTGCTGCTGTGTCCTCTGCGGTTACAGCACTGGTCTCTGTCGAGAGCTGAATGTCGTTAGAGTCATAGAACATTATGAGATTATCAAGTCCGAGGGTGCCTGCTATGCGAGCCGTACCCTGAGAAATCTCTTCCTGTATGCCACCATCAGAGATGTAGGCATAGATGGTTTCCTTAGTGAAGGTGGGGTTGCCAGTGTGGGCAGCAAGGAATTTTGCTGCTATGGCAGCACCAACGGCATAGGTATGACCTTGACCAAGAGGACCAGAGGTATTCTCTATGCCACGAACTATCTCATACTCAGGATGCCCAGTAGTGGGGCTACCCCACTGACGAAGCTGAGCAAGTTCGTCGAGGGTATATTTACCATTGAGGCACAACTGACCATAGAGCATAGGAGCCATGTGACCTGGGTCTAGGAAGAAACGGTCTCTGCCCTCCCACTCTGGGTTCTTGGGGTCATAAGTAAGATACTCGGAATAAAGAACATTGATAAAGTCGGCACCACCCATAGCGCCACCAGGGTGACCAGACTTTGCTTTCTCTACTGCTGCTACGGCAAGGAGACGAATATTGTCTGCCGCATGATTCATTAGAGTGATATCGTTTTTCATTATAAATATAGGAAAAGTTTCAGTTTTTTTCAAGTTTCAGGCAGGAGTTTTTTAGGCTCACAACCATAATCCGAGTTCAAAGGTAACATTTTTTTTTTACCTGACAATTTTTTTTGCGTATCTTTTTTGTGATATAAGTTTTTTTTACATCTTACACTTTATTTTACACTTGCATTTTGCAGGTTAAAAGTTTTTTTGCTAACTTTGCAAGTTGGTAAAAAGAAAAAGAATGGCTAAAAAGAAACAAACCAAGACAAGTAAGGATATATCCTTTAGAGAAACAATAGGTATCAACAAGATATTTGCCAACGAAAAGACAAATTTCACAGTGGGAATAACGCTGTTTTTTCTGGGGGTACTTATGATTATAAGTTTTGCATCTTATTTTGTGACGTGTGATGCAGACCAGAGCCTTGTAATGCACCCTGAACCTGGCGATTTTGCCAACACAGGCAGGGAGTTTCATAATGCTTGCGGTTCGTGGGGTGCTTACGTCTCCTATTTCTTTATCGACGTATGCTTTGGCTTCACTGCCTTCCTCGTGCCTGTGATGCTCATAATATGGGCTTTGCAGATGATGGGCGTCTTCAAGGTAAACCTGCTGAAGTGGTTTTTCTCGCTGGGTGTCATCATGATATGGGGCAGCATAATGAGTGCCAAGTTCTTCAACCCCATGCTGAGCGACCAGATATATAATGCCGGCGGAGGACACGGACTGTTTGTGTCAAACTCCTTAGAGAACATAGTGGGCACGCCTGGACTGACGGCTATACTGGGACTGACGGCTATCTTCTTCCTTACCTTTATCTCTAACGAGACCATTATTATAATAAGGAAGATGATGAATCCCTTTGCACACATAAAGAAGATTCCGCTGGTATTCTCAAACGTGAACGACAAGGGCGAGGTAATAGAACTGAACCAAGGCAACGAGGAGGAAAACAACGAGCTGGAATATGACGACCCTGTAGAGCAGACCGTGACTTTCGACGTGAATAGCGACAAGGCTGTTGTAAGCGATTTGGGATATAAGCAGGAAAATACTGCTGGCGTGTTGTCGCAAAAAACATCTGGCAACAGCAGTACTGCTGGCTTCGAGATAGAACAGGGTGTAGAAGAAGAGACTGCCGACGGCAAGACATTGGCAGAGAGAGGCGAGGTGACAGCCTATGACCCTAAGGCTACCTTGTCAAGATACAAATATCCTACACTGGACCTGCTCAAGAAATATGAGACTGACGGGCGCTCATTCATCAACATGGAGGAGCAACAGGCAAACAAGAACCGCATCGTGCAGGTATTGGGCAATTTCGGCGTAATAGTTGACAGCATCAAGGCTACTGTAGGTCCTACCATCACCCTATACGAGATAACGCTGAAGCCTGGTATAAAAATCAGTAAGGTGCGCTCGCTGGAAGACGATATAGCACTGTCGCTGGCAGCTGACGGCATACGTATCATAGCTCCTATCCCTGGCAGAGGCACTATAGGCATTGAGGTGCCTAATGCCAACCCGCAGGTGGTAAGCATGGAGTCTATACTCAACTCAAAGAAATTCAAGGAGACAAAGATGGCTCTGCCTCTGGCACTGGGTAAGACTATCAGCAACGAGATATACATGGTGGATTTGGCAAAGATTCCTCATCTGCTTGTGGCTGGTGCTACTGGTCAGGGTAAGTCTGTAGGTCTGAATGCCATCATCACCTCCTTATTATATAAGAAGCATCCTGCAGAGCTGAAGTTCGTGCTGGTTGACCCGAAGATGGTGGAATTTTCTATCTATAAGCCATTGATAAACCACTTCCTGGCACAGATACCACCAGAGAGCGATGCTGACGAACCAATCATAACCGACGTTACGAAGGTGGTGAAGACATTGAACTCCGTCTGTCAGGAAATGGACGACCGCTACAGCCTCTTGAAGTATGCTAACGTGAGAAAGCTGGAGGAGTATAACGAGAAATTCGTCAACCACCAGCTGAACCCAGAGAACGGCCACAGATACTTACCTTATATAGTAGTAATAATAGACGAGTATGGTGACCTCATCATGACGGCTGGCAAGGAGATAGAATTGCCAATAGCACGCATAGCACAGAAGGCACGTGCCGTAGGCATACACATGATAATAGCCACACAGCGTCCTACAACAAACATCATCACAGGTACTATCAAGGCAAACTTCCCTGGACGTATGGCGTTCAAGGTGATGTCGCAGATTGACTCTCGCACAATCCTCGACGGCGGTGGTGCTAACCAGTTGATAGGCAGGGGTGATATGCTGATTCTGGATAAGGGCATGCCTGTCAGAGTACAGTGTGCCTTTGTTGATACACCAGAGGTTATCGCCATAAACCAGTTTATTGCCGAACAGCCTGGTTACGACGGACCATTCGAGCTTCCTGAGCCAATAGCTGCAGACGAGGGTGGCAGCACTAAT
Source organism: Prevotellaceae bacterium UBA4332 (assembly GCA_002394365.1). Lineage (GTDB taxonomy): Bacteria > Bacteroidota > Bacteroidia > Bacteroidales > Bacteroidaceae > Prevotella. The sequence goes on from DGTQ01000010.1 coordinate 5,768, forward strand.
GCAGAGGACCTCTCTAACCTTGACCAGCTCTTTGCCGAGGCTGCAAGAGTGATAGTCTCTACACAACAGGGTTCTACCTCACTCATACAACGTAAGTTCTCCATAGGATACAACCGCGCTGGCAGACTGATGGACCAGCTCGAGAAGGCTGGCGTGGTAGGTGCTGCGCATGGTTCAAAGCCTCGTGAGGTACTTATTCAAGATGAGAATACCCTTCAGTCATTGCTCAACACACTCGGAGCGTAGAGAGTTACCAATTACAAGTTACCAGTTATATGAAAAAGATTGTATCCATAGTATTGTTGCTTGTTCTATGTACTTGCGTATCGATTGCTGCAAAGCCTGACGCAATGAAGATACTGGACAAGGCTGCTGCAAAGATAAACATAAACAGAGGAGTAAGGATGAACTTTAGCGTAACAAACTCGAAGTTCAGCCAGAAAGGTACGCTGACAGTGAAGGGGCAGAAATTTCATGCCAATACTGGCAATGCCAAGATATGGTATGATGGCAAAACACAATGGACATACAACAAGATGAGCGACGAGGTGAACATAGCCGTGCCCTCTGCCTCTGTGCAGCAACAGATGAATCCCTACCACTTCTTAAGCCTCTATAAGCAGAAGGGCTATACAAAGACCGTAAATGCAAAGTCAAACACCTACGTGGTACACCTTACTGGAAAGGGAAAAAGCTTTAGCGAGATGTATATAACGGTAGATAGATACCACAACCTCAAGAGTGTGAAATTCAAGCAAGGTGGCTATTGGACTACAATTACGGTGTCAAATATACGCTCTGCCTCTGTGCCTGACTCATATTTTCGCTTTAACTCGAAAGAACACCCCAAGGCAGAGGTTATAGACTTAAGGTAACAACAGAAAAAGAGAAACAAGGAGAGATGCAGCCATTCAAAATATACATTCTTGGATGCGGTTCGGCTTTACCAACGCAAAAACACAATCCTTCTTCACAGGTAGTAGAAATAAGAGGAAAACTATTCATGATAGACTGTGGAGAGGGTACACAAACCTCCATAAGGCGCTCCAAGAAGAACTTTAACAAACTGTACGCCATATTCATTTCACACATTCACGGCGACCACGTGCTGGGCTTGATAGGACTTCTGTCAACCATGGGACTTCAAGGGCGTACTGCACCCATACACGTCTATGCACCAAAAGACTACGAAACTCTCTTTAAGATGGAGATAGAGACTTTCTGCTCTACCTTAGACTATGAAATAATCTTTCATCCTGTAGATACAAGCCTGAGAAAGATAATATACGAAGACAGGTCGCTTACTGTAGAAACGCTCCCCTTGAACCATCGTATGCCTTGTGCAGGCTTCATATTCAGGGAGAAGCAGGGGTTGAGACATATAAACCCTGACAAGGTAGCTGCCTATGAAATACCCTCATCACAACTTAACAACCTAAGGGCTGGACACGACTGGACAGCACCAGATGGTACAACCATACCAAATGAGGAACTCACCACACCAGCCGATCCGACAAGGGCTTATGCCTATTGTTCAGACACTCGCTATATGCCTTCGCTGGCAAAAGAACTCAAGGGTGTAGACACTCTATATCACGAGGCAACATATAGCGAGGACATGAAAGAAAAAGCCGTAAAATACCTTCACTCTACTGCTCGAGAGGCTGCCATGACAGCAAAAGACGCAGGGGTAAAGCAACTGCTCTTGGGACACTATAGTAAACGCTACCTTGATGAGACTCCTTTGCTGAAAGAGGCAAAGGAAGTTTTTCCTAACACTTTCTTAACTGACGAGGGAAAAGTTTTTACACTATAATTACTCCTTGTTTCCTATTCCCAAAAAAGTTTTCGTGTACGCACACAAAAAAAGGGCTCCGCTGAGCCCCAATCTTTGTTAACCTTAAATCTAATACTATGAAAAACACAGTGCAAAGTTACAACCTGAAACGCAACTTTGCAAGTTTTTTCTCAACTTTTTATTCCCTTTTGTTGTATTCTTGATAAAAATCAAGAAAAATCACCACGAATACTCTTTGCCATAGTCTTATAGACCTCTTTCATAAGCTCATCATCAAGTAGAGAAAGTTGCATTTGCATAACACCTACATCATTTCTTACCATAGGACCTGTCTGGGCATCATGAGGAGACATAGTGGTTGCCTTGCGAGCCGTTTCAAGAATAAGTGGAGCAAAGAGCTGAAAGTCCAAGCCCTCAGAAATGGCTATACGTTCTGCAAGACGATAGCAATGATTTGAAAAATTAGAGGCAAAGACAGCAGCAAGATGCATTTTTTTCCTTGAAGTTGAATTAAGTTCATAAATCTTATCGGAAACGCTCTTGGCAAGCTGTGTAGCACACTCCTTTGACTTTGTATCGGTAGCTTCTATGAAAAAAGGTATCTCTTTGAAATCAAGAGTCCTGCCCCTGGTAAACGATTGCATGGGATAGAGCACAGCAGCATGCTTAACGCTTTGGGAGAGCACGTCAAGTTCTACACTACCAGCTGTATGCATAAATACCGCCTCTTCCCTACCCTTTGCAAGATTGCTGATTACGGCAGGGATAGCGTCATCCTTGATGGAGATGATATAGGCATCGGCATCTCTGCTGACAAGGCTAAGATTATCTGTAGCAGAACACTCAAGGGTATCAGCGAGAAGCTGAGCATGAGAGAGTGTTTTACTACACACTTGAAGAACTGTGTGACCAGACTGCTTGAGAGCACAGGAAAGGTGGGTTGCAAGATTTCCTGAGCCAATAAAAACCAATTTCATAGTGCGAAGGTACTAAAAAAAGTGCAAATATTCTTTATTCTTCTATTTTTTTAGTAATTTTGCACCGCCATTACATTAATTATATGGTGTTAGGACATAGAAAATGAAAAAAACAATCAACGATTTTATCTCTCGTAAAGGTCAGACGCCCATTAGTATGCTGACAGCATACGACTACCACACTGCTGTGACCATGGACGAAGCTGGTATCGACATGATTCTGGTAGGTGATTCGTTGGGCAACGTAATGCTGGGTTACGAGAACACTCTGGCTGTAACAGTAGAGGACATGATACACCACGGCAAAGCTGTTTGCAGAGGTGCAAAAAACTCCTTCGTCGTTATTGACATGCCCTTTATGTCTTACCAACCATCAGTGAGAGACGCTGTGGCTAATGCCGGACGTATCATGAAAGAGACAAACTGCCAGGCTGTAAAGATAGAGGGTGGCATAGAGTATGCCGACCGCATAAAGGCTATCGTACAAGCAGGAATACCAGTGGTAGGTCACATAGGACTGACTCCACAATCTGTAAACGCACTTGGTGGCTACAAGGTGCAGGGCAAGAGTCTTGAAGCTGCACAAAAAATACTGAACAATGCCAAAGCACTGGTAGAAGCCGGTGTCTTTGCCATAACACTGGAATGTGTGCCAGAACAGTTGGCTAAACTCGTAACTGAACAGGTAAGCGTTCCCACAATAGGTATAGGAGCTGGAAAATACTGCGACGGGCAGGTGTTGGTTTATCAAGACATGTTAGGGTATGCCGACGATTTCACTCCTAAGTTTGCGAAGAAATACGCAGACCTGCACAGCATAATGCTCGAGGCTTTCAAACAGTATAAGGAGGATTGCGAACAACGCACATTCCCTGCTGAGGAACAGTCATTCAGCATGAACGACGATGTGCTGAGCAAATTGTATTAGAAAGATTAAAAACTAAAGATTAAAGCATAAAAGAAAATGCAAGTAGTAAAGACAATCAGCGAAGTTAGAGAGATTGTAAAAGATTGGAGAAAACAGGGATACTCCGTAGGACTGGTGCCTACTATGGGATACCTGCACGAAGGTCATCAGAGCCTTATCAGTAAGTCTGCAAGTCAGAACGACAAGACGGTTGTATCTGTATTCGTAAATCCAATACAGTTTGCACCTACAGAAGACCTTGCCACCTACCCTCGCGACTTGGAGCGTGACATGCAAAAGGTAGAAGAAGCTGGTGGAGACCTCATCTTCAATCCAGAGCCAAGCGAGATGTACCCAGACCATTTCACCTCCTTCATTGACACCACTGAGACTACTGAATTGTTGTGTGCTGTAACGCGTCCTACCCACTTCCGTGGGGTATGCACCGTGGTAGGCAAACTCTTTAACATAGTAGCACCAGATCGTGCTTACTTCGGACAGAAGGATGCACAGCAGCTGGCTACCATCAAGCGTTTCGCACGAGACCTTAACTTCGACATCGAGATAATATCTTGCCCTATTGTTCGTGAGAATGACGGACTGGCAAAGTCAAGCCGTAATACATACCTCTCACCAGAAGAGCGCAAGGCTGCACTTATTCTCTCACAGAGTTTAGCTAAGGGTAAGGCTGCAATAGAAGCTGGCGAAAATGACAGTAAGAAGATAATAGATATCATTCGCCAGAACCTTGAGACTGAGCCATTGGCAAAAGTTGACTATGTAGAGGTAGTAGATTTTGAAAACATTCAGCGCGTAAAGCAGATAAAGGGCGAGACACTTGTTGCCATCGCTGTATATATTGGCAAGACACGTCTTATAGATAACTTCATCGTATGCAAATAACACTTCTGAAATCAAAGATACACCGTGCTAAAGTGACTCAAGCCGACATAGACTATGTAGGCAGTATCACCATCGACAGCGATTTGCTTAGTGAAAGTGGCATCATGGAATATGAGAAAGTGCAGATAGCTGATGTAAACAATGGCAATCGCTTTGAAACATATACCATAGCTGGAGAGGCTGGTTCTGGCATAATATGTCTGAATGGTGCTGCAGCAAAATGCGTGAATGTTGGTGACACCATCATCATCATGGCATATGCTGATATGACTCCTGAAGAGGCTGCAACACACAAGCCAACGGTATTATTCGTTAACGAGAAGAATCAGTTGGTTCGCAAGGCTAACTACGAGAAACATGGTAAACTATGCTGAAAGGTAAGACCATAGTTTTGGGCGTGACAGGGTCTATTGCTGCATATAAGACAGCAAACCTTGCTTCCATGTTGGTTAAACAGCATGCCAACGTGCATGTTATCATGACAAAAAACGCATGCAATTTTATCAACCCCATTACCTTTGAGACACTAACACACAACAAGTGTCTTGTTGATACCTTTGACCGTAATTTTGAATTCAAGGTAGAACATGTCTCACTGGCTCAGGCAGCAGATGTATTCCTTATTGCGCCTGCTTCAGCTAATGTAATAGGCAAAATAGCAAACGGTATATGCGACGACATGCTCACTACAACCGTTTGCGCTACAAGAAAGCCTGTACTTATCTCACCCGCAATGAATACTGGTATGTTTGAGAATCCTATAGTGCAGGATAATCTTAGGAAACTTTCATCTTTCGGTTATCACATAATACAACCTGCCGTGGGCAGACTGGCGTGTGGTGACGTTGGAACTGGCAAGATGCCAGCTGAAGAAGAATTGTTTGAGCGTATCATGCTTACCATAGCCAAAGACAAAGATTTGCTTGGCAAGAAGATACTCGTCTCTGCAGGTCCTACGCAGGAGGCTATAGACCCTGTACGCTACATCACAAACCACTCTTCGGGCAAGATGGGCTATGCCATAGCAAAGTCGGCCATTATGAGGGGGGCTGAGGTAACGCTTGTGTCTGGACCTGTAAACATCAAACCTTTCACTGGCATCGACGTGATAGACGTGGTGAGTGCTGATGATATGTATCAAGCCGTGACGAGCAAGGTCAACGAAGCCGACATTATCATAATGTGTAGTGCTGTGGCTGATTATACTCCAGCGGCTTATTCCGACCAAAAAGTAAAGAAACACGACGGGGATATCTCTATACCTCTAAAGCGCACCAAAGATATACTAAAACGACTTGGCGAACAGAAACGTGAAGGACAGATATTAGTGGGATTCTCTATGGAGACCGAAAATCTTATAGAAAATTCTCGCGAAAAGCTTATAAAGAAGAATGCTGATGTCATTTGTGCAAACTCCATCGCAACTGGCAAAACTGGCTTTGCTGTGGACACGAACAAGGTTACGATGATATTCCGCAACCACACAAAGGAACTTCCTTTATGCTCAAAAGATGAAACGGCTGACATGATTCTGGATGAGATAGTAAAATGAAACTTCTTATTGACATAGGCAATTCTACCATCGTTGTTGCCACCGTAAAGGCTAATGACGAGATAGATAAAACATGGCGCTTCAAGACACTGAAAGAGGAAACAGTGAAGTTTTTTCGCCATGAGTTGTGGGCTGGTTTCAAGAAACATTCCATGCTCGTAACTGATATTGACAGCGTCGTTATAAGTTCGGTAGTACCTGAGGTGAATGATGACGTTGCGCAGGCTATTTCTGACCTGACTGGTATTACTCCACATTTCTTTGGCATAAGTGATGCTCTGCGTGCTATCAATGTTAATGTGGAGTCGCCTACTCAGTTGGGAAAAGACCGTATAGCCGATGCTATTGGTGCGCTTGAACTTTATGGTGCTCCAGCCATCGTCTTCGACTTCGGAACCGCAACTACTGTTGGTGTCATAGATGAAAACAAAACTTTCATCGGCGGCATGATTATTCCTGGTGTCAAGACATCTTTGAATGCTCTCAGCGCAAGGGCCTCTCAGCTCTCTGTTATTGATCTCGAAAAACCTCGCAACATTATTGGCAAGAATACTATAGAATGTATGCAGTCAGGCATCCTCTATGGTACTGCTGCTATGATTGACGGAATAGTGGATAGATTGTTGCCCCTGATAAAATCTGACAACGTAAAACTCATTGCCACAGGTGGCATGGTGAGATTCATAGCGCCCTATTGCCAACACGAATTTATCGTTGAGGAATTCTTGCAGTTCAAGGGCATATTACATGCTACAAAGCACAAGACATTTGCTTTGCACGTAGTGTAAAAGCTAACGAAAAAAAAGCATAAGCATCATGAAGATAATAGCAGATAGCGGTAGTACAAAGACCACATGGTTACTGACTGACGAGAGTGGAAAATCCAAAATTATCACCACACAGGGTATAAACCCATTTCACCAGACGATGGAAGATGTGAGGGATATTATCTACCATGAACTTGTGAGTACAGACGGTTTTCCTGCAACTAACCTCATTCAGGAAATAAACTTTTATGGTGCTGGTTGCACAAAGGAGATTGCTCCACGATTTGTTACTTTGTTGCATGACTTTTTCCAATACGCAAAAATTGAAGTTGGTAGTGATATGCTTGGTGCTGCCAAGGCCCTTTTTGGTTCAGAAGAGGGCATAGCCTGCATACTCGGTACTGGTGCCAATTCCTGCTACTACGACGGCGAGAAAATTGTTGCGAATGTTTCTCCTATGGGCTATATTCTTGGAGATGAAGGCAGTGGCGCCGTTATTGGCAGAACCTTTATAAATCTTGTTTACAAAGGAGACCACACTGAAGACAAAGAACTTTTTGAGAAAGAATTTAAGCTTACCCAGACAAGCATAGTAGAGAGTGTCTATCGCAAACCTATGCCAAATCGTTTTCTTGCTTCTTTCGCTCCATACGTTAAGAGCATTAGCAACACACCATGGGTAAGAGATATGTTGATAGAGTGTTTCCAGTTGTTCTTCCGTCGTAATGTAAAGCATTATGGTCGTCCCGACCTGCCTTGTTCATTTGTTGGCAGTATAGCATATGCTTTTGAAGAAGAACTTCGTGAGGCAGCAAAAAGAGAGGGCTTCCATGTTGAAAAAATCATGAAAGCCCCAATAACCTTATAAATCTTTTTTTTATAAACCTTCTGTAGTATATTTCATTGCTTTTGTTGCACCGAGATTGCTGAGTGACATTCTTGCATAGTAGAACTCCTCATTAGTCTCGTCTGGAGAACCCACGCTCACTACAAACAGCAGTTCGTTGCCATCTCTTTTCTCAAAGTTGATGCCAAGCAACACTCCATTCTCCTTAAATTCTTTTGGCAATACAGGAGCAAAGTTTTCTTTTGTAAATGTCTTCTCAAAGAATACAGAGCCATCAGCCCTCTTTACCATAAGATTTATTGAGTTGTCATAGTATTTCACATCATGATTTGTAACTACTGGCAAACTCTTGTCAGGTTCACGTTTGATGATACAACTGTAGTCTGCATCGTTAATCCATCTCACTGAACCCGTCTGCTCATCTACAGCCATACTCTCAGGACCGTCCTGCGGCTTTTCTATAACTTTCTCTACGATGATGTCCTCATTCTTGTCTTTGTTCTTACACGAAACAACAGCCAACAATGCCATCACCAATAAAAGAATATTTCGCATTAACAAAAGATTTTTTCGTTCGTTACTCTGCTACTCTTTCTATATACTTATCTATCTCCTGTGAGGCAGCGCTATTTACATAGTCAGCTTTTACCTTCTTGTATATATCCAGTGCGTCAGACTTCTTTCCCTGGCTCTCGAGCAGACGTGCTGCCTGAATAAGATATGTTGGAGAGAGAGAATTGTTTACACCATCCTTTGACTTGTCATCAGCCATATCTGCTGCTTTCTTCAGTGTGCTGATAGCCTTATCAACGTTACCTGTGTTAGCATAAGCATTACCCAGAGCTGCTGTAACAGCTGGACTTATCATTGCATCACCCTTAGCATCAAACTCCTCCAGGTACTTTACAGCTTCCTGCCATTTACCCTGTTGAGCATAAGACAAACCAGCATAAGCGTTAGCCAGGTTAGCGGCGTCAGTACCACCATAATTCTCTGCGATAGCAATGAAACCCTCCATCTGCTTGTCACCATTAAGTGCCTTCTGGAAATCGCCCTGCGCAAAGAGGTCCTGTGCCTTAGCCAAAGCTGTAGAGGCCTTCTCCTCACGTGGACCTGCAATGAAAGACTTATACACTACTACACCAGCAATAACAACAATTATGGCCAGCACACAAGCTATTATCTGCTTACGAAATTTCAGGAAGAAAGCCTCCTGGTTGTTCAAAGACTGCTCTGGAGCAGCATCAATTGTAGGAATTTTATTTGCCATTATTTCTTTTATTATTTAGTTTTCGTTTAATTCTCTGTATGCATTTTCGCAAAACTTCATGCAAAGTTACAAAGAAAAGTTGAAAGAATCTCCCTTTTTGCCCGTTTTTTTTGAAACTTTATGTTTTTACTTCGCTAAACAGGGAGATATCACCCAAACGCCCAACTGTGAAGGGTGTTTCTTCATGTATTCTTGCAGGGTGAGTGTCTCGAGCACTACCTTCTTATGTACCTGTGACGCATTTAGCAAGTGCAGTTTTCCGTCGTTCCCCCACTCTGCTATGCCTATATGCGTGGTATCAAGTCCTTTTTTCTTAGTGCAGATAGCAAGAATATCTCCATCTTTCACCCATTTCATCTTCTGCTTTGACAATCCCAGATTTTGTCTTGGAATATACATCATAGCTTTTCCGACAGACTCTTTTTCATGTTTGCTTATCTCTCTTATTAATTGAGGTTTACCTTTTAACATTGGATAAGAACTTAAATGAGTGGTCATCCAGTTTATGTTTATCGTTTGTTTTCTGTATATGGTGTTTCTTGCTATTTTCTTTTTTGTGGCATAATCATCCATCAGTGTGGTTATGAGTCCTTGTTTCCTGTTACTCTCCACCCACCACAAAAAGTAGTGATTACGTGAGGCGTAACCTTTCATAACACCATCTTCATAACGTATCTTCTTTAGATTAGCACAGAAATCTACCCATTTTTCTGACCCCTGTTCTGTAGTCAGGGCAAGGGCAAACACAGTCTCAACAAAGGTTGTACAATCCAATTGTCTGAGATTTACTACAAGTTTTTCTTCTTTGTTTACTTCGAGTGTGGCAGCAACATATGGCACACCTATTAGTTTATGTCCATAAAAAAGCATGAGCGACTGAGTATCTCCACTATTTTTTGATGCCAGAATCTTTTTCTTGCCCTCTTTCAACAGAGTTACCACTTTTATACTGTCCTGCTTAGTATAAGTTACTTGAGCAAGACATGCGTCAACAAACCGTAAAAAGAACAAAATAAACAGAGAAAATCCCAATCTTTTCATACCAAATAGTCCTTTGAGAACAATTTTATCATTAAATTTATTAGAAAAAGCCACAAAAGTTTGGTTGTTTGAAAAAAACTTTGTACCTTTGCACCCGATTTCACGAAAACATCGCGGAGTGGAGCAGTTGGTAGCTCGCCAGGCTCATAACCTGGAGGTCGTTCGTTCGAGTCGAGCCTCCGCAACTATTTCAAAAGTGGGAGACCTATGAAGGGTTTCCCTTTTTTGTTTTACTTATTTCACAAAGTCTCGACAGTAATTTATCCTGCCACCATCTGCCATCCATCACAGGACACTGATTATTCAGTATGGCAAATATAATAAGGTGACCGTCTTCTGTATAGAAATATCCAGCAAGCGAACTTACACCACCTTCCCTTGTCAAGGTTCCAGTCTTTGCCTTAATCTTGCCTTTCACGCTGGGTGCATAGAGACGGTCGTACAGCGTACCGTCAGTGCCTGATGTAGGAAGTCCGTTGTTTACTTCCCTGAACATATTTTTCTTTTTATAGACATAGTTTAGAAGATTTACGAGCAGTCTTGCTGTCAGCTTATCATCAGGACATAGTCCGCATCCATCTTCTATCCTACAAGAAGCATCCGCATCCATCTTCAACTCCTTTTCCACAAAATCCCTCAACGACAAGCAACCGTTATTTCTAAAGTTGCCGTTCTTGTTTTTTGTATAGCCAAGGGGATATAGCAGTGCCTCTGCATTTATGTTTGATGAATTTTTCAGTGCCTTGTTTATTGATCTGCACAAAGGGGTGCGTATCTCGCCTATTTGTTTTGATTTGCTGTACCTAAGCCTGCCATATACTATGTCATCTTTCTTCACCTTTATTCCAAGCCTTGAAAGAGCATAAATCATCTCTGTACGTAGCTTTGCACCTCCCGACAATGGCAAACCTAAATACCTGGTGCGCAAATCGCCTATTGTCCAGTGCTCCTCATGATCCATTCTTGTGTACACTGCCATGTCGAGCACCACTTTGCCCTCTATTTTCTTTATACCCATAGTATTCAGGGCTTCTGTCAACTTATATAGACTGTCACAATTAAAAAATGGGTCAAACTGTGTTTTCAAGGTTACATCGCCATTTAGCGTTCCATCTTCCACCTTTCCCGATACATACAAGCGTGTCTTATGCACGTTGGCACGTCCCAGCTTGTTCAGTGTAGCTACAGAGGTCAGGAGTTTCATACACGATGCTGGACTCATCAGCGAGTCTTCATTTAGGCTATACACTTCTTTTTGTGCAGTAGCATCATACACCATCAAGCCTAATTTTCCTATGGCAGGCGTCTTGGTTACAAAGGAGTCTATCGTGTTTCTCAGGTTTTCGTCTATCTGTATCTCCTCAATCTCTTTTTTTCCGACTGACGAACTATCGCCCCTACTCCAGCAAGCGTGGACAGTAAGGGCGATAATGATAATTAGTAATAGCACAGCAGGTATAAGAACCTTCTTTACTATATTTTTGTTAGCAAACATCTATGTGTTTTTTCTGTATTTTTCTTTTTTACTTGAAGTAACGGTTGTAGAGACCTTCAAAGCCCTTGCCGTGACGAGCCTCGTCCTTTGCCATCTCATGAACGGTATCGTGAATAGCATCCCAGCCCTTATCCTTTGCGTTCTTGGCAATACGATACTTGTCCTCACAGGCACCAGCCTCTGCGTTCATGCGTTTCTCGAGGTTTGTCTTTGTATCCCATACGCAGTCGCCAAGAAGCTCACAGAACTTGGCTGCATGTTCTGCCTCTTCCCATGCGTAGCGCTTGAAAGCTTCTGCTATCTCAGGGTAGCCTTCACGGTCTGCCTGACGAGACATTGCCAAATACTGACCAGCCTCAGAACACTCGCCCATCCAGTGAGCATTGAGATCCTTGCGCATCTCCTCGTCGATGCCGTAATCGTTGGCTATACCAATGACGTGTTCCTGAACAAACTGCAGAGCACCAGTATTCTCCTCGAGTTCCTTAAACTTTGATGCAGGAACTTTACACTGAGGACACTGTGCTGGTGGTTCGGTACCTTCGTAAATATATCCACAAACGGTACAAATAAATTTCTTCTTCATAATGTTTTTGTGAATTTAGATTTTGTTTTTGTTGTTATAAAGCCTTTCTTTTGCTTATCGGTTAGCAAATTTAAGGAATATATTTCATTGTGGCAAGAAAAGAGTTTCTTTTTTTATTTATTTAACTAAACAATACGGAACGGATTGTTCATAATTTAGTAACTTTGCATGCGTTTATTGGAAGATTGGCAGAGTGACCGAATGCGCTGGACTCGAAATCCGGTATACCCCTTACAGGGTATCGGGGGTTTGAATCCCTCATCTTCCGCCAAATATCCCTAAAAGATAAAGAAACTTGTGCGTTACTTCGTTCATTTGGCATACGATGGCACACGCTACCACGGATGGCAGATTCAGCCCAATGGCATCAGCGTGGAGGGCGAGATAGAACGCTGTCTCTCTACCCTGCTCCGCCAGCCTATCGACATAATGGGTGCAGGGCGCACTGATGCTGGAGTGCATGCTCGCCACATGGTAGCACACTTTGACTATGACTCCTCTGTTGACAACCTCGTTTATAGGCTCAATAGAATTCTTCCACCCGATATTACTGTTTATAAGATAGAGCCTGTTTCTCCTGACATGCACGCTCGCTTCTCTGCTACCTCGCGCACGTATCATTATTATATACACACGCAGAAATCTCCATTTTCACGAAATTATTCCTGGTACTGCCATTATGACCTCGATTTTCCTCTCATGAATGAGGCTGCATCCTTGCTTCTTAAGTACAGTGATTTTGCTTCCTTCTGCAAGAGCCACACCGATGTCAAGACCACCCTGTGCAAGGTGACGGAAGCTAAGTTCTACGAAAACGAAGACTCATACTACTTCCGCATTACTGCCAACCGTTTTCTGCGCAACATGGTGCGAGCCATTGTCGGCACCCTCGTTGATGTTGGTCGTCATCGCATCTCTCTCGAGGAGTTTCAACATATCATAGAGCAGGGCAAACGCACCAATGCTGGAGAGTCTATGCCTGCCCATGCCCTTTTTCTCGAAAAAATCGAGTACTGATTCGTTAAAACTTGTAAATAAAAACAAGTTACTCAATAGAAAAATAGAACATCTTTATTCTTATTACGACAAAAGTTTATATCTTTGCGTCACATTATTTTTACAATTTACAAAAGATATTCGTTTTAGTGTCAAAGATATACAATGATTAAGGAATCCGACAAAATTGCTATCATTTCTGGTGAAGACAACATTACCTACAACCAACTTATCCAGAATGTTACTTCTATTGCAAAATTCCTGCCTGTAGCCGATGGTGGAAAGTGCATTATCTTCAGCGAGAACCGAACCGAGTGGATATACACCCTCTTTGCTGTTTGGCAAAAGCGTGGCATAGTGGTGCCCGTTGATGCCACCTCTACAGTTTCCGACCTTGCCTATATCCTCAACGATTGTCAGCCCGAGTGTCTTGTTACTTCTGCCGCCAACCTTCTTACTACTCAGGAGGCCATCAAGTCATCTGGTGTAAATACCAAGGTTGTATCCATTGAGGAATATTATTCCCACTACGATAGCAATGTCGATACTTTTGCCGAGAATTACGAACCCAATCTATCGGCTATCGCCCTTATCTGCTATACCTCTGGCACTACAGGTTCGCCAAAGGGAGTAATGCTATCTTACGAAAATCTCTTTGCCAACATCAGGGCAGTATCAGACGAGGTACCCATCTTCAATGCCTCGCGTCGCACTATGGTACTCCTGCCCCTCCACCATATCCTGCCCCTCATGGGCACAGCCGTAGCACCTATCCTCAAGGGTGGTGGCATTGCCATCTGCCCCAGCCTCTCGGCTCCTGACATCATGGACACACTCTGCCGAGGCAAGATAGCCATCTTCGTTGGCGTGCCACGCCTTTGGCAGACACTCTATAACGGCATCAAGAAAAAGATAGACGAAAAATGGATTACACGCCAACTCTTTGCCCTCTGCAAGAAGGCTAACAATCGCACCCTTTCGCGTCTCATCTTCAGTAGCGTCAGAAAGAAAATGGGCGGACATCTTGACTACTGCGTCAGTGGTGGTGCTGCCCTTGACCGTGAAATAGGCGAAGGACTGCGTACACTTGGTCTTGACGTGCTCGAGGGTTATGGCATGACCGAGACGGCACCAATCATTGCCTTCACCCGTCCTGGCGACATTATTCCTGGTTGCGTAGGTCTCCCATTACCATCCGTAGAGTGCAAACTCGTCAACGGTGAACTCTGCGCCAAGGGCCCTAACGTCATGGTGGGCTACTACAAACGTCCGGAAGAAACAAAAGCCGTCATCGACAACGAGGGTTTCATCCACACGGGCGACCTTGCACGCTTCGATGAGGCAGGACGTGTCTATATCACTGGCAGAAGCAAGGAAATCATCGTCCTTTCAAATGGCAAGAACGTACAACCAGCCGAGATAGAGTTCCAGCTCGAAAAGTACGATACACTCGTCAAGGAAGTTGCCGTAACCGAGAAGAACGACATGCTTTTGGCTATCATCGTGCCCCAGAACCCATCCATCACAGAGGACGAACTAAAGACACTCGTCATTCAGCCCTACAACAAGACTGTCGAGAATTACAAGAAGATAATGAACATCTTCATCTACAATGGCGACCTGCCACGCACAAAGCTCGACAAGCTGCAGCGATTCAAACTCAAGGACATTCTTAACAACAACCTTAACGATACCCCTGACGACAACAAGCAGGAAGAGAATGTAAGCGTTAGCGTAAAGAAAGAGCTTCGCATCATAATGGATTATATCGAGGCAGAAAAGAAAGTCAGCGTCAAGCCTACCGACCATGTCGAGACCGACCTCGCCTTCGACTCCCTCGACCGTGTCAGTCTGCAGGGCTTCATCGAGCAGACTTTTGGCATGACTATCAATGCCGACACTATGTCAGACTACAAAGACCTGCAAGCTCTTGCCGACAAGATAGCCGAAGGTCATACACGTCTCGAAGTAGAAAAAATCGATTGGCACAAGATACTGACTAACGATAACGATAACGGGAACTCTCAAACCTCAAACCACCGCTCCAACTTATTGGCTTGCCAGAGCAATAAACCTCAAACCTTGCAGCTCCCCACCGCAAGCTTTACTCATGTGCTCTACGAGAAAATATTCAAGGCGTTTTTCAAGACCTACAACCGCATGACCATCAAGGGTGCGGAGAATATACCTGCCACAGGTCCTTTCATCCTTGCCCCAAACCATCAGAGCTATCTCGATGCACCCATCGCCATGGCAGGAGTACCTGACGAGCAGATTAACGACATCTATTTCTATGCCACTGAGGAGCACGTTCAGGGCAGATTCCTTCGTTTCATGGCAAACCGTCACAACATTATCCTCATGGAGAACCGCAACCTCAAGAACTCTATCCTGAAGCTCTCCAAGGTACTACGTGCTGGCAAGAGCATCATGATATTCCCCGAAGGCACACGCACCCACACAGGCAACCTCGGCACTTTCAAGAAGACCTTCGCCATACTCTCCAAGGAACTCAATGTGCCCATCGTGCCAGTACGCATCACAGGTGCCTATCGCATGCTCAAGCGTGGTTCACGCTTCATACAGCCACGTCACGTACAGGTGGAGTATCTTCCAGCAGTAATGCCCAACTCCTCCCTCACCTATGACGAAATCACCCAGATAGTAAAATCACGCATCCAGGGGGAGGCATAATTCACAATTCACAGTTCATAGTTCACAGTTCATAGTTCACAGTTCATAGTTCACAGTTCATAGTTCACAGTTCATAATTACTAATTACTAATTGCTAATTATTAATTATCATGGCATTACCGCTTAAACAGGAACAAGGCAACACATGGACCCACCTTACAGGAGCCATCTTCGCACTATCTAGCATCTGGATGGTGTGGCCTGCCGTGCATGAAAGCTGGCAGATGGCATTTGGCGTTATTTTCTTTATCGTCGGCATGTTCCTCATGTTTCTCAGCAGCACCATCTACCACTGGGTACACCCCGGAGTGGCAAAGAACGTGTTGCGCAAGCTCGACCATATCAGCATCTACGTCATGATAGCCTGCTCCTACACTCCCATCTGCGTTGGTGTCGTAGGTGGCTGGATAGGCTGGACTGTCTTCGGACTCCAGTGGGCAGCAGTTCTCGGTGGCACTTTCTACAAGATTTTCGCCATGGGTAAATTCCCCAAACTCTCCCTTGCCATCTATCTTGTCATGGGTTGGAGCGTTCTGCTCGTTATCGAACCCGTCATGTCGCGTCTCTCGTGGCTTGCCATCAGTTTCCTCATATCCGAGGGCGTTTTCTATACCGCAGGCACCTATTTTTTCGCCCACGACAGCAAACCTCGCTTCCACGCCATCTGGCACGTCTTCGTGCTCCTTGGCGCCATCTCCCACTGGAGTGTCGTCCTCTGCCTTATCAACAAATGGTAACAAGTACCCAGATTTATATTTCGATATCTTGGATGAGCGCCGTTTCTTGATTTCTGTAACCAGCGTCGTGAAACACGACCCCGCTTACCTCCGCATTTCTTGCCATCCTCACGCCATGTTATCACAAATCACAGTATCACAGTTTTATTATGGGCATACCACATCAGCTGCTGTGAGAGAAGAAAAGAATATGTTAAAATATTTTATATAATATATATATATTATATAATTTTCTTGTTTAGTGTTTTTACCTACCTCCCCAAAAAACTGTGATACTGTGATACTGTGACAAGGTCGTAATGGAAGAGTTAAAAACCCCGTCTGAGATTTTAATGTAGAGTGAAGGATTAAGAATGAAGGATAAAAATTACCATGTTTTTCTTCTCTGATTTTCCGCTGAAAAGTATAGTTTGTAACATATTGTATTTCAAATGTTTGCATACATAACAAAATATACAATCTCAAAGCCTGCAACTTCCGCTTGCAGAACCATTAGTTCTGCGTGTAGAACCATTAGTTCTGCGTGTAGAACCACTGCCTCTGCATGTAGAACCAGTGCTTCTGCACGCTGCTTTTCTGCTCCCACTAAACCTTGTAGTTAAAAACCTCGCTGTTCTTGCGTGGTATCTGCCACATCCTTACCACTTCATGCAGCATCGCTCGCTTGTAAAAACAAAAAAGCACCACCCTATTTTGGGGTAGTGCTTTTCTACATTCATTATACTTTTTTGCGCTCCTTACGGTGCTCAGGCGTTTCTGCTCCCCGAAAACGGGGTTGCTCTCCCCCGATAAACGGGGGAGATATGGAGGGGGTAATGAGTCTATTAAACCGAGAGGGGTTAAAAGACCATTGACACAGCTCGGAGTCTACCTTATACTTTATACTTCAACCATTACTCCCACTCGATTGTTGCTGGTGGTTTTGAGGATACATCGTAGCAGACGCGGTTGATGCCTTTCACCTCGCGAATGATGCGGTTGGAGACGTCAGCAAGGAAGTCGTAAGGCAACTGAGCCCAGTCGGCTGTCATAGCGTCGGAAGAGGTGACAGCACGCAGGGCAACGGGATTTTCGTAGGTGCGCTCATCGCCCATAACGCCTACCGACTTCACATCAGAGAGCAAGATGGCACCTGCTTGCCATATCTGGTCGTAGAGACTTACCTCTATCTCGCCGTCCTTCATGTTGGCTGGCACTCCTGCTGCAAGCACTCTGCGTGCTTCTTCGCCTGAGAGCTTGGTCTTGTAGTTGCGAAGCCCCTGTATGAAGATATCGTCGGCATCCTGCAAGACACGCACTTTCTCTGGAGTGATGTCGCCAAGGATACGCACAGCAAGACCAGGTCCTGGGAAAGGATGACGAGTGATGAGATGCTCAGGCATACCCATTGAGCGACCTACCCTGCGCACTTCGTCCTTGAAGAGCCACTTGAGAGGTTCGCAGAGCTTGAGTCCCATCTTCTCGGGCAATCCGCCCACGTTGTGGTGACTCTTTATTACCTTACCCGTGATGTTGAGCGACTCGATACGGTCTGGGTAGATAGTACCCTGAGCGAGCCATTTAGCACCCTCTATCTTCTTGGCTTCTGCCTCGAATACGTCGATGAAGCCAGCACCAATTATCTTACGCTTCTTCTCGGGTTCAGAGACGCCTGCCAGCTCACGATAGAATTTCTCTGAGGCGTCAACACCTCTCACGTTCAGTCCGAGGCACTCATAGTCGCGAAGCACGTCAGTAAACTCATTCTTACGCAAGAGACCATTATTGACGAATATACAGGTAAGGTTGTCGCCGATTGCCTTGTTGAGCAACACAGCTGCCACGCTGGAATCAACACCACCCGAGAGTCCGAGGATAACCTTGTCATTACCCACCTGCTCGCGAAGTTCCTTGACAGTTTGCTCTACGAAACTGTTTGGCGACCAGTCCTGCTTGCCTCCGCAGATGTCAACGACAAAGTTTTTGAGAAGCTGTGTGCCATCGATGGAATGGAACACTTCGGGATGATACTGCACACCCCAAATCTTCTCATTATTAGCAGCATAGGCAGCAAATTTTACAGTAGAAGTTGAAGCTATGCAGCGGAAGCCCTCTGGGAGTTTGGTGATGGTATCACCATGGGACATCCACACCTGAGAGTTGGGTGCAAACCCCTTGAGCAGAGGGTTACCCTCCTCCATGTATTCGAGGTTGGCACGACCGTATTCGCGTGTGCCTTCAGGCTCTACGTTGCCTCCAAATGTGTATGCCATGAGCTGAGCCCCGTAGCAGATTCCTAGTATTGGGTATTTGCCTCTTATCTGGTCGAAATCCAGCTTGAAAGCTCGCTCCTCATATACGGAGTAAGGTGAGCCACTGAGGATGACACCGATAACATCGGGGTCATCTTGCGGAAATTTGTTGTATGGCATGATTTCGCAGAACGTGTTGAGTTCTCTGACTCTGCGGCCTATGAGCTGCGTTGTCTGCGAGCCAAAATCCAGTATTATTATCTTTTGCATTAGTATTTGTTGTTATTATTTTCCAAGAAATCCTGGGCTTGCTCGAGAGTGTCGAGTTTGCCAACGTCGAGGAGACGGAGGTCTGTCTTGAGCAATCCCCTGATATTCTTCTCTGCACAATGGCGGAGATAGAAATCTACTATGGGGAAGGCATCCTGCCATTGGTCCATGAGGGGGAACATCGACGGACTCAAGACGTGTATGCCAGCAAAGGCGTAGAGACGGGCGTCAGGAGGCAGAGAGCCGTAGGGCGACTTCACCTCGCCAGTGTCGATGTTTGTCCAGCCTACGAGTCGCATGTCTTTGTCGAAGGCAAGATAGCGACTGGTCTTGCGCTCTGAAACGAGGAGCGTGGCATCGGCACAGAGCGACTGCTGGTAGAAGTCTCGGAGGGAGACGTTGCTCAGGATGTCGCAGTTGTGGATGAGCACAGGCTCAGGCTCGAAGAGCTGACGGGCTTTCTTTATGCCCCCCCCTGTCTCGAGGAGGTGGGAGGACTCGTCGCTTATCCTGATACTGACACCATAACGTGCCTCAAGGAGCGAACAGAAGTTCTTCAACTGGGCAGCGTGGTGATGAACATTTACCACCACCCTGTCGGCACCAGCCTCAATGACCTTCAGGTATATCCTCTGCAGCAATGGCATGTCTCCTACTGGCACAAGTGCTTTTGGGATAACATCGGTAAGAGGTTTGAGTCTCGTACCCTTGCCTGCTGCAAATATCATGACCTGCATAACTCTCTGTTATCGTTAAAGTTAACGTTAACGTTTAATTCTCCTCTTCAGGTATGATGAGCTTGTAGCCCTTGCCGTGGATATTGATAATCTCGATATTCTCGTCCTCACGCAGGTGCTTGCGCAACTTGGTGATATACACGTCCATAGAACGGGCATTGAAATAGTTGTCGTCTATCCAGATGGTCTTAAGGGCGAAGTCGCGCTGAAGAATCTCGTTAGAGTGTGAGCAGAGCAGAGAGAGCAGTTCGTTCTCCTTGGTGGTGAGCTTTGTCTGCTTGTCGCCTATGCAGAGCAGCTGCTTCTGGGTGTCGAAGAGGAATTTGCCTATCTGGTACTGTGTAGATTCCTTGGTCTTCTTGCCACGAACTCGGCGCAGGATAGCCTCGATACGGAACACGAGCTCCTCCATAGAGAAAGGCTTGGTGATATAATCGTCTGCACCAATCTTGAAGCCCTCGAGGATGTCTTCCTTCATCTGGCGGGCTGTAAGGAAGATGATAGGCACGTCGGCATTAGCCTGCCTAATCTCGGTAGCAAGCTGGAAACCATCTTTCTTAGGCATCATAACGTCGAGCACGCAGATGTCGTAAGTGCTCTTGAGGAAGGCACGATAGCCAGCATCGCCATCTGGACACAAATCGGTGTCATAACCCTTTGCCTGCAGATATTCGCGAAGCAACATACCAAGGTTCTCGTCATCTTCACAAAGAAGGATTTTCAAATTTTCTTCCATACTCTTTTTCTGTTTTTAAGTTATTACTTTATATTTACTTTCTTACTTTTTTTTATATCTCAACTCTCTATTTTCAATCTTCAATTTTTCCCTCGGCTCTGCCGCTTTTATAAAGCGCAAAGCGCGACTAAAAGAATCTTCAATTTTCAATCCTCAATCTTCAATTTTCAATATACTCCATTCCGATGGTGAAGGTTGTGCCCTTGCCATACTCAGACTCTACGCTGATGGTGCCTTTGTGCAGGTCTATAACCTTCTTTACGTAGGCAAGTCCGAGTCCGAAGCCCTTTACGTCGTGGCGGTTGCCAGTGTGTACTCGGTAGAACTGTTCGAAGATTTTCTTCTGGTTCTCCTTCTTTATGCCCATGCCCGTATCGCGGATGGAGAGATACACCTTGCCTTCCTCGTTCCATGTGCGCAGGTATATGTTCAGCGGCTCGTCAGGTTTGCTGTATTTCACGGCATTGTCGAGTAGGTTGAATATCACGTTGCTGAAGTGGGTTTCCTCGGCATAGATGGTAGATTCCACCGCCTCCACCTGGGTGTATATCTTGCCTCCCGTATGCTCCACTCTGAGGGTGAAGGAATTGGCTATCGTATCAACCATCTCGTTGAGGTCGGTCTCCTTCATTTTGAAGATATTCTTGCGTTTGTCGAACATAGACATCTGCAGTACCTTCTCCACGAGGAATCTCAGTCGCTTGCTCTCGTCGTTGATTACCCCTCCGAGGTGTTGCAGCATGGATTCAGACTTGTTGATGCTCTTGTCGTTGAGCATCTGTGAAGCGAGCGATATGCTGGCGATAGGCGTCTTGAGCTCATGCGTCATGTTGTTGATGAAGTCATTGCGCATCTCGGAGAATTTCTTCTGGCGGAAGATTATCACGATGGTGAAGATAAACGTAACCAGCAGGACGACGGTGAAGATGAGGGCTGGTATGAGATAGCGGATACTGGAGTAGATATAAGAATCTATCGCAGGGAAATGAACCGTCAGCACTCCCGTCTTTGACTGCGGGTCGTTCTTGAAGAGCACCTGCTGGAAGGAGTAGTCGCTACCCTTTTCGTCATAGTCAGGACAACGGTATATCTCGTTGCCGTCATTGGTTGTTACGGTGAAGTGGTAGGGCATGTCGATGCCGTTGTGGAGCAACTCGGTGCGAATATCCTGGTCAAGCTGGCGGAAATTGATGCGCTCCTTGAGGGGCTTGTCGCTCACGGTGTAGAGGATGCTGTAAACCACCTCGTCAAGCAGGGCACGCTGATACACATAGCGATTTCTTACTATCTCCTGCATGGATTTCTGGGCCTCGGCTATTGCCTCTCGGTCACGCTTTACCATGAGTCCGCTCGACACTTTTCGCGGACTTAGCGATACCGTCTGCAGCTGGAAGGAGGAGTAGATAGTGCCGTCATCACCCACTACCGAGTACTGGTGAGACTTCTGCACCCCTCCACCAGGCGTGCCTGTGCTAACCACTATCGAGTCATTGACTATGGCATTGCGTTCTGTTTCCTGTATGTTTTTTTCCAGATAGGACAGTGTCTCGTTGAGCTCCATGTTGTGCGCTGCCTGATAGAGAGCACGATGCACCGACTCTTCAAACTGCTCACGCTTCATCTTTGCCATTTCCTCGATGTAGGAAATCTGCAAGGCGAGAAGCACTACGAAGGAGAGCCCCATCACTGTAGCTATTATCCAGATGGTTGACCTTTTCATGACGAGTGCAAAGTTACGAATAAAGTTAGATAAAAGAAAAACTTTTCTTGGAAGAAATGAAGAATTATGCAAATATTAACATAATTTTTGCAACGAAATTAAATATATGCACTTTTCTTGTGCGGTTTTATCTAAAACAAAGTGGTTATTTTAACAACCGTAAGTACGGAATCCTCCACTCGGAAGGAGATGTCAAAAGAGGCATACTGCATGGTATAGATGCGCTGGGAAGACGAATGATAATGAGGGCGAGGGTCTTCGGCAAGGAGTTTTTTGCAGATGTGGAAGTCGGAGCGCAGTGCTTCAAACTCTGGCAGGGTGAGCTGCCGTTCCGTCTCTTCGCTAATCTGCACCTCGAGCCTCTTCCACTCTGCTGTGTCCGTAAATCCGCCACGAGCGTCTGGGTGGGCATCGGTATAGGCTATGTAGGGCTTGACATCGTAGATAGGTGTGCCGTCAGTGAGGTCGGCACCCTTTACATATACCACAGGGGCATCAGGACAGTCATAATCTATACGCTCTATCAAGACGGAGGAGAGTCCGAGGGCATTGGGGCGGTAAGGACTGCGAGAGGCAAACACCCCCACCCTCTTGTTGCCACCAAGACGTGGCGGACGCACGGTGAGCCTTTCTTCCACGTCCTTGTTATGAGAGAATCCCCAGATGAGCCAAAGGTAGTCAAAAGCCTCCATTCCCCTTACGGCATCAGGAGAACGGTATTCTTTCTCGAATACTATCCTGCCTGTAAGTTCTTTCACTACCCCAGCCTGACGGGGTGTACCAAACTTGCTGCCGAGAGGGGAATGGAAGGTTGCTACTTTTTTCATAACATGAACTTCGCACGAAAACGAAACGCCTTTCATCAAGCTACGAAACGCTTACGCTACGAAAACCTATAACTGGTAACTAGTAACTTGTAACTGGTAACTACTTCCTCATGTATGGGTCTGTGCCGAGCACGGTAGAGGCAAGGCGCTTAGCCTTGTCACGCAACTGGTTGATGTCAGCATCTGTGTCGCCATAACACAGCACTACTCCCATGCGACGACCTTTGTGGGCATCGGGCTTGCCAAAGATACGCACACGTGTACATTCCTCCTTGAGGGCATCAACAAAGTTGTAGGGTATTATCTCTCCCTCGGCATAATCCTTGTTGGCAAGCACTACTGCAGAGACACCTGCGTGCTCCAGACGTATATCGTGGATAGGCAATCCCATGACGGCACGGAAGTGCAACTCAAACTCAGAGAGGTTGGTAGTGTGGCCCAATGTCACCATGCCCGTATCATGAGGACGAGGAGAGAGTTCGGAGAACACCACGCCAGTATCGGTAAGGAAGAACTCCACACCCCAGATGCCGTAGCCCGTCAAGGCAGCTGTCACCTTGTCTGCCATCTGCCTGGCATCATTGAGGTCCTTCTCGGATATCTCGTAGGGTTGCCATGACTCACGATAGTCCCCACCCTTCTGCACGTGGCCTATCGGCGGACAGAAAATAGTAGGGGCATCCTTCTGGGTAACGGTAAGGAGAGTAAACTCTGAGGTGAAGTGGATAAACTCCTCTATGATTACCTCCTTCACGTCTCCACGTGCTCCAGCCATAGCGTCATCAAATGCCTGACGCAGCTCATCGGCACTGTTGACGGTGGACTGCCCATGACCACTGGAGGACATGAGGGGCTTTATGACACAAGGGAAACCTATCTCCTTTGAAGCCTCCACCAGCTGTTCGTAGGTGGTGGCATAGAAGTATTTTGCTGTGCGCAGTCCCAGTTCCCTGGCAGCAAGGTCTCGTATAGCCTTACGGTTCATGGTGTAGTTTACAGCTCGTGCCGATGGCACCACCTGTATGCCCTGCTTTTCAAAATCAAAGAGGCGTTCTGTGCGTATGGCCTCCACCTCTGGCACTATGATGTCTGGCTTGTGCTTGTTTACTACAGCAGCGAGGGCATCGCCATCAAGCATGGAGAACACCTCACACTCGTCTGCCACTTGCATGGCAGGAGCGTTGGCATAACGATCACACGCAACGACGTACATGCCTGCACGCTTGGCTGCTATAACAAATTCCTTACCCAGTTCGCCAGAACCTAACAACAAAATCTTCTTCATACTCCCTTTATTATTTTTATTATGTGTTAATATTAGATTTTTCTCAACTTGTAACTTGTAACTTGTAACTTATAACTGATAACTTATAACTGGTAACTTATAACTGGTAACTTATAACTGGGACTCCGAGCTCTGCTCGCCTGAGCTTGCGAAGAACTTGTAACTTGTAACTTTACAGCTTAGCCTGCCTGATAACCTGTTCTATGAACTCCGCTGTACGCTCTATGCCCAGCAGGGAGCTGTTGATGCAGAGGTCGTAACTCGATGCAGCCCCCCATTTCTTTGAGGTGTAGTATCCGTAGTAGCTGGCACGCTCTTCCTCCTTACGGTGTATGTACTTGCGAGCCGTCTCTGCGTCGCAGTTCAGTCGCTCTGCCACCACCTGCGTTCTCACCTCGTCATCAGCAGTTATGAAAACGCTGAACAACCCAGGCTTGGTTCTCAGGATATAATCGGCACATCTGCCCACAAAGACGCAGTTGTCCTCCTTTGCCGCCTTCCATATAGCCTCGCTCTGCACCTGGAAGAGCGATTCCTGGGACATGGAGTTGCTGTAGAAATTGCTACCCGAGCTTGCCAGTCGGCCAGACACGGTAGCAAAGAGCGACTTGAGAACACCATGACTCTCGTCCTGCTTCTCAAATATCCTTGGGTTAAACCCGCTACGCTTTGCAGCAAGGTTTATGAGTTCGGTGTCATAATATTTGCAGTCGAATACCTGCGCCAGCCTCTTGGCTATCTCGCAACCTCCGCTTCCCAACTGACGTCCTACGCTTATAATCAAATTATCCATGTTGCAACTTGAATTTCTTTATATACACAAATATCATCACATAAGCCATGACAGCTGCTACGCCATCACTGAGAGGCATGGCGAGCCACACGCCATCGAGGCCCATAAAGCGAGGCAGGATGGCTATCAGGGGCACAAGGAATATCAGCTGGCGCGACAAGCTCAGGAAGATGCTTATCTTTGCCATCCCTATGCTCTGGAAGAAATGTGTTATCACCATCTGGGCTCCTATGATGATAAACAGCGACATGATATACCTCATTGCCACCACCGAGTATGCCGTCAGACGGTCGTCGCTGGTGAAGAGTCTTACGCATGGCTCAGGGAAGAACATTGCTATGACGAAACCTACGGCACACACCACCGTGCCTGCTATGGTGGCAAGTTTCAGCACCTCCAGCATGCGGTGGTAGTTCTCGGCTCCGTAGTTATAGCCTGCTATAGGTTGCATACCCTGACAAACACCCATCGTAATCATGACAAAGACGAAAGCCACCCTGTTGGCTATGCCGTATGCACCCACAGCCATGTCTCCGCCATAACCCACGAGACTGTTGTTGATGAATATTACGACAAGGCAGGCACAGGCATTCATGGAGAATGGGGATATGCCTATGCTTATGATGTTTCTTACTATAGGGCTCTCTATCTTGAACTTGTCATAGTCAAAATGGAGCAGTTCGTCCTTGTGGGAGAAGAGCCTCCACTGCCAGCAGAGAGCCAGAAACTGCGAGAGGATGGTGGCATAGGCTGCACCTCGTATGCCGAGGTCGAAGGTGTAGATGAAGATGGGGTCGAGAATGGCATTGAACACAACGGTGAATATCGTGATATACATTGCCGCATGAGGCTTGCCTGCAGAGCGCAGCACAGCGTTGAGCCCCAGATAGAGGTGGGTAATGGCATTGCCCACGAGTATTATCTCCATATACTGCTTGGCATAGGGCATGGTGGCATCGCTGGCACCGAAGAAACGCAGGATAGGCTCGATGAATATCAGGCTCACCAAGCCAAACGCTATGCCCACAATGATATTCAGCATGGCGCAGTTGCCAAGTATGCGGTTGGCTATGTCGTAGTCCCTCTGCCCCAACTTCACGCTGAGGAACGTGCTCGAACCCACACCGATGGCTGCACCAAACGCTGCCGAGAGGTTCATGAAGGGGAAGGTGATAGCCAGACCTGAAATGGCAAGAGGACCTACCCCCTGACCAATGAATATACTATCCACCATGTTGTATAGCGACGAGGCTACCATCGCTACTATCGCCGGCAAGGCATAATGTATCAACAATGAACCCACAGGTTTAGTGCCCAGTTCAAGTGCCGCTTGTTTATTGCTCATTCTATCGTTACAAGTATTTGATGCAAAGTTAATAAAAAAATTTCTATTCGATGTAGTTATTGCTGAAAAAAATCATTAACTTTGCATTATGAATCTCTTCGACCACACACAAGCACTCACCCTCTCGGCTCTCAACGGCATGGTGCGCCAAGCCATAGAGGACGCCCTACCCGATACCTACTGGGTGCAGGCAGAGCTTGCAAGTCTGCGCGAGAGCCACGGCCATTGCTACATGGAACTCATAGAGAAAGGTGAAAACGACAACAGCATCAGGGCTCAGGCACGTGCTTGCTGCTGGAAAAACACATGGCTGCATGTGGGCAGGAAATTCATTGAGGAGACGGGCATGCCCATGCGCTCGGGGCTGAAAGTGCTACTGCTGGTTCATGCTAATTTTCATGAGTCATTCGGATTTTCGTGGATAGTGGATGATGTCAACCCCACCTTCACACTCGGAGACATGGCGCAGAGGCGACAGGAGATAATACGCACCCTGACTGAAGAAGGCGTCATCGACCTTAACAAGCAACTGCCCATATCGCCCTTCTGCAAGAGGATTGCCGTTATCTCCTCTGCCACAGCAGCTGGATACGGCGACTTCTGCAACCAGCTTCAGGACAACGCCTACGGCTTCAATTTCATGACGCAGCTTTTCCCTGCCATCATGCAGGGAGAGAACACAGAGAAGTCCGTCATTGAGGCTTTAGACAAGATTCTCGACTCAAGCCTCTTCGACTGCGTGGTCATCATACGAGGAGGCGGAAGCACTACGGACCTTTCATGTTTCGACACGCTGCCACTTGCCGAACACGTAGCAAACTACCCCCTGCCGATAATTACGGGCATAGGGCACGACAGAGACAAGAGCGTGCTCGACATTGTTGCCTGCGTCAGCGTCAAGACGCCCACCGCAGTAGCAGAATTTCTCATCAACAACCTCGCCAACACATTAGAGAGGATAGACACCTGCCAGCAGAGGATGGCAAACGCTGTCAAGGCTCGTTTGGAAGTAGAGAAACTGCATCTGCAACGCATAGGGCAGCAACTGAAAAATGTTTTCGGCTTGAGGAAAATACAGGAAGAAAACAAGTTAAAGAATATTCTTCTTAAAACACACAATCTCGTTGACAAACAAATTCTTATAGAAACAAACAAACTTAACCTCATAGAACAGAAACTCCACTCCCTGGACCCTATCAACATTCTGAAAAAGGGCTACAGCATAGTCCTCAAAGATGGTGTTACGGTAAAGGACTCCGCCACTCTCTCCGATGGTGATGAGCTTACCCTCCTATTTGCCAATGGCACCACCAAGGCTACAGTCAAAAAATAATCAACTTTTTCCTCGTTTTCCTCATTTTCCTCGTTTTCCTCATCATCCTTTTTGTCCTCTTTGTCCTCTTTATCCTCAAAGTCCGCATTGTCCTCATTGTCCCATTTCGTTTTCTTTCTCTCTTCTGGCTTGCCAATATTGTTAGTTTTGTACTCATTTCCAAAACCTGTTTGATACTTGTAGCAAGATGATTTTATAAGAAGGGAAAACCATTATTAAGGAAAGGGTTAATTTATATATTATATATATACGCGTGCGTGCGGGGAATAGTGACGAGGAAAATGAGGAAAACGAGGAAAATGAGGAAAATGAGGAAAAAAATGCAGGCAGACTGTGGGCATCAAATCTGAAATGTTAAAAAAGGACATACCTACGGGCGATTTTCGCCCTTTTTTCACAAAAACACAGCTTTTTTCGAAGTAAATCTCGCCACCCGCTGAAAGAGGCTGAAAACCAACACTTTACAATCGCCTTTCTCTGGTCTGAAAAAATAACCGCCAGTTCTGCCTCCAGAACCATTAGTTCTGCGTGTAGAACCACTGCCTCTGCCTGTAGAACCAATGGTTCTGCAAGCGGATTTTCCCAAGTTGGGGGCGAAGTGTTAAAAAGGGACACGCCTATTGCGAGGGAGTAGGAAATGCAGTAACTTTGCAGCAGGGAAATGAAGGAGAAAGACCCCCTCCAGTCCCCCTGCTTAGGGGGATGGTACCAACTGAAGGAGAGTTGACTTCCGAACTTTTCCAAGAGCGCTCTAACAGACATTTTTAACAAACAAATTTTACTAACATGATTTTGACTAAGATTATGACTGAAAGATTTTTAATAGATTTTTGAGGAATGAAATGACGAAATAAAATAGAAGCCTCATAAACATCATAGAGAAGATTTTCTCAAAAGATTTTAGACAGGATTTTAACCACGGATTGCTCGGATAGGAACGGATTGTTTTCTCGCAGAGCCTACTCCGATTGTTTCTCGCAAAGACACTAAGAATAACTCTCTTCGAGAGTACAGGGCTGTAGCTTCATCCATTCGCCCGAAAGCATAGCTTTCAGCTAATGTCTAACCTACACCCCTACTGGTTGCACCAGTTATTCTTAGTTACGCAAAGAGCCAAGGCGCACCTGCGGTGCTACGCAAGGAGGCTGGCGCAGAGGTTTGAGGTTTAAGGTTATAAGGTTTGAGGTTGTGAGGTTATCTCACCTTAAGACCAGACAGCGTAGCGACCTGAAAACCTGAGAGCGAAGTGACCTAAAGACCTGACACCAAACTTCACCTTAAAATCCACATGGTCTCTTTGCGTGAGTGCTGAAAGCACGACCTTGGCTCTTTGCGTAGAGATGATTACTGACTTCAGTCAGCAGAGTGTCGAGGTAAGACACTTATCAAGCTTGCTTGAAATAAGGGGCTTATCGAGAGACGCTGAGGCTCGAAAGAGCTAATCATCTCGGCTTGGCGAGAAAAAACAATCAGTGAAAATCCGAGTTATCGGTGGTTTAACTTTAGCTTCGCTGACCCTCTTGATACCTCCCAACAGCCTGAACCTATTTGCAAGAGCTAATCATCTCGGCTTGGCGAGAAAAAAAATATCCGTGAATATCCGAATCATCCGTGGTAAAAGAAAAAATCCGAGAAAGTCCGAGCGAATCCGTATAAATCCGAGCTATCTGTGGTTCAAAGAAATAAATCCGTATAAATCCGAGCTATCCGTGGTTCAAAAAAAGAATAGCGCTCAGCCAACAGACCAAGCGCTATGATTAGTGAAAGATATAAAAATCCTATGTGTGCTATGCCCCTACTCCTCTTCCTTCTGAGCATTCTCTGCTATGAGCTGCTGCTGGAGCTCGTTTGGCATAAGCTCGTAAGAGGCAAACTTGGTAGAGAAAGATGCTCTGCCACCTGTGAGACTTGAGAGGGCAATACTATAGTTGGAGAGTTCCTTGAGTGGAATCTTTGCCTGCAACTTCTGGTAGCCATTCTCCATATCCATACCCATGATGAGGGCACGACGACCTTGGAGGTCACTCATTACGTCACCTGTCATCTCGGCTGGCACATAGACTTCGAGGTCATAGATTGGCTCAAGTATCTTTGGTGCAGCTGCCTTGAACGCCTCAGAGAAAGCATTGCGGGCTGCAAGCATGAAGGAGAGTTCGTTGGAGTCAACAGGGTGCATCTTTCCGTCATAGACGATGACACGCACATCACGTGCATAAGAGCCTGTCAGTGGTCCACGCTCCATCTTCTCCATAACACCCTTGAGGATGGCTGGCATGAAGCGCATGTCGATAGCACCTCCTACTACGGTATTGATGAATACGAGTTTGCCACCCCACTCGAGGTCTATCTCCTCACGAGACTTGATATTACACTTTACCTCCTGACCATTGAGCTTATAGGTAACAGGGTCTGGCATACCTTCTGCGTAAGGCTCCACGATAAGGTGTACTTCACCAAACTGTCCTGCACCGCCTGACTGCTTCTTGTGGCGATATTCTGCTTGTGCGCTCTTGGTGATAGTCTCACGATATGGGATGCGTGGCTCGAGGTATTCTATCTGTATCTTGTCGATATTCTCAAGACGCCACTTGAGGGTGCGCAGGTGGAACTCTCCCTGACCACGAACGATGGTCTGACGCAGTTCCTTCGACTGCTCCACTACCCACGTAGGGTCTTCCTGACGCATACGTGTGAGGGCAGACATGAGTTTCTCGGTCTCTGCCTCGTTCTTTGCCTTGATAGCACGTGAATACTTAGGATTAGGATAGGTGAGGAAGTCGAACCTGTTTTCGCAATCCTTACCGTTGAGGGTGTTGCCAGTCTTTACGTCCTTGAGCTTGACAGTGCAACCTATGTCGCCTGCCACCATCTCGTCAACAGGTATGCGGTTAGCTCCTGCAGGGGCATAAATCTGACCTATGCGCTCCTTGGAACCACGGTCGGCATTGGTGAGGTCGTCGCCAGACTTTATCTTGCCGCTCATAACCTTGAAATACTGCACCTCGCCGATATGTGGCTCCACACCTGTCTTGAAGAAATAAACTGACTCAGGACCATTGGCATCAATGGCAACTTCCTCGCCACGAGTGTTGTGTACCTTTGGCATTTCGTCAACGTGAGGCACAACATTGCCGAGGAACTCCATGAGACGACGCACACCCATATCCTTGCCTGCGCAAACGCAGAAGAGGGGGAAGATGCTGCGTGTGATGAGTCCCTTGCGGATACCCTCGCGCAGTTCGTCCTCGGTAAGAGTCTCTGTCTCGAAGAATTTCTCCATCAAGCCTTCATCATTCTCGGCTGCTGCCTCTACCAGCACCTTGTGGAGCTCCATAGCCTTGTCCATCTCCTCTGCTGGAATCTCCTCGATGGTTGGAGCACCACCGTCTGGACCCCATGAGTATTTCTTCATGAGCAGCACGTCGATAAGGGCATTGAAACCAGGTCCTTCGTTGAGTGGATATTGTATTGGCGTAACCTTAGGACCGTAAATCTCCTTGAGGCGCTCGAGGGTGTTGTGGTAGTCACTCTTCTCGGCATCGAGCTGATTGGCAAGGAAGATAACTGGCTTCTTGAGTTTTTCTGTATAGCGGAAGTGGTTTTGCGTGCCCACTTCTGGACCTACCTGATTATTGAGAAGCAACACGCAGGTATCAGTAACACCAAGGGCTGTGAGAGCAGCACCAACGAAATCGTCGGAACCTGGACAGTCAATGATGTTGAGCTTCTTGTTGTTCCACTCTACATGGAAAACGGTAGAGAATACGGAGTAGCCATACTCATGCTCTACGGGGAAGTAGTCTGATACTGTGTTGTGTTGCGTGATACGTCCGCGTCGGTTGATAATGCCTGCCTCATAGAGGAGTGCCTCGGTGAGGGTAGTCTTACCAGAACCGTCATTGCCAAGGAGGGCAATGTTCTTGATTTCACTGGTTTGATAAACTTTCATAGATTTTTGTTACAGGTTAGTTATTTCTTGTTTTTAGTTGTTTAGTTAGGTTTCAATTGTTGCAAAGATACAAAAAAATGAAGAATGAAGAGTGAAGAATGAAGAATTCTTCTCCTTTTTAGCATTTATTAAGAATTTTGCCACACTTAACGGACGTTTCATTATGATTAGTCACAAAAAGAGTGGAGCCAACACTCATCAAGGTCAGCTCCGCACTCACGTTTGTTGGTTATTGTTACTTGATTACTTTTTTGCCATTAGATATTATTATTCCATTGGCGTTTGGTGACAATTGAATACCTTCTGTATTGTATACCTTGCTTAGCATTTTAGCGACAGAAGCACTTGCCTGCTTAATTCCTGTCATAGTATCAACTTCATATAAATATGCTCTTCCCTTCATGCCATCTTGCAAAGAAGTGCAATAAAATATGTATAGATACTTTTTTCCTCTAAACTTAAAGGCCTGAATCCATTCCTTAGCGTGTCCCTCTCCTGGTTCATCAAATCTAAATGTCCCTTCTCCTGACTCTTCCAAAGAGAAAAGCACGTCACCATCTTCGTTTATAATGCTTAGTGTTTTGTCCTTGTATGAATCGTCAACTTTAGTTATTTTTATATATTCAAATTTTTCGTCATTATTAAAGAACGTCTGAGAAATGTAAGTGGACATTCTGTCCGAATTACTGTTATTGTCAAAATCTATATAGTTAAGACAATATAGATTGTATGTAGTACCATCCATCTCAAATTGTTTTTCTACAGAGAAGTCTCCATTATATACATTTACAGAGGTCAATGATGTATTTATGTTTTCTTTATACATATAAAAAACAGGTAGTTCTTCGCTTGTTAAAGTACTTGGAATAACATCCATACGCCAATCTTCCGTAGTAAGAACCTGAGCATTGATGCCCATAAAAAAGCAACATGCAATTGCTGTTAAAATTAATCTCATAATCGTTTTGTTTTTAAAGTTAATATTGATATTAGTCCAATGCTGGAGAAAAGACACAAAAAACGTGGACTATTTTTACCTTCGTCTATGTTTCTGAGGTATCTCCCAAACACCTTGCAACCATATTACGAGTAAAAGCCCACGCCTTACAGCGTGAGCATCCTTGCTTTTACTCTTGATTGTCTCTTTTTTTTGGCGAATTTCAGAAACAAGATTCTAAGCGGACGCTTCTTTTTCTATATGTCTTTAATCTTTTTGAGTTATATCATAGGCTAATTTTTTTGATTTTATGCGATTCGTTGCAAAGTTATGAAAAGTTTTTGTATCTGCAAAAAGAAAATGAAATAAAATTCTATTTATCGTAAATCACCTTGTCTATTTTTATGTCTTCAAGCAGCGTCTGGTGTTTTTTGTAAGACTGGGGAATAAAACTGATTTTGCAACGCTTGATGTGCATTGCTGGATTGAAGTCCTTGGGGTTTTCGAAAGCCTTGCTCTCTATATCCATCTTCATGGTGCCGAGGAAAGGCAGCTGTACCCTGTTGCCCTGTTGTAGATGGTGCTTCAGCACGTCAACAAGTTCACGCAGAACCTGCACTACATCAGACGCTTTTGCACCACAGTTTTTCTGTATTTCCTCACACACATCATCCATAGTAATGGTGTTGTAATGCATCGTCTTTGCCGTATATTTGCCATACGACACGATATTCTTTCTTGCTCCTTTGGTTATCTTTACTATCATAATATCTGGTTGTTTTGTTGCATACAAAGGTAATAAAAGTTCTGCTCTTCTGCAACAAGACACATAGCTTTTAACTCCTGTAGCATAGCTTTTATTGAAAATTAACTGGTAAATTTTAAAAATTAACTGGTAAATTTCAAGAATTAACCAGTTAATTTCATATAGAAGCTAAGCACCTGACGACGGAAGCTTAGTCTTTAGGGCTAAAAGCTTGCTATCTGGACATCAAAGCTTAAAGACTGGGCATCAGAGCTCAGCATCGGAGCACTGGAAGGTGGTGCCTTTTGACATATCACCTGTGGTGAGACCTAACTTGAGCCACTTCATGCGCTGCTTGGAGGTGCCGTGAGTGAAAGACTCTGGCTGTGAATAGCCGCGTGCTTTCTCCTGAAGGTAATTGTCGCCAATCTTCTGGGCGCAGTTGATGGCTTCTTCTATGTCACCATCTTCGAGTGAGGCAAACTCCTTGTTGTCATGGTAAGCCCAAACGCCAGCATAGAAATCGGCAAGCAGTTCGAGGCGCACGCTGACACGATTGGCATCTGCCTTGGAGAGGCGAGACATCTGCTGGTGTGCCTTGTCGAGGGTGCCAAGCAGATACTCCACATGGTGGCCTACCTCGTGGGCTATGACATAGGCATAGGCAAAATCGCCATCAGCACCAAGCTGGCTCTTCATAGAGGTAAAGAAGGAGAGGTCGATATAAAGACACTGGTCGGCACTGCAATAGAAGGGCCCCATAGCAGACTGTCCGTTGCCACAACCTGTCTGCACACTGCCTGTGTAGAGCACCATGCGTGGTGGGACATATTCTCTGCCCATATCCTTGAACACCTGGGTCCAGACATCCTCGGTGCCAGCGAGTATCTGACGGGAAAACTTGGCGAGTTCTTCCTCCTCGGGGGTAAACTCACGTCCGTTCTCTGTCTGCGTAGTTACATTGGTCATCTGCTGCGTGGCTACTGTCTGTACCACATCAAGGGGATTGCCACCCATCATCCACGTGATGAGTGCTACCACTACAAGGCCTCCGATGCCGAGACCACCCATACCTGCTGACGAGATGCCGCTACGGCGACGGTCGTCAACGTTTGTACTTTCTCTGCGTCCGTTTAGTTTCATAATTTTTATTGTTTAGGTTAGTTATTCTTTTATCTTTTGGGTTTCAGGTCATTAGGTCGCTTTGCTCTCAGGTTTTAAGGTGAGAGAACCTCATCGCTCCAACTTGTTGGCTTGCCAGAGCAAGAACCTCACAACCTCACAACCTCATAACCTCATTCTGGTATCAACAACGACGAGTCTCCATACGAGAGGAAACGAAAATCGTTGTCAAGGGCATATTGATACACCTTGCGCCAGTCTTCACCTATGAGAGCCGAGACGAGCAGAAGGAGTGTGGATTTGGGTTGGTGGAAATTGGTTATCAATTTCTCTACTATGTGATATTTATAGCCTGGCACGATGATAATCTTCGTGCTGGTATTGAGGATGTTCACCTGGTGCTGGTCCATCCATCTGAGTATGGCTTGCAGGGCAACGACACTCGTGGGCTCTGCCTCAGGGGAAGAGGTGCTGTCGTATGGCTCCCACTGATTGGAGACAACCAGTTCTTCTTCCTCCAAAGAAGGATTAACCAGAAGTTTGCAACCTATGTAGTAAAGACTCTCGAGGGTGCGCACAGAGGTAGTACCCACGGCTGTCACCTTGCCTCTATGAGAGAGGATTTTCTCTATCGTCTGACGATGGACAGTTATGTACTCACGATGCATCTCGTGGCCTGCTATCTCCTCTGACTTAACAGGACGAAAGGTGCCAGCGCCTACGTGGAGTGTCACCTCTGCCCGCTCTATGCCGTGGGCCTCTATATCGGAAAGGACAGCATCTGTAAAATGGAGCCCTGCTGTGGGGGCTGCCACGCTGCCCTTTATCTTGGAATAGACTGTCTGATACGTGGTTTTGTCGCTCTCTTCGGTCTTACGATTGAGATAGGGAGGTATGGGCAGTTCGCCTACAGCCTCAAGTATCTCGGAAAAACTTACTCCCCCACTCCACGAGAAATGCATGACATGCCCCGTCGATTCTTCCTCACCACGTTCTACGGAGAGCTGGATAATGTTGCCACCAATCTCTATATCCCTAACGAGGACACCTGTCTTCCATTTCTTAAGATTGCCCACAAGGCATACCCACGAACAATCGGAACGCGTCTGGAACGTCTGCTCGTAGTCGCGTGGTGTATGGGGCTCAAGCAGAAACACCTCTATCAGGGCTCCAGTCTCTTTATGAAAATGTATGCGAGCCTGTATAACCTTGGTGTTGTTATAGACAAGGAGAGAGCCTGGGGAAAGGTATTGGGTGATATGCTTGAATACATCGTGGGAGATATTCCCCTTGTCATAGACGAGCAACTTACTCTCGTCACGCTTGGCAACAGGATATTTGGCTATCCTCTCGTCTGGAAGTGGGTAGTCATAGTCTTGTATCTTTATATGCTGGGGAGAGGGCATTTCTTTTTAGTTAAGGATTAAAGATTAAGAGTTGAGGGTTGAGGGTTGAGGGTTGAGGGTTGAGGGTTGAGGGTTGAGGGTTGAGAGTTGAGAGTTGAGAGTTGAGGGTTGAGGGTTAGGGTTGAGAGTTGAGGGTTAAGAGTTGAGGGTTAAGAGTTGAGGGTTAAGAGTTGAGGGTTAAGAGTTGAGGGTTAAGAGTTGAGGGTTGAGAGTTAATGTTTAATGCAAACTAAATTGGTATCAGTGCATAGAGGAAAGAGACGAACAGTACCAGCAGGACGACATCTACATCGAACTTGCTGATGCCACCAGAGGTGAATTTCTCACTTATGTGATAGCTCTTGTTTATTATGCGATTTGTGTAGCGCCAGTATAACAGATAGGAAAGAATACCTGTAATGTTACCCCAAAGGATGCCTACTAAAACATCGGTAAAGAAATGCTGACCGAGGTAGAGACGGGTCCAACAGACTATGAGAGACCAAAGAATCATGGAGAAGGAGAAGAACCAGTTTCTTACGAGCAGACAGAAGAATGACACTATCGCCATAGAGGTGGCTGCATGTGAGGAGAAAAAGCTGAAGTCCTTGTTATGGATATTGCCTGCTATGTCGGCAAGATACTTGAACTCTGGGTCGTTGCAGGGACGCAAACGCTCAAAGAGGGGTTTGGTGACGATGCTGGTAAGTCCTGTGGCAAGTAGCACACCGAGAATGGCACAACCCACGCAGACGAAGATTTGCTGCATGTTGTCGTGATTCTTAATGATGAGGAGGCACAAGGCTATATACAGCGGCACCCACAACCAGGCATTGGTTACTGTGAGGGCAAAACTATCCAGAAAGGCGCTGTCGCTGCCAAAAAGGAGATGTACGAAATATGTATCTACTGGGTTATGCACGGAAATATATTGAAGATTGAATATTGAAGATTGAAAGATTGAAGATTGAAAGATTGAAGATTGAAAGATTGAAAATTGAAAATTATATGACTTCTACTGACGAAACTGGTATCCACCCCTGAGAGCCATCGGTGAGCCTTATGCCGAGCCACTGGGGTATGTCGTCGTCAGTAATATCTACCACAGTACCCTCATGAATCACGATGACGTTTGACGCCTTCTGTGTGGGCGAAGACTTGACGTTGAGCACATCTCTCATAACCACCCCTTGCTTGTGTGCCTCCACCATGTTCTTCTGGTGGTAGGCAAAGCATGTGGATACTATAAACAAGCCAAAGAGCAGGCAGGAAGTGTAGAAAGAGAGTTTCCTCATGGTGAGGGAGTCCATAAACAGGTAGAGCAGGAACACAAGCAAAGCCACAGCGAGGGCACAGATGGAAATCCACGTCCAGCTGTTGATAGAGAAAAGGAACACGAGAGACTTATACCACTGCAAGAAGAGAACATCTGAATTGACAGGTATGCGATCTATGGTCTTTCGAGAGGTTATCTCGATATTGTGCATGATATCCTTGTCTGCTGGCGAGAGCTTCTGCGCCTTGAGGAAAGAAACCATAGCCTGGGAGTAGTCTGCCATACGATAGTAAGCATTACCCATGTTGTAATATATGTCTGGAGACTCCCCCTGCTTGAGCAGCTTGGAATAGAGCTCTACAGACTTCTTGTAGTTGCCTGAACGATAGGCAGCATCGGCATTGGCTCTGTCCTGAGCTACAGCAACGCAGGACAGGCAAAGCAGGAGCGTGAGAAGATGGTATCTTAGGTGTTTCATCTGTTTTCTATGTTTACTATAGCCTGCGTGGCTTTGTCAAACGTATTCTGCATATTGCCGAGAGGGTCGCCTGGGGCATAACGAGCGTATTCGCACTCGTTGATAGCCTCAATGAACGAATTTATCACCTCAGCTCTCACGTTGCGCTCGGTGAGTTTCTCGGATATGTTCTCCCTTGAGAGTTGTTCTACAGGCATAGAGAACTTGTCGCTGACGTAGTTCCAGAGGGCTCGCAGTACCTCGTCATAGAACTCGTCACGCTTGTTCTGCTTCATGAAGCGTGAGGCTGTGCGCAGTCTCTTTTGTGCCACCTTGTTTGCCTTCTTGCCCTTCATGGCTGTCACGTCGCTTATAGCCATAGCACGCTTTCTGAAGATTACGCACAAAATGATAAACGCCAAAACGATAAACAGCACTATACCATAATGCGTATTTGTGCCAAAGAACACATCGGCTGGCTTATAGTAGCTGATGTTGCCATGCTTTATGTCGTGAATATCATTGTCGTTGAGGTGAGAATAGTCTGACACGCTTCCGCCTCCTAAACCTTTCTCTACCTCTATCTCTATAGGCTGGGTGGTCAGTGTGTTGTACTTACGCGTCTGGGTATCGAAATACACAAACTTGGTAGCTGGAATGGTGTAAGAACCCTTGTTGCGAGGCACTACGAGAATGTCGTATATCATGCTACCCGTAACGCCCTCGGTAGTCAGTTTTGTCTTATCGGTTATCTTGGCATCGTACTTCTCAAAGTCTTTTGGCACGTTGAGTTCTGGCTGCTTCAGGAGTTTCATGTTACCCGCTCCGCTTACCACGATGCGCACGTTTACAGGCTCGCCAGCCTTCACCGTTTTCTTATCTACAGAAGAGGAGATTGTGAAACGACCTACTCCACCCGAGAAGTCTGCTGGTTTGGCAGGCAGAGGCAATACGTTTATGTTTACGCTCGGAGCACTGATGCTCTTCTTCACCTCTATATATCCTGAACCACCATTGAAGAATGCTTCAAATGGGTCAACACTCGTGTTCTGCTGCATCACGATGCCATTGAACGTGAGGCTGGGAATGGTGAGCTTACCCGACATCTGGGGATACATCACATACTGACTCCACGTAACACAGTTGTAAGGTCTGCCGTTGACGTTCTCTATGTGGAAACTCTTTTGTTGCGGCAGAGGTATCTCCTGAGTATGGAAACCCTGCAAGTCGGGCATCTTTCCTTCAAGTGCAGTCAGCTCTACCTGTGTATATACCTTGTAGGTGAGGAGGATAGGCTCTTGTTCATAGACAGAATGTTTGTTTGCCGTAACACGCATGAAGAGGTCGCTGCCCGATATGCGAGCCCCAGCCCTGTCCACTCTGCGTGATTGTTGCTGGTGCTGTCCTCCGCCACCACCCTGTTGCGACTTTCCACTTACGTTTATTTTCAAAGCCGACGAAACGGCAGCATTGCCTGCAATGGTGGCTTTGGCTGATGGTATGACAAACGTACCGTTCTTCTGCGCCATCAGAACGTATGTATAGGTGACAGACGACTGCTGAGAGGCATGACCGTTGACAAAAGAGAAACTCTGCTGCGTACTTGTGCTTGGTCCCATCAGCACCTCGAAGGCATCGGGCACATTGCCTATGCGAAAATTCTTCACATCGGTAGTATTAACGGTGTAGCGCAACTGGAATTGCTCTCCCACAGCCACATGCGTAGGTCCCTGAACGTGTATCTTCTGGGCTTGGGCTTCTATGACTAAGGATACCTTACCGTTGAATATTGAACATTGAAGATTGAAGATTATAATGAGCATTATAATCCTCAAAATCCCCGTGTTTCTCCACCCTATATTATTATGTAATATCTTATTTTTCAATTTTCAACTTTCAATTTTCAATCTATAGGGGCTACCAATTCTTCTGCGTCTTATTGCGACGAGGCTGACTCATAGCCTTGTTGAGTCTTTGCTGGGTATCTTTTTCCTTTTGTATAGTTGCCTGCAACAGCTGTTCGGCATTTTCCTTGCTCATCTGTTGCTGCTGTTGTTCGTTTTTGTTCTTCTGCTGCGAGTTATCGTCGTTCTTGTTCTGCTTATTGTCTTGCTGCTTATTCTGGTTGTTCTGCTTGTTTTTATCCTTATTGTTCTTGTTGTTCTGGTTATTGTTTTGATTATTCTGGTTGTCAGGGTTATTCTTCCTCTGGCGCTGACACAACACGAGATTGTAGCGAGTCTCGTTGTCGTGTGGCGTAAGTCGCAGTGCCTGCTTATACAACTCTATTGCAGCATCAAACTGCTGTTGCTTCTGCATTATCACCCCCATGTTGTGGTATGACATAGCCCTGCGTTGTTTGCTCGTCTCAGCCTTTGCCGACTGCTGGAACATCTCCATAGCAAGCGAATCCTTGTTTTGTGCCATCAGCGCACAACCCAGGTTATACATAG
Source organism: Prevotellaceae bacterium UBA4332 (assembly GCA_002394365.1). GTDB lineage: Bacteria > Bacteroidota > Bacteroidia > Bacteroidales > Bacteroidaceae > Prevotella. The sequence continues at coordinate 45,939 of DGTQ01000010.1, forward strand.
CCTGCGTGTTGGCGGGGTTTACAGTCAGTGCCTTTCTGTATTGCACCTCAGCCTTGCTTGGGCTGTCCTGATTGTTACTATGGAATACTCTGTTGCCTTTGCGTATGTGATGGCGGTCTGCACCCTGAGCATAGGAGTTAAGGGTGAAGAATGTAGAATTAAGAATCAGAATGGCAATTAAGGTTGCACCACGTTTCTTGAATATCGTTATCTTGCGGAAGTATGGGTTAACCGCCTCCGAAACGAGTGTCTCTATTATGAGGATGATTATGACAAGAATACCAAACCACTGAAACTGCTCCGAGTATTCAGAATATACCACACTCTCTATGCTGCCTTTCTGCATTTTCCCCAACTCATCGTTAAGCTTCTCCTGGGCTGTAGAAGTGTTATCTACGTGTATGTACGTACCCTTTCCAGCAGCAGCTATCTCCTGGCACATCTGCTCGTTGAGAGCCGTCATTACTGTGTTGCCCGTATTGTCCGTAAGGTATCCGCCTCCCTCTACGGGTATTGGCGCACCGTTTGTGTTGCCTATGCCGAGTATGAACACCTTGAAGCCCTTGTCGCTGGCTTCCCTTGCCGCCTCGAGTGCCCCACCCTCGTGGTCCTCGCCATCGGTTATCACAATAATTGCCTTGCCTATGTTCTCCTGTTGGGTAAAACTGTTTGAAGCAAGGTTTATCGCCTCAGCTATGTTTGTGCCTTGCGATTGTATCAGCGAGGGCTCTATGTTTTGCAGAAACATCTTTGCCGAAACGTAGTCGCTCGTTATAGGCAACTGCACAAAGGCGTCGCCAGCAAATACCACCATGCCTATCTTGTCCTTCGTAAAGTGGTCCACGAGGTTCTCTATCAGCATCTTGCTCTTTCCCAGTCGGCTTGGCGCAACGTCTGTAGCAAGCATGGAGTTGCTTATGTCCAGACATATTATTGCCTCTATGCCCTCCCTTTTCTCGTGGCTCACTTTTAAGCCCATCTGCGGACGTGCCACCATTATTATGGCGAGGGCTATGGCGAAACATGATATGATGAACTTTATCCAACGTCTCTTGGCTGAGGCATTAGGCATAAGGTTGTTTACCAGTTCCTTGTCGCCCAAACGGCGTATCTTCTTTCTGCGCTGCACCTCTGCCCACAACATCAGCACTGCCATAACGGGTATTACGGCAAGCATATATAAGTATGTTGGTGAATAGAATTGCATTTCTTCTTTTTTATATCCTTCTGAAAACTGTTAACCTGAGAAGCATCTCCAGCAACAGCAATACGAGTGCTGCGAGAGCAAAAGGCTGGTAAGCCTCATACTTCTTTGAGAATTTCTTCACGTTGATGCGTGATTTCTCCAGCTTGTCAATGTCCTTGTATATCTGTTGCAACTCCTTGTTGTTTGTGGCAAGATAGAAGTTGCCGTCACTCGTTGCAGCTATGTTCCTCAGAGTTGTTACGTCGAGCTCATACATCGCTACTCTCTTCGAACCTACGCCTATGGTGTATATGCGTATTCCGAGACTCTTGGCTATCTGTGCAGCCGTCATCGGGGATATGTCGCCCATGTTGTTGGCACCATCAGTCAGCAGTATCACCACCTTGCTCTTTGCCTTCGAATCCTTCAGACGCGAGATGGCGTTTGCCAGTCCCATGCCTATTGCCGTACCATCGCTTATGAGGCCTCTTTCAGCCAGGTCTGTCCTCACCCCCTTCAGCAGGTTGAGCAATGAGGTGTGGTCTGTTGTCATCGGACACTGTGTGAATGCCTCGCCAGCAAATATCGTCAAGCCAATGTTGTCGTTCTGCCTGTCGCTTATGAATGACGCTGCCACGCTCTTTGCCGCCTCTATGCGGTTAGGGCGCAGGTCCTGCGTCAGCATACTCGTCGATATGTCCATCGCCAGCATTATGTCTATGCCCTCCACGCTGCGGTTGTCCCACGCTTCGTGGGTTTGCGGACGCGCCAGAGCTACCACTATCAGTACAAAAGCCGCACATCTCAGCAGCATCGGCGTGTGTATCAGCTGCACCCTGAGGCTCGATGGCGCCTTCAGGTACCCATAAGCGTCGCTTATGGTCATGCTCGACTCCATCTTTCGCTTTCCACGATTTCTCCATAGCACATACCATAATATATATGGTACGAGCAGGAGTAACAGGAGGAAATATGCTGGCTGAGAAAATTCCATTCTTTTTTACCTTGTTTTTTTATATCTTCCTTACCTACGCTCTGATGTCGTATAACTGCCAGCAGACAAACACCACCATTGCCGTAGCAAGGATTATCATTATGGCGATAGCCCATTTCAATGACAGTCTTATGTGCATCGTCTGTCTCTGCTGCTTGGTTATTGTTGGTTCTATACGCTCGTAGGTAGGCGCGTTCTCTTGTTTTGTAGTATTGATAAAGTCTATAGCCGACACGAGGTTGCGGTCGTTCTCGCTCATGCCCACCGTATATTTTGCAAACTTCACGAGGTCTGCCGTCTCAAACAGGTTAACGAGTTCCCTCAGTTTGTCGTCGTCCTCTTCCTGTTTCAGTCGGGCTATTATCTCTGCCGTAGTCATCTCCATAGCGTTAAAGCCAAATCGCTCCTGTATATACACCCTTATGGCATCAGTCAGCTGGGTGTAATAAGCCTTCTGGCTTACCTCTGGACTCATTTCGCTGCTTATGTTGCCCTCCTTCAGTGCCTGAATGGAGTTGAGCGCCTTCTGGTGTGGCGGTATCTTCTTTATTATCTTCACCTTAAACTGGAAAGGCTTGTCGCTCTTCAGTCTTATGTATGCCAGCCAGCACAGCACGTATAGCAGCACCGCTATAACGGCAAACACCAGCAGCCTCATCCACTCTTTCCACATAAAGGGATTCTCCTGCACGTCCTTCGGACCAAAATACTGGTTGGGGTGCAGAGTGTCCACATCTATGGTCAGCACCTTCAGCGCGAGGTTCTTTGTCTGCAATACCTTGCCGTCTATCCTCACGTTCTGTTTGGGTATGTAGTACAGAGAGTCCTCAAAGGCAGTCAGCACAAGGTGTTGCGTCACCTTTATAAAACCGTCGTTAGCATCTATCGTGTCTATCTTTGGCCTCTCAACCACCTCCACGCCTGGTGTCAGCATCTGCTGAGGCTTCCACTGCGGAAATATCACGCTCTGCCCTGGTTTCACCGTAGCAGAAATGCGGTAACCCGTCTGCTCGCCCACCACCATCTGCACAGAGTCTATCTCAGCCTCAACTATCGCCGTCTGAGCATAAGAATGAAGAGTGAAGAATAAAGAATGAAGAATGAAGACTATAACTAACGATATAATCCTCAAAACCATTGCGTTCTTCGCCAATAAATTCTTTATGTCTGTCTTATAAATCTTCAATCTTTCAATTTTCAACTGGTAACTAGTAACTGGTAACTTATAACTGTGAACTGTGAACTATGAACTGTGAACTGTGAACTGTAAACTATCCTCTCATTGCAAAGAGGTGTTGCAAAGTCTTTACATAATTACCATCCGTTGCCACACTCACGAGGTCAACAGAGTTTCTCTGAAACATCTGGTTGAGCGCTGCAGAGCGTTCCGTCCAGTAGCGCTCATGAGCCATTCTCAGAGCCTTGCTCGATGTGTCGATATACTGTTCGTGTCCTGTCTCTGCATCCTGTATCCTCAGTATGCCCACGTCAGGCAACCTTCTCATCAGGGGGTCATATATCTGTATTCCTACAAGGTCATGACGCATGCGGCATATCTGCAAGGGCTTCTCAAAATCCTTCCTGCTGTAGAAGTCGCTCATCACGAATGCCGTACAGCGTCTCTTCTGCATCCTTCCGAGATATTCCAGCGCCATTCCTATGTCCGTCCTCTTAGACTCAGGCTTAAAGCCCAGCATCTCTCTTATAATATACAGAATATGCTTCCTGCCCTTCTTCGGAGGAATATACTTCTCTATGCGGTCCGAGAAGAATATCACGCCAATCTTGTCGTTATTCTGTATGGCAGAGAAAGCCAGCGTAGCAGCTATCTCCGTAGCCATCTCGGCCTTCGTCTCGTTTCGCGTACCAAAATTCAGCGAACCCGAAACATCTACAAGCAGCATGACAGTCAGTTCGCGCTCCTCCTCAAACACCTTTACGTAAGGTCTGTGAAAGCGGGCCGTCACGTTCCAGTCTATATCTCTCACATCGTCGCCATACTGGTATTCCCTTACCTCGGCAAAAGCCATACCCCTGCCCTTAAAGGCAGAGTGATACTGACCAGCAAAGATGTTGTTCGACAGTCCGCGCGTCTTTATCTCTATGCGCCTTACCTTAGCAAATATGTCTGCCGTCGTCTCTATCAAGGCACCTCAATCTTGTTTATTATCTGACTTATCACGTCCTCAGCCGTAATGTTGTTAGCCTCTGCCTCGTAAGACAAGCCTATGCGATGCCTCATCACGTCATGAGCCACAGCCCTCACGTCCTCAGGCACCACGTATCCTCTGTGCTTTATAAAGGCATAAGCCCTTGCAGCCTTAGCAAGGTTTATGCTGGCACGAGGCGAAGCACCGAAGTTAATCATCGGAGTCAGTTCGTCGAGCCCGTACTGCTTAGGATAACGGGTAGCAAACACCATATCCGTAATGTACTGCTCTATCTTCTCGTCTATATACACCTGGCGCACTACCTCACGAGCCTTGATTATCTCCTCCGCACTCGATACAGGCATTATCTCTGGCAGACTGCCAGCCAGGTTCTCACGCAAAATCTTCTTCTCCTCCTCCACAGACGGATAACCTATTATCACCTTCAGCATGAAACGGTCCATCTGAGCCTCAGGCAAGGGGTAAGTACCCTCCTGCTCCACAGGGTTCTGCGTAGCCATCACCATGAATGGCTTTGGCAAAGGCATAGTGTTGTCGCCTATCGTTACCTGGTGCTCCTGCATAGCCTCCAGCAGAGCACTCTGCACCTTAGCTGGCGCACGGTTTATCTCGTCGGCAAGCACGAAGTTGGCAAACACAGGACCACGCTTTATCTGGAACGCCTCGTCCTTCTGCGAATAAATCAGCGTACCCACCACGTCGGCAGGCAACAAGTCGGGCGTAAACTGTATTCTGCTAAACTTTCCGTCTATCAGTTTCGACAGCGTGTTTATCGCCAAAGTCTTTGCCAGTCCAGGCATACCCTCAAGCAGTATGTGTCCGTCGCTCAGCAAGCCTATCAGCAAACTCTCTACCAAGTGCTTCTGCCCCACAATCACTCTGTTCATACCCGTAGTCAGGTTGGTCACAAAGTTACTGTGCTGCTCTATCAGCACATTCAATTCTCTTATATCAACCGTTTCAGCCATAAAAATACATTATATTCTTTGTTCAAATTAGTTGCAAAGATAAGAAATAATATCGAAATTCTCGCTAAACCTCCCAATCATTTAACTATATTTTAATTCCTAAAACAGAAATACGGCATCCCCATAACCTCCCCGACCACCTTCCCTGTGTTTCTTTTGGTATATGCAGCTTAGCGATATTGCGCTGTTGCTAAGCAATAGCGGATTGTTGCTAAGCAAGGGCGGGCTGTTGCTTAGCTATAGGTTGTCAACAGCTTCAGGAAACTTCAGCACTTCATAATAGGTGCTCATGCGCTTCGCTGAGCCTAATCCCTAATTACTAATAAAATAATCGCCCCACTCTATCTATTAAGAGCAGGGCTATGGGTGACTCATATTTTGTGTTCAAGTATTTTATTAAGTTCTGATGGTGAGAAAACTTTTATATCCAACAATATGTTTGTATCTAAGAAAACTCTCATTCCGTTGGATATTTTATATCAGCTAAAGCACCCTTACCAGTCTCGAATGCAGGAACTTTGTGCCCTTTCAGTTGCATTGCACTAAGTTGCTGTTCAATGCTGCCGTTCATTTCTTCATTCTCCTCATGTCTATTCAATATGTATATGATATAGCTGTCAACACTCACACCTATATTCTTAGCCTTAACCATAAGTTTGTTGGTTAAGCTTTCACCTAAGTTTAATGTTACCGTATTCATACTATTGCATTTCTTACGCTTGCAAAATTACAAACTTTTTTCCTAACCTCCAAATTTTGCTGGGGAATCTTATTTTCACTAATTTCTAATTACTTATTAAACCATCGCCCCACCCTGCCTATCTTTTTGGTGAGGCGATGGTCTTTATTGCTTCATTTATCGTCTTTGTATGTTAATGTGTGTCTTTTTCTTGAATCGTATCATCTATGGCATTTAGAATTTCATTATAGGTTTTCGTAATACTTTCTAATCTTTTGTGCCATCAGCAATCTGCGTTTCTCAAGGAATATCTCATAATCTTCATATCCCATCTTAAATACCTCCTCAGGAATACAGTTGGCTGCAAGATTTTTATGCAACATCTCTTCGTCTATGATAGAGCCACATTCAGTTTTCTTTGTTTCACATTGTTTCAAGGCTATACTGAAATACTCATGAGGTGCTTTCTTGCCAATAGATTCATTTACAGGACGGTCAAGATAGGCATAGTTTCCATCCTGATTATACAGATTCTTTGAGAAATGATTATTTATAAGATATTGTTTGGGAAACACATGGTGCACATCACCACCAAGACTAATCAACTCTCTAACTGTAATATTTGCAGAAAGCAGAGATATATCATTAAAATACACCTGTGCAGCAAGATATACAAGATATGTAGGATTGTTTGTCGAGGTCATGGTAAGATTCTGCGGAACTGCTACGTTCCAGAAATTCTCTGACAGGATTGCATCCTCTATCGACTTCAACATTGCCGGCACACCTACCTCTGTTATTTGTCTGATGTCTCGAGCAAAAGCCGATTCTGGTGAACTACTGTAACGTCCTGTAAGCACAGACAACACATACCATTTCTGAACAATTCGCTTTCGTTCTGCTACAGGTACATCAGAATCTTGCAGTAACAGATAGATAGTGTATGCGAAATCCAGAGCCATATTAGAATTAACCAGTTTCTCTGAAATAAAGCCTGCCGACTTCACAGCTATCATAAACTGGGTGAAATTATACTGGCTTATCACGTTAAGCACTCCTTCATACATCTTCTTGAAGGTTTCTTCTGCTATTTCTTCCTTGAACTCTCGTGTTTCAAAGTCTCTGCCAGTAAGCAGTTGTACCAAGTTTGCCAACTTTGCCCTTTTCAACTTATGCATAAAGGCTACACGAATCACGTCATCGCAATTCGGGTCATATACCGTTTCCTTATCGTCAGCCAGCCAAGCCAGTTTCTGCAAATATGGTGTGTTTGCAAAATCCTTATCATGGTCTTTTATATACTCATAATACGTTGGAACGACAGCTAAGTGACTGAAATAGTCTATAATCTTTCTCAGCGTATTACCACCATGCTTCTCATCAGCAGCCATCTTCGACATTACAAAGTCGCCTTGACTCAATGGCGTTCCCTTTGAATTGATGCGTATAAATATATCTGTCACTACATCAATATCAAGTTTCTCTGACAATTCTATTACACCTATTTGTGTGGTTTCTATCCCTTTTAGCATACTAAGCACTTTTTGCAGGTTGTCCCCACTCATATCAGGATTTTCCGCTATATACTTAGGAATAAACGTCCAAGATGCAAACTGCGTACTGAACACCTCAGCTATGTCTGGAATCCAATGCTTACTCTTCAGGTGGGCAGGTGTCTGAACAGCGAATATCTCAGCCTCTGAATCACCATTCATGTATTCTAAAGCGGCAAACGGATTAAAGGCTATTTTGACAGGTTCCTCCTTGAAATCACTATTAAATACCTTCATGCCTGCAACAGAAGCCATCAACGCCGTTATGCGTTGCTGTCCGTCTATTATAATTTTCTTGCCTGACGATATCGTGCCGTCTTTCAGCTTTACGTTAGGGTTCTTCCATAAGATAATATATCCCGTAGGGTAACCTTTATAGAGAGAGTCTATAAGGTCACGCACCTGACTTTTCTTCCAAACGAAAGGTCTTTGAATTTCTGGTATTGCTATATCCTTAGCTTCTATTAAGCCCAGTAGTCCCTTTATTGTTATTGAGGTGTTAGTAAATTTTTCTCCGTCCATTTGTCTGTTTATTTCTTATTTTATTATCTCGTCTATCTCGTTCATTATTCTTTCTGTCTCTTGCAATATGTATATTATTTGCTGATAGTGCTTCACGTCGTCAACATCGAGGATTCTACCCTTGCGGTCTTTCAGCCACTTCTGGGCTGGCTGATAGCCTCCGATGTAGAAATTCCACGCAGACTCTGGCACACCGTCAAAGTATTGCTCATCATTTATATACACCTTATTCTGCTCCCAACGATAGCAATCTACCTGTGCAGAGCCTGGCTTTGGGAATGTTACGCTCAGTTTTGATGGCAAATACTCCATCAGGTGCAGATGGCGCAGTTCCTCACCCAGTTCTGCCAAGTCACGAAACTTCTCCCAGTCCTTGGGGTATGGTATGCGTGGGAAGTCTATCTTCAGAAATTCCTTGTAACGTTCTCTGTATGATGGGCTATGAAGCACTGCATAGATATAGTCTAAGAGGTCCTGCGGATAGAGCACACCTTTATAGTCGCTTGTAGGGTCTATCCGTATATCGTCGTCATAACAAGGCAGGTAATTCAGTCCTTTGGCTATCTCGTCATATAGTTTCTTGTCGAAATTCACTATGCGTTCTTCCTCGCCCATATTATCTTGATAGATGTAGAGGGGAAATACTAAGCCAGCACCAAATTTACCTGCTGTTCCTGTATAATTTATATCTGTTATTCCCTTTGTTACAAAATAACCATATTTCTCAGTTACCGCTTGTTTACAAGCCAAAATTCCAAGATTTTCTTTCTCTAAATGTTTCATCACATTATATCTTGGTCTTCCAACTTTTTTCAAATCGTAATCAATATGTTTAATGTCAAATGGTCTATAGAAATATACACGTTCATTATTGCTATAATACTCTATATCAGAAACCAACTCTTCATCGTTGGATGTTTTAACTCCACTCGAATATATAGGCATTAATTGGTCTATTGGAAATCCCTTTTCATACTCTTCCTGCAAAGCAAAATCTTTTGGGACAAAAAAGTATTGTGGAGCTTGTGGGGTTAATTGTTGCCAAGAAACAGATTGCAAGGAGTGTTTATTAAGAAAGCTGTATTTTTCTTCTCTTGTTCCTAATATATCGAAATGTAACAGTTCTGCATCTTTCTTATCATCATGGGAAGTCTTTACGAAAATGTTTATGCTGACACCCTGCATAATATCAAAGACATTTTCGTCTTTTGAGCCGTCTGGTGCAGTTTCTTTCTTACGACTGTTCCCATGCAAGTCAAGAATATAAATCTTGTCGAAAGCACGCAACAGTACCCTTCTCATTTGCCGATGTATTAATCCATCAATAAACGAGTTATTACTAATTAAAGCGAACACTCCCTCCCCATTCTTCTCTATATAATATTGAGCAAGTCGGATGAACTTTATATAATCATCGCTAAGGGGTTGTATGTTTCGCTCATTAAGATTTTTCTTATAATCGGCAACGAGGTTGGTTATCCATTTACCGTTATTCTGACTGCTTACGCTATACGGCGGATTACCTATCATCACCATAACTGGATAGTTACGCTTGACATCGTTTGCGGCATTTGCTTCTTGGCTGAGGCACTGGGCAAAGAAAGTACGTTGCTCGTTGTTGCTCTCCTCAAGGGAGTTGGTAAGATATACGTGCAGGCGCTTGTCTGATGTGTGCTGATAGCCCGTTTCTGCAAGCAGCATATCAAGTTTGATGTGAGCCACAGCGTATGAAGCCATCAGTATCTCGAACCCATTGAGGCGAGGCAACAGGTGTTGCTCCACATATTGTTGCCAAATACCTTGATTGTCTCGGTATCGGTCGTATATCTGGTTTACCACTTCTGCAAGGAATGTGCCCGTACCAGTAGCAGGGTCGAGTATCTGCACACGGTGAAACTTCTTGTTTCTGTGCTTCATGCCGTCAGTAGTGCGTTTGTCACGGCTCTGCTCTACAGCCACTTCACGCTCTATCATAGAGTAGTCTGCCAAGCCGTCGGGCAAACCAAATTCCTTTTGCAATATCTCGTCAACAGCCCTCACTATAAATCCTACTACTGGCTGTGGAGTGTACCACACTCCCTTTGACTTGCGCAGTTTGGGATTGTACTCAGAGAGGAAATCCTCATAGAAATGTATCATAGGGTCGTGATGACGCTTGTCAGCTCGATAACTGTCCATGATTTTCCTCAGGTCAGTGGCACGAAACACCATAACCAAATCATCTACTACCCACGTTATACGCTCATCAAGGTCGTTGCCCGCCAGATTGTTGAATACCTGTCTGAGGAAGGGATTAGTCTTCGGTATAAGGCGTGCTGCTTCCTCACGGCTGAAATCCTCAGGGGTATCATCATGCAGGCGGGCGGCAAACATTCCGTAGGCTATGGTCTGGGCATAGATGTCGGCAAACTCCGTCTTTGAGAGCTCCTGAAGGAGCACGTCCCTGAAAGCCTTATACTGCCCCTGCAGATTCTCATTATCGTAGGAATAGGAATCGTCATGCAGGGCTGTTTCGATGATATTGGCAAGCAGACGGGCTTTGCCTGCCATAAGTTTGGCAAGTCGTGATGCTGAGGTTATACGCTGTATGGCAGAACTGCCCAGATGCTGAATCATGCTGACAAACTTGTCCTCTGCTCCCTCTACGGCTACAATCCTGTCGCCTTTCACCTCAGCAATCCTCACACTATCCACAAACTCGCCGTATTCATAAAGATGAAAATCGAGATAATCTGTAAATATAATATGGTCAAGAGCCTGCTTATAGCGGTCAAACTGCTCCTTGTGACCATTCTTGTTCTTACCGTCAAGGTCGTTGTCGTTTATATCCTTTGCCTCCACGAAGAACATGGGCAAATGGTCTTTCTCCCTTGAGATTATATAGTCTGGAGCGCCACACTCAAAGTGGGCTGGTTCGTTAGTCACCACCATCTTAGGCAACAGACTCTGCAAGTAGTCTTTTAGTGCAGGTCTGTAGGAGTGCTCTCTCGCGATGTTCGTCTTGTATTGCTGGTTTAGGTCTTTTATATATTGCGTCAGGTCCATCTTGTATGTGTTATTTATTTAAGGCTTGGCTGTTAGCAGTTAGATGCAAAGTTAAGAAAAAGTTTTGTTTTCTCCAAACAAAGGGGGAGAAAAAAGTATACACCATGAAAGTGTATGCTGGGGATGGGGGTTATGAAAGTGTCGAATCTGACGCTACGTAGGTATCAGACTCGCTACCACTTGGACCCGGAACACCTATCTGAAATATCTCTTCCATCGGTATCCAACAATCATGTTGCTTAGCCCATCGTTCTGCTCTGCGTTGTTCCTGTTCATTAAGGGTTACTCCATCGTCAGAGCCAAAGCGAGATTTTTCTTCATTCGCTCTGCTATCTGTTGCTGCTCCTGCAATGATATTGGCGATGTGTACCAGTTCTTCATTTTCTCCAGACAACGCTCCGTTTTCTCTTTGTGAAACTGATTGAAGTATGTCATAACGCTTGTTCACTCTGATTTAACATCATGTATTTTTTATAGATGCAAAGTTAAGAAAAAGTTTTGTTTTCTCCAAACAAAGGGGGAGAAAAAAGTATACACCATGAAAGTGTATGCTGTATTTTTTAAGTTTCTTCAATAAAGGGTAATTCGCCTAAGTATCTGTCAAAATCGCTCTGGAATAAACGGTCTTGGACAATACGGTATTTCTCAAATTCCGTCTCAGCGTGTTCTTTTGCTTCTTCTGCTGTAACTTTGCCTGAATTTTGAAGCACATCGTTACCTCCTGCCGCCAAAATCGTATCTATCTGCTTTGCCCAATCCTCCATTGTCATAGGAATATGGCGTTTTGCCATGCGTTCGGCTAATTCAAGTACACCATTCACGAGTTGTCCCATATCTGCCAGTTCTACTTCTTTCAAATAGTTCTTGGCTATCGACACGTCCGTCTTAACAATCTTGCCATCAGGCGCATTCTCCCACGTGGTAAGCCCCATGTGTTCCTGCTCAGCATCAGCTCTCTCCACTATCAGTTCTGCTGCCGTATGTCCATGAACGGCATAGTGCATCTTATTCTGCATCATCTTGAAGAACGTCTTGGTAGTCGGAGCATCACGATTATAGTCTATGGCTGTGGTATATATATCTGTCAGTTTCTGATAGAAACGGCGCTCGGAAAGTCTTATCTCCCTGATTTCAGCTAACAGATGCTCAAAGTAATCTTCATTCAGGAAAGAGCCATTCTCCATACGTTTTCTGTCAAGCACATAGCCACGAATAGCATAATCTCTCAATACGCTCGTAGCCCACTGGCGGAACTGCGTAGCACGAATAGAATTCACGCGATAGCCCACGCTGATAACAGCATCGAGGTTGTAAAACTGTAATGTTCGATTTACATCTCTATTACCCTCACGTCGAACTACCGAGATTTTCTCGGTAGTTGCTTTTTCCTGTAGCTCGCCACTTTCATATATATTCTTGAGATGGAGACCTATATTATCTGCTGAGCAGTCAAACAGCATACTCATTGCCTTTTGAGTACACCACACTGTTTTGTCCTTATAATACACATCAACTCCCTGTTCCTTTCCTTCTATCTGAAAAATTAGGAACTCGGCAGTACTGTTTCTTATTTCTCGTCTTTTTGCCATAGTTTATTTTCTTTCGCCTAATTATTGAAGCAGAAGATTATACTTTACAAAATTAAGAAAAAGTTTTGTTTTCTCCAAACAAAGGAGAGAAAAATGCAAAAAATATAGAATTCTGCAAAATAACCTCACATAGGTCACTTATGCGTTGGGAAAGCGCATAAATACTGGGAATGAGGCGAGTGACCTGTCTTTGAGACACCTCACTTAGAGGTCACTTGAGACCCCCTCCCTGTCAGTTTCAAACTGACATCCCTCCGCCGAGAGGGAGGGAATGAATTACATTCAAATTATGGAAATCTGTCTCCTGCCCTCGGGAAGGAAAATCTTATCTGAAAATCTGTGAAAAATCGAAAAGAAAATAAAGGGGACGATTATTCATTATTTCGCCTATCGGCTCAGAAATCTTGAGAGGAATCTAAAGGAAAATCAAGAAAAAGATAAATTTTCAATCTTAGCTTACGCTTTCCCACTTGC
>DGTQ01000015.1 GCA_002394365.1 Prevotellaceae bacterium UBA4332
TATATTATATAATAATATGATATTAAATTATACTACTTACACTTTGCTTATATATGCTATGATATTTTTACAATGTGTCACCTGATACTTGCCGTCTGTATGTCGCAACCACCTTAATGTCTTATTGTCTTATTGTCTTATTGTCTTCGTTTTGAAATATTAACTTGTCTTTTCCTGATTTAGGTTGACAGTTTATTTACCTTTGCACACACAACTGAAACTTTTGAAACAAAAACAAAAAGCGTATGAAAAAGAAGAAAGCACGACAACCGCAGGTGGCACGAAAAAAATAAAAGATTTTATTTTGTTATGCGCTCGTTTTTTTGTACCTTTGCACTCTATATGGCAAACGTTGAATTCAAATATGCGCCAATGTTTCAACTTGGCGAGGACAAGACTGAATATCGTCTTATCTCAAAGGAAGGCATAAGCCTTAGCGAGTTTGAGGGCACACCAGTGCTGAAGGTGTCAAAGGAAGCCCTCGAGTTGCTCACCACACAGGCGTTTCATGATGTGAACTTCATGTTGCGCAGAGAGCATAACGAGAAGGTCGCTTCGATACTTAACGACCCCGAAGCATCGGAGAACGACAAATTTGTTGCCCTCACCATGCTGAGGAATGCCGAGGTGGCTTGCAAGGGACAGCTGCCATTCTGCCAGGATACGGGCACGGCTATCATACATGGCGAGAAAGGTCAGCAGGTGTGGACTGGCTTTGAGGACGAGGAAGCTCTTGCCAAGGGCGTGTATAACACCTACACCGAGGACAACCTGCGCTATTCGCAGAACGCTCCGCTGGATATGTATAACGAGGTAAACACGCGCTGCAACCTGCCTGCACAGATTGACATAGAGGCTACCCAGGGCATGGAGTACCGCTTCCTGTGCGTGGTGAAGGGCGGAGGCTCTGCCAACAAGACCTACCTCTACCAGGAGACAAAGGCAAGGATACAGAACCCTGGCACGCTCATACCCTTCCTCGTGGAGAAGATGAAGAGCCTCGGCACTGCTGCCTGCCCTCCTTATCACATAGCATTCGTCATTGGTGGCACCTCTGCCGAGAAGAATCTGCTGACGGTAAAGCTCGCCTCAACTAAATACTACGACTCCCTGCCTACTACGGGAGACGAGACGGGCAGAGCCTTCCGAGACACAGGTCTGGAGAAGCTGCTCCTCGAGGAGGCTAAGAAGATAGGCTACGGGGCGCAGTTTGGCGGCACTGCCTTTGCCCACGACGTGAGGGTGATACGTCTGCCTCGTCATGGGGCTTCCTGCCCTATAGGCTTGGGCGTGTCATGTTCTGCCGACCGCAACATAAAGGCTAAGATTACGAAGGACGGCATCTTCGTGGAGAAGATGGACGACAAACCCTACGAGCTCATCCCAGAGTCTCTGCGTCAGGCTGGCGAGGGCGAAGCTATACAGATAGACCTCGACCAGCCCATAAGCGAGGTGTGCAAGGAACTGTCAAAATATCCCGTCTCCACCCGCGTGAGCCTCAACGGTACTATAATAGTGGCGCGAGACATAGCCCACGCCAAGATTAAGGCGCGTCTGGACAATGGCGAGGGAATGCCTGACTACTTCAAGAACCACCCCATACTCTATGCAGGACCTGCAAAGACACCGCAGGGCATGCCTTGCGGCTCCATGGGACCTACCACGGCAAACCGCATGGACCCCTACACTGACGAGTTTCAGGAGCATGGCGGCTCGCTCGTGATGATAGCCAAGGGCAACCGCACACAGGCGGTGACTGATGCATGCAAGAAGCATGGCGGCTTCTACCTCGGTTCGATAGGCGGACCTGCTGCCTACCTATCCTCAAGCAACATCAAGAGCATCGAGTGCGTGGAGTACCCCGAACTGGGCATGGAGGCTATATGGAAGATAAGGGTAGAGAATTTCCCTGCCTTCATACTTGTTGACGACAAAGGTAACGACTTTTTCACTTCGTTTTGAATAAACGAAGTAAAAAGGGAAGTAGAAAAAGGAAGTAAAAAGGGAAGTAAAAAGGGAAGTAGAAAAAGGAAGTAAAAAGGGAGGAGTAAAGAGGAGTCTCGCTCGCTAAGCTCGCTTAAGGAGTTAGAGACATATGCTCCGACTATTGGTTGCCCATGATTGAGGCCTCAGGTATCGTCCCTTAACTCCCCTTAACTCCCCTCTAACTTCTTTTAACTCCTTAAAAAACTCCCGAAACTTGAAAATATAACAAATAAAGTATAAAACCAATGGAAGAGAAAATCCCCTACAAGACCTATCTCGCCGAGAACGAGATTCCTACTAAGTGGTACAACGTGCGTGCCGATATGAAGACCAAACCAGCGCCACTGGTAAACCCAGGTACTGGCAAACCCCTCACAATAGAGGAGATGAACCCCATCTTCTGCGAGGAACTCAACAAGATGGAGCTGGACAACGACACCAAGTGGTTCGACATACCTGCAGAGGTGCTGGAGTTCTACAAGATGTACCGTCCTTCTCCCCTCACACGTGCCTACTTCCTCGAGAAGGCGCTCGACACGCCAGCCCACATATATTATAAGTTTGAGGGCAACAACACCTCTGGCTCCCACAAGCTCAATTCTGCCATAGCACAGGCTTACGCAGCAAAGAAGCAGGGACTGAAGGGTGTAACCACTGAGACGGGCGCTGGCCAGTGGGGCACGGCTCTCTCCATGGCTTGTGCCTTCCTGGGGCTTGACTGCCGAGTATACATGGTGAAGGTGTCATACGAGCAGAAGCCATTCCGCAGAGAGGTTATGCGCACCTATGGCGCAAGCGTCACCCCATCGCCAAGCGAGACAACAGAGGTGGGCAGGAAGATTCTTGCCGAGCACCCTGGCACAACGGGTTCTCTTGGCTGTGCCATCTCTGAGGCTGTAGAGGCAGCCGTAACGAGCGAGGGCTATCGCTACGTGCTTGGTTCTGTGCTCAACCAGGTGCTCATCCACCAGACCATCATTGGACTGGAGACACAGGCTGCGCTGAAGAAACTGGGAGTGAAGGCTGACATTATTATCGGTTGCGCTGGCGGTGGTTCAAACCTCGGCGGACTTGCCACCCCGTTCATAGGCGAGATGCTGCGTGGCGAGGCTGACTACAAGATTATAGCCGTAGAGCCAGCATCATGCCCAAGTTTCACACGTGGCAAGTTTGCCTACGACTTCTGCGACACAGGCAAGATTTGTCCGCTCGCCAAGATGTACACCCTCGGCAGCCAGTTCATTCCAAGCGCCAACCACGCTGGCGGCTTGCGCTTCCACGGCATGAGCCCCGTGCTCTCTCAGCTGTACCACGACGGACTCTTCGAGGCACGTGCCGTAGAGCAGACATCCGTCTTTGATGCTGCCACCCTCTTTGCACGCACAGAGGGCATACTGCCTGCACCAGAGTCAAGCCACGCTATACGTGCTACCATCGACGAGGCTCTGAAGTGCAAGGAGACTGGCGAAGCAAAGAACATCGTGCTCGGACTTACAGGCACAGGCTACTTCGACCTCATGGCTTACGAGAAGTATAATTCACACGAGATGAGCGACTACATTCCAAGCGACGAGGAGTTGCAGGCAGCATTCGCTCAGCTTCCAAAGATATAAATGTTATGATAGTTGAGAGTTTAGAGTTTAAAGTTTAGAGTCAGTTTAGAGTTAAGAGTTAAGAGTTAAAGGTTAAGGGTTAAGAATTAAGGGTTAAGTGCCTGACTCTAAACTATCCACTGACTCTAAACACTCAGCACTCAACTCTAAACTATCCACTGACTCTAAACACTCAACTTTCAACTCTCAACTGGACAAGCATGTCTCTACTAACGAACACAGCACTTTTCCTCGTGGGCTTGGTGGCAATCGTAAAGGGTGCCGACTGGCTCACCGACGGTGCAGCTTCCATAGCCAAGCGCTTCGGTATTCCCTCCGTAGTGGTGGGACTCACGATAGTGGCAATAGGCAGCAGTGCACCAGAGTTTGTGGTCAGCGTCCTCTCTGCCATTCAGGGTAATGCCGACATTGCCCTCGGAAACATCGTGGGCAGCAACATCTTCAACATCCTCGGCATCATGGGCATAACGGCTATGGTGCGCCCCATCGCGGTGCAGAAAGCCAATGTGCGCTATGACGTGCCCTTTGCCGTGCTTTCGAGCATAGCCATAGCGGCACCAGCCCTGCTGCCAAACAGCTGCGGAGTCAGGGGCATAGAGCGAGATGAGGGCATACTCATGCTCTGCTTCTTTGCCATCTTCCTCTACTACACCATAGCACTTGCCATCAACCAGAAGGAGAAGGCAAAGGAAGAAGGACAGCAGCAACAGGGGGGAGAGCCCATCGTGCTGTGGAAAGCCGTGGTGGGGGTAGTAGTGGGGCTTGCCTTCCTGCTCCTTGGAGGCGACTGGCTCGTTGACGGTGCATCGGGACTGGCTCTCTCTATGGGCATAAGCCAGAGCATCGTGGCTCTCACCATTGTGAGCATAGGCACCTCGGCACCTGAACTTGCCGCCTCGGTGATAGCAGCCAAGAAAGGCGACACAGGCATGGCACTGGGCAACGTGGTGGGAAGCGTGGTGTTCAACGTCTTCTACGTGCTCGGCGTGGCTGCCGCCATCAGTCCGCTCGGCATGGGAGGCATAACGTCTGTTGACATCATAGTGCTGCTCGTATCCTCCATCCTCTTGTGGGTGTTCTGCGCCTTTGGCAAGAAGAACTACACGCTCACACGTTCAGAAGGCTTCGTATTCACCATCCTCGTAGTGGCATACTACGTATATCTCGTCATGAACGAGGGAATGAAATAAATGCACATCTATTTCTACATAGCATACAACACCCAGTTTGGCAACGACCTATACATCAACATGCGCCATGCCGACGGCTCTCTCTCCACCCACCGCATGACACAATGCGGAGGAGGACAGTGGCAATACCACCACATCCTTGAGCCACAGGGGCAGGAGTACCTTGACTATTACTACTCTGAGCAGCAGGGCGACAAGGTGGTGGTGAACCGAGAGTGGACCACCCAGGCTCACCGCATAGCCATAGGTCAGCAGGGCGTTACGCAATACACTGCCTACGACACGTGGATAGACATTCCGCATGACTCCTATCTCTACAGCTCCGCCTTCACCCAGTGCATCAACCGCAGGGAGAAGAAGCAGGCCTACCGACGCCCCTGCCCCTCAGTACTGAGACTCAAGGTGAGGGCTCCGCAGCTGAGGTCTGGCGAGAGGCTCATCCTGTGTGGTGGGCACCCCGTTCTGGGCGAGTGGCACGTGGACAGAGGCATCCCCTGCATAGAGCAGGCACCCAACGAGTGGACCTGCGACATAGACGCAGAATATACAGCCAACGAGAATCTCGACTTCAAGTTTGTTGCCGTCAAGGATGGCGACATCCTCAATGAGCCCCTGTGGGAGACCGAGGACAACCGCTACATACGCATGCCCCAGTTGCGCAGAGGCGAGATAGAGGAGCACGAACTCTCTCAGGCTTTCTTCAAGATATATAATGTAAAGAAGGCTGGCACGCTCATACCCGTTTTCTCCCTCAGGACGGAGGGCAGTTTTGGCGTGGGCGATTTCGGCGACCTCAAGCGCATGGTCGATTGGGTGGAATACACCAACCAGCGCATACTGCAGGTGCTGCCCATCAACGACACCACGACAAGCCACACGTGGAGCGACTCCTACCCCTACTCCTGCATCTCCATCTTTGCCCTCCATCCGCAATATGCCGACCTTAGGCAGTTGCCACCGCTGAAGGACAAGAAGAAAGCCGCGCAGTTTGAATCACTGCGCAGACAGCTCAACCAGCTCCAGAGCATAGACTACGGGCGCATGATACAGGCGAAGGAGGAGTATCTGCACCTGCTCTTTGAGCAGGAGGGCTCTGCCACCTTTGCCACGAGGGAGTACAAGGAGTGGTTCAGGGAGGAGCAGCGCTGGCTCGTGCCCTACGCACAATACTGCTACCTGCGAGACACCTACAAGACTGCCGACTTCACCAAGTGGCAGGACCACAACACATGGAACGAGGAGGGCAGAGGCATCCTTACCAACCCCCGCACCAAGGAATACAGGCAGGTCGCCTTCTACTACTACGTGCAATACATCCTGGCACAGCAGATGAAGGAAGCCCACGAATATGCCCGCTCCAAGAATATCATCCTCAAGGGCGACATACCCATCGGCGTGCAGAGACATGGGTGCGACGTGTGGCAGGAACCACAATATTTCAACCTCAACGGTCAGGCAGGAGCACCCCCCGATGATTTCTCCGTCAACGGTCAGAACTGGGGCTTCCCCACCTACAACTGGGACGAGATATTGAAGGACGATTGCCAGTGGTGGGTACGCAGGTTTCAGAACATGCAGAAATATTTCGATGCCTATCGCATTGACCACATACTCGGCTTCTTCCGCATCTGGGAGATACCCATCCATGCCGTCCACGGTCTGCTGGGACAGTTTCAGCCCTCCCTCGGCTTGCGTCCAGAGGAGGTAGAAGGCTACGGACTGCAGTTTAAGAAAGAACTCTTCACCCGCCCCTACATCACACAGGAAGTGCTGCGGGAGGTATTTCGCGAGAAAGCCGAATACGTGAGAGACAACTTCGTAGAGCCCTTCAAGGACGGCTACTACCTCATGAAACCCGAGTTTGACACCCAGCGCAAGGTGGAAGCGTGGTATAATATTGAATATGGAAAATTGAAAATTGAAAAGGCTGGCGCTCCAGAGGAACTTCAATCTTCAATCTTCAATCTTCAATCTCTTAGAGATGGTCTCTACTCCCTAATAAGCAATGTCCTCTTTGTGCGCGACCACAAGGACGGCTCCCTCTACCACCCTCGCATCACGGCTCAGCACTCCCTCGTCTATAAGATGCTGCTCAACGACAACGAGCGCCACATCTTCAACCGCCTCTACGACGACTATTTCTACCATCGCAATTCCCAGTACTGGCAACGAGAGGCAATGAAGAAACTCCCCCGTCTGGTGGAGGCTACCCGCATGCTCGTCTGTGCCGAAGACCTCGGCATGATACCCACGTGCGTGCCCACCGTCATGGAAGACCTGCGCATCCTCTCTCTCGAGGTGCAGTCCATGCCCAAGGAGTACGGACTGCAGTTTGGCATCCCCGAACGCTACCCCTATCGCAGCGTCTGCACCATAGACAGCCACGACATGCCTACCCTGCGCATGTGGTGGGACGAGGACAAGACAAGGGCACAGCGCTATTACTCCCAGATGCTGGGCAGACGCGACGAAGCCCCCCACCCTCTTCCAGCCTGGCTGGCTCGCGACATCATGTTGCGCAATCTTCAGTCGGCCTCCATGCTCTGCATCCTCTCCCTGCAGGACTGGCTCGCCATCAGCGACGAACTCAAGCTCGCCGATGCCAGTGCCGAGCGCATCAACATACCAGCCAATCCTCACCACTATTGGCGCTATCGCATGCACATCAACATCGACGATATGCTCAGCAACCATCGTTTCTGCGACGACGTAGCCGAGATGATAAAGCAAAGCGGAAGATAAGTTTTTGGATATTTAGGCAAGTTTTTTGAAATAATTTTTGTAACTTTGCACCTCAACATCCAAAAAAAGAACCAATTATATAATTATGGCAGACAGATTATTCATCTTTGACACCACCCTGAGAGATGGTGAGCAGGTTCCAGGATGCCAGCTGAACACCGTAGAGAAGATTCAGGTGGCTAAGCAACTGGAGCAGTTGGGGGTTGACGTCATCGAGGCTGGTTTCCCAATCAGCTCTCCTGGCGATTTCAACTCAGTGATAGAAATATCAAAGGCCGTTACGTGGCCAACAATCTGTGCCCTTACGCGCGCTGTGGAGAAGGACATCGACTGTGCTGCCGAAGCCCTAAAATACGCCAAGCACAAGCGCATACACACTGGCATTGGCACCAGCCCCACGCACATCAAGTATAAGTTCAACAGCACTCCCGAGGAAATCATCGAGCGTGCCGTGGCAGCCGTCAAGTATGCCAAGAAATACGTGGAGGACGTAGAGTTCTATGCCGAGGACGCAGGCAGAACAGACAACGAATATCTGGCTCGCGTCATCGACGCAGTGACCAAGGCTGGCGCCACGGTGTGCAACATACCCGACACCACTGGCTTCCGCACCCCCTACGAGTATGGTGAGAAGATAAAGTACCTCTACGAGCACGTCGATGCCTTCGCCGCTGGCAAGTCGATACTCTCCACCCACTGCCACAACGACCTCGGCATGGCTACCGCCAACACCATAGCTGGTGTGCTCAACGGTGCGCGCCAGGCAGAGGTGACCATCAACGGCATTGGCGAGCGTGCAGGCAACACATCGCTCGAGGAGGTGACCATGATATTCAAGACCCACCCCGACCTGGGCATTGAGACCAATATCAACACGCAGAAGATATGGCCTACGAGCCGTATGGTGAGCACGCTGATGAACATGCCAGTGCAGCCAAACAAGGCTATCGTGGGCAAGAACGCCTTCGCCCACTCGTCAGGCATACACCAGGACGGTGTGCTGAAGAACACCTCTACTTATGAAATTATGGACCCCAAGGAGGTGGGTATCGACGATAACGCTATCGTACTGACGGCACGCTCTGGTCGTGCTGCCCTGAAGCACCGCCTGCACATACTGGGCATAGAGATGGAGGACCAGGAGCATCTGGACAAGATGTACCAGAAGTTCCTCGAGATGGCTGACAAGAAGAAGCAGCTGGGCGACGACGACCTGCTGGTACTGGCTGGCGTGACATCATCCAAGGAGAACCTTGTGAAGATGGAGTCGCTGCAGGTTACATCGGGCAAGGGCGTGACACCAATCGCCGCCATCAAGCTCAAGATAGCCAACGAGGTGTTCGAGGCTGCTGCTACGGGCAACGGTCCTGTGGATGCCTCCATCAAGGCTCTCAAGCAGATTATCCATCGCCAGATGGAACTCAAGGAACTCACCATCCAGGCTATCAACAAGGGCTCCGACGACCTCTGTAAGGTACACGTGCAGGTGGAGCACGAAGGCACCGTTTACTACGGCTTCGGCTCTAACACCGACATCGTGACCGCCACCATGGAGGCCTACATAGACTGTATCAATAAATTTAAGGTTGCCAAGATATAAATTTCAAGGAGTTAAAGGAGTTAAAAGACGATACCTGAGACCTCAACTGTAGTGTCCTCTAACTCCCCTTCACTCCCCTTAACTCCTTAAAAAAGAAACTCCCCTATAACTCCCCTATAACTCCTCAATACAATTAATATGAATACATTATTCGACAAAATCTGGGACGCCCACGTAGTACAGAACGTGGAGGACGGTCCCACCCAACTTTACATAGACCGCCTCTATGCCCACGAGGTAACGAGTCCGCAGGCTTTCGACACCCTGCGCGACAAGGGCATCAAGGTATTCCGTCCAGACCACGTGGTGGCTATGCCTGACCACAACACCCCCTCCGACCAGCAGGAGCGCATCGACGACCCCGTAGGCAGGAAGCAGGTGGAGACACTGGCAAAGAACTGTGCCGAGTTCGGCATCAAACACTTCGCCATGGGCACCAAGGACAACGGCATCATCCACGTAGTAGGACCAGAGAAGGGACTCTCGCTGCCAGGCATGACGATAGTTTGCGGCGACTCTCATACCTCTACCCACGGCGCAGTAGGTGCGCTTGCAATGGGCATAGGCACATCAGAGGTGGCACAGGTGCTCGCATCAGAGACCATCCTGCAGTCTAAGCCAAAGTCAATGCGCATCAACATCGAGGGCGAGCTGCAACCAGGCGTAACCGCCAAGGACGTGGCACTCTACATCATGGCTCAGATGACCACATCTGGCGCAACGGGCTACGTAGTGGAGTATGCCGGCAGCACCATACGCAATATGTCTATGGAAGGCAGACTGACCCTCTCCAACCTCTCAATAGAGATGGGTTCACGCGCTGGCATCATAGCACCAGACGAGACCACCTTCGCCTACCTCAAGGGCAGGGAGTACGCTCCCAAGGGCGAGGAATGGGACAAGGCAGTGGAATACTGGAAGACCCTCCGAAGCGACGACAATGCCGTGTTCGACAAGGAGGTGACCTACCACGCCGAGGACATAGCCCCACGCATCACCTACGGCACCAACCCTGGCGCTGGCATAGCCATCGACGGCACTGTTCCTACCTACGACTCAGTATCAGCCGAGGAGAAGGCACAGCTGGAGGCACAGCTCTCATATATGCAGTTTGAGCCAGGACAGAAGCTTGAGGGCACACCCGTTGACTACTGCTTCCTCGGAGCCTGCACCAACGGCAGAATAGAGGACTTCCGCGCCTTTGCATCTATAGTAAAGGGCAAGAAGAAGGCTGACTCAGTAGTGGCATGGCTCGTGCCAGGCTCATGGCTCGTGCGCCAGCAGATAATAGACGAGGGCATAGACAAGATACTCGATGAGGCAGGATTTGAACTCCGTCTGCCATCATGCTCAAGCTGTCTCGCCATGAACCCCGACAAGGTGCCAGCAGGCAAGCTCTCCATCTCAACCTCCAACCGCAACTTCGTAGGTCGTCAGGGACCTGGTGCGCGCACCGTGCTCGCCTCACCCCTCACCGTTGCGGCATCAGCCATCACAGGCAAGATAACAGACCCGAGGAAGTTCTTATAATTCACAGTTCACAATTCATAGTTCACAATTTTATAATTCAACTACAGTGGCTAAAGAAAAATTCAACATAATAAAGTCAACCTGTCTGCCAATAAACATTGACAACTGCAACACCGACCTCATCATACCAGCTCGCTATCTGGCTTCCACCACCAGAGACCCTAAGTTCTTTGGCGATGCCTTCATGCACGACCTGCGCTATGATGCCGACGGCAAACCCGTGGCAGACTTCGTAATGAACCAGCCAGCCTACTCCGAGGCTCCCCGCGAGGGCGTCCACCAGATAATCGTGGGCGGCAAGAACTGGGGCTCAGGCTCCTCACGCGAGCACGCCGCATGGGCTATAGCAGGCTACGGAGTGAGAGTGGTCATCAGCTCAAGCTTTGCCGACATCCATCGCAACAACCTCTTGAACTGCTTCGTGCTCCCTGTAATCGTAAGCCCAGAGTTTCAGGCTGAGCTCTTCGCCTCAATAGAGAAAGACCCTCAGACCATCGTGACCGTCGATGTGCCTAACCAGACCGTCACCAACGAGGCAACGGGCAACTCCGAGAAGTTCGAGATAAACGGCTACAAGAAATACTGTCTTGAGAACGCCCTCGACGACATCGACTTCCTCCTGAAGAATCAGGACAAGATAGTTGCCTGGGAGAACAAGTGAGTTTTCTCACCAGCAATAAAACAATAACCAATAAAACGACATTCTTGCTTATTTGCAGGAGTGCCGTTATTTTTTTGTGTCTGTTTTCGAGTGCCACATTTTTTTGTGTGCGTTAACAAAAAGAGGATTTTCCTGCAAAAAAAACTTAAAATTCACCAAACTCTCACCCTTCACCCCTCCACTCTCAACAATTTTTATTAACTTTGCCACCAGTTTTCTACTACAACTACTAACTAACGAAACAATTACATTTCATTTTACTACTTATTCAGGAATAGACGAGAGGGCGAATAGCCTTTTTGCCGATCGACTTATATATATAAAAATGAAATATAGTTTTACACTAATTACGAACTAACTTAAACATTCTAACAAAAATGAAAAAAAGTTTACTCGCAGGCTTAATGTGCCTTGCTATGAGCGTTACATCAGCATTTGCTGGCTCTAGTGCGTACAAATCATCTGCCTTTGGTTATGCCGCAGGCACCACTGGCGGTGGTTCTGCTACCCCTACACTTGTTACGTCAGCTTCTGAACTCGAGAATGCCCTCAAGGCATCTGGCTCTAAGGTGATTATCATCACAAAGGACATCACCGTCTCTAACCACATCTCTGTTCAGGCTACCAACAAGACTCTGATGGCTGTGAAGGGCGTCAAGCTCATCTCCAACCAGCAGAACTCTTCCTCTTCTGGCATACTCTATTTTAAGAAAGGTTCAAGCAACATCATCCTGCGCAACCTCACCTTCGTGGGTCCTGGTGCTTACGACTGCGACGGATGGGATAACCTCTGCTTCGACGGCGTAACAAAGGCGTGGGTTGACCACTGCGATTTTCAGGACGGCTGCGACGGCAACTTCGACAGCAAGGGTCTTACCGATAACATCACCGTTTCATGGTGTCGTTTCCGCTATCTGAAGTCACCTAAGGCGGGCGGCTCAGGCGGTACCGACGACCACCGTTTCTCTAACCTCATCGGTTCGTCTTCTTCAGATAAGCCATCAGACGGTAAATATTCCATGACGTGGGCATACTGCTGGTGGGATTCAGGCTGTGTGGAGCGTCAGGCACGCTGCCGCAATGCCAACCTCCACTTCCTCAACTGTGCCTGGACCTCTGATGATTCTCACTACTTCGTAGGTCCGCAGAATGCTACTGCACTCTTTGACGGTTGCTACTTCATCACCCCATCTGCGCGTGTTTCTTCAAGCAAGAACTTCATATTCTACCAGAACTACGGCGGCACCAATGGCTGCAAGTTCAACAACTGCTCTGGTCCTTCTGATTACATGACCAACTCAGGCTCTGTTTCTTCACCATCCTACAGCTACTCTACACAGAACGCAGACGCAGCTTACTCCGATATCAAGTCTTACTGCGGCGCTACCCTCACCGTCTCAACCTCTGGCTCTGTATCTGAGAGCGGTTCTTCAAGCAGTTCTTCTTCAAGCTCATCCAGCAGCTCTAGCTCTTCTAGTTCTTCAAGCAGTTCTAGTTCATCAAGCGCATCTACCTCTTCAAACTACATCATAGTAACGGCAGGCAGCGCTTCCTCTCTGCTCTCTGCCATTTCTTCAGCCAACAGCCAGGCATCTTCAAGCAAGCGTGCATACATCTTCGTACCTAACGGCACTTACAACCTCGGCACAGCATATAACACAAAGGTGTCATCATACGTCAGCATCATCGGCGAGAGCCGCGACGGCGTAATCATAAAGAACACCCCATCTACCGAGGGGCTCGGCACAACGGCTACGCTCTACACCACTGGCAGCAACATCTATATGCAGGACATCACCCTGCAGTGCCGCGCTTCCTACAACTCTTCTACCAAGGCAGAGCGCAGCGTGGCATGGTGGGACCACGGCACGAAGAACATGATGAAGAACGTGACCCTCGACGGCACACAGGATACCTACTGGTCTAACGGCTCTGAAGGTATGCTCGGTTACTTTGAGGGTGGCTACATCAAGGGCACCACAGACTTCATCTGCGGTTCTGGCTCCATCTTCTTCAATTCAGTAAACATCTACTGCCAGAACAGCAGCAACAAGACATCAGGCGACTGCATCACAGCCCCCTCTACCTACTCTTCAGAGAAGGGCTACGTGTTCCACTACTGCGGCATCAACGGCGAGTCATCACAGGCTGGCACTTACAACCTCGGTCGCCCATGGCAGAACAGCCCTGCATCAGCATGGCTCAACACCAAGTTCTACATCAAGCCTACCTCAGCAGGCTGGACAACCATGAGCTCTGGTCTCGTACTTCGTTTCCACGAGTATAACAACACCTACAACGGCTCTGCCATCACCTCCCACTCCATCAGTGCGCTCGGCGGTGCATCAGGTTCAGCGTCTCTCTACCTCTCAAGCACTTCAGGCTATGCTTTAACCGACGTCCTCGGTTCATGGGGCAATGAGGCTTACAACTACTGTCAGCAGCTCGCTGCGCCAACGGTAAGCGTGAGCGGTTCCAAGCTCTCATGGTCGGCAGTAAGCGGTGCCAAGGCATACCTCATCGAGAAGGGCGGCTCATACGTGGCAATCACCACCTCCACCTCTTACACCACCACGTCCTCAGGTTCCTACACCGTGCGTGTGGCTAACTCAATGGGCGGCTTCGGCACGGCAAGTGCGGCAGTTACCGTTGGTTCTTCAAGCAGTAGTTCTTCTAGCAGCTCAAGTTCTTCTTCATCAAGCACTTCCAGCTCAGCTTCAACCTACAAGAGCATCAGCAGTCAGACCATCTTCACCGATTTCACGGCAAGCGGTCTCTCTGCCAACTGGATTACGAACAACAACGTAACGTCTTTCTCTACCTCTGGCACCGTGGGCTATATCAACCCATCAACAGAGGCAGTAGGCTCTACCAGCTCCAAGACTGCATGTGCCGCTGCTCAGGTAAAGAATGTACGCACGCTCAGCTTCAACGTCACTGGCGTTCACTACGTTGTCGTTTACGCATTCCACACCAACAGCTCTGCCACACGTAACCTCGTGATTACCGATGGTTCCAAGACCAAGACCACTGCCGTAGCTCCTAATGGTGCTGTCAGCTCTACCTTCTATCCATCAACCTCAAGCAACACTACCGTCACCATCTCTACCGACGAGTCAAGCGGCGTTTACGTGTATGCAGTGAAGTTCGTGCCTAAGACGTCAGAGGCTTCTGCCACCACATGGGACTTCAGCCAGTTCTCATCTACCGTCACCCTTGCTGGCAACAACTACAACTACTCCTACAATGGCCTCACCCTCGTGGGCAACACCACCTCGGGCTACACCAAGGACTATGTCAACAAGAACGGTTTCCACTGCAACGGCGCTTCTTCTTCAAGCATCCGCCACATCAAGTACACCCCGTCATCCAACGGCACGCTGACCGTTTACTTCCAGTCCAACAACGCTACTGACAACAGCCGCACCACAGCCATAGGCACAGCCGTAGGCTCGCCTCTCGCTACCGCTTCATGCGCTGCAGGCCAGGTATCAGCAAGCGTCACCGCAGGCAAGACCTACTACGCTTACTTCGTCTCTGGTGGTCAGACCATCACCAAGATAGTGTTCACCCCATCGTCATCATCAAACGCACTCGACCTTGACATCGACGAAGAGGCAACAGGCGTATCTTCAATTGAAGAAAACGGAAACGTGACAATGCAGAATGAAGGCTGGTACACCCTTGACGGAAAGAGGGTTAATTCTCAATTGTCAAAGGGTATCTACGTCAAGAACGGCAAGAAGTTCCTCGTTAAGTAGAGATAACTCACCCCACTAACTCATATATATACACACAGAAAAAATCCCGTCACACTCTCTCGTGTGGCGGGACTTTTTTACTCCCCTTTACTCCCCTTTACTCCTCCTGTCGCTTATCAGCCTTACGTCGGTCAGCCTTATGTCCGTCGTCGCCTGGTCTATCTGCTCCGCACTCTTGCGATACACTATCGTGGCATTGTCTATCCTTACGTCGTGCACGCATGAGAGGCTCGCCAATCCCTTAGCCTTGATGCCCGTCTTGCATCCCCTGCATATCACGTTGCTTATATGTATGTCCTGAAACTCAGGTATCCTCTTCAGCTGCTTCTCCGTCAGCGTCTTGCTCCTCTTAGGCGTGCCGTCAGCATCGTGGTCGCTGTAGTCACACTGGAATACTATCGCCTCCTTCGCTATGTCGCTCATCACTATGTCCGAGACAAACAGCCGCTCCGTCCTGCCGCCCCTGCCAATGCCGCTCTTGAAGCGCAGCCCCGTGTCCGTACCGTAGAAGCGGTTGTGCCTCACCACCATTCTCCGTATGCCGCTGGTAGTGTTGCTGCCCAGCACAAAGCCTCCATGCGCATGATACACCGTGTTGTCCTGCACCACTATATCCTCACATCCGTTGGCAGGAGCATCCCTCTTCGCCGTGCTGCTCTTCATGCAGATGCCGTCATCGCCCACGTCCACCGTGCAGCCCACTATCAGCCCCACGTTGACGTCCGAGAAGTCTATGCCGTCGCCGTTCTGCACATTCCACGGACAGCGCACCGTCATGCCGTCCACTATCACGTTACGGCAGTTGCATGGGTGCACATGAAAGCGAGGCGAGTTCTGCACCGTCACCCCCTTCAGCAGTATATTGGTGCAGCCTACAAACCTTATGAGGTCATTGCGCATCGCCTCATAGCCCTTCGGCTCATCCGCTATGTCGGGATAGCGGTTCTTCATCTTCCACGGATACCACAGCGAGCCGTCATCCGTCACCATGCCCCCCATGGCAAGATACTGCTTCCACTCCACGTCGCTCTGCTTATTCCTCTTCACAGGTCGCCACTGGCTTCCGTTACCGTCTATGGTACCCTCACCCGTAATGGCTATGTTGGCACGGTTCACCGCATAGATGCAGGGCAGCACGCGCTCCTCCCTGTCGCTCCTGCCCATGTACAGCCGCTTGTCTGGCGAGAAATATATCAAGGCACCCCTCTCCACGTGCAGCTCCGTGTTGTCCATCAACTCTATCGGACCTGTAATCCACACCCCCGAGGGCACCACCACCCTGCCGCCTCCGAGCGCTGCAAGGCGTTCTATGGCTGTGCGAAAAGCGTCCGTGTTCAGCGTCACTCCGTCGCCCTTTCCGCCACAATCCGTCAGTCTCACCTCACGGTCAGGAATATCGGGCACCCTTACCCGAGCCACCTCCGTAGGCATATCCACATAATACCTGTCATACTCCCCAGCCCATGCAGTCATACATGAAGCCGCAACCATCAGCCAGCAAATAAAAAATCTTCTCATACCGTATATAATTTATAAAATTTGCCTTTTCCAAACGTCATCGGCAAAGGTACACATTTTTTCCATATTTCGTATGCGGTTTCGGAAATAATATACAAAAAAACGCCCTCCGGAAGAGAGCGATTAGGAATAAATCCTTCGGCATATAGCCTTATTGTGATAAGATGTAGAAAATCTTATGTTGCAAAGTTAGTTTTTTTTTCTTTAAAAACAAAATTTTTGAAGATTTTTTGCCGTACGTAAACAAAAAATCGTACCTTTGGAGGTAGTTTTATAACCTAATAACACAATGAAAAGAATTCTTGGTATAGATACTGGCACGAACAGTCTGGGTTGGGCTGTGGTAGAACGAAATGATAATAACACCTACCGTCTTATACGAAAAGGTAGTCTGATTTTTCAAGAAGGAGTAAAAATAGAGAAAGGTATTGAGTCTTCCAAAGCCGCAGACAGAACCTCGCATAGAGCATTAAGGAAACACTATTTTCGCAGACGATTAAGGAAAATTGAAGTTCTCAGAGTTCTTGTCAAATTTGGTTGGTGTCCAAAATTAACAGACGAGCAATTACATCTTTGGCACACAAAGAAACAATATCCTAATAGCGAGGCTTTCATGGCATGGCAACGCACCAATGAAAATCTCGAACAAAATCCGTATTACTATAGGCATGTATGCTTGCATGATAAACTTGACCTAAATAACGAAGCAGAAGCATATATCCTCGGACGTGCCCTTTATCACCTTGCCCAACGCAGAGGTTTTCTCAGCAATCGACTTGATGCTTCTGAAGAGGACGAGAACGGAACAGTAAAGACGGAAATAAACAAACTGTCACAAGAAATAGAAGACGCTGGATGCCAATATTTGGGAGATTACTTTTACAAGCTCTATAGTGAGAACGGAAACAACGTAAGAATACGTAATCGCTATACAGATAGGGAGGCGCACTACAAAAAAGAGTTCTACGCCATTTGCAAAACGCAAGAATTATCTGAACAACAGATAAAAGCACTTGAGAAAGCTCTATATTTTCAACGTCCTCTCAAATCTCAACGTCAGGGCGTGGGCAAGTGTACTTTTGAAAAGGGCAGACAACGCTGTGCTGATTCACACCCTGCGTATGAATTGTTCCGTATGCTTACGTTTTTGAACAACGTTAAAGTAAAAGGACCACATGATATAGAATTTCGTCCATTGAATAATGACGAATATGAAAAGGCTTTACCTATGTTCTACAGAAAAAGTAAAGCAAACTTTGATTTTGAAGATATTGCTAAAGCTATAGCAGGAAAGGGGAATTACCAATACTTCAAAGATGAAGGTGAAAAGCCCTATAAATTCAATTACAGAATGTCACAAGGTGTAAGTGGATGTCCCACCACCTCAAGACTTCGAGAAATATTTGGAGAAGATTACGCACAGGGAATTGCAGAAGTATATAGTAAAGGTGCAGGAAAAGCTCCTGAGCAAATGGTAAATGATGTTTGGAATGTGCTCTATTCGTTTTCAGACAATAACAAACTAATGCAATGGGGCATAGAAAATCTGCAACTTAACAAAGAACAGGCAGAAAAATTTAGCAAAATAAAACTAACTCACAATTTTGCCTCTCTCAGCCTATGCGCCATAAGTAAAATCATTCCATGGTTAGAGCAAGGACTATCTTATTCTCATGCTGTAAGTATGGCAAAAATTCCTGATATAGTAGGAAAAGCCATATGGGAAGAACATAAAGATAGTATTACAAAAGAACTTATCGACCTCATTACCAATTTCGACCCGAAAGATGAAAGTATGCAAGGCACTCTTGACTATTGCATAAAGGACTACCTTAAGAATAATTTTGAGCTTAAGGCTGGTGCTACAGACAAGCTGTATCATCCTTCGATGATTGAAACATATCCAGATGCGAAGCCGAATGCAAATGGAATATACCAACTTGGCTCTCCTCGCACCAATGCTGTACGCAACCCTATGGCTATGCGTTCGCTGCATCAGCTACGTAAGGTTATAAACGAATTGCTTAAAGAAGGTACAATAGACCAAAACACAGAAGTGCATATTGAATATGCGCGCCAACTGAATGATGCAAACAAGCGGTGGGCTATAGGTGATTGGAATAAAAGTCAGGAAAAGAAAAAGAAAGAGGCTTCTGACGAAATAAAAAAACTTTATAAGGAAGCCACTGGAAAAGACATAGAACCTACACAAGATGACATAACGAAGTATCTCCTTTGGGAAGAACAGAAACATTTATGTATCTACACGAATGAATCTATTGGCATAACGGACTTTATAGGTTCTAATCCTTCCTTTGACATCGAACATACGATACCTCGCAGCATGGGTGGAGAGAGCGTAATGAGCAATTTGACACTATGCGCAAGCTGGTACAATCGTGACGTAAAGAAAGCGAAAATGCCTTCTCAACTCAACAAAAAGGATTATGAGGCTATACTTGAACGGATTTCTCATTGGAAGGAAGATATTGAACGCCTACGTAAAGAAAAAGACAAACTCCGCACTCACTCTGGAATGGCAAAAGACGTAAAGGACCGTCTTATACGGAAAAGGCATCTAAAAGATATAGAACTAAAGTATTGGCAAGACAAGTACAATTGTTTCCTGCTCAAGGAAGCACCTGAAGGTTTTGCCAGAAGACAAGGTGCTGGCATCGGACTCGTGGGTAAATATGCAGGACTATACCTTAAGACCATCTTCCACAAGAAAGATGATAGAACAAAGACTAATGTACGCACTATAAAAGGTTCTACTACAGCAGAATTCCGCAAAATGTGGGGAATACAAGATGAATTTGAGAAAAAATCTCGCGACAACCATATTCACCACTGTATTGATGCTATAGTAATAGCTTGCATTGATACTGGCAGCTATAATGAGGTTGCTCGTTATTATCAGCAATTAGAAGAATATGAACGTACAAAAGACAACAAACCTTCTTTTCCCAAACCTTGGAGTACGTTTACTGAAGATATTCTCGCATTAAAAGATGAAATGCTTGTTGTGCACAGCACACAGGACAATATGCCGAAACATGCCAAGAAACGTATACGCATAGCAGGAAAGAAACTTATTGCCAAAGGTGATGCTGCAAGAGGAGCGCTGCATAATGACACCTATTACGGAGCAATAGAACGCGATGGAGAAATAAAGTATGTTGTACGTAGAGCACTTAGCTCTTTTGAAAAAGAGTCTGATTTAGAAAACATTGTTGATGATGCCGTAAAGGATATTATCAAGAAAGCTGTGGCAGAAAAGGGGTTCAAAAAAGCGCTGTCAGAAGATATTTTCATGAATGAAAGTAAGGGCATTAAGATAAAGAAAGTAAGATGCTATGTTAGTGGTTCTGTCAGCGGCAAACTTATTCCTATACGTAAACATCGAGATAACTCAAAATATGAATATAAATCTCCGTATTATGCAGAAAATGGGGATAACTATATCATGGCTATATATGAGGGGATGAAAGGTAAGAAAAAACATAGAGAATATGAGATAGCTAACATGATATACTCGTCAAAATATTTTAATGAAAGAAATGAGCTACCTATACTGCCCGAAAAAAGCGTAAAAGGGATTCCTGACTTACCTATCAAATATGTATTAAGGAAAGGACTACATGTAATACTGTATGAGAACTCTAAAGAAGAAATAGACATTGACAACAAGACAGACTTAACTCCTAGACTATATATTGTAACAGGTCTCTCTACGTCTAGCGTTACCACAGGTGGTAAGACCTACAAATATGGCATGGTGTCTCTAAGACATGCTCAAGAAGCACGGCCTAGCAATGAATGTAACGAAAGAAAGGGCGTATATAAGAATGGTGAAGAATATCGAGCGAAAGCAGTAATGAATCACAATCAATTCAATGCTCTCGTTGAAGGTGAAGACTTTATTATAACTCCATTAGGAGACATAAAACCCATACATTAAACTTATGCTGAAACGAACCTTGGTATTCTCCAACCCTATCAGTCTTAGCTTAAAGAACCAGCAGATAGTGATAGCATATAAAGACTCACCAGACGAAAAGGTTACCGTACCTATTGAAGACGTTGGTGTAGTTGTATTAGAGCATCAGCAAATAAACGTCACACTTCCTTTGCTGAATGCTCTTACTGACAGCAATGTGCAATTAGTTATATGTAACGACAAAGGAATGCCCAACTCAATGTTGCTTAACCTTGACACAAACGTTACCCAAGGAAAAACCTTGCGCAATCAAATAAATGCCGGGGAAGTTCTAAAAAAGCAACTATGGAAGCAAATAGTTGAAGGAAAAATTCACAATCAGGCAAACTTGTTAGATAAAGTGGGATGTGATGGAAACATTCTTCGTCCGTACTACTCTAATGTAAAAAGCGGCGATAGTGACAACAGAGAAGGTATTGCTGCGAGAATATATTTTCAGGAACTGTATGGAAAAGAATTTGTAAGAGACAGGAATCTACCTGGCATAAATGCCTTGCTAAACTATGGATACACCATACTCAGGGCAGCAGTAGCACGTTCACTGGTTTCTTCTGGACTATTCCCCGCACTTGGCATCTTTCATCACAATAGAAGTAATGCTTTTCCACTTGCCGATGACATTATGGAGCCATACCGTCCCTATGTAGATGAAGTTGTTTATGATTTAGCAAATAAAGGCAAACTTGAATTAACAAAAGACGTAAAAGCAGACTTGATAAGCATACTATACGCTGACACTTATTTTGAGAAAGTTATCCGTCCCTTAAGCGTCGGTTTATCTCTGACATCAGCCAGCCTTGCAAAATGTTACGCAAAAGAGGAAACAAAAATTAAGTTGCCTATGATGCAATGAGTTACGAACGACTAAACGCATATCACATCATGTGGCTCTTCGTCATGTTCGACCTACCAGTAACAACAAAGAAAGAGCGCAAAGCCGCAGCACTCTTTCGCAAGAATCTTGAAAAAGATGGATTCGTCATGCATCAATTCAGCGTTTATATGCGTTTTTGTGGTTCTCTTGAGAGCGCGCACGTCCACATAAAACGTGTAAAAAGTTTTACTCCTGAAAGCGGACATGTGAGTATTCTTTCAATAACTGACAAGCAATATTCTAATATCGTTCACATTTGGGGCAACATTGAAAAAAAATCTAAACCTACCCCACTCCAATTGGAATTTTTTTAATCTCTCTCCTCGGTTGTCTTATATCCTGTATTTCCACATCAAATCACAACCGAGAGGGGTGTCATTACTACGGACACCCCTCTGTCTTATATCTTGTTTCTACATCAAACCACAACCACGGGTACGGGTGCATCAACCCGTGTAGGTTGTCTTATATCTTGTTTCTACATCAAACCACAACACAAGAGGTCAGCGGCATAGAAGAATCAACGTTGTCTTATATCTTGTTTCTACATCAAACCACAACTCGCACGATGTTAACACTACATCGGATTTGTTGTCTTATATCTTGTTTCTACATCAAACCACAACTGCCAATGGCATACTACCATTACCTCCACGTTGTCTTATATCTTGTTTCTACATCAAACCACAACTTGTCCTCATCGAGTGCAAGCTGGTAGTTGTTGTCTTATATCTTGTTTCTACATCAAACCACAACTTGTCCTCATCGAGTGCAAGCTGGTAGTTCGTTGTCTTATATCTTGTTTCTACATCAAACCACAACTCCTCTCCCTCGGAGTTTTCTCCGCCTTCGGTTGTCTTATATCTTGTTTCTACATCAAACCACAACCCCAGTCATCTATGACTGAATTTGATTTTTGTTGTCTTATATCTTGTTTCTACATCAAACCACAACCGTTCCTGATTTTAGAGCTCTCGCACACTAGTTGTCTTATATCTTGTTTCTACATCAAACCACAACAGGGAACTGCGCAAGCATGGACTGGAGTTGGTTGTCTTATATCTTGTTTCTACATCAAACCACAACGGAGACGTAGCCGTTGAATTGAAAGTAAAGTTGTCTTATATCTTGTTTCTACATCAAACCACAACGTCCACTTCTCGCTCACGGTGGGGTAGGTTGTTGTCTTATATCTTGTTTCTACATCAAACCACAACAATCCAACGTCTCGCTTTTGGGTGCATGATGTTGTCTTATATCTTGTTTCTACATCAAACCACAACATGCTGAGCATCAACCAACTCGGAGCCCTCGTTGTCTTATATCTTGTTTCTACATCAAACCACAACTAATCAAGTTAAGTCTCTTCATAAGTCTTGGTTGTCTTATATCTTGTTTCTACATCAAACCACAACCCAGCATTATACGGCTGAAAAGGTTTATAAGTTGTCTTATATCTTGTTTCTACATCAAACCACAACCGTTGTTGTGCCTATTGGTGGTTATGTTCAGTTGTCTTATATCTTGTTTCTACATCAAACCACAACCAAACCTCGCAGACCTTGGCGATGTTGGCAGTTGTCTTATATCTTGTTTCTACATCAAACCACAACCGTCCACTGGTGGCGGTTCTCCCAGCAGATGTTGTCTTATATCTTGTTTCTACATCAAACCACAACCCTTGCGCTCTGCGCTTCTCCATCCGTGGGTTGTCTTATATCTTGTTTCTACATCAAACCACAACTCGCAGATGGTGGTATTGTTGGAGGAGCTAGTTGTCTTATATCTTGTTTCTACATCAAACCACAACATATATTGCTTATATCCT
The DNA here is from genome assembly GCA_002394365.1 of Prevotellaceae bacterium UBA4332. Taxonomy (GTDB): domain Bacteria; phylum Bacteroidota; class Bacteroidia; order Bacteroidales; family Bacteroidaceae; genus Prevotella. The sequence continues at coordinate 23,304 of DGTQ01000015.1, forward strand.
TATACATCATATAATTACAAGAACATAACATTATATAAAATGGTAGTGTAGAAAGTTCTACTAGGTGCAAAAGTACAATTATTTATTCAATTCTGCAAATCTTTTTCATAAACTTTATAGCCATTGCCTGATTTGTCTTTATAAGGGGTATTTAACTATTGAGAGGGAGTACATGGGGAGTGCTTGGGGAGAGATAGAGCACGCAGAACCGCTGCTTCTACACGCAGAACCAATGGTTCTGCAAAGGCATCCATATACTGTCATGCAAATTGTTGCTAATCAATCGTTTGCGCACAACAGGCTTTGACGGAAAATCAGCACCGAAAAGCCTGAAAAATCCCTATCTTCTTCGCCAAAATCCATATTCTTCATTCTTAGTTCATCATCCTTCATTAAACCCCACAGCCGAGGTTTTTAACACTTCCACGAGCGTAGCGAGTTTACTTCCTCTTTTACTCCTTTTTTTTACTCCCCCTTTTTTACTTCCGAAACTTAAATCAATTACAGTATTACAGATTACAGTTTTCTCATGAGCACATCACACACTAATGCTAAGAGGAGGGGAAAGAATAGTTAATATATTTTACATTATATATATAATATATATATTATATATATATAATGTAACTTTCTTGTTGGCAGATTTTACCTACCTCCTAAGAAACTGTAATACTGTAATCTGTAATCAGGTTAATATTGAAAATGTCTTTTCCTAAAAAAGGTTGACT
>DGTQ01000012.1 GCA_002394365.1 Prevotellaceae bacterium UBA4332
TTTTGGGGTGCACTTCACCTCCCTTTTTCTAATTACTAATTCCTAATTGCTAATTGACAGAAGAAGGGAGGTGTAAGGGATATGTAAGGGACCTTTAGGGATTCAACCTCCCTAACGTGAAGGCGCATAAACACTGGGCTCAGCGCAAATTAGGGAGGTTAGGAGGTAGAAAAAGTTAGTAAAAAACTTATTTACATTTAATTGAGTCAATTTATCTTGGGGTAAGATAAATAGGTAGTCAACCTAAATCAGGAAACTACACTCTGCAAATTTATAAAAAAAGAAAACTGTATAATCACAAATACTCTTTTATTACTAAGTGACGAGGTAGTTTTACAATCTTCAGCCGCTCAAACCATGTTTTAGATGTTCCCTCTATGTGCTTTTTAGTATGTCCACTTACTATGTAAAAGTCTGCTGTATATCTATCCATCATATTAAGAAAAACGCTCTTTATTCTTGAGCATTTTTCATTAATAGAATTATTCAATGGATTTATGAGCATGTCCACACTGTCTTCAATCGTTTGTTTGTCCATCATGCGGGTGGTTCGCATATAGTAGTTTAGCAGTTCTTCACGATAGTTAGAGAGTCGTTTGAACTCGATGCCTTCTGGATGGTTGAGAAAAAGAAGATAAACAGCTTTGTGAACAGGAGTTAGTTCCACCTCCTTATTATTGTAATCAAGCAAAAAGAAACGATAGTCCTTTGTTATCAGCAATCTGCTTAACCTAGCTTTAGCAGCCTCCAGATGTAAGTCTTCCAGTACGGACACACCAATAGCCTGCAACAACAGGTCATTACGACCTGCTGCAGAGAGTTGTCTTACTAAAGAAGAAATCTCCTTTGCTACGTTTTCTGGTGAATTGTCCATGTGTGAATCCCTATTCTACAACGCTAAGCAACCATTTCTTTGTTCCATCCAAAAAATCATGTAAAAAACCTCCACTTTCCTTATTTTGTGAATGAGGCATGGGTTCCTCTATAGGCTCAGGTTCCTCAACATGAACAACCTCAAGAGGTGGATTGGGCAGAGGCTCTTTGATGGGTTTTGCTATAGGTTTATAGAGTTTTGCTATGAGACTCTCATAATAATCATCATTTTTCAGTTCTTCATCCACCTCGTAATTTTCTTCCATACCAGTAGCAAGAATTATAACTTTAACATCCTCTCCAAGAGAGTTGTCCGTAGAAATACCCCATATTACCTCTATTTCTGGATTAAGACTGTCAAAGAAATCGTCTATTTCTTGCATCTCAGGTACCATTACAGGCATTTCATCGCTCGAATAGATATTAAAAAGTATGCGTTTGGCATGATGAATATCACTGCCATATACCAGAGGAGATTCCAAAGCTCCCTTTATGGCATGTTCTACACGCTTGTCTCCGCTTGCTCTGCCAGTAGCCATGATAGCGCCGCCGCCATCACGCATAGTTGTCTCCACATCACGAAAATCGAGCATTATACCACCATCACTATAGATTGTTATCAGTTCAGAGATACCTATTACCGCATCTTTCAGTATGTTGTCGGCACGGGCAAAAGCATCTTTGACAGAAATTGGAGTGTCAGTGTAAACGTCACACAGACGCTCATTATTTATTATAAGAAGAGCATCGACATTCTTGCGCAGTTCGTCAATGCCACGCAGAGCCTTTATGATTTTTGCTTTTTTCTCAAAATAGAAAGGTATGGTAACAACACCAATGGTGAGTAATCCCAATTCCTTTGCCACACGAGCTACCACAGGACTAGAACCCGTACCAGTTCCACCTCCCATGCTTGCTGTTACAAAAACCATTTTTGTACCATCATCAAAAAGTTTGCGAATATCATCAATATTAGACTCCGCTTCTGAACGTCCCTTTTCAGGCCTTCCTCCAGCTCCAAGCCCTTCGCCAAGCATCAGTTTTACAGGAACAGGAGAAGGAGCTAATGATTTGCTATCAGTATTGCATGCAACTAATGAAACTCCTGTCACATGTTCATCATACATGTTGCGTACAGCATTACAACCACCTCCACCAACACCAACAACCTTAATGATGCTCTGCGACAAATCCTCAACAACTTCAAAATCTATAATACCATTATCTTTCATCTTCCTCTATTTTTTCTGTCGCAAAGTTACAATATTATTTTCGTTCCCACAATTTTTGACAAGGCTTGCAGAAACATTTATATACTATTAGGTCGTGGCGCAAGTGGAACTCAGTCTTTTTTGAAGTCATTTGGCTTTTTTAATAAGAGTTTGGTGCATGCTTTCTTAAAAAATTTGTAACTTTGCATCACGAAGTTAGCTGTTGCAATATCTGACATTAATGACAATGACAACAAAGAACAGGATGTCAAGAAGAAGATAACGATGACTGATCAGAGTATATTCTCCGATACAAAAAGTAGTTCCAGAACCCCAACCCCAAAAATAGTTATGGCCGATAATAAGAATCAAAGAGAATTGCCTAAGGTAAAAATACAACCTGAGCCTACGATTCCACCCAAAAGGAAGTAGGTACTATTCATCTTATCAAGATTAACAAATGGAAAAGTAAAACTTCAAAATAAATCTTTGATATGACTATAGAAATTAACAAGAAAGACATTCTATTGACATTGTCAGCTATCGTGATTATATCCCTTGCGATATATGGTGGTTATTCTTGGGGCTATAGCTCTGGATATTCTTCTGGTGTTGATGAAACAACAAAGAAATACGAAAACCCAAAGGGTGATGGTTCAAGTTTCTACGCAGAGGAGTTTACTGAGTATAGAGGCAATGTCAGTGGAATTCCTATCAATCGTTCGCGGATGGTGTATCACTCAACTCCAAACTGTAAAGCAATAGAAAACGGTGTCTCGATGGATAGAGCATATACGGATTCTACCTACAGAATGAATCACTCAACTTTCTGTCCAAAATGTATGGATAAGAGATTGATTAAACTTTGTGAAAGATTTTTACAAGAATCTTTTGAATAAATGGAACGACAAACAACATTTTAAATGTACGACTATGGATATAATAGACCTCGGACTTCCTTCTGGAACTAAATGGGCGGCTTGTAACATTGGAGCTGACAAGCCCACAGAATTTGGAGATTATTTTGCTTGGGGTGATACCTCTGCAAAAAACAATTATGTCGGAAGAACTTGTGAGACTTACGACTTGGACATCTATTCCTTAAAAATGGAAGACTACGTTAATAGAAGAAACGTGTTAGCAGATAATTATGATGCTGCTGCCTATATTTTAGGTGAGGGATGGAGAATTCCTTCTGGCGAACAAGCTCAAGAGTTAATAGACAACTGCAATTGGGAGTGGGTAGTCAATTATGCAAATACTGAAATCAATGGAAGATTAGGAATTAGCAAAATAAATGGAGCTAAAATTTTTCTTCCTGCAGCAGGATATGCGCAGAGTAGTAACAAACTAATGATGGGTAACAATGGGGGATATTGGACTGCATCTCCCAATATGGTTGCTTCAAACAGAGCTTGGTCTATCGCATTTGATTCTAATGTAATAAATGTTTTTGACCATGGGCTTAGGTATTATGGTTACTCTATTCGTCCAGTTTTCAAATGACAAAAATTAGTATGCCAAAGGGATAGCTCCCTATAATTGATGAAAAATAAGACCTAAATCATCTTATCAAGATTGACAAAGAAACAAGTAAACCACTGACGTTCAGTAGTTATACCAAAGGTCAGCAGGCTAATTGTTACCAAAATGTTCCCTATAGCCACATTGACGAATTGTTATAAACGTCAAAGCAGTTTTTTGCTACAAAGAATTCTTTTCTGAAACGACAAAAAAGTAAGGGAAAAACTATTGCAATTTTTTCTAAGTGGAAAGAAAATCCCCTTGCACAAACATGAAGTGCAAGGGGAGGGTGTCTAAATTTTAGGTTCGCTTGTTTTCCAATTTTCTATTTCGATACCACGAATCCGTCCGAGATGGTTTATATTGTCTGTGACCATTACCATTTTGTGTTGCAAAGCTGTGGCACCGATTGACATGTCAAAATTTTCGATTTTTCTGCCGATAGAGGTAAGATATGCTTTTTCTTTTCCGAATGTATGGAGCGAATCACTGAGTGGAATTACGTTAAACAGACCGATGAACTCCTCGGCTTGTCGCATGGTTTTCTTTGGATTTTTACTGTTTTCGGCACCATAGTACAATTCAGCTACAGTTATTTCTGATAGGTAACAATTATTGATACCTGCTGTGGCAATCTTGCGATTCATCTCAAACATACCACGCATGCAGAAAATACAAATATTGGTGTCAAGCAGATACTTTTTCATGAAATGTTATTAGTCCATAGAAATGAGTTTACGCTCATAGTCTGTTTTTCGTGCATTTTGTACAACTTCCTCGATGTGTTCGCCATCCGAACCACTCCATACGCCAAACAAAGCGTTTAGTTTGTTCAGTTTGGTGTCTTCCGCACTTGTCATGATTTTTGTTGAAGACTTTTCAATTAACTTCTCTGCCAGCCAGCGTTGATTGCTTGCCGTGAGAGAAAGTCCTTGTAGATAGCTCCACAGATTATTAAGTGATATAGTATTCATAATTTTTCAAAATATCCTTCTTGCTTGCAAAGTTAAGAATTATTTTGGAAACAACAAAAAAGTAAGGGAAAAACTATTGCAATTTTTTCTAAGTGGAAAGAAAATCCCCTTGCACTTTAGGTTTGTGCAAGGGGATTTATATAGTTACTCTGATTATTCACAAAGCATTAGCTGAAGAACCTGCTGCAACTTGTTTTTTTCTCTTTCGTCAATTTTGGCGATTTTCTTTTTTAAGCGGCGTTTATCAATTGTACGAATCTGGTCAGTTGCTATTTCTCCATCACGCCCCATTAAGGTACATCTAACTCGATATGGATAACCATGTATAGAAGATGTAATCGGTATAATGATGACTGTGTCTAAATGTGCATTTAATTCATCAGGGCTGACGACAACGCCTGGGCGTATCTTCTGCATTTCTGCTCCAATAGTGGGATTTAAGTCTATCCAATAGACTTCATACTGCTTTACCATTCCCAATCCTCCAAGGTTTCATCTTCTAAAATGTCATCTGCCATCAGTTTATCTTGACCATCCTTGTGAGCTTGCTTAGCAGCAGCAGCCCACCCCTCACGTGGTGACTGCGTTTCTGACATAGATTCGGTTAGGAATGTCACCACGATTTGCTTATCTTCTCGTGTCATTCCCTGCATCAATCCTACGTAGGGTCCCATTGGGGTAGTCTTTATTCTTTGTGCAGTAGTCATTACTTCTCTTTTTTATATGTTCCGTTGCAAAGTTAGTAAAAAACGAGCGCAAAACAAAATTTTTACGGAAAAATTTATTAACCCTGCATTCTTGCGCTCCAGTTGGTGCTCAGGCGCAGAGCGGAGTTAGCCGTCCCTTATCAAGGGACTCTAAATTTGCCGAGTGCATTCTAACTTGACTCACTTTAGTGAGGCAGAGTCAAGAAAAACTTTGGAAACGACAAAAAAGTAAGGGAAAAACTATTGCAATTTTTTCTAAGTGGAAAGAAAATCCCCTTGCACTTTAAGTTTGTGCAAGGGGGATTGTTGATGATGTTATGTATTGCTCTGATTGATAAGATTTACCACGACCTTAACCATAACGTCTTTTTCTTCGGTCTTGCTCTCGGCTATCATCAGGGTTAAGGCTACGAGAGTGTTGTCTGCCAGTCTTTTAGTGCCATCCTTGCGATAAAGAATGCCATTGTTGTTGAGGAACCAAAGGAAAAGGGTTGCCGCTATGCGTTTGTTGCCGTCGGAGAAAGAATGATTCTTTGTGACAAGGTATAGCAACATAGCTGCTTTCTCCTCTACACTGGGATAAAGTTCCTCTCCACCAAAGGTTTGATATATCTGACCTATGCTGCTCTTGAAAGAGGCATCTTTCTCATTGCCAAAGAGTGAGGAGCCTTCAAACTTCGAACGAAGACCATTGATAGCCTCCATAGCATTTTCGTAGGTGGCATGGAATGGTTCCTTTTTGGTGGTTTTGTCTATGGTCAGACGCTCATAGTCATAGTTGTCGAGGGTGTCAAGGGCATAAGTGTAGTCTCTGACCACCTCAAACAGGGCATTGGTCTCGTCATTGGACAAGAGTGGCTGGCTTTGAATGGTACGCCCCAACATTCCCACTAACTGACGTAGTTCGCCTATCTGCTCCTTGCGGATGCGCTCGTTAACGGCATAGCCCTTAACGAGATATTGCTTTATAATTTGTCTTGCCCATATACGGAAGGCGGTGCCTCGCTGGCTCTTTACACGATAACCTACGGAGATAATAACGTCGAGACTGTATATTTTGGTGGGACGATACTTATATCGAGTATTATGCAAAAAATGCATATTACTTTCTTCTTTCAGCTCTCCTTCTTTGAAAGCGTTATTGATGTGACGAGCAACTACTGACTGATCTTTCTGAAAAAGTTCAGCCATTTGAGCCTGTGTAAGCCACACCGTCTCATTCTCAAGACGAACATCAATCTGTGTCTGTCCGTCTTCTGTCTGATATATTATTATCTTGTTATCTTCCATGTTGCCTTGCTACTCAACGCAAAATTAAGCATTATTTTGGAAACAACAAAAAAGTGGGGAGTATTTTTTTTTCTGTCTCTCTGCCACGAAGGTGTCGAACTGGTCGTTGATAGCCTCGCTCAGTAATAGGTTTTTCATTTTGGTTCAATGGTTTTAAAGGTTCAAAAGTTTAAGGTTTAGAATTCAAGGCGAAAGCCCTTTTCCTTCATCTCGTTGTAGCTGTCAGCATTAAAGCTGTAGAGGAAGGCTTCTTTCTTGTTGGGCAAGGGGATGGTTTCGGCTGTCTGGGTGAGGATGCCGAGTTTGAGAATCTTGTTGTAGAAATTGCGACGGTCAAACTTAACGCCAAGTATCGCCTCATAGAGATGTTGCAACTGGGTCATGGTGAACTTAGAGGGCAGGAGCTCGAAGCCTACGGGCTCAAAGTGTATCTGACGGCGGAGCTCGGTAGTTGCCATGCGGAGCATCAGGTCGTGGTCGAAGGCGAGGGAAGGCACTTTGTCGATAGGAAACCACTGTGCCTTGGCTGCATCGTCGCCAGCCTTGACATCGCTGAGGCGCACGAGGGCATAGTAGGCTATGCTGATGACTCGCTCGCGAGGGTCGCGGTCGGGATTGGAAAAGGTGTGTAACTGCCTGACATAGGCTGTTTTGAGTCCTGTTTCCTCAAAGAGTTCGCGACGGGCTCCGTCTTCAGCTGCCTCGTCTATATTGAGAAAACCGCCAGGGAATGCCCATCTGCCTTTGTAAGGCTCTATGCCACGCTCTATGAGCAGGACATTGAGGCGGGTGCCGTCAAATCCGAATATCACACAGTCGGTGGTGACACTCGGGTGGGGGTACTTGTAGTGATAATTGAAGGTCTCCATATACTTGTTGCGTTAAATTTACGCAGCAAAGGTACGAAGATTTTTGTAATCAGCAAAAAAATGAAAGAAAAAGTGTGAAGAGTGGTGAGTATTTGGGTAAAAAGATGTATCTTTGCACCTAATATATGCCTAAGGACAATAATGACATAATACGCTTGAAGAGCCTGCGACTGCTGAAAGGCAAGGCGGAGTTGGACGCTCTGCCCAAGGGCAAACTGCTGATAAATACTATCAATGCTTTCTCGTATAACAATGCGAGGAAAGACAGGGCGTTTGCCGAGGCGCTGGGGGGGGGCGATGTGTTGATTCCTGATGGCATGAGCGTAGTGAAGGCGTGCCAGTGGCTGAGGAATCCTGATGCGCCGAGGGAGAGAGTTGCAGGATGGGACCTCTTTATGTACGAGATGAGGAGGCTGAATACGCTGAAGCCATTAGAGACGGCATTGCACCACGAGAGGAAAAGGGTGCTCTTCTTCGGTTCGAGCGAGAGGGTGCTGAGCCTGATTAAGGACAGGACGGAGAAGGAATTCCCGCACTTGGAGGTGGTGACGTATAGTCCTCCTTACAGAAAGGAGTTTTCGGAGGAAGAGAGTAGGGCGATGGTGGACTTCATAAACGAGGTAAACCCAGACTTGATGTGGGTTGGCATGACTGCTCCTAAGCAGGAGAAGTGGACTTACCAGCACTGGGGGGAGATGAACATAAACTGCCACGTGGGCACTGTGGGTGCCGTGTTTGATTTTTATGCTGGCACTACAAAGAGGGCTCCACTATGGTGGCAGGAGCATGGGCTGGAATGGCTCTACCGACTGATAAGAGAGCCTCGCAGAATGTGGAAACGATATATTATAGGTAATGTGGAATTCCTGTGGTATGTACTGAGGGAGCGTTAAAAAAACATAAAACTTCGCTCGGTAAACGTTAACTCTCAACTCTTAACTCTCAACTCTCAACTATTTTTAGTACCTTTGCACCCGATTTAGTCCGTCGTGGGCTCGAATAAGTGCTGACAGGTAAGCAGTGATGCTATGTTTCGTAGGTCAGACGCCCAGCGGAGATAACCCAATTTTACAATAAAAAAAGCATGTACGCAATTGTAGAAATTCAGGGTCAGCAGTTTAAGGCTGAGGAGGGCAAGAAGCTCTTCGTACACCACATGAATGGTGTTGAGGAAGGCCAGGCTGTTGAGTTTGACAAAGTGCTGCTCGTTGACAATGCTGGAGCAGTAACAGTAGGCGCACCAACTGTAAGCGGTGCAAAGGTAGTTTGTGAAGTAGTGAACCCACTCGTAAAGGGCGACAAGGTCATCGTTTTCAAGATGAAGCGTCGTAAAGACGAGCGCAAGAAGAACGGTTTCCGTGCTCAGTTCACTGAATTAGTAATCAAGTCAGTAGTGGCTTAAAACCAAGAGGAGGACTAAAGAATGGCACATAAGAAAGGTGTAGGTAGTTCTAAGAACGGACGTGAGTCAGCTTCACAGCGACTTGGCGTAAAAATCTTCGGTGGACAGCAGGTTGTAGCAGGTAACATCATCGTTCGCCAGCGTGGCAACAAGCACTTCCCAGGTGCTGGTGTGGCTCAGGGCAAGGATGATACTCTCTACGCTCTCGTTGATGGCACCGTAAACTTCCACAAGGGTAAGTACGACAAGAGCGTCGTTTCTGTAATCCCAACAGCGGAGGCTTAAATTTTAATTAAATATTTATTCCAAACACGATAAGGAGGATTGCTGCTAAAGCATCCTCCTTTCTTTTTTACCAGTAAATTCCTGTGTCTTACTTTTTTTCTTGTAAAGAAAGCACACCGTAGAAAAAAAACATTTTTTGGGGGTCACCAGTAAAACCCTGTGTTGATTTTTACCACGGATATCTCGGATAAACACGGATTTCTTTGTTTATTTCTCGCCAAGCCGAGATGATGAGGGTTGCACCCTTGAGGCTTTTTCGATTATTCTCTTTTGCGCAAGCAAGCTTGCCCCAAGTGAATATCTCAAAACCTCGCCGACTATCGTCTGCTCATCATCTCTACGCAAAGAGCCAAGACGCTTCTTCGAAGCTTACGCAAAGACCCCCTCCAACTCCCCCAAGAGGGGAGAAATCAAATTTGATGATACAAACATTATTTGCGTATCCCGCAGGGCTTGGCGTGAGCAGTCGCAGACTGCGCCTTTTTCTCGTCTGTTTTCTATGACAAACCAGACGGAATGTGCCTCTGTTTGTTAAAAAAAGCAAAAGAAAGGAATATTCTTCTCTCTTCATTCTTCATTCTTAATTTTTCTTAGTACCTTTGCACTCGCATTTGAGAAATCAAGTGAAAAGGATGGCTCCTTAGCTCAACTGAATAGAGCATTTGACTACGGATCAAAAGGTTGCAGGTTTGAATCCTGCAGGAGTCACAAAGCGGTTTCGCAACTACTTAAAATATAGGTAGTTGCGATTTTCTTTTTCTCGTTTGCACCACGCTACTTTACAAAGAAAAATTGTACCTTTGTGCTCAGTGTAGTAGAACGACTCTAACATATAAAAGAAGAATGGCAATGGCAAGGCTGAAGTTTTTGCAAATGCCATCAAGCGCGACTTCAGAGGTAATAGCCCCACGACAAGGTGGAGTGACATTATAAAGCTTAAATAAAATGACAATACAGATAACTTATAGAAAAACGAAGAGGCTGTCTATGCGCATCGTCAAAAACTGCGATGTGCATATTTCTGCACCTATAGGTATATCAAAGATTGAAATAGAGAGGTTTATAGCAGAGCATAGCGACTGGATAGACAAGGCACGTCAGAAAACCAGTGAGCGGTTAACCCAAAGAGAAAATTTCTTCAATCAGCTGCCATTGAACACAAAGGAAGAGGTTAATAAAGCCGTTCTTCGTCTGAAGAGCGTTGTGGAGCCTCTTGTAGAGAAACACTCTCAATTGATAGGAAAACGCCCTACGAGTGTAGGCTATAAGAAGATGACTTCCCGTTGGGGAGTATGCTATGTAAAGAAGCGTAGTATCTGTTTTTCTCTCTACCTCTTGTTGCTGCCCGAGTGGTGCATTGAGTATGTGGTAGTTCATGAACTTTGCCACCTGATAGAACCAAGCCACAACGAGCATTTCTACGCTTTAATGGACGATTTCTTCTATCGTTGGCGTGAAGCCAGAAAAACAATTCGACAAATAACCTCTAATAAGTAACTCCCCCAACAAGGGTGATGTGTTCTGGTGTAAAATCACCTTTGCTCCATTTGATTTCCAATCCCAATAGGTCTTTGGCAGTTTCTTTTATATGGACAACTCTCTACTGCATCTTAGTCATGTGGTAGCCCATCCTGTTCAACTGCATGGCGGCTCCAAACAGGTATAGTTGATGCAGACAGGAAACGTAGGCATAGAAGGCTTCTTTTGTGCCTGGCTCTATTTGCTGGTGCATTAGGGCATGGTGCACTCGTGAGGCACATTCGCCAACAAGTTTGTCCGTTGCTGTATATTCATCATCTTTAAGCAACAGAATCTCCTCACGTATGTATTCGTCCATACAGTCGTAGCCTCGCTTGTCTCTTATGTAGGCATAGATGTCAGGCAACTTGGAATGTATCTCCCATTCTGTGTCCAAGTATTTGGCAACAGCCATACCAATATACATCATCCAGCCGAGTGATGCCATAGGATAGGCGTTAAACTCCCTGATGCCATCAGGCAAGTATGCTTGAGCTATTTGCTCCCACAGTTCTTCTATATCAGGACACTCGGGCAGACGAGCATCAATTTCTTTCATTGACAGAAGAAACTGGTGCAAGTCCTTGTGTAGTTCTTGTTCAAACAAGCGTCCCGTTGGGACGAGTGGCTCTTCAATTTTTTCTATCATCGTTTATAGCATCTTTTCCAATAGTTCAACAGCCGTTGTTATATCTTCCGAAAAGCGTTTATGGTCTCTTAGGAAGTCTTTTCTGCCATCAGACAGCCCATCATACAATTCTTGATTCATGCCGTCAACGTAGGACGCGATAGCATATTCTATATCGTCCTTCTGCCAGTCAAGTTGGGAATGTATATAAACATTGCGCTTCTGGTGCAAGAAGCTATAGGCGGTCTCTATACTGTCTTTTGTTATCATTCTTTTTTGTCGTAGCCTATCGGACGGAACTGCTTTTGTTTATCGCTGTAAACGAATCCATGTCCGTGTAGATAGTTTTTTATATCCTTTGGCTCTGTTCCGAAGTTATAGCACAAGGATTCCAGCGTGTCAAACTCTTCATCCCTCAGAAGCATGTTGACGCTTGAAACCAATATGGCTGGGTCTTTTGGTAGGTGGTCCATGATTTTTGTTTAATGCTCTGCAAAGGTAATGAAAAGATTTTGAATCTTCAAGAAAAATAACTGCCTTTGCATAAATGAGAATGACATTTTTTCCTACTCCTGTTTTGTGGCTTGAGAGGGTGCCTGAAGAAAAAAACGGTGAATTGTTTTGCAAATCGGGAATTTTTGCTTAAATTTGCAGAAAATACCTAATATAATAATACAATTATAAGAGTTAAAACTTAAATCCTATGAGCGAAAAAGATTTAGAACAGCTCCAGGCTAAAGGTATCAGTCAGGAGAAGTTAGAACAACAGTTAAGTGAATTTAAGACGGGTTTCCCCTTCCTCAAACTTGAGGGTTCTGCTACTATTGGTGCTGGCATAGTGGCTCCTACGGCAGAGGAGGTGAAGCAGTATGTCAAGACGTGGAACGACTACAAGGCTGAAGGCAAGAAGATTGTGAAATTCGTGCCTGCATCGGGTGCGGCAAGCCGTATGTTCAAGGACATGTTTGCCTTTGTGGATGCGGATTACGACGTGCCTACAACAGACTTTGAGAAGAAGTATTTTGACAACATCGAGAAGTTTGCTTTCTATGACGAGCTCGATGCTCTGCTCAAGGCTCAGAAGGGCAAGGGCGTTAAGGAACTCATGGCAGAGGGCGACTACAAGTCGGTTGCCAAGGGCATGCTCTCTAAGGATGGTCTTAACTACGGCCAGTTGCCAAAGGGTATGCTCCTGTTCCACAGCTATCCAGAGGGTGCTCGCACTCCTATGGAGGAGCACCTCGTAGAGGGCGCTCTTTATGCTGCATCAAATGGCGAAGCTAACGTACACTTCACCGTTTCTCACGAGCATCTCGATTTCTTCAAGGCTAAGGTAGCTGCCAAGGCTGACGGCTATGCCAAGAAATATGGTGTGAAGTATGACATCAGTTTCTCTGAGCAGAAGCCTTCTACCGATACAGTAGCTGCTAACCCAGACGGCACTCCATTCCGCAACGAGGATGGCTCGCTCCTGTTCCGTCCTGGTGGTCACGGTGCGCTGATAGAGAACCTCAACGAGATTAACGCCGACGTTATCTTCGTTAAGAACATCGATAACGTGGTGCCTGACCGCTTGAAGCCTGAGACTGTAGAATGGAAGCAGGTTATTGCAGGCATACTGGTAACCTTGCAGAAGAAGACTTTCGAATACCTCAAGGTGCTCGACTCTGGCAAGTATGACCACGACAAACTTATCGAGATAGCACGTTTCGTGAAGCACGAGCTGTGCTGCGTTAAGCCAGACCTGAAAGAGCTGGAGGATACCGACCTCGCTATCTACCTGAAGAAGAAGCTGAACCGTCCAATGCGCGTGGCTGGTATGGTGAAGAACGTGGGCGAGCCTGGTGGCGGTCCGTTCCTCGCTTACAACCAGGACGGCACTTACTCTCTCCAGATACTGGAGTCAAGCCAGATAGACAAGAAGAACGAGCAGTACATGAAGTACTTCAAGGAGGGCACCCACTTCAACCCTGTTGACCTCGTTTGTGCTGTGAAGGACTACAAGGGCAATGCTTTCAACCTGCCTGACTACGTGGACCGCACTACGGGCTTCATCTCAAGCAAGTCAAAGAACGGCAGAGAGTTGCTGGCACTCGAGTTGCCTGGTTTGTGGAATGGTGCTATGTCTGACTGGAACACCATCTTCGTGGAAGTGCCACTTGGCACGTTCAACCCCGTCAAGACGGTGAATGACCTGCTGCGCGAACAGCATCAGTAAAAATAATAAGGGCATCGCGATTGCGATGCCCTTATTATTTTACAACGGCATGTTGCCATGCTTCTTTGGCGGATTACTCTCATTCTTGTTGCGGCTCATCTCGAGTGCCTGAATGATGCGTATGCGGGTATCGCATGGCTGTATGATTTCGTCGATGTAGCCCAGACGTGCTGCTGGCATAGGGTTGGCAAACTTCTCGCGATACTCGGCAATCTTCTCCTCGCGCTCCTCTGGGGAAGCCTTGCGGTAGAGAATGTTGCAGGCACCCTCAGCACCCATAACGGCAATCTCTGCAGTAGGGTAGGCGAGGTTTACGTCGGCTCCGATGCTCTTTGAATTCATTACGATGTAAGCACCACCGTAAGCCTTACGAGTGATGAGCGTTACCTTTGGCACAGTAGCCTCTGCAAAGGCATAGACAATCTTTGCTCCGTGGCGGATAATGCCGTGGTGCTCCTGGTCAACACCAGGGAGGAAGCCAGGCACGTCCTCAACAGCCACGAGAGGGATGTTGAAGCAGTCGCAGAAGCGTATGAAGCGAGCAGCCTTGTCGCTGGCGTCTATATCCAGCGCACCAGCAAGGAAGTTTGGCTGGTTTGCCACGAAGCCTACTGTCCTGCCTGCCATTCTGCCGAAGCCAATGACGATGTTCTTGGCAAACTCAGGCTGTATCTCGAAGAAATACTGCTGGTCGCATATTGGCTCTATTATGTTGCGTATGTCGTAAGGCACGTTAGGGTCTTGTGGCACTACCTCGTCCAGTTCGTGGCACACGCGTGTTACCTCGTCGGTTACGGCGTGAACGGGCGCATCCTCCATGTTGTTGGAAGGAATGAAGCCGATGAGTTCGCGTATGGTCATGAGCGTTTCCTCGTCATCGTTGCAGATGAAGTGGCTCACACCACTCATGCTGCTGTGCGTCATGGCTCCGCCGAGGGTTTCCTTGTCCACGTCCTCATTGGTTACAGCCTTCACCACGTTAGGTCCTGTTACGAACATCTGGCTCTGCTCCTTCACCATAAGGATAAAATCGGTGAGGGCAGGGGAGTAGCACGAACCGCCAGCGCATGGACCCATGATGGCAGAAATCTGTGGTATCACGCCACTCGCCATCACGTTGCGCTTAAAGATGTGGGCAAAGCCCGTGAGCGATTCTACACCCTCCTGTATGCGGGCGCCACCCGAGTCGTTAAGTCCTATGATTGGGGCACCGTTCTTCAGGGCGAGGTCCTGCACCTTGGCTATCTTCTGAGCGTTAGCCGCACTAAGCGAGCCGCCCAGCACAGCGAAATCGAAGGCATAGACGAAAACCAGTCTGCCGTCTATCTTGCCGTAGCCGCTTATCACGCCGTCGCCCTCGATGCGCTTTTTCTCCATGCCGAAGTCGGTACAGCGGTGCATGACGTGCTTGTCGAGCTCAACGAAGGTGTCCTTGTCGAGCAGCGTGTTTATTCTCTCTCTTGCTGTAAGTTTCTCTATAGGTTTTTCTACGCGAGTCATATTTCTTTTCTTTTTATTTATGGGGAATTAAGGGTCTCTTAACTCCTATAACTCCTTTTAACTCCTAAATTATATATCCAGTTTAACCAAAGCGGCATTAGCCATCACGCTATCGCCCTCGTTTACAAGCACTTTCTTCACGGTGCAATCGTCAGCCACCTTGTAGTTTGACTGCATCTTCATTGCCTCCATCGTCAGTACAGAGTCGCCAGCCTTCAGTTCATCGCCAGGCTTCACGAATATCTTTACTATCTTGCATGGCATAGGTGCCGTGATGGTGTCAGCCTGTGCTCCAGCGTTTCCCGCAGCCTTGTTTCTGCGCATGCGCATGTATTTGGCCTGCGAGTCTAGCATGTCTATGTCATATACAGAGTAGTTCAGGTTTACGTGGTAGTGCTTACCTTCTTCGTCCTTGGTCAGTTCGGCATTATATGAATTGCCTTTGTGAATGATGGAGCACACGTTGTTCTCCAGCATACACACGTCAACGTCATAGACCTTGCCGTCCAGCTCCACTTTCACGTGGTTGCCCTCCTTGTTCAGCAGGGTAACCTCCATCATTTTATCTCCAACTTGTATTTCCACGATAAAATTTTGAATATTGAATATTGAAAATTGAATATTGAAAACTGTGAACGCTCGCCGAGACCGACTTATAACAGTCGAGCCGATGTTGCCCCTGCGGGGTTTCTGTCCCCCGCGAAACGGGGGAACCGAAGGGGGTGCTCAGACTGTTGGGAGGTATCAAGAGGGTCAGCGAAGCTAACTATGCACTGTGAACTATGAATTGAAACTCACACTCTCAGCACGCCCTTCTGCAGTCCGAAGGCACGCCAGCGGGTAATGGCAGTGCTGTCCTCGCCAACTCCGTTAGGCTTGTTCTCCTCCACGTTCATCAGGTAGTCTATGTAGGCAGCAATCACCGCCATAGGCTCAGAGTCGTTCTTGAAGCCCTTACGAGGTTGCAGTCTCTCCTGGTTGCGCTCTATGAAGTAGGTGTTGTAGTTGCCCTTCTTGAAGTCGGGCACGTCTATGATACGGCGCAGATAGCGTATGTTAGTTGTCAAGCCAGTAATCTTATATTCATACAGCACTCGCCTCATGCGCTCTATGGCATACTCGCGCGTCACGGCCCATACTATCAGCTTGCCTATCATGGGGTCGTAGTACATAGGTATTTCGTAGCCCTCGTAGCAGTGAGAATCCACTCGCGTACCTATTCCCTGTGGCACCGTCAGCTGCTGTATCACGCCAGGCGAAGGCATGAAGTTGTGCTCCGTATCCTCGGCACATATACGACACTCTATCGCATGGCCGTGCTGCGACAGGTCCTCCTGCTTGAAGCGCAGAGGCTCGCCGTCGGCTATGTGCAACTGCTCCTTCACCAGGTCCACGCCTACCACTTCCTCCGTTATTGGGTGCTCCACCTGCAAACGGGTGTTCATCTCGAGGAAGTAGAACTTATGATGCTTGTCCACAAGGAATTCTATCGTGCCAGCGCCTATGTAGCCTACAGCCTTCGCAGCAGCTACAGCCTTTGCACCCATCTCCTTGCGCAGTTCGTCGCCAATAAAAGGTGAAGGACTCTCCTCCACAATCTTCTGGTTTCTGCGCTGCACAGAGCACTCACGGTCGAAGAGGTGTACCACGTTGCCATGCTTGTCACCCAGTATCTGGAACTCTATGTGGTGGGGCTCCTCCACGAATTTCTCTATGTAAACCGTGTCGTCGCCAAAGCCTGCCATAGCCTCGCTTCTGGCAGCATTATACATCTCCACGACATCTTCCTCTCTCTTGATGAGGCGCATGCCCTTGCCGCCGCCGCCCATCGATGCCTTCAGCATAACGGGGAAGCCTATCTCCTTGGCAACCTTCACAGCCTCCTCGGCACTCTTCAGCGGCTCCTCCGTGCCAGGCACTACGGGCACCCCAGCCTCTATCATCTTCTTGCGGGCAGAAATCTTGTCGCCCATAGCCTCCATCGTCTCAGGACGCGGACCAATGAAGATGATGCCTTCCTCCTCACACCTGCGGGCAAACTCAGCATTCTCGCTCAGGAAGCCGTAACCAGGGTGTATGGCGTCAGCCTTGTGCTTCTTGGCAGCAGCTATGATGTGGTCAATGTTCAGGTAACTGTCGCTGCTCTGCGCTCCGCCTATACACTCGGCTTCGTTAGCAAAGAGCACGTGGCGCGACGTGCGGTCGGCGGTGCTGTAAACAGCCACGCTCCTTATGCCCATCTCGTAGCAACTGCGCATAACCCTCAGGGCTATCTCGCCACGATTGGCTATCAATACTTTCTTAATCATGCACTTTTATACCTTAATATAATGTGTTTATATGCGTATTCAGATGCAAAGTTACAAAAAATAGTTCATAGTTCATAGTTAGTTCACGAAAAAATGCTTATTACGGTCGCGTCACAGCTCATAATTTCTCGCTTTTTACAGTAAAATGACTCTCCATCTGCGTTCTTCCCCGCTATTTTCCCTGTTTTCCTCCCTCTTTCTCCAGTGCTTCACCACTTCTTTCTGTTTTTTTCTTACCTATAAAATATATGACTTCAGATTAAGACTTGCCAAACGGAAACAGTCAGTACGAGTAACAGATGCAATATGATAGTTAGCAGTATCATTCGCCCACAAAGGTACGAAAACGAGTGCAAAACACAAAATAAATTTATTTATTTTTGCTTTGCCGAGTGCAAAAACCTTGTCTCCTAAGAGACCAAGGTACGAAAACGAGTGCAAAACACAAAATAAATTTATTTATTTTTTTCGAGCGTGAAAAATTTATCCAAAATTGAGAGCAAAAAGCCTTGATGCTGACCATGCAAGTTACTATTGTCGATTACAGTATGTCTTGTACTGAAATAGG
>DGTQ01000001.1 GCA_002394365.1 Prevotellaceae bacterium UBA4332
GGTATAAGGGAGGTCTGAGGGAGATTTCGGAGCCGTACCTCCCTATGCTCAGCCCAGTGTTTATGCGGGGAGACGGGGAATTAGGGAGGTTCAGGCACGAAAAAAGTGCTATTTGGAACCCCCTCTAACTCCCCCCAAGGGGGAGAATTAAAAAATTAGCTCTTTTTTGCGGAAGCAGTGGTTCTGCACTTTCCAACAGGTGCTTTGGCTGCAGAACCATTGGTTCTACATGCAGAGGCAGTGGTTCTACATGCAGAAGTACTGGCTCTTGCGCTCCAGTAGGTGCTCAGGCGAGCAGAGCTCGGAACTACGTGCAGAGGCAGTGCTTCTGCACTTGGACACAGCGAATGAATATTCATTCATTTTGCAAGAAAAGGAACTATAGTCCAAAACGGGGCGGATGGTTGCGTTTGCTTAGCAAGGAGATGCTATTGCTTAGCAAGGGCGGACTGTTGCTTAGCAAGGAGATGCTATTGCTTAGTAAGGACAGGCTGTTGCTTAGCAAGGGTAGGCTGTTGCTCAGCTATGGGGCATCAACAGTTTCCAGGAAATAGTCATGTTAGTCAAATTAGTCATAGTCAAATTCGGTTTTCGCATTGTCAAAAAGTGCCACTATTATTTATTATTTATGCCAGAGATTAAGAAAGGGACAAAAAAAACTCCGCGACAATCACTTGTGGCGGAGGTTTCCATCAATTTCTGATGACACTAACTATAATTACAATCATTTATTCTACATTACAGTTGCAAAGGTAATCGTTTTTCCGATAGACCACGTGATAAATTTGGGGCGATTGCATTAAAATTTTAATCATTTATTTCTTTATGTGGTAAAAAATGCTTACATTTGCATAGATTTTCACCCTTCCATCGATGAAACGGCTGTTTTTTACAATCATATTACTCGTTTCCTTCTCTTTCGCCTTTGCACAAAAGACGACATTCTACAATGACCATTCTGGATTGTCAAGCAACAGAGTGGGAGCTGCTGTGCAGGATAACAGGGGACTTTTATGGTTTGCTACATGGAGCGGACTGAACGTTTATGATGGCTACAACTTCTACTGGATAAAAAACAAGCCCGCCAACGGAAACTATCTGCAAAACGACCGCATACGCAACATGATGCTCTCGCCAGAGGGCAACCTGTGGTGCTACATGGAAAAAGACGTTGTGGAATTTGACCTCAAGACCTACACGTATCGCCCTTTGCCAAAGGCAAAACAGGACAACATTCGCCAAAAGCTCGGAAAACTCTGGCACAAACTCATAGACAGGCAGGACAACGTATGGATAGGTTACGGAAACGGCATCTACAAGACCAGCATAGTACACCACCCCGCAATACCTATTGCCGACACGAAGAACATCCACACACGTTCACTCATGGTGGACAGCAACGACCTGCTATGGATAGGAACAAAGGAAGACAAGAGCATCAGAATATACAACTCTGACGGGGTGCTGATAAACAAAATTCCCGTCGGCATGCAGCCTTACTCCCTTTTTCAGTATGACGAACACGTTTTCATCGGGGGTAAGCCTGCCAAACTGTTGCGAGTTTTGCCGATTTCATCGAAAGGCAAGGTGACTTTTTCTGAGGTAACACACATCTCCAACGATGCTGTCTATGACATGAAATCCGACTCACATGGGCGCTTGTGGGTAGCAAGTTTCAATGGCGGAGTAAAGTGTTGTCCTAACCCCGAGGCTGAGCAACCCGTTCTCAAGGGCATTTCGGGCAGAGTACACGCCAGAGCGCTGCTCATCACCCCGAAGGGCAACATCATTGCAGGCACGTCAAGCGGTTTGCTCATAGGTCACATCAACGAGAAGGACTACACAAAGACGACCTTCAAGGCTATCGTAAGAGACGGCAACAACCCCAAATCCCTCTCCAACAGCGTCGTAATGGATATTGAGCAAGACTCTCGGGGAATGATATACCTTGCTACGGAGAGTTCCGGCATCGAAATGATAAGCGAAGATGACCTCTTCTCTGCAAAGCCGGAATTTACCCATTTCACCGATGACAATTCCACTCTCGACTCCGATTTCTGTCATTCTCTCACGCTTCTCAACGACAGCACCCTCATGGTGGTTTGCCTGAACAACATGATGCTGTTCAACCCCAAAAAGGACGAGACAACCAACTACAACCACGTCTTCTGGGCAGACACCTGCCATTTTGCCGAAGGCAAGCCTGTAAGGTTGAGTAACGGCAACTTTGTCTTCGGCACAGAGGAGGGAGCATATATCGTAAGGCCGCAGAGCATGTTTCGCAGGGGATACATACCCCCGCTGGTCATCACGAGCATAAACATCGACGGAAACGAGGCAGACCACATAATGCCTCTGTCTGACACCATCTACGTTGAAGCCAACGACCGTACCCTTACCATAAAATATGCTGCTCTCGACCTTGGCGACAATGAGCACATAAAATATCGCACGAGTCTTGATGATTCCCACTGGACAAAGGCGAGCCTCAGCAGGGAAATTTCCTTCTTCGACCTCGAGCCAGGCACCCACACGCTGAAAATACAGTCAACAGACCGATACGGAAGATGGGTAAACAACATAGTGACTATCACCATAATCTCGGAAGGTCACTGGTATGAAACCCTGTGGGCAAAGATTCTCTTCTGGATAATTTCCCTCGGTTTCATCGCAGCTCTCATACATTTGCAGTTCTTCATTCGCAACCTGAAGAGACAGCGACGTGAAGCACTCGAAAAGTATATGTCGCTGATAGAAGAAACCACCAAAAACGGTAATCAGACTTCCAAGACTGTCCTATACAATAATAGCAATGGCGACAACAACGGAAATGTGCCCGTTGCACCCGAAAAGATAAAGACCGAGGAGCAGTGGTTTATGGACAAAGTACGCGAATACATCGAGCAAAACATAGGCAACAGCGACGCCAACATCGACGATATGGCTGCTGCAGCTGCTACAAGCCGTTCTACCCTCAACCGTCGCCTCAACTCCATCATAGGTATCACTGCTGCCCAGCTGCTCATCGACGCACGCATGCAGAGAGCTGCATACCTGCTCGTAAGCGAACGCAAGGCTGGCAACAGCATAAGCGTATCAGACATCGCTTTCAGATGCGGCTATACTGATCCTAAGTATTTCTCGCGCTGCTTCAAGCAAAAATATGGCGTTGCGCCCTCCGATTACTTGCCACAGTAAAATAAAATTTGTACCTTTGCAGTGCAAACGATTTTATTAAATAATTTTCTCTACACATTTTTTTATTATGAAAAACCCCTGGTCGTGGGTTCCTACCCTTTATTTTGCAGAAGGCATACCTTACGTTGCCGTAATGACTATCGCCCTTGTACTTTACAAGCAGCTCGGGCTCTCCAATGCTGAAATAACGTTCTATACCTCGTGGCTCTACCTTCCGTGGGTAATAAAACCTCTGTGGAGTCCATTCATAGACCTTATCAAGACAAAACGCTGGTGGATAACGTCCATGCAGTTGCTCATTGGTGCAGCGTTTGGCGGAGTGGCATTCACAATACCTACCTCCTTCTGGCTGCAAGGCACGCTGTGTTTCTTCTGGCTTATGGCTTTCTCAAGCGCCACGCACGACATATCAGCCGATGGATTCTACATGCTCGGTTTGTCGCAACACGACCAGACGTGGTTCGTGGGCATACGCTCCACTTTCTATCGCTTCGCCATGATATTTGGTCAGGGAGTGCTGGTTATGATAGCTGGCAATCTGCAGGTTATCTTCCGCAACGATATAACCTACTCCTGGAGCCTGCTCTTCTACGGCATTATGGGCTTGTTCCTCGCACTCTGGCTGTGGCACTCCTACGTACTGCCACGTCCAGCAGAAGACGCACCACGCAAGGGTATTACAGTTTCCACGATTTTAAGCGATTTCATCGGTACTTTGAAGACCTTCTTCCAGAAGGAGCAGGTCTTTGCAGGCATCCTCTTCATGTTGCTCTATCGTATGCCTGAAGGCTTGCTTGCCAAGGTTTCTTCACTCTTCCTTATCGATGCCAGCCATAATGGCGGTCTCGGACTCTCACCACAGGAATACGGCTTCGTACAGGGCACCGTGGGTGTTATCGGGCTTACTCTCGGCGGCATCCTGGGAGGAATGGTTGCTGGCAAGGACGGACTGAAGAAATGGTTGTGGCCTATGGTCTGCGCTATCACCCTGCCTGACATCGTTTACGTATATCTTGCATACGTTATGCCCTCAGACCTGCTTACCATCAACATCTGCATCTTCTTTGAACAATTCGGTTACGGCTTCGGCTTCACAGCCTATATGCTCTACCTTATATATTACAGTCGCGGAGAATACAAGACAAGCCACTATGCCCTCTGTACGGCTTTCATGGCCCTCTCCATGATGATACCAGGGCTATTTGCTGGAGAATTGCAGGAGATGGTGGGATACCGCACGTTCTTCATCATCGTGATGATATTCTGTTCTGTTACGTTTATAACGGCATCACTGCTGAAGATAGACCCCAACTTTGGAAAGAAAGAATAACAAAGAAAAAGGCTCACCGATTGGTGAGCCTTTTATATTTCTTCTACTTTGAAATCTCCACGAGTTCCACTGTGAATATCAGCGTTGAATAAGGAGGAATCTTTCCCGAAGGACGACTGCCATAACCCAGCTCCTGCGGTATGTATATCTCCCACTTTGAGCCTACAGGCATCATGGTGAGAGCCTCTGTCCAGCCCTTGATAACCTGATTGCAACGGAACTTGGTAGTCTGAGGATTGCGCTTGTAGCTTGAGTCGAACTCCGTGCCATCTATCAGATGACCTTCATACTTTACGGTTACCTCTTGCTCTGCTGTTGGTTTTGCACCCTTGCCAGCGGTTATTACCTTATACTGCAAGCCTGAAGGAGTAGTTACCACTCCTGGCTTCTTCGCGTTCTCTGCGAGCCACGCCTTGCCTGGAGCAGACAGTTTCTCTGCCTTTATCTTGCTGTCAGCCTCCATACGCTGCTGGAAATACTGGTCTGCAGCCTTTTGCGTCATGATTGTAGAATCCTTGCGTATAGCTGCTATAAAACCGTTGTAGAAGATGTCTGCCTTGATGGAATCAGGCGTGTCCTTCAAATCGTTGTTCAAGCCTGTTATCATTCTGTCCTTTGCCATCTGCGCTATCTGCACACCTGCCTGGCGTGCTACATAGCGAGGATTGCTGCCGCTATTGATGGCATCGTGCATACCCTGAATGAAGTCCTCCATGTAGGCAGTGTCAACCTTAAACTGCTGTTGTATGTAAGGAACGAGACCATTAGTAAGAGCCTGTCCTGCTGCATAACTCAGAGAGTCAACACCCGTTGTAAGCGTCACTGCAGGCTTCTGCTGCACGTCCTGCTTAGCTTCTTTCTTCTTTGCTACAGCTGTTGTAGCAAAAACTGCACCTGCCATTATGGCAAGCGCAGCAATTGTTGTTTTTGTCGTCTTCATCTTACTTAGTACCCAAAAGTTCTACTGTGAAAATCAATGTAGAGAAAGGCTTGATTTGTTCACCCTGCTGACGAGGACCGTAAGCGAGGTCGGCAGGAATGTACAACTCCCACTTTGAACCTACAGGCATCTTGGTGAGAGCCTCTGTCCAACCCTTGATAACCTGGTTGCAACGGAACTCTACAGGCTCGCTGTTCTTGTCCTTCATGTTGGTGTCAAACACAGTTCCGTCTATTGTCTTGCCTGTATAGTTTACCTTTACTACAGAGGTATCAGCAGGCACAGCGCCCTTACCCTCGGTGATTACCTTGTACTGCAAGCCTGAAGGAAGTGTTACTACTCCCTGAGCCTTGCTGTTCTTGACAAGCCAGTTCTCGTTCTGCTTCTTCCATGCGCCAAACTGCTTCTCCATAGCCTTAGACTTAACTTCCTGAATCTTCTGGTCGGTCATGACACGAGCCTGCACAAGAGTCATCTTCTGGTCTTTCTCTGTTACGCCTGCTACGAAGCCTGCCAGGAGATTCTTCAAAGAGATAGACTGAGTGGAATCATTACCAAACACCTCGTAGTTGATGCCCTGAAGCATCTGTCCGCCTATCTGCTGACCAATCTGTATGCCTGCATAATAGGCAGCCTTCTTCTTGTCGTCGCCCGCTGTGGCACCCTCATTCAATCCCTTGATAAAGTCGTCAATGTAAGCGGTATCTACGCCCAGACGCTGAGAAAGATATTCCTTCAGACCATCAGACTGCGTCATACCTATAGCATAGCTCAAGGTATCTACATCGCTCTTAAGATCTGCCTTAGGTGTACCGTTACCACATGATGTGAATACAGCTGCTGCGATAGCAACACATGCTGCAAATGCAAATTTCTTCATTGCTTTCTATTTTTTTCGTTATTTCGTTATGTCGATATATCGTAATATCCTCTTACTTGACCTCGATGAGCTCTACGTCGAAGATAAGCGTTGCGTAAGGAGGAATAGAGCCTGATGCACCAGCCTCGCCGTATGCAAGATTGTAAGGAATGAAGAAACGTGTCTTTCCGCCTTCCTTCATCAGCTGCAGACCTTCAGTCCACCCCTTTATCACACCACCGAGAGGGAATGTGGCTGGTGTGCCGCGCTGAACGCTTGAATCAAACACAGTACCGTCAGTGAGGAAACCCTCATAATGGCACATTACGCTGTCTGTAGCCTTTGGAGACTTGCCTGTGCCCTCTTTCAGCACCATATACTGCAAACCAGAAGCTGTAGTTACTACGCCTTCCTTCTTTGCGTTCTCAGCAAGATACTTCTCACCGTCTGCCTTCATCTGCTTACCCTTCTCAGCCGCAGCAGCACGCTGTTTCTTTTCCTGCTCTACAAAGAACTCCTGCACTATCTGCTGAGCCTCAGCAGCCTTTATCTGTTCCTTGCCTGCAATGCTGTCTTTAATAGCCTGAGCGAAATCGTCAATATTCAAACTCTCGGCACCCATACCCTTAAGCTGACTGCCAATGCCCAATCCAAGGGCGTAACTTACTTTATCCATTCTTTATTCTTTATTCCTTATTCTTTATACTTTAAGAAGCTTTATACTATACCTATGACCCCTCTAAGTCTCCCCAATGGGAGGCACCCTCCCGTTTTGGGAGGGTGCGGGGTGGGGTTATTTATTCTTTAACATACTCTGAGAAGTCCGTAAGGTGCATATCACCCTTGCGGCGCAGCGTGTCGTGCATAGCAAAAGCGCAAGGCAGGTTGTGGTGGGTATGACCACCTGTTGCCAGCTTCAGATATTCGCGCAACAAAGGACGATAGTCTGGGTGAGCACAGTTCTCTATTATGCAGTGTGCACGCTCCAGCGGACTCTTTCCGCGAAGGTCTGCTATACCCTGTTCGGTAATGATTACATTGACATCGTGCTCTGAGTGGTCCTGATGGCTCACAAAAGGCACAATAGCAGAAATCAATCCGCCCTTTGCCACAGAAGAACAAGTGAAGATAGAGATGTAGGCATTACGCTCAAAATCTCCAGAACCACCGATACCGTTCATCATCTTTGTGCCAGAGATGTGGGTAGAGTTGGCATTACCATATATATCTACTTCTATGGCGGTATTGATAGCTATTACTCCCAGTCGGCGAATTACCTCAGGAGAATTGGAAATCTCAGACTGACGGATAATCAGGTGCTTTGAGAAAAGGTCGATGTTGTCATAAACCTTTGCCAGACACTCGTTGTCAACAGTCAGCGAACAAGTAGAGGCATCTTTTACTCTGCCGTCAAGCATCATGTCAACGATAGCGTTCTGCAATACCTCTGTGTAGATATTGAAGTCTGGTATGTCCTTGTCTTTTCCGAGGGCTGCAAGTATAGCATTTGCCGTTGACCCTACTCCACTCTGCAGAGGCAGGAATGTAGAAGGAATGATGCCACGCTTCATGTCGTTCAGAAGGAAGTGGGCCACGTTGGCACCTATCTGGTCTGTCACAGGGTCTGTTCCCTTGAAGGCGCGAGCCTCATCAGGCAGATTGCACTCCACCACACCTACAACCTTCTTCTTGTCTATCTCGAGGTATGGGGTACCTATGCGGTCGCTCACCTTTGTTATCATGATAGGCTGGCGGAAAGGAGCATCGAGAGGCTGATACACATCATGCAACATCGCTGCACCCTCACTATGGAAGCTGTTCAGCTCTATTATAACCTTTTCAGCCATCATAGCCACCGTAGGAGCTATGCCACCAGCAGAAGTGAGGAACACGCGATACTTGTCGCCTGCATCCTCCAGCTTACACACCTCAATAATGCCCCAATTCAACGGACCGAAGAAGCCGTAACGCAACTCTTGCGCCATGTGTGAAAGGTGCAGGTCGTTGTAGGCTATCTCGTTCTTGTTGACGTGTGTGCGGAAATCCGCATTGGTAGTGTAAGGAGCACGAAACTTTATGGCACCTGCCGCAGCAAGGTCGCCATCAGTGCTCTGTCCCGTAGAGGCACCCGTGAAAAGACTTACCTTAAATTCGTTACCCTTCTCGTGTTCTGCAACGGCTATCTTAGCCAGTTCCTTTGTGGTTGCCTTTGGCACACCTGCAGGAGTAAATCCGCTAAGTCCGATGGAATCGCCGTTTTTAATCATCAATGCTGCTTCCACAGCAGTAATCTTGGTGTACATAATTATCCTTTACCTTAAATGTTTTATCCTCAGTTTAATAATTACGTGCAAAGGTACTCAATTTTTTTCAAATTTCTATTTGCACTTCACATTTTCTCACAAAATGTGCAATATTTTAATTTTAATACGCTTTTTCTACCGTTGCATCGGTATAATAGTGTTTCAGAATGTCATTATAGGCTATGCCCCTTGCGCCCATCACTGCAGCGCCAATCTGGCAAAGTCCTACTCCGTGTCCCCAGCCCTTGCCGTTCAGGATAAAGCGTTGCGGATATCCGTCGCCGTCCTCGCCCTTAGTGAGCACTGTGAAGGCAGAACTATACAGGTGGGTCTTGCTGAGAGCCTTGCGTATCTCCAGTTCCTTTCCTATGGTGAACGTCTTGTTTTCGCCTACTATCTTGAGCATTGATATTCTTCCGCTCTTGCCCCTCTCTACAGCCTCGAGCGTCATGATGCGTCCGAAATCTATCTTGAGCTTCTCGCTCACGAGGGCAGAGAGTTCTTCCTGCGTATAGTTTATCATCCAGTCGTAGAAATCTACCGTCTCCTGGTCGTAATCATTGAGCACCTCCGAGAGTATCTTCTTGTCCTGCGTATTGCAATAAGGGTCCTGCACGCTCTTCAGATACGGTTTGTCTATGTTCTCCCAGCAGTATCTGTACTCCTCGGTCACTCCTCCACAACACTTAGAGAATCTGGCGTCGCATATCTCGCCATCATAGGTTAACACCTGTCCTCGGGTAGCTTTTACGGCTTCCTTTACATGAGGGTTGAGAGCGTTGGTTATACCCTGATAACGCTGGCAATGGTCATCGGCACACACGTCGAAGATGGTGTGGTCTTCTCTGTCGTACCACCTTATGAGCATATCGTCCTTCTTTATGAAAGAGAAAAAGTCGCCTGCCTTATCCTTCAACTGAGTGCGACGCTCCATCTGTGCCAACAGCCAGGAACGGCTTATCACAGAGTGAGCCTTGAGCAGTTCCAAACTTGATGTAGCAGACATCTCGCTCGATATGACGCTCTCGAGATACTTTTCTACTGGCAACTCGTTGATAGCACATATCTTGTCTTCCTCCACCACGAGTCGGAGTGCTCCGAGGAATGTCTGCGTCTGCTTGCGCTCCCAATGGAAGTTAACACCTATTATCACGTTTTGCAGGGTGAAAGAAGCGTCGTTCGACTTTGGCACAAACATAAGTTCCCTGTATTGCACGCCTCTCCACAATATCGAGCCCTCGGAGAAGCTCACAACCTGTTCTCCTTCTATCTCCTCCCCTTTGGCTGTGTAGGGAGAGTTAAGACTGAAGTGCAGCTCTGTGGCACTCACTATTCCCACCTTCACATCAGGTTGTGCAGGCAGTTTCTTCAGGTATTTCTCCGATTTCCTGTTGCCCGTCTCGGCTTCTTTTATTCTCTCCGTCAGGTCTGTTGCCTGCTCTGGGGTGATGCTTACCTCCTGCAGGATAGCAGTTGCCGCTTCTGCGTCTATCTTCTCGAAGTCCTCCTTGCGAGGCACTATCACAAGACCAGCCATATCCAGTGCTCCAGGACTTATCATCATGCCGTCTTCTCCTGTGGTGGTATAGCAGTCTGGTCTGTGCTTACTCCTTGGGAATACCAGCAGCACGTATTCTTCCTCCATGCGCCAGGCTACTATATTCATCATCGGTTCTTCGCCCTCTGGTGTACTCTGCTTCATGGCTCGATAGAGTCTCTTGAAGAGTTTCTTGCCTGTCTCTGCGTGCTGGGTGCGTATTGCAAATACTGGCACCACATACTCCGTTATCAGTCCGAGGCAGTCTCCGTTTCCTGTTTCCG
Organism: Prevotellaceae bacterium UBA4332; assembly: GCA_002394365.1. Classification (GTDB taxonomy): domain Bacteria; phylum Bacteroidota; class Bacteroidia; order Bacteroidales; family Bacteroidaceae; genus Prevotella. Next base: position 10,452 of record DGTQ01000001.1, read on the forward strand.
ACACCATCTGCATGGTTCTCACCAGTCTTTGCCAGTCTGCCTGTATGGGCAACAATCCTGATGTGCCTGCCTGCAGGTGCATGTGGTCTGGTGCAGAGGCTCCGCACTTAGGACCATTATAAAACACCGTCAGCGAGGGATAGCGCTGCAACAGGTTGAAAAACTCGATGAAATGGTCTGAAATTCGCTGTGGCTCGTGCTTCAGACTTGGTATGGTGTAGTGTTGGGGCAGGATGGGGAAAGGATTTACGAGAATCTCCATCGTCTGCACGTTGTCCTCATCGAAGAGTGGTTTCGTCAGCTGCTCTTTCGGGCGATTCTGGCTACACAAGAAGCAGGGACGCTTCATGAGCGAATCCTTGTCAATCTTTGCCGATGTTGATACTATGCGAGCCGGATTATGCTGCGCTGTCAAGGCTCCAAGAGGCTTTGTCTCCACATACTGCAGGTCGCTGTATCGCTGGTGCACGTCCTCCCAGCGCTCCAGCTGGCGGTTGAAGAATCTCTGCAGGGAGTTGGTAGATTCTACCTCCATTTCCCCAGCCAGCGTGCGCTGGCGAGCCTTCAACTCTATTGTGCGCAGTCTGTCCTTGTAAAGGTTGTTTGCGTTTACCTTCTCTATGCTCAGGGCTGCATCGCTGTTTCCTCCCCACCTGCGGCAGAGGTACAGTTCCTCGTATATTCTGCCTATGCGGAAGTGTCGGCTAAAGGCAAGTCCGAGGGCATAATCCTCACCATAACTCGTGTTGGGGAAACCTATCTCGCGGAGCAGCGGGGTGAAGAATGCTCGCGGAGCTCCGAGCCCGTTTATGCGAAGGGCATTGTTAGGTCCATTCTCCTCCGTCCACTCCTTGTGGTCTATTATGCCAGGAGGCAGGGTGTTGAGGTCGAAATCACACATACGGTAAGCGCCTATCACCATAGCTGCCTTCTGCTGGTAGAAGCAATCCACTATCTTCTGCAAGGTGTTAGGGCTGCTGTAGAGGTCATCTGAGTCCAGCTGAACGGCAAAACGTCCGCATTCATCGCTGTTTATAGCCTCGTTCCAGCATCCTCCTATGCCTAAATCTGTGCGTTCAGGCACAATATGCACCATTTTATCGGGGTTTTCCTCTTTTATCCTTTGCAGAATTTCCGTGGTTCCATCGGTAGAATGGTTGTCAACTACTATCACGTTGAACTTAAAACTTGGACTCTGCTCCAAGGCACTCTTTACTGCATCAGCTATAGTCTTAGCCCTGTTGAATACGGGGATGATTACTGAAGCCTCAACGCTGAATATCTGTTCGTTGAAGTCGGGCTCAAACCTTGTTGTAGTGTCTATCTTTGCCCCTATCGCCTCCAGATGCTCGGTTGCAGCATGCTCCATTTCTATCTGCACACTGCGGTTGCGGGGGTTCACGTAGTCAAACTGCTTCTCTCCACTCTTTCTGCTATCCAGCTCCACCTCCGTGTATAACAGCTCGTTCAGGTGGAATATTACTCCGTTTCTCTGCAAAAACAAGCGAAGGGCATAAAGGGCTGCATAGGCATAGTCGTTCTTCTGCTGCTTTATGAACTCCTTCAGGCAGGCTGTCCGAATCAAGAGCAGCTGTCCGAAGTCGAAATCGTCTCTCAGCGCTCCCTCCTGACAGTCTATCAGGGGGTGTTTCTCTATCACCCTGCTACCGTCTTCTGCCACTTTTTGGTCGAAGTGATCGGCATAAATCATCACCGCGTTGGTCTCTACAGCCGTGCGCAACATTCTCTCCAGAGCACGCTGTCCGAGCACAACGGGCGTCGTCTTCTGCGATATGAGTACAAACTCCGCTGTTGCCACCTCAGCAATATGCCTCAGCGTCATCATCTGCTGCACAGGCTGCCTCTCAAGCAGCGTGATATTCCTCACGGCATTCTCTCTCTGCAGGGCATCAACCACACCCTGCAACTGTCCCGCATCGTCGCAGGGCCAGAATATGTCAATCTTCTGTATCATGCTCTTCCAAAAATCTCATATACGTGCGAATGGCAAGTTCCACCATCTTCACACAAGGGCGTTTCTTATAGTATTCGTCTGTCCTTGCCTCTGGCGTAGGCTCAGTCGTAACATTCTTCACATAACCTCTCAACAGTTCTCTGCAAATCAGCGAACCCGTCTGCTCCTTGAACATTCCAGCAAGCTCCTGCACTGCCTTGTAGTTCTTTGCCTTCACCTCCTGGTTCGCCTCTTCCGTAGCTATCTCCAGTCCTGCCAGCATGAACATGCCCGATGCCGTACCACACGTCTCGCGCATTCTGCCTATGCCTCCGCCGAAGGATGCTGACATCCTCGCCATCAGTCCCTCAGGCACATCATACCAGTCGGCGAAAGCCAGCGTTACAGCCTGACTGCAGTTGTAGCCCTGCTTGAACAGCGCCACTCCTTTTGCCACTCTGCGTTCTGTTTCTTCTTTCCAATCCATACTTCCTGCAAAGGTACGAAAAAATTACAAAAAAATAAGTATTTACTTGGCAGGAATTGAAATATTTTGTATCTCCGCACCAACTACGGAAAAAATCGTAACGAAAAAAATCGTAATACGGAAAATCCCCTTAAATTTGGAACCTTTCTATCATTTTGGGAATTGCATGATTCTAATTGCCTTTGCATAGCCTCAGAGTGCAGGAACATAGCCCCTTCGCGTTGTGGCTTTGCTTCTATGTTGAATTTGCTAGTTAATTTGATGAATTTGCTAGCAAATTTGGCGAATTTACTAGCAAATTTGAAGTAGAGGCTAAGCACCTGCTCGGAGGGGCTAAGCAAGGGCAGGCGGAAGCTAAGCATCTGCAAGGGGAAGCTAAGCATCTGCATGAGGAAGCTAAGTTTCCGCAGGGGAAAGCTAAGCGTCCGCAGGGGAAAGCTAAGCATCAGAACGGAGAAGGAACGGGGCAAAAAACAACCGAAGAGCTGACATCACGTCGCCCCTCGGTAAAAAGAAAGGAAATTAATATAGAAATATCGATGGAATCGATATCTTTTTCGTTATTTTATGTTGTCAACGAAACGGAAAAGTCGTTGCCAGCGTACTCCGTTGAAGCCCCTGCGGTCTGGGTCGCTCGACCACCAGATGAAGATAGGCTTGCCCACGATGTGGTCTTCGGGCACGAAGCCCCAATAGCGTGAGTCGGCACTGTTATGGCGATTGTCGCCCATCATCCAATAGTAGTCCATCTTGAAGGTGTACTCTTTTGCCTCCTTGCCGTTGATGAGTATCTTGCCGTCGCGTGTTACCTGAAGGTCGTTGCCTTCATATACTCGGATAGGGCGCTCGTAGACAGGCAGGTTCTCGAGGGTGAGCTTAACGCTCTTGCCTTTCTGCGGAATCCATACGGGACCGTAGTTGTCGCGCGTCCAGCCATAACGGGCATTCAGGGGATAGATGTCGCCAACTATCTGCTCTGTGTTAAGGCTTATCGACTGCACGAGGTCCTTGCGCTTGGAGAGCTCTGCCACAGCACGCTTGGTGAGGGGCATATAGCCAAACTGGTTGAGCTGGGTAAGGTCTTCCTGAGATATGCCGAGTTCCTTCATGAGGTCATCTGGCAGCATCTGCCTGAGCTTTACGAAGTAGGTATATTGCACGTTCTCTGGCTCTTTGTTTGGCTTGCCGTCGATATACACTATGCGGTTCTTTATCTGCAAGGTCTGACCTGGCAGTCCTACACAGCGCTTGACGTAGTTCTCTCTGCGGTCAACGGGGCGAGAGATGAGCTTGCCATACTCGTTGGGGTCAGAGAGTATGTACTGTCTGCCTGCGTGGTAGGCGAGTTCGTAGAAATGGCGCAGGTCCATAGGCTGCAAACTGTCGAGGGGCACCTTGATGCCTTGCTGAAGGAGTATCTGCTGACCATAACCATAGCACATCTGGTAGTAGTCCTGTGGTTGCCAGCGTGGTTCGCTGACAACGGTGTCGCCTGCTGGGTAGTTGAACACTACGATGTCGTTGAGCTTTATCTTGCCCAAGCCTGGCGCACGACGGTAGTCCCACTGCGGCCACTCTATATACGACTTGATATTGCCTACTGGCAGGGTGTGCTGCGTAAGGGGCATAGTAAGCGGAGTCTGCGGTATGCGTGGACCGTAGCTCACCTTGCTCACAAAGAGGTAGTCGCCCGTGAGCAGAGATTTCTCAAGCGAGCTTGAGGGAATGACGTAGTTCTGGAAGAAGAAAAGGTTGATGAAATATACTGCCACCAAAGCAAAGACAAGGGCATCTACCCACGACATTATCATGCGTGGGAAACTGTCGAGGTCCTTCCACCAGTCCCAGCGTATCTTCCTCGAGATATAGGCATCATAGATGAACGGAACTACCACGAGTCCCAGCCAGCTCTTCAGCCACCAAAGGAAAGCAAGGTAGAGCACGAGGACGATGATGAACTTCGCCCACTGCACCTTCATATTTGGTTGATTCTTCTTTTTCATAATTTTTTCTTTTAATTGGAAGTAAAGAGCTATTGCTCTGGAAGTAAAACTGGAAGTAAAGAGCTATGCTCTGGAACTTTTATTATTCTTAATGGCTTCTGCATAGCCATTAAGTTTCCAACTTGTTCCATTAACAAGATATTCCAGATGATCTGACGTCTCTCTATCAATATAGTTAATATCAAGCGACAATACTATGTAGTAACGACATTCCTCTAATGAACCTTGGGCTATATTTAAGAAGCGAAGTTTATCTGCTTCACTCATTTTACGATATCCCTCACAAATGTTGGCAGCTATACTCACAGCAGCCCTTCGAAACTGCGATATTAAGCCATAGCGTTCATCCTCGGGAAAAGATTTCGTAACTTGATATACTTCCAACACAAACGCATGTGCCTTCTGCCAGCATTCCAAGTCCTTAAAACTTCTACTTCCCATTTTTATCCACTTTTACTCCCACTTCTACTTCCACTTTTACTCCCACTTTTACTCCCACTTTTACTCCCACTTAAAACTTAAACATATCGTCTATTGTCAGCAGTCCCTCGTGTTCTGCTGTATATTCAGCTGCAAGCACTGCACCGAGGGCAAAGCCCTGACGAGAGTGGGCATCGTGGGTGATGGTTATCATGTCTGCAGGAGAATCATAGCTGATGCTGTGTATGCCTGGCACCTCGCCACGACGCACATCGTCTATGCGCAACACATCGGGAGCCGTCTCATGCAAGCCCCACTTGCTCTTACGGTCGAGGCGGTCAACTATCTGCTCGGCAAGAGTGATAGCCGTGCCTGAAGGAGCGTCGAGCTTATGCACATGATGGGTCTCCACCATATTGACATCATACTGTGGGAACTGGTTCATAATCTTTGCCAGATACTTGTTGACGGCAGAGAATATCGCCACGCCCACAGAGAAGTTGGATGCCCAGAAGAGTGTCTTGCCCTCGTTGGCACAGGCATTGCGCACCTCGTCGCCGTGGTCCTTGAGCCATGCCGTAGTGCCGCTTACAATCTTCACGCCAGCCTTCCACGCCTTGAGGTAGTTGTCATAGGCCACCTTGGGGTTGGTAAACTCTATCGCTACATCGGCAGAGGCAAAGGCAGCCGACTCAAAGTCCTGCTGATTGTCTATGTCGATGATGCTTACTATCTCGTGACCACGAGAAAGGGCAATCTGCTCTATCATCTTGCCCATCTTGCCATAACCTATTAATGCTATCTTCATAATAAATAACCCACCCTTCACCCTCCTCAAGGGAGGGAATATATCTCGCTGTGGGATAGCGTTTTTTGTTTGATAATTATTCTTTAGAGGATATGTCCTCCTCCTTTGGGGGAGTTAGAGGGGATTATACGCTTTCGCCTCTGCCTCAGCTATTATATCCTCACGTGACTTCTCCTGTGGGGTTGAAGAGATATCGTCGAAGTTCAGTTTGTCAACAGCGTTCTCTGCCTCTGACACCTGTTCTGCGATGTGCTCGTCTATTATCACCACCGAGTTTGCCGGCAATTCCACGTCTGGCGCCACGCTTACTGGCATTTCCTCCATCTGTGTTCTTTCCGTCTTGGCAGCAAAGACATCGTCAAGGAACTTCTTGTCTGAGCGCAATTTCTTCAGCGTCAGTTCGCTGGCGTGTTGCTGGCTCTCCTTTTTTGAGAATCCCTCAGCCTTGCATCCGTCAACTCCTTCTACCACTACTGTATAGACGAAGATTGGCGAACCGTTCTCGTCCTGCGACTGGTCCTCAAGGCGATAGTCAACTTTTACACGATTCTTCTGTGCCCACTCCAGTATCTTCGACTTGAAGTTCACCTCCGTGTATGCCACCTTATCTACATTAAGGTACTTGCCCATGACGCGCTTTGTCCAGAACTTCCAGCATGCGTCGTAGCCTCGGTCGAGATAGACAGCTCCCACGAGTGCCTCGAAAGCATTGCCACCCATATAGCTGTTGTGCGTAGCATTACGTCCGCTTGCCATAATGAGTTTTGAAAGCCCCATCTGCTGGGCGAGTTTGCCAAGGGTATCACGCTGCACCATCTTGGAACGTGCATTGGTGAGGAAGCCCTCCGACCTGCCTGGGAAACGCTGGTATGCTACATCGCCTACCACAGCATCGAGAATAGCATCGCCAAGAAACTCCAGTCGCTCGTTGTTCAGCTGGCGACCCAGCTTATTGCCTTTCTTGCCTCCCTTCTTGCCCTTAGCTTTTCCCTTGTCGCCTCTGAGCGACTTGTTGCCTGCTTTCTCAAGCACCTTGAGCTCTTTCTCCGTAGCACGGTGACCGAGACTCTTGTGCATGAGCGCAATCTTGTAGAAGGTAATGTTGTGGGGATAGAAGCCAAGTATCTTGTATAGCGCAGAATAAAGCTCCTTCTCCTTGCGGAAAGGGAGCTTTATCCTATCAATGATATTACTCAGCATATTTCTTGAATATTACGCAAGCGTTGTGGCCACCAAAGCCAAACGTGTTGCTCAGAGCAGCACGCACCTCGCGCTTCTGTGCCTTGTTGAAGGTGAAGTTCATGTTGTAGTCTATCTCCTCGTCGTTATCACCTTCCTCGTGGTTTATCGTTGGAGGGATAATATCTTCCTGCACAGACTTGACGCAAGCCATAGCCTCTATGGCACCAGCAGCACCCAGCAGGTGACCTGTCATAGACTTTGTAGAAGAGATATTGAGCTTGTAAGCCCATTCGCCGAAGAGCTCCTTGATTGCCTTTGCCTCTGAGCGGTCTCCTACAGGTGTTGATGTTCCGTGTACGTTGATGTAGTCGATGTCCTCTGGCTTCATCTCTGCATCCTTCAGAGCCTCAGACATCACAATCTTTGCTCCGAGACCTTCTGGGTGTGAAGCTGTGATGTGGTGTGCGTCAGCAGACATGCCTGCACCTACCATCTCACAGTATATCTTGGCACCACGCGCCTTAGCGTGCTCCAGCTCCTCGAGAATAAGGCAGGCAGAACCCTCGCCCATCACGAAACCGTCACGACTGCCTGAGAAAGGACGACTTGCCTTCTGTGGCTCGTCATTACGTGTTGACAGAGCGTGCATAGAGCAGAAACCACCCAGACCTGGGTCTGTGATAACAGCCTCAGCACCACCTGACACGATAATGTTTGCCTTACCAAGACGAATGAGGTTGAAAGCATCAGCCAGAGCGTTGGTCGAAGAAGCACAAGCACTTGTTGTAGCATAGTTTGGACCATGGAAACCATAGCGGATAGAAATCTGACCTGGAGCTATGTCGCCAATCATCTTAGGAATGAAGAATGGGCCGAACTTTGGCTGATCCTTATGCTCTGAGTAATACTCAATCTCATCCTGCATTGTCTTCAGACCACCGATACCCACACCGTAGATAACACCTACGCGGTCCTTATCGATTGTCTCAAGATCCATGCCCGAATCCTTTATTGCCATATCTGCGCCAGCAATAGCCATCTGGCAGAAACGGTCCATCTTACGTACTTCCTTCTTGTCTATCCACACCGTTGGGTCAAAGTCCTTCAGCTCACAAGCGAAGGTAGTCTTATAGCGTGAGGCATCAAACTGCTTGATTGTGTCAGCGCCACTTACGCCAGCAAGCATGTTCTTCCATGTTTCCTCAGCCGATAAGCCAAGGGGGGTTACTGCACCCATGCCCGTCACTACTACTCTTTTTAATTCCATTCTTCTTTTGCTTTTTTATTCTTTTTTCTGAATAGCCAGAGTAGTCCGTTTACTCTTACCGCTCTGATTATTCCGAATATTTCTATTACACTGATAAACTAAAAAAGGTGATGGATAAGTGATTTCTCACCTTTACCATCACCCTTACTATCATACGATGTTACGCATGCAAGGCTTATTACTTGCCAGCGTTCTCGATGTAAGCAATAGCGTCGCCTACAGTCTGGATCTTCTCTGCATCAGAGTCAGGAATTGTTACACCAAACTCCTTCTCAAGCTCCATGATAAGCTCTACTGTGTCAAGAGAGTCTGCACCGAGGTCATTTGTGAAAGAAGCCTCTGGCTTTACCTCTGCTGCATCAACACCCAGCTTGTCAACGATAATCTCTACTACTTTTGATTCAATTTCAGACATGATTTTAATGTTTTAGATTTGTTTTTAATTGTCTATTTTCTTACTTTATTTATTTCCCCAAAGGGAAATCATTCTTTCGAATTCGGGTGCAAAATTACTATTATTATTTCAATTGGCAAAACTTTTTGTATAAAAAGGGACTTTTTTGTGCACACTTACCCTACTTTTGTGCATTAAATTGTCTCATATTAGGTATTTTCTACTATTTCAACTGCTCTAAAGCACTGTTTATAACATCACTGTGTGCGTTTACAATTCTGAAATATTCTGTCATGCTCCATAGGTCTCTCGCTATCAGAGCCTTAAGTATCATCGTTATGCCCTCACGAGTTTTCTGCAACTGTTCTGCTTCCTCGGGACGCTTTACTTTCTGCTTATCTCCCTCGGCAAAGATGTCGTCAATCAACGACTGTGGAACCTGGTAGTTCTGCTCGAAGTTCTCGAAGGTAGGATACTTCTTCAACAAAGACTTGCGGTTTTTTGAGGCATACTTCAGGTTGGCATTGATGATAATGCCCTTTGCTGACAGTTCACGCTGGTACTTTGTGTACTTCAGCGTATCGAGAGGCACAAACACGTCTGGCATTATACCACCTCCTCCATATACCGTGCGGTGTTCCTTCAGCGTATAGAACTTCAGGGAATCGGCAAGGTGTATGCTGTCGGCACTGGTGAATTCGCCATGCTTGTACCTGTTCTCTATGTCCATAGCATAATCCTTCAGCTTGCCTTTCTCGTAGGGTTTCTGTATGCAGCGACCTGAAGGGGTATAGTAATGAGCCACAGTAAGACGTATCATGGAACCGTCAGGCAAGTCGATAGGTCTTTGCACCAGTCCCTTGCCGAAAGTTCTTCTTCCTACTATCACGCCACGGTCCTGGTCCTGTATGGCACCTGCAACTATCTCTGCTGCCGAAGCCGAGAACTCGTTCACGAGTACCACTACCCTGCCCTGACGGAAAATGCCACTGCCTCCAGCCCTGTATTCCTGTCGGCGAACAGAACGACCTTCCGTATAAACCAGAAGTTCCTTGTCGTTGAGTATCTCGCCAAGAACACCTGCTGCAGCCTGCAGGTATCCGCCTCCGTTCTCCTGCAAGTCTATAATGATATCTTTCAGGGGCGAGCCGCTTGTTCTTCCTTCTTCTTGCAGCTTTACGACGGCATCAATAAACTCCTTATGAGTAGTGGCACCAAACGAACCTATTCGTATGTAGCCTATGCCAGGACATATCATATATGTAGCATCAACCGTATTAAGAGGTATCTTGTCTCGTGTCACAGTGAAATAGACTATTTCGTCTATGCCCTGACGCTTTACACCTATCTTAACCTTCGTTCCCTTCGGACCACGCAGACGCTTCATGATATCCTCCTTTGGCATCTTGACACCCGCTATCGCTGTATCATTTACGCTGACAAACCTGTCGCCTGCTATGATACCCACCTTTTCTGATGGTCCGTCGCTGATAGTCTGTATAACGAGAAGCGTATCCTCCAGAACATTAAACTGCACACCAATGCCCTCGAAGTTGCCTTGCAACGGTTCGTTCATTGCCTTCACCTCCTTTGGCGTAGCATAGCTGGAGTGTGGGTCGAGTTTCTCGAGCATACCCCTTATAGCATCCTCCACCAACTTGTTTTCATCCACGCTATCTACATACAGACTGGTTGTAGCCATCTCCGCTATCGCAAGTTTGCGTAAGGCTGAACCCCCTCGTTCATTACTTATGCGCAACTGGGCACTCATGGATATGCTGCAACAAAGCAGCACAAAGACTGACAACACGCCTGTCAGTCTTACGCTCCTACACCTTATTATATTGTATATACGCATCACTTTTTCTAACTGTGAATTGTGAATTGTGAACTGTGAACTAATCATAAGCCTCTTCCTCGGGCAAATCCTCCTCTATCACGAGATTATCTATGATAAAGTTCTGACGCTCCATCGTGTTCTTGCCCATGTAGTAAGCCAGCAGTTTCTCCACCTCGTCGCTCTTTTGCAGAGTTACCTGCTCAAGTCTTATGTCGGGACCTATAAAACCAGCAAACTCATCAGGAGAAATCTCGCCCAGACCTTTGAAACGTGTTATCTCTGGCTCAGGACCGAGGGCAGCGATAGCCTCCTGACGCTCTTCCTCGCTATAGCAGTAGCGGGTTATGTAGTCCTTTGGCTTCTCGCCACGCTCCTTCAGCTTTTCGTCCTCAGCAGCTACTATCGTCTTGTCCTTTATCTTTGTGCGCTTATTCCTTACACGGAACAGTGGCGTCTGCAACACATAGACGTGTCCCTTCTTTATCAGTTCGGGGAAGAACTGCAAGAAGAAGGTTATCATAAGCAGACGTATATGCATACCATCCACATCAGCATCAGTAGCAACGATAACCTTGTTATATCTCAGGTTGTCCAGACCGTCCTCTATATCGAGGGCTGCCTGAAGCAGATTAAACTCCTCATTCTCATACACGAGTTTCTTTGTGAGCCCGTAGCAGTTCTTTGGTTTACCACGCAGGGAGAATACAGCCTGGGTGTTCACGTCACGACTCTTCGTTATAGAACCACTGGCAGAATCGCCCTCAGTAATAAAGATGCTCGATTCTTCCTTACGGTCGTTCTTGGCATCAGAGAAATGTATGCGGCAGTCGCGCAGTTTTCTGTTGTGCAGGTTTGCCTTCTTGGCACGTTCCCTTGCCAGCTTCGTCACGCCCGCCATAGCCTTACGCTCTCGCTCGCTTGCCTTTACCTTCTCCTCTATTATCTCTGCTACGTCAAGATGTCTATGGAGATAATTATCCACCTCCGTCTTTACGAAGTCACCTACATATTTGTTTACCGAAACGCCGTCTGGCGACATTGTGAGCGAACCAAGCTTAATCTTTGTCTGCGACTCGAATATTGGCTCCTCTACGTTTACGGCGATGGCAGCAACGAGACCATTGCGTATGTCGCTGTATTCATATTTGCCGAAGTATTCCTTCACCGTTCTTGCCAGATGTTCCTTGAAGGCGCTCTGGTGGGTTCCGCCCTGTGTGGTGTGCTGACCATTTACGAAAGAGTCATACTCCTCACCATTCTGGTTAGTGTGAGTGAAGGCTATCTCTATGTCCTCCCCCTTCATGTGGACTATAGGATAAAGAGGTTCGCTGGTCATCTGGTCGCGCAGCAAATCCTGCAGTCCGTTTCTTGAAACTATCCTCCTGCCATTAAACATTATCGCCAGTCCAGTGTTAAGGTAGGTATAGTTCCTCAGCATCGTCTCCACTATATCGTTATGGAAAGTGTAGTTCTTAAACAGCGAAGCATCTGGCTCAAAATATATGTACGTACCCGTTTCGTCCTGCGTAGGCTCGGTAGTATCACTCACAAGTTTGCCATATTCAAACTTCGCAGTGCGCACATTGCCCTCACGATAGCTCCTCACCTCAAACTTGGTGGAGAGGAAGTTCACAGCCTTGATACCCACGCCATTCATGCCCACAGACTTCTTGAAAGCCTTAGAGTCATACTTACCACCTGTGTTAAGCTGGCTGACGGCAGGTATCATCTTACCCTGAGGAATACCTCTACCATAGTCGCGAAGCGATATAGCCTTATTGTCATACAAATCTACCTCAATACGCTTACCTGCATTCATGCGGAACTCGTCGATAGAGTTGTCTATCGCCTCCTTCAGCAACACGTATATTCCATCTTCAGCGTATGAGCCATCTCCCAGTCTGCCTATATACATACCAGGTCTGCTGCGCACGTGCTCTACGTCGCTCAGCTTTCGGATGTTATCATCAGTATAATTACTCAGTTCACAGTTCATAATTCACAGTTCACAGTTAATATTTGTCCTCTGCCATTGGAGCAGTGGATTTTGTTATTGACATTAATATCTTTATTATTTCTTTATAATCGTCTTGCAATGATAGGAATTGCTCTTCTGATATATAATTCGTCTCTTTTAAAAGTTCTATCCAGTATTCCGTCTCACAAGCTTCCTTTAACGCTATGTTCATTTTAGAGTGAAAATCAGCCCTGCTCTGCCCTCTTAGTGCCTCTTTGACATTTGCGCCTATACTTGTACCTGAGCGCAACAATTGTTTTGACAACACATACTCACGCTCATTGGCAGTCATTGTCAGATACCTATACAGTTTCACCACACGTACAGCAAAACCTTTGCTTTTTTCTTCTATTATGCTAAGTTTCATGATACAGAATAGCAAAAGTAACTCTAACTGTGAACTGTGAACTGTGAACTGTGAACTGCCAGGTTTTTCTTATAGCTCCTCAGTCTCTTTACTGTCTTTGCCTCTAAGTACTGCCAGGCAGAGAGCACTCCGTCGTTGGTCTCCATCATGGCGAGAGTTAGAGCCTGAGTGAAGCCATACTTCACGTACCACTTTATGAGGTCGTCAAAGAGCAGGGCGTTAGCACCCTTTGCCCTGTATTCTGGCAGGACACCAATAAGCAATAAGTCAACAGTCTTGGTGTTATGGAAATAAATCGTCTTGAGCAAGTGGTACCAGCCAAAGGGGAACAACTTGCCGTTGCCCGTCTTGCGCAGAGCCTCTGAGAAGGAAGGAAAACTTACTCCGAAACCTATCAGCTTGCCATGAGGATTTTCCGTATCTATGAAATTCTCATCGAAAAGGAAAGTCACAAGGTTCAGGTCGGCAAGACTTAAATATTCCTTTATTAACTTGTCTATCTGCTTATCGCTAAGTTCCGAGAATTCATACAAGTCCTCATAACACTTGTTAAGCACATGGAAAAACTTCTTACCGTAGCCCTGCTTCAGCATCTCTTTCTTCGTCAGCTTCACAGCATGCAGATTATATCGCCTGCCTATCATCGACGTAATCTTGGCAAACTTCTCGGGCACCTTCTCGGGCACTTTCACTAATTGCTGCACCCAGTCGTTGTCCTTCGTGAAGCCCATAGCCTCGAGGTGCTCCCTGTAATAAGGAAAATTATGGTTAGCATGCATCGTTGCCATTATGTCGAAGCCCTCAATGAGCAAGCCCTCGCGCTCCAGGTCTATGAAGCCCATCGGACCGATAATGGTATCCATACCTTTCCCTATGCCATACTCGCATACCTTATCCAGCAATGCCTGACTGACAGCACGGTCGTCAATAAAGTCGAACCAACCGAAGCGCACATACTTCTGGTTCCATCGCTTGTTAGCCTTCCAGTTTATAATAGCAGCAACACGTCCCACCGCTTTGCCGTTGCGATAAGCCATGTAGTATTCAGCGTCGCAGAAGTCAAAAGAAGGGTTCTTGCCCCTGCTCAGCGTGTCCATCTCATCCATATACAAGTACGGAACTGCACAAGGGTCATCCTTATACAGTTCTGTACGGAAATCGATGAACATCTCCAATTCCCGCTTTGTGCATACTTTTCGTATCTCTAACATCCTATTAGCAAAATTTACTTGCAAAATTACAAATAATTTCTGAATACACAAAAAAGAAACCACAAAACAACAAAAAACTCCGCCGAGGGTTCTTTCCTCAGCGGAGCTTTTATTTTCGCTTTTCAGCGTACCCTTGTTCCCTTCCCTTCGGGAGGGGATAGGGGTAGGTATTCTTTTTTTACTTTACTTGCTGACCAGCAACGCTGACCTTTGGTCACGTTGCTTTCGCTCGAAAGTAGGTGAAAGCAAGCTTTCCCCTTACTTTACTTGCTGGCCCGCAACGTTGTAGTTGCCGATGTAAAGCTTACCGTTCTTGATAACCTTTATCACCTTTGGTGCCTCAGCCTTAGCCTCAGCCACTGCCTCTACTGCGGTAGTCTGTGGGACGAACTCGAAACCGTAGAAGTTAAGGCTGTTTACGGTATATTCTACAGAAACAGTACCAGCAGTTACAGGAACAGAGATTACAGGATATACCTTTGTCTCACCAGTTGGGTTGGTCTCAGAAATAGCGCTCTCCATTTCAACTACGACAGCGTCAGACTCCTGAACAACCTTGTTATAGAGAGATGTTCCACCCTGAGTCAGAGTGAGGGTACGGTCTGTTGCAGAGTTAGAACCTGTACGAACGTAAACCTTCAGAGTACCTGCGCCAGGGATAGAGAGAGAAAGGGCATTCTTGGCACCACTCTTGCCGCCTACCTTCAGGCGAGAGATAAACTTCTCCTGTGCAGAAGCATCGCCAAAGTAAGCATTGTTCAGGTCGATGGCGTGCTTGTTGCCATCGTCTGTTCTTGAAAGAACAAAGCTACCGTCAGAGAATGTTGCTGGAACGCTACCAGTTCCAATGGCTGCATCACCGAAGGTAATCTTACCAGCATCAGCAACTACTGGAGTAGGAGTAGGAGTTGGCTCAGGGTTTGTGCCACCGCCTTCGCCAGCAACGAACTCAAAGCCATAGAAGTTAAGACCGTTTACGGCATATTCTACAGACACGGTACCTGCAGTTACTGGAACAGAGATTACAGGATATACCTTTGTCTCACCAGTTGGGTTGGTCTCAGAAATTGCGCTCTCCATTTCAACTACGATTGCGTCAGACTCCTGAACAACCTTGTTATAGAGAGATGTTCCACCCTGAGTCAGAGTGAGGGTACGGTCTGTTGCAGAGTTAGAACCTGTACGAACGTAAACCTTCAGAGTACCTGCGCTAGGGATAGAGAGAGAAAGACCATTCTTGGTACCGCTCTTGCCACCCATCTTCAGGCGAGAGATAAACTTCTCCTGTGCAGAAGCATCACCAAAGTAAGCATTGTTCAGGTCGATGGCGTGCTTGTTGCCATCGTCTGTTCTTGAAAGAACAAAGCTACCGTCAGAGAATGATGCTGGAACGCTACCAGCTGCAATGGCTGCATCACCGAAGGTAATCTTCTCTGCGCTTGCAGTAAGAGCCATGACAGCTACTGCGATAAGAGTAAAAATTTTCTTCATAGATAAAAACGTTTTTTTAAGTTAGTGTTAATTATAACTGAATGAGTAGTTTTTCCCCTTTGAATATCTATCTGCAAAGTTACTCATTTTTTTCTTATATACAAAAAAAAAGAACGAAAAACTATGCAAAAAGAGCATAATAAAAAGGTCAACGAAAAACTCCGCCTAGGTAGAACCCCGGCGGAGCTTTTATTTTCGCTTTTCAGCGTACCCTTGTTCCCTTCCCTTCGGGAGGGGATAGGGGTAGGTATTCTTTTTTTACTTTACCTGCTGACCAGCAACATTGTACTTGCCAATCTGGATGCCGTTAGCTGTGATAACCTTTACAGGAGCAGCAGCCTCAGACTTAGCCTCAGCGATGCCCTGAACAGCTGTCTCATCTGGCTGAAGCTGGATAGGTGTAGGAGCTTCTTCACCAGTACCGCTGATTGTGATTGTCTCGTCACCTGTTTCAGAGAAGTAGAAACCGCACTGTGTGAGCTTAGAGCCAGTAGCATGTACATTGTAGGTAGAGCCACCATAAACGTTGAACTTGATGAAACCAACACCGTTGTTAGCAGCAGCGTCACCAGCACCATTGAGTACGCCAAGCTTACCAATTGGAGTAGTAACGAAGTACTTATCAGCATCGTCACCCTTAACCTCTGCTACGAGAGCCTTAGCCTGACCTGCTGCTGTACCGTCACAAACGATAGTGTAGCCGATGAAGCCGCCATCCTCTGTTACAACATACTGCTTGTTCTGAGAGAACTTACCGATAACGTAAATAACGCCCTCTTTTACAGTAGTAGGAACCTCGATTGAGAGAACTGAACCTGAAGCTGCTGGAAGAAGAGTGTTTGCAGGGTTGCCACCGTCTTTATCCTTTGCGTTGTTGTTTCCCTGATAGCCACCAGAGAGATCGATTTCTGTAGAACCAATTGTCATTACAGAGAACTTAGAAGCTGTTACACCTACAATCTTGCACTGGTCAGCGAAAGCTGTCTTTGCAACGATGCCGTTAGCTGCTGTACCCATAACTGTACCAGCAGCAACTTCTGTTGTAGCATCAGCATTAAGTGCACTTGTGTTAAACTCTGTGTACTGCGCGTTAGCAGCAAGAGTCATTGTAGCCATAGCTACGAGAGTAAAAAATTTCTTCATGATTGAAATGATTTTTTTGTTAAACAATATTGTTAATTAAAAAAAAAGGTTTTCTGTAAAAAGTTAGGGTGCACCACAGGTGAACCACAGCACACCCTAACCTGTCTTCTATGTCTTATTCTTCCTTCTTACCCGTAAAGGTATAGGTTGTTGAGACTTTTCTTGGACGTCCGCCAACCCTGATGGTAGTCTCCTCTGTATATGTCAAGGTGCAAATGCTTCCTTTTACATCACCACTGAATACGACTCCAAATGTGTTAGCAGCATCAGTGCTCTTGTTGCTGAAAGGATAGAAACCTGCCATAGCCGAGATATTAGCAACACCCTCTTTGGTAACACTTGTAGATGATAACTTTACACCAACTACATACTTACTGTCCTCTGACAGATCTACTGTGGCATCAACAGAGTTTGACACTTCCTCTTGAGAAGTGGGATCAATATATACCGATGCAAGCGTACCTGTATATGTTCCCATTACATCGGTTGCCGGAGTCTGCGAAACTGGCGCAGAGTCATCATCATCGTTACATGAAGTAACAATAGTTGCAGATGAAAGTAACAACAGGGCTGCAAATAATACTTTTTTCATTGTGAATAGTTTTAATGATTAATAACCAGGGTTTTGATACATGCCTGCAGAGGTGTTGTTACCCAACTCTGATGATGGTATAGGTCTTATGACCTTCCACTCGCCGTTGGAGTTCTTTGCAGCACTCTCACTGAAGTTAGGGTTGAATGCGAGATTGTAGCGAATAAGCTGGTTGGTACGACGAAGGTCAACCCAACGATTCTGCTCTGCATAAGTCTCACGTGCACGCTCATCGAGTATTACGTCGATAGGCTTAATACTGAATGAGCCATAAGCCTGCAGATAGTCTGGAGAGTAGTTGTCGAAATCTACCTCAGCCAAAGTAGCATCAGATATAGAACGCTTTCTCACAGTCTCAAGGCGAGCCTTAGCAGTAGCCTGATCACCAGCCATGAAGTATGCCTCAGCAGCATCAAGGTAAGAGTCAGATGCATGGAAGATTACGATGTCGCGATAGTCAGCAGACGCAGAAACCTTAGTATTCTTGTCATCATACTTCTTAACTGTCACGCCTGTAGCCACAGCTTTGATGAAGTTGTTGTAGTCAGGATCTGTTGATTTAGTGTACGTACCATCCTGATTAAAGGTATAGATAGTTGAGGTCTTTCCAATATGGTATGCCTTTGGCAGATTATTAACAGAAGACCACATATAGCGATCCTTGTTAGCGGCAAGATCCGCCTCTACCTCTGCCGTTGTCATATATGCAGGATAGTACTTATAACCTATCAGTGCGTCAGCCTTAGGATTGTTATAGTAATAGAAGTAGCCACCACCTGTGAAAACTGAAGGCGTAGCCTCTACCTTGTTATACATGGTAGTCATGAATGTACCCTCGTAGCGAGCATCACCCTCCTCGAAGAGGTAAACAGATTTAAGGCTCTGACCGTGAACCGAACCGCTCTGTTTGTAGGCTGTTGCAGTACACTCACCATAGTAGTTGCCGTAGTTAGCTTGCATGCTGTGACCACCATCAGACTCTGCGCCCTTATAAGAATCACGATCATACTGAACAGCCCAGAATACTTCCTTGTTGTTCTCGTTAGATGGTGACCACTTATCCTCGAAAGACATAGTGAGCGTGCTGTAGTTAGCTATAGCCTTGTCAGCATACTCTGCAGCCTTCTGGAAGTGCTCAGTTGACTTAACGGTGTATTCACCCTTCTTTATCTTCTCCTGACCATCAGCTGTCGTTACATCGCCCTTATCGGTATCGATATCCCAACCCCATGCCAGATAGAACTTAGCGATGAGAGCATTAGCTGCCTCCTGTGTAGGAGCGCCAACGTTAGCGTGGCTTGCTACTGTAGGCAGAGAGGCTTTGACAGATTCAAGTTCGTTGATACAATTCTCATAGATAGTAGCGAGCTCTGTGCGAGGATAATCGCGCTGTGAATTCTGAATGTAGTTTGTTACATAAGGCACAGCACCAAATTGCTGCGTGAGCTGGTAGTAGCAGTAGCAACGCATGAATGCAGCCTCTGCCTTCTGAGCATCGTTAGATGACTTCTCCATCACGCCATTAGCATAGCCGATTGTACCATAGAGACGAACGTAGTAGTTCTGAATGTCTGAAGTAGATGCATTGAAAGAGAAAGCATCAAACTCAGTTGCACTCTTACCACGATGTGGTATGTACAGGTCAGTACCCTCATCTGTCATCGCAACTTCAGTCACGTGGTTGTAGAGGGAGTTGTATGCTGACATCAGCAGTGCAGTGGGATTACCGTTCAAGTACGAATCGGCATCCTTGTCAGCATTAGTCTTGTCCTTAGCCTCAAGGAAATCGCTACAGCTGGTAAGCGATGTTCCCGCAAGCATTAAAGCAAGAGCTGAAATATATAATGTCTTTTTCATTTTACTTCTTTTTATTTTGATTTAATTAGAACTTTATGCTTGCACCCACCTGATATGTTACAGTGCTTGGACCGTCGTTCTTAAGTGATGCACTTGCCCACTCTGGATCGAAGCCCTTGAACTTAGAGAAGCATATAGGGTTAGTCACTGTGAAGTAGAGACGGAGGTGAGAGCAACCCCATGGCTTGAGCCAACTCTTAGGGAATGTGTAACCCAACGTAATGTTCTTCACCTTCATGAATGAAGCACTAACAATAGAAGCAGCATTGTTGTACTTAGTAGTCTGGTTACCTACAGCACCATCAGCACTACCATTGTTTGGGAAAGGATATTCACCGTAGTGAGTAGTCTGCTGATAAACAGGGTTGATGTAAGAACCATCAGGATTCATACCATCACAGTCGATAAGAGTACCTGCTGGAATGTAGTAGTCAAGGTTAAGACGCTGACGACCACGGTCGCTGTAGTCAATATACTGATTCATGAATGCAGAGTAAACCTCACCACCTACGCGTGCATAGAGAGAGAAACCGAAGTCCCAACCCTTCCATCTAACGTTAGTGTTGAAAGAACCTGTCCACTTAGGATCTGAAGACTTAACCGAACGGTC
Organism: Prevotellaceae bacterium UBA4332; assembly: GCA_002394365.1. GTDB lineage: Bacteria > Bacteroidota > Bacteroidia > Bacteroidales > Bacteroidaceae > Prevotella. The sequence goes on from DGTQ01000001.1 coordinate 30,095, forward strand.
ATTATCATCGATAGTACCATCCTGGTTGAGGTCTGTCATCTTAGGCTGTCCCTCTGTCCACTTATATACCTTGTAGTAATAGTCGCACTCGCGCATTTGGTCAGTAGCACCCTCTCCATAGAGTTCCTTCTGCTTGTCAGTCAGAGTCATCATCTTGTCAGACACGATGCCGTCATAGGTGTATGCCCAAACGTTGTTGACAGACTCACCTACAAATAGTGAACCTACAACACCTGCTATATCACCATAGGTAGTTGTTAAGAGTGAACGAGTGTCAACGCCATTTATGTCCTTAACTTCGTTCTTGTTGTGAGCGAAAGTCAGACCAGCAGACCACTCAAAATCCTTCTTCTTCATGATGATACCGTTCAACGCAATCTCGACACCTGTATTGCGTACCTTACCGATGTTTGTCATCATGCTGACAGCTTTGCCACTTGAGTCAAGACCAGCTTCGAGAGGCAGTGATACTGCATAGAGCAAATCCTTAGAAGTCTTTGTGTAGAAATCGATGCTACCATTCAAACGATTGTTCCAGAAACCGAAGTCAAGACCTACGTTGAACTCGTGTGACTTCTCCCATTTGAGGTTCTTATCAACGATAGTTGCAGCGTAGTAGCCAGTTGACTGTGTTGTGCCATTGTATGGGTAGTAAACTGGAGACGCGAGCAGTGAGCGTGTATCATAGTTGCCGATACCATCACAGTTACCTGTTACACCATAAGAGAGACGGAGCTTCAAGTTAGAAAGCCATGTAACCTTCTTCATCCAAGGCTCCTCGGTGATACGCCAAGCGAAAGCCACTGATGGGAATGTGCCCCAACGATTGTCCTTAGCGAACTTAGAAGAACCATCCCAACGTACGGTAGCAGTAACGAGGTAACGATCCATGAGACCATAATTGAGACGCATAGCCCAAGAGGTCATTGAGTTCTCAGAATATGAGTTCTTAGATTCAGAGCTATTATACTCACCCGTCTTCAGATTCCACCAGTCTGTGCCGTCAATCACGTTGTCTGCATACCACTTTGCATACTCTGTGGTGCTCTTCTGAGTAGAGTAGAGAGCCATTGCATTGATAGAGTGTATCTCATTGATGCGTGTGTTGTATGAGAGCACGTTATCCCATGTCCAGGAGAATGCACGCTGGTTTGCGTTGTAAGCGCTGTTGCCAGTACGCTTGTCATCATCATAGTACTTCTCTGTACCATCAGTATCAACATACTTGTAGCCATCGAAGTATCCCTCACGATAGTATGTGTAGTTAGGAGAGAATGTGGTCTTAAATGAAAGCCCCTTCATAGGTTTGAAGTTCAGATATACATTACCGAGCAAGCGCCATGTTTCACGCTTCTGCTTAGAGCTCTGCATGAGGTGCAGAGGGTTACGTGAAGAAGTGAACTGGTTGCCGTCTGTACCAAGAGAGGTGTTAAGACCAGGCTGGTGGATGATATTGCCATCAGCATCGTATGGACGCATGAATGGGTTCATGCGGAAAGCTTCCTTGATGGCATTGTCGTTAGCATACTTCTTGTTAGATTCTGCAAAGTTGATATTGAAACCGCCATCGAGCCAGTCAGTTATCTGAGCGTCAACAGCACCCTTGAAGTTATAGCGTGAACGCTCATCACCTACATATACACCTGTCTCCTTATTATAACCTACACCGAAGTGGTAAGAAACACCCTTAGATGCGCCGTTGACAGCAATGTAGTGGTTCTGCTGGATACCTTTCTGAGTCATGAGGTCAGGCCAGTTAGTATCTACACCAGCATTCAGCAGGTCTTTTAAAACATAAGAACCTGAACCTGCATGCTGACGCAACAGACCCTGCTCGATATTACCCTGTGTCATACCATATGAAGGCTGAGCAGCTGCTCCATTCTGGTAACCAAGGAACTTGAGGAAACGATAGTCATAGAACTGCTTAGCGTCCTGAAATTCAGGCATACGAGTTGTAGATCTCCATCCAAAGTAACCGTCATAAGAGATAGTAGCCTTAGCATCCTTGCTGACAGTAGCACCACTCTTAGTTGTAACCATTACGACACCGGCAGTAGCACGTGAACCGTAGATAGCGGTAGAAGAAGCATCCTTCAAGATGTCGATCTTCTCAATATCCTGTGGGTTAAGCCAGTCGATATCGTCACACATAACACCATCTACTACGTAAAGAGGGGTTACGTCTGAGTTGATAGAAGACTTACCACGTATTTCGATAGTTGGAGAACCATCAGTACGACCACCAGCCATAGTGATGTTAACACCAGGTGTGGTACCCTGCAAGTTTCCAAGTACGTCTGCAGCGCCCTTGGCGTTCAGCTGCTCGGTATTGACTGAAGAAACTGAACCGGTGAGGTCGCTTTTCTTCATCGTACCGTAACCAACGACTACGAGGTCGTTAAGAGTGGTGTTGTCATCCTCAAGGGTGACACTAACCGATGACTTACCTGCAGTCTTGATAACCTGTGACTTCATACCTACGTACGAAACGTTGAGGTTACCGCCTTTCTGCAACTTAAGCGTGAAGTTACCGTCGAAGTCAGTAACGGTACCGTTCTGAGTACCCTGCTCCCTTACGGTGGCGCCGATGATAGGCTCACCTGCAGCATCCTTCACATTACCGCTGATGGTCTGCGCCTGCACTGCTGCACAGAAGAGTAGCAGCATGCCTACGAGAGCATAGCGAAAATTCTTAAATGTTTCTGACATAGTTTAATTGTTTGATTAGTATAATAATTTGGTTAGTTCACCTGTTTTTATAACGCCTCTGGCGCGCGAGGCGACAGTAATGCTCTACTTACAGCCTTTCCTGAGATGGTGTTGAATGTAGAATTTTGTAGCATTTGTTAGCGTTAGTTTTTTTTCGTTAGATATTGACACAAATTAGCAATCACGTGCAAAGTTATATAATTTTTGGTATTCTCCAAAATTTTTGACTTTTTTTTTTAGTGTATGGCATAAATTTCCGAGTAAAAGCGGCTTGCAAATGTTAAAAAAGGGATCTTTTACCACGGATTATGCGGATAGGTGCGGATTATTTTTCTCGCAAAGACGAGAAGGGCAAAGGCGCAGTCTGCGACTGCTACGCTAAGGGCTGACGCTTGATATAAAAAGTCGTTGTACCGCATGCCTCACCTGGCTCTTCCATCTCCACGTCGTGCTGACGCTTGATATAAAAAGTCGTTGTACCGCATGGTCTCTTTGCGTAAGCTCCGAAGGAGCGTCTTGGCTCTTGACGTAGAGATGATGAGCAGGCGATAGTCGGCGAGGGTTTGAGATATTCACTTGGGGCAAGCCTGCTTGCGCAAAAGAGAATAATCGAAAAAGCCTCAAGGGTGCAACCCTCATCATCTCGGCTTGGCGAGAAATGGAAATCCGTGAAAATCCGAGAAATCTGTGGTTCAAAAATCAACACAGGGTTTTACTGGTGACCCGAAAATCTAATCTAAAATAAGAGGGATGATTAATGAAGATTTCGACACTTTATGTCTCAAAAATCTATAGGAAAATCTATGAAAAATCGAAAAGAAAATAATAAAGAACGACCACTAGTGTCCACTAAAAATGGACGAGTTTAAAAATTAAATAAATTAGGTTCACTTGAACCGCTTCGGTCTTTGTCATTTTTGAATATAGTTTTGTCGAAGATATCTCTCAGATGCGTTGTGTCAGTGAGTGACATGCTGAGGATTTGCAGTACCTCATAGGTGCTTCTATCTAATCGCATATCATGCTGCACAATGGCAACGAGGCAGTAGGCACAGATGGCAGCGTAAATCTGTATTCTGACAGCATTCTCAGTTGTACCCCAGAATTTCTTGATCTTGAGGTGCTGCTTGAGCCACTTGAAGAACAGTTCTATCTGCCAACGGTTCTTGTAGAGGTCGGCAATCTGCAGAGCAGTCAGTTCCATCGCATTTGTCAGAAACATGAACTCACGGCCTTGCTCCTCGTCGAAGAATCGTACAAGCCTAAGATGCTCTGGATAGCCTTTCTGACTGCCATAGATGGTCAGCTTTATCTCTGCATCAGTCAGTATTCCTTTGGGCAGTCTGCGTCTCCACTTGATGCACTGGTACTGCAAATTGGTCTTAGCCCTGACAACAAAGAACGACTCCGCACGATGTATGCGATAGAGTTCCTTAAAGTTGTTGTAGCCACGATCGAAAATGTAGTAAGCACCTGTCTCAATGGGGATTTCCTTCATCGCCTTGGAGTCATGAACTGATGCCGTAGTGATATGGAAAAAGGCTGGAATTTGAGTTTCCAAGTCATACAGGGTATGTATCTTGATACCACCCTTATGCTTGCGGAACTTAGCCCACCAGAAGACATCTAGGCACAGCGAGATGGTCGTGGAATCAAAAGCATAAACGTTACCGTCAAGTTTGAAGATGTCTGTAGCTCGTTTGCGTCTGGTCTCACTGACAAGGTGGTATGCATACTCCTCGAAGATGCGATAGTCACGGTTGGTATTTGCCTTGCTTAGATTACTTCTGGTCACATGCTTGCCAAGTCCGAGATGATAACACTTCTGATGATGGGCCTCTGTGGCGACAATCAAGTCTCTCATGCTCTCTCGGTTACCAAGTTGTCCGAACATCAATGTAAGAAGTTGATTCCAACATGTGAAATGCTTCACATAGCGGTTACCACCGTACTTGTCAACGATGTGACGAAACTTATCTGAGTCCAAAAAAGCGCCCAATTGGGAGAAAACGTATTTGGGCTTGTTCATATGCAGTCATCCATTTTGACTGCAAAGATACAAAATCAAATCGTCGCACCCTAAAATTCTCTGTAACTAACTATATTTCAATCACTTCAAAGAGCGCTTAGCGATTTTTAGTGGACAGCAATGACTTTGTACTTAGTCCTTTGTACTTAGTCACCTTGTACTTGCTAATGTCTCTAACTTCTTTAACTTCTAAGCTCGCTCTGCGAGCGCTAACTTCTCTAACTCCTAAAAAAGGGAGGTTGAAGTGCACCCCAAAAGTTGGA
>DGTQ01000018.1 GCA_002394365.1 Prevotellaceae bacterium UBA4332
TGCAAAGGTAATGCTTTTTTGCAAAACAGCAAAATATTTTAAGAGAAAAATTAAAGAAAATATGAAAAAACCTTGACTTCGTTGACTGAAGTCAAGGTCTTTGCCGCAAAAATACCCAATTTATGGGATTTTTCAGTATTTTCTTACTTTACCAACGCCTTAGTGTCGGAAGCAATCATCATCTCTTCGTCTGTAGGTATTACAACAACCTTTACCTTTGAGTCAGGAGCTGATATTACTGCCTCTACTCCGTGGATTGTGGCGTTCTTGGCAGTATCGAGCTTGATACCCATCCACTCCATGTCCTTACATACCATCTCGCGAATGTCTGACTGGTTCTCTGTTACACCAGCAGTGAATACGAGCACGTCGCAACCACCGAGGGCAGCAGCATAAGAGCCGATATACTTCTTGATACGGTATGTGTACATATCTATAGCGAGGGTACACTTTGGATCGCCGTCAACCTTGCCCTGGAACACCTCGCGCATATCGCTTGACTTGCAAGAGATGCCAGCGAGACCAGACTTCTTGTTGAGGAGGTTGGAGATGCCATCAGCATCAAGACCTTCCTTCTTCATGATGAAGGAAACTGCGCCACCGTCGATGTCACCAGAACGTGTGCCCATCATGACGCCCTCGAGAGGAGTGAGTCCCATAGAGGTGTCAACGCACTTGCCATCCTTGACAGCTGCGAGCGAACCACCATTACCGATGTGAGCTGTGATAACCTTTGAGCCCTCTGCCTTCATGCCGAGGAACTCGAGCGCACGAGCTGAAACATAGCGATGAGACGTGCCGTGGAAGCCATAGCGACGAACAGCGTAATTCTCATACAGAGCGTAAGGTATAGCATACATGTATGCCTTAGCTGGCATAGTCTGGTGGAATGCTGTGTCGAATACTGCTACCTGTGGGAGGTTAGGCAGGAGCTTTGTTACGGCTGCGATACCCTTGAGGTTAGCAGGGTTGTGGAGGGGAGCAAGGTCGTTGCAAGCCTCAATCTGCTTGAGCACCTCGTCGTTGATGAGCACAGACTCAGCAAACTTCTCGCCACCATGAACCACACGATGACCTACTGCGTCGAGTTCTTCAAGGGACTTCAGCGCTCCGTCTGCAGGGTCGGTGAGCACCTTGAAGATGAGCTCTACACCCACTGTGTGCTCTGGGATGTCCTGCTCGATGGTCTTCTTCTCGCCATTAGCCGCATTATACTTTATGAAAGCACCAGGCAGACCTATCTTCTCGATGCCGCCCTTGGTGATAACTTCCTTTGTATCGCTCTCGATGAGCTGGTACTTTATAGATGATGAACCGCAGTTCAATACAAGAATCTTCATTTTTTTCTTTCTCCTATATATATAATAAGGTGTAAAAATGTTTTTTACTTCTTAGCGTCCATAGCCTGACAAGCTGTGATGGCCACGAGGTTTACGATGTCCTCTACAGAGCAACCGCGAGAGAGGTCGTTTACAGGACGAGCGATACCCTGAAGGATAGGACCGAGTGCTGTAGCACCAGCCAGACGCTGAACGAGCTTATAACCTATGTTGCCCACCTCGAGGTTAGGGAACACGAGCACATTAGCCTTACCAGCAATCTCTGAACCAGGAGCCTTCTTAGAACCTACAGAAGGAACGAGAGCTGCGTCAGCCTGCAGTTCGCCGTCTATCTTGAGGTCAGGAGCCAGCTGCTTAGCCACCTTGGTAGCCTCAACCACCTTGTCAACTACCTCGTGAGAAGCAGAACCCTTGGTAGAGAAAGAACACATAGCCACGCGAGGCTCTGCAAAGCCTGCCACGCTCTTGGCTGTCTGAGCTGCACAAACAGCAATCTGACCCAGCTGGTTAGCGTCTGGCATTGGGGTAACGGCTACGTCAGCGAATACCAACACACCATTCTCGCCATACTCAGGCTTATCGGTAATCATAAGCATAGCACCAGAAACGCAAGAGATGCCAGGAGCAGTCTTGATAATCTGGAGAGCTGGACGCAGAGTGTCGCCAGTAGTAGAGAGAGCACCAGAAATCTGGCCGTCAGCACCCTCAGTCTTTATTATCATGCAACCGAGGTAGAGAGGGTTCTTCACCAGCTGGCGAGCCTGCTCTATGGTCATGCCCTTCTTCTCGCGCAGCTTCTGCAGGAGCTGTGCCAGTTCCTCAGAACGCTCGTAGTTCTCTGGGTCGATGAGGGTTGCCTTATCGAGGTGAGTGAGGTTGTGCTGCTTAGCAAGAGCAGCCACCTTGTCTGGGTTGCCGATGAGGATAAGGTCTGCGATGTCCTGCTCCAGCACCTTGTCTGCTGCAATAAGAGTACGCTCCTCCTCAGCTTCTGGGAGGACGATGCGCTGCTTGTTTGCCTTAGCGCGTGCTACAATCTGATCAATTAAACTCATAGTAACGATTTTTTTAATTTATGAATACTTATTTTAATTATGAATTATGCTTTTATGCTTCTTAGAGTTCGTCTGTAAGTATCGCCTCCAGATTCTCTGCCGAGAGCCTCAGGCGGAACTGCCCCCTTATGGCGGCTGATATGCGCCCCGTCTCCTCCGACACCACTATTGCCACAGCATCAGAATGTTGCGAAATGCCCATAGCCGCCCTGTGTCTCAAGCCCAGCTCGCGAGGTATGTTGAGGTCGTGGCTTACGGGCAATATACATCCTGCTGCCTTCACCCTCATCTTGGATATTATCATGGCTCCATCATGCAGAGGAGAATTCTTGAAGAAGATATTCTCTATGAGACGCTGGTTTATCCTGGCATCCACCAGGTCGCCTGTCTCTACTATGTCGTCGAGGGGCATAGCACGCTCCACAACTATCAGCGCACCACACTTCTGCCTCGCCATGCTCATGCAAGCCATCACGATAGGCATTATGGCTTCGCGGTCCACGTGCTTTCCCTCTGATTTCCCGTCCTTTACAAACCACTTCAGGAATGCCGAGAACCTGTTGTGCCCGCCTATGGAGTAGAGGAACTTGCGTATCTCGTCCTGAAAGAGCACGATGATGGCTATGGTACCCACTCCCACCAGCTTGTCGAAGATAGCACCCAGAAGCCTCATCTCAAACACCTGAGACACCAGAAGCCAGAGCACCACAAACGACAAGACACCCGCGAAGATGTTTATCGTCCTCGATTCTCTCATGAACCGATAAGTGTAGTAGAGCATCAGCGCCACCAACACTATATCCACCACGTCCTTTATGCCAAAAGAGAAGAACAACTGTTTTCTTTTATAGTTGAGTTTCTACTTTATTTCTTTGTAAATCCTTATCGTGTCCATAGCGGCTTTCACGTCGTGCACCCTCAGGATGCTTGCACCCCTCTCCAGTGCCAGGAGGTTTACGAGCATCGTGCCCCGCAATGCCTCTTCGCCATCTGGCGAACCTTCAAGCAGTTGCCACACCATCCTCTTGCGACTCACGCCTGCCAGCAGCGGCAGGTCGGGGAAAGCCTCCCTTATCTGCCCTAAGTCTCGCAAAACGGCGAAGTTGCCCTTCACCACCTCTTTGCCGAAACCAAAGCCTGGGTCGAGTATTATCTGCCCTACCCCGAGGCTCCTGAGCATAGCCACTTCTCTGCGAAAATTCCTCAGCATGCTCTCCACGTCAGGCTGTACCGACATCAGTACATACCCCACTCCGAGCCTTGCCACCTCGCGAAACAGTTCAGGCACGTCATCATCACGACTTGCCTCCCTCACGGCTCTGTCGGCTATTGTGCCCAGTCCGCCCTCGGAGACATCGTTGATAATCTGCACCCCGAACTCCTCTGCCGCCATGCGTGCCACCTCTGGTCTGTAGGTGTCAACGCTCACTACAGCATCCCCGCCCTCGCCTCGTATCACCCTCAGAGCCAGACGCATACGGCGCATTTCCTCTTCGAGCGAAACCTCCTCGGCACCAGGACGGGTAGAGAAAGCCCCCACGTCAACAATCGTTCCACCCTCACTAAGTATCTCGACTGTCCTCGCAGCAATCTCATATTCCGTCTGCTTCCTGCTTCCCTCGAAAAAGGAATCTGGAGTACAGTTGAGTATGCCCATCACTTGAGGTTCCATGACGCTTATGACTTTAGGAGCTGATTTTCACAGTTTCATGCTACAAAAGTAACAATATTTTCGCACTTACGCAAACATTTTCTGCGAAAATGAATTTCAGAGCCAAAGAAATTGTAATTTCTTCAGTCCTCGCCAAGCCTATCCGACACCTATACACGCTCACAGACAAGCCAAGCTCTGTCACAAACAGCCCTTGCTTAGCTTCTGCCTGCTATTGCATAGCAACAATCTGCTGTTGCTATGCTTCTAAAACCAATCCGACCCGTTTTGGTAGGTAGAAGCACTGCTTCTGCATCGAAAAGCCGCGCTTTCAGCGACCAATTCAACCCGTTTTGGTATTAGAAACAAAGCACTGAAACTTAGGAGGTTAGCGCCAATATGCAGAAGCTAAGGCTCCCCAGATGGCTCCTTATGACACTTAATGACGGTTTATGACACTTTTTTTGCTACTGTCATTCGTGTTACCTTCTCATTATCAATCCCTTACAGCGTTTTTATGACAGATGACGGTTTTGAAGCAAAAATTTTTTGAAAAAATGTTTTTTCCGCTTTTTGTTTGAAGTTTAAGTAATTCTTTGTAACTTTGCCCAGCAGAAGAAAAAAAATAAAGATAAAGACAAGATGAAGACATTTTTTCATGCAAAAGACCTTGGCGACATCAATCAGGCTCTTGCCGAGGCACAACTAGTAAAGAAAGACCGCTATGCTTTTCAGCACCTGGGCAAGAACAAGACCCTGCTGATGGTGTTCTTCAATAATTCTCTGCGCACCCGTCTGTCAACACAAAAGGCAGCTATGAATCTGGGCATGAACGTGATAGTGCTCGATGTGAATGCTGGTGCATGGAAACTGGAGACAGAGCGTGGAGTGATAATGGATGGCGACAAGTCCGAACACCTGCTGGAGGCTATCCCCGTTATGGGTTGCTACTGCGACCTGATAGGCATCCGTTCGTTTGCAGGCTTGACGGACAGGGACTATGACTATGCCGAGACGATAGTGAACCAGTTTGTGAAATACTCAGGCAGACCTGTGTTTGCTATGGAGACGGCAACGGTTCACCCCCTTCAGGCTTTTGCCGACCTTATAACGATAGAGGAACACAAGCAGACGGAGCGCGTGAAGGCAGTACTGACATGGGCACCTCACTGCAGAGCGTTGCCACAGGCTGTGCCTGACTCCTTTGCCGAGTGGATGCTTGCTGCTCCTGACGTTGACCTCGTGATAACCCACCCAGAGGGTTACGAACTCGACCCACAGTTTACACAAGGGGCTCAGATAGAGTATGACCAAAAGAAGGCCTTCAAGGGTGCTGACTTCATATATGCCAAGAACTGGTCTTGTCCTGGTGTGACCAAGCCTGCCGATTATGGCAAGATACTGGATGACTACAAGAAGATGGCGCACTGGACTGTAGATGCAGAGCACATGTCATGGACCAACAACGGCAAGTTCCTGCACTGTCTGCCTGTAAGACGTGGGTTGATTGTGACAGACGATGTGATAGAGAGCAAAAACTCCCTCGTGATACCTGAGGCTGCAAATCGCGAGATAAGTGCCGAGGTTGTCATCAAGAGAATGCTGGAGGCACTGTAAAATTGAAAATTGAAGATTGAAAATTATGACAACCAATTCCTGACTTTCAATCTTCAATCTTCAATCATCAATCATACCTCACTCTGTTCCTTGTTCCAATTGACAAGGAACAGTTTTTTTGTGGCTCGAGTCAGAGCCGTATATAACCAATGTATATAGTCAGGGGTCAGCATGTCGTCTGTCATGTACCCCTGATCAACATATACATGAGCCCACTGTCCGCCCTGCGCCTTGTGGCAGGTTACGGCATAGGCGAACCTTATCTGAAGAGCATTATAATATATGTCCTTTTTCATTGCCTTTATGCGGTCAGCCTTGCGAGGCAGGTGCATATAATCCTCCATCACAGCATCATAGAGTTGTCTATGCTGGCTTGCCGTCAAGGCTGGTGCCTCTGTTTGCAGAGTATCGAGCATAGCCGTCATCTCTATCTCCACGTCATTATAATCAGGGAAGCACAAGGTGAGGTCGGCAAAGTGAAAGCCATAGAACGAGCGCACATTCCTCACCCTCCTCACTATCGCCATGTCGCCATTGGCTATAAAGGAGAGAGAGTCCTCCTCTTTGTCTGCAGAAGACTTCTTACCATTATCCTCGTCATCAAAATAATGGTTCTTCACCACCATGATACGGTCTCCAGAGGACAGCTCGCCTTCATGGTCCACCACCCTCGCTCTTATTCCATTATTATATATGTTGGCAGTCTTGTTGCTTCGAGTTATGACAATTGTATCATCCTCTCCCACAGAAGAATAGCTATCCTCCAGACTCTCTATTATCTCATTACCAGGCAAGGACACCACATCTGCAAATCCAGAAAAGTTTATCTTTGGCATCTGCGTCATCTCATCATGGGTTATGAGAGAGCGCACCTGGGTAGCATTCCACAATATGCCCGACTCCTCACCCTGACGAACAACCTCGTTAAGGTCGCACTCAAAAACCCTAGTACCATAACACTCCATCACCTGACGTTGCAGGGCTGGTGCTTCTTCCTCTCCTATGGGTGGCAACTGCGCCTTGTCGCCTATCAGCATAAGCTGACAATTTCTGCCTGAATAGACGTAGGTCACGAGGTCGTCTATCACTCCACCACCATTTCCCTGAAAGACTGGCATTCCTTCCTCCTGAGATAATTGTGGCATAGTGCTTATCATCGAAGCCTCATCTACCACAAAGAGCGTGTCAGTATGCAGATTGATGTCGAGACCAAACTCCATACCTCCTGACTTTTGTCGATAAATCTTTCTGTGAATAGTGCTTGCAGGCATACCACAATTAAGGGCAAGCACCTTTGCAGCCCTGCCTGTCGGCGCAAGCAAAATGACTTTCTGTTTCAAATCCAGCAACGTTCTCACCATAGCTGCTACCAGAGTCGTCTTACCTGTACCAGCTGAACCTCGCAATATCATAGCAGGCATGCCGTCTCGACAGGCAAGAAAACGCATATACTCGTCGATAGCCGCATCTTGGTCTGCTGTCGGGGTGAAAGCCAGGTGTCGCAATATGTGTTGTTTGAATTCGGAGAAAGTCACGTCGTGATGATTTACCAGTTACAAGTTACAGGTTGTAGTTCGAAGAATAATTTTGAGTAAAGTGTTATGTTGTATAAATTATTTTTTGTACTTTTGCATTTGCAAAATTATAAAAAAAGTTTGAAACGCTAAAGAGATTGCCTAAGCAATAAGAAAAATATGCCCACAACACCACTATCTACAGACAAGCCCATAATAATACGCACAGGGCAAGGCACACTCGCCTTCCTCACTCCTAATGACGAGGGAGCATACGACTACCATCCCTATGCCGTAAAGAGCAGCATGTCGATAGCAGCAAATCTGCGCACAGCCTTCAAGGAGCAGGCTTATCTTGCCAATCGCAAGAGAAAAGCCATACTGCTTGTCTCATCACCAGTATTGCTGGTGCCTGAAGATGAGTATTTCGGCACAGAGGAGTTTGATGTGGAGACGGCCTTCAGCAGCGTCATAACTGGACATAAGGGCGACGTGAAGATGACGACAAACATGGAGGAACTCAGTGCTGTGGCTATCTTTCCCGTCAACAGCGACCTGCAGATGGTGGTAAGCGACCATTTTGCTGTGGTTGAAACCCAGAACGTAATGCCACTCGTATGGAAGCATGCTTACGACAAGTACTACCAGAGTGGTAGCAAACGCAGACTCTTTGCCTATTTCCACGACAAGGCTGTTGACATATTCAGCTTTGAGCAGCATCGCATCCGCTTTGCCAACTCCTTCCAAGCCACCCATGCCCACGACGCTCTCTATTACACCTTATTCACCTGGAAGCAACTGGGCATGAACGTGAATGAGGACGAGCTGCACATCTTTGGCACCATGCCTCATGCAGACTGGCTCCTGGAGCGATATAAAGCGTATATCAAGAACGTTAACATTAACGGGAACGGGAACGAAAACCTTAACGATAACAAAAACCAGATGCCTTTCGACCTCACACTATGCGAATAATAACAGGACTATACAAAGGACGTCATTTCGACATACCACGCACCTTCAAGGCACGCCCTACCACCGACTTTGCCAAAGAGAACATCTTCAACGTCATGACGGGCTACATAGACTTTGACGGTGTATCGGCGCTCGACCTTTTTGCTGGTACAGGAAGCATTTCCCTCGAATTGCTCAGCAGAGGTTGTGGTGAGGTTGTAAGTGTAGAGATGGATAGAGACCACGCTCGTTTCATACAGCAATGCATCGACAAACTCAGCACACTAAACCATACTCTCATCAAGGGTGATGCCTTTCGCTTCATGAAATCGTGCAAGAAGCAATTCGACTTTATCTTTGCCGACCCGCCCTATGCCTTACCTAAACTGGAGGCAATCCCCGACCTCGCCCTGCCTTTGCTGAAAGATGGTGGCATAATGGTCTTTGAGCATGGAAAGCAAAACGATTTCTCTCAGCACCCCCGCTATGTGGAGCATCGCAGTTATGGCTCGGTAAACTTCACAATCTTCAAATAACAACAACCCCCTCTCGCTCCAACTTGTTGGCTTGCCAGAGCAAGTTCCGCTCTGCGCCTGAGCACCTACTGGAGCGCAAGAACTCCCCCAAGGGGGAGAATAAAACTCCTCTCCTTTGGGGAGGTCAGGGAGGGGTCTCAAAACAAAAAATTGATTGACCGCTTAACCATAGAACGCATTAAGGACAGAGCCGACATAGTGGATGTCGTCTCTGAATTTGTATCGCTAAAGAAAGTGGGCGTAAACTATCGTGGTTTGTGTCCCTTCCACAACGATCATACCCCCTCGTTCTATGTCTCTCCTGCACGTCGTTCGTGCCATTGTTTCGTTTGCGGTGAGGGTGGAGACAGCGTAGGCTTCATCATGAAGCACGAACAACTTACCTACCCCGATGCCCTCAGGTGGCTTGCCAACCGCTATCACATAGAGATAGAAGAGCGCCAACTTACCGAGGAGCAGAAAAAGGAGCAGTCGGACAGGGAGTCGATGTTTATCGTAAACGAATGGGCAGCAAACTATTTCAAGGATATTCTGCACAACGACATCGACGGCAGAGCTATCGGCATGCAGTATTTCCGTCAGCGTGGGGTGAGGGATGACATCATCGAGAAATTTCGCCTCGGTTTCTGTCTTAGCGACCGTCATGCAATGTCTGACGAAGCCCTCAAACAGGGTTATCAGAAGGAATTTCTCGTAAAGACAGGCCTTGCCTTTGAAAGTGAGAAGAAAGGTGAACTTATAGACCGTTTCTCGGGCAGAGTTATGTTTCCCTGGATAGGCGTTAGCGGCAAGGTGGTAGCTTTTGGCGGACGTGTCCTGGATAGTCGCACCAAGGGTGTCAACCAGAAATATGTCAACTCTCCCGACTCCGACATATATCATAAGGACCACGAACTATACGGCATTTTCCAGGCAAAAAAGGCTATTGCCAAGGAAGACCTCGTATATATGGTGGAGGGATATACCGACGTTATCTCCATGCACCAATGTGGCATAGAAAACGTGGTTGCCAACTCTGGCACAGCACTCTCCGAACACCAGATACACCTCTTGCATCGTTTTACCCAAAACATCGTTCTGCTCTACGATGGCGATGCTGCGGGCATCAAGGCAGCTCTGCGTGGTACTGACATGTTGCTTCATGAGGGCATGAACGTCAAGGTTATGCTCCTGCCCGATGGCGATGACCCCGATTCCTTTGCACGCAAGCATAGTGCCGAGGAGATGCGCCAATATATAAAGGAGCACCAAACGGACTTCATAGAGTTTAAGACAAAGGTGTTGTTGCAGGGAGTGAAAGACCCTCGCGAGCGCTCTGAGGCTATCTCGAGCATCATACACAGCATCAGCGTCATCGGAGACCCCATAGTACGAGCCACCTACATTCAGGACTGCTCCATGCGTCTTGGCTACAACGAGCAGACGCTAACGGCTAAGCTCAACGAGGAGATACGCAATTTTCGCGATGAGCAACGCAAGGCTGAAAGGCGCAATGCTTCACTCTCTGCTGAAGAAAAAACCACTAGCCCAGAGAGCCCTGAGGGTAATACGACCTCCAATACTGACACGCCTTCTACTAACTCCACTACCAAAACGTCAACTCCAGCTCCTGAAGGAAATGACGGAATGAGCTTGTCCTCCCTTATAATAAAGGAGGTAATAAGACATGGCAGCATGGAACTCTATAACAACATCACCACCGAAGACGGGCAGACAATATCGCTCACGCTGGCTCAGTATGTGGACTTCAATCTCAAAGAAGACGGTCTGCAGTTTGCTGAACCTCTCTACAACCAGATATTGGCAGAGGCTGTAGAGCACTCAGCGGAAGAAGGCTTTGACAGCGAACGCTATTTCACTCTCCACCCCGACTATGACATTTCTTCGCTCTCCATACGTCTCTCCGCAGATAACGTGATACTCTCAAAGAGCTTGCAGGTAGAGGTTACGCAGTATGCCATGCAGGAGAAGATAAACCACATGCTGCTCGACTTTCGCAATGAGTATCTCATGCAGCACATCAGGCAACTGACTCTCGAGATAGGTCAGACGGCAGACGACCCCGAGCGCCAGTTACAGCTGATGGAAGAACTGAAACGAGCGCAGGAGTTTCGCTCCAAGATAGCCAAGAAAATAGGCAATAGCGTGGTTTCACGCAGACTATAATAGGGTTTTTCCCTCCATTATATAGGGATTTTTCCCATTGTGGCATAAGAATAACATCGTATCTTTGCACCAGACAAAAATAATCACAAAGCTAACGATAAAAAGAAATAAGAATTATGAAGAAGTTTATAATCACAATGGTAGCACTGCTCCTTACGGTTACAGGTGTAAAAGCCATGAGCTATGAGCAGGCTCGAGAGCAGGCCCTGTTCCTCACCGACAAGATGGCTTACGAGCTCAACCTCTCTGAGCAGCAGTATGAGGCAGCCTACGAAATCAATCTTGACTACCTCATGAGTGTAAACACCGTTGACGACCTCTATTCTGAATACTGGCGCCAGCGCAATCTCGACATGCAGGTAATCTTCTATGACTGGCAGTGGGATGCCTTTTGTGCAGCGTCTTATTTCTATCGTCCTCTTTATTGGGACGCAGGCGTGTGGCACTTCGGTATTTATGCCCACTATCCCGTTCGCACCTTCTTCTATTTCGAGCGTCCCGCAATATGGGCAACCTACTGCGGTGGTCATAGCTGGCGCTATAATGGCGGACGCTCCTGGTATGTTCACCACGGTCCTGTATATCGTGTAGCACATCATCGTGGCATGAGACACTCTCTGCCTCATCACTATAGCGCAAACCCACGCCCACACATCAGCCATCATGCCAGTGGAGCAAGCATACATCGTGGAAGCGCCTCATCACATCGTCCAAGCAGCACACGCTCTACCGACGCTGCACGTCCTAACGACCATCGTTCTGGTGGCTATAGCAGAAGCGGTTCTGGCTCAGATATGAGTCACTCCCGTGGCAGCTTCGGCAGCGGTTCTGGAAGTTCTCGTGGTAGCTTTGGCGGAGGCAGCATGGGTGGCTCCCGTGGTAGTTTCAGCGGTGGAGCATCTCGTGGCAGCTTCGGCGGAGGAGCTTCTCGTGGAGGTTTCAGCGGAGGCGGATTCAGTGGTGGCGCTTCTCGCGGTAGCTTCGGCGGTGGAGGTGGTTCACATGGTGGCTTCAGCGGTGGAGGCTCACGCGGAGGTTTCAGTGATGGAGGCTCACACGGTGGAAGAAGATAAATTCTGTTCATAATTCACAGTTAAATAGGTAATGAAACTTATAACATACAGCGTATTTCGCGCCCTCTGTGCAATAGCAGTGGGCGCATTGCTCGTTAAATACCGTGAGGAAATGGTAGAGTGGATGACCATCGCTATAGGCGCACTATTCCTACTCTCTGGACTTGCGGCTATCATCATGTCTGTCAGCAAGAAAGAGGCGATAGACCCCGTAGCATTGGGAGAAGAAAATAGTAGCACAACCGTGGCACCCTATGACGATGCTTCAGCTATTCAAGGGGGGACTTCCACCACCACATACAAACGAGCTGGTTGGGGGTGGGGCTCATTCGTCGGTCTGGGAAGCATGATTTTAGGACTTATCCTTGTCCTCATGCCCAAGACTTTCGTAGAGTTTCTTGTTTATATCATCTCCGCTTTCCTCATCATCGGTGCCATACAGCAGTTTGTCACCCTCGGTGGTGCCCGCAAGCATGGTACTGTTGGATTTGCTTTCTGGATTATGCCCCTCCTGCTGCTTATCGTGGGATGCATAGCACTCTTCAAGCCCACCGTCTTTGCCTCTGCCCCACTCTATTTCATCGGATGGTTCCTCATCTGCTATGGTGTAGTGGAGTGTATCAACGCTCTCAAGGCACGTAGCAATCGCAAGAAGTACGAAAAAGAGCAGAACTTCTATAACCTCAATCAAAAGCCAGACTTCTCCAACGCTGAAGAAGTGGAGGCAGAAGAGGTCAGCTTATAGTTTAATACGGTTTACGGTTTACGGTTTACAGTTTACAGTTTACAGTTTACGGTTTAATGTTTAATGCTTAATGTTTAATGCTTAATGTTTAATGTCTAATCTAACTCCTTTATAACAATGACAACAAAATGCTTAATCATAGGTAGTGGTCCTGCAGGCTATACTGCAGCAATCTATGCAGGTCGTGCTAACCTCTCACCTGTAGAGTATTGCGGTCCGCAAACTGGTGGACAGCTCACCCAAACAACCATAGTAGAAAACTTCCCTGGTTATCCTGATGGCGTTGATGCCAATCAGATGATGATGGAACTGCGCCAGCAGGCAGAACGCTTTGGAGCAGACATACGAGACGGCGAAATTGTCAAGGCTGACTTCTCCCAGCAGCCTTATGTATTCACCACCGATTCTGGCGAGGAGATAAAAGCACAAAGCGTAGTTATTGCCACAGGCGCAAAAGCAAAATATCTCGGACTTGCTGATGAAGAGAAATACAACGGAATGGGTGTAAGTGCCTGTGCCACATGCGATGGTTTCTTCTATCGCAAGAAGGTTACTGCCGTCGTAGGCGGTGGCGACACAGCATGCGAAGACGCTCTCTACCTCTCTCACCTCTGCAAGAAGGTTTATCTCGTAGTGCGTAAGCCCTACCTTCGCGCCTCAGAGATTATGCAACAGCGTGTACGCGAGGCAGAAAATATTGAGATACTCTTTGAGCATAATGCCATCGGGCTCTATGGTGAGAATGGCGTAGAAGGCATGCACCTCGTAAAGCGTAAAGGAGAAGCCGATGAAGAACAATACGACGTAGCAATCGACGGCTTTTTCCTTGCCATTGGCCACAAGCCCGTTACCGACATTTTCAAGGGACAAATCATGCTCGACGAGATGGGCTACATCAAGACCCTCGCCCCAAGCCAGCAGGTATGCACTCCCGATGGCACACCACTTCCTGGTGTCTTCGCAGCAGGCGATGTATGCGACCCCATCTATCGCCAAGCTATAGTAGCTGCTGGCACTGGATGCAAGGCAGCACTCGATGCAGAGAAATATCTCAATGCATAAATACAGAGCTCATAATTCTTGCGCTCCAGTAGGTGCTCAGGCGTTTCTGCTCCCCGAAAACGGGGTTGCACTCCCCCGATAAACGGGGGAGATATGGAGGGGGTAATGAGTCTATTGAACCGAGAGGGGTGTAAAGACTATTGACAAGCTCGGAGCATGGTTTATAGTTGAAGGCAGTGCTTACGTTAAAAAAAATTAAATAGCAACACAACACTAAACTCTAAACTCTGAACTCTAAACTATTTTTACTACCTTTGCACTCGCAAATTGCGTACGCACCGTGAGCCTGCTCCCGCAGACACTCACTATTTGCTTTGTGCGAACGCGTTTGTCACCACGCAAAAGCCCAGATGGCGGAATTGGTAGACGCGTTGGTCTCAAACACCAATACTTCACGGTGTACGGGTTCGAGTCCCGTTCTGGGCACGTATAAAAGGCAGCCTCACAAGGAGCTGCCTTTTATACGTTTCTTCACGCAACTCTCACCTTATTATAGCTGTATCATGACAATGCCTTCAGTCCTATAATCGAACCCACAAGCGTTGTCAAGAAGAACAATCGCCAGAATGTTGCAGGCTCACGAAAGATGAATATTCCCACAAGTACAGCCCCTGCAGCACCTATGCCTGTCCAAACAGGATATGCAGTACCTATTGCTATCGTCTGCGTCGCCTTTGCCAGCAAAACAGCACTAAGAACATACAATATGGCAAAGCCCACTATCCAGGTCCACCATTCACTGCCCACAACACCTTTTGCCCTGCCAAGACAATATGTAAAACCCACTTCGCAGAGTCCAGCCACAACCAATACTATCCAGTTCATCATCTTATACTATTATAATCTCTATTTTGTCGCAAAATTAGCCTGTTCTATTAATTTCTGCAAAACTTTATTGCAAAATTACTAAAAAATAGCGGAAAACCGCTATTGCGTAATTAAAAAACACATCGTACCTTTGCACACAGACAAACGACCTTATTACAACCCAAAATAAGGAAAAACGAGGAAAAATTAAAAAAAAGTAAAAAAAAATGGCTCACAAATGAACGTAATTTAAAATTTCTTATTATATTTGCATCGTCGTTTAACAAAACGGCAGACATATATATAGAGAAGCGTTTCGCTTAATTCCTTACTGATGAATCTCGACAACTCATCTAAAACACAGGATTAAGAGAGTGCGTTCTCCCCTATTATCGAGTATCTATATACTTAACGATAAAGGGGTGTGAGCCATTATCTTATCGTGTTTTTAGGCAGTCGAGAGCCCATCAGTAGATAAGCTGACAGGTTCGCGCCCTCTTTTGTGTGCCTAAAAACTAAAAGCCAGAAATATCTACACAACAAAAAGCTAAACTATGGAAAGAACTAATATAAAAACACTAACTCTTTTCAAAGGATTTCTCATCCTTATCTTGTTTGGTATTTTATGCCAAAACATAAATGCACAAGTATCACAGCAAAATCACTCTTCTTTTATTGACCCTGATTATACAGGAGAAAAAGGAACGCGTCTTAGTCCAATAATAGCTTTCAGAGCAGGCAAGAGCCTTATTGACATGAACGGAATGGCAAATGTGGAGCAGATAGCCAACTATCTTAAAGGTCGTCCTTCCATAAAAATTGTCATAGAGGGCTATGCACCTGCGAGTTCTGATGAGGATGCATGTAAAAGATTATCAGCAGAAAGAGCTGCAGCCGTAAAGAAATCATTAGTTAACACCTATGGCATCTCCTCTTCAAGAATAATCGCAAACGGTAAAGGAATTGCTAATAGCAATATTATACAATTACAAAAATCAGGAAACGCTGTTGTAGTATATGAACAACAGGCAAAAGAAGATGAAAAACAATTAGCTCGTAATAATACTACACAACGACACAATACGAAAAGACGTAGTAATAATACTACAAATAAGAATAATAGAACCAACACGCGTAATGGCAATGACGCTGTCAATGCTGTAAATAGTTTAATTGGGAATGCTCTCGCATACGGAATGATAGGTGCCATGACGGGAGATAATGAGTATTGTCATAGTTGCTGGGGAACAGGATGTTCTGAGTGTAACTATACTGGTAAAGTCTTTGTTGTAAACAAAAACTTAACGGATGCTCTCTATGGTCTATATACTCAAGGTGCAAACACACTCGCAGAACAGCAACAGGCATCAAACAATACTACAATAAAAGATGGCTATCATAAACTGAATATAGGTGATGGAGAGACCATTGAAGGAAATTTCAAAAATGGTTATCTAAACGGACCTGGAAAGGGATATAACACCGCAGGTGATAAATATGTAGGAAATTTCAAAGACAGCAAACCACACGGAAAAGGAACCATGACACTTTCTACAGGCGACAAATATGTTGGTGATTTTGTTAATGGGGAAGCTACAGGCACAGGAATGTTGACGCTTAGTAACGGCGACAAGTATATCGGGCAATTCAAAAATGCTTTGTTTAACGGAAATGGCACATTCTATATAAAAGCAGAAAAAAAATACTATAAAGGAATATGGAAAGATAATGAATTGGCCGAATTGATTGAAGAGGGGACATGGAACCCGTCTATTTCAAAAAGAAGAACTACATCTACTCAAAAAAAGAAATAACTGAAATTAAAAATGAAAAGAATTCTTTTATTATTCATTGCCATAATATCATTGTTTGCAACGCACGCAGCCGTAAAGGATATAGACTCTTATATCCCCGTCAATGATGTGCAAGATCCCAACACATTTGTGGTTATCATATCAAATGAGAACTATAAATATGAGGAAGCTGTGCCATTCGCACTTAATGATGGGTCCACATTTAAGTTGTATTGCGAAAAGTCGCTCGGTATTCCAGAAAAAAACATCAAATATGTACCTAATGCGTCACTTAATGACATGAAATACTTCTTATCATGGCTTGAAAAAGTGATGAAAGCATACAACGGTCAGGCACGAGCTATTTTTTACTATAGTGGTCATGGGATGCCTGACGACAGCAATAAGCAGGCTTTTCTCCTGCCTGTTGATGGACATAGTACTTCACCAGAGAGCGGTTTGAGCACAGAAACTCTGTATGCTCGATTAGGAGCATTACAGTCTTCCGCCACAATGGTTTTTCTTGACGCATGTTTTAGTGGTGCAAGTCGTGAGGGGGGCATGATGCAATCATCACGTGGAGTCGCTATCACACCTAAGAAAAATGCTGTTTCTGGAAACATGGTCGTATTCTCGGCTACAAAGGACAATGAGACAGCTTATCCATACAGAGATAAGAATCATGGTATGTTTACATACTTTATCTTGGAAAAGCTGAATGAGGATGGTGGTTGCGTGACTCTTGGTGAACTGAGTGACTACGTCAGAGGAGAGGTCTCTCGAATGTCGATGGTCGAGAACGAAAAAAGCCAAACGCCTACAGTTCTTGCCTCAGTTGGCAACACAGACTGGAAAACGTGGAAACTTGCAAACGTTGCTGCCACAAAATATGCTAACATTCCACGTAACTTAGTAAAAACACTAGATGCTGGAAATCATAACCTCTCCATAAACACATCAAACGGTAATAAAAAGTCTTCCCAAAAGAACAAATTAGCTATGGCAGATGGCAAAATCACCATTAATGGTATGGAGTATGAATTGGTTCGTATTGACAAAGGAACTTTCTCCATGGGTTCAAACCAAAAACTCAATTCACACAGTACGTTCAGCATGAATCAGCCCAGACACAATGTAACACTGAAAGCGTATGCTATCGGTAAAACAGAAGTTCCGCAAGCTATATGGGAAGCCATAATGGATGATAATCCTTCTGAAAACAAAGGAGCCAGACTACCAGTTGAAAACGTTACATGGGAGCAGTGTCAGACTTTTATTAAAAAGCTGAACGAACAACTCGGAACACAATTCAGATTGCCGACTGAAGCTGAATGGGAGTATGCTGCAGATTGTGGCAATAGCATGTTTTCAGATACTTTCTCAGGTAGCAAACGATATGAGGCTGTTGCCCACACTGGAAGTAGCACTATCGAATGTGGCAGTCTGCAACCATCAAGTTTAGGTCTGTATGACATGTCTGGCAACGTGGCAGAATGGTGTCAAGATTATATTAGTCGCTATACAGCCGCACCTGAGACCAACCCCGTTGGACCGAAGAAAGGCTTTCAAAGAGTTGTGAGGGGTGGTTCCTATAAGGATGAACCTGAATTACTGCGAAATAGCCATCGTGGTCACAAACGTCAAAATGAGAGTGCGCCATTTATCGGACTACGACTAGCTCATGATATGTAGAAAAAAGCAATCTTATTAAATATATAACCATTTCAAAAACTTTTAAATCATTTAATTATGAAAAAAATCTTTTCAGTAGCAGTTCTTCTGCTCATGATGCTTACAGCATCTGCTCAAGACAAGCCAACAGTATGTGTAGAGAATTTCACTAACAACTCTGATTTGAAGGACACTTATTCTAAGCAGCTTCAAAACGAAATCATTTCTGGAATCTCTGCAACTACTCGTGTAACCATTGTGCAACCATCTTCCTATGGAAAACTCCCAAAAGATCCTATCGCATATGAAGATGCACTTAAGGCTGAAGGTGTGAACTTCATACTCAAAGGTACACTTAATGACTATACTACTGGCACATCAAAAGCAGTATTGGACAAAAACAAGACCTATGCAACAGCAGAAGTTAGTTACACCTTGTCTCTTATTGATTTGGAGACACATCAGACTGTAAGTTCTGACACCGAATCATGTTCTTATGCAACAGGCTCTTCCGCAGCAGATGCTCTGACGAAGGCTATTGGTGAAGCTTCTGAAAACATGAAGAAGTATGTTGATCGTCACTTTAAGATTAATGCCACCGTTAAGGCTCTTGACCAGATTGACCCAAAGAAGGGTGCAAAGACTGTCTATATAACAATCGGTTCTGCAGCTGGTATTACTAAGGGTGACATCCTCGAAGTATTTGCCGAAGTCAACATTGCAGGCGAGAAGGCTAACAAGAAGATTGGCGAAGTAAAGGTGAATGAGGTTATGAGTGCTACACTCAGCCTCTGTAATGTGAAGGATGGTGGCGTAGAAATAAAGAACGCATTTGAGGATGGCACCAAGATAACAGTTATTACACGTGCCAAGAAAGATAGTCTCTTCGGCATAAAAAGTCCATTCAAATGATCAACGCAATCAGATTAAATATCATATTATCTCTTTTGTGTATGCTGGTTTCTTTACCAGCATACACACAGGAAGTATATACCACGGTGGAATTACTTGACAAGAACGATGCAACTTCTGTGTTCTATGCCGAGGGACGAGGTTATAATGAAAACGACGCATTGGAAAATGCCCGCATCAACGTCTTACGCAAGATCATCTACGAAGGCGTAGAGGGTTTCAATGACGGGAAACCACTTTTGCACTCTACCAGTTCTTCAGAACGGAATGACTGGTTGAAGAACCTTTTCACTGGTAAGGTTGCAACTTATAAGAATTTTCTTGGAGACATAGAGTTAGTAGGCGACTTCGATAGGGATGGCAGCACATATATCTGCAATGCCAATGTTATGATAAAACATCGTTTTCTTAAACGACAGATTGACATGCAGGTGAATGGTGTTTCAACAAATAACACCTCTACAGAGAGCCCACAACAACAGCCCGCTCCCTCCCATCGCTGGTCGGTACATTGATAGATAAAACATTAAATTATTGAAGATTTCTTCTTTACGCAAAAGGACAAAATTAGTATTAACACTTTAAAACAAGAAACAATTATGAAAAAAACAGTTTTGCTCATCGTTTCGATGATTATGATGGTTTGCATGGGTGTAAGCGCACAAAGCCTTTCCAAGGATGCAAAAAAACAAATAAAGAAGATGGAAAAGGAGGGCTGGGTTGTTAACCCTGGTTCACTTTCCCTCACAGAGCAGTATAAAAAAGTTTATGCTGCAAACAATGAGTACAATGACGATGGTTCGCTAAGGTGGATTATCGGGCAGGGTAAGAGTACAGGAACAGCATACAACTCTGTAAAAAAAGCAGCTCTGACAGCAGCAAAAGTTGAAATTGCGTCAAGCATACAGGAGGAAATTGCTGGTTCTACAGACCAGGGACAATCTAACGAAGAAGGCGATGCTTCCGGAGTTTCTTTTGAGCGCACCATTTCTGGCGCAAAGACAAAATTTGCACAGAGTATTTCTAACACGGAAATCCTTATGGAATGTCACAGAGACCTGGGGCGTGGAAGAGTTGAGGTTCAGATTACTGTTGCATGCAAGAGAGATTCTGCACGCAAGCAGATGAAAGACCTTCTTGATGAAAAAATGGGCTGGAAGAAATAATCAAGTTTTATTAACTTTAAATATTTCAGATTGAAACTACTGTTTGTCATATTACTGTTCACGTACAGTTTGACGCTAAAAGCAGACGACAAGGTTGCGGTGAAGTGTACCACAGATTACGTGGTACCACCGCACTTGTCTCTAATGGAAGCGCAGAAAAACGCCATCAAACAAGCCAAGGTACAAGCTATTGCAAACAAGTTTGGCTCTGTAATAACTGATAACACGTCACAAACAATGACAGACTCTAACGAAAACTTCTTCTCCATCACAGAGGAGATGGTTAGGGGAGAATGGATTGCTGACATTGATGAGCCCAAAGTGACAATGGACATAATCGGCATGAAACAAGTAATGCACGTCACGGTTCACGGATACATTAGAGAGATTAAGAGTGCCAAGGTTAATATCACTGCCAAGCCTCTTCGCCTAGGCACAGACACTCGATACGAAAGTTATCAATACAATAATGGCGACAATTTCTATCTATACTTCAAGTCACCAGTTGATGGTTACGTAACAGTATATCTTATAGATGAGTCCATCACCGACTCTAAGGAAGAATCTGTATTCTGTCTTTTGCCATATCAGGAATCGAATGAAGGCTCATACTCTGTAAAGCATAATGAGGAATATGTATTTTTTTCTCCAGCTCACGACAAACGCAACCCAGGCATCGTAGATGAGCTTACAATGACAGCATCTGCACCTACTGAATATAATACGCTTATGGTAATCTTCTCCCCTAACAACTTTTACCAAGCCAATACCACGAGCGCACAGCAAACGAAGGGGAATATCATTACACCACGTGCCCTGAGCTCACAGGACTTTCGAAAATGGCTCGTGAAGTATCGTAATACGGACAGAGACATGCAGGTGTCACGCATACCTTTAACTATTAAAACAAAGTAATCATTATGAAGAAAGCAACGATAATGTCAATGTTACTGCTGGGAATATTCTGTCTTAACGCCAGTGCCCAGAGCAGCTCATTGCGAAACAGATTCGCAGCAATGCAGCAGAAACTCGACCAGCCCTTTGATGAGTACGTCAATACTATAAACAAAGAGTTTGAGGAGTTCCGTGACAGCATAAATAAGTCTTTTGCTGACTTCATGGAAAAAAGTGGTTGGCCAAAAGTTCCTGTTAAAGAGGGAGAAGTGAAGCCTAAAAGGAAGGAAATTCCACCCGTGATTTTTGACGAAGGCAAGAATAAAGAACAAGAAAGAAAGGATGAAAACAAGAAAGACGAAAAGGCAAAAGACAACAAAAGTAACAAGCCTAAACAGGAAGAAGCTTTGTTGCCTGTAAAAATCATTCCCGTAATAGAAGTTCCTACCGACACTCTCCCTGTGCCTCAGCCCACTCCTGTAGCTCCAATACGCGAAAATGAAGAGGCTAAAGACTATGCTGAGTTTACTGTTTTTGGAACTCCAATGAAAGTACGCTGGGGAAATCTGCAGCAATTCAAGCTTGAGGGTGATAATGAGAAAGCCATTGCCAAAGCATTCCGCTATCTCACCGACAGCGAATATAACAACCTCATACGAGATTGCCTTTCTAACCGCATGGAATATAATCTCTGTGACTGGGCTTATTACAAGATGTTACAAGCCATGACAGAGAAGGCTTGTGGTGCAGGAACTAATGAGGCACGTATTGCTCAGGGTATTTTGCTGAATCAGAGCGGATACAGCGTGCGCTTCGGCTATGACCCTGAGAACAAGGATTTGTATTTCCTCGTCAAGACGGCAAGCAGTCCGTATGGCATGTCCGTAGCCATTCTTGACGATGGCTATTTCTACTCTTTGGAGAAAGTAAAATCGAGATACCTCTGCGTATTTAACACCCCCTATCCAGGCGAGCAGGTTTTTAGCTTCGATGTATCTCCGCTACCAACTTTTGCGTCACAGCCGTCTGATGACAGGACTATCTCGTCTGGCAGCTATTCTGTAGAAGCCTGTTCCTCCGTGAATAAGAATCTTATTGATTTCTTTGCTACTTATCCAGCCTCATACACCAAAGAAAACATCATGTTCCAGTGGACGAGCTATGCCAATACACCAATCAGTCAAGAGGTAAAGGATAAACTTTATCCTAAGCTTGAAAAAATCATTGAGGGAACAGACCAAAAGACCGCTGTTAACATGCTTCTCAACTGGGTTCAAACAGGATTCCGATATGAGACAGACAATGTGGTATGGGGCGAGGAGCGTTCCTTCTTTGCCGAAGAAAGCTTGTACTACCCGTATTGCGACTGCGAAGATCGCTCCATCCTGTTCTCACATCTCGTGAGAGACCTCCTGAAACTCGATGTCGTACTGGTATATTACCCTGGTCACATGGCTACTGCCGTCAATTTCACTGAAGACGTAAAGGGGGACTACCTTGAACTTCACGGACGCAAGTTCATCATTGCCGACGGCACTTATATCGGAGCACCCGTAGGAAGGACAATGCCAGGCATGAGTAACGAGAAGGCAAAAGTCTCACTGCTGAAGAAAGAAATGTAAAAGGCATCTCTCTGTATATACAAGAGCAAAAAACGCTACCATAGTGTGAAACGGAAGTTAGGAATTAGCATAATACTGAGCATCTCCATTCTCCTGCTTAGCTACTTCATGGGCAACACCTCGTCGCCTATGGCAGGAGAGAAGGCTGTATTGGTGAAACTTAACAACTGGAAGGCCTTTCTCAATCTCAATAAGGACAGTGTGCCTGATGATGTGCTACTGATAAACGTAGCATTCGACAAAGCACTTACTAATTATTCTGAGAATGGTATGCCTATAGGTCAGTTTACCATAACCGACAGGCAAAAGTTGCTGAGATTTCTCACGGCAGCTCGCAAGGCTGATAACTACAAGTTCATCATGATGGATGTCATATTCGAGCGCGGCATCGAGACCGAATATGACTCCATCCTGTTCCACACTATTGCAAGTATGCAACGCATTGTAATACCTGTGCATGAAGATGCCCCCCTGCAAGACAGCATACTGTATGCCAAAGCGGCAAACGGTGACTACAGCATAACGCATGACGAAACCGACTTTGTGCGATTTCAGTTCATGCATGATGATGTTCCCTCCATGCCACTCGTCATGTATAAAGCAAGCACAGGAAAAGAAATAAAGCGCAGAGGACTTTTCTATACGAGCGACGGACATCTTTGCTCCAATGGACTTACACTCAAACTGCCTATAAGGATTAGCGGTGCCTATATGGACAAAAAGGATGATGATAAAAACAACTGTCAGCGAGAGCGTTCATACATATATATGGGAGCAGACGTTCTGGATCTTGATTCCATTATTCCCATAGCCGAGCAGATTGCAGGAAAAATCATCGTTATAGGAGACTTCAACACCGATGTGCATCGTACATACGCAGGCAAGCAGCCAGGAAGCGTAATATGTCTGAACGCCTATTATGCGCTTCTCCGAGGTGAACACCTCATCAGTTATCCCTTTACCCTTTTCCTCTTCTTCGTCTATGTCATTATATCCTTGCTGATGCTCAACGGCAAAACGCTTGACTCCTTCGTTTCCAACCCCTTGTTAAAGGTTGCCAGTTCATTCTTCACATACACCATAGTATTTACATTTATAGCTATGCTGGTCTATGCCACGCCATCTGGTATAGTCTATAATCCCGTGTTACCCACAACAATATTTACTTTCCTCGGATTATTCATAGGCGGACTCAGAAAGATAACTAAAATATAACCCTACATACGCAAGAAAAATGACAAGAGCATTCCTTTTTATATTCATCGTGTTAGTCAGCATGTTTTCGTATGCCGACAGATACAAAATTCTTTTCATGAATTACCCTACCCTGCTCATCAACGGCAAGGCTGTAAAGGTTGGCGATGTGTTTGATGACAATGCTGTAGTTCGATGGAGCAAGGAGCGACAAGCAATGAGAGTCTTTAACCTTAACAAGAAAAAACAAATCCTTATGGTTGCACATGCCGTTGACCCCAAAGGCAATTCCATAAGCGATATACTTACTGCCAACAAGCATCTTTCCACTCATAGCAGCAGTTTGAAAACATCGCCCAATGTACTGAGACTGCTTAGCTCCATGTTTGAAAAACAGTATGACCTTATGGACACCATCGTAGTGAATAGCCCGATAAGTCTTTCCGAAAACAAGTATTTTCAGGCATCATACTATTATGGAGACTCACGCATCACCAAGCGACTTAGCAGTAATGGAAACGATGTTTACATTGATCGCACTCTCTTCAATATTGACGGCAGACAACTTGAACCTCGCGACGTAACAATCGACATTGATTTCATAGACGAGACTAATTCTACCTACGCCTTCGTGTGCGCAGGGGTAGAGATATTTGTTGTTCCTGAAAAGTTCTAACTTGACGTAAATATATTTGCGAACTAAATTTAATTAGCTTAATATGAATTTGAAAATAGCAACATGCATTTTTGCTCTCTGTACAATTACACTTCATATTTCTGCTCAAAGTTGGCAAGAAGTGAAGAACAGCGGGTTATATTATTATGGAGAGGGATGGGGAACATCAATTGCTGAAGCTGACAAGAATGCTTTAGGTGATCTCATCAGTAAGATTGCCATTGATGTAACCGAAGTCACTTCAAATGATATAAACACTCAAAACATCAATGGCAATATAGATGAAATCTCACAGTTCTCCTCATCTGTAAATACCTACTCTCGAGCCACACTAACAAATACTGAGCGTATTATCATCCAAAATGAACCTGATGCCTATGTAGGACGCTGGATAAAACGTTCTGAAATAAACAAGATTTTTGAATTGAGAATACATAAGGCAAAAGAATATGTCAGTGAAGCCGTAAAAGCAGAAGAAACTGGTAAAATTGATGATGCTCTGCGTAATTATTATTGGGCACTTACATTATGCAAATCTTTGCAACACCCAAACGAGGTCGTATATGATGGTCACATGCTTATGCAGTGGATACCACAACGCATGAATGATATATTTCGTAATCTCAATGCCACAGTAGTGAAGCGTCATGGTGATGACGTTGAACTTTTCATAACTTATAAGGGTAAACCCGTTAATACTATTGACTACACTTATTTTGATGGTCAGGGATGGAGCAATATCTACAGCGCAAAGGATGGTCGAGGAGTACTGGAACTCGCATCTGGCAATAAAAGTACAAATTTTCAGTTGAAATATGAATTTGAGTATCGTGGACAGGCACATATTGACAGAGAGTTGGAATCAGTTCTCAATGTCGTAAAGAATACACAAATGCGCAATGCTTACATAAATATTTCAGCAGAAGTATCCGCATCTGATGCATCTACCACCTATAAAGACAATGCTTCTTTTTCTAAAATGGACACATCCGCCCTTTCTGCACCAGAATATATCAGTGGAGCATCAGAATATACATCAGCTATGGATAGAGTTATAAAAGCCATACAAAATAAAAACTATGAAATAGTACGCCCTCTTTTCAGTAATGAGGGTTGGGAGGTATATACTAAACTTATTACTTATGGTACTGCCAAGATTGTGGGTACACCTTCTTTCTATTTTTACCAAAATGGCGAATATGTTGTGGGACGCGGTGTACAAATGGCATTCTCCTTCAAAACTGGTATTCGTAAATCGTTCGTAGAAGATGTTGTGTTCACATTCGATAAAGATAAACTAATCACTAATCTTGCCTTTGGTTTGGGAAAAACTGCTGAAGATGACATACTTAACAAGGGTGCATGGAGCGAAAACGCACGCAAGGCTGTAATGAACTTCCTCGAAAATTACAAGACTGCATACGGGTTGAAACGTCTTGACTACATTCGTTCTGTTTTTGATGATCAGGCGGTAATAATTGTTGGAAAAGTCGTAAAAAAAGCGACGTTAACGAAAAATGCGGAAAGCGGTGTCGCAACTATTAGCAACAATGCAATAATACAGAGGAATCGCTACACTAAGGATCAGTATCTTGACAATCTGGCACGCTGTTTTACAAGCAACGAATATATTAACATTCGTTTTGCAAATAATGATGTTATTAAGATGCGTAAGGGCGGAGAACTCTATGCAATACAAATAACACAGGATTATTATAGTTCAACATACGGAGATAAGGGTTATCTCTTTTTGATCGTAGATATTAATGACCCAGAGCGTCCAATTATCAAGGTACGTACTTGGCAAGAAGAAAAAGACCCCAACTTTGGTCTATATGGTCCAGGTGATTTCTAACAATAATGAAAGACAAATCAATTATACTCATAGTGCTCATAATTACCAGCTGTCAGTTAGCAATTGTCGTCAATACTTTAGCACAGGATATCAAGGTGACAAGGTTTTATGAACTTGACGCCGCAGCTAAAGCTGTAACTTTCCAAGGGAATGAGGTAACAGATCAAAATGGAGAGCGATGCGCACTTATAAAGATAAATACAAATATCAATTCAGCAGATTTTACTTATGATGTTGGATTACTTGGAGTAATGCGCGTTGAGCATGGTACCGATGAAATAAGATTATTTGTGCCACATGGTGTAAAATATCTAAATATTTCACATAAAAAATATGCCACACTAAAATATACATTCCCCCATCCGATAGAAAAAGATAGAGTCTATCAGATGTATATGAGTGTTTCTGGAAATGCAACAAAAGATTCTATAGTATCTCCACATGATACTATAGATAATGTAGTGGAGGATGGTAACAAGAAACAGCAGAATAGTATAGAGATTTCTTCTTTCAAATTAGAAGAGTTAGACTTGACTGCAAATATCAAGGGGACAATGGTATTTGACAGAAATGGAGAACGATGCGCCTTGATAAAAATTATGCCACGAGTTACTCAACTGACTTTTGATATTGGACATCTTGATATTATAGATGTTAAGATAAAAAAAAGTGAGACATGGCTTTATGTTCCTCATGGTATAAAATTCATAAGCATATCACATCAAGATTATGGAACTGCAAGGTTTGATTTTCCTGTAAACATCCAAGAAGCACGAACGTATAGAATGTCGTTAAAAATCAATAAACCTGACAAAGAACGAAAGAATAACATAGGCTTGAGTTTCCAACATTATTTGGAACAGAGTATAAAGCCCTATATGGGTAAGGTGGATAACGGCAACAGGTTGGTGTGTAAAGTAGGAAATGTTCCATTCCATCTTATACGCGTTGATGGAGGAACATTTCAGATGGGAGCAACTAAAGAAATGAAGGGTGAACTGGATATAGAAAAACCAGTACATCAGGTTACTCTATCCACATATTACATAGGAGAAACAGAGGTGACGCAAGGTCTGTGGAAGGCTGTTATGGATTCTAACCCCTCCCGTTTTAGAGGAAATCTGAAGCGCCCTGTTGAGAGGATAGATTATATGGAATGTCTTGCTTTTATAGAGAAATTGAGCAAAGCTACAGGGCTTAATTTCCGCCTACCTACTGAAGCAGAATGGGAGTTTGCTGCGCGTGGTGGAATTCATAGCAAACACACACAATTTAGTGGTGGCAAGAATTTGGACGAGGTCGGTTGGACTTACTCTAATTCCGTTAACTCTAACGGAGTTTCGTGTACACATCCTGTTAAAAGTCTCAAGCCTAATGAACTTTCAATTTATGACATGACGGGCAATGTCAGGGAATGGTGCTCCGACTGGTTTGCTCCATATACAAAAGAGCCACAAATCAATCCCACAGGTCCAGAAACAGGAGATAGAAAAATATTCAGAGGTGGAGCCTATCATAACAAAAAGTACTTTTGTCGAATTTCACGACGTCATAACAATGTTCCGACATATCGCAAATCTGGTACTGGTATGCGTTTAGCATTAACAATAAACGATGATACATTGAAGCATATTCCAGAATACGTACCAGAACCTAAAACCTCATCTCAAAAAAGCCTATCTTTTACGATAGGTGACTCTATAAGTTTTGTAATGAAGAGAATAAAAGGAGGTACCTTTTGTATGGGAGGGACAAGCGATATGGACATTCCCTATGATGATGAAAAGCCAACTCATCATGTCACAATTGACAATTACTATATTGGAGAAACAGAAGTGACACAGGAAATATGGAAAACAGTCATGGGTAATAATCCTTCTGTTTTTAGGGGAGACAGATTACCAGTGGAATGTGTGAGTTGGCTAGATTGTCAGAGGTTTATCAAAAGACTTAATAAGATAACAGGTAGAAAGTTTCGTTTGCCAACAGAAGCCGAGTGGGAATTTGCTGCTCGAGGCGGAAACAATAGTAAACAGTACAAATTTAGCGGAAGCGATAATTTGCTCTCAGTTGCATGGTATAAGGACAATTCAGATCAAAAAACACATGATGTGAAAACATCACGAAGTAATGAATTAGGTCTGTATGATATGTCTGGCAATGTGTGGGAGTGGTGTCAAGATTGTAAAATGCCATACCCAGAGCATCGCCAAAAGAATCCACTTGGTGTGGGAGCATCTGATGCTGAATACGTAATACGCGGTGGATGTTGGGATGATATAGAAAATGATTGTCGACCTTCAATGCGTAATGAATGTGCTCCTAATGATGTCTATAGTACCATTGGCTTTCGTCTAGCTTTATCGGAATAGACAGTCGTTAGCCTCTGCTAAAACTCCTTCATTATCTCCTTATTCGCTCCGCTCAGGCGCAGGCGGAAGTTTGCTTTCGCCCATCAAGCTAAGGCACTTACGTCTATATACCCTCGGGCTATGGCTTTCACTATCAGGTCGGCAACGTTGTTGGCTTGGAGTTTGGCGAAGAGGTTGCGGCGATGTGTCTCCACAGTGTTCTCGCTTATGAAGAGCAGTTTGGCTATGTCCTTCGAGGAATATCCTTGTGCTATTTTCTTGAGCACCTCCGTCTCGCGCTTGGATAGTGGGGCGGCATTGGGGAGAATGTTGTTTGCCATCTGGCGAAACTTCTTGCTGTAATATGTTCTGCCTGCCAGGAGCGCATTGATGGCCTCAAGCACCTCGTCCATGTGTGCCGACTTATACAACACCCCGTTCACGTCCTTGTTTTGTATCTCACGCACTATCCACACTTCCTCGTGCATGGTGTATATGAGTATCTTTGCCTCGGCATCCTTTGCACGTATCATCCCTATCATGGACAGCCCCGTGTCTTCCTTCAGTTCCACGTCTATGACATACACGTCATAGCGGGTGCTACTCATGGCATCGCTCAGTCCCTCTGGCGAGGTGAATACGTCCACCCTGCCTATACCCTGTTTCTTCAAGAAACTGTTTATACCTTCCAGTATAGCCTCGTGGTCGTCAATAATGGCTATCGAAAGGTTCGCATACTGGTATTCTTTCTGTTCGCTCATTCAATGCAAAGGTACACAATATATTTCTATTATTTTTTAACGGATTTCCATGATTTTCATGCTTACCACCCCTCGTTTTATTTCTTTTTAACATATCTGAGTGTCACAACCGTTGCCAGCGGTATTCTTTCTATCTTCAGCGTAGCGCCTATCGCCTCTGCCCTCTGCCTCATCGTGCGCAAACCTATACCGTTAGGGTGTGAGGTTTGAGATTTGAGGTTGGAGTTTTTCTCGTTAGAGTTAGCATTATCGTTCGTTATTCTCACCATGATGTCCTCTCCCTCGTCTTTTATCAGCACGTAAATGTCCGCAGGATTAGCATGTTTCACAGCATTCACCACCGCCTCCTGTATTATGCGGTATATCTCCAGAGCATCCGTTGGAGGTATCTCCCTGTAGCAAGCCTCCTCCATCTGCGAATCGAGGTGGAAGGCTATGCCCCCAGTGCCGTCCATCTCCCCTATGTAGTCTCTCAGCACCTCGCCCAGATGAGCGTGAGTGAACTCTGGCGGCATCAGCTCGTGCGACACCCTCCTTACCTGCTCCCTGCTCTCCGTCAGCATCCTCCGAGCCTGGCGTCTGGCATCGAGGTCTGAGGTTTGAGATTTGAGATTTGAGGTGTGAGGTCGGAGGTCTGAGGTGTGAGGTTGGAGGTTTGAGGTTTTTTCGTCTTCGTAGCGAAGCGTTTCGTCTTCGTTTTCGTTTAGCTTCATCTCTATCGCGAGTAACTGGTTGCCCACCCCGTCGTGCAACTCCTTCGCCATGCGACTGCGCTCCGTCTCCATCCCCTCCAGATATTTCCTGTTCTGCTCCAGCTCAGCCTCCCGTTTCGCCCTGGTGCGCATGCGCCTTTGCCTTATGGCATACACCACAAACATAAGCGCCACCACTACCAGCAACGTGCCTGTCGCTATCACTCCTCCGTAGTGTTTCTCGTATATATAGCGTATCTTCTCCGAAGCCCCAGCCTCTCCCAGGGAGAGGGAGTCCTCCCCCTTGGGGGGAGTTTGAGGGGGTTGGAGAGAGGTTAGAGTAGGTTGGTCCTGCGGTAGCAGCCTCTTGCTCAGGGCGCTCGTGTCCAGAGGCACAATATCCCCCGCCTCCGTCAGTCGCGTAGAGCGCCCCATGGCAGCCCTCAGCTGGCGCTCCATCTGCAGCGCCTTGTCCGTCATGTTAGCCTTTATATAAGCCTTGCGCAGGAATGTGAGGTAGAGCGTTTTCGCCTCCACCAGCTTAGCATGATTATAATGCTCCCTGCCCCTCGCTATCCAGGGGTTGTCGGCAGGCGAAACCTTAAACTTCGCATCCTCCGTCTCCATCAGCAGAGTGGCACATATCAGGGCATCATCATGCCTGCCCAGTTTGCAGGCATCGTCATACGTCCTCACGGCAAGGCTGTGCACAGCGCTGAGCCTGCGATGCTTCAGCATTGTCAGACACACCTGTTGCCCATACTGCTCCCTTATCCTCACGCTGTCGCAACGCTCTATCCACCCTATCGCTCCATCACAATAGCTCACAGCCTGCTCCGCTTCCCCCAGCCTGTCGCTCACGGTGGCAGCAAACGTATATACGGGCATCGTGAAGAGGTATATCCAGTGCTTCCCCTGGTCGGCATAGCGCTCATACAAGTTCAACCTCTCGCATATCCTTATGCCCTCCCTGTATTCGTTCAGCGCCGCCCGCAGCTGCCTGTTGTTTTCCAGTTCGATGCCCCTCAGCACATGCCCCCGCAACTGTATGAACGGATTCTGCCTGTCCTCAGCCGACAAAGAATCCACCTGCGCCATCGCCACGTCAGCAATCAGCGCAAGCAACACCACCATCAATATGCCACGAGCCTTATACATTAAACATTTATGGGGATTGCTTGTGGAGTGTCAGGGGAGTGTCGCTCGCTTTTCTTGCTTTGGCAAGCCAACAAGTTGGAGCGGCTCGCTGGAGTGCTTTAGGAGAAGAGTAAGAAGGAGTTAAAAGGAGTTATCGCTCGCTAAGGAGTTAGAGGACAATACTTGAGACCTCAATCATAGGCTTCTGCTGATAGTAAATGCTAATGTCCTCTTTACTCCTCCGTACTCCCCTTCACTCCTCTTTACTCCTCCGTACTCCCCTTTACTCCTCCGTACTCCTCTTTACTCCTTCGTACTCTTTCTTTACTCCTCCGTACTCCCCTTTACTCCTCCGTACTCTTTCTTTACTCCTCCGTACTCCCCTTCACTCCTCTTTACTCCTCCGTACTCCCCTTTACTCCTCCGTACTCCCTTTTACTCCTCCGTACTCCCTCATCTTTACCTCTATTCCTTGCTCAACCTTATTCCCAGCTTCATGCCGTCGTATGCGTTCAGCACCGTAGTAACAGTAGAGAGGCTCGACACATAGCTTGCCATGCCAGCAAGAAAATTCTTCAGCGACGTAGCATCCATCACCATCACCAGCGAGCCGTTATCCAGCTGTGGCGTTATCTTGCAGGGCTTCGTCTTGCCCTTGAAGGTCAGCGTCACCGTGCTGCCGTCTATGGTGTATGTGCCCGTCTTCACGTCTTTCTTACCCTTCTTTATGGCAAAATTCTTCTCCTCGTCAAAAGTTATCGTGAGGTTTCCCTTCTTTATGCCCACCTTGGAGAAATACGTCTGCAGCTTCTTCTCTATCGACGCACTCGCCATGCTGCCAGCCGCACTCTTCAGCGCGTTCTTCGACGTAAACATCACCGCAGGCTCCTGGTATGCCCACGTCCCCACTATCTGTTTCTCCGTCGGAATCAGTTTGCTGCTTATGATACCCGTAAGACTCGACAGCGTGCTGCTCTTCTGCGTGGCAGAAGTCGTAGCATCAGTCACCTTACCCAGCAGACCGCTCAGCTGAGCATCCGCCGTCATGCAAAACGCTGACACCATCGCCAGCACCATTACCATTTTCTTCATCATCTTTTTTCCCTTTTTTTAATTATTAAAGTTTGTGTGTTACCTCTTATCTTTCATCTATAACCTCTCCATCCAGTGTGACAAGAACACATCCCCCACCGTGTAGGTGGTTCCATTGACACTTATCTCATCATTCAGCAATCCTTTTTCTACCAAGGCTTCGGCAAGTCTGCGCGAGACTGATGGCGAACCTATCCTGTATCTCTCCAGAAATTCAGAGGCAGTAATCTGGCTAACACTCTCTTTCTTTGCCACAGCAATGAGATAATTCCATTGTTTATCCGTCAACATCTGCCTGTATTGCAGATACACCGTCTCGCCGTGCTTCATCAGTTGGTCGCAAGCCTTCTTCACTTCGTCTATGGCTATGCGAGTTGCATCATTGGCAAACACCGTATGGCACAACTGCTGAGTATAATAAGTATGTCTGCGTGTCCAGTTTAGAATGAAATTTATTGCCTCGTCAGATATATCTCTACCCCGTTCCGCAAACAGTCTCCTTATGAAGGCAGAATAAGGTGCTTCACCTATCTTTCCTAACGAAACAAAAGTAGTGCTACTATAGAAAGGTCTCTTCTCGTTTGCAAAGATGTCCGCCATCATGTGTTTCTTACTTCCACAGAATATGAAGGTCAGATTACGAGTCTGTTGAATATATGTGCGTAACAGAGCCTCCATGTTCTTCTCTGGGTAATCACGTATCTGCTGAAACTCGTCTATGGCAATCACCACTTGCTCCCCCTGACTATCAAGAAAATCAAATAACCCCCTCAGGGTGTACTCTTTCTCCTGCGGTGTCTGGTATGCTATCTGCAACTGTGGCTCACCCGTTATGTTGTCGAAAGACAACTGTGGTCTCAACGACTTAATAAAGTTCAGCAACTTCTCCCCAAGCGATGTCTTTGGCTGAAAAGACCTCATAGCCGCCTCAGCCAACAGTTTGATAAAATCATCTATCGAACGAGATGAGAAAATATCCATATACAAAGTGTGTATGTCTGGCCTCACCTCCTTCAGCTCATCAAAAAGCCTCAATACCAGTCCAGTCTTGCCCATGCGACGTTGGGATATCAGCGTCATGTCTGAGTGGTTCACGCTATTTCTCAACATCAACTGCAGTTCCTCTTCCCTGTCGCAAAACAGTTCTTTCGATTCGTATGCCTTGATTACAAAGGGGTTCTCCATAAAGATTTTCTTTATCTACCTGTTATAAATTTGTTATCATTTCAACTGCAAATTTACAAACTTTTTTTTATTTCACAAAATGTGTTACACAAAATGTGTAATCAAAATGGCATCACTCCCTCGAACCTGCCACAGCTGTCTATCAGCTGACGCGAGCCCAACTATAAAATAGAACCTACCACAGATAATCGGTGATGGTGCCTCCGAATACGAGGGGAGCATCCCAACCAGCATCCTTCGCCACCTTGCGCACATACTCCTCAGTCTCTGGCGGCATAGGCAGCCTGCCCCCATGATAGGCATAGTAACGCTTGCGAGTGAGGGCGTCTATCAGCAGGCTCTTTATCTTCTTCTCTATCCTGCCTGGCATTTCATAATAGATAGCCTCTATGCCAGTGGGCATCTCTATGGGCTCATCTTTCACGAAATGCGGACAGTTCTCCGTCTGCATGCTGGGGTTATTGAGGTTCACGCTGTTAGTCACCAGTTTTGTCTTGCTTGCATACTCGTTGAGCAGATAGTGCAGGCAATGCTCCCTCAAGGGACATTTTGCAGAGAAGCAGAGCAAGTATGTCTTTGCATGCTCCCTAAACTTCTCTTCCTTCCATTTATCGTCTATCTTCATTTCTAATTCTTCATTCTTCATTCCTAATTCCTATAGATTTTCTTTCTTTCTCGCAAAGCCCTTCACCCCTTGTACTTTGTCACCTTGTACTTGAGAGGGGGTTTCTAATTACCTTTACCCAATACACCTGTCCGTTCCTGCGATGCTCCTTATAGAAGGGGTCTAAGGGGTTGCTCAGGTGCAAACCTATTTTCTCCAGTTCCCTCTTGCCAGGCTTATATGAACTACCATACTCCGCTTTCATCCTGTCCGCTATCTCCTTCACGGTCATCCACACTCCGTTCTCGGGATTATCCTCAGGATTGCCTTCTGGGTGCTCAAAGAGTGCCGAGAGCATCTCTCCCTCGTCGCTTATGCTCTGAAACTGCCTGTTGTAGCGCATCAGTTCACCTTCCTCCTCCTTGCTCAGGTAGTAAGGCAAACCGAGAGTCTCCACCTCATACTTCAGTTGGGCATAGAGTTGTGGGTAGTCTATGGGTGTCTCAAAATCTATGTTGCCCTCCACCTTCACGCACACAAAACGTCTGCTGCCCGTAGGGTCAGTCAGGGGCATCGGCTTGTTGGTGGTGCCTATGAAGGAAGCATAACGCCTGAAGCTTGCATACGCCTTACCATAGGGAGGGCGAAACTTCAGTTCGGTGGTAGAGACAAGATACTTCAGCACCACCTGTTGCCGACTCGTCACCTTGTCAAACTCGTCGAGGTTTATCAAGGCATGCGCCGTAAGCCCTATGTTAAGAGCCTTGTCGTCCTTGAAGTCGATGTTGTCATTATAGTAATCCCTCATGTCCCGAGGCAGCAATATCCTGCAAAAGCTCGACTTGCCACAACCCTGTTTGCCTATCAGCAGGGGCACCAGAGCATTACCCGTCAGCTGTCCCTTACCCTGCCACATAGCCACCATCGAGCGCATCCATACGTGGAAGAGGTGAGGCCAGTTCTCATAGGAAGTCTTTATGCGACGTGCAAGCTCATCCACCCTGTCTTTTCCGTCCCATTTTGGCAGACGGTCCAAGAAGTCGCTCATAGGGTCGTAAAGCGGTATGTCGTTAGAGTTTATGTAGCGCTTTATGTCTTTGTCCCAGCACCTTATGCCCTGCGCCATAGCTTGCATCGTTATCTTGTTTTGCACCTCAACAGTAATATCCTGAAAAGAGAAGCCCAAACCCGTCCGCTGCCTATATTCCGTCACGCCTCTCATTGCGTTGCGGCGAAATTCGTAGTTGCTGTTTAGGAATATGTCCGTCTTCATCATCATCAGCGTCTCCTGTGGTATAGTCTTCAGGGGCTTCTTCACACCCATTCTACTCCGATACCTGCGCTCACCCTCCATGCGGTAAGCATTCTCAAACACCTTCCTAACCACATCTTCCTCCTTGCCCAGCTGTCTGCTGTTCAACGCCTGCCTCTGGGCAAAAGCCATGTCGAGACCCGTCTCCTGACAATATTCCGCCAAACGTGTAAGCACCATGAGCGAGCGCTCCTCGTCGTTCTCCACACCCGTAGTGTCGTCGAGAGCCTTCTCCAGGTTATACTCGTATATCAACCTCATCGAGTGGTATCTGTTATGCCCAGGCACCAGGTCGTCGCTCTCCTTCTCATTGGTTTTCAGCGGTTTCAGCGCCTGCTCCAGGGGTGTGGCATCAACATAGAAAGTGTTAGCCTCAGGATTATACACCGCCCCCTCGTCCCAACTCACATAGCACGTCTGGTCCAAACGAGGCTCTATCTTGTCAACAGTCAAACCCAACTGCGCATTATACGCCAGTCTCGCCTTCTCATACAGATTAAGGTGAAACCTCTCTGTCTCCTCCTTCTCCGCAGGCAGACCGCCACCCTTCAACTCTCCCCTGCAAACTATCTCTACGCTCCTGCCATCAGCACCCACAAACGCCAACAGCGTATGCGGCATCAGTCCGGCACCCTGGCGCACAGCTACCGCCTCGTCAATGTCCCTCAGGTTGCTCACCCTCAGCAGCACCAGTCCAGTATAACCCTTACGTATGCGTTCCCCCTTGCGATTCTCCATCACCGAAGCAAAACACACCCTCGCCAGTTTCCTGTCATCATAACCACTCAGCACAGGCCCACTCTCGCTCCTGCGCTCCATCATACGGATGCCATAGAAATAGCGCATCTCTTCCACACCCTCCTTCGCCTCACCAGAAGCAATCATCCTGACCACCTCCTGGAGCTCTGCGAGCTTCAGCGTCTCCTTGCCTCTGCTCCACCTTAAAATCGTAATTTTTTCCATATTATAATCCCTTTCTTTTTATGTTTTATCAGGTATTCTTTTTATACTACAAAGGTACTAAAAAATTCCCACATGTGCAAACTTTTTCAGAGAAAAATCGCAAAAGACCTTCACACCTTCACCACCTCTGCAACCCACTGAATACCAACACAAAACAGCGTGAAGGACTCCCTCACACTTATCGCAAGTCCTTCACACTAACTCGTCCTGAATAAGGTTGATGGCTAAACAGTGGTTTCCAAGCCCTGTTTCCCCCAAGGAAACACCTTGTTTCCCTGAAAGAAACACTTTGTTTTCCACGAAAAAACAGAGTGTGTACCGTTGGGAGAAAAAATGTGTCCCACCCATAAACACTCTGTTTCCCATTAGGACCATCTCATTCACCTAAATCTCACATCTCCCCGCTAAGCACTCACATGTCCTTACTAAGCCTCCACACATCCTTACTAAGCATCCGTCCGCCCTTGCTTAGCACCCGCAACCTTATACTTTATACTTTATACTTTATACTCTATACCTTATACTCTATACCCTATACTCTATACCTTTTACCACCGTGAAGGACTCACAACAAGTGTGAAGGAGTCCTTCACACACTAACGCGCTATACCTCACCACGTTACAAGCCCTGTGAAGGTGTGAAGGACTTTTCACAACTTTTTTTCAGTAAAATTATATTATTAGCTTCCGAACATCCTTAACCTTCCTTACCTCAGCTTTATACTGACGTCCAATTTCTCCATTCAGCTCTTCCACCACAAACATTTCCTCCTGCCATAACATATAGACATCATCAAATACACATCCCCCCAATCAATCATAGCCCCTGTCATCACACCTGATGGCAGGGGCCAATTATTTAAACTTTTACTTAGGGTGCCAATTGAGAGAGTATTTTAATAGTCACATTTCCTTTTTTTGTATATAGTTAGGCATTTGTATCGCCTAATTATTACCAGTTATGGATGATACAATAACATCAGCTATGATGTTACCAGCAGCTTCACTGATAACTGAACCTTCTTCATCCAAAATTTTATCGAATGCATCAGTTACTATATCTGAAAGGCAGTCTTCTACTTCATCCATAATTTTGTCTTCGATGATATCCTGTGCTCTTTGCAGATAACCAGTGCTCTCAACACCCTGTGCAATTAGTTCGTCAGCTTTTTGCTTTGCTTCATCATAGCCTAATTTTGCGGAATATAAATAATAATCTAAGGCTTTCTTTTTATTCCTTTTTATACCCTTACCATACTGATAGTATCTACCAATATGAAAGAAAGCATACAAATTATTCTGCTCTGCGGCTTCTTGGAAAAGTTCTAATGCTTTGTGAAAATTCTTGGGGAATGATTCTCCATTTTCATGCATAAGACCTAAGTTGACTATTGCCGTGCTGTCACCCTTCGCCCTTGCTTGGTTATAGTACATTTTAGCCTTATCATAATTTTTGCTTACCCCATGACCAAGACGAAAACAATTCCCTATACTTACCAAACTATTAACATCACCCATCTCATTAGCCTTCATGTAATACTCAAATGCTTTAGAATAATCTTGTGCAATTCCCTTGCCATTATAGTACATTACCCCTACATTTCTTGTTGCTATAGCGTGCCCCATCTCGCTGGCCTTTTCAAAATACTTAAAAGCCATAATGTAGCTACATGTTACACCAAGTCCTCTCTCGAACATAAATCCTACACTATTAGTTGCACGATCGTGCCCCATTTCGCTAGCTTTCATGTAACATTCAAATGCCTTAGAATAATCTTGCTCCACTCCTAGACCATTGTAGTACATAGTACCAACACTATATACGGCATCGGTATTACCCATTTCGTTGGCTTTCATGTAATATTCTAATGCTTTTGCATAATCTTGGGGTACTCCTTGACCATAGTAGTACAT
This sequence comes from Prevotellaceae bacterium UBA4332, assembly GCA_002394365.1. GTDB lineage: Bacteria > Bacteroidota > Bacteroidia > Bacteroidales > Bacteroidaceae > Prevotella. The sequence goes on from DGTQ01000018.1 coordinate 38,315, forward strand.
ATCACCAACATTATATACTGCATCGGCATTACCCATTTCAGAGGCTTTCATGTAATATTCTAATGCTTTTGCATAGTCTTGGGGTACTCCTTGACCATAGTAGTACATACCACCAACATTAAATGTCGCATCATTGTCTCCCATCTCGCTAGCTTTCATACCATATTCAAATGCCTTTTTATAGTCTTGAGTAACTACTACGCCATTAAAGAAAAATCCCGCAACATTATTTGCAGCAATTGCATCTCCCATCTCGCTAGCCTTCATGTAATACTCAAATGCTTTAGCGTAATCTTGTGGCACTCCTTGTCCTTTGTCATACATAAATCCAACCTGATTTGTTGCGCCAGCATGCCCCATCTCACTGGCTTTCAGAAAGTACTCAAATGCTTTGGTATAATCTTGTGGCACACCCTGTCCTATATCGTACATATATCCCACATTAAATGTTGCGCCAGCATGTCCCATCTCACTTGCTTTCAGATAGTACTCAAATGCTTTAGTATAATCTTGTGGCACACCCTGTCCTATATCGTACATAAGCCCCACATTAAATGTTGCGCCAACATGCCCCATCTCACTGGCTTTCAGAAAGTACTCAAATGCTTTAGCGTAATCTTGTGGCACTCCTTTGCCATTATAATACATAAATCCAACCTGATTTGTTGCGCTAGCATCTCCCATTTCGCAAGCTTTAAGAGAAAGTAGGAAATAAGTATAATCATCAATAATATCATCTGCCCACATAACATCAGCTTTTTCATATATTCTTTTTGAATCATTGCCGATGTATATTTCTATGAGGCTCATAAATTCTTCGGCTGTAATTTCGTCAGTAAAAGAATTGCGACAATTGTCATTGATAGACTTAACATCTACGCCAAAAATTTTGGCAGCTTCATCTTTCTTGATATTCATAAATCTTACTTATTGATTGACTGGTTTTGTTTGCTATTTTTCACGAACTTGAGTGCCAAACTATACTCTTAATGTAAGTTTCACCTAAAAAATGATTGTCAGTTTTATTTTAAAATGCGGCTAACCACTTCTTCATCTCGGGGTTATACATCAAATCTCGATTGTCTGCCCCTTTTGTGATAGTAGCGACGAAACATTCGCTGAGTTTGTTGTCAAAGGCTCCACTGTTTATGCCCTCGCTCTTGACAAGGAGTATTGGGATGTTGTTCATCAATCCCATGCCGACTTCAAGTTCGTTCCAAGGGGTAGGAAGGTCTATGTCTTTTATACTTTGTTCGTATTGTGTGTCAGGGTGACTGATGCCTTCCTTAATGCTGATTTGCTTGAAACCAAAGGCTATCATAGCGGAGGAGTTTTGTATACTTTGGCGTATTTTATTGAACTGACCAAATTCTGGATACTCATCTTTCTGATAATATATAACCTCAAAATGCAATTCGTTTTCCAAATAGGCTTTATAGTCTTTTGTTAGGATTTCATCTTCTTTGCTCATGCAACCAGGCATGCTGAAAAAGACCGTTTTGCATTCTTGTTTTGTTGAGGGGGTCGTAAACTCTTCCTCATACATAAAGATTCCTTCTTGCGAGAGTTTGCCTTCAAACTCTATCGGAAGATTGGTAGCATTGCAGAAATTCGCACCATATAGTTTGACTTTCTCAAAATATGCCTTACTTAAATCTGTACCTTTGAAATACGCATTGGTGAAATCACATTTTTTAATTTGTGTGTGGTACAAAATTGCATCCAAGAAAATGGCTCCTTGTCCATCTATATTATTAAGCGTAGCGTATGATATATCAGCCATAAACATATCAGTTTCTTTCATATTGATGCGTATATCATCTTTTCGTCCCAAATAAAGATTCTGAAGGTTGGTGTTTTGCAAGTCTATCTTACTTAGATTTTTGGCATAAGCAAGTCCATCTCCAAGAGTTTTTTGCAGAACGCCTGTAGGGATAACTTTCAAAATGGATGATATTACATTTACAGCTTCAATATGCAGGTCTATTATAGTATTCGTTAAATAGCGTCGTAAAAGAATTGCTGCAGATAATTGCGATGTTTTATTATCAGAGGATAATTGGGATACTACTATGTCGAATGACTTGTAATAACCTTCACGTTTCCTAGATGCACTTTGCAAGAAATCTTGTATGTATTTTAGAATTCCATACACAACAGCAGTAACTACACTAAGTATAGCTATTATCTGAATAACATCTGACACCTTAAATTCCATTGTGATTAGTGGTATTTTATTAATTACCTTATACTTTCAACGTTAATATAAATGCTTATGTGTCACTGTACATTCAATAATAATTGGCACATGTTCTAACATAGTTACTTAACTGACTAAGAGACACACCCCACTTGTTATAATAGTCTGTTTCACGTATAGATATATAAAGATTTACTAACGGATTTTTTTCGTCTTTATAGCAAATACGAGCATACTGATTAATCGTTTGTGAAAAAACAACCTGATATGACTGACGCATACCATTAGTTCCCATCACACCAATCATTGCTCCTGTAAAGTGATTCGTCTTGAGTAGGTATTCAAAAATATTGGGAACTATAATATTAGAACTATTGTCATCGTCAACAGTTTCTGCATATGTTATGTCAGAATAATTCACTTTTCGAGAATTTGCTACCAAAATAAGATTACATGGAATTGTCTTAGAATAGTCTTGAGGACAATCCTTAGGTGATAATTTTAATCTTATTTCCACGCAAGTTCCGTACTCGAAACCTTTATCTAAGCCATGAGATTCTTTATATTCAGTTAACTGCTGTTGAGCCTTCTTTGATGGAAGTTCTTCTTCACAAAGATATTTTTCATCCAAATAGTTGAGGACAGCATGAATAACGCCCACTTTCGTACTGATATTCAATAATCCAGAACGGTCAAATCCCATAATAAATGCAAAATTCTGGAGTTCTGACAAAGGCAATTCATTGAGCAAGATATCCATATTCTCTGGAAAACCATTTCTCAATAAGGTAACTTTGCGTTTTACAAGGATTGTATTTGACATACGACCTTTCATAATTTTGTATAGCCATTTCAAGTATACACAAGAAGCATAAATCACTCCAATAACAGCCATACCCGATACTATTTTCCACCCCAAATCTAAACTGACCAAAGAATTAACCACTCCCCATGCTGCAACGAGGAAACCAATAAAAGCTAATATTCTTTTTCTTGATTGATAGTATGCTTCTTTTACATACACACGCGTATTATTGCCTATCTTTTTCATAATTAATTCATTTTTATTTCATTTTTGCATCCCAATCTTCACACCAACTCATTACAGAATTTGTATGGTTGATCAGTTTCTTATCATTTCCTCCTGGAGACTTTACGAATAGCACCTCTGTTCCTGGTTGCGCTTTGGTAATATACTGCATATTTGGTTCTACAACATACATGTCATCTTTGTTATATTCATATTCTTTCTTTTCTTCAAACAAATATACTTTGACAGCCCCCTCCCTAACAATATTATATTCATGATTCCATTGATGGTAATGTGCTTTTTCTGCCGTAAACTTTTCGTAATAGCTTATACCTATCTCAAGACCATCCGTATTAACAAATTCAAATTCTTCAGGTTTAGATAATTTTCCACATAAGTAGACTCGTTTTTTTTTCGAGAGAATTTTTCTTACTTGTTTTCCGTCAACATTTTTCATTCTATTTTTCTGTTAATTATTTTATATTTCATACACAAACACAATACTAAAACCTATTTCAGCAGTCGATTTCTTATCGCAGTACAATGTTTTTTGCGTTCTCCATCGAGAGCATAAGCATATTTATCGTAATTCTTATTTTCTCTGGTTACATATTTGAAAAAATCCTTTATGGCTGCTACATTTTGTTTTATCGCTCTTAGTGGAGGACTGGAGGCTCCTAAGAGACTGCTTTCTGTAAAGATTGCCATAGGATAGATTGTTTGGCGAGCTGTAGCTATATCCTCGTCAAAGGCTGCTATTTTGTGTCCTGCTTCAACAATATAGTAATTGGATATAATAACACGATTATGCAATTTGGCATAAATTTTACTTCCTTTATCAAAGCCTATGACCTCCATCTGGATAGGATATTCTTTTCTTATCTTTTTTCTAACCACCTCCAGTCCCATTGCTATATCATCAAACTTGAGAGGCTGATTGTCTTTGTTGAACATTATCGTTATTATATATTTACCTCCATGAAATTGTTTGGGAAGAAGTTGATCAAGAATTACTTCTATGTTTGCAAAGCCATCACCTTCTTCTGGTTCAATTGTTTCAAAAAGATAACGATCTACTATTATAAGGGAATTGGATGGTAGTTTTTCTACACTATCTAAAACCGCATCCCAGCCTCTTTCCAATTTGTGGTATTTGTTTGCAACGAAGGCATCATTGATGTCTATGAGAGCTGAGACATCTGGATTGTCGCCACTGACGCACATAACACCATAGTTTTGCTGAATGGCTGAAGCCTCATCGGGTGTGATAGAGAGAATGTATAGGGAGGACGGATGTTTTAGTACATCTTGAGGAGTGTTCTTTAGCTTCTCTGTCTCTTCTGTTGTTATTATCTGATGTTCATATTTCCTTAGTATTTTATACAGGTTAGCATGCTCTGCCACTGGATTGTTTTTCTCTTCTTCTATAATTTTATTATAGATGGTATCTGTTATTATAACACTGAACATAAGAATGTAGATTTAAGACGGTTTTAATTATTATCGGTGCAAATATACAATTTTTTTTATATACGGACAAATCACGAGGAGAATTTTCTTCTTTTTTTTGTAAAAATACCCATTATCCGTTATGCGAAAAATCGTGGGCAGGAGCTTTCATTTATTCATTTATGCAGTTTTTTATACAATGGAGTGCAAAAAACCTGACAGTTTATGCTTTGGAATCCAGTATTTTTTATAACTTTGCATGCTGATAACGAATAAATATTCATTTTTTACTTCGTACGAAACGCAACTGCGTTGCTACGAAAACGAAAACGAAAACGAAACGAATGATGCTGAAGGTTTCAAGAAAAGACAGGCTGGCGGCACTGAGACTGGTGATTCTGACGAACGAGCTGAGTTCGCAGGAGGAGGTGATGCAGGCTATGGCGAGACAGAGTATCGCCATTACGCAGGCTACCCTGTCACGAGACATGAAACAGCTGAAGGTGGCGAAGGCTGCAAACGGCGACGGGAGATATGTGTATGCACTGCCTGAGGAGGCGGCATACAGACGCGTACACCGTCCGCAGACTCCTGCTCAGAGCATACTGCCGTCGCCTGGATATAAGTCGATACAGTTCTCGGGCAACATGGGGGTGATAAGGACTCAGCCTGGGTTCGCAAGCAGCATAGCATCGAACATAGACCAACTGGCTCCTAAGGACGTGATAGGCACCATAGCGGGCGACGACACGATTTTCATAGTGTTGCGCGAGGGGGCGAAGCACCTGGACGTGGTGGACCAGCTGAGCGCGATAATTCCTGAAATGGGGATATAGGACAGTTCACAGTTCACAATTCACAGTTCACAATTCACAATTCACAGTTCACAATTCACAGTTCACAATTCACAGTTCACAATTCACAGTTCACAATTCACAGTTGAGAGATAAAATATAAGATTAAAGGATTAAAGAATAAAAAATTGACTAAGGACGTAAGAATATTGGTGGCAGACGAATCGCACGAGAAGTACGTGGATTTGATTCTGGATACTATACGCGAGGCGGCAAAGAAGCGCGGCACGGGTATAGCGGAGCGTACGCACGAGTACGTGGCAACGAAGATGAAGGAGGGCAAGGCGGTGATAGCCCTGGACTCTGAGGAGAACTTCGCAGGATTCAGTTACATTGAGACTTGGGGCAACAAGCACTATGTGACGACTTCGGGCTTGATAGTGCATCCTGACTATCAGGGCCTTGGCATTGCGAAGAGGATAAAGGACTACACGTTTACGCTGGCGCGCATACGCTGGCCTGAGGCTAAGATATTCTCGCTGACATCGGGCGATGCGGTGATGAAGATGAATACGGCGCTGGGCTACGTGCCTGTGAGCTTCAACCAACTGACTGATGATGATGCCTTCTGGCGCGGCTGCGAGGGGTGTGTGAACCATGACATTCTGGTGGCGAAGAACCGCAAGTTCTGCATCTGCACGGGTATGCTCTATGACCCCGAGAAGCATAAGGGAGAGCCTACGCCTGCCAGTGTGTTTCAGGACATAATGAAGACGCTGGCGAAGAGGGGGATGGTGTGATAGTGCACAGTTCACAATTCACAATTCACAATTCACAGTTCACAGTTCACAGTTCACAGTTTTCGTAGCAAAGCGTTTCGGTAGGTCTGCAAGACCGTTTCGTTTTCGTACGAAGTTCACAGTTCATAGTTGGAAATTAGAAAATTTATTAAGATATGGCTAAGAAAAAAGTAGTTGTAGCATTCAGTGGAGGTCTTGACACCTCTTACACAGTGATGAAACTGGCACAGGACGGTTACGAGGTGTATGCCGCTTGCGCCAACACGGGTGGTTTCTCTGCAGAGCAGCTGAAGACCAACGAGGAAAACGCCTATAAGTTGGGCGCAGTGAAGTATGTGACGCTTGACGTGACGCAGGAGTATTACGAGAAGTCGTTGAAGTACATGGTGTATGGCAACGTGCTGCGTAACAACTGCTACCCTATCTCGGTATCGTCGGAGCGCATATTCCAGGCTATCGCCATAGCTCGCTATGCCAACGAGATAGGTGCCGATGCCATAGCTCACGGCTCTACTGGTGCGGGCAACGACCAGATAAGGTTTGACATGACATTCCTCGTGATGGCTCCTGGGGTGGAGATTATCACCCTGACGCGTGACGGCAACCTGAGCCGACAGGAGGAGATAGACTACCTGAACGAGCACGGTTTCTATGCTGACTTCACGAAGCTGAAGTATTCTTACAACGTAGGCATCTGGGGCACGAGTATCTGTGGCGGAGAGATTCTGGACTCTAAGCAGGGACTGCCTGAGAGTGCTTACCTGAAGCACCCTACGAAGGAGGGTCCTGAGACCCTGAAACTGGGCTTCGAGAAGGGCGAGCTGTGCTCTGTCAATGGCAAGAAGTATGACGACAAGATTAAGGCTATTCAGGCTGTGGAAGAGATAGGTGCGGCTTACGGCATAGGCAGGGACTGCCACGTGGGCGACACCATCATAGGCATCAAGGGCAGGGTAGGCTTTGAGGCTGCTGCTCCGATGCTGATTATCGGTGCTCACCGCTTCCTGGAGAAATATACCCTCTCCAAGTGGCAGCAGTACTGGAAGGACCAGGTGGCTAACTGGTATGGAATGTTCCTGCACGAGTCACAGTATCTGGAGCCTGTGATGGCTGACATCGAGGCTATGCTGACCAGCTCTCAGCGTAACGTGACGGGTGTGGTAGAACTGGAACTGCATCCGCTCTGCTTCCAGACTGTTGGCGTTGATTCTCCTAACGACCTTGTAAAGAACAAGCTGGGCGAATATGGCGAGACTGCCAAGGCTTGGACCTCAGAGGATGCCAAGGGCTTCATCAAGGTTTCTTCTACTGCCTTGAGAGCGTATTATCTGGCACATCCGGGGGAGAGGTGATAGCGACCCCGACCCCTCCTCCGTGGGGGAGGTTCAAAAGTTCAAGTTGCGCTAAGCGCAGGTTCAAAAGGATTAAAGGATTTTTATGAATAAGATTAAGGTAGGAATTTTAGGCGCTGCAGGATATACTGGAGGAGAATTACTTCGTATTCTCGTTAATCATAAGGATACGGAGATAGTGTTTGCCAATTCGGAGTCGAATGCAGGCAACAAGGTGTATGACGTGCACGAAGGTTTGATAGGCGACACTGAACTGGAGTTTACCAGCGAGATGCCGTTTGACAAGGTTGACGTGGTGTTCTTCTGCTTCGGTCATGGCAAGAGCGAGGCTTTCCTCAAGGAGCACACTATACCAGCCAACGTGAAGATAATAGACTTGGCACAGGACTTCCGCATCAAGGGCAACCACGACTATGTGTACGGTCTGCCTGAGACTCACCGCAAGGAGATAGCCGAGTGTCAGCACCTTGCCAATCCAGGCTGTTTTGCTACCTGCATACAGCTGGGCTTGCTGCCGATGGCCAAGGCGGGACTGCTGACTCACGACATCAGCGTCAACGCCATCACGGGCTCTACGGGAGCAGGACAGAAGCCTGGTGCTACCACCCACTTCTCTTGGCGCAACAACAACTTCTCGGTATATAAGCTGTTCACCCACCAGCATCTGCACGAGATAACGCAGACGCTCAACGAACTGCGACCTTCTGGTGCTCCTCGTGTGGTGGACACTCTGAACGAGGGTTACGACAAGGACGGCATCAGCGTCGATTTCATACCCTATCGCGGCGACTTCGCCCGTGGCATCTTCTGCACCGAGGTGATAACGCTCAACAAGGCTATGCCAGCCGACGAGGTGGTAGCTCTCTATAAGGACTACTACAAAGACGCTGCCTTCACCCACTACAGCGACAAGGCTCCTGACATGAAGCAGGTGGTGAACACCAACAAGGCACTGGTGCACGTTGACGTATTCGGCAGGAAGGTGGTTGTAACCTCAATGATAGACAACCTGCTGAAGGGTGCCGTAGGTCAGGCTGTGCAGAACATGAATATTATGTTTGGCCTTGATGAAAGAGCTGGACTGAATCTGAAGGCGAGTGGGTTCTGAGCAGTTCACAGTTCACAGTTCACAATTCATAGTTGAGCAAACTATAGATAATGGACGATGAACTGTTGCGGTAGGATTAACTATGAATTTTGAATTTTGAACTATGAAATTATTTGACGTATATCCCCTATTCGACGTAAACATCGTCAAGGGACAAGGCTGTAAGGTATGGGACGAGAAGGGTCAGGAGTATCTGGACCTTTATGGCGGTCATGCCGTAATCAGCATAGGTCACTGTCATCCTCACTATGTGGAGATGATGACGGCGCAGTTGAACAAGTTGGGCTTCTATTCCAACTCAGTGCAGAACAAGCTACAGGTGGAGCTCGCAGAGCGCCTGGGCAAGGCGTGCGGCTATGAGGATTATCAGTTCTTCCTCATCAACTCAGGCGCTGAGGCTAACGAGAATGCCCTCAAGCTCGCCTCATTCTATAACGGCAGAAAGCGTGTGCTCGCCGCTGGCAAGGCATTTCACGGCAGGACATCCCTCGCTGTTGAGGTGACCAACAACCCCAAGATTGTGGCACCTATCAATAATAACGGTCACGTAACCTTCCTGCCTATGAACGACCTCCCAGCATGGGAGAAGGAACTGGCAAAGGGCGACGTATGTGCCGTGATACTGGAGTGCATACAGGGCGTAGGCGGCATACAGATGGCTACCAAGGAGTTCTATCAGGGTTTGCAGAAGGCTTGTAAGCAGAACGGCACAGTGCTCATCTGCGACGAGATACAGTGCGGCTACGGCAGGTCGGGCAAGTTCTTTGCCCACCAGTGGCTCATGGACTCCAAGGACCAGGCACCAGACCTTATTACTGTGGCAAAGGGCATCGGCAACGGTTTCCCAATGGCAGGACTGCTTATCTCGCCTGACTTTAAGCCTGTATATGGACAGCTCGGCACCACTTTCGGTGGCAACCACTTGGCATGTACTGCAGCTCTCGCCGTGCTCGATGTGATGGAGCAGGAAGACCTCGTTGATAACGCTCGCAAGGTGGGCGAATACCTCATGGAGGAGCTGAAGAAGTTGCAGGCATCGCCAGCAGGCAAGCACATCACCGACGTGAGGGGCAGGGGACTGATGATAGGCGTGGAGTTTGACATTCCTCATGCTGACGTGCGCAAACCTCTGGTGTATGACCAGCACTGCTTCACTGGCTGTGCAGGCACCAACCTTCTGCGTCTGCTTCCACCTCTATGCCTCACCAAGGAGAATGTGGATGACTTCATCACTCGTCTTACATCAATAATTAAGGAGTTATAGGAGTTAAGGAGTTAAGACAATACCTGAGTACATCAACTTTCAATTTTCAATCTTCAATTTTCAATTCCTATGAAAGTAACCGTCATTGGCGCCGGCAACATGGGTGGCGCACTGATACATGGATGGGCAAAGGCTGGTGTCAGCCTCACCATCGCCGACAAGAACGAGGCACTGCTGACTTCGTTTAAGGAGAAATATGCCTCTATCACCACTACTACCGACAACGTGGCAGCCGTGAAGGGTGCCGACATCGTCGTGGTGGTCGTGAAACCTTGGCTCATGCCCACTGTGCTTGACGAGATTAAGCCTGCCCTCGACCTCGACAGGCAGATAATCGTTTCTGACGCGGCCAACTTCACCACCGAGAAACTCGCCGAGCAACTGGGCAGGGCTGGGCAATACTGTTACGTCATACCCAACATTGCTGCCGAGTATGGTGCCTCCATGAGTTTCATAGCCAAAGGCAAGGACACCAGCGATGCCTCACTCGCCCAGGTCAAGTCACTCTACGACCTCTGTGGCGACACGCTCGTCGTAAGCGAGAACCTCGTAGGTCCTGGTATGATGATGGCATCATGCGGCATAGCTTACGTGATGCGCTACATACGTGCCCAGATGGAGGGCGGATGCGAGATGGGCTTCTACCCAGAGCAGGCTAAGCAGATAGCTCTGCAGACCATGCAGGGAGCCGTATCGCTGCTCAAGGAGACAGGCTGGCACCCAGAGACGGCAATCGACAAAGTGACCACCCCTGGCGGCGTAACCATCAAGGGACTTAACGAACTGGACCACGCTGGATTCAACTCAGCAGTAATCAGGAGCCTGAAAGCGGGGCTGAAGTAGTTTTCAGTTCACAGTTCATAGTTCACAGTTTTTGTAGCAATCTCTGATTGCGTTTTATTCTTATGCATAGAATAGTAGTAAAGGTGGGCAGCAACGTGCTCACTACCGATAAGGGAAAACTCGACATAACACGTCTCTCGGCACTCGTTGACCAGATAGCCCTGCTCAGGGATAAGGGCTACGAGGTGATACTCGTCAGCTCGGGTGCCGTAGCCTGCGGCAGACAAGAGCTCAAGGTGGAGCAGGACCTCGACTCCGTGGAGCAGCGCCAGCTGTTCTCGGCTATGGGTCAGGTAAAGCTCGTCAACCTCTATTACGACCTCTTCCGCGAGTATGGTCTGCACATCGGTCAGGTGCTCACCATGAAGGCAAACTTCGAGGCTGGCGACCAGTACAGGAACCAGCAGTCGTGCATACAGCTCATGCTCGACAATGGTGTCATACCAGTAGTGAATGAGAACGACACCGTGAGCCTCACGGGTCTGATGTTTACCGACAACGATGAACTCTCAGGCCTCATAGCCCAGATGATGGGTGCCGAGACCCTCATCCTGCTCAGCAATATCGACGGCATATACACTGGCGACCCCAAAGACCCTGAGAGCGAGCTCATCAGGGTGGTGAAGCCTGAGGACAACCTCGACAAATACATACAGACTAAGAAGAGCAGTGCAGGGCGCGGCGGCATGGAGTCTAAATACCACACCGCCCGTGAGGTGGCTGCCAGCGGCATCCGCGTCATAATAGCCAACGGCAAGACCGACAATATCCTGCCCCGTCTGCTCACATCGCCCCAGAAGACAAAGCATACAGAATTTATAGTTTAAGGAGTTAAAAGGAGTAAAAAGGAGTTAGAGGGAGTTAGAAGGAGTTAGAAGGAGTCAAGACATATGTCCCTGACACTCCAGCGAGCCGCTCCAACTTGTTGGCTTGCCAGAGCAAGAAAGCGAGCGACACTCCCCTGACACTCCACAAGCACTCCCCATAATCACTCCTCTTTCACTCCCCTTCACTCCTAAAAAAGCAAGAATATGTTAGACCAATTCATCATAGCCAAGAAAGCCTCTCGCAGGCTTGCCCTCATCAGCGATGAGAAGCGAAACGAAGTGCTCAATGCCGTTGCCGATGCCATCAAGACAAGCGAGGCAGCGTTGTTAGAAGCTAATGCCGACGACCTCAGCCGTATGGAGCCGTCTAATCCGCTCTACGACCGCCTTCAGCTCACCCCCAAGCGTCTGGAGGATATCGCAGGCGATATGCGCCACGTGGCACAGTTGCCCTCACCGCTCGGCATAATCAGTAAGGAGAAGACCCTTGCCAACGGACTTCATCTGCGTCGCATCTCAGTACCATTCGGCGTTATCGGTATGGTGTTCGAGGCACGCCCTAATGTGGCGTTTGATGTATTCTCGCTCTGCTTCAAGAGCGGCAACGCCTGTGTGCTCAAGGGCGGCAAGGATGCCGACACCTCCAATCAGGCTATAATAGCCCTCATCCATAAGGTGCTCGCCGATTACGGCATTGATACTGGCGTGGTGCAGCTCCTGCCAGCCACCCACGAGGCAACAGCCGAGATGCTCAGTGCCGTAGGCTATATCGACGTATGCATACCGCGTGGCGGCAGAAAGCTCATCGACTTCGTGCGCGACAATGCCAAGGTGCCAGTCATAGAGACAGGTGCCGGCGTGGTTCATGCCTATTTCGACAAGGACGGCGACCTCGACAAGGGCAAGCGCATCATCAACAATGCCAAGACGCGTCGCGTCAGCGTATGCAACGCCCTCGACTGCCTCATCATCCACAAGGAACGCATCGCCGACCTGCCAGAGCTCGTCGCTCCGCTCGCCGCCTCCAACGTGCGCATCTATGCCGACCAGGCAGCGCAGAGCATACTCACGGGCAGCAGTTACCCACAGGAACTCATTGAGCAGGCACGCGAAGGGCACTACGGCACCGAGTTTATGGACTATAAGCTCGCCATACGCACTGTAGCCTCCCTCGACGAAGCCATAGAGCACATCACCGAGAACGGTTCAGGCCACTCTGAGTGCATCATCACCGAGGACAAGGAGGCTGCTAAGCAGTTCCAGGCTCAGGTAGATGCCGCCTGCGTATATGTCAACGCCCCTACCAGCTTCACTGACGGAGCCCAGTTCGGCCTCGGGGCCGAGATAGGCATCTCCACCCAGAAGCTCGGTCCCCGCGGTCCTATGGCACTCGAGGAGATTACCACCTATAAGTGGCTCATCGACGGCAATGGACAGATACGTCCATAGATTGAAAATTGAAAATTGAAGATTGAAAATTGAACTCTTGAACTTTTGAACTCTTGAACTTTTGAACTCTTGAACTTTTGAACTCTTGAACTTTTGAACTCTTGAACTCTTGAACTCTTGAACTCTTGAAAGCTGTGACAGAACTCTATTCCATATTTTTAGAACACCCCATCGTGACCACCGACAGTCGCGACTGTCCCGAGGGAAGCATCTTCTTTGCCCTCAAGGGCGACACGTTTAATGGCAATGCGTATGCTAAGGCGGCACTCGATAAAGGGTGCGCCTATGCCGTAATTGACGAGGCACAGTATGCCCTCGACGACAGGTATATCGTAGTGCCCGACGTGCTCACCACCCTTCAGCAGCTTGCTCGTGAGCATCGCCGTGCTCTGAACACGCCGATAATAGGTATTACAGGCACCAATGGCAAGACCACCACTAAGGAACTTGTTGCCACCGTGCTCAGCAAGAAGTATAACGTGCTCTACACTCAGGGCAACTTCAACAACCATATCGGTGTGCCCAAGACGCTCCTGCGTCTTACCAAGGAGCACGACATCGCCGTCATCGAGATGGGAGCCAACCACCCAGGCGAAATCAAGACCCTCGTAGAGATAGTAGAACCCGACTGCGGCTTGATAACCAACGTGGGCAAAGCCCATATCGAGGGCTTCGGAAGTTTTGAGGGCGTAATCAGGACCAAGGGCGAGTTATATGACTTCCTTCGCCAAAAAGCAGGCAGCAAGGTCTTTATCGACACCGACAACGAGCACCTTATGGGCATCTCCGAAGGGCTCAACCTCGTGCCCTACGTAGGGGGCGAGGTCATCGCCTGCGACCCCTTCCTGAGGTTTAAGTGGGAGTCCCCACAGTGCTCAGTTCACAGTGCACAGTGCTCAGTTACCAGTTCTCAATCTTCAATGTTCAATGTTCAATGTCACGAAGTGCAGACCCACCTCATCGGAGCCTACAACATGAAGAATATGCTCGCCGCTGCCACCGTGGGACTCGAGTTTGGCATCACCCCCGAGCAGATAAGCGAGGCACTTGCAGGCTACGTGCCCACCAACAACCGCTCTCAGCTCACCATCACGGAGCATAACAAGCTCATCGTCGATACCTATAACGCCAACCCCACCAGCATGATGGCAGCCCTGCATAACTTCGTGCTCATGAGCGTAGAGCCCAAGATGGCCATCCTCGGCGATATGGGCGAGCTCGGCAGCATCAGCCATGAGGAGCACCAGAAGATTGTCAGCTACCTGCAAGACAACCATATCTGCAACGTGTGGCTCGTCGGCAAGGAGTTCGGCAAGGTACCATCTCCCTACCGCAAGTTCGCTGACGTAGCCGCAGTCAAGGAAGCCCTTGCCAAAGAGCGTCCCGAGGGGCAGTATATCCTCATCAAGGGCAGCAACTCCAACCGCCTCTTCGAGCTCCCCGAGCTGCTTTAGGCTCCAGACGCATAAGCAGATACAAACAGAGCGGTTACCTCTTAGTAACCGCTCTGTGTATGAAAAAATGTGCTCAGTAAGCACTATCCACGCATGATAGACTTACTGAGCACTGCCTGTTATCCTGAATCACCTTTTTTTATTTCAGCAACTCTTTGTCATATTCGGGCATTGCCCCGTTTTGTGTACATACGTAAGCTGATACCTGCACGGCAGTGTGGTGTGCCTCTGGCACTGACTTGCCATTGAGGATGCTACCCACGAAGGAGCCTGTGAAGGAATCGCCTGCACCTACGGTGTCAGCCACCTTCACGTCAGGTGTTTCCTGAAACGACATCTGTCCTGGGGTGAAGACATAGGAACCGTTGGTGCCGCAGGTGAGCACGAGCATGTCGAGGTCGTACTTGCCCAGAATGAGCCAGCACTTGTTCTCCATATCGAGTCCAGGGTAGTCGAACATCCGTCCGATGAGCACCAGTTCCTCGTCGTTAATCTTGAGCACGTTGCAGTGCTTCAGCGATTGGCATATCACCTCCTTGGTGTAGAACTGCTGACGCAGGTTGATATCAAATATCTTCATGCAGTCGGCTGGTGTAGCCTCAAGGAATTTCTTGATGGTTTCGCGGCTCACCACATTGCGCTGCGCCAGCGAACCGAAGCATACAGCACGGCAGTTACAGGCAATCTTGGCAATGTCATTGTCAAAGGGTATGTTATCCCAAGCCACGTTTTCCTTGATGTCATAGGTAGGCACACCCTGCTCGTCGAGCTGCACCTGCACGGTGCCAGTGGGGTATGGCACGCGAGGCAGCATATAGTTGAGTTGATGCTCATTGAGAGCCTCGATGGTTTCATCTGCAAGTTTGTCACTGCCCAGTGCGCTGACGGCTATGGTATTGTCCATGCCGAGGAACTGTCCTGCATGATAGGCGAAATTGGCTGGTGCGCCACCTAACTTTTTACCTTCGGGAAGTACATCCCAGAGGACTTCTCCGAGTCCTACTACATATCTTTTGTCCATAGGTTTTGAGGTTTTAGGGTTTTATTTCTTAACTTGTGGAATATAGGAGAAGAGATAGACTACTCCGACTGCCATTACGAGCACGGCGCCTGCCTGACCGATGGCGTCACTTGCCAGTCCCATGAAGAGCGGGAAGATGGTGCCGCCGAAGAGTCCCATAATCATCAGTCCCGATACCTCGTTCTGCTTCTCAGGCATAGACTCCAGGGCTGTAGCGAAGCACATGGAGAAGACGTTGGAGTTGCCGTAGCCCATGAGGGCGATAGCTACATAGAGTTCCCACTGCTCGTCGCCTGCCAGCATGCCGAAGGCTGAGAGCGCCATCATGAGTACCGAGATAAAGAAGAAGGTACGCATCCTGAGTATGCGCAGGAAGAATGAGCCTGTAAGACAGCCTATGGTACGGAAGATGAAATAGAGCGATGTGGCAAAGGCAGCCTCGTTGAGGGTCATGCCCAGGCGCTCCATGAGTATCTTAGGTGCCGTAGTATTGGTGCCCACATCGATGCCCACATGGCACATGATGCCGAGGAACGACAGCAAAACGATAGGCGTGCCCAGCAGCCTGATGCAGTCGGCAAAGCTTGACACCTTGCCCTCGCCCATAGCAGGTTCGTCGATAGGGGTAAGGAAGAGCAGCAGCGTAGAGAGTACGCCCACCACAAAGAAGATGGCGAAGAGTACGCGCCATGACAGTCCGAACTCAGGTATCGCCATCGTAGCGCCCCACATGGCAAGATAAGGAGCTGAGAACGATGAGAGAGCCTTGATAAACTGTCCGAAGGTGAGAGTAGCGGCAAGGTTGCCACCACCCATGACGGTTGACACGAGCGGATTGAGCGATGTCTGCATCAGCGCATTGCCTATGCCGAGCAGCGAGAATGCTACGAGCATAATGCCGAATGACTCGCCAAACAGTTCGCCAGACAACGGCAGTATGAGTGACACCACCGTCACCACGAGCGACAGCAGCACGGTCTTCTTCCTGCCAATCCTGTTCATCAGCATACCTGTAGGCACACTGAAGATAAGGAACCAGAAGAACACCAGCGAGGGCAGCACGTTGGCAACCGAGTCGCTCAGTGCCAGGTCAGCCTTTACATAGTTGGACGCTATGCCAACCAAATCCACGAAGCCCATGCAGAAGAAGCAGAGCATCACGGGGATGAGGTAAATAGATTTGTTTTGATTAGACATATTGTTTGAGGGTTGAGGTTTTAATACAAGGATCAAGTGACAAGGTACAAAGGACTAAGTACATGACGTGAGGCGAACAGTGACTTAATGTTTTATTTCATATATCGTAGCCTTGCCTCCGCTCACCTTTATGTTATTATAAGGCTCGGAAGGGAACACGAGGTTGGTCATAGACATTTTGCCCTCAGAGTCGAAAGCTTCGATGCTACAACGGTCAATGAACAGGCGTAGCTGCTTGATGGTGCCGTAGGTAGGTGCCTCGGTGACGCATGGGAAAGACTCGCTGAATCCTGTGTCGCCACTCTTGGTGCGATCCATAGAGAAGGTACGTTTGGCTGCATCATAGTTCATGGTGACCTTCTCGCCCTTGGAGTTGGAGAGGGTGACGGTTGCCTTATCCTTGAGGTCAATGACAATCTCGCATGCCTCAGAAGGTTTCTTGAGCGTGGCACCACGCATGTTGAGCATCTCCTTAGAGGGCACTGCGCTGACGTAGGTCTCTTCGCCATAGCGGAACAAGCCAAGGTCACGCGGTATGCTGTTGGCAGAGCGGAACTGCTTGGTGGGCACCTGGTTGGCATACTGCCAGTTGGACATCCACGCCATTACCACACGTCTGTTCTCAGGTGCGTTGTAGAATGACACCGTAGCATAATGGTCTTTGCCGTAGTCGAGCCATTTGGTTACCTTAGGCATTGACTCGCAGGTGAATTTGTGACCGTCAAACTGTCCCACGAAATACTGGGTGGCAGAACCTCCGAACGGTCCACCAGGGTTGATGTTGCAAAGCAAGACCCATTTGATGTTCTGAGATTTTGAGCTTTCTTGCGCTCCTACGGAGCTCGGATCAAAATAAAGAGGGAAGAGGTCTGGGCATTCCCACACGCCGCCGTGGTTGCCATACTCTTTGCCAAATGAACTTTCGAAAGTCCACTCCTTCAGGTCCTTAGACGAATAGATGCGCATCTCCTGACCAGCGGCAAGGATGAGATTCCACATGCCTGCCTCATTATTCCAGAATGGGCGCGGGTCGCGGAAGTCAGCCACATCGCTGGTGGTGAGCACAGGGTTGCCCTCAAACTTCTGGAAGGTCACTCCGCCATCTTTGGAAACAGCCATGGATTGGGTCTGATGACGTCCTGCCGAGGTGTAGAAAGCTACCACCTCACTGCCGTTTGTTACACACGAACCACTGAAGATGCTGCCCAGCCAGTCGGGCTCCAGTGCCATAGGCTGTGTCTCCCAGTGTATGAGGTCGTGAGAGGTGGAGTGTCCCCAGTGCATATTCTCCCACTGGCTGCCGTAAGGGTTCCACTGATAGTAGAGATTCCACACTCCGTCTTTATAGAACATGCCGTTGGGGTCGTTCATCCATCCATACTGTGGGGTATGATGGTAGGCAGGACGGAAGCGCTCGCGGTTGGTGGTATCGAAGGAGTCAGAGAACTTAGCCTCTTTCCAGCACACGAACTCGCCCACAGCGCCCTTCTGTCGGCGGTCGCCATGAAACTCGATGTCCATGAGGCTGGCACCCTTCAACTCGTAAGGCACCCAGTAGTCAACACGGTCCACTGCCAGTTTTACGTTTATGCGCTGCACCATATCGTTGCGGTCATTGAGCACAGCTATGGATGCGATGTCTTCTGCCTCCTGTACGGGCAACAGCACATAGCGGGCATCCTTGCTCATCCTCAGCATGACATGACTGTCGCCCAGGATGATAGGCGGAATCTGAGCCACGGAGCTTAGGGTGATGAGCAAGGTTGCCGCGAGTGATATGATTTTCTTGGTATTCATATTCTGTTATTTCATGATCTTATGACCATTCTGAATGATAAGTCCCTTAGCTGATGGGGACACACGCTGACCAGCAACGTTATATGCCTCAGAAGCTGATGCCGGTTTCTCAGCGCTCACCTCGGTGATGGCTGTCTCGTCGTCAACAGGGCTGATTTTTATGCCATTACATTTATTGCGGATAGCAGTCCAGTCCTCATCCCAACGGCCGGCATCCTTTACGTCGAGCTTGGTAACGGTTGAAGCCAGTTTGCTTGCCAGCAGTGCATAGTCGTCATAGGTTTCAGAATGCCAGTCGCCATCCCATGTGCACTGATAGGTGCCCTTGCCGATAACGCCAGTAGCAGTTACGTCGCCTGTAATAGAATTGTCGTCATAAGAGACTACGCCCTTGCCACCAACCATAGTGCCTTCCATCTTGATATCGTCGATATAGACTACCTGTCCGATATTGCTGATAGCGTCGGCGCCATCCTCAAATGGCCATATCTCGAGCACGGTGTTGCCGGTATCGGTAATCTTGTCGCTCTCAGGTCCCTTGGCAAACTCAAAGGTGAGAATATTCCACTGGTCAGGATTGCCGCACCAGAACCATCGTGTAGCGGAGTAGGTACCATCCTTGACTATCTTTACCATCACATTATGGTTGACGCCCATCTTTATGCGCATGGTCATGCGTCGCACGCCCTTGAAGTCGGCATCGCCAAGAGGGAGGGCAAAGTTGCACTGCTCCTTATCCCAGCCGCTGGTGCTCGTCTTGAGGGTGAACTTCATCACCTTGTTGCCCTCTTCTTCTACCACCGTAGGTGTGGCACGATCCCAGAATCCTCCATCGCTACCAACTTCCTTATCGTCACCATTCCACAGGGTCACCTGTGCGTTACATACTGTTGCGGCAAACATAGCTGCCATCAATATAATCTTCTTCATTGTTGTAATAGTTATTGGTTATTGTTTTATTGTTATTGTTAATGGTTATTACTGCTGGCTGACCTTGACATCGCTGACGGTGATGTTGCCGCCATAGTTGTTGATGCTCCAGCAGTTGTTCTGTATGCCGTAGATGCGCTGTGTGTAGCAAGCCTTGTTGTTGACATACATCACGATGACAGAGTTGTCAGTATAGATGTCGATGTTATACACATTGTCAGAAGGACGGTCAAAGTTGTATCCGTCAATGCCCTCAATGAATCCCTTGCCCTCAGATCCTTCCTGTTCGAAGTTAATCTTACGAGAGTTTTCGCCCTCAGGGTTCACAACCATAGTGTAGTATTTCTTGGAATCAGAGCCGCGGAACAGTGATATGCCGAACTTGTCCCAGTTGTTGTCGGTAGTAACCTTCATGCTGATGTGGTTATGATAGCCCAGACGGTTGTAGAGCACATAGGCATTGTCGCCAGAGAGCTTGCCGTTGTCGTAGCCGCTGCTTGCCATGACCTTCAGGGTCTGCTCCTTATTATACTTAGCATTGAGAGCAGGCACAGCAACGAGCTGCAGTGTACCGTCCTCGTTCTGTATCACCTTGTGGCATACCAGGGCACCACCCCATTTAGGTTCTTTGCCTGGGCCTCCACCAACTTGGATGTTACGGTCGTCTATGTCAGAGCCGTCACGCCATGGGCACCATCCCCAGATGTAGCGGTTAGTGCCGTCAGAGGCTGTCTTGCCAGCATAGAAACCACGGCTGTCGAGCACTCCCTCACGGTTGTCAGGCCAGTGAGCACCAGGATCGTTGAAGCAATCTTTCAGAGCCTCCCATGAGTTAGCTTTCATATACTTCACTTTGCGGCTCCAGTTCTGACGGTCGCTGTCGCTATACACCAGATACCACCAGCTGCCCATCTTGAAGATGTCAGGACACTCGCAGAAACGATCCCAAACCATATTGAAATGTCCTACGTTTTCCCAGTTCTTCAGGTCTTCAGACTTAAACTCGGCAAACCAACCGTTATTGCCTCCTGCCTCAGGCTTAGTGGCAATAATCATGCGGTAGAGTCCGTCGTCAGCCTTGAATATCTGCGGGTCGCGGAAGTCAGCACCGTTGTATCCGTAGTCAGGACCATGAAGCTGCCACAGGTTGTCGCGAGTCCATGTCTTGAAGTCAGGCGAAGTGGCACGCATCACCACCTGACGGTCTTTGCAGTTGCTGTTCTCGCCAGTGTAGTAGATGTAGTACAGACCGTCAGCCTCGTTGTAGTAGCAACAGCCAGTACCCAGTGCAGCATCCTGCTGGTAGTTGTTGGTGCCAGCAGAGAGAATCTCGCCCAGCGGTCTGTAGCTTGCTCCGTCCTTAGTGGCAACTCCCCAATAGGGGTGGAAGCAGAAAGGCTTGTTTTCGACAAAGTCCTGCAGGTAGAGCACCTTAAACTCGCTGTTCTTAGCATCGTAGAATGGCATAGGGTCGCCCACACCTCCCACTTTGGAGGTTGGATTGATGATAGAAGGAACGTAGAATGTAGAGAAGCCTTTCTCGTCAGTAGGCACATAACGCTCCGTAGTGGCAGCCCAGTCTTTAGGGGTGTCACCCTCTGCTTCGTAAGCATCGTAGCAGGAGGTGAGGACAGCGCAGAGAGCACTGCACACCACACATCTGATTATTGATGACATATATTTCATGATTCTTGATGTTTTAAGTTTAAACTTTTATTCGCCAGAGAGATACTTGTAAGCATTCAGCAGGAGCTTGCCAAGGTTCTCGTGATATTTAGACACGTATGGGGTAGGAGAATTCCAGTCGAGCACTCCTGAGCCAAGACAGATGATGCCGCCCTTGCCAAACTCGCCATTGTAATTCTTAAGCTCCCAGGATGATATCTCGTTGTCGTTGCCAGCGAGACGGCGAGCCTTGCCTCCTGTCACCTCGTCAAACTTCTGGAAGAGGTTGTCACCACTTACGCCGTCCCAGTGATACTGAGAAGCTGAGTTACAGATGGTGTAGTCAGGGTCGAGTGTGAAGGTCTCAGAAGGATAGCTTGGATTCACGGTGAAATCATTCCACAGAGGGTGTGTCTTGTCAAATACTGGCAGAGACCATGGCTTTTCTCCCATCTTGTCAGAGCCTTCGCCTGAACCGCCCCAGCAGTTGTTAGGACAGCCATCCTCAGGCATTGCGCCAAGGGCAGCAGCAAGGTCAACCCCCATACGCTCAAGTACGAAGCCGCCACCATTCTTCCAGTATTCCTTCAGTATAGGCAGGGCAGCCATAGCAGCTGTCTCGCTGCTCTTGAAGTCATTGAAATTGCCATAGGCAGGGGTATGACGGTGGAAGAATATGAGCTTACACTCCTTGAGCAGTTCGGCATTGTCGGCAAGTTCGCTAAACGAAACGTATGCTGCACCGGCAATGTTAGCCGTAAGCCACTTGGCAGCTGCTTTCTCCTCTACGTTGAGCTCCTCCACTGTCTCGGCGTTGCCCACGAAGATAGCCACTGGATATTCTATCTGTTCTACGTTGACAGTATATTTCTCCTCAGCAGTATTATCTTTTACGGTGAGCACGAAAGGCTTGGTGAAGTCGCCCCTCGAACCGCTTGCAGGCAGACATACGGCATCTTCGCTGCACTGAGCCTCAAACTGTGCGTTGCTGAGGTCTATACCGCTGCCGCTGGTTACCGATACTGTAACTGTCTTGTTCTCCTCGCTTATGGCTCCCTTCACGCCCTCGAGAATGAAGAGCTTGAGCTGAGCCTCGTCATTGCGTACTGCCAGCTGCCAGTCTGTTATCACGTCGCCGCTGGCAACGCGCAGGCTCTGGTCGGCTTGCAGATTGATGTGGTCGCCCACCTTCATGCTGGCCTTGGCGCCATCAGAGATTCTCATGCTCGTAATGACCATGTCGCTCTTCTGGTCGAAATCCACAGGCACCTTCACCTTGACAAGGCGCTTCGAAGTGTTTATGGTAGCCTTATACTGGTCGTTGAGAGTAAGCTCCTCAACAGCACAGTCGCCGCTTACGTTTACGCTGCCTGATATGTCGTCAGAACAAGCCGTGAAACCGCAGACTGCTGCAATAAGGCAGATGACGAATAATATCTTTGTTTTCATAATGCTTATCGTTATTTAGTGAATTTATGAATACGGTTTACCAGCCGCCGATGTTCTGCTTATAGTGACCGTTAGAAGCAGCAATCTGCTCGTCAGGTATAGGCAGGTACTCATTCTTGTTCTTTGTGAAATAAGCGCCTGTGAGGAAGTTCAG
This sequence comes from Prevotellaceae bacterium UBA4332, assembly GCA_002394365.1. GTDB lineage: Bacteria > Bacteroidota > Bacteroidia > Bacteroidales > Bacteroidaceae > Prevotella. Next base: position 61,098 of record DGTQ01000018.1, read on the forward strand.
CCTCTTGCTCTCTTCGTTATAGAACTTGTTGATAACCTGTTCGGCATCACCCCAGCGCACGAGGTCGAAGAAGCGTTCGCTCTCCATAGCCAGTTCCAGACGGCGTTCCATCTTGATAATCTTCATTGCCTCGTCTTTGCTGTAGCTGCCCTCATACATGCCCACTGCGTAGTGAACGTTATATTTTGCGGCATACTTGGCAACGATGCTGCTGGTCTTCATGTCGAGAGCACGCTGGCGCACACGGTTGACCAACTTGATAGCCTCAGGGGTATTGCCGAGCTGTGCCAGAGCCTCTGCACGCATGAGCAGCACGTCGGCATAGCGGAACACTATGCGGTTCATAGAGCTGGCTATCTGGTTGTCGGCATTGAAGAGATATTGGTCGAGCAGTGCTGGGTCAACGTTCTGCTTCAGCGAAACGAAGTAGCCGTAGGTGCCGTTGGCACGTCCCCAGTTCTTGCTTTCAGACATCATATATTTCTCATTAAACATATAAGGTGTGCCTGGTAAACCCACAGTAACGAAGAGTCGTGGGTCAACGGTCTGAGGTGAACCTACCTCGTAGTCCTCTTCATAGAAATTATCGAGTAAAGGCATTCCGTCAGCATCTGTGCGGTAAGCATCAACCAGATTGTGTGAAGGCTTGTAGAAGTCACATCCAGCATCGAGCACACCCTGCACACAAGGTACTATCAGACGGTTGGAGAAGTTGAGGTTGCCGTATGTGGTACCGTCGTTCTTAGAATACTGTATAGCCCAGAGGCACTCCTTGCCGTTCTCATACTCCTCCTCAGGACGGAAGTTGTTGTGCATATCGCCCTCCATGTCGTAACCTGTGAAGATAGAAGGCTCGGTATAGTCCACAACCTTCTGCAGTTCCTCCTCGTTGATAGAAGTAACGGCGTGTGTGGTCTCGTCGTCCTGGTGATACGCCTTGTAGAGATATACCTTAGCAAGGAATGCAGCACATGCAGCCTTGGTAGGGCGCCCCTTCTCAGCCTGAGTAGCAGGCAGTACGGCATAGGCATCTTCAAGGTCGTTGATTATCTGCTGCCAACCCTCGTCGTTGGTGTATTCGCGATTGCTGAGGTTCTCGTAGTCCTCAGCCGTCATGTTGAGTTTGTTGACAAACGGGATGAACTTAAACAGACGCTTCAGCTGGAAGTGACCGTAAGCCCTGAGGAATTTCATCTCTGCCGTGCGCTGCTTTATCACATCATTGTTCTGGTCAGCCTCTGACAGCATGTCGAGTGACAAAGAAACGCGTGAGAGATACTTATAGAATCGGGTCCAGATAGAAGCGTATGGCCAGTCGGTGGTCATAATGCCTACGCCCTTCTCCATATCATGGAATACGGCACCGTCAGAATAAGCTGCTCCACCCACGAAGGCGTCGTCGGAGCGAGTGTCATAGTTCCACAGAGAGAAAGAAGCATTCATATCCTCTATGGAGAGCAGTCCTGCGTATGCAGAAATTATCACATTATCTACATACTTAGGGTTCTTTACCTCGTCCTGAGTGAGCGTAGCCTGTGGTACCTGCTCGTTGAGGAAGTCGGAACAGGACACAAAGAATGCAGATTGCACCAATAAGAGTGCTGCGCCTATATATTTTGTTTTCATAATTGTCAGTTTTTTAGGTTTAGAACGAAACATTTACTCCGAATGTAAGATTGAGAGGTACAGGATAGTCAAATCCCTTCTTAGAGTATCCTGCTCCCACGAAGTTCTCAGGGTCGGTGCCAGAGAAGTTCTTGCTCTTGATGGTAAGCAGGTTCTGGGCTGAGAGATAGAGACGAATGCGCTCCAGACTCAGTTTTGCCACAGCCTTCTTAGGCAGGTTGTAGCCTATCTGCACGTTGCGCAGCTTGGCATACGAACCATTCTCCACAAAATAGGTTGACATACGTCCCTCTTTGTTGCTGTCTGAGTTGGTGAGTGCTGGTATATCACTGCCAGGATTGGCAGGACTCCATGCATCGAGCACTCTGTCACCCTTGTTCAGGTAAGGCATGTTGGTAGCAGCGTTAGTGCTTGCCCAGAAGTCAGTCTGTGTCTTCAGGGCATAGGTGTTGGCATCAACGCCCTGTACACCCTGCCAGAACATGGTGAAGTCCCAGTCCTTATATTGCAGATATACGTTCAAACCCCAGCAGAGTTTTGGTGTAGGGTTGAATATCCATGTCTGGTCGTCCTCGGTTATCTTGCCATCGTGGTTCAGGTCGGCATAGCGTATGCGACCGATGCCTGCTCCTTCCTGATAAGCATGGTTGGCAATCTCTTCCTGACTCTTGAATATGCCGTCGGCTACGTAGCCCACTACCGAGCCCATTGCGTGACCTACAACGCTCAGTTTACTGTTGCCGCCATATACGCCGCTTGCGGCTACCGTGCCAGGCAGTTTGGTTATCTCGTTGGTGTATTTGCTGAGGTTGCCGTTGATGTCCCATGACAGTCCGTAAGAGGTCTTGTGACGATAGCCTAAGGTGAGTTCCCAACCTACGTTCTTCACCTCGCCTGCGTTTATCCACTGGTCAGCACCTTCACCCATAGCGCCGATGCCTTTCATCAGTAGCAGAATGTCGGTAGTCTTCTTGTGGAACCAGTCGAATGAACCGTAAATCTCATTATTCAATACAGCGAAGTCGAGACCTATGTTGTGCTGTGTGGTGGTCTCCCACTTAATGTCTTCGTTGCCACGCTGTGTGCGTACGTAGCCGCTGCCAAGTATAGCACCACCGTTGCTGCCTGCTATGTCGTAGGTAGAACCTGCAGGAGCATCGCCATCCCACAGTTCTGTTGATACTACTGGCGCGTAGAGGGTATAGCGTGCAGTGTTGGAAATTTCAGAGTTACCCGTCTTACCCCATGAGTAGCGTATCTTCAGATTGTCGAGCCATCCAGAGGTAGGCTTCATAAACTTCTCCTGAGAGATGCGCCAGCCAGCACTCACTGATGGGAAGGTACCATACTGGTTGTTCTTACCGAAGCGACTTGAACCATCCCTACGCAGGGTGAATGAGCCAAGGTACTTGTCGTCGTATGTATAGTTAACTTTGCCGAAGAATGATAGCAGTGAGAAACCGTCGCCAGAACCCTTGGCAAGCTGACGTCCTGTACCTGCTGAAGGCCACATGAAGTCGGTGTTCAGAATAGCTTGCCCATAGCGCTTTGCGCTGGTCCAGTTGGTATTCTGACGGTTTACCTCCATACCTATCATGGCATCGCCTCTGTGCTTGCCTATCTCAAGGTTGTAGGTAGCAATGGCGTTCCACATCCAGCGCATCCAGTGTTCCTGTTTGTTCTCGGCAGCTGTCTCAAGGTTTCTCTTCTTACCATTTATAATAGGATAGGTAAGGAAACGCTGCTGCTTCTGTGTATAGTCCATACCGAATGTGGTGCGCAGCATGAGGTTCTTCATAGGTGTCACGCTGAGGTGCACATCGCCAAAGGCACGCCACTGTGTGTATTCGTTGTCCTTATTGCGGCTGAGAGTGCTCAGAGGGTTCTCACGCTCAAAGTACAAACCCAGTGTCTGGGCATACTCTCCGTTCTCTGCATATATAGGGTAGTTAGGATTGAACTGCAAAGCGTTCTCTATAATGTCGCCAGGAGCATCCACGCCCGTTGTACGGTTGATGGTGAAGTTTTCGCCAATCACCACCTTGTCGCCAAATAGTTTGTAGTCGCTGTTGGCACGAGCAGACAGACGACTGAACTGGGTGTCCTTGATGGTACCGAGGTTTTTGTAGTAACCGATTGAGAAGAAAGAGTTACCCCTCTCCGAACCATTGCTGACAGAGAGGTTATATTGCTGTACTACGCCCGTGCGTGTAACCTCTTTAAACCAGTCGGTGTCGCCGCTGCGCACTGTTGCTTCATCGTCCAGATAACGATTCATGGTCAGTCCGTAGAACTGGGGATTGCCATTGCCGTTATAACCCCAATTGAAGTTATAGCCTAAGTCGTTACCCTTGATGTTAGGGTCTTCACCATCGTTTACCAAAGCCTGCCACAGGGCTTTGCCCCACTGACTGGCATTCAGCGTCTTGATTCTGTTGTTAAAGAAAGAAGCTGCAATGCTGGCATCGAAGTTCACCTTCACTTTGCCTTCCTTACCCTTCTTGGTGGTGATGATAATCACACCGTTGGCAGCACGAGAACCGTAGATGCTGGCTGATGCAGCATCCTTCAATACCTGAATAGACTCTATATCGTTGCCGTTCAGTTCGTGCATACCGCCCTTGGTGGGCACACCGTCGATGATGTAGAGAGGGTCGTTGTCATTCAGAGTACCCATACCACGAATACGAACAACCGCAGAGCCTGAAGGATTACCGTCAGCTGCAATGTTTACACCAGGCACACGACCCTGAAGTGCTTTCATAGGGTTGTTTTCGTTCTGCTTTGCAAGCTCGTCAACGCTTACCACTGATACGGCACCTGTCAGGTCAGCCTTACGCTGGGTGGTATAACCTGTTACCACTACCTCGTTCAGTGTTTGCACGTCGTCCTTCATCACTACTCTCATGTTGTTCTGGGCTGGCAATTCCTGCTTGTCATAACCCACATAGCTGAAGACGAGCGTTTTGCCTGCCTCCACTTTCAGTTTGAAGTTACCGTCATAGTCGGTCACTGTACCTGTTCCAGCGCTGCCCTTAACTACTACTGTAGCGCCAATGATTGGTTCGCCTTGCGAGTCAACCACCGTACCTGTAATGTCACTCTGGGCAAACACCATGGTGCAGAGCATCACTGCCAGTAAGCTCATAACCAGTCGTTTCGTTTGTTCCATTTACTTTGAGGTTTTAGTTAATACTTTTTGTTGATATATAATGTTTGCTTGCAAAAGTATTAACATGCGTGCTTTTCACGTAAAAAATATCGTTCACTCCGTAAAAAAAATGTTTCATGCAACATTTTTACAACGAAATGAACGAAAAATCACAATCTTTCAATCTTCAATCTTCAACTTTCCTCACCTCTCCTGGCACCATACCAAACTCGTCTTTGAAGCATTTGGTGAAGTATGATGGAGCAGAGAAACCTACGGCGTAGGCTACCTCAGACACGCTCTTGTCTGTTGTAAGCAGCAGTTCGTAGGCACGTTTCAGACGTGTGGTACGCAGCAGTTCCACTGGTGATGAGCCTGTTACAGCCTTCACTTTGCGGTATAGTTGGGTGCGACTGAGATTCATGTACGCAGCCAGGTCGTCAATGCTCAGGTCGCTGTCGTCCATGTGTGCCTCCACACATTCGCGGAATTTTGAAAAAAAGCCCATTTCAACGCTCTCTTTGTCTTCCGTACCCGCTATTGAGTCCATATTCCACAGTGTGTTAGCCACACGTTCCCTCTGCATACTCACTTTTCTCAGGTAATACAGGTAGAACAGCACAATCACTACTATCAGCAGCACTATTATGCCAAGTGTCATCCAGTTTACCATGCGTTGGGCATCCAGTTCCTGCATGTATGAGTTTGCCTTGTCATGCAGCAGGTCGAGTCTGTCTGACTGCCTCTTTATCTCCTCACTCTCCATCAGCAGAGCCTTGGCATTGTCGTGGGTAACCATATCCGATATCAGCAGCGTATCCTTTTTGTAAGGTTTGCCCTCCAGTATGCGCATCGCTAAGTCAAGGAGCAAATCGCCACGCGTAGGGTAGATAAACGATGCTTCGAGTAGTGAGTCGCGCACCTGCTGTATGCCACCGTCTTTGCCAGGCAGTCCGTCTATGCCACAAAACAGGGGTAGTACTTCGGTACCAGACTCAAGAAACGCTTTTCGTGCTCCCATGGCGGTACGGTCGTTTCCGCCAAACACCATGTCAATCCTCTCTCCCTTATGCTCGGCAAGCCATTTGCTCGTCGTTTTGTATGCAGTGGGCTCAGTCCAGTCGCCACGCAGCGAAGCGGCAACCTTTATGCCTGGTGCCTTCTTCAGTGCATCCATCAGTCCGTTGTGCCTCTCTATAGCTGGCGAAGAACCCTCCAGTCCTTGCAATTCCAATATCGTTCCCTTGCCGTCAAGTTTTGATATGATATATTCGCCCATTACTCGTCCCATCTCGTAGTTGTCGGCGCTCATAGAGGCTGTATATTTGCGGGAACTCGTCTTGCGCTCGAACACTATCACTGGGATTCCCTTGTCGTAAGCACGGTCTATGGCTGGCGATATTGTCTCCACCTGGTTAGGTGCCACAATCAGCAGGTCTATACCCTCATTTATCAAACTGTCTATCTGCCGCACCTGTCGCTCGTCACTGTCATAGGCAGCAGCAAACTTCACCTCCACATTGTCGTGGAAGTAAGCACCCATGCGCAGTTCAGCATTCTGTTTGTCGCGCCATATATCAGCAGAGCATTGCGACACACCCACACGATATTTCTTACTGTCAGTGGAGCATGACGTAATGCAGATAATGAAGCATACTATATATAATATGTGTAACGGTAAGTAGGTTAGTTTACGTCTTTTGTACATATTTCTTGTTTGTGTCTCACAAAACTCATGCAAAGATATATATTATTTTTTAATTCTCCAAACGAAAGCAAAGAAAAACTATAGAAAAACAGTTTTTCGCGCTTTTAACCTCCTAACCTCCCTAATAGCTTGCAACCCCTAGTGTTTATGCGCCTTGACGTTAGGGAGGTTGGCTCTCAAAAGGTCCCTTACATATCCCTTACACCTCCCTGTTTCTGTCAATTAGAAATTAGTAATTAGCAATTCTTCATTCTATCTTCTACATTCTTCATTTGAAGTGCACCCCAAAAGTTGGA
>DGTQ01000009.1 GCA_002394365.1 Prevotellaceae bacterium UBA4332
TCCAACTTTTTGGGGTCACTTCACATTATATAGGGAGGTGTAAGGGAGGTCTGAGGGAGATGTCGACACCCTACCTCCCTATGCTCAGCCCAGTGTTCATGCGGAGTTCCGAAGATTAGGGAGGTTTAGGCACGAAAAAAGTTCTTTTTTCGTGCAATAAGGAATTAGTAATTAGAAACTAAGGAAATTATTGCATACTTATTCAAATATGCAGAAGCACTGGTTCTACACACTTCAGTAGGTGCTCAGGATGCAGAACCATTAGTTCTACATACGGAGGCAATGGTTCTACATGCAGAAGTACTGGTTCTACGTGCAGAAGTACTGGTTCTACATGCAGAGGCAGTGGTTCTTGCGCTCCAGTAGGTGCTCAGGCGAGCAGAGCTCGGAACTACGTGCAGAGGCAGTGGTTCTGCACATGGAAACTGAAAGTGCATATTTACATATTTCGCACTTGAGGGTCTGAGGAAACAAAAGAAAAACAGCACGACATCGGAGAGAGGGAGGTGATGCCGTGCTGTTTGATGAAGTAATAATTGTATTGTTGTTATTCTTTATCTGATGAACAGGAGTTCGCGATACTTTGGCAGTGGCCAGAGGGTGTCATCTACGATGAGTTCGAGCTTGTCTATCTGGTAGCGTATGCTGTCGAGCTTTGGCTCTATCACATCGTGATAGGCTATTGCCTTCTCGTGTTCGCTCTCTATCTTGTTTGCCTTCTTGCGTGCCTCGACGAGTTCCTCTACCTGGGTCTCGATGATGGAGGTGCGCTCGGCTATTTCCTCGATGAGCTTGAGGTTACGCTGGGAGAGCTTTTCTGCCTTCTCGCGAGAGAATACTCGCGTCATGTCCTCTACATTGTTGAGCAGGGCTGACTGGTAGCGAGTGGCAACGGGTATGATATGGTTCATGGAGAGGTCGCCAAGGACGCGTGCCTCTATCTGTATCTTCTTGGTGTAGGTCTCCCACTTCACCTCGTTGCGTGCGGCGAGCTCTTTCTTGGTCATCACGCCGAAGCTCTCAAACATCTTGACGCTTGCCTCGTCGAGATAGCGCTCGAAAATCCTTGGGCAGGACTTCTCTACGTCGAGTCCGCGCTTCTCTGCCTCTGCCACCCACTCGTCGCTGTAACCATTGCCGTCGAAGCGTATGGGCTTGCAGGTCTTGATGTCCTGGCGCAGCACGTCGATTATGGCATGATACTTAGCTGTGTGGCCAGTGCCCTCGGCAAAGCGCGGGTCCTTGGAGTACTGGGCTATCTTCTCGTCAACACGCTGCTTGAAGTCGGTGAGTGCCTCAGCTACGGCACTGTTGAGGGCTATCATGGCGCTGGCGCAGTTAGCCTCAGAGCCTACGGCACGGAACTCGAAGCGGTTGCCCGTGAAGGCGAATGGCGAGGTGCGGTTGCGGTCGGTATTGTCGATGAGCAGTTCGGGTATCTCGGGTATGTCCATCTTCATGCCCTGCTTGCCCTGCATGGAGAGGATGTCTTCCTTGTCTGCTTTCTCTATGTGGTCGAGGAGCTCGGTGAGCTGCTTGCCGAGGAAGCTGGAGATGATGGCAGGGGGTGCCTCGTTGGCTCCCAGACGGTGGGCGTTGGTGGCAGACATGATGCTCGCCTTGAGGAGTCCGTTGTGGCGATAAACGCCCATGAGGGTCTCGACTATGAAGGTGGCGAAGCGCAGGTTCTGCTCGGGTGTCTTGCCTGGGGCGTGGAGCAGGATGCCGTTGTCGGTGTTGAGCGACCAGTTGTTGTGCTTGCCCGAACCGTTGATGCCAGCAAAGGGCTTCTCGTGGAGCAGCACGCGGAAACCGTGCTTGCGTGCCACGCGCTTCATGACTGACATGAGGAGCATGTTGTGGTCAACGGCGAGGTTGGTCTCCTCGTAGATAGGAGCGAGCTCAAACTGGTTTGGTGCCACCTCGTTATGGCGCGTCTTGCAGGGTATGCCGAGTTCGAGAGCCTGTATCTCGAGGTCGCGCATGAAGGCTGCCACGCGCTCTGGTATGGAGCCAAAATAGTGGTCGTCCATCTGCTGGTTTTTGGCAGAGTCGTGTCCCATGAGCGTCCTGCCTGTGAGCAGGAGGTCGGGACGGGCGGCATAGAGGCCTTCATCGACGAGGAAATACTCCTGCTCCCATCCGAGGTTGCTGACGACTTTCTTGACCGTTGGGTCGAAGTAGTGGCACACCTCGGTGGCTGCTATGTTGACAGCCTTGAGGGCACGCAGGAGGGGTGCCTTGTAGTCGAGTGCCTCGCCTGTATAGGAGATGAAGACGGTAGGTATGCAGAGGGTATCGTCGATGATGAAGACGGGGCTGGTGGGGTCCCAGGCGCTGTAGCCGCGAGCCTCGAAGGTGGCACGTATGCCGCCTGAAGGGAAGCTGGAAGCATCAGGCTCCTGCTGAACGAGCAGTTTGCCCGAGAACTCCTCTATCATGCCGCCCTTGCCGTCATGTTCGAGGAAGGAGTCGTGCTTCTCGGCAGTGCCCTCGGTGAGGGGCTGAAACCAGTGGGTATAGTGGGTTACGCCCTGCTCCTTAGCCCACTGCATCATGCCAGCTGCCACGTGGTCGGCTACATGGCGGTCGAGACGTGCGCCATTGTCTATCACGTCAATCATCTGCTCATAGACGTCCTTGGGCAGGTACTTATACATCTTCTCACGGTTGAAGACTTTCTTGCCGAAATACTCATAAGGTCTTTCACTTGGTGCCTTCACCTCAAGAGGCTTTTTCTTGAATGCCTCTCCTACTACTTGTAATCTTAGTGTTTGCATAATCTTTTTTCCTTTCTTTGGTTTGTTATAGTTTTATAGTTCGTTTCACTCCCCCGCACTCCTTTTTACTCCTCTCCACTCCTTAACAGTATTTAGTCCATTTCTCTATGCGGCGCAGAGCCTCGTCGGTTGCCTCGTGAGTGCCGAAGGCGGTGAAGCGCACGTAGCCCTCGCCACTGGGACCGAAGCCCACGCCTGGGGTGCATACCACGCCTGGACCGTAGAGCATCTGCTCGAAGAACTTCCACGAGGTGGTGCCCTCGGGCGTCTTCATCCACACGTAGGGGGCATTCTCGCCGCCATACACCTCGTAGCCCAGAGAGCGCAGGGTGGTGAGCATACGGCGGGCGTTGTCCATGTAGTAGCTGATGGTCTGCTGTATCTGCTCCTTGCCCTCGGGGGAGTAGATGGCCTCGGCAGCTCGCTGGGAGACGTAGCTGGTGCCATTGAACTTGGTGCACTGCCTTCTGAGCCACAGCTTGTTGGCAGAAATCCTGTTGCCGTCGTCATCGGTAAGGGTGAGGTCCTTGGGCACTACGGTGTAACCACAGCGGATACCTGTGAAACCTGCCGTCTTGGAGAACGAGCGGAACTCGACGGCACACTTGCGGGCACCACGTATCTCGTAAATGCTGTGGGGTATGTCGGGGTCCTGTATGTAGGCATGGTAGGCTGCATCGTAGAGTATGAGGGCATCATTCTTCAGGGCGTAGTTTACCCACTTGCGCAGTTCTGCCTTGGTTATCACGGTGCCTGTGGGGTTGTTGGGATAGCAGAGGTAGATAACCTCGAGCGGTCTGCCTTCGGGTATCTGTGGCACGAAATTGTTCTCTGCCGTAGCAGGGAGGTAAGCCAGATTAGACCATCTGCCGTCACGCAGGGTGCCCGTCCTGCCTATCATGACGTTGGAATCCACATAGACGGGATAGACGGGGTCGGTAACGCCTACATAGTCGTCCCAATGGAGGAGCTCCTGAAAGTTGCCCGTATCAGACTTGGCACCGTCGTTGATGAATATCTCGTCGATGTCGAGCCTTATGCCGCGAGGCTGGAAGTCGTTCTTGAGTATCGCCTCGCGGAGGAAGTCGTAGCCCTGCTCAGGACCGTAGCCGCGGAAGGTCTCGGCATGAGCCATCTCGTCAACAGCCTTGTGCATAGCCTCGATGACGGCTGGGCAGAGTGGCTGGGTGACATCGCCAATGCCGAGCGAGATAACGTCAGCCTTGGGATGGGTAACCTTGAAGGCGTTCACCTTCTTTGCTATGTCGGCAAAGAGGTAGTTGTCTTGCAGGTTGAGGAAATGTGTATTTACTAAAGCCATTTTTTTTAAGGAGTTAAGGAGTTAAAGGGAGGTGTCAGTTTTGAGTTGAGTGTTTAGAGTTGAGAGTTTAGTGTCAGTTTTTGAGTTGAGTGTTGAGAGTTGAGAGTTGAGTGTCAGTTTTGAGTTGAGTGTTTAGAGTTGAGAGTCAGTTGAATGTTGATAGTTTAGTGTTCTTGCTCTGGCAAGCCAACAAGTTGGAGCGGAAGGATTGAAGTTGAGACCCCTCCCTGACCTCCCCCAAGGGGAGGAGCTACATTCTTGCTCTGGCAAGCCAACAAGTTGGAGCGGAAGGATAGTTGATAGTGTACTATCCACTCTAATCTATCCACTGACTCTAAACCCTAAACTCTAAACTGACACCTCTCTCTTCACTCCCCCTTTTCTAATTACTCATTATCACTGATTTCTCCGTCGAAGACGAAGGTGGCAGGACCTGTCATATAGACGTGGTTGTCTGTTTCGCTCCAATGGATGCTGAGGGTGCCACCATCCATCACTATGCTTGACTTTCTGCCTGCCCTGCCTGTCATAGCTGCTGCTACGGCAGTGGCGCAGGCACCTGTGCCGCACGCCTCGGTGATGCCGCTACCACGTTCCCATACCCTGACGCGGAAGGCCTCTCCCCTGCCCTCTCCTGAAGGAAAGGGAGTAGCAAACTCTATGTTGCATCGTTGGGGAAACATGGGATGGCGCTCGAGTTGAGGTCCCATAGTGCCCACCTGGTCAATATCGTCGGTGAAGATAACGTAGTGGGGGTTGCCCATGGAAATAAAGACCCTCCCCTCACCCTCCCTTACAGGGCGGGAGTTCTCCCCATCTAAGGGGGAGTTCTTGCGCTCCAGTAGGTGCTCAGGCGCAGAGCGGAACTTGCTCTGGCAAGCCAACAAGTTGGAGCGAGAGGGGGTCTTATATAATGTTTCATCCTCAAAGGCGGGTTCGCCCATATCCACCGTGACGCTCTCAACGTGGTTGTCGGGGGTGAGGTGTAGCCTGAGCACCTTGATGCCAGAGAGGGTCTGGAGTCTTATCTCTGTCTTGGTGGTCAGTCCGCGCTCATAGAGGTATTTGCCTATGCAACGGGTGGCATTGCCACACATCATAGCCTCGGAACCGTCGGCATTGAATATGCGCATGGAGAAGTCACACCTCTCCCCCGCCCCTATCAGCACCAGTCCGTCGGAGCCTATGCCCTTGTGGCGGTCGCTCCACCTGATGGCAGCCTCTGAGGGGTTGCTTATGGTATGCTGCATGGTGTTGACGTAGATGTAGTCATTGCCACAGCCGTGCATTTTGGTAAAGTTTATCATATATTCCTTTTTTTGTGGAGTTAAGGGGAGTTAGAGGGAGGTGTCAGTTTTTGAGTTGAGTGTTTAGAGTTGAGAGTCAGTTGAATGTTGATAGTTTAGTGTTCTTGCTCTGGCAAGCCAACAAGTTGGAGCGGAAGGATAGTTGATAGTGTACTATCCACTCTAATCTATCCACTGACTCTAAACCCTAAACTCTAAACTAACACTTCTCTCTTCACCCCCCCCTTAATTATTAGAAAGAAACTCGTCAACCTTCTTTGCAGTCTGTAGTCCTGAAGCCATAGCCCTGACCACGAGGCTGGCGCCGCTCAGGGCATCGCCGCAAACGAAGACATTGTCTGGATACTCGGGGTGCTCAGGCTTGAGAAATCCCATGGCGAGAAACACTATGTCTGCCTTGATTATCTCCTCCTTGCCTGCCGCCACCATCCTAGGGCGTCCGCCCTCGGGGTTGGGTTCCCAGTCTATCGGCTGCACCCTTACGCCAGTGAGCTTGCCATTCTCGCCAAGAAACTCCAGCGTGTTGATATTCCAGCGGCGGGTGCATCCCTCCTCGTGGGAGGAGGTAGTCTTGAGTATCATGGGCCAATTAGGCCACGGTGTATTGTCGTTGTGCCCCACTGGCGGCTTGGGCATTATCTCTATCTGCGTGACGCTCCTGCAACCCTGACGGTGAGCCGTGCCTATGCAGTCGCTGCCCGTGTCGCCACCACCTATGACGAGCACGTCCTTGTCCTTAGCCGTAATGCGCTCCTCCCTGCTGAACTCGGCACCCGCCAGCACACGGTTCTGCTGTGCAAGCAGCTCGAGGGCGAGATGCACTCCCTGCAGTTCCCTGCCAGGTATGTTGAGGTCTCTCGCCGTAGGAGTGCCAGTAGCTACGACGATGGCATCGTAAGTATTATTGAAAATTGAAGATTGAAGATTGAAAGTTATTTCTTCATTATACCTAAACTCTATGCCCTCCTGCTCCATAAGGCGGATGCGACGGTCTATGACGCTCTTGTTGAGTTTGAAGTTAGGTATGCCGTAGCGCAACAAACCGCCCGCCGCCTCGTTTTTGTCAAAGACGGTTACGCGGTAGCCCATGCGGTTGAGCTGGCAGGCAGCAGCAAGCCCAGCAGGACCAGCACCTATCACGGCTACCCTCTGGCCGTTGTGCACGGGCTGCTCAGCCGTAACATAACCCTCCGCGAAGGCACGCTCGGCTATGGCGCACTCGTTTTCGCGGTTGGTGACAGCCTCGCCCGTGGTGTGATAGAGCACGCACGCCTTCTCGCACAGGGCTGGGCAGATGCGTCCCGTAAACTCGGGGAAGGGGTTGGTCTTGCTCAGTATCCTGTACGCCGTGTCCCACTCGCCGTGGTACAGGGCATCGTTCCATTCAGGGTCCTTGTTGCCCAAGGGGCAGGCCCAGTGGCAGAAGGGCACGCCGCAGTCCATGCAACGGCTTGCCTGCTCCTGGCGGTCTTTAGAGTTGAGAGTCTGTTCTACCTCTCCGAAGTCGTGTATGCGGTCGGTTACAGGGCGGTATCCCGCCTCCTTACGCGCTATAGTCAAAAAAGCTTTTGGGTTTCCCATCTCATTAATTGAAAATTGAAAATTGAGACCCCTCCCTGACCTCCCCCCGCTCCAACTTGTTGGCTTTGCTTGCAAAGAAGGGGAGGAGCTATATTCTCCCCCTTGGGGGGAGTTAGAGGGGGTGTTTAATAATCTCGCTGCATGTCGGCAATCTTCTTCTGAAGCATAGCCATTTTTTCCTCTTCCAGCACGCGTTTGTATTCTATCGGCACTACCTGTATGAACTCTTCTACGTAGCGGTTCCAGTCGTCGAGTATGCGTCCAGCCAGTGGCGAGCCAGTGTAGAGATAATGATTGCGAATGAGCTCCTTGAGTTCCTTGCGGCTCGTGGTGTCCTCCACAAGGTTTATCTCCACCATGTCCATGTTGCAGAAGTAGTCGAAGTTATGGTTTTTATCCCACACATAGGCTATGCCTCCTGACATGCCAGCTGCAAAGTTTCTGCCCGTTTCGCCCAGCACTACCACTCTGCCTCCCGTCATGTATTCACAACAATGGTCGCCTGCGCCCTCTATTACGGCAGTGGCACCAGAGTTGCGCACTCCGAAACGTTCGCCTACCCTGCCGTTGACGTAGAGTTCGCCAGTAGTGGCACCATACATGCCCGTATTGCCGGCTATGATGTTGTCCTCAGGCACGAAGTCTTCGCCCAGGCGTGACGGCGGGAGAATGGAGATACGTCCTCCAGAAAGTCCCTTGCCGAAATAGTCGTTTGCCTCGCCCTCGAGCCTTATGTCAACACCCGATACGGCAAAGGCTCCGAACGACTGACCAGCCGAGCCCTTGAACTTTATCTTGATGGTGCCCTGTGGCAATCCTGCTTCGCCATATTTCCTGGCTATTACGCCAGAGAGCATGGTGCAGGCTGCGCGGTCGGTATTCCTTATGGTATAGTCGAGGCTCACCTCCTTGCCTGTCTCTATAGCCTCCTTGCAGGCAGAGACAATCTCGAGGTCCTTGACGCCCTCAACCTTGGAGAACGAGCCCCTGTCCCAGTAGAGCGGCTTGTCCGTCTCTGGCTTATACAGCAGTCGGCTGAAGTCGAGACCCCTCCCTGACCTCCCCCGACCAGTTGAGTGTTGAGAGTTGAGAGTTGAGAGACTGTGAATTGTGAATTGTGAATTGTGAACTTCTATCAGGTCCGTCCGCCCTATGATGTCCTTGAGGTTTCTCACACCAATCTCGGAGAGGTATTCCCTAACCTGCTGGGCAAGGAAGGTGAAGAAATTGACAACATAATCTGCCCTGCCCGTGAAACGCTTGCGGAGCGTCTCGTCCTGCGTTGCCACACCTACGGGGCAGGTGTTGGTATTGCACTTTCTCATCATTACGCATCCCAGAACTATCAGCGGCAGGGTGCCGAAGGAAAACTCGTCGGCTCCCAACATAGCCATTATCACCACGTCCTTGGCCGTCTTGAGCTGACCGTCGGTCTGCAGGCGCACCTGTCCTCGCAAGCCGTTGAGCACCAGCGTCTGCTGCGTCTCGGCAAGTCCTATCTCGGGCGAAATGCCCGCAAAGCGCATTGACGATGCAGGACTCGCGCCCGTTCCGCCTTCGGCACCACTTATCACTATGAGGTCAGCCTTAGCCTTGGCTACGCCAGCCGCAATGGTGCCCACGCCGCTCTCGGCAACCAGCTTCACGCTCACAGCCGCCGTAGGGTTGATGTTCTTGAGGTCGAAGATGAGCTGTGCCAGGTCCTCTATGGAGTAAATGTCGTGGTGAGGCGGAGGCGAGATGAGCGATATGCCTGGTATGGCGTTACGCGTCTTGGCTATAATCCTGTTTACCTTGAATCCGGGCAGCTGTCCGCCCTCGCCAGGCTTGGCACCTTGTGCCACCTTTATCTGTATCTCCTCAGCATTCACCAGGTATTCAGCCGTAACGCCAAAGCGTCCGCTGGCTATCTGTTTGGTCTTCGACGAGAGACTCACGCCGTCCACCTCTGTGTGGTAGCGCTGGTTGTCCTCGCCGCCCTCGCCAGTATTGCTGCGAGAGCCCAGCCTGTTCATGGCGAGCGCCAGAGCCTCGTGAGCCTCTATAGACAGGGCACCAAAGGACATAGCCCCAGTAACGAAATGCTTCACTATGCTCTCCACGGGCTCCACCTCGTCGAGGGGCACAGGCTCCGCAGCCCTCCTGAAGTCCATGAAGTCGCGCAGGAAGATAGGCTTTTCCTTCTCGTCCACCAGCCGAGCCCATTCCTTAAACTTCTTATATGAACCCATGCGGGTAGCTATCTGCAGGTTGGCTATGGTCTCGGGAGTCCATGCGTGCTCTATGCCGTCCTTGCGCCAGGAGAAGAGACCGTTATCTTTTAACGGGAACGTTAACGGGAACTGGGACTGGCTCATTGCAGCATTATGCAGGCGAATCGCGTCCCTTGCTATCTCCTCCAGCCCTATGCCACCTATGGTGGAAGTCTCTGTGCCGAAATACTCCCTGAGCAAAGACTCCGACAGCCCGATAGCCTCAAAAATCTTAGCCCCCCTGTAGGAGCGTATGGTTGATATGCCCATCTTGGACATTATCTTCTTCAGTCCCTTGTCCACAGCATTGATGTAGTTTCTCTCTGCCGTAGCATATTCCTCCTGTATCTTGCCACGCTTCACGAGGTCGTCGAGCACTGCAAACGCCATGTAGGGGCAGATAGCACTTGCACCATAGCCCAGGAGCAGTGCCGCATGCATAACCTCCCTTATCTCGCCGCTCTCTACTATCAGAGCCGTCTGCACGCGCTTCTGCACTGAGATAAGATAATGGTGTACGGCGCTCACTGCCAGCAGCGAGGGTATAAAAGCAGAGTGACCCTCCGCCCTCTCGTCTCCCCGAGACCTCTCCCCACCCCTCTCCAAAGGAAAGGGAGTCTCTCCCCCTTGGGGGGAGCGAGAGGGGGTCGAATTAAAGTCGCGGTCGGTGAGGATGATGTAGTTGTAACCCTCGTCAACAGCCCTTTCGGCATCAAGGCACAGCTTGCCGAGAGCCGCACGAAGACTCTCGCCCCCCTTAGAGACATCAGCATAGGTGAAGGACATGGGCAGCTTGACGGTGTTGAAGCCCTTATAGCGTATGTTGCAGAGAAGGTCGAGCTCTCTGTTGGTAAGCACAGGCTGGGGCAGGCGCACCATCTTGCAGTTGCTCTCGTCGGGGGTCAGAATGTTGGTGCCCACAGCACCTATATACTCCGTAAGGCTCATCACCAGTTCTTCCCTTATGGGGTCTATGGCGGGGTTGGTAACCTGGGCAAACTGCTGGCGGAAATAGTTGAACAGCAGCTGCGGGCGGTCGCTCAGTACGGCGAGGGGAGTATCGTTGCCCATAGCCGCCACAGGCTCCTGCCCCGTCGTAGCCATCGGCACTATAGTCCTCTCTATATCCTCCTTGCTGAAACCGAAGTTCAGGAGCCTGCTCTCGTAATCCGCCACCGAGTTATCCACCTTGCGCCCGCTCCTGAGTTTCTCCAGCTGTATGCGGTTGGTGGAGAGCCACTGGGCGTAGGGGTGCTCGCTGGCGAGCTTCGCCTTTATCTCCCCGTCGTAGTATATCCTGCCCTCCTCGGTATCCACGAGCAGTATCTTGCCAGGCTGCAGCCTGCCCTTGCTCACTACGTCGGCAGGTTCAAAATCCATCACGCCCACCTCTGACGCTACCACCATCATGCCCTGACGCGTGATAGTATAGCGCGAGGGGCGCAAGCCGTTGCGGTCCAGCATGCCTCCAGCAAACCTTCCGTCGCTGAACATCAGGGCAGCAGGACCGTCCCAGGGCTCCATCAATATGGAGTGATATTCGTAGAACGCCTTCAACTCGTCCGAGATAGGGTTCTTGTCGTTGAAGCTCTCGGGCACCAGTATCGCCATAGCCTGAGGGAGCGACATGCCGCTCATGACGAGAAACTCAAACACGTTATCGAGGCTTGCCGAGTCCGACATTCCCTCCTGCACTATGGGGCGTATCTCCCTTATGTCTCCCAGCGCCTTGGAGGAGAGCACGCTCTCCCTCGCCTTCATCCACCCCCTGTTGCCCCTCACGGTGTTTATCTCGCCGTTGTGGCAAAGCAGGCGGAAGGGTTGCGCCAGTTTCCACTTGGGAAACGTGTTGG
This sequence comes from Prevotellaceae bacterium UBA4332, assembly GCA_002394365.1. Lineage (GTDB taxonomy): Bacteria > Bacteroidota > Bacteroidia > Bacteroidales > Bacteroidaceae > Prevotella. The sequence goes on from DGTQ01000009.1 coordinate 11,095, forward strand.
TAGAGAAACGGGAGTGTACCAGTGCCAGTCCGCTCGTGAAGCAGGCATCGCTCAGGTCGCTGTAGTATCTGCGCAACTGCCCAGAGGTAAGCATACCTTTATAGACGATGTTCTTGCTGGAAAGGGAGCAGACGTAGAAATCCTCATCGTCCTCCGTGCGTTTCTCTATCCTCTTGCGTACCTTGTATAATATGCGTTCAAACTCGCCAATTCTCTCTTCGCCTATGCCCGTTATGAACACCTGCTTTATGTCTGGCTCCACGTCGAGAGCACCCTTGCCCAGCACTTCTGGGTGCGTAGGCACGCTGCGCAGATGCATCAGGGAAAGTCCCTCGCGCTCTGTCTCCTCTATCACTATGGAGAGTATCGCCTCCTGCCTCTTCTTGTCCTTGGGAAGAAACAACAAGCCCGTGCCATACCTTCCCTTTTCTGGCACAGGTATTCCCTGCAACAGAATAAACTCATGAGGTATCTGCACCATTATGCCAGCACCATCCCCCGTCTTGTCGCGCGTCTCGGCACCGCGATGCTCCATGTTTTCGAGCACACTCAGGGCATTGTCAACCAACTCGTGGCTCTTTCTGCCGTGAATGTTCACCACCATGCCCACACCACACGCATCATGCTCATAGCTGCTTTGGTATAACCCAGCATGGAGGTCTGTTACATTGCTTTTCTTTTTCATATTATACTATGTTAATCTTCTTTTGATTCTTCTACCGATTTTTGACATCGATTATCTTTTCTTGGGTGCAAAGTTATTACAAAAAGTCATAAAAACAAAGGTTTTTGTAATTTTTTTCACCTAAAAAACTACTATTTTTATCATTTTGATTTATTTTTAGGCGTTTTTCTTTCATTTTGTAAACTTTTTATGTGTACGCACACACAAAAACTTTACACTTTGCCAAAAGATAAAATTTTTAAGATACAAAAAGACATTTTCCGTATTCTTTTTGTAGCAAAATGTTGTAATTTTGCACCGTCACAGTGACAAAATGTTAATTTCTAAGGTAAAAAGAAAGGAAAAACGTTATGAAAAGAATTGAAGCAATTATCCGCAGGACTAAGTTTGAGGATGTCAAAGCTGCCCTGCTGCAGTCAGACATTGACTGGTTTGAATACCACGACGTGCACGGCATCGGACAGAGTCGCCAGGAGCGCATATATCGTGGTGTGCAGTATTCTACCGACGTCATAGAGCGTGTTGCAATAACCATCGTGTGTCGTGAGCAGTTTGTAGAACCCACTATAAAGGTTATCATGGAAGTGGCTCACACTGGCAAGGTGGGTGACGGACGCATATTTCTCAGTGACATGATAGACTGTTACTCCATACGCACTGGGGAGCATGGTGACACCGTATTGGCGGACAAGAAATAGATTAATGAGGTTGTGAGGTTCTTGCTCTGGCAAGCCAACAAGTTGGAGCGATGAGGTTGTGAGGTTATGAGGTGAAATCACCTTAAAACCTAAAAGCGAAGCGACCTGAAGACCTGAAACCTTACCTTAAAACCATAAAGAAATAAATGATTATGACAGATATAACAATGTTAGCTACGCCTCTCGCCACAGCGATGGTGGAGGAAGCGAAAGATTATGTAAACGGTTTGGACACGCTGTGGGTGTGTCTTGGTGCAATGCTCGTGTTCTGGATGCAGCCTGGGTTCGCTCTGGTAGAGGCTGGACTGACACAGGCCAAGAATACTGCCAACATACTGATGAAGAACTTTGTCGATTTCATGTTTGGCACGGTACTCTTCTGGGTGCTGGGATTCTCCATTATGTACGGGGCTGGCAACGGTTTCATCGGTTGGGAGGGGTTCGGCTTTATAGGCTCTGACTCTAACGTGCCTGCCGAGTGTACCTTTATCTTCCAGACGGTGTTCTGCGCTACGGCGGCCACCATAGTATCTGGTGCTATGGCTGAGCGCACGAAGTTCTCCATGTACGTAGTGTTCTCTGTGCTTATCTCTGCCTTCATCTACCCTGTGGAGGGACACTGGTCATGGGGCGGAGGCTGGCTCAGCGAGATGGGGTTTCATGATTTCGCAGGCTCAACGGTGGTTCACCTCTGCGGCGGTGCGCTGGCTCTGGCTGGTGCCATGGTGCTCGGACCTCGCACGGGCAAATACGGCAAGGACGGCAAGTCTCGCGCCATTCCTGGTCACAACCTCGTGCTGTGTGCCCTCGGTGTGTTCTGCCTCTGGGTAGGCTGGTTCGGGTTCAACCCCTGTTCTACCGTTGCGGCTACGGGTTATGCTAATGCGGTAAGCATGGCGCACGTATTCGTAACCACCAATATGGCTGCTGCCACAGGCGGCATAGCGGCTATGCTATACACGTGGCTCGTTGACGGCAAGCCATCATTGTCTATGTTGTGCAACGGTGTGCTGGCAGGTCTTGTAGGCATCACAGCGGGTTGCGACTGCGTAGGCATAGGGGCTGCTGCCTTCATAGGTGCTGTGGTAAGCATAGTGATGTGCCTCTCTGTTGCATTTATAGATAAGGTGTGCAAGATTGACGACCCTGTGGGCGCTGTGTCTGTTCACGGTGTGGGCGGGCTGCTCGGCACGGTGTTGACGGGCGTGTTTGTTGACCCGTCTATCGACGGTGTAACTGACTGCACCATCCTCACGCAGCTCATCGGAGCAGTTACGGTTGCTCTGTTTGCATTCGTGGCTGGTTTCGTGGTGTTCTATATCATAGACAAGATTCACGGACTGCGTTGCGACAGAATAATAGAGGAGGAAGGTCTTGACGTATATGAACATGGCGAGACGGCGTATAACTAATTAGGAATTAGAAATTAGGCTCCGAGCTCTGCTCAATGGTCTTTACACCCCTCTCGGTCTCCCCGTTTTCGGGGAGCAGAAACGCCTGAGCACCTACTGGAGCGCAAGAATTAGAAAATAAAAATGCAAAAAGTTATGAAGACATACAGATTTATGGCACTCGCCCTCGTGGCACTGACGGGTACGGGTGCGTTGGCGCAGAAGCCACTGACATTGGCAAAGGATATAGAGGCAACCATAAAGGCAGACGTAGTGACAAACTACCTGTGGCGTGGCCAGAAGCTTGGCGAGGTAAGCATCCAGCCCACGCTGGGGTTAGGCTATAAAGGGCTCTCGCTTAGCGCATGGGGTAGCTACGGCATTTCCAACCCCGACGACACGAAGGAGTTCGACCTCACCCTCAGTTACACCACGGGCGGCTTCAACGTGGGCGTCACCGACTACTTCTTCACCAGCAAGGAGGACCAGACAAGATACTTCATGTATAAAGCCCACGAGACGGCACACGTATGGGAGGCGAACATAGGATACGACTTCGGTCCCGTCGCCTTCCAGTGGTACACCAACTTTGCTGGTGCCGACGGTATTAACAAGAGTGGCAAACGTGCCTATTCCTCCTACATGGAGGTTAGCGCGCCATTCAAACTCGGAGGCATAGACTGGACGGCAGCCCTCGGTGCCGTGCCTTATGCCACTTCCTCTTATGCTGACGTTACGGGCTTTGCAGTTACCAACGTCTCCGTTTTGGCTACAAAGGATATCAAGGTTACCGACACGTTCAGCATACCTCTGTTCGGGCAGGTGGTGGCCAACCCCTGCACCCAGAAAGCATACCTGGTTCTTGGCTTTACATTGCAGCCCTAAAATCTTCTCCAGGTACACTCACTCTCCCCTCCTTACCTCAGACAGAGGAGGCGGAGGGTGAGTTCAGTTCGTAAATTAGAAATTAGGAGCATCAGTGAACACAAAGTACATATTCGTTACAGGAGGCGTAGTCTCCTCATTAGGCAAGGGCATCATAGCGGCAAGCATAGGCAAGTTGCTACAGGCTCGTGGTTACAGAATCACGATTCAGAAGTTTGACCCCTACATCAACATCGACCCTGGTACGCTCAATCCCTACGAGCACGGTGAGTGCTACGTTACGGCTGACGGCATGGAGACCGACCTCGACCTAGGGCACTACGAGCGCTTTACGGGCATCAGGACATCGCGCAACAACAGCATCACCACGGGGCGCATCTACAAAACAGTCATAGACCGCGAACGCAAGGGCGACTACCTTGGCAAGACCATTCAGGTGGTGCCACACATCACTGACGAGATAAAGCGCCGTATGTTGAGAGACTACAGCGATGATGACGAGCAGCTGGACTTCGTCATTACCGAGGTGGGCGGCACCATAGGCGACATAGAGAGCGCTCCCTTCATGGAGGCTATCCGACAGCTGAGGTGGCAGCTGGGCAGAAACGCCGTTTGCGTACACCTTACATACGTGCCCTACCTCAAGGCTGCCGACGAACTGAAGACGAAACCCACGCAGCACTCGGTGAAGGAACTGCAGGCTATGGGCATACAGCCCGACATACTGGTGCTGCGCACGGAGAGACACCTCGACGACGCGATACGCATGAAAGTGGCATCTTTTTGCAACGTGGACCTCGAATGTGTGGTGCAGAGCGAGGACATGCCGAGCATATACGAGGTGCCCGTAAGCATGCAGAAACAGGGACTAGACGCTGCCATACTGCGTAAGACGGGTATCCCCGCGGGCGAAACTCCTGCCATGAAATCCTGGCACGACTTCCTCCAGCATCGCAGGAATGCCACCATGGAGCTCGACATAGCCTTAGTGGGGAAATACGGACTGCAGGATGCCTACAAGAGCATACTGGAGAGCCTCGACCACGCTGGCACCTGCAACGACCGCAGGGTGAGGACCCACTTCATCAACAGCGAGACACTGACGCAGGAGAACGTAGCCCAGCAGCTGGGCAGCATGGCTGGCGTAGTGATATGTCCTGGCTTTGGCGAGCGCGGCACAGAGGGCAAGATTGTGGCAGCCGAATATGGCAGAACCCACAACGTGCCTACCTTCGGAATATGCTTCGGAATGCAGATGATGGTCATAGAGTTTGCACGCAACGTGCTCGGCTTTGCCGACGCCAACAGCAACGAGATGAACACCAGCACCTCTCACCCCGTGATAGACATGATGGAGGAACAGAAGAGGGTAACCCTCATGGGGGGCACCATGAGGCTGGGCGAGTATGACTGCCTGCTGACCGAGGGCAGCAGAGCGTGGGAGGCGTATAGCAGTGCACAGTGCACAGTGTACAGTTCACAATTAAAGGGCGGTGAGCAACTGCAAGATAATGGTAAAAATAACTGTGAACTGAGAACTGAGAACTGTGAACTGATAAGAGAGCGACACAGGCATCGCTATGAGTTCAACAACATCTACAAAGACGAGATAGAGGCTCGGGGCATGAAGTGCTCGGGCTGCAATCCCGACACAGGGCTGGTGGAGATAGTGGAGATACCCGAACTGAAGTGGTATCTGGGCGTGCAGTTCCACCCCGAATATTCGTCCACCGTCCTCAAGCCTCACCCTCTTTTCCTTTCCTTTATCAGGGCTTGCTTATAATTCAAACCTCTCCCCACCCATTACCCTCCCAAAGGGAGTGAAAGTGGGAGTAGAAAAGGGAGTGAAAGTGGGAGAACAAACTCCTCAACCCTAAACTCTAAACTCTCAACTTATCTCCCCCTTGAGGGGAGTTAGAGGGGGTCTCAATTCTTAATTGTTCATGGAACCACTAAAGCACGAATGTGGGGTGGCGATGATACGCCTGCTGAAACCCCAAAGTTATTACACAGAGAAATACGGCACCTGTCGCTACGGACTGGACAAGCTCTATCTGCTGATGGAGAAACAGCACAACCGCGGACAGGAAGGGGCAGGCATAGCGTGCGTCAACATGCTTGCGCCTGATGGCGAAGAGTATATGCTCAGAGAGCGAGCCGAGGGCAAGGATGCCATAACGAAGGTGTTTAACAGTTCACAGTTGCAAGATGAGAGTAATCGTAATTTTCAATCTTCAATCTTCAATTCTCAATTACTAATGGGCCACCTGCGCTATTCTACTACGGGCAAGCAGGGCATACAGTACGTTCATCCCTTCCTGAGGCGCAACAACTGGAGGGCGAAGAACCTCTGCCTGTGCGGCAATTTCAACATGACCAACATGGACGAGGTGTTCCGTCTGCTTACGGAGCAGGGGCAGTCGCCACGCATCAAGGGCGACGCCTACATAGCGCTGGAACTGATGGGGCACCGACTGGACCGCGAGGTGGAGCGACTATACAGGGAGGCTAAGGAAAGGGGGCTGGAGGGCAGAGACATCACTGCCCATATAGAGAACCACGTGGATATGGCTGCCGTGCTGCGCTCCTCCATGAGGCTCTACGACGGGGGCTACGTCATGTGCGGCATGACGGGCTCGGGCGAGATGTTCGCCATGAGAGACCCCTGGGGCATCAGGCCTGCCTTCTACTACAAGGACGAGGAGGTCTTTGTGTTTGCATCGGAGCGGCCCGTCATCCAGACCTCCTTCGACCTCGCCGCCAGCGACATACACGAGCTGAAGCCAGGCGAGGGCATCATAGTACGCAAGAACGGCAATATACGCCATGAGCAGATTCTGCCCCCGCAACAAAGGGCGAGCTGCTCCTTCGAGAGAATATACTTCAGCAGGGGCTCGGACTGCGACATCTACCAGGAGCGCAAGCGGCTGGGATGCGCACTGATACCTGACGTAATGAGAGCCATAGGGGGCGACACGGAGCACACGGTGTTCTCCTTCATTCCCAACACGGCAGAGGTGGCTTTCTATGGACTGACGGACGGACTGCGGCAGAGGGGACTGCCCGTAAGGACGGAGAAGGTGGTGTGGAAGGACATAAAGCTGCGCACCTTCATCAGCGAGGCGGGCGAGCGCAACGACCTTGCTGCCCACGTCTATGACGTAAGCTACGGCTCCATAAAGCCCTACGAGGACAACCTCGTAATCATAGACGACTCCATCGTAAGGGGGACCACCCTGAAGGAGAGCATCTTCAAGATACTCGACCGTCTGCACCCCAGGAAAATCGTCATGGTGTCGAGCGCACCACAGATACGCTACCCCGACTATTACGGCATCGACATGTCGCGACTGGAGGAGCTGTGCGCCTTCAGGGCGGCCATCAGCCTGCTGAAGGAGAGGGGCATGCAGCACGTCATAGACGAGGTGTATGAGCTATGTAATTCGACCCCCTCTCGCTCCAACTTGTTGGCTTGCCAGAGCAAGAATCCTCAATTACTAATGACTCCCCTGCGCTCCCTCTACTCTCCCTTCACTGTGGACGAGCTGAACCGCAAGATAGTGGAGATGCTGCAACCAGAGGGCATGCAAGCCCCCGTAGAGCTCGTATTCCAAAGCATCGAGGGGCTGCACAACGCTCTCACCCCAGCTGGGGTTTATGGCGACTGGTACTTCACTGGCAACTACCCTACCCCAGGAGGCATACGACTGGTAAACCAGGCTTTCGTGGAGTATTATGAGAGGAACATTAAAGATTAAAAGACTTATAACTGGTAACAGGTAATTTATAACTTTTCTGAAAGAAACCATGTGTGGATTTGTAGCAATACTTGGTCAGCAGCATAAGGCTGACAGAGAAAAGGCATTAAGAATGTCTGCAAAGATAAGGCACCGCGGTCCCGACTGGAGCGGGGTGTATAGTGACGGAAAAGCCGTGTTGGCACACGAGCGACTGGCTATCGTTGACCCCCTGTCGGGCAAGCAGCCGCTCTTCTCTCCCGACGGCAAGAAGGTGCTGGCGGTGAATGGCGAGATATACAACCATCAGGACCTGCGACGCAAACTGGCTGGCATGTACGATTTTCAGACTGGCAGCGACTGCGAAGTCATCCTCGCCCTCTACCAGCTCTATGGCACCGACTTCATCGACAAGCTCAACGGCATCTTCGCCTTCGTGCTCTATGACGCTGAAAAAGACGCGTGGCTCATAGCTCGAGACCACATGGGCATCATACCCCTCTACATAGGTCACGACAAGGACGGCACCGTATATGCAGCCAGCGAGCTGAAGGCGCTCGAGGGACAGTGCGACGAGTATGAACCCTTCCCGCCAGGACATTATATCAGTTCACACTTACCCCCTCTAACTCCCCCCAAGGGGGAGAAGTCAATTCTCAATTCACAATTCACAATTCACAGTCTCTCAACACTCCGCTCCAACTTGTTGGCTTGCCAGAGCAAGAACACTCAACACTCAACTGGTCAGGGAGAGGTGTGTGAACTGAAACGCTGGTACCAGCGCGACTGGTTTCACTACGACGCAATGAAATGGGCTACCAGCAACGAGCAGGAAGCCGTCAGCATGGTGAGAGACGGACTCAAGGCAGCCGTCAAGCGCCAGCTTATGAGCGACGTGCCCTACGGCGTGCTGCTATCAGGCGGACTGGACAGCTCGGTAGTGTCGGCCATAGCAAAACTCTACGCAGCAAAGCGCATAGAGACAGGCGACAAGCACGACGCATGGTGGCCGCAGCTGCACTCCTTCGCAGTAGGACTCAAGGGAGCGCCCGACCTTGCAAAAGCCAGAGAGGTAGCTGACCACATAGGCACCATTCACCACGAAATAAACTACACCATACAGGAAGGGCTCGACGCCATCAGAGACGTCATCTACTACATAGAGACCTACGACGTGACCACAGTGCGCGCCTCCACACCCATGTATCTGCTGGCGCGCGTCATACGCTCCATGGGCATCAAGATGGTGCTCTCGGGCGAGGGAGCAGACGAGATATTCGGCGGCTACCTCTACTTCCACAAGGCACCCGACAGCAGGGAGTTTCACGAGGAGACCGTGAGGAAACTGGGCAAGCTCTACATGTACGACTGCCTCCGTGCCAACAAGAGCCTCATGGCGTGGGGCATAGAAGGCAGAGTACCCTTCCTCGACAAGGAGTTTATGGACATAGCCATGGGCATCAACCCCGCGCTGAAGATGTGTCCCGCCGACACGATGGAGAAGAAAGTAGTAAGAGAAGCCTTTGCCGACATGCTGCCCGAGAGCGTGGCGTGGCGACAGAAAGAGCAGTTCAGCGACGGCGTAGGCTACTCGTGGATTGACACCCTGAAGAAAATCACCTCCGAAGCCGTAAGCGACGAGCAGATGGCGCACGCTGCCGAGCGTTTCCCCATCAACCCGCCGCTCTGCAAGGAGGAATATTACTACCGCAGCATCTTCGAAGAACACTTCCCCAGCGCCTCTGCCGCACGCAGCGTGAACCAAGAAGCCTCCGTAGCATGCTCCACCTCAGTGGCACTCGAGTGGGATGCCGCCTTCAAGAACATGAACGACCCATCAGGCAGAGCCGTCAAGGGCGTGCATGAACAGGCATACTGACAAGAGAAAGGGACGTGCTCATGCACATCCCTTTCCTCTTTATACTTTATACTCTATACTTTATACTTAAAAGTAGTAGGCTACGCCCAACTGCCATGAGTTGTACTTGTTCTTGAATGTGCCGAGTACTGTGGTCTTGGCGGCATCCCATACGCTGACTTTGCCTGTCTTGCCGCAGGCGATGTTGTAGTTTGCCTTAATCTCGACGTGCTGAAGGATGGTGGCACCGATACCCACGTTGACGGAGAAATTGCTGCCGCTCCACGTCCACTCGTTGGCTCCGAGGAACTTGCTCTTGGAGAGGTTGAAACCGAACTGTGGACCTGCGAAGGCAAATATTTCTGCTACGCTGCCCAGTCCTACGCCATAGCGTGCATTGATGGGGATGCTGATGGCACGGGCTGTGACGCGCTCTGAAGAGGTGCCGCCCTGCTGGTTGGTGTACTCTACGTCGGAGGTGCGCTGGTCATAGACAGCGGAGGCATCTACGCCCAGACCTACGACAGGGAGCTTGAACTTGACGGTGGGACCTACGTAGAAGCCTGCACGGTTGTTGCCTTTGAGGTTGCCGATACCATCGGTGAGCTTCATGTTGACGAGGTTGGCACCTGCACGCACACCGAACTTTACTTGAGCGTTGGCACTCATGCCGAACGCTAACGTTAACGCTAACGTTAACATAATAATCTTCGCCTTTTTCATACCTTATTTATTTAATTGCTAATTGCTAATTGCTAATTTTTTAGTGTCTCTGCCTGCGCACGCTGACGCGGGCTGATGAGCCTGAGCTCAAGCCACCGTCCTGCTGCGAGGAGCGACGCTTCTTGACCGACTTGCTGCTGCCTCCTGCTCGGCGGTTCTTCTTGGCTGCCTTGCGGGCTGCCTTAGGATTTTCCTTGAGCACCTTGGCGATGGAATCGAGACTGTCTTTCTTTACGGGGTCGCCCCAGATGTTCTTCTCGAAAGCGAGGAGCTCTGCCTCTATCTTCTTCTGCTCTTTTGCCATAGCCGAGTCGGTAGGGCAATACTGGGCAAGGGTCTGGCCGAGCATGTTGTTGGTCTTGTATATCTTGCCCTGATACATGTTCTTTACAAAGTAGTCGTCCATACTCATGGTGGCGGCGTTGTTGAGGTCGCTGGTCATGATGGTCTGCTTGGTGAGGAAGGGTGCCACGTCGTCATACTTCACCCAGAAGAGGGGGTACTTGCTCACTCCGTCGCCGAAGTCGTCCTCGCGGCTCATGATGGGGCAGAGGGCGATGACCTTGTTATGGAAGGTGGCTGAGTTCTGGTCGTAGTAGGCAGACTCCTTGATATAGTAGGACTTGACCTCGCGAGAGGGTATGTCGGAGTTGTCGAGCTTGAGGCGACCGTCTTTCTTCTCGTAGTAGATGTGGTAGTTGTCCAGGAGGGTGAGGGGCTTGACGAGGGCGTCTGGCTCGAAGGACTCGTTGCCGTCGAGACGATACTCGTATGCCTTTACCTGACCTGAGAGGACGAGCTTGAAGAGGTAGGTGAAGAGGTTCATCTGGCTGCCTACGGGCTCTACGGGATAGTACATGCCCGAATTGGCTCCCTGCATGAGGTCAAGCTCGCGATAGATGTCGCGTCGCCACACTACGTCTTCCTTCATCTGCTGTGCGGTGGGATAGGATATCTGCGCACGTGTGGTGAGGCTGTTGGCTGCACTGCTTCTCTGCTGAGCCTGCTGGGCGCGACGTGCCTGGGGCTGAGCGCTCGCTGAATTGAAGATTGAAAATTGAAAATTGAAAATTATGATTAGCGTAGCTATAATGATTCGTCTTACCATAACTGTGAACTATGAATTATGAACTGTGAACTGTGAACTATTTTATCACTATTTCCATTGCCGACGGCAGGGTGCGGGCTATGCCGTCAGGACCGATGGCGTGTATGCGGGATATGTAGAAGCGCTTCTGGCGGGAGAGCTTGCGGAAGGTCTCCTCCTGGCGTGCCGAGAAGTGGGCGCCGTTGCTCACGATAGGCACGGCGTTGCCCATATTGTCGAAGAATACTGCCTCGAAGCCTGTAACCTTAAACTCTATGTCGAGCAGTCCGTCGTCGATGGCTGCACGTATGCCCGACGCGCTGAGCAGAGAGCCTTTGGCAAGTCCGCCACCGCGGAAACGTGTGTCGCCAAGCTGGATGTAGGCTGTAGGGTCGGGGAGCTTCCTCACGTGAAAGGTGAACTGCCCCATCTGGACGGGCTTGCCCGTCTGGGTGCTCGACACGGTGATGGTTACGTCCTGACCTACGGCATTGGGGCGGGCTATGTAGTGGCCTGCGCCTGTGGGGGTGAAGGAGCCTCCGCTCATGGTTGCTACGACCTTGTTGAGCGGCACTCCTGGTATGCTGACGGAGATGGGGTTGTTGAAACCTGCATAGAGCACGTTCATGAGGTCGGCTGAGACGGTGGCCGAGGGGTCAACGACGGTGTATTTCTGCGAGAAATCGCGCTTGAGGGTCTCGCCGCTGCCGTCCTTCATCGTCATGTAGCCCGAGAGGGTGAAATCGCCCGTTCTGCCTGCTATGAACTCATAGGTGTTGTTGCGCAGGTTCACCTGTCTGCCGCCTATGAATATCTCTGGTTGCTGGGTGGTGTCGATAGCAGCCATCACAATCTGGGCAGAGAACTTGTCGCCTCTCACGACGGTCTGGGCATTGGGGATGACGAAGGCGGAGAGCTTGTTGACGCGGATGTCCTTGAGGTCGATATTGCTCACGAGGGTGTGGAGCACCTCGCCCTCGGCGTAGCGCACGTCGTTCTGCAACTTGGAGAGCAGGGTGACGGCGGCTGCTACGGGCATATCCTCAAACATATACTCCTGCCAGTTCTTGCCCAGCGCCTTTGCCTTCTTGGAGACTTCGGTGGAGAGGTTGTTGTTGATTATCTTCTGCAAGCGCTCGTCGCCAAGCATGCTGACGCAGCGGGTGCGATAGTCCTCAATCATCTTCTGCAGCTTGGGCCCCTTGCCTCTGCCTGGCGAGAGCATCACCTGTGCAGCAGCCTCGAGGTCTTCGCGGTTCTGTATGTTGTGTACATCGCCTTCGTCGCCATCAGCCTCTTTCACAATGGCAACCTTGAGCTCTTCGGCAAAGTTGTAGAGCTCGTCGCTCATCTTCTTTATCTCCTGAGCCTTAGCATACCACTGGCGTGTCTTCTGGGGATTCGCCTTCATCTGCGAGTCGAAGTCCATGTATATGCCGTGATTCTCCTTAGTAGCATTCTCGGTGGAACGTACCAGTCCCTCCTCTACTATGGAGAAGCCGTTGAGCACCTCGGTGGAGACATTCATGGCGAGCATAGCCATCAACACCACATACATGAGGTTAATCATCTTCTGACGGGGCGATATGGGTCTTTTCTTTATAGCCATTATTTCTTTTTTGTTCAAGAGATTCAAAAGGTTCAAGTCGCTTCGCTGGTTCAAAGGTACTCTTGAACTATTGAACTATTCTAACTATTGAACTATTCTAACTATTGAACTCTTATGCCTTCGGCATATTCGTTGTCATAGCCTCAATCATGCGAGCATAGATAGAGTTGAGCTCCTTGATTTTATCTGCCATTATCTGCGTCTGCTCGTTGATAGAATCCTGAGTGGTAATCTGCTGTGAGGCAGACTTGAGCTGCATCTCATAGACGCGGGCTATGCCCGTAAGCGTGCGGTTGAGGTTCTCCATCTCCTCGCTGTCGGTAGCGAGGCGGGCAGAGAGCTGCTCTACCTTCTGCAGGGTTTCGTTGAGCTGCTCGAGGCGCTCTACGTAAGCCGTAGTTGCTGCCTCCATAGCCTCTGCGGTAGCTACGCTGACTGCTGGAGCAGGCGCGCCGATGACTCCTCCCGCTCTTTCTCCGAAGGAAGGAGCCTCACCCCGACCCTCTCCGAAGGAAGGAGCCTCACCCCGACCCTCTCCGAAGGGAGAGGGAGACTCTGGCTCGCTGAACTTGATAGAAGGAGCCTCGCTATCGTTAGCATCATCGCTATTCGCCTTTGGTTCATCGGACTTGGCAGTCTCGCTGTAGGTTGGACCACCTATGATAATAGTGCTGCCTGGTATAGAAGGCATGATAGACGCTGCAGAAACTGATGCTGGAGATGCTGGAGCCGATGCAGAAGATGCTGGAGCTACTGAAGCCGATGCGGAAGATGCTGGAGCTGATGCGGAAGCTGATGCTGGTGCAACTACTGCTGCTGGCTGAGCTGCTGCTGGCTGAGCCGCTGCTCCCTGAGGAAGAATGACAGGCTCGGCAAATGGTGCTTCGGTAACCTCGTCAATCACTTCGTCAGACATATGGTTGTCCAGCGTCATATCGATGGTTGATTTATCAAACGGACGGTCGAACGCCGAGATAAAGAACACGAACACCTCAGTACCCATACCGATGAACAGCATGAGGTTAGCTCCTGGCAGGTGGGTGAGCTTGAAGAGCGTACCGAGGATTACGACTGCTGCACCCCATGAGTAAGCGTAGTTTAGGAATGTCTGACCTGGCACACTGTCCATCCATTTCTGCATGAAATAGATGAAATTTATTTTGCTATACTTTGTTGACATATTTTTTTGTTTTTAACGGGAACGATAACGGGAACGTTAACTATAAACTGTAAACCGTAAACTGTGAACTGTAAACCGTAAACTGTAAACTATGAACCGTAAACTGTAAACCGTAAACTGTAAACTGTAAACCGTAAACCGTAAACTGTAAACTATCTTTTCTTTTTTCCTCTTGCGTTGATGCTTGCCGAACTTGCCAACGAGCGCACGCAGCGGAAGCCGATGTAGGAGCGTGGCTGGTTCTGATACTCCCACGAGCGCCAAGCCGAACGGATGTAGCTCTCGGGGTCTTTCCATGAGCCGCCGCGAACGCTCTTCTTCTTCAGGCGATAGGGGTCTTCCTTTGCTGCCTTATACTCCAGCTGGGGGTTGAAGTCGTTCATTGCCTCAACGCCTGCTTCGGTATATATGGTGGAGGTCCACTCGGCTACGTTGCCCGCCATATCGTAGAGTCCGTTGCTGTTGGCTGAATAGATACCCGTCTTTGAGGTTATGAGGTTGCCGTCCTTGGTGTAGTTGCCGCGGTCGGGCTTGAAGTTTGCGTAGTAGCATCCGTCGCCGTTCTTCACGTCTGGGTTCTCCCAGGGGAACTCCGTGCCGTCCTTGCCTCTGGCGGCATATTCCCATTCTGCCTCTGTTGGCAGGCGGTAGCGCTGTATGTAGCGTGCCGCCCCGGAGAGACCTTTCAGCAGGTAGTCGGTGCGCCATGCGCAGAAGGCGTTGGCTTGCTCCCATGTAACGCCCACAACAGGATATTCGTTGTAGGTGGGGTTAGAGAAATAGTTGCGCAGGTACATCTCATTATCGCTGTTGGTGAAGTCGTTCACCCAGCAGGTGGTATCGGGATATATATTAATAATGTAAGTATTGAGGAAGTCCCACGGACCAGACAGCGGGCGGTTGATGGTCTCGCGTACTATCCTGCCCTCATCGTCTATGTATGCGGTGTCCTTGGATATCATCACCACTTCGTTCTCGTTTACGGCGTGGTCGGTGTTGAGGTCGCGCTCTGATGCCACAAGACGATTGCGGCGCAGGGCTGCCGTAACGTAGTCATACACCTCGTAGCGATAGTTCATCTGCGAGGCGTCAAGCATCTTCTCGCCCGTTACGGGATTGGTGACATAGAGGCTCTCTATGGCACGCTGCTCGTCCTCATTAGGCTTACGAGGCAGGTTCTTCTTCCAGTTGAGGTGAGGGGTAACAGGGTCGCCGTTCTTATCCTCCGTAATCATGTAGCTCTCGTCGCCTCCATAGGCTGGGTCGGCAAGACGAGTGCGCAGGATGCTGTCTCTCACCCACATGACAAACTGACGATACTTGGCGTTAGACACCTCGTGCTCATCCATCCAGAAACCATCTACAGAAATATCCTTCGTAGGTGTTATCTTACCCCAGAGAGAGTCTTCCTTTTCTATACCCATCTTGAGGAATCCACGATTGATGAGCGTCATACCATAAGGCGTAGGCTCCTGAAAGCCCTTGCCCGAACTCCTGCCTGTAACCTCGCCACCCTGTGACGACTGTGACAACTTGCCACCGAAACAGCTGGTGAGCATAAAAAGGGTAATCAGCAGACTTACCCCCAGCGCCCCTCTATTTTTTAATCTTAACATCATATATTTTTTATTATTCTTTATTCTTTCTTGCGTTCAACTCTCAACACTCCGCTCCAAACACTCAACACTCAACACTCAACTCTAAACTCTGAATTGTGAACTGTAAACCGTAAACTGTAAACCGTAAACCGTAAACCGTAAACTCTGAACAGTTCACAGCGTTCTCGTCGTCTGGTGGCGATTCTTGCCCTTCTTGGTAAGCTCTATGTCCGTCTGGTAACCTACGAACAGTTCGTGCGTACCATTCTTCAGGGATATACCGTTGGTGTAGAACTCATAAGAGTAGCCAAAGACCACCCCGTGAAAATTTGCCCCGATGAGGGCGGTAACAGAGTTTGTGGGACTGTAGGTAACACCTCCGTAGAACATTCTCTTGTCGTAGGTATATACCAGTCTGCCCGTCATATCGCCTCGATAGGTCACTCCGTCTGTTCTCACTATTGCCGAAGTGGCTATCTTGAACAGGGGGTTGCGCAGCTGGAAATCAACGCCGCCGTGCAGGTACCACGTAGCAGCGACGTCAAACTTGTTTACCTCGCCCAGCCTCACCTGCGGACTCGTCACGTGTTGACCAGATATGCCCACGTACCAGTTTTTCCTCTGGTAGAGCAAGCCGAAACCCAGGTCGAGAGCATTGCCGTCCACATCGCTCTTATTCTTGAATACGGGGTCGTCGGTATCTATAACGTCAGCCTTAGAGCCCTCGTACTTCATATTGAGCAGTCCTACCTGCACACCTGCCGACAGCCAGCCTCCACCCAGTTTTTTCCTCAGGGCATACTGGGCATCAATCAACTGGCGAGTCTGCAAACCCGTCTTGTCTCTCCACAACTGCAAACCCACACCGTGAATATTGTTGAAGAAGAAGAAGGGCATATCGCCAGAGATATAAGCCGTGGCAGGAGCATTCTCGAAGCCCGACAGAGCCATAGCGTAAGCACCCGTTATGTTTATCTTTGATGCCTTGCCTGCCGCCGCAGGGTTATACGCCGTCTGCATGTCAAAGTAGTGGGAGAAATAAGCATCAAACTGAGCACCAGCCTCTATAGAGACCAGCCCCAGCAAGACCGCGAGTATGACACTCTTACATTTATCCACACCTTAACAAACGTAAAAGGAACGGAAATATTTCCCGTCCCTTTACCTCTGATTGTTAAAAACTCTTAAGAACTACTCCTCATTCGAAGTTCTGTTCTATCTACTCTGCCTTGTTCTCATATACCAATATGTCGCTGTATTACGTTTACGTTGAAGTTGTCGGCAGTCTCCATTGCTTGTATCTTCTGCTTTCCTACTTTCACACCAAGTAGTGGTTTGTAATTTATTGACACATTTCCCGTTTATCTGTTTCCAGACAAAACTTTGTATAGCCTATGGCAATAACAATCTAAAAGACAGGCTGTTGTGAGTACAATTACAACGACAACGATTGGTACACCTATATAAGCTATCCAGCAACTCAAGGTAGATTGCCAATGAGCTATGACGAAACGTTGCATCACATGTAATGGCATGTAATGGGCAGCATATAAGAACAATGTGTATGAATAGATTTTGTAAGTCCTAAAGTGTATCAATCCGTCAAACATGTCATATAATCCAATAAAACAGAATGTTGATGCCCATATTCTCATACTTGATGTTAGCATCGTTCCATACTGATGGTCAAGAATAACCGTTATGGGAAAAACAATTATCCCCAAAATGCTAAGCCAAAAAGGCTGTGGTTTAAACATGTAATCCTTATAATGAGTACCTAAATATGCCCCCAGCATATATACAGGCATCCATAGAAGAGGACTACAGTATGGGTGCCGAAACACAGAACTGATAATCGAGAATACTATTATAGAGACTACAGCAATTCTCTTATTCTTTGCAAGAAAATAAAACAACGGAGCTGCTATGGCATATACAATGATTACTCCTATATACCATAAGACATTATACTTACTAGCAAATATATTGCTAACTACTTCAGAAAGACTGTTAAACTCAAAGTTATCACTGATGTAACTATAGCCAGACAATCGTATCACCAGATACCAAAATCCCGCCGCTACAGTTCCCCATAATATGTAAGGTATAACCAACGACCCAAATCGTGTCCTCAACTTACTCACGTACATATCCATTGAGAAGTTGCGAAAGAACAGAAATCCCGTGATTAGAAAAAAAACAGGAACAGCATCCTGCCCCAATTCATTAAAATGATACGACAATTCATTAAAATAACTCGGAACAATGTCCCATCTCGGAAGCCTGGAATGAGTCCAGACTATGCATAGCATCATCAGAAAAGAAAGGTTTACTATCCTTGTACTACGCCCCCCCGTTGAACACATCGAGTTGTTAGGCTGTTCCTTACAACCCATTGGCACTAAAGGGTTTATGGTGGGGGGGGTAAAATGTTTGCGCTATATGTTGACTTAGCCGTTGTCTGCATTAGGTTGTTTCTTTATTATTTTGTTTGGTGCATCTTGTCATAACGCTCTGCCCACAGAGCTATCAATGTTAAGCCAACTGCCAATAACGCAACGAAAATTAAATAACTGGTACTCATAGTGCAAAGTTTTTATTTGTTGTTAGTTGATTCTCTTGTCATATATAGTCCTGCTGAAACCATCACTATCACCACTATTGCCATAAAGACGTAAGCATACCACGACGTAACTGATGACAGGAAAGGAGCAATGAGCCCTACGGTTGTTATATATTTGGCAACATCCAATATCCAATTGCCCAGTTTTCTCTTCATTTTGTCGTTTGTTTCTGTTTCTTTCCTGCAAAGTTACGAAAAAAATGAATACCTGCAAGCGATGAGCATAAAAAAAGTGAATAATTAAGACCGAAGTGATGAGTTTTTTAAAAAACTAACTAATAAAGAAGGAAGAATTTTAATATTGGGACTGAAAACTGCGTAAAAAAGTCACAAAACGCGAAGTAGAGGACATTAAACAAATATCTCCTATCTCTTTGCTTTTAAGCATCTTAGTAAAGTTCCTGAGTACGGGGGCTTTGCTTTTAACTAACAAAACAGCTTAGTTTGCAGAACAAACTAGGCTAGTTTGTTGAATAAAGTAGGTTAGTTTGATAAACAAAGTAGGCTAGTTTGATAAACAAAGTAGGCTACTTTGTTATTTAAAAGCTATGCAGCAGTAGGTGGATGCAAAGCTACTGAAGTTGAAAGCATAGTTACAGAAGACAGACGTTAAGCTTTAAATCCTTAACTCTTAACCTTTAACCCTAAACTATATTTACGCATAACTGTGCATACCCCCGAGAAGGTAGTTTACGCCAAAATACGTTATGAGCACGCTCAGGAAGGCAAAAACGAGGTAGGCATGATAGAAGCGCGGATTGCGGAAGGCGGGGACAGCTTCTCCATGCAGGGCTACGGCATAGACCATAAGGGTGATGAGCGCCCACGTCTCCTTAGGGTCCCACGACCAATAGGTGCCCCACGAGACGTTTGCCCAGATGGCACCAAGGAAGATGCCTGTGGTGAGAAGGAAAACGGCGGGATATAGTAATAGTTGAGAGTTGAGAGTTGAGAGTTTAGAGTTATTGGGGGTCTTGGTGACGAGGGCGACGATGGAGAGGAGAGTGATGAGCGCAAAGAGAGCATAGGCACACATTACGGTCATAACATGAATAGAGAGCAGGGGTGACTGCAAGACTGGCATGAGGGGAGTAATCTGGGGTGAGCCGCCTGCTATCATCGCTACGAGCAGACAGAAAGAGGCTATCAGCGTGCCTAAACCTGAAATGATGGCGAAGCGTCGTTGCAGCACAAGGGTGATGATGAGCATTGCCCACGCCATAAACTGCATGGTTTCATAGCCGTTGCTCACTGGCACATGACCGCTTACCCACCAGCGCAGGGAGAGCAGAAGGGTGAGACAGATGACCAACGACAGAGGGTAGATTACAAATAAATAACGGGAACGATAACGGAAAAACATCAACACACACATCAGCAGGCTGAGGGTGAGGGAGAGGAATACAGGCCAGCGCAGGGTGTTGATGCTATTATAGAATATTTCTGCCCTGGTAACAGTTTCTGAGGGCAGGTAATCACCTATCATCTCACGCTGAAAGAGTTTTATCTTGGCTATTATCTCATAGGCTCGCTGACGCTGACCTGTGACGATGCTCTCCGTGAGGTAGTCCATAGACTGCTTGATAAAGAACTGCTCCTGCAGGGGGATGGCAGGGGGCAACACCTGACTGCCTGGCTTGAACCACATCACTCCCCTACCCTTCAAATGGTAAGGAAACAACTTGAGCATCTCGCCCTGATAGAACATTGCCACGACGTTGTATTTCTCGTCTGCCTCAAGGAGTCCCTTGCGGTCTGCCACTGCCTTGCCAGCCTGCATCGCCTCAATGGGTTTCTTGAGTTTGTATTCGTTGTAAATGTCGATGAAATCGCTGAAAGATGCCCATTGTCCGTCAATGCCAAGGAGGCGCTGCACTTCCTTGCTCTTTATGCGGATGAGTTTCTGGTGCTCCCAAGGAGAGTAGTAAATC
Organism: Prevotellaceae bacterium UBA4332; assembly: GCA_002394365.1. GTDB lineage: Bacteria > Bacteroidota > Bacteroidia > Bacteroidales > Bacteroidaceae > Prevotella. The sequence goes on from DGTQ01000009.1 coordinate 31,100, forward strand.
ATCCAACTGACGAAGATTTCGTCTGCCGAATAACCCTCCCACGAACTCTTGCCTGAGAGTTTGGTGACGAAATCTATTGCTACGGTGTTGATGGGACAGATGCGGTCATTATACAGCACATTGATGCTACCCACCTTCTGCGCTATCTCCCTATCTACGGTCTGCAGTTCGGCAGCACCAGCCGAATAGGAATAAAGCATAAAGACACCAATAACGACAAGTCGTGACTGACGAGCCACCACCTGACGGTAGAGGTGGCGCATCTGAGTATTGCGCGAGAAGAGTACCCAGATAATGCTGACTAACAGGAGCAGATAACCCGTGTAGGTGATGGCTATGCCCCAAGGGTCGTGATAAACCCCAAGCGTAACGCCTTGCGCATCGCTGTCGTAGCTGGACTGAAATAGACGGTAGCCGTCTGCCGAACCTATGTGGTTCATGGAAACGGTAAGGTCTTCATTCCTACTCTCCGAGCTAACCCTGACGATGCTCTGAAAATCAAGCGGTGCATCGGTGCCAGGATAGTTTACTATCTTAAAATCCCTGAGGGTGAGGGTGAAGGGCAACTGGCGCTTTACGCCCTGCTTGTCGGTGAAGGCTGTCACGCTCTTGCCCGTTCTTAGGGTTACGCTGCCCTCGAAAGAGAAGAGATGGGTGGTAAGGGCTCCTATCAGGATGACGACAAACGAGAGATGGAGGAACAAGACTCCGAGACGCTTGTAAAGTCGGCGCTCGAGCATATAGTACATGCCCGTTACGCTGAGCATAGCCCACAGCAGTACGAACCACCATGCTCCATAGATATGCTGGCTGACGTATGGGGTGCCCTCGAATTTCTCTATTATCGTAGCTAACCCTATACACACCACGATGAGCGTGTATAGGGCGATTATCGTTTTCTTTAGCATCAAAGGGAAGATGTTATATAGACTCTATGAAGTATATTACCTGGTTACGCTGTTCCTTAGTAAGTTTGCGGAAGTTTACGACGGCATCATAGGCATCGCTCTTGCCACCCTCGCTGCTGCAACCGTGCCACATGATAGCCTCCATCACATTGCGTGCACGACAGTCGTGAAGACGCTCTACACCGCTACCACACTTGGCAGCCAGTCCACGTCCCCACAGAGGGGTGGTGCGACACCAGCCAGTGCGAATATCATTCTTCATCCACAGACGATGCTGCACGAAGTCAGTGTAAGGCCATATCTTCTGGTGAGGATAGCGAGGCATATCGGCATTGGTAAACATCTTGTTAGGGTCTTGAATATTATCGTCACCTGTTTCCCAAGAAGGACGGTGACAAGCTGCACAACCTATCTGAGAGAAGAGCGCCTTGCCAGCCTTGAAGTCGGCTGTGGTGGTGTTACGGGCAGCTGGCACAGCGAGTCCGCGATGCCATATCATAAAGTTCTTGTATTGCGCATCGGTCATCTCTGCATCGAGTTTCGTACTGGTAAGATAGGTGTAGATATCCTTCTGCAAATCGCCAGTATGCCATTCAGGGTGAGCCTTATCAGGGTCGATGCGGTTGATATATTCAGTGAAGCCAGCCTGCACCTCAGGGTCTTGTGACGACTTGGTAGCATAGTATGTGCCTGCAAGGTCGAGGTAGTGATAGCGACGGTCTGAACGTGTTACGTTGGTGATGTTCCAGATGGCATTAGCACCTGCTGCATCGAGTAGCGGACCACGAGAGAGGGCATAGGTGTAGCGACGCACATACTTGGTGCCGTCACCCTGTCGTGAATTAGAGTAATAGCTGTTCCATGTGCCAGCAGACTGATTCCACATAGCAGGATTGAGGGCGTCGGTCTTGCCTATACTGTTGAAGTAGTCGCTCTCCTTTTTCCACTGTGCCGTAATCTCGTCATCGTCTATGGCATCAGTAATACCTGTACCGTAAATGCCTATGGTTGATTCGAGCAGAACACCCACCTCGCTGTTATACTGCGACTCGTTGAGTGTCACATCTGTACCTCCACGCTGCACCACCACTGGGGCATAGTAAGCACTGTAAGGAATCTTCACCTCAGGGTAGATGAGCGAATAGGTCTCGCCGTCAGGGAACTGGTTGCCCCACTCGTCTGTGTAGTTCTCCCACTTTATGGTTATCTGGTCTTCATCAATAGGTGCCTTGAAAGGCTTCACAGCAGCCGTCTGAGGCATACCTGCCACTGAGCGTATATAGGCATTGGTGGTCTTGTCGTACACCACGAGCAGATAGCCGTTGCGATGATGATTTGCCTTATAGCTGGTCTGACGCGCTCCGTGTCCGTAACCTGGGTGGCAATACAGACAACCGCTACGCACATATACAGGACCGAGTCCGTGGAAGGCACCAGAGGTGTTGGTGTTGAAGTCCTTCTCAAACAGATACTCGCCCTCGTTGAATGCCATCTCCATATTTGCATTTTCCACTGCCTTGGTAGGCTGTTCGTAAGCTGTAGCGGTATTGACACTCGTTGTGCCCAGCAATCCGCCAGCATAATAGTCCTCTGAGTACTCCGTCTCAGTTGGGTCGCCGATGTCCCATGATTTAACGGCAACATCATCATCGGACGTACATCCGATGATGATAGTTGACCCCATGAGAACAAACCCGAAAATCGATAATTTGTTCATAGTGTTATTTTTTATGGATTAATTTGTCTTGATATTCTTTATCGACTGCCACAGTGTGTAGGCATTATTGGCAAGAGTGCGATAGGTTGCCACAACCACGTTGTCCACATAGTTGGCATTAATCTCCTTACATGCATTCTGAACTTCAGTATTGCCACTGTAACCCTTCAGTGTTTCGCTAAGAGCATCGAGGGCTGTGCTCAGTTCGGTGAGGGCATCCATCGCCGTCTTACATGATGAGTCAGAATAGTTATTCACGAATGGATACTTCATCGCCTTTATCTTAGCAAGGGCATTGTCGAGTTTTGTCTGTACCGTCTGTGCCTGAGTCTTGAGGGTATTGTTATTACTGTTCAGGCAGAAATAGATAAGCGACTTGTCATTAGGAGCTGTTGCCCCCACAGAGCCATAGAGGGCATTCTTACAGCTGATGATATTGTCATAGAAATCGGTGATGGAGTTCCATGCGTATGGTGACTCCACGTATGTCACATCCTCACCAGTGTAAGGCAGTCCTATCTTTGAGTTGCCCACCTCTCCTATTATGTCCACACAACCAGAGATAATCTCGAGTGTGGCGTCAAGATTGGTCTCCCATCTTTTGCCTGCACCGGGGTTCTTGAATGCCTTGCCGAAGTTTTCATATACCAGTCCTTCCTCCGTTACATTACCATCATCATCAAGAGCATAGTGGGTTGACACATACTCCTGTGCCACTTTCTTACGCTCTGCATTGCTCTCATTGGCATCCCATGTAGCCTCAAGGGTAGCTGTGGCGTTGTAGAGGTCCTCTGCTACTGCACAGATGTATCTGTATTCGTTCTCCGTAACCTGGTTGATATTACGGGGTGAACCATCTCGGAAGAGTACGTACTCAATGCCGTGATAGCCTAAGACATCAGACTTTGCTGTCTTGAGGAAAGTTGAGAGGTTTGACATCTTGTCATTATCACGCAATACGTTAGCAAGGTCGGTTGACGCTACAGGCCATGTGTCAGTGTGAGGGTCGATGGAATAAACATCAGCCGCACCAAAGAGGAATGCCTCGGTGTTTTCCCAGTTTGCACGAGCTGTGCGCCAGTCGGCACAAGCCTTGTTGATAGCTTCCTGAGTACCAGGAACAATTGAGGCACCTACCCCGTCATTGTCAGAACATGAGGCAAAACCTGCCACTACTGTGGCAGCTACTACTGCCATTCTTGAAAATTTCTTGATCATCATTGCTATATTTTTTATTTATAATTTATAATCTATAATCTACAGAAACCATCCCTGATATGTGACGCTCAGGCTGAGACTTGGCTCGTTATTGTATGGCTGTACGTACATCGGACTGTCTGGTGTCAGACCGTTATTGTCTGGTTTCTTGAAGAAACGGTATGAGTATTCACCCTTCAGGGTTATCTGCTTGATTGGTGAATAGTTCAGTCCCAAGGCAAAACGATACCTCTTGGTATATTTATATAGTGACTGATAGGTGCCCGATGCCATAGTGTTGTAATGCTCAAACCGTCCGAACACATACATCTTCTCGTCCTTCTCCTTGAGCTTCCTTATCTGTGAGAAAATGTTATAGCCTGCCTCTATGCCGTATGCCACCGCATTCTTGCCTATATTGGTGTAATGGTGTGGATTGCCGTCCTGATATTTATGGTGAGTCCAGTTTGCCTGATTGTAGGAAGATATAGCATCAGCGTCGCTGAAGTGTGCATAGTCTATGTTGCCACGCACTATCCAGTTCCAGCGCTTCAGGGTGAAGTCGAGTGCTATGATGCCTAACGCACCAGTAACATCCTCATACTTGGTGCCAGGAGTGCGAAGGGTGTTGCGGAAGGTGTAGCCGTAGTAGCCGCTCAGTCCTATGCGCAATCCCTTGACAGAATAGTTATCCACACGCACAGCTGCTGCATAGTTGTTTGCCACCTTGAATTCATAGGGACTGGTAGCCCCGTAGTGCACAAAATCCTCTGCCGTGAAACTCTCCGAGTTCAAACCTGAGAGAAACTGTGCCTCGTAGCGCCAGTCTTTCAGTCTGCCCCATAGTGAAATACCAAGCTGGTGCCATGTGTTTGGCATGATGGTTGCCTCGCCCTCAGGACGATATACGGTGAAGAAATTGTTTGGCTCGTGATAGGCATTGCTATAGCCCACTGGCACAATTATCTCGCCCATCCTAACATTGAATTTCCCTTTCCAGAATTCTTTGTTTATCCATAGCTGCTCAAGGTTCACCTCGCCGCCTTTCTCGACTTCTGCCTCGTATTCGCCTGCCTCTTCAGCCTCTATCTCTACGGCACCGCCAGCACCGCCATGCTCAAATTCTATCTCCGAACCGAAGGTCCAGCCTTTGCCGAAATCATAGCCTATGCTGAGGCATACATGGGGCAGGTCGAAACGACCGTGACTCTTGTCATCCTTGTATCTTTCAGGGTATTTATATCTGTTGAAACTCTGACTGTAGAAATTGCGTGTCATCACTGCCTCGCCATATCCGCCTATGTGCAGACGGGAGGCAGCATCAATGAGTTTCTCCAGTTTTCTGTTAGTCTCATTATTGTTACGGGGCTCGGCAGGCTGTTCCTTCTTCGTGGCACCTGTCGAAGCATCCACCTCGCTATTCGTCTCCTGTGCCTGAATGCCTATAGCGAGAGCGAGGGTAAGCGCTATTAAAAGTAGTTTTCGTGTCATATATATATATAATAATGTGTAATTTCTCAGGGTTGAAAATCCTCTGCAAAATTACTCATAACACGAAAACCTCACAATACTCAAATTTTATGAAATTATAACAAAAAAAAGACCCCGAAAGGTCTTTTTTAATTAGGAATGAGTAATTAGAAATTAGGAATGAGTAGGTTCCCGTTATCGTTCTTGCGCTCCAGTTGGTGCTCAGGCGCTTCGCGGAGCCCGTTCCCGTTATGTGTATAAGCCTCCATTGATGCTCACCACTTCGCCAGTGATGTACTTAGCCTTGTCGGAGAGCAGGAAGCAGACGAGGTCTGCCACTTCCTCAGGCTTGCCGAAGCGCTTGCAGGGCACCTGTTGCTTCAGGGTCTCCACATCGAGGTCCTTAGTCATGTCGCTCTCTATGAAACCTGGGGCTACGGCATTAACGGTGATAGCTCTTGCGGCTACCTCCTGTGCCAGAGCCTTTGTAGCACCTATGATGCCAGCCTTCGTAGCACTGTAGTTGGTCTGTCCTGGCAGTCCCTTGAGTCCTGAGAGGCTCGCCATATTGACTATGCTGCCTCCGTGCTTGCGCATCATCATCTTTGGCAATACCTTGCGGGTTACGTAGTACAGGCCGTCGAGCGAGGTATTGAGCACAGCGTGCCAATCCTCCTCTGGCATCATGAACATCATGTTGTCTCGCCTGATGCCTGCATTGTTTACGAGGTAGGCTATGTAGTCCTCGGGGTGGGCTTCCTCCCATGCCTCCAAGGCTGCATCAACCTCCTTCACGTTGCCCGTATCAAACTTCAGGAGCTCTGCCTGAACGCCCTGAGCCCCCACCAGTGCCTTCACTTCCTCTGCTGCCTGCTGGTTGCTCACATAGTTTATCACTACAGGAATGCCCTGTTCTGCCAATTTAAGGCAGATGGCTCTGCCCAGTCCGCGAGAGCCACCTGTTACTAATGCGTATTTCATCTTTTACTCACTACGTTCGTACGAAACGCAACTTCGTTGCTACGATACGGTCTGACGACCTACGATACGCTTCTTGCTTAGGCAAGCGTAGCAACAAGTTGCGTCCGATTACGCTACGAAAATTATGAATTATGAATTATGAACTATGAATTAAGCTTTGCTCTTATTGCCTTTGTCTCAGCCTCGTAGCCAGGCTTCTCGAGCAGGGCAAACATATTCTTCTTGTAAGCCTCCACACCAGGCTGGTTGAATGCGTTGACACCGAGCAGCTGACCAGAGATGCCGCAAGCCTTCTCGAAGAAGTATATGAGCTGACCGTAGTTGTAGGCATCGAGACGCTCTATAGAGATGAGGATGTTTGGCACACCACCATCTACGTGAGCCAGACGTGTGCCCAGCTCTGCGTTCTTGTTCACCTCGTCGATGCGCTTGCCAGCCAGGAAGTTCAGTCCGTCGAGATTCTCGGCATCTGATGGGAAGAGCAGTTTCTTCTCTGGGTTCTCCACGCTGATGCAGGTCTCGAAGATGGTGCGCTCGCCTTCCTGTATCCACTGACCCATAGAGTGCAGGTCGGTGGTGAAGTCGCATGATGCAGGATAGAGACCCTTGCCGTCCTTGCCCTCTGACTCGCCGTAGAGCTGCTTCCACCACTCGGCATAGTAGTGCAGCTTAGGCTGGTAGTTGATGAGTATCTCTATCTTCTTGCCAGCCTGATAGAGAGCGTTTCGCGTAGCAGCATAGATGGCTGCTGGGTTCTCCTCGAAAGGTACGTCGATGCCGCAAGCCTTCTCCATAGCCTGAGCACCAGCCACGAGCTGCTCTATGTCGATACCAGCACATGCTATTGGCAGCAGGCCCACTGGGGTGAGCACAGAGAAACGTCCGCCTACGTCGTCAGGTATCACGAATGTCTTGTAGCCCTCCTTGTCGGCACAAGTGCGAGCTGCACCCTTCTTGGCGTCAGTTACGGCTACGATGAGGTTCTTAGCCTTCTCCTTGCCCACCTGCTGCTCCAGCTGAGTCTTGAGCAGACGGAAGGTGAGGGCTGTCTCTGTGGTAGTACCACTCTTTGATATGTTGATAATAGAGAATGTCTTGGTCTTCAGATACTCTGTGAGTTCAGCCAGATAATCCTCGCCTATGTTGTTGCCTGCAAAGACCACGATAGGGTTCTTCTTGTCCTGAATGAGCCATGCGAAGGTGTTCTGTATGCCCTCTATTACGGCACGAGGACCGAGGTATGAGCCACCGATACCAGCTACCACTACTACCTCGCTGTTCTGGCGAAGCACCTCGGCAGCAGCCTTTACCTCCTTGATAAACTCTGGGGTAATGCTTGATGGCAGGTGCAACCAGCCGAGGAAGTCATTACCTGGTACAGTGCCCTCTTCCAAGCCCTTCTGCGCCTGAGCCACCTTGTCCTTAAATGCCATTACAGCTCCAGCAGGCAGAAACTGCTGCGCCTTTGTGATGTCTAACGAAATGTTCTTCATAATTCTGTTTTGTTTTTATCGTTTAGTTTTAGCTTAAGTCTCTGTTCCCGTTAACGTTCCCGTTACGAAATATCACCTTGCAAAAGTACGAGTTTTTTTTGTAACCTCCAAATAATTTGCGACATAATTTGTTTATGTCAAATATTTGTTGTAATTTTGCCCTCATCTGATATATGTCGTCAAGCGAATCATTTTTCACAGAACAGGGCATGAGCATCTCGGCTGAGTTCAGCGAGTTCTCCCTCCTACCCTCCCAGGGCTACAGTCTGCTGGTGAGGGCTAAGCGCTATGGCCGCTGGTGGTTGCTCAAGGCACTGAAGGAACCTTATCGCCATGACAGCATGTACCAGACTCTCCTTCGCAAGGAATATGAGATAACCTGCCAGTTGCAGCATCCTATGGTGGTAACTGTCGTCTCACTCGAAGAGGTGGCTGGCTATGGTCTCTGCATCGTGATGGAATGGATAGAGGGCATCACCCTCAGGCAGTGGCTCAGTCAGGAGCACCCCTCCCTCGGCCAGCGTCTGCACGTTGCCGATATGCTTCTCGAGGCTGTTGCCTATGTGCACAGCAGACAGACACAGCATCGCGACCTCAAGCTCTCTAATGTGATGCTGACAAGTGATGGGCAGCATCTCAAACTCATCGACTTCGGACTCTCTGATACCGACAGCCACGCCATACTCAAGGCCCCTGCAGGCACAGAGAACTATATGGCACCTGAAGGACCGTCTGATGTCTATGCCCTCGGTTGCATACTCCGTCAGCTGAACTTAGGCTGGCGCTCGCGTGCCGTCATCAGCAGGTGTCTCGCCCCTCTGCCCCAGCGTTATGCGGATGTGTCGCTCATTCAGCGTCACCTCCGCCGATGGTTTCTGTGGCCTCAGCGTGTGGCTCTCATCCTCTGCCTCGTGGTTATGGCTGCAATGCTGTTCCTCGCAGGGCTCTCCCACAACCGTCAGCAGGTGCAGGCACTCAGCGACTCCATTACCGTAGTCAGCCAAGCCTATAAAGAGGAGATAAATATTCAGAAAAACAAGACCGATTCCATAAACACCAAGGCAGACTCCATACGTCAGCAGGTGGAGCGCATCCACACCCAGCAAGAGGCTGAGCTGTCTGCCATACAGCAACGTCAGGCATACCTTCGCCAACAGAAAAGCATCATCGACCGCAAGATGAAAGCTACAGGTTTTCAGCAGATGCTCGACACCGCAACCCACAAGCGTTACATCTCCCTGCCAGGCATCAGACAAGCCTGGGACCTAATCAACGCCACTCCCGACCTTGAACTAAAACAATACATCGAAACGCACTACCGCAAACCCTGGTCAAAACGAATTGACGAACTGCCCTACTAACCTTTAACCATTAACCCATCTCCCCTCCTTTCGGAGGGGTCGGGGGAGGCTTCTAATCCTTAACCACCCTCACTCCATTCTTCTGTCCTGCCACATAGGTGGTGGGAGGCAGTCCCTCGTGCCTCAGTTCATCGAGAATCAGCGGCTCGTGTTGTATCATCAGGCGGCAACGGAACGTATCGCCCACACTCAGCTTCGTGTTCTCAGCCTCCAGTATCTCAAACATGCTGTCACCTAAGTGCTTCACCACTATGCGCCTGTCAGGACGCCATGTTATCACCAGTCGCTGACAGCGAGACATCTCCTCCGTCGCTATCCTCTCCTCAGTGCATATACCGCTCTGCACCTCATCCAGTTCCCCAGCATGTGAGCAGAAATCATCATAGCCCCTGTAACCTATGAAGCGAGCCAGCACATCCAGCGTGTGGCGCCGCGTAGCCACCTTCTCATTGCTCAGGTAGCCCCACAGCCTCTTCAGCGTCGTGGGCGACAGGTTCTCCTTCGTATGCCTGAACACCAGCGCGCTCAGTTCCTCGTAATCATGCGCCACCAGCAGCCTCCTGCCCATCGTGCGCTCCACCTCTTGTTTCAGCAATTCATGTTTCATGCTGCGAAGTTACTAATATTTTCGCAAATTTGCAAACCCATCCTCAAAAGGACAGAAAAGGACTTGCACGTTTCTTTTTCTCACCATACCTTTGCCAGCAGAATCAATAAACATGTCTAACTAAAACAAAAATTCATCACTACTATGAAGCATTTACTCAACACCCTGTTCATTGCCCTCGCAATGCTCACTCCCGTTGCATCCGTTGCACAAAGAAGCATCATACTCGAAGCCCAGAAGCACACCAAGGGAGGACGCACCATCGTCGGCGCCTACAAAGTCGCCACTCCCTTAGACGCCATTTTTATTATGCAGGGCGGAACTCCTGGCGAACCAACCGCCACGTTAGATGGCACCAAGGCAACTCTCGAAATCATCCCCTTCGGCACACAGGGCAGAACCGTCACCATCACCCTGAACATACCCAAAATGGAAAGGTCGGAAGAAATAGACGGAACAACCTTTTCATGGTCAGGCAAAGTAGATGTCGCGCCAACCATCGAGGGTGAAAATTCAGGATTCATGATTACCCGTAGAGGCAACACCCTATGTGCAATGCTTGCCTATACCGAAGGCAAGTGGGTTCTGTGTGTTAACAAGGATGATGGTACAGGACTCATCGGCACCCTCAAGAAAGGTATATCCCGCGCCCAGGTAGAAGATGAGTGCAAGGGACTCGGACTGAGCAAGTTCAAGTTCACACGCAAGAGTGGCAACCTCGACGTCTATTCACTCTTCTGGCTCAACCAGACCAAACAGTGGAATGCCTTCGGCACCGACTACCGCTATGCCCTGCGCAACGACAAGAAATACGGCGACTTCTACTTCAATGCCCAAGGCAAGCTCGTCAAGTGGTTCATGTATTTCGACTGATTGAAGTATAACGATACTCAACTTTCTCAAGTAGTCAGTAGTCAGTAGTTAAGACAATACCAGAGAATCTCACTATATGAGTGATAGTTGAAAAGAAATGGCAGATAGCCCTGCTAATGTCTTAACTCCTGACTCCTTAACTCCCTCTAACTCCTGAGAAGTTAAGCACATGCGAAACTTAAATAATCGTAACACCATTTTTTCAAACCAATAAAAAAACGTAACAATTATGAGAAAAAAAATCTTTTTAGCCCTCGTGGCAATGGCAAGTCTGACACTCACTTCATGTCAGAACAAAATCGACAGAGCACTCGACAAGTATGAAGACCTTGCCGACAAGTGCATCGAAGCAAACAAAGCAATAAAAAACGGCGATTTGGAGAAAACGGCAGAGTTTTCAGGTATTGCCGACGAATGCAAAGAACTGGAGAAAGAACTCAATGAAGACGAGATGACCCCTGAACAGAAAAAACGCTATCAGGAGATAAGCCTCAAAGTCATAAAAGAATCATTCTAACTACCAAAGCCGCAGAGAAATTTGCAAAGTTCAAACTCTCCATTTCCAACTAAAACGACAATAGGCACCGCCCCATTTCAGGGCAGTGCCTATTTTTTCAGGTTGCAGAAGCATTACCTCTGCATGCAGAAGCATTACTTCTGCAACTAAAAGCATTACTTCTACAGCTAAAAGCATTACTTTTACCTTTTCATCAGAAAAATCATTACTTTTTAATTTTTACTTTCACGAAAAAAGTTTTTTTTCGTGAGTAACCTCCCTAATTCCCTCTCATCCCGCATGGTTACTGGGCCGAGCATAGGGAGGTAGGGGTGCTTACACCTCCCTAAAACCTCCCTTAGACCTCTTAGGGAGGTCTGAAGAATAGACCTCCCTATCGTCAAGCCCCACAAGCGCTGGGCTGAGAGGGTAACAAGGGAGGTTAGGAGGTTAAAATGGAGCAAAATTTATTCAGTATTTTTTCCTCTCATTTATTTTGAAGATTAAAAAATAATTCTTAATTTTGCCACGGAAAATGATTGAAAATCTCCAGCAGAGGAATTGAAAAATTATGGCAATCGTCGCACAGACAATATAGAATGCATCTATGTGCTTGACTTCTTCAAACTCCTGTGGCACGAGGGATTGTAAGGTAGTCAAACAACCTTTTTATTATAAGAAAGCAAAAGGACAGAAAAGGACTTGCACGTTTCTTTTTCTGTCCTTAATTTTGTGCAAAATAAAAAAATCAGCTCACAATGTTTGGTGTTTCAAAAAAAATGTTTACTTTTGTGGCGTGGTTTCGTAAGAGATCACGACATCGAGGAGAGCACTTAAGCTTTAACCCGTCAGTAAATCTGGAAAATTCACTGTAGTAAGGGAAGAAGCGAAAATGCCTCACAATCTGTATGGATAGTAACGCAGTCCCCTCTACGTGGGGGCAGCCCACATATCTCTACAGGTGTGGGCTGATTTTCATTCTTTTTACTACGGGTATTCCAGAACCTTCTGACAGAGAATGTAGAGAAGGCTCACACTCTTTGTACCTAAAATTGGGAATACTAATAACTAAAAAGAACAATCATGAACTATTTGTATTGGGAGAATTTTATTTCTAAATGGAATACTGGAAACTCAAATGCTATTAATGGTTGGAAAGACCCTGATAGCATACCTTTATATGGTTGTGGTAATAATCTTTCGTCTAGATACATTCCTGAACCATGGTGGGGCAATGATGGAAACCATGTTCTACATTCCGTAGTTATTAATTTCAATCCGGGCAAAGGCTATCAAGGTCAAATGAAAGGTATTGTTCCCTACAAAAAATCTTATGCAAATGACGTTGTAAATAGCGGAGCACTTTATATTAACGACCAGTGGCAATGGAAAAACAGGGCCTATCCAATCTTAGGAGCACTACAACGATTGGGAATAAAAAAGGGGTATCCATGTTTAAGAGAACACCTTAGTATTGAACTCATACCGTGGCGCACACCATCTATAAACGCAAATTACTGGAAGTACTTAAAGCTTAATATTCAGAAAGTATATGACAATTCAATTTGTTTTGCTGCAAACGAATCTAAAAGAATTGCTAATCATAAATTGAATTCTGTTGTAATCCTAAGAATGAGTGCAAATACTACCACTAAACTTCTCAAGGAACTAAATATTATAGGAATACAGTGTTGCACTGGACAAGTGGGGACGATTGGGAAGGGCAAATATATGAATTTTCAAATTAACAATATACCTGATGTTAAATTTATTAGCATATGGGGGCCAACGTCACGAAATAATTTTCCTCCTCAAGCTGACCTTGACAATATTATTAATCTAATTTAGACACGAAATAAAAAAGCATTTTTGAAGCTATAACTGAAATATTAGAATACATAAGAGGAGGAAGCCGAAAATCCTTAAAAGAGTAAGCGGTATATAAGTAATTAAAATTATGAGACAGGTAACGAATGTGAATCCTTTGATTACGAACTTTATGAGTCCAAAAACACCTGAAGTTGTAAAGTCAGAAGAAATTGGATTAATTTATGATCCTCAAAGTCAAATAACAATTTATATGGGTGGGGGGAAGTCCAGACCTTCAAGAAGTAACGATGGGTACAAAAGGACAAAGGAAAAACAAAATGGAGGGTATTGGGAGCATAATGACGCAGAAAGATGGACTGATGATTAAGTCTTTTAAGTCGCTCACTTTTTTATGGAGAAAATACTGATTCTAACAGATAAAAGTGATGTTCACCCAACCTCAGTAATCAATCTTTTGAAGGAAAGAAATATACCCTTCTTTAGATTGAATACTGAGGCTTTGATGATCGACTATTCTTTCGCTTGGTTCCACTATAATGGACAATCGCCGGATTTTTACATTAAGAATTTAGCAACAAATCAAACAATCTGGGGACATGAAATAAAGTCGGTATGGTATCGAAAACCAGATTTCCCTAAAGATTTTCCATATACTATTAATGAAGAGGTGGATAGGCACAACGCATTGGAAGCGAAACAGTTTTTCATATATTTGATGCATTATCTGTCAGATCTGTACTCTATAGGAAATCATTTCTATGACAAGAGGGCAAATTCAAAAATACTCCAATCTAAGATTGCTGTTGAACTGGGAATGAAAATAGCCCCCACATGTTTGTCTAATAGCAAAGACGAAATAGTTAAGTTCTCTCAAAAATATGAAGATATAAGTCTGAAATGCTTGCGCGACCATTGGATGAAAGCTGAAGATGGAAAAGTGTATGACTTATGTACCCAAAAGGTTGAATCTCAACTGTTAAAAGAACAGCCAGAAGCAGCTTTTAGGCAAACAGTTGTGTTTGCACAGCAATATATAGAAAAGAAATATGAATTGCGAATTACAGTCATGGGGCCGTATGTGTTTACATGCAAACTTGATTCACAATTGCTCACTCCAGAAACAGGGTCGGTTGACTGGCGATTAGGTTATGATTATGGATTGAAACATGAAATCATAGAAACTCCTTCGGAACTTGAGAGATTTTGTAAGCAGTATCTCAACAAACTGAATCTGAATTTTGGTTGCTTCGATTTTATCGTTACCCCTGATGATGAATATGTGTTTTTGGAATGTAATCCGAATGGACAGTGGGGATGGATTGAAGATGAGTGTAATGTGCCTATGAGTGAAGCAATGGTCGATTGTCTTCAGAATTGTCTTCCCGTGCTATGAATATTGATAAAAATGACTTTTGTCTTAGACGTAAATTCTTGGAGTATTTCGCTGAGAATCTCATAATGGAGGTTGGTTGTATGTACCTTAAACTATACAATCCATCTAAAGACAAAATTGTAAATAAATACGAGAATGATGACTGGAGGAAAATCTTCAATGACACAACAGAAGAAGATTTGAAAGACTTGTCAACTTGCTCTAATGTCATTATATTAATTTGGTGCGATATAAGCCTAAATTATTCACATGGTATGATATATTTTGAAGAAAATATTAACAACCCCTGTAATGTTATATTCCATGGGGGAACATGGGACCATGATCCAAAATACTATAGGGAAATCTTTCGCTCTCTTATTTTTCTTTTTGATTTTATACTAGCATTTAAGACTATGATATCAACAACATGTGGTATAAATAACATCAGAGCAGACAAATTACAACATCGTCTATGTTTTGAGGAAACAAAGAGAGACGACTATTGTGTATACAAGACTTTAAACAAACAATTATTTAAGAACTCCATATTTATAGAAAGGTTTCGAACCGCTAAATAGAATAGAATACAATGGCTAACTTACTCTTAACAGAAGCATGCGTAAGACACTGTCCCTATTGTTTCGCAAAGCAATATATGGATGGTGTAGAAGATCATAGTGCGATAACTAAAGAGAATTTCGTCTATGTCATTGATTTTCTTGAAAAATCTGGGATAAAACATATTTCATTACTTGGAGGTGAGCCATTAATACATCCTCAAGCAGCGGAATTGATAGAATATTTGAAAATTGAGCGTGAGTTCGATATATGCATTTTCACCAGTGGAATAATGCCCTCGAAGAAATTTGACCATTTCGTGAATAAAATAAACTCTATTTCACAATTGGGTAAAAGTAAATTGACTTTTGTCGTAAACGTGAATGAACCACGTTTGTCTCCTAAGAAGGAACTTGAAAAAGTACATACGTTTCTTTCTTCATTGCCTGATTTATGTTCACTTAGTTTCAATATATATAGGTTAGACTACAATATAGATTTTCTCATTGAGTATATTTTGAAATATGGTCTTCGACGCCATGTTCGATTTGGAATAGCAAATCCTATTCCTGGAGCAGACAATCAATTCATTCATCCAAAAGATTTTAAGGAAGCGAAGAAGACTCTAATGTCAAGTCTTAAAAAAATGTATGATTTACATATATATCCTGGACTCGATTGCGGATTCCCTATATGTATGTTTACAGATGACGAACTTGGAAAACTTTATAAATACACGAAAAAAGGTCTTCTTTTTGACTGTGGACCGACAATAGATATTGGTCCAGACCTAATGTGTTGGTCATGTTTTCCACTTTCCAATCTAAATAGGAAATCGTTGAAGGACTTTCAGAATTATGAAGATTTATATAACTATTTTGCTGACAAACAAACAGAGTATAGGAATGAAGTAAGAGGACTTTATCCGGGATGTGATACCTGTAGGAATTATGAGGATGAAATATGTTCAGGAGGTTGCCTGGCACACATATTAAACTCATTTCACCAAGAAGGAAATTTCAGATGATATAAATATGAAAAACTGGATCTATCTAAAAAAAACATATTCAGGCTTTGATGATATTAAAGCTGCGGCATTAGCTTCGGTCCTATGCATAACCTCTGAAAGATTTAATGTAGTTCATACTGATGTTATTACAATATATCTTAGGGGTGTAGCAAATGTTATTATAGGAAATCCGAACAAGAAGGAAGGGGATGTCGTGACAGTTATAGATTTACCAGACTATGCTCCTTTTCAAATTCTTTGTAAAAAGATATGTGAACGATTGAACATAAAATATAAAAAGTCATATAGTCCATACTTGGGATTTGTTAGAGAAGAGAATGAAATAGACAGACAATTGTCAAAAAAAGGAAACTTAATTCTTTTTTGCTACTACCTAAATGAAAGGGAACTATTTCTGAAGTCCCAGCTAGAAGAAGTTGTTCAAAACTTGGGCGAGCATGTTGATAGTGCTATTTGTTGTGGTTCAAAAAGGGAATCACTTATTAAAGGTACCTATGATTTTAGGGAATTAATTCAGATAGATGAAGTAATAAAAAATAGACACCGAATTAAGATAATGGTAACGGCATTGCCTCTTGTCAAGGAGATAGGAAACCTTTTAGGCATACCAGTTATTTATTTATATTCATATTCATACATTGTTTACTACAAAAATGCGGAAGTTGTAAGAAGTTCTCTTACTAATTACGCTCAAAAACTAACTAAAGATATACTTGATATATGTAATGACAAAATGGTATTAGAAGAGCCTTTGAGTCTAGAAATAGTAAAAAATAAATTTGAAGTGCCTTATAGTTTTGATGAGGAGATTATTCCTTATTACAAACATTATTTGCCTTATGTTAATTTCTTGTTTCTTCCACCTTATAGCGAAGATTTAATGAATACAAGAACTTATCTTCAAAGTAATAAAAAAAACTTTTCGTATATGCCACAAACACGTGAAGAATATGAATATCATCTTAATTTGATTAAGGCTAATAAATTGAGATTTGTTGTATTGTGGCAAGATAGGAAGAATATCATCTCTAAGGATTTTCTGGATTATTACACGAACTTAGGAGCCTGTGGTTTTATTATTGCCAATGATGAGAATGCTAAGATAATAAAGGAATATAATTCTAAACTATTGGTTATTTCTAGCATAGTTCAACGACTTTGTAAGGGTATAAGTACAAAAAACTTCGATTACTATGATTATTGCGTATTGTTTTATCCCTTTACTCGTTCATTGAATGCCATAAAAAAACTATCAAAATTGAAAGATAAGTTGGTACTAATGCCTAATACGCATTGTCATACAGATTGTCAGGGAATACAGCATTGGTTTATTGAAGACATTCGCACTTTTGAATTTGACAAACATTGTCCTGCATATAATGACAGCACAAAAAGCACTTTTATTTATCCAGAACATCTATATTTGTTTGATAATTATGTTGGGGGTTATAAATTACAGGGAAGAGAATATCCAACTGACATAATTATTACTAATTGTGAAGCCTATTTTAACAGAATTACACCAAAGACTCTTATATCTCCATTTTTGCAAGAAGAATTACAAAAATTGCATAAGGAGTCTTCTTTAGATGATTATTACAATTTTCAAACAAAAAATATCATAAGTCTAATTTAGAATTAAATGCCATATGGTTATAATAACAATACTCCTCATCATAATACTACTATTTTTTGCCTTTATTGGAGGTAGTGCACTTGGATGGATGATTAAAGGGGGAGCAGCCATCTTTAAAATTCTATGGGATGGATGTGCCACCTCACTTGGTGTGATTTGGGCTATTTTCCTCTTTTCAATTCTCATATTAGCATTGCTTTTATAATGTCAAGAAAAAAAATATGACCTAATCATTGAATTTTTTGAGAAAAGTTACTATATTATATATCTAATTTAACATTAATCGAATTATGACACCAAAATTAAACATTTCTCCCCAAAAACTTTACGGTCCCCACACTCGAAGAGAAATTATGGAAGAAGAACAGTCTGAATTATGGAAGCGGGCTACAAAATGCGTGAAGAAGCTATCTGAAGTACAAAAACGTGTCGTTGAACTTCTGCCAGAATGTAGGAAGCAACTACCTACCCAATATGCAGATTTGCAAGATAAAAAAGCTCTAAGTGTTCTATTAAACCATATCCATCTTCGCTCATTATATGCTTTCTCTAATTCTATATACAGATTGCTGGATAATCAATGCAAGGATTTAGCAAATTGTATAGCCCAAAGAGGTGAAAGGCAAGCAGAAGAAGAAGAAGAATATGAGGTATTAGAAACAACGCTTGATACTTTATCCAAAATCTCCTTCGATTCTCTTATAAAAGACTCCTCAATTACAGGGCTAGAGAATATAAACAAAATAACGGAGGATTTGCATGGAGGGGAAGTTTTCTATGTATATTCAAATGGTTATTGGGAGTTTCACGATACGTTAAACACTGTAAGAAACATAGTTAACAAGGGTATTGTCTCTGAGCAACTTTGGAGTGACGCAATAAAGAGTCAAGATCCTGTAAGTTCTGATATAAAAGAATTGTTGGATGATAATGAGACTTTGAGAATTTACTGAAATATAGGTGAAACATAGATTTCCCTAAACTAAGTCATAATTATGAGAGCAACTCCTAAAGATATAAAATCATTAAAAGAATTTGTAGACAATATGAAATCAAAAGAAAAAGCAAGGTCATAATAAATAGTATGTTTGCATAATTTCCGAATCTAAACAATAAAATAATAGACAATGAAAAGAACTATCATTTATGTTTTTGGTCCCAAGAGGCTTGCTGCTAAGTATTTCGCCAATGGTGAAACGGGCAGGATGAGCAGGAAGGCTATGGGTATCCGTGAAGAAAAGATGGGGACGTAACTTCCTCGATGATGGCTGGGGTAATGCTTGATGGCAGGTGCAGCCAGCCGAGGAAGTCATTACCTGGTACAGTGCCCTCTTCCAAGCCCTTCTGTGCCTGAGCCACCTTGTCCTTAAATGCCATTACAGCTCCAGCAGGCAGAAATGCCGTTCTTTGCAGATAGCCTCTATGTGCTGGAACCCGACTGCAAGGGAGGGGAAGATATACATACCAATCTCAAGGGCATACCTTGTGCAAGTAATGATTTTATTGAGACCTTACAAATTGAAGCTAATGGTTACACAATTACTGATGGTAAAGGTAGCGATATCTTTGCTCTGACACTTAACGGCATCGGTGTGAGTTGTGCCAATATACCAGCAGGCTACCATCTTCCTCACAAGGACGACGAGTACACTTCAGTTCCTGAATTAGAGCATACTCTATCTTATATTCAACACATAATTAATACAATCGACAAACGGTTCCCTCATAGTTATAAAACAGAGACACAACTGATGGTTAATAAATTCTTGAATGCAGAATAAATGAAAAAATCGATTATTACTTTTATATTGCTAACAATCGTGGCTATTGGAATGTATGCGCAGCAAAAGCAGATATCATACATCAAGCCTGACGGAGCTTGGTATCATGTGTATGACGAGAGTGGAAAGAAGGTCAACACGATGTCGAAACAGGCTGTTGGCAAAGTGGTGGGCTGGGGAACTGATTTCTTTGTCGCTGTAGATGGTGCATGGGTGAAGACCTATGATGTAACAGGCAAGAAAATCAATACTATGTCAAAACAGGCTCTTGGCGAAGTGATCGGAGTTTCTGGTAATACGTTCACTACTCAGGATGGAGACTGGATTAAGGTTTATGACAAGACGGGTAAGAAAATCAGCACAAGAAGTGCCCATTGACCTCAGGTGGTTTCTCATGGTTTAAACGAAAATAGCTTGAAAGGAGTGGAGATTAGTGGGATTTTGAGAATTTTGTGCTAATGGGTATAATAAATTTTGAGGATTTTTTGTTTTTTGTGCCAATTATTTGAATTTTTTGAGAATAGTTACTATATTTGCATTTGGAATGAAATACTAATTACCATGCATATCAATGAAGTAGAAAGAATCTTACAGGAGTCCGTAAGCGGTCAAGAAAACCAGTACGAGATAAGAAGGTATTGCGACCACATCTGTTGTGAGTCTGATTTTGTCTTGTTGTGTGACGGATTGGAATATGCTTATTTCAAGTTTGACGAAACAGGCAGGATGAGCAGGAAGGCAATGGGTATCCGTGAAGAAAAGATGGGGACGGCTTCCTTTTATGTTGTGCTTAGAGACACTGATGCGTTTATTCCTACCAGTTTGTCGTGCAAGGTTTATACGAGAAACAACATGAAGTCTTCCTTCGAATGTGATACAGATTGCCTGTTGGAAAAATTAGAGGGATATCACTCAACCTCAAGCATACCCATGACAATAGAGGATGTTGCTGACTTTTTCGAGAAGACGTATTCGTCGCTGATAAGGGGAAGGATGCAGACATTTATGTCCAGAGTAAGAGAGGAAAAGAAACTTTCAGACGTCATTGAGGATCATGGAACCTATTTCATGCTCACTCCTCAATACGAACGCCTGTTCTTCTGCTCGTTACTTGGTAGCACTTCAGGAACACCGAAGAGGTTATGTCGCTATACCAGCCTTGCTTCTTTGTTCCGTACATTGTCTGAGAGACAGCAGAGCATGTGCAGTACGGTATGCATGAACGACAAGACGGAAAACGATTATGCCCAAAAGTTTATCAGCGAAGCCATGCCTCAGTCAAATGTTATTAGCAGACTTCAAGCCAGAACGTCATCTTCAAATGCTGATACATTCAGTTTTATTCTTTCTGGAAGCAGGATGAGCAAGAAAGACGACCTCAATATGTGGAGGCTATATGGAGATGATTCTAAAGGTGTTAGTTTATGGTATATGGTTGACGATGAACTGCCTGAGCATTTCTTTTTAGCCAAGGTCAGTTATGCTAAGAATGAAGCTCATGCTGAATTGTCCTATCTCTCAAGCAAGATGGGTAAGGGCGTATGCGGGAGGAATTTTGAAATTCGCAACCTGAACAGCTGGCTGCATTTCTTTAAACCTTCAGAATATGCGGTGGAAGAAGAAGTGCGGCTGCTGTACGAAATGAATGACGGAAGCCTGCTTGACGCAACAAACGGGAAATGGATTTATAATACATCAAATGGGATTATTGCCCCAATAGTCAGATTCCCTATTACAAAGGTTGACAGCAGATTTCCACTTGTGCTTGAACGGATTGTACTTGGTCCAAACCTTAAAGAACGTGGCATTAACAAAGAACAACTGCTTCTCATGTTAAAATATGGGCAGATAAATGTAACCGATAACTTTGAAATTACATATTCCGACATCAATAGTTACATAACAAATAACAGCCATAGTTATGAGAGCAACCCCTAAAGAAATAAAATCATTAAAAGAATTTGTAGATAATATGAAATTAAAAGAAAATGCAAAGTCCAAGGTAAAAGGACTCATGGAATCGCCAATGTTATATTTGTCTGGTGGGTCAAAGGAATTGTTTCACAGCAATTTCCTCTATTGGTTAGGCGTGAACTATCGTGATGCTTTTCAGCAGACAATGACAAGGCTACTTAATATAAATGCCACTTGGCCAGAAGGCTGGGAAGTTAAACGTGAGTATAAGCATTTGGATTTGTGCGTAACCTACCTGAAAGATACAGGAAAGATGCGCAATGGCGAATCTGTTAAGAAAGAGTGTGCATTCATCATTCTGGAAAATAAGGTGAAAAGCTTGCCTGAGCGAATGCAACTGAAACGATATGAGAAGGTGTTTGAGGGCTACAATCAGGGGTGCTCCTATGCTGTACTCTCATTGGTAAAAAATTTCCCTGGAAGCAAGTATTTAGACGAAAACACATGTTGGCAACTTCATCATTACGATGAATTGGCAGATGTAATCAGCAAATATTGCACTGCTGATATCCGTAAAGAGCATCATATATACATTAGCGACTATTGCGCATATGTGAGAGAACTCAGCAAATTGGCTGAAGGATGGAAGGTCGAGGAAGATGATACTTTCTTAGCACAAGAAGAGGGTTTGGCTGAACTGAGACTGAATGATATCTATGAAAAGGTGCGATATGCTCAGATTGCTACCATATTAGCAAATAGGCTGGAGAATGTGGTCAAGCCTAATGATGAGGAAGAGAGCATAGTGCTGGGCATGAGTGATTTCGACGTGATATTGAAACGTAGGATTGACGCAGATGAGATATTGTGCTATTACGGATGTCCAGAAGCTGCACCCTATAGTCAGGTTTTCATCAATAGCGGTATGTCTCATGCTATTGGGTTTATAGAGGCAAAGGTGAAAGTGTCAAACGACTGCTGTCTTGTGTTGCAAATACAAGGCAACCGTTATTGTCATGGAATAGAAAAACAAAACATCGTTCATAATAGTACCTCCCTATCTGAATGGCTTCGGAATTTCATCGAATTCAAGTTTGGTGGTCTGCCTGATCATAAATCTAAGCCAGATTCAACACAATGCCACTACAAAGGCGGATTTCTTTATAAGTCTCAGAAAATTGATACAAACGTTAAGGTTCGTAGTATCGTAGATGCAATGAAAAATGACTTAGAAATTATTCTAAAAGCTAAACTAAATCCTAATAACAAGTCCTAAAGAATTTGAACGATGAAAAGAACAATTATCTATGTATTTGGTCCTAAGAGGCTTGCTGCAAAATATTTTGCCAATGACGAGATGGCACAGCAGGAAGGGGGCTGGCTGAAGATTGGACAGACATCAGAAACAGACGATAAAATAGATAAATGGGACTGTGCCATGAACCGTATAAAAGCGGAGACACATACGGGCATTCCTGAGGTTTGCCAACTTTTTGACGTATTTGAATATCCATTTAAGGAAGGTAATAACGATGATGTGCTAAGAAGCATATTGGCTGAAGATTTATATCAGTTGGAGTGTTCGAAGATGCATAACCGCGCTTTGGAGAAATATGAAATCAAGGCTGGGCGCGAGTTCGTATATGGTGTATGCAGAAGTCAGGTTCTGAATGCTGTTGCCAAGTTTGAGCGGAATCTGATACTGGAATACTACAAACAGGAAGAGTTTGACTATCTCATGGAGCTCATTCAGAAGAACAATGCAGACGAAGAGGAAACCACACCAAATATTGATGATAATGGTGCTATGCCTGCTGATGCAAAAACAGAATGGTGCGACCAATTGTGGGGAAAGGTAATTGAGAAACTTGATTTGGATGTAAAGATTACTAACCCTCAAGGTCGTCCGTATATATATTTTATGTCGAAGGCAAACAAAGTATTCTCGTACGTCTTAGGCTATAGCGTCAGGTATGGTACTACTACAGTTTCCATTGAGACCTATCAGGGCGAAATAGTAAGGGACGAGTTAAACCGATTCATTGCTGACAATGACATAATCTCAAGGATTCCCAACTTGAAAATGAATCAAGGAGTAAAGAGGAAAGAGAAATGGGCATGGTCAGTCTCTGACACATTAGAAAAATCGGACGATGAACTGGTCGATTGGTTTGTGAACACCTTATTGCTCTTTTATCAGACTTTCGAAAAAGTAATATGATTGATGACCCTGATTTGCCATTCTAAGACGTAAATTCCAATGACAAAGAGAGAATTGGGAAAAGATTTAATCAGGTCGTTCCCTATTTACGAACTGCTACAGATTCGCATCGAGGGACATCGATACCCTCGCCGGCGAATCTGTCAGCAACGATTAGGTTTCTTCGACACAAAGGAACATGCTGAGGAATCCATGCATTCGACTATCGAATTTTATAAGAAGGTATGTAAGAATTACTATGATGATTGTTTCGGGTTCTTTCTGCTTGAGCAGTTTGTCCATAATAGGGGAAGTTCATTCTACTGGAACGAACGGCACCAGAAATGTTTCTCTTTTAATGCTGATGGGAAACTCAATGACTTTGTCGCTTTAGATGAGTTGGGATTGTACCATGGTCGCAAGCAAGAGGACATCCGCTTCAAAGTAGGTGACATCGTGGAGGCAGTTGACGGGAAATATTCTGACCTGGGCATAGTGGGTGCCCTGCCTCTCACTACAGACACTTACCAACAAATGGAAGAGAATCTCGAAGAATGTGAACATCCAAGTCATTTCCTCGATGAAAGTAACGACTGCTATCTGGTTTACACTCTTGGCGAAACTGGTTCACATTTCCATCCCGTCTGCTACAGTGTGTTCCCGCCAACCCATCCCGTTCCTGAGAAAATTTCTGCCCAACTGAGGGCGAGTATGCTAAATTATCTATTGCCAAAGAAGAAAGAATAATAATAACGAGGGAGTAATAGCAAATAAAAGCCCTGACTCGGATATGAGTCAGGGCTTGTCGTATGTATAACGAACGGAGGGTGGATTATCCTCCGAAGTTGTCGAAGCGGTCGAGCTTACACTTGTTGCCGTTCTGAATCTCGTAAGTCATCACGTTAGCAAGCTCTATGAGCACTGCATATACGTCTGACTCCTTCACTGACACGTTCTGCTCTATGCGCTTTGCGAGTGCGCGAGTGTCGAGAATACCTGGGTGCCATGCACGTCCATACCAGAGGTTGTTGCTAGTCTTACGCTTGTCCTGATAAACATCTACAATTACTGCCATAATTTTGATCTCCTTTCCTACCCTCCAAACCTCCCTACTCCGAGCTTCGCTCGCCTGGACTCCGAACTTGTTCGCCTGAGCTTGCGAAGAATCGGACGCACCTCTGGTGCTACGCTTGCCAGAGCGAGTTCCGCGAAAGCGCCTGAGAGCTTTGCTCGAAGAGCACCTGCGGAGCGTAAGAACTCTCAACTCTATTTTCACAATACTCCTGCCTTATAAAACCATACTCTCACTAAACAAGGCCATACCACCACCTTATAAATTACGCCTATGCCTTAAATGCTGCGCTTCTGCCCTAAATTACTGCCTTCCAAACTCCCCTTGCACTGCTTCTAAATAACAAACTAGCCTACTTTGTTCAACAAACTAACCTACTTTGTTTATCAAACTAACCTACTTTGTTCAACAAACTAGGCTAGTTTGTTCTGCAATTCAACCTATTTTGTTAGTTAAAAGCTATGCTCCTGCACTTTGTAGCTATGTAAGGGCACTTAAAAGCAAAGCACCAGGAAAAAGAAAAATAGTAAAAAACTGAGAAAAAAATTTGGCGGTTTCGGAGAATATTTGTACTTTTGCACCAATCATAACAGAAATTTCATAAAAACAGGATATGAAAATGAATGCAAACTTTTGGTGGTGGCATGACTCAAGATTTCAAACATCGTGAGAAGATAGCCGCGTACCTATAAGTTAAAGCAAAAACAGGAATACAGAAAAAGAGGCTTGTCGTTCTTACGGCAAGCCTCTTTTCTTTGTTACAAGTTATAAGTTTTCATTGCTCAGGACATGAGGAATTAAGAATAAAGTATAAAGTATAAAGAATAAGGTATAAGGTATAAAGAATAAAGTATAAAGTATAAGGTATAAGGTATAAAGTATAAAGAATATGTATCAGATTGACGAAAATGGATTTTACGGAGAGTTTGGTGGTGCTTACGTGCCAGAAGTTCTCTACAAGTGTGTGCACGAGTTGCAGGAGGCTTACAAGCCCGTTATCGAGTCGGAGGAGTTCAAAAAGGAGTACCACGCTCTGCTGAAGGACTATGTAGGCAGACCTTCTCCGCTGTATCTTGCCAAGAGGCTGAGCGAGAAGTATGGTTGCAAGATTTACCTCAAGCGAGAGGACCTCAACCACACTGGTGCCCACAAGATAAACAACACTATCGGACAGATTCTGCTTGCCAAAAAGATGGGCAAGGAGCGCATAATATGCGAGACGGGGGCTGGGCAGCATGGTGTTGCTACTGCCACAGTGTGCGCCCTGATGAACATGAAGTGCGAGGTGTTTATGGGAGCTACCGACGTAGAGCGCCAGCGAGTGAACGTAGAGCGCATGAAGATGCTCGGAGCACAGGTAAACCCCGTTCGCACAGGCAACATGACGCTCTCTGATGCCTGCTCTGCCGCCATAAGGGACTGGTGTTGTCATCCTAAGGACACATATTACCTTGTAGGCTCTACTATGGGCCCTCACCCCTACCCTGACCTTGTGGCAAGACTGCAGAGCGTCATCAGCGAGGAGATAAAATGGCAGTTGCAGGAGAAGGAGGCTCGCAACTATCCCGACTACCTCATCGCCTGCATCGGCGGAGGCAGCAATGCTGCTGGCACCATCTTCCACTACATAGACGACATAAGGGTTAAGATAGTGCTGGCTGAGGCTGGTGGCGAGGGCTACATGACTGACCACACTGCTGCTACGATACATCGTGGCACTACTGGCATACTGCATGGTGCGAAGATGCTGGTGATGCAGAACGAGGACGGACAGATACAGGAGGCTTTCTCCGTATCGGCTGGTCTGGACTATCCAGGTGTGGGACCCATGCACTGCAATATGGCTAAGCTGGGCAGGACAGAGGTACTGTCCATCAACGACGACGAGGCTATACGTGCTGGCTTCGAACTGACTCGCACGGAGGGCATCATCCCTGCTCTGGAGTCGGCTCACGCTATTGCTGCCCTGGAGAAACTTACGTTCAAGCCCTCAGACGTGGTGGTGCTCACCGTAAGCGGAAGGGGCGACAAGGATATTGAGACTTATCTCAGATATAAATTATAGATTATAGATTAAAGATTTTAACATGAATTTTTGATAGATTTTTGAGCATCGAAGATGCGAAATGAATGAAAAAGCCTTCTTGTTATTTTCTTTACGATTTTCTCGAGATTTTAGACAAGATTTTAACCACGCGTATTGTGCGGATATGTACGGATAATCTCAGACAAGATTTAAAAATCTAAAGAAAATCTACTCTAAAATAATCAGGACGGTTTTATTAAGATTTCGCCTACGGCTCAAAAATCCAAAGAAAATCTAAAGGAAAATCATTAAACCGTAAACGGTAAACATTAAACATTAAAGATTAAAGATGTATAAGTACAAGACATATTCAAAGACTATCCTCGCTGATATGTACACACCTGTGGGGGTGTATATGAGGCTGAGGGATATGTATGCCCAGAGTGCGCTGATGGAGTGTGCCGACTACCACGAGGCTGCCAACTCACGTTCTTTTATAGGTGTAGAGCCTATGGCAAGTGTGGCTGTGGGACATGGTATGGCTACCATCTCCTATCCCGACGGCAACAGGGAGAGCCACGAGATTACCCCAGAGTATGGGGTGGCTGAGGCTGTTCATGCCCTTACGGACTGCATAGAGGTGGAGGGCGACGACAAGGACGTATGCGGGCTCTTTGGCTACACCAGCTTCAATGCTGTGCGCTATTTTGAGGATATAGCTGTGAAGGACGAGACGCAGGCTAAGGACGATGCTCCTGACGTGTTGTATATATTATATAAGGTGGTGATAGTGTTTGACCACCACAACAGCACGCTGAGGGTGGTGAGCCTTGAGGCTGACGCCATAGAGCCCGTCATGCAGGCTATGAACAAGGCTGGCATCAGGGAGTATGGCTTTCGCGCAGTGGGCGAGGTAAGCAGTACCCTGACGGATGAGGAGCACAAGGCTAACATACGTCGAGGCATAGAGCACTGCAAGAGGGGCGATGTGTTCCAGATTGTTCTTTCGCGCAGGTTCATACAACGTTACGAGGGCGACGACTTCAAGCTCTATCGCACCCTGAGGAGCATCAACCCTTCGCCTTACCTCTTCTACTTCGATTTTGGCGGTTTCCGCATTTTCGG
The DNA here is from genome assembly GCA_002394365.1 of Prevotellaceae bacterium UBA4332. GTDB lineage: Bacteria > Bacteroidota > Bacteroidia > Bacteroidales > Bacteroidaceae > Prevotella. The sequence continues at coordinate 58,750 of DGTQ01000009.1, forward strand.
CTCGTCGCCCGAGACTCACTGCCGCATAGAGAGAACGGCTGACGGAAAGAAATTCAGAGCGTACATAGACCCCATAGCCGGCACTACCAGGCGCACTGGCGACGCTGAGGCTGACAGGAGGGGGGCTGAATTCCTGCGCAACGACCCCAAGGAGAATGCCGAGCACGTGATGCTCGTGGACCTGGCCCGAAACGACCTTTCGAGGAATTGTCACGACGTAAGGGTGGAGTATTACAAGGACCTGCAGTATTACTCTCACGTCATACACCTTGTGAGCAGGGTAAGCGGAGAACTGAACGAGGGTGCCGACCCCATCAAGGCGTTTATAGACACCTTCCCTGCTGGCACACTGAGTGGTGCGCCAAAGGTGAGGGCTATGCAACTCATAAGCGAATATGAACCACACAACAGAGGTGCCTATGGCGGCTGCATAGGCATGATAGGACTGGACGGCACACTGAACCAAGCCATCACCATACGCACTTTTGTTAGCCGAAATAATGAATTGTGGTTTCAGGCTGGAGGCGGCATAGTGGCAAGGAGCAACGAGGAATACGAACTGCAAGAGGTAAACAATAAACTTGGTGCCCTCCGCATGGCTATCAGGCAGGCAGAAAAGCTGTGAGATTAGAGATTTTTTTAACGGATAAAAAAAGACTTCACGATTATGAAGATAGTAATAATAGATAACTACGACTCCTTTACCTACAACCTGAGTCACGTGGTAAAGGAACTGGGTGCCGAAGTTACGGTGCTGCGCAATGACAGGTTTGAACTGAAAGACCTGGAGACGTTTGACAAGATTATCCTCTCTCCTGGTCCTGGTATTCCCTCCGAGGCTGGTTTGCTGCTCGACGTCATACGCACCTATGCTGGCAAGAAACCTATCATGGGGGTGTGTCTGGGGCATCAGGCCATAGGCGAGGTATTTGGAGGCTCATTGGTGAACCTGCCTGAAGTATTTCATGGTGTGGCTACCCCTTGCCACATTGTGGCAGATGATTACATCTTTCAGGGGTTGGAGAAAGACATCACCATAGGGCGCTACCACTCGTGGGTGGTGGCGAGCGAGGGGTTTCCCGAGTGCCTCGAGATTACTGCCCTGAGCGATGAAGGACAAGTGATGGCGCTTCGCCACAGGCAGTACGACATTCACGGCATACAGTTCCACCCAGAAAGCGTCCTCACGCCAGATGGAAAGAAGATTATCAGTAATTTCATTACCAGGCATTAGTTACGAGTTCACACATAAAAATAAAAATAAAGATAAAAGATAAAAGATGAAAGAAATTCTACAAAAGCTGCTGAACCACGAGACTCTTACTCGTGAAGAAATGAAGGCTATCCTGATAGGGATAACTCAGAGTGAATACCCTGACGAGCAGATTACTGCCCTGCTCACCGCACTGCAGATGAGGGGCGTGACGGTTGACGAACTGCTCGGCTTTCGCGATGGCATACTGGAGACGGGTGTCTCTGCCATTCTTAATGCTGACCGCTACATCGACGTAGTGGGCACGGGTGGCGACCGCAAAAACACGTTCAACATCTCTACTACTTCGTGCTTCGTCATAGCTGGTGCAGGCTATAAGGTGGCTAAGCATGGCAACTATGCTGCCACGAGTGTGAGTGGTGCCAGCAACGTGATACAGCATCACGGCATAAAGTTTACTGACGACATAGACCGCCTTAACCGTTCGCTCAACGAGGCTGGCATCGTATATCTGCACGCCCAGCTCTTTGCCAAAGCCATGAAGTTTGTTGGTCCTATACGTAAGGCTCTTCAGTTCCCTACCATCTTCAACCTGCTTGGTCCTATCGTAAACCCTTCTCAGCCTAAGTGCCAGCTTCTGGGCGTAGCAAACCTCGACCAGATGCGCCTCTATCATGACGTTTATCAGAAGTTGGGCATCGACTACGGCATTGTGAACAGCATTGACGGCTACGACGAGATTTCATTGACGGGCGACTTCAAGGTTACCACCAACAACTACGAGCGCATCTTCCGTCCGCAAGACCTCGGCTTCAACATCGCCAAGCCAGAGGAACTCGTAGGAGGCGCTACGGAGGAGGAGGCTGCCGAGATATTTGATGCCGTACTCGAAAATCGTGCCCTCCCTGCACAGAAGAACATCGTGCTTGCCAATGCCGCTTTCGGTATTCAGGTGATGGAGAAGGGGCAGAAGTCCATCGAGGAATGCATCGACATAGCTCGCGAAAGTATCGACAGCGGCAGTGCCCTGCGCACCTTCAAGAAGTTTGCAGAACTAAACCAGTAAAATACGAAAAAGTATGAAAGATATCCTGCAAGAAATAATAGCCCGTAAGCGAAAGGAGGTCGAAGCGATTTATGCCCCAAAGCCCTCCTTGCGCCAAGCACTGCTCAACAGCGAAACGGGAATAATAGCTGAATTTAAGAGGCGCTCACCCTCTAAAGGCTGGATAAAGCAGGAGGGCAGAGCCGACGTAATTCCGCTGAGCTATCAGCAGAACGGGGCTGCTGCTCTCTCCATCCTCACTGACGAGCACTATTTTGGTGGTTCTGACGACTTCATACGTCAGGCACGCCTTTCTGGTGTCACCATTCCCATTCTCTACAAGAATTTCGTCATCAACGAGGCGCAGCTCTATGCTGCCGCACTCTGTGGAGCCTCTGCCGTGTTGCTCATAGCTGCATGCCTTAGCAAGCAGGAGTGCAGGGGCCTCATGGACAAAGCTCACCAGCTAGGTTTGGAGGTATTGCTCGAGATGCACTCTGAAGAAGAACTGGAGTATGCCGAACTGCAACCCGACCTTTGTGGTATCAACAATCGTAATCTCGGCTCCTTCGTGACGGACGTAGAGAACAGTTTCCGTCTTGCCGAACTGCTTCCGAAGGATGCCGTAAAGGTGAGCGAGAGCGGCATATCAAACCCAGAAACCGTCAAGGCTCTACGCAGTGCTGGTTTTCGTGGTTTCCTCATGGGCGAACACTTCATGAAGGCAGATAATCCAGGTGAAGAACTCAGACACTTTCTTGAGGCTTCACTGTAACTACTATCATCACTATAGCCACTATAAAAAAATGAACAAAATAAACAAACTATTCAAAGACAGAGGTGACCGAAAACTCCTCTCACTCTATTTCTGTGCTGGCACTCCAACCCTTGAGGGCACAGCCGACGTAATTCTCGCCATGCAGCGTCGTGGTATTGCCATGATAGAAGTAGGCATACCCTTCAGCGACCCTCTTGCTGATGGTCCTGTTATACAGACTGCTGCTACCCAGGCTATCAGGAATGGTATGACTCTGCCCAAGCTCTTCGAGCAGCTTAGTGCCATAAAAGAGCAGGTAAACATTCCACTCATCCTCATGGGCTACCTCAATCCCATCCTCCACATGGGCATAGAGAGTTTCTGCCAGAAGTGCGTGGAGGCTGGCGTCAGCGGTATGATAATCCCCGACCTGCCCTTTGAGGAATACATGAGCAAGGTAAAGCCTGTGGCAGACCGCTACGACTTGCGAGTCATCATGCTTATCACCCCTGAAACATCTGAGGAGCGCATACGACTTATAGACAGCAATACCGACGGCTTCATCTACATGGTAAGTTCTGCCTCCACTACGGGTTCACAAGAGAGTTTCGACGAACAGAAGAAGGAGTATTTCCGCAAGGTTAATGCCATGAACCTCAGCAACCCCCGCATGATAGGTTTCGGCATAAGCAACAGACAGACTCTCAATGATGCGCAGTCGAACGCAGCTGGTGCCATCATAGGCTCTAAGTTTGTCACCCTGCTTGACGAGGCGCAGGGCAACGCCGACCTTGCCCTCGACAATCTCTTTGCTGCTTTAGAGAAATAATAAATTAAGAGCGATGCCACATTCAGCATCGCTCTCTTACATTTTTTATTAACCATTAAATTCTTAAACCCTTAGTATTCTTCTTCATCAAACAGAAAATCTTCCTTCGTCGGATAGTCTGGCCAGATATCCTCTATTGAGTCATATATTGTCTCACCGTCATCCTCCAGTTCCTGAAGGTTTTCCACCACTTCCATTGATATGCCGCTCCTGATGGCATAATCGAGGAGCTCTTCCTTGGTCGCTGGCCAAGGCGCATCCTCAAGCTTTGATGCTAATTCAAGTGTCCAGTACATGTAGAAATATGATTTTAGTTTTTTCTATTTTGCTTCTTTTTATTTCTCTATTGCTTGCAAAAGTAATATTTTGTTTTATTATTTGCAAGTGTTTTGCCAAGTTTTTTCTTCCACTCTATAAAGAATGTTAATCTTGCGCGCTAAAACATATAAATAATCACTCAGCCGATTAATATATTTTGCAACGTTTTCGTTATCGCACCCTGCATTTTGCTCGCATGAGCCCTCGCGAACACTGTGCGTTTTCGTAAACTCATGAATAACGTTAACTATCCTTCTTTCTGCTCTACGACATACCGTACGGCATACGTGGCATTGCGCAGCCGTCTTGCTTCCGCCTGGCAGTATAAACGTGTGCAGTGCAGGCAGTTCGGTAGTCAGCACGTCTATTCTTCTTTCCAATGTCATGGTCTCTTCAGGCAAATGCTTACGCAGGGCAGCCATTCTCTCAAGGTGCTTTGCCACCCAGTCTTCGCCGTTATTCTTACCCCGCAACGCCTCTTCGTCTGTTGCCAGCATAGTCGAAATATCAAAGAGTTCGTTCTGCACCCCTTCGAGCACACCGATGTCTTCTCCTGCCTCCGCACTTTTCTCTCGTAACATCGCCACAAGCAGCCCTATGCACGAAGACAGTTCATCAACCGTTCCGTAAGCCTCAAGGCGGATAGAATCTTTCGCCACCCTTATACCTCCCACAAGGGATGTCTCTCCCCTATCTCCAGTTTTTGTGTATATCTTCATTCTCTCAATCTTTAATCTTTAATGTTTAATTCTCCTCCGTGAAGCTTCATATCGCATAATGCTCTGCGTACCGCCCTTTTAGAAAACGCACAACACCCAAATTTCGTATGTCCCACGTTACAGCTTTCGCTTTCAGTGCTTGTTGCCATAGCTGTTCCGCCTCATCACAGTCTGAGTGTATGCCACCAATTATCACTGTGTCCTGCCCATGCAGGTGTGTCAGTTTTTGGTAAGCACACGTCATGGCTCGATTAGCTGCAGCTATCTCCTCGTTTGAGAACTTGCCCGTCAGCGTCACCCTACGACCTTTGGCTTGCTCATGCAGACATATACGGTATATCAGACGAGCACTCTCCCCCCTTATTTCTTCATAAGCATAATAGGGCAACGTCTCCTTGAGTACGTCCTTCAGGTACTCATAATCCGTCTTCGACTGTATGCCGAAGCCCTTGCCTTGCCACCAACGAGATAAACTGTTCATCTTCTAATCCTTATTCGTCTAATGTACTTATTTCTATCTCTCCGCCCAATCACCTCTATCTAAGTTTCTATACCCTATTGCTTCAGCGAGGTGTACGGGTTCTACACTTTCCGAGCCAGCGAGGTCAGCAATGGTGCGAGCAACTTTGAGTATGCGGCTGTAGGCACGGGCAGAAAGAGAGAAACGCTCCATTGCGGTGCGAAGTAGTTCAAGACCTTCTGGTGTGGGTTCGGCATAGCGATGTATGAGACGTTCTGACATCTGGGCATTACAATGAATACGCGACTCGAAATTACTGTACCTCTCATCTTCCTGAGAGAGAGAGCTGAAACGCTCCTCCTGTATCTTGCGGGCACGTATAACACGTTCACGTATGGAGGCAGAAGGCTCTCCTTCTTTTACTTTCGAGAGGTCTTTGAAAGGAACGGGCGTTATCTCACATTGGATGTCGATACGGTCCATGAGTGGACCCGAAATCTTGCTCATATAGCGACTGCGCTGTCCAGGAGTGCAGATGCAGTTGTGGGTAGGGTCACCATAATAACCGCAAGGACAGGGATTGGCACTCGCCACGAACATAAAGGAGCAAGGGTATTCGGTGGTGTACTTGGCACGTGCAATAGTTATCTTGCGGTCCTCAAGCGGTTGACGTAGCACCTCGAGCGTCTGCTTGTTGAATTCTGGCAGTTCGTCGGCAAAAAGCACGCCATTGTGCGCCAGACTAATCTCTCCTGGTGCAGGGTTTGTGCCTCCACCGACGAGGGCAACCTGCGAAATAGTATGGTGAGGCGAACGAAAAGGACGCTGGGATATCAGCGACTGACCTGCCTGCATCTTTCCTGCTACGGAATATATCTTGGTGGTTTCAAGACTCTCGCTGAGAGAGAGGGGGGGGAGTATGCTGGGCAAACGCTTCGCCATCATACTCTTGCCACTACCTGGCGGTCCTATCATAATCAGATTGTGTCCACCTGCCGCTGCTACCTCGAGGGCACGTTTTACGTTTTCTTGCCCCTTGACATCAGCAAAGTCAAGGGTAAATTTGTATTGTTGTTCGCTAAAAACCTTTCTGGTATCATAGACAAGTGGCTCAGCGTCAGAATTGCCCGAGAGGAAATCTACAACATTAAGGAGCGTCTCCATGCCATATACCTCAAGGTTATTGACAACTGCTGCCTCGTATTCGTTCTCCTTTGGCACGATAAGTCCCTTGAAACCCTTCTCCCTCGCCTTGATGGCTATGGGCAGAGCACCCTTTATGGGTTTGAGTTTTCCGTCGAGCCCTATCTCTCCCATGAGCATGTAGTCGCCAAGGCGGTCTGTAGGTATGTCCTCATCCGCTGCAAGTATGCCGATAGCTATTGGCAAGTCAAACCCTGACCCCTCCTTGCGCAGATTGGCAGGCGAAAGATTTATCGTTATTGATTTGAGTGGGAAATGGATGTTGCTATATCTGAAGGCTGTGCGTACACGACTCAGACTTTCGCGCACAGCCTCGTCACCAAGTCCCGTAAGAATGACTTGTTGTCCATTCTCTACGCTTGTTTCCACTGTTACGATTTGTACGTTTAATCCATTTACAGCCGCAGCGTAGGTTTTTGCTAACATAATTAGATTTAGATTTTAGAGATTTTAGGTTTGTAGTTTATTCTTTTTTCGACTCTCTGAGGAGTTGAAGGAGGCGTTCGGTAGCTCCCGACTGGGAGCGCACGTAGTTGCCTGCAGCGTCGGAGGCAGCCTTGAGTGCTTGTTTGTCTGCCGAGAAACGGTTCATGATAAGGGCAAAGTCCTCTGCCGAGGTTATCTCAAATCCTCCCTGACAAGCCTTTAGTTCTTGCGCTTCCTGAAACTTATGGTTGTTAGGACCAAAGATGACGGGAATATTCCACACTGCAGCCTCGGGCAGATTATGGATACTTACGCCGAAACCTCCACCAACGTATGCAACTGTACCATATTTATATATGGAAGAAAGGAGCCCGAAGCAGTCTATGATGAGCACCTCGGCTTCAGCGAGCTTAGCATGGTCGCCTACCTGGAGTTGTGAATAGCGCATGACCCTTCTGCCCTTGAGCAGCTGCATAATCATCTCGATATGGTTCTCGGCGATGACGTGGGGCGCTATAATGATTTTCCACTCAGGATGCTGTGCAAGGTATGGGAGGAAAATCTGCTCGTCAGGCAACCAGGAGCTGCCTGCCACGAAAACCTTTTGGGGGTTATTCTTTACGAACGTTGCAACGGCTGGTATATTCTTGCTCTGATTGGCTATGGTGGCAACACGGTCAAAACGTGTGTCGCCAGTAACGTCAACATTCGTTATGCCTATGCTGGCAAGCAGGCGCTTGCTTTCTTCGTTTTGAACAAAAAAATGGGTGAAGCACTTCAGAACATGAGCATAAGTCTTGCCATACCACCTGAAGAACACCTGGTCGGGACGGAAAATGCTGCTTACACTATAGACAGGCACCCCGCGATGGCGCAGTATGTGCATGTAGTTATACCAAAACTCATACTTGATGAAGAAGGCAACAGAGGGACGCACCGTGCGCAGAAAACGGATAGCATTAGTCGGCGTGTCTATGGGCAGATAACACACGAGATCTGCCAGCTCGTAGTTCTTGCGCACTTCGTAGCCCGAGGGCGAGAAGAACGTCAGGAGTATCTTCTTCTCTGGATACACCTTGCGAAATTCTTCCATGATAGGTCGTCCCTGCTCAAACTCGCCGAGCGAAGCGGCATGAAACCATGCGTAGTCAGCATTGGGGTCAACATGCTCCTTGAGGTATCTGAAAGATGCACGCTCGCCTTTCCACATCTTCCTCACTTTTTCATTGAAGAAACTGGCAACGAATACTCCTATCTCGAATATGTAAAATATTACGTTATACATCCTTTTATATTGTGGGGGTGGAGGGGCTTTTATCCCAACACTTCTACAGCACGGCGAATACGACGTAGGGTTTCTTCTTTGCCGAGGAAGGCCGAGATGTCAAACATGCCTGGTCCTTTGCCCTCGCCTACAAGACAGAGACGGAAAGCGTTCATGACATCGCCCAATTTATAACCTTTCTCTTCTATCCACTGCTTTACGACTGGCTCCTGTCCTTCAATGGAGAAATCGCTGATGCCCTCAAGTACTGCAGCAAGTTCCGTCATTACGGTGGCAGAGTCTTCTTTCCAGCGTTTCTTGACGGTCTTCTCGTCATACTCTACTGGTGGGAAGAAGAAGAAAGAACACAATCCCCATAATTCGCTTACAAAATTCACACGGTCTTTCATCATGCGCACCACCTCGGTCACCTGTTCCATGGTGGCATCAGCACCGTTGCCTGCCACGATGGGGGCAAAGAGTGGAGCTATCTCTTCGGGCGACTTGCGAAGGAGGTACTCGTGGTTAAACCATATACCCTTCTTGTAATCAAACTTGGCTCCCGCCTTAGAGCAGCGTGAGATATCAAATGTGTTGACGAGTTCGTCGAGCGAGAACAATTCCTGTTCTGTGCCAGGATTCCAGCCAAGGAGCGCAAGGAAATTAACCACAGCCTCGGGGAAGTAGCCACTCTCTCTGTAACCAGAGCTTACCTCGCCCGACTGAGGGTCATGCCACTCCAGTGGGAACACAGGGAAACCCAGCCTGTCGCCGTCGCGCTTGCTCAGTTTTCCCTTGCCCTCGGGCTTGAGCAGCAGAGGAAGGTGGGCAAACTGTGGCATTGTGTCCTCCCAGCCAAAGGCACGATAGAGAAGCACATGAAGCGGAGCAGAAGGCAGCCACTCCTCGCCACGTATCACGTGGGTTATCTCCATGAGATGGTCATCCACGATGTTGGCAAGATGATAAGTAGGAAGTTCGTCGGCACTCTTGTAGAGCACCTTGTCATCAAGGATATCGCTCTTCACACGCACCTCCCCGCGTATGAGGTCGTTTACAAGTATCTCCTCGCCTGGCTCTATGCGAAAACGAACCACGTACTGCTGTCCGTCGGCAATGAGGCTGTCCACCTCCTCCTTGGAGAGGGTGAGAGAATTGCGCATCTGCAAGCGCGTGCGGGCATCATACTGGAAATTAGGTGTGGCATTGCGGGCCGCCTCAAGTTCCTGCGGAGTGTCAAAGGCTATGTAAGCCTTGCCATTCTCGAGCAGTTGGTCAACATACTTCTTATAGATAGTACGACGCTCACTCTGGCGATAAGGTCCCTTGTCGCCACCGAAACTCACACCCTCGTCAAAGGTGATGCCGAGCCAGCGGAAAGACTCAAGGATATACTCTTCTGCTCCAGGAACAAAACGATTGGAGTCGGTATCCTCTATGCGAAAAACAAATTCGCCGCCATGCTGACGAGCAAAAAGATAGTTGAAGAGGGCTGTACGCACTCCCCCTATATGTAGCGGTCCCGTAGGACTTGGTGCGAAACGCACACGAACTTTACTCATGTTTTTATCTGTTATTTTAATTTTATTGCTTGCAAAGGTACTAAGAAAAGTTGAAAGTTGAAAGATTAAAGTTGAAAGTTTTCAACGAATGAAGTTTTTTTACTATCTTTGCACCACTATTATAGCTCATAAAAACAACCAAAATCTATAGAAAGGAACAGAACCTATGGCAATGGAAAATGTGAAGACCTCGGAGACTACAAGCCTGCGAAGGTTCCTGTACACAGCAGCACTGGTTATAGCCACAATGGTGCTGATAGTGCTGGCGATGCCTAATACCGAGCAGCCACGACTGACGTATGTAATAAACGAGCCGTGGATAAGCGCCCAGCTTATTTCGCCTGGCGAGATACTGATACAGAAGGACGCCAAACAGGTGGAGCAGGAGCAGCATGAGGCACTGCGCAATGAGTATATGCCCTACTACCGCTATGACGAGAACATCGGCGAGAGACAGGTGAAAGCATTTCTCGAGAAATACGGCGAAGGCTCAAAAGACGTGTCGGCATACTGCATACACCTGGTAGCAGAGGAGATGAAGAAGATATACGCCATAGGCATAATGCCCCAGATGGACTATTCGCAGATGCTGGACCAGGACAGCCTTACGAGCATCATGCTGGTAACGCAAAAAGAGGGCGAGAGGTGCATGGTGAAAGAGCTCTATTCGCTGAAGGGAGCCTACGAAGCCCTCTTCACCGACAAGCGACTCGACGGAGTGAGACACCTGTTGCAGCAGATGAACATCAACCAGTACCTGCACCCCAACATAAAGTATGACGAGCAGAGAAGCGAACAGGCAAAGCAGGACATTCTCGCCACTATTCCCACCAACTCTGGCGTGATGAAGCAGGGGCAGGAGATTATCAACCGAGGAGACATCGTGACCGAGGAGAGAGCTCGCATGATAGACAGCTACAACAACTTTGTCACGTCTAAGAGTGGCGAGTCGCTGTATCTCACAAACCTTATACAGATGTGCTACGTCATGCTCATCGTCTTTACCTTCCTCATGTATATGCGCCTCTTCAGGCGCGACTACCTCGAGAAACCCCGTTCCCTCTCTATGGCATTCACGCTTATCACGCTGTTCCCCATCATGGTGTCTCTCGTCATGCGCTTCGACCCCAGCAACGTCTATATCGTGCCCCTGTGCGTAGCACCAATGTTCATAAGGGTGTTCCTCGATTCGCGCACAGCCTTTGCCACCCACATAACGATAGTCCTGATATGTTCCGCCACGGTAGGCGAGAAGTTCGAATTCTTCACCGTGCAGGTAGTAGCAGGACTTGTGGCAATCAGTGCTCTCAGGGAACTCTCCAAACGCTCCCAGCTGTTTGCCTCCTCCTTCTTTATCTTCCTGTCCTACGTCATTTCCTACACAGTAGTAAAATACCTTGGCAACAACGACATGACATTCGAGGCACTGCAACACAGTTACCTCTGCTTTGCAGCTAACGGAGTGCTGCTGTTGCTCACATATCCCCTGATGTTCCTCGTAGAAAAGATGTTCGGTTTTATCTCAGCCGTAACACTCTTCGAACTCTCCGACACCAACCGCAACCTCCTGCGCCGTCTGTCCGAGGTAGCACCAGGCACATTCCAGCACTCCATAATGGTAGGCAATCTGGCAGCAGCCATAGCCTCAGAGATAGGAGCCAAAAGCCTCCTCGTGCGCACAGGAGCCCTGTACCACGACATAGGCAAGATGGTACACCCCGTATTCTTTACCGAGAACCAGTCAGGCGTCAACCCCCACACCCGACTGCAGCCGCAGGATAGCGCAAGAATAATAATAGGCCACGTGACAGAAGGACTGAAGATAGCCGAGAAGAACGACATACCAGACGTAATAAGAGTATTCATACAAACCCACCACGGCAAGGGACTGGCAAAATATTTCTACACCACATACAAGAATGCGCACCCCGACGAGGAAATAGACGACACGCCATTCCGCTACCCAGGCCCTAACCCCTTCTCGCTCGAGCAAGCAATACTCATGATGGCAGACGCAGTAGAAGCAGCCTCACGCTCGCTGAAGGAATACACAGAAGAGAGCATACAGACATTGGTCAACAACATCATCGACGGACAACTGAAGGAAGGCTACTTCCAGGAGTGCCCCATCACCTTCCGCGACATAGCAACCGCCAAGCGCGTCCTCATAGAGCGCCTAAAGACAATGCACCACACAAGAATACAATATCCAGAACTAAAAAAATAAAAGATTTAGGAAGCCCTAGAAACTCCTAGGAAAGCCTAGAAAAGCCTAGAAGAACCTAGAACTACCTAGGATCACCTAGAACTACCTAGAACCTCCTAGAATCTCCTAGTCTCTCCTATACTTCCCCCCCAAAAAACCAAAAAACAATGGAATACAACACCAAAGGCAAAGTTCTCAAGAAAGCTGTCATCTGGCAAGACCTCTACTTCTATCGTAAGAGCGACGCACTTTACCAGCTTACTGTGGAGTTTTGCCATAGGTACCTCCCTCCCCACGGCGACCGCACCGTTGACCAGATGGTGCAAGCGGCACGCTCAGGAAAACAGAACATAATAGAAGGCAGCGAAGACGGACAAACAAGCTCCGAAATGGAGATAAAACTCATCAACGTAGCACGAGGCAGTTTGCAGGAATTACGCCACGACTATGTAGATTATCTCAACACCCACCACCTCCCAATATGGGAAGTTGACAATCCCAGACAGCAACGCCTACGAGAATTCTGCCACTCCCACAACGACTATAAGGACTATGCCCCCTTGGTAGCAAAGATGAATGACGAAGAATTTGCAAACCTCGCCCTTACACTCTGCCACCAGACAGACAAGATGATGTGCTCCTACATCGAGAGACTGGAACACCAGTTTGTCACCGAAGGCGGAATAAAAGAACGTATGCACGCAGCCCGCACAGGCTATCGCAAAGCACAAGACGAACGTTTTAATTTCCTCGAACAAGAAAACAAAAGACTGAAAGAAGAAAACACCAAACTAAGAGAGGAAAACCAAAAACTAAAAGATTGCCTGGAAGCCCTTAGAAAAACCTAGGAGAACCTAGAAAAACCCAGAAAGCCCTAGAAAAGCCTAGGATAACCTAGAAGAACCTAGAATTTCTAGAAACTCCTAAGCCCCCCTAAAACAAAAAAAATCCCTGAGCTTAAAGAAAAGCTCAGGGATTTCCTTTCTCGCTCCTCACGGAGAGAGCAAGGGAAAAATACTTTATTAACTAAATTATTTACATTTTGCAGACGCCCCAAAGAAAGGCGAATGCTTGAAAAAATGGTGCGCCCTTCACAGGGGGCTTTGGTGAGATGCAAGGGTAGCAAGCCCTTGCATCCCTATTTAATTGTTTTGGTTTACGACTACTGATGATTAGTACTCGCTCTCCTCGCTGAAGCCAGCGTCGAAGCTGTCGTTATCAGATGTCTCTTCTGTTGGGTCAAACTTAGTCTTTGTTGTTGGATCTGAAGTGATCATCAGATGAGAGAGCTTTATTTCTACAGCCTTTACAGAAGGCTCAATATATTCTTTCTTAATCATAATCTTATTAAATTGAATATTGTATATTGAAATATTGAAATCCCTCCCCTCTCAATCCCCCTCTCTCAAAGAGAGGGGTTAGGGGTGAGTCTGGGGGAGGTTAGGAGGGGGCTATTACTTCACCTGCTGACCAGCAACGTTAAAGTTACCGATGTAGAGCTTGCCGTTCTTGATAACCTTTACTGGAGCTGTCTCCGCCTCGCTTGCCTCAGCGATAGCGTCAACTGCTGTTGCCAGCTCGTCTTCAAAGACAATGTCAAGACTGTTGAGTTCTGTTGTGCCCTCAATGTAAGCCTTGTTGTCGTTGAATTCTGTGCCAACGAACTTCTTGAATGTGTCACCGCTCAGGGTGTAGCAGATAGAAGGCTTTTCTGCCTTTGTGCCGCTTGCAGTTGTAGTACCACTCAGGCTGTTGCCTTCAAGAGCTGTTGCCCATGTTGCGCCAGTGATAGTTACCTCAGCGTTAGGCTCACCCTTGAAGAGGATACCTTCACCAGCCACAATCTTGCCTGTTACCTCTGTACCAGTGATAGTCTTGGCACTCTCGTCGAGAGCCATCTTGTAAGCTTTAGCACCAGAGAAGGTGAAGTCGTTAGCCTTACTGTAAGTGCCATAGCCCTTGGCATTCAGAGTGATGTTTGTGGTTGCGAGAGTAGGAGTCCACGCCTCATCGCTCATCAGGTAAGCAGCTGCGTTCTTGAAGAGCAGCTGACCATTAGCTGTCAAATCGTTCAGAGAAGCATTTGAAACACTTATCATGATGTACTTGGCAGAAGCTACACCGCGCTCAGCAGCTGTCAACTCGTGAATGGCAGCACCCTTGCCCTTGCCAGAACCTTCATTAGGAGATGTAGCCAACAAGTAACCTTCATAACCTGCAGCGATTGTACCTACAGGCTGCATAGCCTTAGCAGCAGCCGTGCCCACTACCTGAACAAATCCGTCTGTTACTGTAACGCCATTGAAGATTGGGTGAGAAGCTATGTTGCTGTAAGCAGCATTCTGAGAGCAGCCGTTTACTGTACCACCGGCGTTAGGAGAGCCCCAGTCCCAGCGGCCGCTGTTATAGAAATAAGACTTTGTGTTGAGTACAGGAACATCAGCTGCCTTTGCTGCAGCTGCAAGTCCTGAAGTACCATCTTTACCACCGACTGACTCATGGAGTACAACCAGGTCGAAGTCTGTAACAGTCTTTGATGCACTGTTAGCAGCAACTGTTACAGTATAATCCTCACCGAGTGCTGCATACAGGTCATCACCTGCGTTAACACTACCATCTCCTGTTACATACAGAACCTGCTTCTTTGTGTCTGCTGCGAATGTTGCGTCAACAGTTACAGCGTATGCAGGCATAGTGAACTTGTTGTTGGTAACAGTAACAGTAGTTGCTGGCTCGCCAGTCTTATATACATTCCATGCGCTTAGAGCATAACGGAAATCTGGTGTTGCTGTCAGGGTAATTTCGTCACCCTCAGGAGCAGATGTAGCAGATGCTGCTATAGAACCATTTTCAGGTGTAGTCTTTGAGATAGCGTATTTTGTAGCAATAGTCAATGACAGATTGCCACTTGACTTACTATTGTACTTTGTATCATCCTTAGACGTTCCAAAGAAATGGAAGTAGTAGTTAGCAGGAGTGTTCTTTAATGCTGTTACTACACCATCAGCTGATAAAGAGATGCAATCTGGTTCGCTCTGCCACAGTGTTCCTGCTGTGAAGTTATCAGCGAAATTATCTACTCCACCTACCAATATCTTTGCTGTCTCACCAACTTGCAAATCTGATGTGCTGAGAGAGAATACTGGGTCAACGGGACCAACAGGAGCTGATGCCTCAAAAGTTACACCATATAGACTAATGTTATTATCGCTCCATATGTAGTATGTGCCAGCTGCATCTGCCGTAACGTTAATCACACTACCACTGCCGGAATCAGAACCAGATCCTACAGCGGTTTCTGTATCCCTATTTGTAGAAGATGGAGCTTTTGAAACATAAACACTGCGTGAATCACCAGACTTGCCTGATGCAAAATAAACATGAAGAGTACCTGCGCCAGAAACCGTAAGTGCAAGAACACGCACGAAATCAGCACCTGATTTGAAAGTACTTGAGCCTCCTAATTTAATACGCTTTGACCATTCAACCTCAGATATGGTCTTACCGTTGTCAACAGCTGATTTGCTATCACCATACCATGTAGCATTACCTTTCGTAACTGTGCCTGTGACAGTTTCGCTTGCGAAATCATTCGCATCAAACAGAGTTGTAGTCTCTGCCCATGCTCCCGTAACTATCGCTACCAAGAGCACGAATAAAGATAATAGTTTTTTCATTGTTGTTAAAAATTTAGTGAATAAATAAGTTAATTGTTATGTTCTATATTACTGTCCTTGCGTCTTACGCGCGTACATTTATTAAAATCTTTTATAAAATCCTGTCTTGCTCTGGCAAGCGTAGCACCTATGGTGCGTCCGATGACCAAAATGAATTGGACGATTTTGTTGGATTGAGCCTACAGCTCAGAAATCTGTTGAAAATCTTAAAGAAAATCCCACGATAAAGATAATCTTCTGGAAATCAATAGTTTTCTTTCTGCTTGCGGATGCTTAGCTTCCGCGTGCCCTTCTTGCGCTCCAGTAGGTGCTCAGGCGAGCAAAGCTCGGAGTTCTTAGTAACCGCGCGCCCTTGCTTAGTAAGGGCATCTGGGCGCTTAGCATCCGCAGAGGCGCGCCTACGCGCGTACTTTGTATATCTGTCGCCTGCCCTACTATGTGAGGGGAGAGGCTGGGGCTTCTTAAACTCCCCTGCCTGCAAGAGCAGGGGGAAAGACATACGGGAAATTGTCTTGAAACGAGTATTTTACGCGTTTTACCACGCATTGCTCTCATGCCAAATGAGACTTTTGGTAATGCTCTGAAAGTAAAAAGGAGGAAATTCTTAGGGTACCACCAGGATACAAAAAGAGCGTAGAATCAGCCATTTCCACATCTCTTACCCGAGGCTCTGGTAAAACCCTTAACGAAAGATATAGTGATAACAACAAATCCCACGCTATCGCGTGAGAGCAGTCATCATGTCATCTTGTCGTTACTTGAAATTTACCAGATTTCGGGTAACAAGACGAAGCATGAGCTTCTCTTCTATTTTAACCAATATGTAAAACCACAGGGGCACTTCCCCGTGATGCACTCTGGCAAACAGCACCCATCTGGACACTCTACACCACCGTGCGTTGCAAAGTTACAACTTTTCAGCGAAACAAACAAGAAAAAGGCTTAAAAAGTGCAAAAATGCAGTTTTTTAAGCCTTTCGGTAAAGAATTTTGCGAAAATACCTCACATAGGTCACTTACCCTTCGGGATGCCGCATAAACACTGGGGTTGAAGCGAGTGACCTGTCTTCGAAA
>DGTQ01000003.1 GCA_002394365.1 Prevotellaceae bacterium UBA4332
TCGCCCAAAAACGCAAAAGCATTACTTTAGGTGGTAAAAGCATTACCTCTGCGTGCAGAAGCATTACTTCTGCATCCAGAAGCACTGCTTCTGCATCACCCCCTCGCAAGCCCTGAAAATACTGGCCTTCCGCGAAGGTTAAATACCCCGTTTTACTTGCACAGACCACCATTTTTTTGTAACTTTGCATATAGAAAAAGGACGGATAAAGACCCCCTCCAGTCCCCCTGTTTAGGGGGATGGTACCAACTGAAGGAGAGTTGACTTCCGAACTTTTCCCAGAGCGCTCTAACTACTATCAAACAACAAACAAAATTTTCAAAACCGCCAGAAACAGGAAACCAGAAAAGAACTTATAACTGGTAACTTATAACTGGTAACTTAAAAGTTAGTACGCCCACTGGGAATCGCCTCGGCTTTGCCGCTTTCACAAAGCACGTCAGTGCGACTGAAAGAGCCCTTGGGTGAGATGGACAGTGTAAAGTACGTTAGTACGCCCACTGGGAATCGAACCCAGATCGGGAGAACCGGAATCTCCTATTCTAATCCGTTGAACTACAGGCGCATTAACAAAAAAAGCGTTGGCTGAGCCCGAGAGGCTTTGAAATGCGAGGCTTTGAAATGCAAAGGTACTAAAAAGTTTTGAAAAACGTGGCTGAAATGATAAAAAATGTGTATTAAATATGTGAAAGGCAGTAAATGTCAAAAAAAAATATTAACTTTGCATTGTATTGTGGGGTGATGTGCCCTGAATAAAGAAGAAGCAAAGAACTAACAATGATGAAAAAGAAAGCAGGAAAGATAATAGCCTTAGCAAATCAAAAGGGAGGTGTGGGCAAGACTACCACAGCCATAAACCTTGCTGCATCGCTCGCCACGCTGGAGAGGTCGGTGCTGCTCATTGATGCTGACCCTCAGGCAAACGCTTCCAGCGGACTGGGTGTTGACATTCAGGAGGTGGAATGTTCCATCTACGAGTGTATCATCAATCATGCTGACGTGCGCGACGCTATCTATACGACAGACATCAGCGGACTTGACATCATACCAAGTCACATAAATCTCGTGGGTGCTGAAATAGAGATGCTCAAGGTGCCAAACAGGGAGAAGGTGCTCAGGGAGCTCCTCGAGCCTATACGCGAGGATTATGACTACATACTCATTGACTGTTCTCCGTCGTTAGGCCTTATAACGGTGAATGCCCTCACGGCTGCAACCTCGGTGATAATTCCTGTGCAGTGCGAATACTTCGCTCTGGAGGGTATCGGCAAGTTGCTGCACACCATCAAGATTATCAAGAGCAAGCTGAATCCGAAACTCGAGATAGAGGGCTTCTTGCTCACTATGTATGACAACCGTCTGCGTCTTGCCAACCAGATTTATGACGAGGTGAAGAGGCACTTCCAGGAACTGGTGTTCAAGACTGTCATACAGCGTAACGTGAAGCTCTCGGAGAGTCCGAGTCACGGTTTGCCTGTAATCCTCTATGATGCCGATGCCACAGGTTCGAAGAATCACCTCGCTTTGGCTAAGGAAATAATAAGCAGAGAAAAATAAGTAATGGCAGTACACAAGAAATACAATAACACAGGCAGTAAGGGCAGCGCCCTCGGAAGAGGACTTGACGCCCTGATATCCACAGAGGAGGTGAGCACGCAGGGCTCTTCCACCATCAACGAAATACCCATAGAACTTATTGATGCCAATCCTAACCAGCCTCGTCGAGAGTTTGACGAGCAGGCGTTGCGCGAGCTCGCGGCTTCCATCAAGGAGATTGGCATAATTCAGCCCATCACGCTGCGCCAGCAGCCTGACGGCAGATACATGATTGTGGCAGGCGAGCGTCGTTGGCGTGCTTCGCAGCTGGCAGGACTTACGGCTTTGCCAGCATACATACGCACCATCAGCGACGAGAACGTCATGGAGATGGCGCTGGTGGAGAATATACAGCGCGAAGACCTCAATGCCATAGAGATAGCCCTGGGCTATCAGCACCTGCTTGAGAACGACGGCATGACGCAGGAGAAGGTGTCTGAGCGTGTGGGCAAGAGCCGTGCGGCAATAGCCAACTACCTCAGGCTGCTTCGTCTGCCAGCACAGATACAGCTCTCCCTGCAGAACAAGCAGATAGACATGGGACATGCCCGCGCCTTGCTGTCGCTCGACTCCCCGTCTCTCCAGATAAAGGTTTACAAGGAGATAATCAAGAACGGCTACTCCGTGCGCAAGGTGGAAGAGGTTGTCAACACCCTGAAGAATGGTGAGGACGTGAAGATAGGCACCAGGACGGTGAAAGGAACCCCAGGCATACCAAAGGAGTATGAGGCTATGAAACAGCGTCTTGCCAAGCTGATGGGCTCGAAGGTGCAGATGACTTGTTCTGCCAAGGGCAAGGGCAAGATAACCATACCATTTGCCAATGAAGAGGAGCTGGAACGCCTCATGTCGATGTTTGATAAACTGAAGTAAGTTCTCCTGTCGTAAAAAGCAAAAGGTGAAGGAGAAACTGAAACACATAATGGTTGCGCTGCTGTTGCTGGCGGTATGCTCCGTAGCGCGTGGCATGGGAGACACGACGGCTGTGGTAATGGCTGACACGGTGCCCGTCCTGACGCAGAAAGACTCTGCGGCTCTGGCCAAGATGGAGAAAAAGCTGGCGAAGCAGAAGAAAAAGCGCGACTGGAGCAACTGGCGACCTGACCCCAAGCGTGCCACGCTGCTGGCTATCATACCAGGAGCAGGACAGATATACAACAGAAAATACTGGAAGCTGCCGATATTCTACGGAGGATTTCTCGGTTGTATATATGCCTGGAGGTGGAACAACCAGATGTACAGCGACTATTCGCAGGCTTACGTTGACCTGTGCGACGGCAATCCCGATACGGACAGCTACAACAAGTTTCTGCACCTGGGAATTACGATAGACGAGAATAACGCAGACCAGTATAAGGGTATCTTCAAGTCGAGAAAAGACAAGTATCGCCGCTGGCGAGACCTGAGTATCTTTGTCATGATAGGAGTTTACGCCTTATCCATAATAGATGCATACGTGGACGCTTCGCTCTCAAAGTTTGACATCTCCGACGACCTGAGCATCGAGGTGAAGCCAGCCGTAATAAACGGCAGCGACAACAGGCTCGAGAATTCGGCCCTTGGAGTGCACGGAGCATTGAAGTTCTAACAAAACAAAAAACTGAATGAATACAAAAAGAATAAAATATTACATCCTTACGATAGTTATCCTTGCTGGCATAAGTATCAGCATGAACGCGAGTCTTCGTGATTTTGCGTTGCAGATGAGTGTGTCAGAAGTAAACGACAAAGCCAGCGAAAAGGCAAACAAGGACCCGAAGGTCCTGAAGGGTAACGTGGAAATAGACGAACCAGAAGATGAAGAGGCAGAAGAGGGAGAAGAAGATGATGGCGACGAGGTAACCCTCATTACGGAAGATGAGGAAGAAGACAGCGTAGATACCGACGAGCCGAAGGTGTATGAAGAGGACGAGATTATCGTTACGGGCAAAGACGGCAAGGAAGAAATAATAGAAGTGCCTGAGGGACTGGTGCTTGACGAGGAAGCAGACTCGTCGGACTACAACCGCCAGAGGTATCTCTCGGAGGACAGTACGGCCGTAATGCCAAACGTAATACCAATGTTTGAGCAGCAGGTGTATATCGACAGGCTGAAGAGAATGCCTACGGCAATAGAGATGCCCTGGAACTCCGTGGTGCAGAAGTTCATTGACCGTTATAGCGGCAGGTTGCGTCGCTCTGTCAGCGTGATGCTGGGCGCACAGAATTTCTACATGCCTATATTCGAACAGGCACTCGAGGTTTACGACCTTCCTCTCGAACTGAAATACCTGCCAGTGATAGAATCTGCCCTGAAGCCTAACGCGGTGAGCCGCGTGGGTGCAACGGGCTTGTGGCAGTTTATGGTGGCAACGGGCAAGCGCTACTCCCTGAAGGTAAATTCGATGATTGACGAGCGCAGAGACCCAGTCAAGGCATCATACGCAGCAGCCCATTACCTGAGCGATTTGTATCAGATATTCGGCGACTGGGCTCTCGTGATAGCTGCCTACAACTGCGGTCCTGGCAACATACAGAAGGCCATACAGCGTTCTGGGGGCAAGAAGGACTACTGGGAGATTTATCCCTACCTCCCGTCGGAGACGCGTGGCTATGTGCCAGCCTTCATTGCTGCAAACTACATCATGACGTATTATTGCGAGCACAACATCAGTCCGATGGTGGCAACTCTGCCAGAGGAGACAGACACGATAATGCTCTTTCAGAACCTGCATTTCAAGCAGGTGTCTGACGTGCTCGGCATAGAGATGGACGAACTGCGCGCCCTCAACCCGCAGTATCGCAGAGACGTGGTTACGGGTTATAGCGAGCCTACCGACCTGCGCCTGCCAAAGGAGTACATAGAGAAGTTCATAGAGAAACAGGATGAAATCTTCGCCTATGACGTCAGCGACCTCATGAAACGCGATGTCGTTGATGTCAACGAAGGCTCTTACGCATACAAACCTTCTTCTTCACGTGCCTACAGAAAGAAATATGTGCGCAGCCGCCACAACAAGCTCCTGAAGAAAGGCAAGAGAGGAAAGCACGGAAAATGGTCTAAGGGCAAGTCTTCGAAGAAGAAAAAGTCATCGAGACGCTCAAAGCGCAAGAAGAGAAGGAGGAGATAAACTGCCGTGGGGGCTCTCCCCGCCATCCGCCTCTCTCTAAGTATCAGATAAAAAAAACTAACCTGAAAACTAAATACTAAATACTAAGCTAACTATGACCGACAAAGAGATGGTAGAGGAAGCTTTTGAACGTCTGCTTCAAAGTTACATTAACTCCAATCATCGAAAGAAAATTGACATAATAAAGCAAGCATACAATTTTGCTATGCGTGCTCACGAGGGACAGCATCGTGACTCTGGGTATCCGTACATGATGCACCCCATAGCTGTTGCCACCATCGTCTCGGAGGAGATGGGGCTGGGCAGTACCAGCATTTGTGCAGCATTATTGCATGACGTGCTTGACGGAACAGACTACACCATAGAGGATATTGAGAATATCTTCGGCAAAAAGATAGCCCTTATTGTTGACGGACTCACCAAGATAGCTGGTGGCATCTTTGGTGACAAGGCACTGGAGCAGGCAGAGAACTTCAAGAAGCTCCTGCTCACGATGAGTGAGGATATTCGTGTTATCCTCATCAAGATATGCGACCGCCTGGATAACATGCGTCATCTGGACAAACAGCCAGAGGCGAAGCGATACAAGATTTCGGGTGAGACATTATATATATATGCTCCTCTTGCCAACCGTCTGGGACTCAACACTATCAAGACAGAACTGGAAGACCTGTCCTTCAAGTACGAGCACCCAGAAGAGTACGAGGGCATAGTAAAGAAACTGGCGCACACCAACGAAAAACGTACCGAGCTGTTTGAGAATTTCACACGTCCCATACGTCAGTCGCTCGACGAGATGGGTGTTCACTATACTATCAAGGCACGTGTGAAGAGCCCCTATTCCATCTGGAACAAGATGCAGAAGAAGCATGTGTCCTTCGATGAAATATACGACATACTCGCTGTGCGTATCATCTTCACCCCACGAGAATTGACAGACGAGGTGAACGAGTGCTTCAATATCTATGTGGCACTCTGCAAATTGTATAAATCCCATCCCGACCGTCTGCGTGACTGGCTGGCACACCCTAAGGCGAATGGCTATCAGGCACTCCACGTTACCCTTATGAGTAACATGGGACAGTGGATAGAGGTGCAGATACGCTCGCAAAAGATGGACGAGATAGCAGAGCAGGGATTTGCGGCACACTGGAAATACAAGAGTGACAGCGATACCGAGAAGGTGGCTGAGGACGAGTTGAATGGCTGGTTGCAGACCATCAAGGAGATTCTTGACGACCCGCAGCCCGATGCTATGGACTTTCTTGATGCAATCAAGCTGAATCTCTTTGCGAGCGAGATATTCGTATTCTCTCCGAAGGGAGACATCATCACGATGCCTAACAACAGCACTGCGCTTGACTATGCTTTCCAGATACATACTTTCCTCGGAACCCATTGCATAGGTGCTAAGGTAAATCATAAGCTCGTACCTCTTTCACACAAGCTGAAGAGCGGTGACCAGATTGAGATTATCACCAGCACGTCACAGCACGTTCAGCCTGCATGGATAAACTTTGTCACTACGGCAAAGTCGCGCACAAAGATACAGACTATGTTGCGCAAGCAGGACCGTGAATATGCCAAGCAGGGCGAGCAGATGCTTACAGCTTGGTTGGAGCAAAACGGCCTGACTCTCGCTACGTCTAATCTCGACAAACTTTCCGAGCTGCACAGCACCAAGCACCACGAGCAGCTCTTTATATCAATAGCAAAAGGGGATATAGTGCTGAGTCAGAAAGACCTCAACTACATCTTCTATGGTGCTAAGGGCATAGAGAAACACAAGCGGCTGAGAAACTGGCGCAAGTATATACCGTTTGTGCGCAGCATGAAGAAGGCGGTGGAGAAAGGCCACAATTATCTCACCGTAGGAAAGGATTTCGACAAGAGTAAGGCAATAGTCATTACTGAGGACAATATCTCGAATTACGTATTCCCTAAGTGCTGTCAACCTATTCCTGGTGATGATATCATAGGCTACGTAAACAAGAAGAAGCAGATAGAGATACACCTGCGTTCGTGTGCTGAGGCTGCACGCTTGCAGTCATCCTTCGGCAGCGACATACTCGTTGCAAAGTGGGATATGCACGGCATAATGGAGTTTCGCACTACGCTTGCCCTGCGCGGTATAGACCGCAAGGGTATAATAAGAGATGTAACGCAGGTTCTCGCTGGCACATTCGATATAGACATTCATCGTCTCACCACTCTCTCTGACGACGGTATCTTCAACAGCGAGATAGAGTTGAAGGTAAAGGATGCCGCATCCCTCGGCGAGGTGGAGGAACAGCTGAGCCAGATAGACGGTATGCAAAGCGTACACAGAATATAATTCACAATTCACAATTCACAATTCATAATTCACAATTCACAGTTCACAGTTCACAGTTTATAGTTTATAGTATAATATTATATATAATGAAAGAATTTTCAATTTCCAAAATTGCGTTGCTAATCGTAATGTTCATTTTTCAATTTTCATTTATCAATACGATAAGTGCGCAAAGCAAGTATGATAATCCTGATACAATCGTGGTGTCTCGCGACGGTACAGGGCAGTTTCGAACTGTTCAGGAGGCTATAGAGGTATGCCGAGCTTTCATGGAATACCACAAGGTTATCTATGTGAAGAAAGGTGTGTATAAGGAGAAAATAGTAATCCCATCGTGGCTCACCAATATAGAATTGTGTGGCGAGGACGCAAAGGAGACCATCATTACTTATGACGACCACGCTAACATAAACAAGATGGGCACCTTCCGCACCTATACCCTCAAGGTGGAGGCCAACGACATAACGGTAAAGAACATAACGATAGAGAACAATGCTGCCAAGCTGGGACAGGCTGTAGCCCTGCATACGGAGGGAGACCGTCTTGTGTTCAGGGGTTGTCGTTTCTTGGGAAACCAGGACACCGTCTATACAGGACTTGCTGGCACACGCATTTATTTCGTTGACTGCTACATAGAGGGAACAACTGACTTTATCTTTGGTCCTTCCATCGCCTGGTTTGAGGGTTGCACCATCAAGAGTAAGAGTGATTCCTATGTTACGGCAGCTTCCACACCAAAAGACCAGGAGTATGGCTACGTGTTCAACAACTGTCGTCTCATAGCTGATGCTGGAGTAACGAAATGTTATCTCGGCCGTCCCTGGAGACAGTATGCCTACACTCTCTTCATGAATTGTGAGATAGGAGGTCATATACTGCCTGTAGGCTGGAATGACTGGAAGAAAGACCACGCTGTAATACGCTATATGGAGTATAACAATCACGGAGCAGGGGCTTCCACTAAGGAACGTGCCGACTGGACTCGACAGCTTACCAGGAAGGAAGTTCAGCGCATCACTCCAGCCGTAGTGTTTGCTACAGGTCGTGCTCCGTTTAATCCCGTAAATGCAAACTAAAGTTTCACATTATTATATATATTAACACTCATTAACTACATTACAATTATTATGAAAAGAAAAAATTTACTCTCGTTGGCAGCAGCACTGCTTGCTGCGTCAACGGCATTTTCGCAGACGGCAAACAATGATGCCGCTACTGTCAGTTGGGCTATGACCAGCGGTACTACCACTGAGGCACCATCTTATGACCCAACGTCCACCTCTCAGTTTATTGAGAAGGCAGAGATTACCTATGGCTCAGGACTGAAGGCTCCTATCTCTCAGACTTCGCAGATAGGCTCTATTACGCAGACGATGTTCCCTGTTTCTGCTAAGACATCTGGTGCTACGGACAACAATAATGCCAACTTTCTCATTACGCTGAAGGAGGGCATATCGTTTACTCCTACCAAGGTAAGTTTCAAGGCGTATCGTTGGAAGACTGACAAGGGCAATTTCGACGTAGCATGGGTAAGCGACAATACTACGAAGTCACTCGCCTCTGGTGTTCATCCTAATCGTGGTGCTGGTTCAAATGCTGGCGAGGTGTCCGTTTATACTTATGACATAAGTGGTACGGCGGCAAGCGAGAAGGCGTTTGGTCTGAAGTTTAATATTTACAATTTCGACGTAGCAGCCGACAAGGGTATGTCTTTTGGCGATATCGTAATAGAGGGTACGCTCTACGGCACAGTAGGTCAGCAGCTTACATATACACTTGAGGTGGGCGTAAGTCCTACGGGTGCAGGCAATATACAGATTACCCCTCAGCAGGCTGAATATGTCAGCGGTACGGAGGTTACTCTCACCCAGCAGCCAGCAGAGGGCTATATCTTCACAGGCTGGCAGACATCTACTGGCAAGACGCTCACCACATCGGACTCTTATACCTTTAATATAAAAGGTAATACAAGCCTTACGGCTACATACGTTTCAGCTGAGAGCCTGAAGACAAACGACTACGTGGTCGTTAGCAATATTGGTGAACTGCGTGCGGCCATCAAGACATTCAACGAGAATCCGAGCGCTCTGCGTCGCTTTATCTTCTTGAAGAACGGCGACTACGATTATGGCACATACAAGAACCCTGAATCTGGTGCCGACCCTTACGGACGTGACACTATCAAGGTGGATAATGTTTCGCTCATAGGTCAGAGCACTAACGGCGTAAACGTGCACATTCAGCCTACTATGGCGAGCGTAAGCCGCACGGCTCCTATCGTAATCACAGGAACGGGCACATACTTGCAGGACTTCACCATGCAGAACAACTATGCCTATGGCGGCAATGACGGACAGGCTGCTGCCCTTATGGACAAAGGTCATCACACCATAGGAAAGAACATGAGTTTCATATCTCGTCAGGATACATATTACTCTAATACTGACAACGGACAGCTTTATTTCGAAGACTCTCACTTCGAGGGTACGGTTGACTTTATCTGTGGGCGTGGCGATGTATTCTTCAATCATTGCGACTTGGTATGCGTAAACCGTTATCCTAAGCAGGGAGACAACAAGGGAGACACACACATTGCTGCTCCTTACACCATCGCTGAGAATTATAGTGATGCTGGTGGTCATGGATATATCTTCATGAACTGCTCTGTTGACTGCCAGTCACAGACATGGGACTTCGGACGTGGATGGCGCGGATGGCCTAAGGCTGCTTTCCTTAATACCAGACTTACCGAACAGGCTAAGTTGCGCCTTGGCACAGACCAGACCAATGGTAAGGCTATCGACTACACACTTCGCGTCGGCACTAAGGGAATACAGACCGGCAGCGATTCTCACTACCTGCAGTTCTATGAGTACAACACTATGGACGAGCAGAAGAACGTGGTTTCTCCTGCTTCAAACGTGCTCGAGTTCACAGCCAGCGACAAGAAATCTTATGAGACAATACTCAAGACTGAGACTGAGACGGAGCGTTTCCAACTGCGTAACGTATATCCTGACTGGGCACCAGACCAGGAGTGCAAGCAGATATTGGTTACCAGCGTAGAGCATAATGGCAGCAACCTCTCTTGGACTACCGACGCTGATGCAAAGGCTTTCCTCATAGAGCAGGCTGGTGAGTTTGTAGCTATTGTTGACGGTACGGAGAGCGGCTATGCTGTTTCTGCTACAGGCGAGGGCAAGTTCACCGTTCGTGCTGCCAATATGATGGGCGGTTTCGGCCCTGCTACAGAAGAGGGACAGTCTGCCACAGGCATAGATGGCGTTAAGGCTAATGGCAACGCTAACGGTAATGTCAACAAGGTTATGGAGGCTGGCAAGCTAGTGATAAAGAAGAACGGCGGCAAGTTTAATGCTGCAGGTCAGCGCCTTAACTAATAATCTATTTTTCTTAAAAACAGAGAAACGATGAAAAAGATATTTCTAATAGGTTTAGGTATGTCACTTGGTGTGTGCGCAAGCGCACGCCAACTGTGGCTTGCCCCAGGCGGTACGGGTGACGGCATGATGCAGTCAGCACCTGCGGGCGACCCAAGGGCGATGATAGAAAGCCTTGAGGCTGGCGACACTCTTTGGGTAAAGACAGGCACTTATGATAATCTTGACCAGATGATAAACGTGCGCCACTCAGGCAACCGTCATCATCGCATCTGCGTATTCGGTTATGATGTTACGCCAGATAAGAAGCCTGCTGTCAATCCCGTCTTTGACTTCTCTAAGCAGCCCCACACTGGCGACGATACGGCAAAGCAGTTTCGCGGAGTGTTGATGAACCCTAATGCCGACTACTGGTATTGGCGCGACATCGACATCACCAAGTCGGCTGACAGCGGCATGAAGCTCGAGGCTTCCTACTGCGTTGTGGAGCGCTGCAACTTCTACCGTTGTGGCGACACAGGCTTGCAGCTGGGCTTCGACAAGGACGGCAACGGAGGTAATAACCGCAATCCTAAATACCTCTATGGTCGCTATAACCAGATTATCAACTGCGACTCTTACTTCAACTATGATGTGCAGGCTCATGGTGGCAATGCCGATGGCTTTGCCAACAAGCTCTATCCTGGTCCAGGCAACGAGTGGCACGGCGACCGTTGTTGGGCAAACTCCGACGACGGCTGGGACCTCTACTATGCCGTCTATCCCTGTCTGATAGACAACTGCTGGGCTATCTACAATGGTTATCTTGAGGATGGCAGCATAGGTGTCAACGGCAACGGTTTCAAGCAAGGAGGCAACAAGCAGAGTGGTGGTTCGGCAGACGGCAAGGGTGGCTCGTATGGTGCCCACGTGTTTACCAACTGCGTGGCGGCTTACAATCTCTATCACGGTTTCGACCAGAACAACCATGATGAGGGTACGTGGCTGCTCAACTGCACAGCTTTCAACAACAAGCAGGTGAACTTCCGCTTCAACTGCGATGTGGAGATGATAGGCAATACCGTCTTCCATCTGCGCAACTGTCTCGGCTTCAATCCAGGCGAGGCTAACCACCGCTTCGGCGATATGTGGCCAGACTCTGAATACACCAACTGGCAAGACCTCATGGGGCTCTCCCCACAGTATAACATGGGTAAGGGCACAGACCCAAAGACTGGGCAGGAATATAAGCGCCTCAGTGCTAAGGACTGGCCAAGCTATGATGACCAGTTTGAGGACATAAGTCTCGAGACGGCTATAGGTCCGCGTCAGGCTAACGGCGAGCTCCCCCTGAAGTTTGCCCGTCCTAAGAAGGGCAGCATCTTTGAGGATAAGGGTACTCCGATAGAGAATTTCTACTGTGCTGACGTTTTCAAGGACTATTACTACAAGAATACGGAAAAGTATCTCGACGACTACAGCACTACTGTAACCCTTCCTTATGCTGGCTCTGCTCCTGATTATGGTGCTTACGAAGCAGGGTGGGAGAGACCAGTCTTTGAACTAAAGACGCTACCCGTCAACGATGGTACTCTGCCTGACGTAGAGGAGGTGACAGGCATAGGTGACAAGAACTATCAGAAGAAACTCATCATCAACGATTACCTCTTTCAGGACGCAACACTCGCAGAAAGCGTTTCGCAGTACCTGACCTCTGCAGCAACAGCTAACAAGCTCCTGCCTACCTACTACGGCAAGAGTGGTAATTACCCCACCAAGCCAGGTGCTCTCTATGGCGGTGCGACCCTTGGTGCCTACATGATTGCCAAGAGTACGGGTTATGTGGAGTTCTCTGTGCCAAGCCTCAGTGAGATGCGTTCCAACTGTTATGGTGGGGGCAAGAATTCAAGTTTGAAGATGCAGTGGAAGTACGCAGGCGAGAGTTCCTGGCACGATGGCGAGAGCGTAAGCTTCGACCAGCGCGTCTTTACGGTAAACTTCGTGGAGTACGGCATACCGCAGTCCGAGAAGCCCATCATCGTGCGCATCAACAGCACAGGCGGCAACGATGTGTACCTTACAGACCTCACCCTCAACGGCTTTGAGGAATACAAAGGTGATACCCCTACTGGCTTAGCCTCTCTCAGCTCTGGAAAGAGTGGGGCAGACGTGTTCTACACCAGCAACGGCATTATAGCCTATGGTGAGATAGCCTCCATAGCCATCTATGACGCTGCAGGCAAACTGATGACGAGCTCAGCACAGTCTCAGTTCTGCAATCTGGCAACAGTAGGAAAGGGTATCTACACAGCCGTTATTACGGCGAAGGATGGAGGCAAGACTACAAAGAAGTTTGTAAGGCAATAACCTCCTGTTTAACTCTTAATTCTTAACATTTAACCTCTAATGAGAAAGTTCCATTTTTTGTTTATGCCGCTGGTATTGGCGCTCACGCTGATGCTGGCAAGTTGTGGCACTTCAAGAACCGTACCTGTTACAGGTCGTAAGCAGTCGCTTATGGTGACAGATGAGCAAATGCTCTCGCTTAGCACCCAGCAGTATGGTGCCTACATGAAGACAGCCAAGAAATCTACCAACGTGAAGAACACCCAGATGGTGCAACGAGTGGGCAAGCGCCTTGCCTCTGCTGTGGAGAGTTATCTGCGCAACAATGGTTTGGCAAATGAACTGAATGGCTACAAATGGGAGTTCAACCTAGTGCAGGACAAGAACATCAACGCATGGTGCATGCCTGGTGGCAAGATAGTAGTCTTTGAAGGACTGCTTCCCGTCACTCAGACTGAAGATGCCCTTGCTATTGTTCTTGGTCACGAGATAGCCCATGCTGTGGCAAAGCACTCAGCAGAGCAGATTTCGCAAAAGTATAAGCAGCAGATGGGACAACAGATAGCGGGCAGCGTGCTCGGAGCCGTGATAGGCTCTAATGCTGCAAGTCTTGCTACATGGGTAGGCCAGCAGGGATTGCAACTGCAGAACCTGAAATACTCTCGCGACCACGAGAATGAGGCAGACCATATGGGGCTTATCTTTGCAGCTATGGCAGGCTACAATCCGCAGGTAGCAGTAAGTTTCTGGCAACGCATGGCGGCTTCGTCCACCAACAAGCGGAGCGAGCTCTTCAGCGACCACCCCTCAGATGCAAAACGCATAGCCAACATACAGGGTTGGATGCCAGAGGCAATGCAATACTACAAGAAATAACTCTAAAAAACGTGGCTTTTCGCATTTTTTTCGCGAAAAGCCATGTTTTTTCAAACTAATTTTACTACCTTTGCAGCCACATAAAGATTAAAAGATTAAAGGAGTGAAGGAGTAAACGCTCGCAAGGCTCGCTAAGGAGTTAAAAGACAATCGCTTTGGCTATTGGCTGCCCCTGATTGAGGTCTCACGTATCGTCCTCTAACTCCCTTTCGCTCCAGCTCTGCTGGCTTTCACAAAGCGAAGTGACTGAAAGAACTCCTCTAACTTCTTAAAAGTTAAGTAATAAAACAAAAACGACAATGGACGACGATTATTACGCGACATGCCCTGAATTAGCATAGCGTGGAAATCTGAACCCCTAATAACAAAGGGTTGCTTTCCTCGCTTAGATTTAGTTATTGTCAAGAAACAACAAGTAGAGAAAAGCAACCAAATGAAAAGATTTTGGAATACCAACAATGGCATTCGCTCTATAGAGGAGTGGGAGCCCAACTGCTGGATACAGGTTACATGCCCGTCAGAGGAAGAGAGCATGCAGCTCGAGCGCCAGTATCAGATACCCGATTATTTCTTTAGCGACATCAGCGATGCCGACGAGAGAGCGCGTTACGAATTTGATGAAGGGTGGCAACTCATCATCCTGCGTATTCCCTATATGAAGGAGGTGCGTTCGCGTACTCCCTACACTACTGTGCCTCTCGGCATAATCCACAAGGGCGACATCACCATCACTGTCTGTTATTTTGAGACAGACATGATGATAGATTTCGTGAGCTACCAGCAGCGTCGTGGCGAGGGCTTCACCGACTACGTTGATATGGTTTTCCGCCTGTTCCTCAGTTCCTCGGTCTGGTACCTCAAGCGCCTCAAGCAGATAAGTTTCCTGCTCGACCGTGCAAAGCGCTCTATGGACCACAACATCAACAACACCTCGCTCGTTAACCTCTCCCGCCTGCAAGATTCGCTCACCTATTTCATCACCTCCATCAGGGGCAATGAGACGCTCTTGCAGAAGCTGAAGTTCAAGCTTCCTATCGACGAACTTGATGCCGACCTCATAGAGGATGTGAACATCGAGATTTCGCAGGCACGCGAGACGGCAAGCATCTATTCCGAGATTCTCGAATCTACGATGGATACCTACACCTCTATCATCAACAACAACATGAATACCGTGATGCGAACGCTCACATCGTTCTCCATCATCCTCATGTTTCCTACGCTTATATCCTCCCTCTTCGGAATGAACCTCATCAATGGTATGGAGGCGAGCACGTGGGGCTTCCCTGTAGCTATCATCCTCTCTCTCTTTGTGAGTCTCGGCTCCTGGTGGATATTGCGCCTGAAGAATTTATTGTGAACCTCCCAGAATATCCAGACATACGCATACGCAAGACGCAGGACGGCAAGCAACAGGTGCTTGACATCCTGCGACATCGTTTCGTAAAGCTGACGCCCGAAGAGTGGGTGAGACAGCACTTTGTCAACTACCTTGTGACGGAGAAAGGCTATCCAGCTGCACTGATGGCAAACGAGGTGGAAATAAAGGTGGGGCAGAAAAAATTGCGTTGCGACTCCGTGCTCTTCGGCAGCGACCTCAAGCCGCGCATGGTCATAGAATACAAGGCAGAGAGCGTGCCCATAACAGACAAGGTGTTGCGACAGGTGGCAACATACAATATGCTCCTCCACGTGAGGTACCTCATAGTGAGCAATGGCGACAGACACATCTGCCTGCACTATGACGACGAGCTCCAGCGCTGGGGCTTTATGACTGACATTCCCCACTACAGCCAGCTGTAACACCTCTCCCCACCCCTTCAATGGTCTTTACACCCCCTTCGGCTCAATAGTCTTATTCCCCCCTCCGCCTCCTCCAACCAGTTGAGAGTTGAGAGACTGTGAATTGTGAATTGAGAATTGACTTCTCCCCTTGGGGAGATTTCTTACTCTGGCAAGCCAACAAGTTGGAGCGATGAGGTTTGAGGTTATAAGGTGTTATAAGGATTAAGGAGTTAGAAGTAGATAGAAGTAGATAGAGGACACATGGCTTTGACTTTCTGCCTGCTAATTGTAATGTCTTCTAACTCCCTTTAACAAAAATAGAGATGGTGTGCATATTTTGTGCAGAAATTAATCTTGCAAGGAATAACTCTGGCTATCTCCGCTCTTTTGTTGCCTACAAGGCACAAAACTCTTAATAATTTGAAAAAACACATTCATAAGTGTCATTTCTAAATGAAAGTTCTTTTGTTATCGATTATTTTGTGTGTCTTTGCGTTCAAATTAAAGATATTTGTAAATGAAAGATTTAAATCGCATCAAAGTTGTACTCGTCGAAAAAAAACGGACGGCGAAGTGGCTTGCTGAGGAACTTGGTAAAAATCCAGCTACAGTCAGCAAATGGTGCACCAACGTGTCACAACCTGACCTGTACACATTAGACAAAATTGCAGTTTTGCTTGA
Source organism: Prevotellaceae bacterium UBA4332 (assembly GCA_002394365.1). GTDB lineage: Bacteria > Bacteroidota > Bacteroidia > Bacteroidales > Bacteroidaceae > Prevotella. The sequence continues at coordinate 16,107 of DGTQ01000003.1, forward strand.
CATTGACATGCGAGAACTTGTAACTGGTAAAGATTAACTCCATGACAGATATTATACAAATCCAAGAATCAGAGTATGATGCAATTCTGCGACAGGCTGTCGCAGTTTTACCATGGGGACATACTTTAACTTTGATGCGCAAGTTCGGAGACGATGATAATACCATATCTATATTACGCGCGTGAGAATACGTCAAGAGGGGAATCGCGAACTTCTACTTATTCAGTCGTGTTGCTGATGCGAAAGAGAAAGAATGAGCTGTCGGATAACTACTTCGGAGCATAAACTGGTGCTAATTTGCTATCTCGGCATCTATTTTATAGTTAAATATACATAAAAACGTATCGTAATTACGGAAACGAATGATAAATGTGGTTCATTTCAAAAATTATTTGTATTTTTGTAGCAAAATTACGATAATAGATAAAATGTTTCGGTATGATACGAGATTTTTGGGTAAAGAACTATCTTTCCATTCGTGACAAGCAGGAATTAAGTTTCGTGGCCAAGGGACCATCTTCGGAACTTGTCACCGAAGTTGCTGATGGTGTGTTCTTGTACAAGTTAGGCATACTATATGGTTCAAACGCTTCGGGTAAGTCTAATATGTTGATAGCCATGAACGAGGTGTTCCGTTTGTTGGTCATGCCAAAATCGGATGCGACAGTCGAAATTGGCGGTTGCATACCCTTTGTGCTTACCAAAAATGAGCCAACGGAAATGCATGTGTCATTCTATGCCAATGGCACCCGATATGACTATGATGTCAAGTTCAACGGCAAGCATATTCTGAGTGAAGCCTTGTACTATTACCCCAATAAATCCAAATCGCTGTTCTATGAGCGTAGTTTTGTGGGTGAGAATGTGCAGGCTGACATCAAGTTCGGTGCGAGTCTCAAACTACAGGTCAAGACGCAGGAGAGCATCCGCGAGAACACTCTGAACAATCACAGTGTGTTGTCAGTTTGTCGAAAAGCTGCCTTGAAAGAAGACATAGCTCCGTTCAATGCGCTTCACGCTTGGATTATGGATAACTATCATGAGATTGATGGCGATGGAGACAAAGGTATTGTCGATATTCTAAAGGATGCTTACACCAATCCTAAGAAACGTAAGTTCTATAACACGATGCTTCAGAAGGCCGACTTGAACATTTTGGAGTATCGCCCTATTGTAGAAGACCGCATTGTACCCAACGATTTCCGCGAGCGTATCCAGAAAGAGAACATCCCCGAGGAGATGAAAGACGTTCTGTTGAAGCCCACAACAGATTCCATCACCTTCTTGAACCATTCCGACGATGACGACTTTGATATTCCCCTCAGATGGCAGTCAAAAGGTACTCAGAAATACATCCGCATTCTCGATGCATTATACGACTTGATAACGAGTCCTCATGTGTACTATCTTGACGAACTGGGCGAGGACCTGCACAACGACTTGTTGTACTATTATCTCAATGTTTTCATCTTCAACTCCGATAAGTCGCAACTGATTATTACGAGTCAGGAGACCACCCTCCTTTCGCAGGATATGATTAACGATAACAGAGGCGTGGTGTGGTTTGTCGAGAAGAACAAGGAGACTGCATCATCCGAATATGCCCGTGGTGACTCCTTTGGCTTGCACAAGAATCTCTCGCTATACAATTCATATCGTATTGGCCGATTGGGTGCCAAGCCAGAACTTGGTAGTATCTTTATAAATCTGGAGGACTGATATGGGAAAGCTACGACAGACAGCACTCATTCTGGGTGAAGGACCAACGGAATTTTTCTATTTCAAGTCCCTATGCGACGTGTTCAAGCGTCTGACCATCAAGCCAGACTATCCGAAGCATACCAATATCAAGGAACTGGAAGCCAAGATAGCAGAGGGTGTGGCAATGGGTTACAACCATATCTTCTGCATCATCGACATGGACACGAAGGACAAGGAGCCTGAGCGTTCACAATATCAGAAGTTAAAGGCAAAGTATGCCAAGCCTATCGACAAACCAAAGAAAGGTATCTACTGTGAGGTAGAGTTTTTCGAGACTCACCGCTGTACCGAGTTGTTCTTCCTTTACTATTTCCGCTACACTTCACGTCCATACGAGACACAAGAGCCTTTGCTCAAAGATTTGAACCAAAGCGTGGAATATAAGAAGGCCATTGACTTCTTCATTAAGACCAAGGGACTGCATGGCTACTTTGAGCGAAATGGAGGAAGTCTTGAAAAGGCTATTGCCAATGCCAATCGTTCAATGGATGATAAGCAAAAGGAAGGTAGAGATTATACTTACTCCGAGCTGGGAAGGTTGATGGAAAAATTAGAAGAACTTCAACAAATTACATTTTAATTTTTTGTACTATGATAGAAAGCATCAAGATAAATTGGAAAAACTGTTTTGGAATAAAGCAATTAGAGCATGAGTTTAAGTTTGAGACAGGTAAGCCTGTTCATTTACTTTATGCTCCGAATGGCACAATGAAAACTTCTTTTGCAAAGACAATGAAGTTTTTGTCAGGACAAAGCAAAGAAAAACCATGTGACAAACTTCGTCCAAAAGAAGAAAGTAAATATGATGTATTGAACGGCGCATCTATGATTTCTAAGGACTCGCTATTTGTTGTAAATGGAGATGATAACATTGACAGTTCTTCTTCATTTGTGAATTTCTTAGCGAGTTCAGAACTTAAATCGAAATATGACAACATTTATAACAAACTCAATAAAGAAAAGGATGCATTAATGACTAAATTGAAAAATGCATCTATTAGTACGGACTGTGAAAAAGAGATTATTGAGGCCTTTTCATCAAACAATGACACAACAATCTTCAATATTTTGGACGCTTTATGTGATAAAGTAAAGACAGGATTACCTTTGTTTGAGTTCAAGTATAATGATGTATTCGACACAAAAGGAGCTGTAAAAACATTTCTTGAGGCAAATAAAGATAGTCTAAAAGATTACATAGACAATTACGAAAAATTGTTATCGAAATCTTCTTTTTATCGCTCTGTAGATGGTTTTTCTTTTGGCACCTATCAAGCTTCTCAATTATTGCAAAATGTTTCTGATGGAAACTTTTTTGGTGTTAAACATAAAATGACGTTGCAAAATGGCACAGTGGTTACTTCTCATGACCAATTAAAGCAAATAATGACAGAAGAACAAGAAAAAGTTCTTAGCGATGAAAAGCTTAAGAAAACCTTCGAGAAAATAACTAAAGCAATCGATAAGAACACAGAACTTCGTGATTTCAAAAAAGTAATAGAGTCCCATCCTGATTGGATTGTCGAGATGCTCGATTATGATGAATTCAAGAAAAAAGTATGGCTCGGATATTTGGCCAAAGAGGATATAAAACCTTTGTTTGATTCATACATTAAAGTGTATAATGAAAACAAAGAAGAACTACTTGCTGTCTTGGAACAGGCTGGACAACAGCAAGAAAAGTGGGAAAACATCATTAATTTATACAATGATCGTTTCCATGTTCCTTTCCAAGTATCCATCTCAAATCAAAAAGACATAATTCTAAAGCAAGAAGCTGCAAAACTACAATTTTCATATGTTGAAGAAGGGAAAAAGCCTGTGTTAAGTTCTAAAGATGACCTTGAAAAAATTCTCAGTAAAGGAGAAAGACGCGCTTTCGTCATCTTACAATTCTTATTTGAAATGGAAGCACGCAAAACATCTCCAAACGACACAATCGTCGTAATGGATGATATTGCAGATTCTTTTGATTATCAGAATAAATATGCGATAGTTGAGTATATTAAGGACTTAGCCGTAAGAGGAAACAATAAGTTCTATATGTTTATAATGACTCATAATTATGACTTTTATCGGACAATTGCTTCTCGATTGAGTGCATCATTAAGTCATCTATGGATGGTTGAACGCAAATCAGATGGTAATATATCAGTTGAACAAGGACAGTATAAAGGAGATGTTTTTGCGAATGCTTTTGTAGGTAAAGACAAAGATGATAAAATATTTATAAGTATGATTCCGTATGTTAGAAACCTTATTGAATATTCTAACGGTGAAGAAGATAGCAAGTATCTTTTATTGACAAGTTGTCTGCATCAGAAAGATGATACATCTTCAATTACAGAATCCCAAGTAATAGAAGTTATGAAAAACTTCACAAGAGGGAAAGGCATGAAACGAAATGATTCTGGAAAGAAAATGTATGATATTATAATGAATACAGCAGAATCCATATCGAATGAACAAGAACCAAATCTTGTACTATTACAGAACAAGATTGTCCTGTCTATTGCTATTCGTTTAATGGCAGAAAAATATATGAAAGTAAAAATTTTAGCAGCTGGAGTGCCAGAAGAAGACTTGAAAGTAAAGGGGACACAAACTGGACAATGGACAGAGCTTTATAAAAGCCACTATCCCAATGATAGCAATAGGTCTATAATTGAAAGAGTTAACATGATGACTCCCGAGTTGATACATCTCAATAGTTTCATGTATGAGCCATTAATAGACATGTCGGTATTTCATTTGATAAAACTATACAATGATTGTAAAACTTTGTCCGCATAATTTTTGCTTCTATAGAATGGCATTATTATAGACAACATTTTCGGGCGGAAACTTGCAAAATATTGCAGTTTCCGCCCGAAATAATGTTACAGAACTGAGTTAAATTCTTATGGCTTAGTGATTATATCCCAAAGCTCATCGTAGTTCTTAACCACATCGTATGTGACATGACTATCTGAGATTGTGGCGAAGTGCCGACTTGCACATTCTATCTTCACGCTTTCGGCTCGACGGTAGTCTTTTAGACTATCCTTGTCGTAGCCTTTCGTTTCAGCCACGAAGTAAATGTGCTTGACGTCGCGACCCTCATGGAATACCACAGCCCAGTCGGGATTGTAGTGTCCCACTGGCGTATTGATATAGAAGCCATTTGGCAGTTTCGTATAGACAGCCACCTCGTTACGAGATTCCAACTGATTAGCAAAGTCCATCTCAATGCCTTTTGAGTCAACTACCACAAGGTCGTAGAGAGACTTGTGCGATTCCATAGCATTCACACCCAAACGACCTTTCAGAGCTGATGCGCTGAAAATGTCGCTATCAAACTTCTGATTGAGTTTGTGATATTTCACATGCTCAATCACAGCAATAGCTTTACACTCATTGATGATGTTGCCAGCCTTGATAATAAACTCTTCTGGGTTGCTTTGGAACTGAAGGAATGTTCTCGGACTAATCTTCTGTAAGATGGTGACGATGGCACGACGAGTCAAACCTGTGTTCTCGACCAATTTGCCGATAAGGTCATACTTCACGCGGCTGCCAATAAGCTCACGAACATTCTGCGTATGAGTGCCGCTTACCTTCATGGCTTCGCCTTGTTGAAGTTTCTCTTTATTCTTAATCTCATCGCCAAGCGTACCCTCTACCACCTCAATGCGTATCTCTGATACTACAAGGTGATGGTCAAGTGCAACAACCGCTTTCTCAATCAGTTCGTCCGTCTTGAAATCAACCGTGTAGTAAGTCTGCTGGTTGATTTTCTTCCACATATCCTGGAACTGCTTTGAGGAGAATTTCTTCTTGTCAAAGTGAGCCTCCTTTGTCTGGCGGGCATTCTCAGGTTTGACTGCATCAGGATTGAATACGGCATCGAGACGCTTTTCAATGTCGTTTCTATATTCACTATAATCCCCTAAATCAAGAGAACCTTGCTTTTTGTCATCATGATACTGCTGTGTGAGTTGGCCTTGCTTGGTAACATAGTTCTTCATGCGGAGCGTGAAGAGTAAGTCTTGTGCATCGTCGTCGTTGAGTTTCTTCTGTTCTCCTCTTGCGTTTGTAACGAGCAATCCCTCGAAGAGCGACGGCGTTACCTTTATTGGGCGGTCACCAACAGCTTCAGCAATCTCAGTCTGTAACTTGCCAGCAAAGTTCGAGTACGATTCACTGGCAATAATTGTCAATGCGTTCACCTCGAACACACCACCATGTAGCACGCTCTCATCTTGACGCTCACCATCCTTATTCACACACAGACGCATACCACGTCCCACCTCTTGACGTTTTTTCGTGGTATTATCGGAGTCCTTTAACGTACAAATCTGGAATACGTTAGGATTGTCCCAACCTTCTTTCAGTGCGGAGTGTGAGAAAATAAAGCGTGTCGGCTCCTCAAAAGAAAGCAGACGTTCCTTGTCGCGCATAATCAGGTCGTATGCTTCTGCATCATTACTACCTTCGCGCAGTTCTTTTGCTTTCGGCTGAACGTAGTGGCCTTTTTTATCTTTAGAAAAGTAGCCATTATGCACCTGTTCTGCCGTGAAGCGTTTAAGGTAGGCAATATATTCGGGGTCATCAGCAAATTCCAGTTGCAGACTGCCCACGATGTTATTATATTCTTCCTCGAAGATTTGTGCGAACTCACCTTTCGATGTTCCACCACCAGCATTGTAGATACGGTAGTTGTCCACATGGTCTATGAAGAACAGTGAAAGACACTTGATGCCACGTTTGAAAAGCTGTCGCTCCTTTTCTATATGTGAAAGGATTGTTTCGCGTATCTGAGTACGACGAACCAAGGCTGTGTTCACGGCACCTACCATGTCGTTCTCAGCCAGCTCCTGCCCATTCAGCAGACGTATCACACGGCGGAATCCATCGATGCGCTCGATGCGGTAGCCGTTGCGATATTCCTCCAACTCTCCAGAGTTGGCATATATGTCGAACTTCTCATCAACGGACTTCACCACCTGTCTGATGCCCGATTTCGTTTTCTGCTCAAAGCGAATACGAGCGCGAGGGTTGCCTGAAGAAAGCTCGATTGCCTCCAAACAGAGATAGCCATTTGTAGCGGTACTGCCTTTCTGTTCCACACCTTTGACGAAGATTTTCTTCACCAACTTTTTGTTGTAGGCATCCATGGCATCCAGACGATACACCATGTTCACAATGTCGTCCGCTCGGTGTGTAGCACTATAGAGCAGTGTGAAAAGAGGCTTGAATTTTTTCAAGCCCTGTCTGGTCTTATTCTTTTTATCAGCTCCTAATACAGACTGAGGCTCATCAATGATAATAATAGGATTTGTTGAAGATATTACATCTATTGGCTTTCGACCTCTAAATGAGTCAAGCTTATCAAATATTTTATTTACAGCTTTCCCTTTCTCATTTAACTTTCCATTTTTGTTATCATCAAAATCCTTATTAAAGGCTTGTGTGTTTATTATCATCACACTCATACCATTTCGTGTTGCAAAGTCTTTGTCTATTTTATATAAGGATTTTGGATCGGAATCATATATAAATGAAGCAATTTCTTTTTCATATTCAAACTTGAAATGCTCTTTCATTATATCAAAAGAGCGCATTACACCCTCACGAATGGCGATGCTCGGTACCACTATGATAAACTTACTCCAGCCATAGAGTTTGTTTAACTCATACATCGTCTTTATGTAGGTGTAAGTTTTTCCCGTACCTGTTTCCATTTCGATGGTCAGGCGCAGGTCGTTTGTGTCTATCGTTTCCGATGGACGCAACTGTGCCGGCATCTGTATCGCCCGAATATTCTCCAGCAACTGCCCAGCCGGAACGGTGACAGGCTGATTGCGGAAACCCACCACATCGAAAAGGTCCTGAGTCCCGTCGGCACTTCGACCCATGTCATGCGTAAACTCCACCATCGCCTGATTGCGCTGCCCACGGAACACATCCGTAACGGCACGCGCAGCATCCGTCTGGAACTGCTGGTTTTTGAATTTGATTGTTAAACTCTTAGCCATTGCGGTACTTTATTATTAGATGACACGAACATTCTTCTTCACCTCTTCATCCGTCCAGTCGCATTTCTGCTTGAAGAGTTCAAAGAGATTCATCTTATTGGCTGCTTCATTGAAACTGCTGTCGCGGAAAACAACACGCACAGGTGAGAGAGCAGCGATGGCATCAATCACCTTCTCCGTGACATTGCCATCGAAGCAAGCCACGAGGTCGCCATCATTCACATTGTGTATGGTACAACCATCCACTTTCTGCGACGACAACGGCAACGACAATTCAACACCCCAACGAAGCATACAGTCAAATAGCAGGTCAAGGTCAGTGCGGTCTTCCTTGATGTTGTCAAGCAAGCCAGCCAACATATCTTGTGAATAGTCCTTTGGAGCAAAAGCCACATCTTTGTAGTTGCTGCTTTCGCATTTGAATACACGGAAACCGATATCAAGGTCTTTTGCTTCGGGGTGCTCCTCTTTGATTTTCTTTCCTGCACGACGAATACGCTCTTTGCCGATTTCGCAGATGTTCTTGTAGCCTGCTTTGTAGGCTTCGCTCTTTTCTTCAGTCTCTTCAGGGAGTTGAACCATGATGAATTTTCGTTTGCCTCCATCTTCTGCATTAAGCTGCATTACTGCATGTGAAGTAGAAGCTGAACCAGAAAAGAAATCGAGGACAATAGATTCTGTTTGGGGATATGATGTTACCAACGAAATGAATTTCTTCATAATTTCTTCATCCTTTGGAAAATCAAAAACTTTAGCCCCAAATAGTTGCTCTATTCGTTTTGATGCACCTCTTCCATCCTTATAGAATACACTCGAAACTACTTCATATTCTGTCTCTTTTAAATATCTTTTAAGGCAAGGTACTTTTGTCTCATCTTCTCCAAAATGGATTCTGTTTTCTTTTAACAAGAGAGGAAGTTTGTCTTCACCAAAGCGCCAACCACCTTTTGGCAATTTGCAAGGCTTGCCCGTAAGAGGATGTAAAATATCAAATCTTCCACCATTACCTGTTCCTTGCGCTATGTCTCCAGGAAAATACAATCCACGTTCATCAACACATTTATATTGTGCTTGTCTCTTAGAAGGATTGCCTTCTGGCAAATTTTTATAAAAGAGACGAATGCCTTTTTCTATAGATTGGTAGTCATTTCCATGTATTGCCTTGAGTCTATCAAATTCTGTATAAATTGCTTCCAAACCCAGTTTTTTCTCACGCCAATTTGTGTTTTCTATAGCAGAGTCACCAAGAATATTTGCAACCTTATTTTTGCAATAGATATAGCAATATTCATGGTTTACTGCAACTTGCGCTGCCATTGACTTTCTTCCCTGTTCCCAAATAAGTTTCGCCACAAAATTCGTTTCACCATAAACCTCATCACAAATATTTTTCAAGTTTCTTTGTTCATTATCATCAATTGAAATGAAAATCACACCATCATTAGTAAGTAATGAACGAGCTACCATCAATCTTGCATAAATCATCGAACACCAGTCCGAATGGAAGCGTCCATTGCTATCTGTATTCTTTTTGAACTTATCAGTTATATCAAATTGTGTCTTTGAATATAACCTTTCTCCTTCTTCATTAAAGTTGTGCTTATCATAATTTTCATCAAAGAAGTCATCATGATACACAAAATCATTGCCCGTATTATATGGCGGGTCAATATAAATCATCTTGACTTTTCCCATATAGGAGTTCTGAAGCAGTTTCAGGACTTCGAGGTTGTCACCCTCGATATAAAGATTTTGTGTATTATCCCAGTCCACACTTTCCTCTGGACATGGGCGCAGCGTCTTATTGATGGGAGCAGCTGCTTCTTGCAGGGCAGCACGTTTGCCCACCCATGTAAAGTCATAAACTTCCGGGGCATCCTCCACTGTCTGGTCGCCAAGCAACAGACGAAGTTTATTGAAATCGACTACGCGATGCATCTCACCATCTTCCCCCCTTGCTTCCGTGAAGCAGGATGGAGCAATCTGGTAGAGCGCATCGAGATTGAGCTGTGCGCCATTAGGCGTTTGCATGTCAATATGTTTAACAGTTTCCATATATGTGATATTTTATTTCAAAGTAAAGTGCAATAACTGATAGAAGAAAAGCTAAAACAGAAATGCCCGTGGTAATCCAATATTTTTTATCATCCCAAATTGAAGGATTTGAAAGGGTCGGATTCATTAGGATATAGGATATACCCTTTCGTGTAATTTCCGGAAAGGGTTGTCCATTTTTGTAACCATCAAGTTCAATTAGCTCTTCTTGCTCTAAAAGGTATAAATCCTTTTCATCAGTTTCAGAGATTATGAGGTCTTCGCTTTTGTTAAGAAAACGAAGAATCCTTTTCGCATTTTTTGTGAGTCTAATCTTTTCCATTATTTCAACTCCTCCAGTTTCTTTTTGAGATTATCTAATTCCTTGCGCTTCGACTTCACCTGCTTATTCATAGCAAGCTGGCGGTCAAGCTGTGGCTCCTTACGCATCTTCTTCTGAAGACTCTCCAGCTCTGCTTCAGCTTTTGAGATTTTCGTCTTCAGTGCAACTATGTCAGCCATGGCACCAGCCTTATGCTCACCAATGCCCGATACCTGTGCCACGAAGTTATAGCTACATATAATGGTACGTTTGGGGCTTAGTGGATTTTTTCCTTCGCGTCGATAGGCATTATAATTCTTAGTGTCAAGAATCTCACTTGGGATACCGAACTTGTCGAGCAATTCTGCTTCCCATTGCTTGCGCAGAGAAGCGGGACAAACAATAAGAATCTTTCTCTTTCCCGTTGCCCAATACTGACAAACGACCAACCCCGCTTCGATGGTTTTACCTAAGCCCACTTCATCGGCAAGAACAACACCTTTTGAAAAAGGTGATGCAAATGCAAATAAAGCAGCATCAATCTGGTGAGGATTGATGTCAACAGTGCTGCTCAACAACGATTGTGAGAGTGAACCTATGTCACCATTTGCTGACTGTCCATTTAGAAGAGCGGCATAGTATTTTGCATGAAAGCGAGTAATCGCATTTGCCATTATCACATATCCGATTTTAGCGCACTCGCTGACTTATCGGGATAAAACAGGCAAAACCAAGAGACCTCAGGACATAGAAAAGGCGTGAACCGTCTTATCTACATCTTGAGGCCCTGAGAATTGCCCATTCATACCAGATAAGTCACGTCCACACCCATAGGTGCAGACATAAGCGATTACTTTGGTATGAATAATCTTTGAAATTTCTCAGGTTTCAAGATGTACCGAATAATCAGCTAATGCTGTTATTTTATATTACCAATATGTCACACCAGCGGCTTCCACCGAAGCCACGCGGCAGAGCACAATTCCTGCCTTTGCCAGTGATTAGGTGCAAAATTAAGAAAAAGTTTTGTTTTCTCCAAACAAAGGAGAGAGAAATGCTAAAAATAAAGAATTTGGCAAAATAACCTCACATAGGTCACTTATGCGCTGGGAAAGCGCATAAATACTGGGGGGGAGGCGAGTGACCTGTCTTCGAGACACCTCACTTAGAGGTCACTTGAGACCCCCTCCCTATCAGTTTCAAACTGACATCCCTCCGCCGAGAGGGAGGGAATGAATTACATTCAAATTATGGAAATCTGTCTCCTGCCCTCGGGAAGGAAAATCTTATCTGAAAATCTGTGAAAAATCGAAA
>DGTQ01000011.1:0-13306 GCA_002394365.1 Prevotellaceae bacterium UBA4332
TTTGGGGTGCACTTCACCTCCCTTCATCTGAAAATTAGAAATTAGGAATTAGAACTCCGAGCTGCGCTCAGAGTAAAGGGTTGCTGTTGCTAAGCGAGGGTACGCTGTTGCTAAGCAAGGGCGTGCGGTTACTTAGTAAGGGCGTGTGGGTGCTAAGCATCCGCACGGGACTGGGCTTTTAAGGGGGAGAATTCTCTAAACTATCGACTCTAAACCTACACTAAACATTCTTTTGAGGCTGAAAAAAAAGAATTCGTCAAAATAACCTCACTAAGGTCACTTATGCGCTGGGAAAGCGCATAAATACTGGGGGTGAGGCGAGTGACCTGTCTTCGAGACACCTCACTTAGAGGTCACTTGAGACCCCCTCCCTATCAGTTTCAAACTGACATCCCTCCGCCGAGAGGGAGGGAATGAATTACATTCAAATTATGGAAATCTGTCTCCTGCCCTCGGGAAGGAAAATCTTATCTGAAAATCTGTGAAAAATCGAAAAGAAAATAAAGGGGACGATTATTCATTATTTCGCCTATCGGCTCAAAAATCTTGAGAAAAATCTATAAGGAAAATCAAGAAAAATTCAATTTTCAATCTTCAATTTTCAATTATATAAAGTGACCTTTAAGTGACCTTTATTTAAGACACCTCACTTGCGTGAAGGCGCATAAACACTGGGATGAGAGGGGGGTAAGTGAGGTTAGTGAGGTTATTCACGAAAAAAGTGCTATTTGGAACCCCCTCTAACTCCCCCCAAGGGGGAGAATTAAAAATTAGCTCTTTTTTGCGGAAGCAGTGGTTCTGCACTTTCCGATAGGTGCTTTGGTTGCAGAACCATTGGTTCTACATGCAGAGGCAGTGGTTCTACACGCAGAGGCAGTGGTCCTACCTGCAGAGGCAGTGGTTCTACATGCAGAGGCAGTGGCTCTTGCGCTCCAGTAGGTGCTCAGGCGAGCAAGCTGGGAGTTCTAATTGCTCATTCATCATTACCAAGGCTTGCCTCCGCCTCCAGGCATTGCGCCTCCGCCTGGCATCGTGCTACCGCTTGAGCCGTTGACATAGGCACTGCTGCTGAGGGTTCCGCTTGCCAAGGTCGAGCTACCCTTCAGCAGGGTGTAGCTGGAGCCTTTCTGCATAGCTGGAGCCGAGAGAAGGAGGCGGGCACCGCTGTAGGAGCGTGGCATTTCTGCCTTCAGCACTGTGCTACCGCCTATCTGCAGGGTGAGCACATCGCCTGCCGAGACAGATGCCGAGGTGACGAGCGACGACTGAGAGCAGGAGCTTTCGGTGGGTAATGAGGTGTCGCCACCCAAACCTATCACGTAACCGCCCTTGATGGCAAAGGTGTTTTGGTCGCAGTCTATGCCACATTCTGGTGCAGTATTGCCGCTTGCCACTACCACACCGCCACTGATGCTTATGGTGCCGTTGGCATCTATGGCATCGTTGTTCACGCTGTAGGCAAAGACCGTGCCTCCGCTGATGTTCACCTGTCCCTTGCCAGCATAGGCGTTGCCCCTGTTGCTCTCGGAGGATATGCCTGCGTTCATGGCGTCGTCGCCTGCATAGCTCTCCACTGTGCCTCCGCTGATGTTGATATACATCTTGCTCTCTATGCCCTCAGAATTGGCAGCCTTTACCTTCACCTTGCCTCCGCTAACGGTGAGGTTGCCCGTGCCGAGGTCCTTGTCGCCCACGTGTATGCCCTTGGGGTTGGCATCTTCGTAGTTACTGTAGCTGTCGAGCTGAGCCATAGTGACCACCTTGTCGGCATCGTTGTATCTCACGAGGTTCTCTCCTGTGGTGATGACTTCTGCCGTTCCGTCTGTCACAGTCATGGTCTCGTCAGCCCTGATGCCCTTGCCGCCGTTGCCTGTAGAGTAGCACTGCACTGTGCCTCCGCTGATGGTTATCGTGGGGGCTTTAACGCAGGTGGCAGCGGAATAGTCGAGCTCCGTAGTGTCCCACTCAGCTGGGGCATTGTTGATGATGGTGGTGCGTCCTCCCCTGAAGTCTATCGAGGTGTCGCTCTTCAGTCCCTTCTTGCCAGTAGCACCACTGCCTACGGTGATATTGAGCACCACTCCTGGGTTTATCGTCATAGCGTCGGTGGAGCTGATGGCTCCTTTCGCCTCAGACGTAACGCTGAGCGAGCCCGAGCCGTAGATGTCGAGCTTGGCATACACTTCTGCCCCCTCAGTATCGTCGCCCACCTCTATGCTCTTCTTTGCCGAGGAGACGATGGTGTTATTGCCCTCGACGACGAGCTCTATGTTGCCACCCTCCGTAGCTCCGATAGCCTTTGCCGTGGTGTTGAGCGTCACTCCGCTCAGGGTGATGGTGCAGTCGTCTGTGCCTGTGTAGGTGAAACTTGCCTTTGCACCCTCTGCCGTACTACCTTTTAATATATAGTTCACGCCAGCAGCTGAAGCCGTAACGGTCTGTCCGCTAACTCGTGCCAAAGTCTCGTCGGACGAGGTGGCTGTGCCGTCGGTGCTGAAGGTGATGGTGACGGACTGCGAGCGACTGGTGGGACTTGCAGCCGTCTCGCCAGTAGCCTCTGTGCTCTGCGCTATGGAGAAAGAGCTGAAGTCGGGCACGCTGACTGTCGTAAGACTGCCTGTTTCTGTCCCCGTTCCAGTTTCGGTTTCAGTTTCAGTTCCCGTTTCCGTCACTGGGTCACTGTCATTACAAGCCGTGAGGCAACTTGCTGCCAATAAAACAATGAAGGTTTTTGCAAAATTTTTCATACTTTCTGTCAAATTGAAATTAAACGTAGCTTTCAGTAAATTAACGAGTTACGAGCCTCGCGTAGTATGCAAAGAACACTTAAAAAAGCCTTTACAAACAAAATTTACACCCTGCTTTCTTCATTTTTTTCTTAAAAAATTTTGAATTACGAAAAGAATTACTTAACTTTGCATACCCACTTGAATCAAATACTCTTAATCTAACTAAATCAATAAATCACTATGGTAAATTACAAAGACCTTGGGCTCGTAAACACTCGTGAGATGTTTAAGCGTGCCGTTGATGGTGGTTATGCCATCCCAGCTTTCAACTTCAACACAATGGAGCAGATGCAGGCTATCATACAGGCTGCAGTCGAGACAAAATCTCCTGTCATCATGCAGGTCAGCAAAGGCGCCCGCAAGTATGCTAACCCTACCATCCTGCGCTATATGGCAGAGGGTGCTGTGGCTTACGCCAAGGAGCTCGGCTGCGAGCATCCAGAGATAGTGCTGCACCTGGACCACGGCGACAGTTTCGAGACCTGTAAGTCTTGCATCGACATGGGCTTCTCTTCTGTCATGATTGACGGTTCGGCTCTGCCTTACGAGGAGAACATCGCCCTCACAAAGAAGGTGGTGGATTATGCTCACCAGTTTGACGTAACAGTAGAGGCTGAGCTCGGCGTGCTCGCTGGCGTAGAGGACGACGTAGTGGCTGAGGAGTCACACTACACACAGCCAGAGGAGGTTATCGACTTTGCTACACGCACTGGTTGCGACTCTCTCGCTATCTCTATCGGCACATCACATGGCGCATACAAGTTCACCCCAGCACAGTGCACCCGCGACCCAAAGACTGGCCGCCTCGTGCCTCCACCACTCGCATTTGACGTGCTGCACGAGATAGAGAAGAAGCTGCCTGGCTTCCCAATCGTTCTGCACGGCTCTTCATCAGTGCCACAGGAGGAGGTTGACACTATCAACAAGTATGGCGGCAACCTGCCTGACGCAGTAGGCATACCTGAGGAGCAGCTTCGCGAGGCTTCTAAGTCGGCTGTCTGCAAGATTAACATCGACTCTGACTCTCGCCTTGCTATGACGGCAGCCATCCGTAAATACTTCGCTGAGCACCCAGAGCACTTCGACCCACGTCAGTACCTCGGTCCTGCTCGCGAGAATATGAAGAAGATGTATATCCACAAGATTACTGAGGTTCTCGGCTCTGACGGCAAACTGGCACAGAAGTAAAAGAACCTCTCCCCTGCCCCCTCCGTAATCGGAAGGGGAGCAATAGCAGCAATCACAAAATTGCTCAATATAAAAAATTAGTATTTAGTTTTCCCCCCCGCTTCTGGTGAAGCGAGGGGGATTTTTTTTCATGCACCTCTCTAAGGGTTAAAGGGTTAAAGAAGTGAAGGAGTAAGGGGGAGTGAGGGGAGCTTAGTCATCAAATGCCATCAGGACGCCAGCGTGGTTGAACTTCAGCTCTACATCGTTAGACAGTTCAATCTCGTAGCCGTAGCGCTCCTTGTCAATCTTGGTGATTACAGTGTTAGGGAACGTAGCCTTTACATAGGTAGCAATAGCAGCAGGCACCAGTGCGGCAGGCACAGCCACTGTGTTGCAATCTACCTTGTCCCATGCACCCTTGCGGGTGAAATCTATCTTAGTGCCAGTGCTCAGCGTGGTTTCATACTTGCCATCGTCCTTGGCTGCATACACTATGGTAGCACCAGGGAAATAAGTAGCCACAAACTGCTTGGCTGCTGCTGGCAGTTTCTGCACAGGTATAGGGCGATCATCAGCCTTTACATTAACCGCTGCCATCATGAGGCAAACGAGTGCCATTGCGAAAAACTTTATCTTTGTCATAATTATACATTAAACATTATACATTAAGCATTAATTGAATATTGAATATTTAGCATTAAACGTTAAACATTATTCCTTATTCTCAATTGCTAATTGCTAACTAACCTCACTCCAAATCCACGTCCGTCGGCACCCCGTCAGCATTAAACTCCAGCTCAACGCGGTTATCCAACTGCACCTTGTACTTGGTCTTAAACCACTCCTTTTCCTCCTTCACGAACGAGATGTTCGCCCCAGGATAATTCTTTATAATGTACGCGTATATAGTCTTGGGCATCTGTTCAGGAGTAAGAACCCTCTCCTCATCACATGACGTAGCCAACGCCAGGCAGCCAACCATCATTATGCAAACATAAAACTTTTTCATAATATCATTTCTCTTTTTTCTATCTTTCTCCTTTTCTTATTACTCATTAATAATTCTTCACCTCAAAGGTACTTATAAAAGCATTAAGCCCACCTTTTTTTAATACCTTTTTACATAAACTTTTATCATTTTAACTTTGGTTAACCCTCTACACCTATCCGTATAAATCCGAGCAATCCGTGGCCTTATAACCTCACAATTACCTGCACGTCAATATCCGTACAATACGAAGAAAAAATCATACGCTCCGCCGTACCTATCGTCTCCCTGTCAAAATATCGCGTATGCCCTACCTTCCCCTGTGCCGTAAGCCACGACAGGACCCTGCACTTGGCAAAGAAAGCACAACGCATGCCCCTGCCATAATACGATGCCGAACCGAAGGAATACCTCATGCCACGCTCGTAGTCGTAAAGACGAGAATCATAGTCGTCAGTATTGAAATAGGCAGCATGGGCATAAAACTCCCATACGTCATTCACCCTGTAACCAGCTGACTGAGAGAATATCCATCCCCTGCTCCTCTCGTTGAAGGAAAATGAGCAGCCCTCAACGTGAGAGCGCAACTTCCATCCGTTGCCCTCATAACCAGCCACCAGGCGCAGTCGCTGGTCGTACCTCGTCAGCAACCGCTTCTCCCCCTCCACTGTCTTGTCCCTCTGCTTCATCTTCAGTCGGTAGCGCAGGGAGAACGTCCAGTCGCCCCTCGTCAACGTACCCGTCACGCTGTTGTCCCATGCGTAGGAAGAGCCCGTCACGAGATACCTGTGCCAAGGGAAATACGCTATATCAGTATAGGCATCCACAACCAGATTCCTGCGAGCGTTCCATTGCGCACCAACATACAAACCACTCTCGTTCTTCACAGCACCACTCTCGCTGAAGCTGTTGCCATACAGCGCATTGTACTGATAACTGTAGTAGCGTTGCAGAGCCATGAACGTAATGCCCCATGGCGAGCACCACGTCAGGCTGTTTATCGTGGCAGGATTACCCCTGCCGTCTATCGCCGTCTCACCATTCAGTGACAGCTCGCGCCAGCGCAGACGGTAGTCAGCACTTACATTCCAGAAATTTCTCCCCCGAGGGTAAAAAAGCCTGTAAACCCTGCCCTGAGAAACAGTGCCGTTCTTGCTGTAGGTAGGGTTCATATCCCTGTTCAACTTAGAGAACACAGCCCCCACACCTATGCCCCACCATAAATCACCCTTTGCCCACGCACCCATGTCATACCCCCAGTGCAAGCCCCCAGTCATTATTGTGGAGTTGTTCTTCTTCCCCATCTCCGTCTGCGTACGGTGGTAGCCCGATGTCAGTATCGACGAAATAGTAGAATCCCCGTTCAGCGTCGCATCAATATACCTGTAGGAGAAGAAGACAGAAAGGTAGGAACGAGCGGAGGAGGAAGACTGAACAGAGGGAGAGGACTGTGGAGTGAGGGAGATAGAGGCAGCGATACCCTGCATGTGCTTGGCATCGGAGGTGCTGTTATGAGGGGCGAAGGTTGTGATGCGTCTCCCCATTGCTGACAGCATACCCTGTTTGCCGATAGAGAAGAAATTATTGAGAATAAGTCCCATGCCGAACTGCGCCCTGTAGTGTCCCGCTATCACCTGTGTAAACCTCCCCACGTTCCTTACGCTCAGGTTCAGAGCATACTGGTCGTACCCCCAGTTGTTTCCTGCCGTGCCGAAGGGTTCGCCTGCCGTCTTGCTCCCTGTGAGATTGAAAGCCATCTTCCTGCCAAGGGTGAGGGAATAGCGAACAGAATGTTTCGTGGGGTCGCCAAGGTACTTGCCTGCATATTTGTTATTGCCAAGATAGGTGCGCTGGGGCGCCCGACGGTCGCCAGCCCTGTAATAGGTAGGGGTTTGCAAGGTCAGCACTATCTCCTGGTGGAGGGGGGAAAGGAGGGAAGAGGAGTTATGGAGGGGTGAAGGAGAGGGAGAGACGGTGAGGAAGTTGGAAAGATAGAGGCGGAGGCGACGGTCGATGCTGGGAATCATGGCGAGTTCTTCGATGGAGCGCAGATTGCCGTAGCGGTAACGATAGGACAGGATGTCGTCTATGATGGTGGGGGTGAGTCCTGGTATGAGCATGAGTTCGTTCATGCCAACCTTATTTATGTCAAGAGGCTGTCGTGCCAATTCGGAAAGCTGTTGGTATGCTTCTTCTTGTTGCACGATAGCCTCTTCTTCGTTCTCGTAGATTTCTGTGAGGTATGTTTCCCAGTTGTCGCTATCTGCCACCGCCACAACGCATTGCATCAACACAAACAGTATGGCGGCAGCTCTCATATATTATTAAGGTGGAGATTATTCGTCAGGCATATTTCTTCAGCGCACGGACGACTCCGTTTGCCCAGGTGTCGATGCCTCCATCCATTTCGAGGGAGGAGACGAGCTTGATGACGTTGTTGATGGGCATGCCATAGCGGAGAACACCCGAGATAAGCTTGGCGTAGTTCCAATAGATGGGGTTGAATTTCTCGGAGAGCCCTTCGACGGTGGTCTTGTAGCCTCGACGGTTCTCAAACTGGAAATCGTAACGCTTGGTGCCGTCGGGGTTGACGTGCTTGATAATCTTGCCACTGTTGACACTCTTGGGCAGGATGATGCCTTCTTCGTCGTCTTGCAAGCCTGTGAAGATTTCATAGGGTTTGCCGTTGAGCAGTCCGACGAATGCCATCCACTTCTCTTTCTCGTTCTGGAAGCGCACGACGTCGCACTCCAACACCTCTGGTCGCTTGGTATATACTTCTTCTGTCATAGTGCTTGCAAATTTAACATTTTTCCACGAAACGACCAAATTTTACTCCCTTTTGTTGCAAAAGTGGCTGAAAAAATGTAATTTTGCAATGGATAATAAATTACCTTAACATGATGAAGAAAACATTTGCATTATTTTTATTTCTGATGATGGGCATGGGTGCCAAAGCTGCCTGTGAGCCTAAGGACACGACGAAGACGGACACAGCGGACGTGAACAAGCCTGTGTTTACTACTATCATGGAGCTGCCTGTTACTCCGATAAAGAACCAGAGCAAGTCGGGCACGTGCTGGGACTACAGCACGTTGTCGTTCTTTGAGTCGGAGATACTGAAGAAGAGCGGAAAGGAGTATGACCTGAGCGAAATGTTTGTGGCTAACAAGAACTACATGGACAGGGCGACTCTGGTGGTGAGGATGCATGGTGATGCACAGTTTTCGCAAGGTGGTTCGGCTTACGACGTGCAGTATGTGCTGAGGCATTACGGCATCTGCCCCGAGGAAGCTATGACGAAGCCTGGCGAGATGATAGGTGACACGCTGAATAACTTCAACGAGTTCTTCGGGGTGATGACTCCTTACGTGGAGGCTATTGCCAAGACGAAGGCAAAGAAGCTGACACCTGCATGGAAGAAGGGTCTGCAGGGCATCATTGACGCATATATAGGCAAGGCGCCCGAGAGGTTTACCTACGAGGGCAAGAACTATACTCCGCTGGAGTTTGCGGAGAGCCTGGGACTGAACTGGGATGATTACTACAGCTTCACTTCTTATACGCACCATCCTTTCTACACGGAGTTTCCTGTAGAGGTGCAGGACAACTGGAGACAAGGCATGTCATGGAACGTGAAGATGGAGGAACTGGAGGCTATCATAGAGAATGCGCTGAAGAAAGGCTACACTGTGGCTTGGGGTGGCGACGTGAGTGATGATGGTTTTACGAGGGACGGACTGGCTATGCTGGTGGACGTGAAGAAGGTGCAGGACAACGAGGGCAGCGACATGGCGAAATGGTTGAAACTGACTGCTGGCGAGAGGAAGGAGAAGTTGCAGAAGCTGGGCGTGAACGTGCCTGAGCTGACGCCTTCGCAGGAAAAGCGCCAGGAGGAGTATGACAACTGGGAACTGACGGACGACCACGGCATGCACATATTTGGCAAGGCGAAGGACCAGAACGGCAGGGAATACTATATGGTAAAGAATTCATGGGGTAAGTCTGGCGAGTATAAGGGTATATGGTATATGAGCAAGAATTTCATCATTGCAAAGTGCATGGATATTCTTGTGAATAAGAATGCTGTACCTGATTCTATTTTAAGGAAGCTGAAATAAAGGGGCAATTAATAATTAGGAATTAGCAACTAATAAGACCACGGATTATTCGGATTTTACGGGTAGTTCGTGGTTTTTGTTTTATGGAGTGAAGGAAAGGATTTTTTAAAGAAAGTGAAAAAAGTTGGGAGAAAATTTGCATTATTTAAAAGTTTTTTACTAACTTTACACCCGAGAACAGATAACGTATAATAAATCTAAAACCTAACATTATGAAAAAGTCATTATTTATCGTCTGTTTGTGCGCATTGTTGGGCACTCAGACAAGAGCGGAAAACAACATCTTCAATCATCTTGGAGCTGGTTTTGAACTGGGTACTACGGGTATCGGCTGGGAAGTGGCTGCGCCTATCACTGACTGGGTACAGGTGAGGGCTGGTATGGCTATCATGCCTTCGTTTAAGGTGAAGAACATTGGCGTGAAGGTGAACGTTACTAACGAGCAATGGCAGGCTGTGCAACAGGTGGCTGGTTACGACGTGGAGAAACCAACGGACGTGAAAATCGACGGCAAGATAACGAAGACGGATTTTAAGTTGCTGTTTGATTTCTTCCCCATCAAGACCAGCAGCTTCCACATTACGGCTGGTTTCTATGCTGGCAAGTCGCAACTGCTGGAGGTTTACACTACCAACAACCAGAATGCGATGTTGGCTATAACGGAGTATAACGAGGATGATGCAAAGGTACAGCAATATGGCATTATCGGTGCGCAGTTGGGCGACTTTATGCTGACTCCTAACGGCGAACAGATAAAGGGCTTCGTGAAGGTGAAGGGCTTCAAGCCATACCTCGGTGTAGGTTTTGGCAGGGCAGTACCAAAGAAGACGCGTCTGGCTTTTGCAATGGACATGGGCGTACAGTTCTGGAGCACTCCAAAGTTCTTCGTGGAGCAGAAGCAGGGCGAGGTGGAACTGGAAAAGAAGGACGTAGGCAACACTGACGGTGGCTTCGTGAAGGTGATGTCGAAGATAAAGGTTTATCCTTGCCTGAACTTCAGACTGACAGGAAGAATCTTTTAGGCTTTTCTCTTAACCTAATATGAACCTGCTTTCATAACGAAAGCAGGTTTTTGTTTTTTTATGGATTAGGTTGTGGTGTGGTATAAGGAATAATGTTTAATGTTTAATATTTAATGTATAACATGATAGAGGATTTCAAAGAGTACTTGACGTGTATGAACATGTCGAAGAACACGGTAAACGCATACGTTTATGCTGTGAGCGATTTTAACTGCAGGCACGGAAAACTGAGCAAGATAAACTTATTGTTGTATAAGGCTTATCTGATAGAGAGGTTTAAGCCCAAGACGGTGAACCTGCGCATACAGGCACTGAACAAATATCTGGACTTCATGCGCAAACCACGATGGAAACTGAAGGCGGTAAGGGTGCAGCAGAGGACTTTTCTGGAGAACGTGATAAGCAATGCGGACTACATATTCCTAAAGAAACAACTGAAAAAGGAGGATAACCCCGAATGGTATTTCGTGGTGAGATTCTTAGCGGCTACGGGGGCAAGAGTGAGCGAGCTGATACAACTGAAGGTGGAACACGTAATCACTGGGTACTACGACATATACGGCAAGGGGGGCAAGGTAAGGAGGCTGTATATACCGAGGACACTGAGGACGGAGGCCCTGGAATGGATAAAGGAAAGGGGAAGGGAGAGCGGCTACCTGTTTCTGAACCACACGGGAGAGAGAATAACGACAAGGGGTATTGCCCTGAAGCTGAAGGCGTTTGCCATAAAATACGGGCTTAACCCTAAGGTAGTGTACCCTCACTCTTTCAGGCACAGATATGCGAAGAATTTCCTGGAGAAGTTTAACGACATAGCTCTGCTTGCCGACCTGATGGGGCACGAAAGCATAGAGACGACGAGGATATACCTGCGCAGGACTGCGAGCGAGCAACGGGAGATAGTGGACAAGGTGATTACGTGGTGATTACCCCCTCCGTCTCCCTACCCAAGGGAGAGTAATAAGGGGAAAGGAAAAGGGATAATTTTTATATAGATTTTGTTAGACGAAAAAAAAATCGTAATTTTGCAGACGAAATTTTCAACTTTCAATTTACAATACGAATGAAACTTTGGTCAAAAGGATTTGAGATAAACAAAGAGATAGAGCGTTTCACTGTGGGTAAGGACCGAGAGATGGACCTCTATCTGGCGAAGTATGACGTGATGGGCTCGATGGCTCACATCACAATGCTGAACAGTATAGGACTGATAGGCGACGACGAACTGCCTCTGCTCCTGAAAGAGCTGCGCAAGATATACAATCTGTGTGAAGAGGGCAAGTTCGTGATAGAGGACGACATAGAGGACGTCCACTCGCAGGTGGAGCTGATGCTTACCCGCGCTCTTGGCGATATGGGCAAGAAGATACACAGCGGGCGCTCAAGAAACGACCAGGTGCTGGTGGACTTAAAACTCTTCACCCGCGCTGCCTTGAGAGAGGTGGTAGAGGAGACCAAGACGCTTTTTGACGAACTGCTGCAGAAATCGGAGCAATACAAGAGTGTGCTCATGCCTGGCTACACGCACCTGCAGATAGCGATGCCATCGAGCTTCGGACTGTGGTTTGGGGCCTACGCCGAGTCGCTGACTGACGATATGCTATACCTGCAGGCAGCATACAAGATGACAAACCGCAACCCCCTTGGCAGTGCGGCTGGCTACGGCTCTTCCTTCCCACTGAACAGACAGATGACGACGGACCTCTTAGGTTTCGACTCGATGAACTACAACGTGGTGTATGCACAGATGGGCAGGGGCAAGATGGAGCGCAACGTGGCTTTCTCAATAGCTGGTCTGGCAGGCACTATGGCGAAGATGGCATTTGATGCCTGCCTGTTTAACTCGCAGAACTTCCAGTTTGTCAAGCTGCCTAAGGAGTGTACTACAGGTTCGAGCATCATGCCCCACAAGAAGAACCCTGACGTGTTTGAGCTGATAAGGGCGAAATGCAACAAACTGCAATCACTGCCAGTGCAGGTGACACTGATACAGAACAACTTGCCAAGTGGCTACTTCCGCGACCTGCAGATAATAAAAGAGGTGTTCCTGCCTGCTTTTGACGAACTGAAGGACTGCCTCAGAATGTGCGCATACATCATCAATAAGATGGAGGTGAGGGAGAACATACTCGACAACCCGATGTATGACGCCATCTTCTCTGTGGAGGAGGTAAACCGCCTGGCTGCCGAGGGCATGCCGTTCCGCGATGCCTACAAGAAGGTGGGACTGGACATAGAGGCTGGCAACTTTACCCCCAATAAGAATATTCACCACACGCACGAGGGGTCGATAGGGAACCTGTGTAACGATCGCATAGCCAAGCTGATGGACAGTATTCTCGAGGGCTTCAACTTCGAGAAAGTGGATAAGGCGGTGGAGAAGTTAATTAACAATTAGAAATGAGTAATGAGCAATTAGGAATGAGGACTTTCTTTCATAAAACATTCAGGAGAATCAGCGTTGTAATGACGCTGACGGCTGTACTGGCACTGTTCTCATGCGATGCGGAGAACACGTATTCAAGTCACCAGTGCTACTTTGTTTTCAACACGCAGTTGCACCCTGTCTCATTGCTGGTAAGTGCTGTCACTCCTCCAGGCGATGGCTTTGTGCTGGTCCATAAAGAATTAGATGGCAGCACAGAGAAGGTGTATGTAGAAAAATACGGAGAAAAGGATACTGGCTCGCCATATGTATATACTACTGCAGGATTGGAGCCTACAGTAAAGAGTCTGGTGATAGGTTATGACAACGGACTGCTCATAGGATATAGCGCAATAGAAAACAAGGTGCTTGCCTTCGACAGAAGATGCAAAAAATGTGAGAATAATGCCAGGGCAAAGGTGCAATGGTATGGTAGTAACACGATAGTAAAATGCCCCGTGTGTGGTTCGATATATAACCTCAATATATCAGGTAACGGCTTGGACTGGTACAAGAATGCTTCATACGACGGCATGTACGTGCGCGTCATAAACTAAATACACAATACGGAAGAAAAAGTTTGTAGTTAAAAAAACTTAAAGAAAAGCCTAACCTTTAACTATTGACTATGAACTATGAAGTAAAATTACTAACTTTGCATTCGCTTTTTGCTAAAGCATCGTGACCCTGCTTGCGCAGACCAGCACTAAAAGCTCGTGCGAAGCAAGCTTTGTCATTCGCTTTTTGCTAAAGCACACCATAATGGCTGCCGCAATGGTGGAATTGGTAGA
>DGTQ01000011.1:13353-191195 GCA_002394365.1 Prevotellaceae bacterium UBA4332
GAATTGGTAGACACGAGGGACTTTGAAGAGTTCTCGGCATGAAACATACAAAGGAGGAATACGAAACAGCGGTAAGCAATTCTTCGAGTATTGCATCGGTATGTAGACATCTTGGAGTGAAACCCACGGGTGGAAACTACAGAATAATACATAAGGCAATAGAGGAGTTCAACCTTGACACATCACACTTCACAGGACAGGGTTGGAACGTAGGGTTGAAATTCAAGCCCAGAAAAGCAACTGAGATAAAGGATATCTTGAAAAGAGATTCCTATTATCAAAGTTACAAACTGAAACGGAGGCTTTTGAAAGAAAACCTGAAAGAGAAGCGTTGCGAATGTTGCGGACTATTCCAATGGCAGGGCAAGGAAATTCCGTTAGAACTGCACCACATAAATGGTGACAACAGGGACAACAGATTGGAAAACCTGCAGTTGCTTTGTCCTAACTGTCATGCACTGACAGACAATTACCGAGGACTGAACAAGAGTGCTCATCAGGAAACTGGTGATGTAGAATTGCCCTAACAAACAGAAACCTCCTTGATGGCGACATCTCGGAAGGCGATGGCTCACTAAATCAGCACACAAGAAAGAAGAGAGTGCTGTAAATGGCGTAGAGACTATACAGGCAACACCTAAACCCTAAACGAAAAAACAAACAGGGCACGGTGAAGAAATAGTCCAGACTACAACATCTCACGTTAGATGGCTTATGTAAAAGTAAGAGTAGTAAGAAAATCCCTTGACCAGAAATGGTCGTGCGGGTTCGAGTCCCGCTCGCGGCACTTATTAGATTGAAGATTGAAGATTGAAAAATTGAAAGTTATGATTACTGTTTGCAATACGCATAGAAACTATATTTTTTTTCAATTCTCAATTTTCAATTTTTATTTTATAGCAGCAGCCCTGTCACTGTTGGTTTTTGCTTCCTGTTCGGGAGGGGGCGACAGAGTGAGCATGGAGGGCAGGTTGCTGCACATGAACCAAGCAACATTCTATGTGTATAGTTCTGACGGAATACTTCAAGATTTTGACACCATAAATGTGGCAGGTGGACGATTTGAATACGACAGAGAGATAAACCATGCTGGTACTCTTGTCATAATATTTCCAAACTACTCCAAACTTCCAATATTTGTAGAACCAGGTATAAGCATCAGCATAAACGGTGATGCTGCCAGACTGCGCGAAGTAAAGGTAAAGGGGGGCAAGCTAAACGAGGAATTTACAAAGTTTAGGGAGAAGAACCTCAACAAGACCGTAGCAGAGATGAGGAAAGCTACCGCTAATTATGTAAAATCCAAGGAGTATCATCCTGAGATAGCCCTGTGGCTCATACAACAGCATTACCTAACCCCCAGAGACCCTGACATAAAGGGAGCTGTGGCTCTGCTGAAAGAACTGCTACAGAAAAATGATGACAACGTAAGGATAAAGCGACTCCTTAACCAGCTCTATGCCATTGGTACTCTGACGGTTGGAGACAGAGTGGAACCCTTTACTGCTACGGATATAGATGGCAATAAAATAACAGAGCAGACCCTGGAGGGAGGCAAATACTGGATTGCGACATGTGCTTCATGGAGCTATGAAAGCCAGACAGCGCTAAATCGTCTGGCAAGGAAGGAGGACGGCAGCAAGGTGATTGCCATCTGCCTCGACATAAGGAAGGAGGACGCCAAGCGCATAAGAGAACAGTGGGGAATCAGGGATGTCAGCATGATATGCGACAGTACACAGTGGGAAAACCCTCTGTTGCGCACATTCGGACTGAACAGCGTGCCTGATAATGTGCTGATAGAAAACGGAATAGTAAAATTATGCAATATAGATGTTACAAAATGATAAAAAAAATGGTAAAACAAGGTATAAAAACCAAGTTTGCCATTTTATTTTTTTGTAAAATCGGATTATTTTAGTAATTTTGTCCCAAATTTGGCGCTTCGAAGATGAAGCCCCGCTCTATAAGGTAAAAAGAATAAGTTCACATTAATTTTTATAAAAAGCAAATGGCAAAATTAGATTTGACACAGTATGGCATCACTGGCTCAACAGTGATTGCTCACAACCCTTCGTATGAAGAGTTGTTCAAGGAGGAGACCAAGGCAGGTCTCGAAGGTTATGAGGTTGGTCAGGTAACAGAACTCGGTGCCGTTAACGTTATGACAGGCATCTTCACTGGTCGTTCACCTAAGGATAAGTACATCGTTGACGATGCACAGTCTCACGACAACGTATGGTGGACTTCTGAGGAGTACAAGAACGACAACCACCCAATGTCTGAGGAAGTTTGGGCACAGGTTAAGGATATAGCTAAGAAGGAGCTTTCAAACAAGAACCTCTACGTGGTAGATGCTTTCTGCGGTGCCAACAAGGCTACTCGTCTTGCAGTGCGCTTCATCGTTGAGGTAGCTTGGCAGGCTCACTTCGTAACAAACATGTTCATCCAGCCAACAGAAGAGGAGCTCGCTAACTTCGAGCCAAACTTCGTTATCTACAACGCTTCTAAGGCTAAGGTTGAGAACTACAAGGAGCTCGGTCTGAACTCTGAGACCTGCGTAGCATTCAACACCACAACTCGTGAGCAGGTTATCATCAACACTTGGTATGGTGGCGAGATGAAGAAGGGTATGTTCTCTATGCAGAACTACTACCTCCCACTCAAGGGCATCGCTTCAATGCACTGCTCTGCTAACTGCGACATGAACGGTGAGAACACAGCTATCTTCTTCGGTCTCTCAGGCACAGGTAAGACAACCCTTTCTACCGATCCTAAGCGTCGCCTCATCGGTGATGACGAGCACGGATGGGATGACGAGGGCGTATTCAACCTTGAGGGCGGCTGCTACGCTAAGGTTATCAACCTCGACAAGGAGTCTGAGCCAGACATCTACAACGCTATCAAGCGCAACGCTCTCCTCGAGAACGTAACAGTTGACAAGGACGGCAAGATTGACTTCGCAGACAAGAGCGTAACAGAGAACACACGTGTTTCTTACCCAATCAACCACATCAAGAACATACAGCCAGGTTCATCTGCACCAGCTGCTAAGCAGGTTATCTTCCTCTCAGCTGACGCATTCGGTGTATTGCCTCCAGTGTCTATCCTCACTCCTGAGCAGACACAGTACTACTTCCTCTCTGGTTTCACAGCTAAGCTGGCTGGTACAGAGCGTGGTATCACTGAGCCTACACCAACATTCTCTGCTTGCTTCGGTCAGGCATTCCTTGAGCTCCACCCAACAAAGTATGCTCAGGAGCTCGTTAAGAAGATGAACGCTAACGGTGCTAAGGCATACCTTGTTAACACAGGTTGGAACGGCACAGGCAAGCGTATCTCTATCAAGGATACACGTGGCATCATCGACGCTATTCTCTCTGGCGACATCGACAAGGCTCCTACAAAGCAGATTCCTATGTTCGACTTCAAGGTGCCAACAGAGCTTCCTGGTGTTGACCCAGCAATCCTCGACCCACGCGACACATACGCTGACGCATCTGAGTGGCAGAAGAAGGCAGAGGACCTCGCAGGTCGCTTCATCAAGAACTTCGGCAAGTACACCAACAACGAGGCTGGTAAGGCTCTCGTTGCAGCTGGTCCAAAGCTCTAAGGTTATAAGGCTTGAGGTTGTGAGGTTATGAGGTCATAAGGTTATGAGGTCATGAGGTTATGAGGTCATGAGGTTGTAAGGTTTAACCTTTAACCCTTAACTATTAACCCTTAACTCTTAGCCCTTAATGTCAGCAAAAGCGACCTGACAACCAAAATATAAACTTAAAGCCCGTATATCATTCCGATATGCGGGCTTTTTCTATACCTTTGCTAACTGTGAACTATGCACTGTGAACTGTGAACTATTCCTTAGGGTTATACTGTATAGCCATCATGGTAAGGTCGTCACTCTGTTCTGCTTCGCCTACGAAGGAGTTGACGGCTTTTACTATTTGCTGTATGAGGTTTTTAGGTGACGGACATCCATCAGCACAGGCTGTACGTGCCATCTTGAGCATCTGCTCCTCGCCGAACTGTCCGTGCTCCATGTTCTCTGCCTCCGTCAGTCCGTCAGTGTAGAGGAATATGGTTGTACCGTTGTCAATAGTGTTTTCCTGACTCTTGAACTCCCATTCAGGCATTACGCCTACAGGCAGGTTGCTCTCCACCGTCAGCATCTCTATTCGCTTGCCGTCCTTTGACATGAGCACTGGAGCATCGTGACCAGCGTTGCAATAGCTCATGTGTCCCGTCTTCAGGTCGAGCACCCCCACAAACAGGGTGACAAACATGCTGGTATCGTTGTCCTCGGCTTGGGTCTTGTTGATGTGGCTCACTATGTTCTCTGGCTTCGATTCGTGGGCAGAGACAGTACGGAACAATGCTCTCGTCACAGCCATCACCAGTGACGCAGGAATACCCTTGCCGCTCACGTCGCCTATGCAGAAGAAGAGCTTGTCGTCACGTATGTAGAAATCATACAGGTCTCCTCCCACTGCCTTGGCAGGAGTCAGCTGTCCGTATATTGTTATTTCTTCACGGTCGGGATAGGGAGGAAACGTCTTCGGCAGCATCGACATCTGTATCGAGCGAGCTATGTGCAGTTCGTTAGCCACTATCTCCTGCTGCTGCTTGGCAGCATTCAGTCGGTGTATGCTCCTGACGGAGTGTCGTGCTATGTATGTAAGCAGCAGCCCCGTGAGCACTAACATGGCAAGCGTGAAGAGCTCCAGTTGTATGGTATATCCGTACACCACGTTCTTTGGGCATGCTATGAGGAGCACCAGGTTGCGGTTGCCTATAGCCTGCTTCCTTATGAAGTAGTCGCTGCTGTCAGGCTTGGCTTCATCCGAAGCTACTATCACCTCTCCCTTCTTCGTCAGCAGCTGGCATATACTGCCATGATAAGGCTCCACCTCTCGCAGTATCTGGTTTATCCACTCCATCGATACATCGAGGCTCACCACGCCTATGGTATCTCTGCGGTGCTTCACGTGGCGGCAGTACGACATCATCAGTCGGTCGTGCTGCGTGTTGTCCCTGTACGGCGCAGTCCAGTTGCCTTTATTTCCCTTGCTTGCCAGTCCTATGGTGTACCACTCCATGTTGAAGTAGTCGTGATGCCTGCCTCCAGCCTGCTCATACACTATGGAGTCGCCCTCGCGGTAGGCACACGGCTCATACCAGTGTCCCTTCTCGGGGTAGTAGTTTGACCTGAATCCTATGGCGCACCCTATTATCAGCGGATTGGTGTCAACCACCCTGTGCATCACCGCATACATCGAGTCAGGTTGCTGCAGGTGCTTCATTATCTGGTCGTCCACATTCTCTATCGACCATTCCGTATCCCTCAGATACGAGTCGATGCGCAGACTGGCTATCTGCAAGTCCCTCTCCACCAGATTCTCGCATTTCTCCTCGTCCCACTGCGCTCCAATATAGTATAGCACTCCCATAACGATGACAATCATCATCGTAGCAGCAAGTATGGCAGTTACTCCGCCCTGTTGTAGTATTTCCTTTATTTTTTTCATAGAATATGTGCTATGCGCACTATGATAGCGCCTGCAAAATTACTTAAAATATTCCTTAATCTAAAGATTAAAGCACAAAAGTTTAGTTATTTGCTCTCATTTTTGTAACTTTATATAAGTTTCTTGCACTCGGCAAATCAAAAATAAAAGATTTTATTTTGTTATTTGCTCTCATTTTTGTAACTTTGCACGCATTATATTGCGTAATTGTGCCACCATGCGAGGTAATGATGACACTAATCAACAGGCGAATAACAATAAATAACAATAAAAAATTACTAACTAAAGAAATGCAAAACAAAGGAATTGTAATTGTAACCGCCATTCTCTTGACGCTTGCAAGTATCTTCTACCTTTCGTTCTCGGCAGCAACGAGCTATTACGACTCTCAGGCTGCAAAGATTGCTGACCCAGTGGAGCAGCAGAACTACAAGGACAGCGTGAAGTATCTTGGTGTTTACACTTACCAGCAGTGTCTGGAGACACAGATTGGTCTCGGTCTTGACCTTAAGGGTGGTATGAACGTTATCCTCGAAATCAGCGTGCCTGACGTAGTGGATGTACTTGCTGACCACAAGACCGACGCAGCCTACAAGAAGTCACTCGAAGAGGCTAAGAAGGAAGAAGAGACAAGCCAGAAGGATTTCATCAGTCTCTTCATCGATGCCTATCACAAGAACGCACCAGGCCATCGCCTTGCCGAGATTTTCGCTACACAGCAACTCAAGGGTAAGGTGTCAACCAAGTCAACCGACTCCGAGGTTGAGACAGCCCTGCGTGCAGAGGTGCAGAACGCCATCGACAACTCATACAACGTAGTGCGCAACCGTATCGACAAGTTCGGCGTAGTACAGCCAAACATCCAGAAGCTCGAAGGTCAGGAAGGCCGCCTCATGGTCGAGATGCCTGGCGTAAAGGAACCAGAGCGCGTGCGTAAGCTCCTCCAGGGTTCAGCCAACCTTGAGTTCTGGGAGACCTACAACGCAGCCGAGGTTATGCCATACCTGCAGCAGCTCGACACTCAGCTTGCCAACATAGCTTCTGGAGCCTCTTCCCAACCCTCTCCGAAAGGAGAGGGAGCTCAAACTCCTAATGCTACACAAGCAGAATCACCCCTCCTTTCGGAGGGGCAGGGGGAGGCTGCCGATACCGTTAAGAAAGAGGCTTCAGCTAAGTTTGAGTTGAAGAAGACTGAGGAAGAGACCAAGGCAGAGGTAGCCGACAATAAGGCAGCCAACGATGCTGAGATTGCCAAGGCTAAGAAGCAGCACCCTCTCTTCGCTATCTTCGAGCCTGTACGCGGTCAGAGCCTTTCAGTAGTAGGCTACGCTCACGAGCGTGACACAGCCGAAATAGACAAGGCTATCTATGGCAGCGAGGCACTGAAGATTATCCCTTCCGACGTAAAGCTCCTCTGGAGTGCTAAGCCCGTTGACGGCACAAAGAACATCTTCGAGCTCCACGCCCTGAAGGTCACCTCTACCACAGGCCGTGCCCCACTCGAGGGCGACGTTATCACCGACGCTCGTGACGAGTTCGACAACTTCGGTCACCCATGCGTCAGCATGTCTATGAATAACGAAGGTGCTCGCCTCTGGGCACAGCTCACCAAGCAGAACGTGGGCAAGGCTATCGCCATCGTCCTCGACGGCGTAGTATATTCAGCTCCACGCGTAAACGGCGAAATCTCTGGTGGCAACTCTCAGATTACAGGTAACTTCACCATCGAGGACACCAAGGACCTTGCCAACACCCTCAAGTCTGGTCGTATGCCAGCACCTGCACGCATAGTACAGGAAGAGGTTGTAGGACCTACCCTCGGTGCACAGTCCATCCAGCAGGGTATCATCTCGTTCATCATCGCCTTCATCCTGCTGATGATATACATGATTTGCATGTATGACTTCATCCCAGGCATGATGGCAAACTGCGCCCTCATTGTCAATCTCTTCTTCACCCTCGGCATCCTTACCTCCTTCCAGGCAGCCTTGACTATGTCAGGTATCGCTGGTATGGTGCTCTCGCTCGGTACGGCAGTAGATGCCAACGTGCTTATCTACGAGCGCATCAAGGAAGAGCTCAAGGGAGGTCTCGGCATCAAGCAGGCACTGCAGAAGGGTTACGAAAACGCCTTCTCTGCAATCTTCGACTCCAACCTCACCTCTATCATCACAGGTGTCATACTCTATGTATTCGGTACAGGCCCTATCCGCGGCTTCGCCACCACATGGATTATAGGTATCATCTGCTCATTCTTCACGGCAGTATTCCTCACACGTCTCGTCTATGAGAACCGTCTCGCCAAGGACAAGTGGCTCAAACAGAACTTCACCACACGCTTCTCCAAGAACCTCCTGCAGGGACTCGACATCAAGTTCATGTCCATGTACCGCAAGACCTTCACCATCGTGGGCGTGGCAATCGTGGTGTTCATCTGCAGCTTCGTTGTACGCGGTCTGTCGCAGTCCATCGACTTCACAGGTGGTCGCAACTACGTAGTAACCTTCGACAAGGCAGCACAGCCAGAAGAAGTACGTGGTGTCATCGCCGAAGCCTTCGAGGGCTATAACACCAGCGTCATCGCCCTTGGCACAGACAACAAGACAGTACGTATCTCTACCAACTACAAGATAGAGTCCAACGACCCAACAGTAGATGACGAAGCAGAAACCATCCTCTACAACGCCCTCAAGAAGGAAGGCGTAGTAAACCAGAAGGACGTGCAGGCATTCAAGAACCCAGACGTTCGCGAGGGCGGCTCCATCATCTCCTCTCAGAAGGTAGGACCATCCGTAGCTAAGGACATCACCTACGGAGCCATCATCAGCGTTCTGCTCGCTCTGGCAGCCATCTTCGTATATATCATGGTACGTTTCCGCAACGTGGCATTC
Source organism: Prevotellaceae bacterium UBA4332 (assembly GCA_002394365.1). Taxonomy (GTDB): domain Bacteria; phylum Bacteroidota; class Bacteroidia; order Bacteroidales; family Bacteroidaceae; genus Prevotella. The sequence goes on from DGTQ01000011.1 coordinate 21,773, forward strand.
TCAGTAGGCTCAACCTGCGCCCTTGCCGTCGATACCATCGTGGTGCTCGGCATATACTCACTCTGCTGGGGCTGGATGCCGTTCTCGCTCGAGATAGACCAGACCTTCATAGGCGCTATCCTCACCGTGATAGGCTATTCTATCAACGATAAGGTGGTAGTCTTCGACCGCATACGTGAAAATCTCAAGCTGCACACTAAGTGGGACATACAGACAGTGTTCAACACCTCTATCAACCAGACACTGGCACGTACGGTGAACACCTCTTTCAGTACCCTCCTTGTGCTGCTCTGTATCTTCTTCCTCGGTGGCGACTCTATCCGCTCATTCTCATTCGCAATGATTCTGGGCGTAGTCTTCGGCACCCTGTCATCAATCTTCATCGCTGCCCCAGTAGCTTATCTCACACTGGGCAGAAAGATTGAGAACCGTCTGGAGAAAGAATAAATTCAGTTCACAGTTTACAGTGCACAGTTCACAGTTAAGTTTGCTTTACGATGTTTCTTATGATTGATTGTAATCCTAACTGTGAACTGTGAACTGTGAACTGTGAATTGTGAACTGTGAACTGTGAATTGTGAATTGATATTCGGGATGTAGCGCAGTTGGTAGCGCACTACGTTCGGGACGTAGGAGTCGCCAGTTCGAGTCTGGTCATCCCGACCACATTGTAACTTTTGTAACTTTTGTAACTTTTGTAACTTTTGTAACGAAAAGTGCGCCTATCCTCACGGACAAGCGCACCAACAATGAAAAAAAAATCAAAAGTATTCTATTCAAAATGACTCAAATAACTAACTAATACTTTATACCATTAAAAAAACCATTTGTCGTTACTGCCATATCATAGCCTATGTAAGCGTAATGCCTTAGGAAATGTTGTTGTGCGGCTGTTGTCGCCCCCATTTCCACCTTGCTCATGGCAAGGAGCAGGTTTTTCACTTCCTCTCGGTCTTTGAGGTTAATAACGCTTTCGGCTGTATAAGGCTCTAAGCCTCCTTGCGACGGAGTGCGGAACACTCCGTTCATGTACTCCAGCACCACCTTTTTGTACTTCTCGGTGTCATTCTCTTGCGATGGTGCCCATGTGCGGATAATTCCGCCTATGGTCTTTATGCCTCGCAGGTGGTAGGAGCGGAGTATTTTTACTGCCGCTCGATACCCCATACTGAAAGAACTGAAAATCACGAAACCTTTTTCTCTGCCTTGCCACCCCTGCCACTTCGTGCCATTGTCACGAATGTTTAAGGGGTTCTTGTTGCGATAGGCAAGAGACTTTTCAAATCTATCTTCCATTATTTTACCTCCTTCAGTTCGTAAGTGTCGGGCAGGTAGCCTTTCGTCTGTGGATAGTAGGCTTTGCCTTTGTTGCCTTCATACTCTCGGTAGCCAAAGTAAATACCAATCTCTACCTTCCTGCGGTTCTTTACTGCTTCTTCGAGCAGGTCTGGATTGAGCCTCTTTGAAACGCTGACGACAGTCTGCTGTTCGTATCTGCCGTTAGCACCCTCCTCAAACCATTGCACTACGAGGTCACGATTAAACCACTGCTCACCACTCTTACTGCTTGTGCCAGTGCGCTCTGCGCTAAAGGCAATAATTTCTACTTCTTTTCTCATTTTACTTTAATGTTTAATGTTAACTTTTCTCCAATGTTCTTTGTCTAATTTTTCTATTACATTTGCCTTTAACCAGTTATGGATTAGCATTTTTGCAGGTGTCTTGTAGCCGAGTATTTCAGCCACTCTGCGCACCTCTCCTGCGGAGAACTCTTCGGGCAGTCTTTCAAGGAGCGTCCTGCACCTTGTGCCATCTGGCAGTGCGGAGTCTTGTATCGCCTGCGTGTACTTTTCTCCGAATACCTTGCAAATGGCTTCAAGGTCTTGCTCCATCCACCACTTTATCCACTTTGCGCAGAGTTCTTTGTCTTTGTCCGTCATGGGCTTGTTATAGAACTGCGTGCAAAGCAGTGCTATGCGCTTGCCCCTATCGCCCACCCTACGGCGGAAAGTGTCGCGAGCGAAGTCGCTGTCTATCTGCGCTCTGCGTGTCTGCTCTTTTTGGAACTCGTTACAAGTTGGTATTATCCAAGAAATATCCACGTACTGCAACGGCTTGAAGTCATACTGCCAGGGCACTTCCTTGTCGAAGTTGTCGTCGTCAACGGCATATACCTCTGCCATGTTGACGTTCAAAGGCTCTGCGTAAGTCATGGCGTCGCACTTGTCGATGAAGTTGTTAACTTTCTGCTTTGCCTTAGCGTTGAGTTTCTTCCATGCAGGGGGCAAGTATTGGAACTGCTGATTGTCAATGTGCATGAAAGAACAACGGGTAACCAAGCCGTTTGTTACGTTCTTGAAGTAGGCAGCCACTTGGTCGTCAGTTCCTGCAAGCAGTACGTTCCAGAACAACTGCACCTTGCCCTTGAAAGTATTTGTGCTCTTGTAGTTCTGCCCATAGAAACCATTTTCCCACGCTATGCGAACCATGTCATCTTTGTTGCCTCCAGCCGCCCTGATGCCCTTGCGCCATTGGTCAATCTCTGCGCAGTAGGTAAACATGTGGTGTCCCTTGTTGTTGCGCTGTTTTTCAAGGAACTCAGCCTCCGAGTTTTTTGCCTCCATTATTCGTATTGAGGTAGCAGGAAGTTTCTCGCCCTTGTCGTTGGCTGACTTCTGCTGACTCTTTCGTGCAAATACTGCATCACGTGCATCGTTTACCTCGTCACGTATCAATATATCTCGCAGTAGCCAGTTTGTGTATCTCTCCATGAAAGACTTTCCCGAACTTGGTGGAGCATAGACAACCGAGAAGAAGGAGGTTGAAATGGTCTTTGCGGTCTGCTCGTCCTCTGCCCTCACATAGCTTGTCAGTGTGCCGAGTATTGGCAAAAGGGCATTGATAGCAGGCAGTTTGAAGTCCTTGGGAGCACAAGATATTAACTCCTTGATGATAGGCGGAGGCGTGGGCATGGTGTCAACGGGGTGTACCTTGTTTTCCTCCGTTTCCTCCTCTACCTCTGGCTCTTGCTCTCCTCGCTTCTTTGTGTAAAATCCGTTCTTAACAAGGAACATAAAGAATTCACGAGGTATAGAACCATTGTTATTACTCCGACAAATAGACTGGCACTGACTAAGAGTGTTCCTATACTCTTCGGCATTGTCGCCACCGAAGCGAGGGAGTAAATCATGTAGCACAAGGGGGTCGTTATCGCAAATATTGCGAAAATCACGAACCATCTTATTATAGAAATTGTGCTTTTCTCCCTGCTCGGGCTCGCCATAGACTTCGAGGTATTTGTCGATGATAGTCGTGAGTAGCGTGCCCCTATATTTGTAATCGGTATAAACACTGCGGGTTGGTTTCCACTCCTGCGAGCCATTCCCACCATTTGGTATTTCTTGTTGCTCATTGTCATGTTTTTTTATAGATTTGGTTTCTTTTCCATCGTTGACGATGGGGTTAAAATTAGGCTCATCGCTCCAAAGGAGGTCGCTCTCATAGAGTATGTCACAAGCCTGTGGCACAAATGATATACGGCTGATGTCCTTAACGGCAGTGTCGAAATCGCCAAAATCATCGAATTCGATTTTTTCATTAAGCCACTGCATGTGCTCGGACAGAGTTTCAAATGGCTGAGTGCACTGCATCACGAGGCGCAAGCCGTCACCACTTGGAGTGATGTGTGCAAGGCGCACTGCATCAAACAAGGTCTTATTCTCACCCCATCTCTCAGCCTTTAAGAAAATTGAAATTTCTTTCCATGCATATTCGGGTTCAGGAGACCTTTCACCTTTGCTGATGTGGTCAATATCAATCATGTAGAGACCAGTCGGAGACATGTTCTCTATCTTTCGGGTGTTGCCCTCGTTGGTGTAGCCCGTCCAGCATACGGCAGGAAGTTTCGTCTTTGCCTCCTTGTTGCCTTCTCGGTATTCCTTTATGAGCGTGGCAGTAAAGGCATCTTGTGTCAAGTCCTTCCACCTCTGTCTTGTGAGGTTGAGTGCCTTTACTCCAGGCACCCACTTTCTTGCGTTCTTGCTCTTAAAAGAGCAGTAATAGTTTAGTTTCATGTTTTGCTTTTTAGTAAGATTTTAATAGATTTTGCTGAACCTTGAAATAAAGCCTCTGGGCTGTGGCTTCGGTAACTTGAAATGACATCTTGCTCTGCATAGTGAGTTCTGCACCGATGATGTCCTGCCACTCCGAACCTGCTTTGGCTCGCTTCGTCTTTGGCTTGTCGTTGTACTTGAAAACAATGCACTCCACGCAGTCGAGGTTTACCACTGCAAGCATGCGGTCTTGGTTTATGGTTTCGTGAGGGGTCTTGCCCTCCTTGTTCATCACGTAAATAAATTCCGTCATGTCTTAGTCCTCCAAATACATTCTTAAGTCTCAATTTCTTACCACTTTAAGATTTTGCATTGCCTCAAAGAGGTCATCATCCATTGCCTGATAAACTCGGCTTACGCTCAGCGATTTCTTCACCGACGAGAAGAACTTCACCCTCTGTGCCGACTCCTTCAGCCAGCCCGTTTCCAGTTCGCAGATAAGTTTGTCGGGCTTTTTGTTTCTTGGCTGGCGGTTCCATGCCCTGAAGGTCAGCTGTCCCGTCTCGGCATCTATGCGCAATGAGCCTTCCACGTACTTGCCTTTCTTTACTTTCTTAATCACGTCCTCGTTGATTTCAATTTTCTTAATCATCTTGTTTGAGTTGTTTTTGTGAGAAGGTAAGAACGTTGCAACTATTTCACCTCCGAAGGATTCTCACTCTAACTCTGGGTTAATAATAAATATTGATTATGTCTTGATGACAGGTGCAAAATTACAGACAAAAAAAAGCCCGATGAAGTTTTGCTTCATCGGGGACGTGTTTTGCCGTGTTTTGGGACGTGTTTTGCTCTTTTTCTTGGCTCTTGGACGTGTTTTTTGTTTTTTCGGACGTGTTTTCCCTTGTTTTCTCCCTCTTTTCGCTCCCTTTAATGTTTAATGTCTACCCTTGCTCCCTCTTTTTGTCCAACATCTCTATAAATTGCAGTCCAATGTTCTTATACTTCACGAAAGGCATACCCTTTACAGGTGCATTGTCTGCCTCCCATTGCGCAATGGGCTTGGTAAACGACAAAACTGCCATGCGTTGCATCTCCTTCACGTTAGGCAGATGCTCGTGCTCAGGTAGCAGACGTTCTACATACTTGCAGAAGTCCTCAATGCTCCATTTCTTTGACACTTCCTCCTCTATCAGTGCCCTATATACCGAATACCAGTGTCGCCTGTATGTTATCTCGTCACTGATGCAGTAGATGCACTCCTCTATGTCATTCATGCTTACCTTGCCCTTCTGCTCGCCCGTTTTCTTTTTCTTGCGAACAGCCTTTACCATATCCCTCAACGATGCACGAGGGGCACGTTTCTCTACCCCCACCACCACTGCTATAATCTTTACGTCCATGTCGGGAGTCAGTTCTATAGCCTCATAATCCTTATTGCGTGGCACAAGCCATTGCGAGCCGTCCTCATAAGTAAACAAGGTCTTGACCGTACACTTCCTGTCAATCATAGCCACCACATCGTCGCCATCATCAGCACAGTCAGTAAAGCGCACCCTCAATCTGTCGCCAGGCTCATAGCCAGCATCAATCATCGAGTTACCCTCCACAGGAATATACATTACAGGATTAGAACCTACCAGCGCCTTCGGCACCATGACATAATCCTCATTATATCCCTCGCCTATCTCGGAAGGGATGCCACACACAGCCGACAGTCCGCTTACAGGCACAGGCGTATCGCACACCTCATACTTCACACCAGCCTCCCTGAGCAGTCTCAATATCTCTCTTATTTCTTCCTCGTTCATAGACTTGTTATCTAATTAACCCTTCACCTTTATAATGTTTAACCCTACTGCCGATTACTGCGAGGGGCTCTCTCTACTATATCCAACTTTATAATGCTTACTTTCCACTATAGGGTGTAACTTAGGGTCGTATTTTACGAAATACTGTTTCTTCAGGGCTTCTCCTATCGCCTCTGGTTCACATCCCTCTATGGGGTTCCCATAATTGTCGTGCTGACAACGAAATTTTATTCCAGTATATTTAATTGGGGTTTCTTGAACTGCAACTCCGACTTTTATATTTATTTCATTATAAATATCTTTGATTAGGTCAAGATACTCAATACCATTTACATTTTTAACCTTATTTTTATGCATTGGGTAGTATAAAAATTCATCATACCTTTTAACATACTCTCCCCCAAAATCATACCATTCAATACAATAGCCCTTCACCATTATCTCTATATCAGGATTTATTCCTGGGTCACAACGTAATTTTTCAATGTATGGTCTTAACTTCTCTACAAGGGCTTCATCTAAGGAAATAAACCACTCATTATCAAATGGGTCATCATGGCATTCTGCCTCAGAAATAATACAATTCTTCAATCTTCCATTAATTGACAATTCAACAATCTCAGGTCTATGTAAGATATAAGTTCTCATAGGATAATTATATTGTTAGAGGCACAAAGTTACTCAATATTTTTTTATTTTGCAAATATAATATATTAAGATTTTTTTGTAACTTTGCAGGAAAAATTTGACCTATACATTATCAGTAATAAAAAAATGAAACATACTATATACTTCAATGCTTCTCAAAGAATGGAGCAAATTAATGATAATTCAATAGACTTGGTTGTAACGTCACCACCATATCCAATGATTGAGATGTGGGACGATATTATGTCTAATCAGAATCCAGACATTAATTCTGCTTTTGAAAATAATAAACCACGAGAAGCATTTGAGCTGATGCATCAAGAACTTGATAAAGTATGGGCTGAATGTTGGAGAGTTTTGAAAAAAGGCTCTTTCTTATGTATTAATATTGGAGACGCAACGAGAACAATCAATGGGGAGTTTGCCCTCTACAACAACAATACAAGAATAATTCAAGCATGTGAGAAATTAGGTTTCATTAATCTTCCTAATATATTGTGGAGAAAGGCAACGAATGCGCCCAATAAGTTTATGGGAAGTGGAATGCTTCCATGTGGCGCATACGTAACGCTTGAACACGAATGGATTCTTATATTCAGAAAGGGAGGCAAACGATTATATAAGAAAGCTGAAGATAAAGAAGCCCGTAGGGAAAGCTCTTTCTTTTGGGAAGAGAGGAACGTTTGGTTCTCTGATATTTGGGAAATTAAGGGTGTAAAACAGACTATAAACAAAACTCCGTCGAGAGAGCGAAATGCTTCTTATCCTTTGGAGATTCCTTATCGGCTAATCAACATGTATTCTCAAAAGGGTGATGTTGTGCTTGACCCGTTTATGGGGTTAGGTACCACAACCATTGCTGCCATAATAAATGAACGAAATAGTGTAGGTTATGAGATAGATCCATTGCTAAGACCTCTTCTCAAAGACATACTTAGTTCAACTGACATCAGACTAGCCAACACCCTTCTTTATAACAGATACAAGAAACATCTTGATTTTATTGAGGAACGTCTAAAACAAAAGAAGGAAGTTAAGTATGATAATGTAAAGCTTAATTGCAAGGTTATGACAGGTCAGGAAACCGATTTGGAATTCCACTATCTTAAGGATATTAACCTACAAAGAGAAAACGACGAACTAAGCTTTGAAGCAACGTATTTTCTTGACAGAAAGATAGAAGAATTGCCGCCCACGGAACAAGGTTCACTTTTCTATAACGAATAAAAAAAGGGAAAGAAATAATCAATGTTTCTTTCCCTTTTTAATTTAGATATATTACAATGCTCGAATTTTTGCAAGTACTTCTGCATTTTGAATTTCTCCTTTACTCGTGGAAATAACTGTCAGCACTGATACACCATATTTTTCTTTATATGCAGCGTATTTATTGGCATTTGCCTGCCTTGCCTTAACAATATACGGAGCATTCTGCAAATAAGATTTAGGTTTAATCTGTAAAGCACATACGAGTTTTTCGTCCCTGTAAACCTGAAAATCCACGGCATAAGTGTGATCCATTTCACCTTCAGCTTTAACAAACTTCAAATTTGGGAACATTCTCTGCAATGTGGCTACAGTGTTATTCTCACGAAGAATGATTCCATTCCATGTTTCGCAAATGACTCTAAAGCGAACACATTCAATACACTCCTCTAAAGTTAGCCCGTATCCGTTGTCTTTTACTGCCTCGTATAGAATCTTTCCTTTCGCAGCTAAATCTTCTTTTGTGCGACCTTTCTGAGTGTTTACATTCTTGATGTCCCAACTCAGTGCGTAATAATTTGCCTTGTTGTAGGGAATGGTAACATCATTGAAGTATTCCAATGAGTGCCCCAATCTCGCTGCATTCTGCTCAATAAACTTTTTTCGATTCTCGCCACTGGTATAATAGGTCTGTTCCCATTCCTCTTTGCTCTTCCAGTTTGCAGCTTCTATCAAAGTTGAAACATATCCTACTGACCAAGGGTCATTCAACATAAGTTCATTCCACTTAGCATTAGTAGAACGGAACTTATCTTTGTCAATACCTAAAACAAATTCATCCATGACTATACTATTTCAAATTCGTTATATTCAATGTTGATACCATCTTTCTTCTTATCGTAATATATAATGGGAACATCTATAATTTCATTCAGGTGGTTTTCCATTTTATAAGTTACAGACTTGATTTGAACAGGAGTATTGCCTATGTATCCATCAATGCCCTTTGATTCTTCTTCCTTATTAGCCAATCTCCACGATTTCCCCAATTTCCCAGCAATAAAGGAAATAATAGCTTGCTGAACTCTCAGTCCGCAAAACGTCTTCGTATAAACCAAGTCCTTAACCCATTCCCTGATAAGGTCTTTGTCTATAAGTAACATTGCCTCTTTTTGCTTCACAAATTGGTCGTAAATTTTCTCCGTTGCAGCTTCTACTGCATTGGGCTGACGTTCATTATACCACTCAATCCATTCTTTCAAAGTTTGACCATCGAACTCTTGAATCAACTCAGACATTTGACCAACCACTTTAGGTCTCGTTCCTTGTGCTGTCTGGTTGATTTGGTTGATGAGCATGGTAGTGTACTTTGGGAAAGGATACATCGCAGCGTTGGAAAGCTGCTCAACCTCACTGTTCTTGATTTTAACTTTCTTCAGCATAGTTATTAGGTTTGTAATTTCTATATGAGGCAAAAAATGCCCTTTTTCTTTTGAAAAAAGGGCGTGGTAATTGTTGGTATCAAGGCCAACCACAGCCTACTCCAGACAACAATCAGTTTGTCCACGCCCCTGTGAGAGCGCAGACATCCATTGTCTCTACTGGACTGGAGTTAATTAAGTGGTTGTTAAGATACCTCAGTCGAGTTAGGGATGTCCAACTCAGTATTTTTCTTCTGCAAAGATATATATTATTTTTTTTATTGCAAAGTAAATCACAAAAAAAACTCACTCAACTTCGCAGTTAAGTGAGGTTAAAAATTATTATGTTAGCGTTGTGCTATTTGCGAATAAGTCGCAAACGCCCACAAATATAAGTGGTCTTTATTGTTTGTTCCTGCCCCACAGATAGCCTGCACAGAAAGCGAGGGCTATGAGGATGAGGAGGCTGAGGGCTACCCAGACCCCGCCCTCGGGGGTAAACCATGCGGCTGGGAGTATTTCGTACCAGTGCTCTATCATAGCTGTGGGTTCTGGTTCTTCTCCATGTGGAGCTGGAGGGTGTCAGTCTTGGTGGTGTCCTGACAGCAGGGCTTAGCCTCCTTGCAACAAGGCTTACCTTCCTTGCAACAAGGCTTCTCATCAGTTGTCACACTTGCCGTCATACTGATGGCGACGGCAAGGAGAATGATAGATAAAAAACTACTTGGAGTGCGGAGGGCAGTGAAGAATTTAGAAAATGCCCCCCCCACTTTCTTATAACGGGATGTGAAAAATGTTGTCATAAGTTGTGGGATTATTAGTTATTTCCTGCAAAGGTAATAAAAATATCTTGCTTTCACAAACAGCTATCACAGATTTAATACTTTTTTCATGGTTTTGTTTTGCACCCCGTAAGTTACAAAAGTTACAAAAGTTACAAAAGTTACATTTGATTTTCGGAGGTTGGTGCAAAGGTAATAGGTCTTAATGTACTTTGTTTAGACTTGTTGAATGGGGCAACAAGAAACTTTTCTTTGGAATATAAAGATATTTATATATAAATATATTTATATTCTTTCTTTTGAAAATATAGAAATAAGGAGAGCGCAAATCACGAACAAAGTAACTTTTGTTACTTTTGTTACTTTTGTTACTTTTGTAACTAAGCCAAATGTTAATTTTGCTCGGAGCAACATTGGATTTTTCCGCAAAATCAAAAAAAAAGCACTATTTTTACTTTTTCTAAACACGTTGATTTATAGTGTGTTAAGACTAAGCAAGTGTTAACGTATGCAGAGGTACTGCTTCCACGCTCAGAGCCAGTGTTTTCGGGGGATAGAGGCAAGGGAAGGGCAGGCAGAACCAGTGCTTCTGCAAACGGCTCTTCCAAGTGTTAAAAACGGGCAAACTATTGCGTGTTTTAAGTTAAAGCAGTAACTTTGCACTTGGAAATCGTAAGTACAAATGGTGCGCAACATTTAAGAATTACGACTGCTCCGCAAAACCCAATTTTAAGTTTGATTTGTCGAAATCAACTTTCAACCTTTCAAAAAAAATTATTATGGCAATTATTGTAGATGTCCGTCAGGACAAAAGGAAGAGCGGCAACAAGCTGTGGTATGGTAAGGCTTGGCACCCACAGATACTCGACACTCGTGCTCTTGCTGCTCGTGTTCAGGAAAATGTTTCCGTTAAGGAGTCTGACGTTTACGCTGTGCTCATCGAGCTTGCAAACGTGCTCACTTACGAAATGCAGAACGGCTCAAAGTGTCAGCTTGACCGCTTCGGTTACTTCTATCCAATGCTTCGCTCTACGGGCGCAGTGGCAAAGAAGGATTTTTCAATCACCGACAACATCAAGGACACAGTGATTAAGTTTACCCCATTCTACACTCGCGACAAGAAGAACGCTGCTCCTGGCAAGACTTCGGGCCTCTCAAGCCGTGCGCTTGACAGTGGTTTCAAGTACGTCCTTAAGGACAAGGTAGAGGAGACAGAACCAGAACCTTAAACCATGACGGAGCAGAGTAAGCACACTTGGAGCGTGATTATCAATGCCATTCTCACTGCTCTGTGCTCTATAATGGCAGGACTGACAACTTCAAGTTGTATCGGTCACATGGCATAACTGATATTCTTCTCATACGCTTTCTGCAACCATTCCGCAAGGGGTGGTTGCAGTTTGTTTTGTAAAGTTACAAATGTTACAAATGTTACAAATGTTACAAATGTTTAATCTTTAATGTTTAACGTTTGACGGCGAAACGCCCTCTACCTTCTTAAAGATGCGGGAGAAATACTTGGGGTCGGAGAAGCCGCTCTTGTATGCTACTTCGGAGACGGACAGCCCGCCTGCCTGCAGCAACTGTCTGGCATAGGCTATGCGGTAGTGGGTGAGATAGTCCTGCGGACTGAGCCCCGAGAGTTCCTTGAAGCGAGAGAAGAAGGTGGTGCGGCTCATGCCCATCTCTGCTGCTATGGAGGGTATGGTGAGGTTTTCGTCGCTTATGTGACTGTCTATATACTGGCGCACTCTCTCGAGCAGGTCGTCCTTGTTCTCCCTGATGAGTGGTGCCACGTTATGGATAAACTCCATGCGCTGTTTTATTATCTCCTCCTGCGAGCGCATCTTGAGGTGCAGACGGTATATGTATGCCCAGAGCAGGGCTATGCCGCCTATGATGATTGCGCCTATGGCTATATAGAGGAGCAGTGCCCAGGGTGTTTCCCAGAAGGTGGGCGTGACGTAGAGCGTTATGTTGCGGAAGTTGCTGCACCATACTCCTGAGGCGTTGGTGGAGCGCACCTGTATGGTGTGATAGCCTGCGCTGAGGTTGAGGAAACTGAGCCTGTTGTTCTCGCCCTGCATTATCCATGTGCTGTCGCCCTCCATGCGATAGGCGTATTTTATCCTCTCGCAGGGCTTCATGGTGAGGGTGGCAAGCTGCAGTATGACGTCACGCTCGTGGATGGCGAGCCTTATAGTGTCGGCGGTGTCGGCATTATAGGCTGTGTTCTTCCCCTCTACGGTGAGTGTGGCTATGGCTATGCGTGGTGCCTCCTCGTTGGGTTTGAGCATCTGGGGGTTCCATGATATTATGTCGTCATCGGCGGCGGCTATGAGGTTGCCCCTGTCGTCTCTTACTATCTCGGCAAAGGTCATAGGGGGCGCTTGCCAGTTGTAGAACACGGTGCGCTCCTTGTTGAGCATGGCTATGGAGTGGGGATAGGTTATCCACAGGTTGTCGTTGGCATCGCCCGTTATGGATAGCGGAGCATCGCTCGGGGCAAGGTTTTCCTTATCATATACGGTGAAGACGGCACTGTCGGAGAGTAGTGCCTCGGCACTGGTGCGACATATTCCTGCGCTTGGGGTGAGACAATAGACGTAGCCCTGCTTGTCCTGGTACATCATCATTATCTCATTGTTCGAGAGGCTGTGTACGTCGTCGGCTCGCCTCTCGTTGTGGTACACTTTCTTTGTACTCCCGTTAGCGTTAAAGTTCTCGTTCTTAAAGGCATATACGCCATGACTTGTGCCCACGCACATTATGCCCTCTCTGGTGCAAAGGAGGGAGCGGATGTTGAGCGAGCGCTCGTCAGTTGGCAACCAGGTGAGGCTGTTATTTTTGTTTAAGAAACAAGGTTTAGAAGATTGAAAATTGAAGATTGAAGATTGAGAACTGTGAATTGTGAATTGTGAACTGTTTATCACCACCTTGTTCAGTCCTCCGCTATAGGTGCCCACCCAGAGGTTGCCCTGCTTGTCTTTTGTCATGCAGAAGACATCGTTGGCTGACAGGGAATACTTGTCCTTGGGATTGTGCAGGAACTGCTCCACCTTGTAGTCTCCGTTCTCATTCTCAGGTGTCAGGCGGTATAGTCCGCGCTCCTTCGTGCCCACCCACATGGTGCCGTCTTTCATTTCCTCTATGGCATAGACCGTTCCGAGGTCGTACTCCCTACCCCACACGGTGAGCTTGCCCCTTGTGTCGCCTACCCACAGTCTGTTTTTGGAGTCCATAAAGAGAGCGCAGGGCGAAATATACATGCCCCACTGCCTGAACCACCTCTTGCGCAGGCTTACTCTGTCCAGTCCGCCGTCGCTGTCATACAGCCACACGTTGCCCTCCCTATCGACAAAGGTGCGCCCCACTTGTGGCTGATACCACGAGCCATCGTCTTTCTTCAGGTGGTGCAACTCGCCATCCTGACTGTCGTAATAGCATAGTCCTCCGTCTTTTGCCATGAGGAGGGTGTAAGGTTTCAGGTTGGAGGTTTGAGGTTTTAACTGTGAACTGTGCTCCGAGCTCTGCTCGCCTGAGAGCTTCGCTCGAAGAACTGTGAATTGTGAACTGTGAATTGCAAAGAACCAGCTGTCGTGCTTGTTCTCGTAGCTTGCCTCATCATCGGGCAGCAGGGAGTGTAGCGAGCCGTTTATCCCGTCAAGCAACATGGCGCCCTTGAGGTTGGTTATCATCCAGTAACGCCCCATTTCATCGCGAAAAAGCCTCTTTACTGATTCTATCCTCTCCCCTTTTCTTGCGCTCCAGTTGGTGCTCAGGCGAGCAGAGCTCGGAGTCCTCCCTCTTTCACTCCCTTTTACTCCCCTATATCTATACACCTGCCACTTGCCCTTATGACATGTGAGCAGTGCCTCGCTGGTGGCTACGAGCAACTCACCCTCGTCGCCAGCCAGTCTGAGGATTTTGTCTGTCTTGATGGGCAGGTGGGCTCTGCGCATTTTCCATGTCTTGGTGTTAAGGTGCCACAATTCGCCATTCTTCGTGGCAAGGAATACGCACCCCTCTGCCGTTTCCCGCCAATAGTCGAAGCGCTTTCGGGGGAACGACACCCTCAGTCCTGGCACGGTGATGCCACCCTCCGACAGTATCCACGCCAAGCCCCGACTATCCTCGTTGATGCTCAGTATCTTGCCTGCTTTCAGCCTTCCGTTGGCAGCTGAATAGAGGCGTGCCGACTCTTTCGGATTGTCTATGCTCACCCTGATAGCTACATCACCCTCTGCCTGCAACCACACGTAGCCGCCCTGCATGGGGTATATCTGGTGTACCTTGTAGCTGCGGCGCGTCGCCTGCTCCAGATGCTGCGTAACGTCTATGAAGGTGGACGTGGTGACGTCGAAACAATACGGATGGTAGAAGGAGCGACACCACACGTTGCCCTTGCTGTCTATCTTGACGGCGTCCAGACGGTCGTAGGGCATCATGGTGCCGTCGCCAGGGTGGGTCTTGAAGGAACGGAACTCCTGTCCGTCATAGCGAAAGAGTCCGCCCCACGTGGATATCCACAGAAAGCCGCGCTCGTCCTGCGCTATGCCCGTCACCTTCTCCTTCAGCAAGCCCTGGGTGATGTTCCACAAACTTGAGCCACCCACATTGGCTGCCAAAGACCTTGTCGCTACCAGCAGCAGTACTGTCAATATTATGTGTATGCGTCTTTTCACGGGTGCAAAGATACAAAAAAGAAAGGCAACCACCAAACAGGATAGTTGCCTTTTTATGTTTTCAGGGTATCGTTTTTTTATCTCATCACCTTTTTGCCGCCCACTATCACTATGCCGCGATAGTCGCCAGACACGCGCTGACCAGAGAGGCTATAACCTCTCCCCAGCCCTTCAATGGTCTTTGCACCCCCTTCGGTTCCCCCGTTATCGGGGGACTGAAACCCAAGGAGAGGGAGTTCTCCCCCTTGGGGGGAGTTAGAGGGGGTCGAATTTCGAACAGCCTCTATCCCCGTAATCACTTTACTTTGATAATTCTCTATGGCTTTTTTGAGATTTACGTCGATGGCTGAAGAAGAGTCGTCGGTCGAGTTATTGAAAGTCCATTTCAGGTCGCCGCCCTCCGTGCGACCAGCGTATGCCATCACTATGGCAGGAACGTCATCAGGCGCATCAGGACTATAGGAGTACATATCACTCGCTGTATCGAAATTGCTGTATTTATTGCCACCAAAGACGGTACTCTCCGTTTCTGGCACCTTGTCTTCCCTTGCACTTACGACATAGGCATCATAGTCATTGGGACGGTCAGCCTGGGTGTAGAGAGTATAGCTGCCCTCAAACTTGTTGTTATACGCCTTGATTATGCCACCCGTCTGCTCTCCATTGGGCCATCGCTCCTTGTTGCTTCCCTGCATGTTGATTTCCAACGGCCAGGGGCAGTTGCGGTAGTAGTTGGCTTCTGCAAAGGTGGATGCCCCTTCCACGCTGAGTATGCACATGGTGGGGTTGCCGTCGTTGTAGTTGTTATATACATGTACGTCGCCACGGCAGATGCGCGGCAGGCGTGAGTCGCAGTGGTCGAACCAGTTGTGGTGGTAGGTAAAGTACAGAGGGTCTTTGGACTCGTCTCCGCCAGTGCCTCCTGCAAATGAGCATTTGCCGTTATCCCAGAAATGGTTGAAGGAAATGGTAATGAAGGTGGTATAATATTTCATGTCTATTGCGCCGTCGCCCTTTTTCTGGTCAGCATCAGAGCCTGGAGCACCGTAGAAGAAGTCGCAGTTGTGTACCCAGTCGTATGCATTGTCGCCTTCCATGGATACGGCGTCATCTCCGTATAGCATTATGCCGAGGTTGCGCACCTCGAGGCAGAGGCTTCTCTTCAGGTGGATACCTATGCCGTGCAGGGTTGCATCGTTGCCTACGCCCTCTATCGTGATATTGCGGATGCGCTTGTTATCTGCCCTGTCGCCTCCTGTGAAGGCTATGTACTTACCACTCGTGAGGTTACTTACATCAGCTTTTTTCAGACAGCCTATAATGCGAATTATCATGGGGCTGTCCTCATACCCTTTTCCACGGGCTTTCAGTATCTCCATGAGTCCTGTGTAGGTTTTAGGTCCTTTCTTGTCTATCGCAATGTCACAGGTCAGTGAGTTGACGTTATCACTTGTGACATAAAGAATCTTGGCTCCTGTCTTTGGCGTGCCGTCCATGTTGTAGGCTCCAGGTATGTTTCCATTGCTGAAGGCAAAGCCCTCACGCACGTGCTTTCTGACGGTGAGAGTATTGGTGACGGCCTTGTCTATCTCATTGCCCTTGTCATCCAACGCCTTAATAGTGATGATGTATTCTCCTGCCTTCAGTCCCAGCACATCGGCACGCATATAGTCGGCATACCCCCTGATAAGGGCTTTGTCAATGACGGCATCGGTTATGCCCTCGCCACTGTATGTTACCTGATAGTCGGCGGCGCCATCGACTGGGGCCCACTCTACGAAAGCGGACTCCAGCCAACCTTGTTGCTTATTCACTGTCATGGCTTGTGTGGATAGTACACCTGCCAGCCACAACACTGTCAATAATATTCTACGCATGATATTTTCTTTTTATCTCATCACCTTCTTGCCGCCCACTATCACTATGCCGCGATAGTCGCCAGACACGCGCTGACCAGAGAGGCTATAAAAGTTGAGAGTTGAGAGTTGAGAGTTGAGAGGGGAGTTGAGAGACTGTGAATTGTGAATTGTGAACTGTGAATTTCGAACTGCCTCTATCCCCGTAGCTATAGGCGAGAGGGCTATATAATAAAGGTATGACTCGCCGTTGCTGCGCTTGATGGTGTAGGTGCCAGCCTCGGAAAGGGTGGTGGTGACGATGTTGTTGTCAGGTATGGTAATCTCTGGCATTTCGTTAATCTTTATGCGTTTGCTGGCAGAATTAGCGAAATAGAGCGTGAGGTTCATGGGCTGGGCTATGCTGAAGGTAACGCTTGAGCTTGAACCCATCTTGACACATTCGTTGTATGTGGTACCGCCAACGGTTACCGTGCCCTTGCTGTTGCTGGTCTGCCCCACGATGGTAAAGCCCTTGGAGGCATCGTTTATGAGGTCGATGACGTATCCGCCCTGCGTAACCTCAGATGGTGTGGGAGTTGGGTTGTCGCCACCTTCACCACCTTCGCCACCTTCTTCACCACCCTCGTCGGCAGGCTTCTCGCCGTCGCCCTGTATGCTTACCACCTTGCTTTCGTAGGCGAGGATAGCCTCTTTGAGAGCTGGTATGATGTCGTGGTTCTTGTCTTCGGTAGCATTATCGAAGGTCCACTTTATGTCGCCGCCGTTCATGCGTCCTGCGTAGGTGGTTACTATCTCTGCTACCTGTTCTGGAGCATCGGGGGTAGAGCTGTACATGCCGTCGGCAGTGTCAAAGTTGTCATATATGTGACCGCCTCTCTTTGCTGCTACGGTTTCAGGCACCTTGTCGCTGCGGTTCTCAACGAGCCAAGCGTCAAACTCCTGGGCGTTGTCAGTCTGATATGACAGGCGCAGTTCTATGGTAGTATTCTCCACCTTGTTGTTATATGCCTTGCTCATGCCTCCAGGTTGGCCTGAGAATGTACCCTTCTCTGGCTGGCTGGCATAGATATAGTCTGTGCCCTGACCTGCTATCATCATAGGACGCTGCAGATTGCGGAAGTAGTTGCACTCGATGAATGCGTTTGATACTTCTGTGCAACCTATGCCGTAGGTGGCGTTGCCGTCGTAGTAGTTGTTGTAGATGTGGGCAGTGGTGTGGTTGAGACGTGGGCAGCGCGAGTCGCAATGGTCAAACCAGTTGTGGTGGAAGGTTATGAACAGATTGGTCTCCTCCTTGGTAGCACCGCCGCAACCCATCACCTTGCCTGAGTCGAAGAAATGGTTGTAGGATATGGTGGTGAGCGTAGAGCGATACTTCATGTCGATAGAGCCGTCACCCTTCACCTGGTCGGCATCTGCTCCAGGCTTGCCATAGAAGAAGTCGCAGTTATGAATCCAATTGTGGTAGTTGTCCGTATCCATAGATATGGCATCGTCGCCAAAGAGCATAATGCCGAGATTGCGCACCTCTATGCCCCTTGAACGCTTGAAGCCCACGCCATAGCCATAGAGGGTGGCATCATCGCCAATACCTTCAAGGGTTATGGACTCGATAGAGCAGTCGGTGGCGTTCTTGCCCTCGAAGCTGAGGTAGTTGTCGTCCTTCAGTCCGCTTATGTCGGTATTCTTCACCGTGCCTACTATGCGTACTATCAGCGGGGTGTGGGTCTTGTCCTTGCCACAAGCGCTGAGGATGTTTGCCAGTCCTGTGTAGGTGGTGGTGTTCTTGCCGTCGCTTACGTCGCATGTTACGGTGTTAGCCGTGTTTGGCGTAACATATATAATTTTGGCATTAGCCTTTGGCGTACCGTCCATGTTATAGCCACCAGGCACCACACCCTCGGTGAAGGCATAGCCCTCACGGTTTTGCGCCTTGACAGTTACACTCTGCGCAGCAGATGTGGCGAGCTCTGCCCCCTTGTCGTCAAGAGCCTTTACTACAAGACTGTATGTACCAGCCTTGAGACCAGGAATATCACAACGAACATAGTCGCCATACGAGCGAATGAGCATGTCGTCTGCCTTACCGCTAACGCCCTCTCCGCTATAGCTTACGCTATACTTCGTGGCACCGCTGACGGAAGTCCATTGCAGCATGGCAGTTTCCAGCCATCCCTCACTCTTGGTTACGTTAACACTTGTCTGGGCATACATGCCTGCCATACCTGCAAGCAAAAGCACAATTAAATAAATTCTTTTCATCTTTAGTAGTGTAATATTGTTTAGATTGTAATTTTGGGTATTTGCCTGCAAAATTACTCTCTTTCTTGTATTTATAGGTGGACTAATAAACGAAAGGGGTGGATTTATCGCCAATAGGTTGAGGTTTAGAAGATTGAAAATTGAAGATTGAAGATTGAGAACTGTGAGGTTTCAGGTTTGAGTTTTGAACTTGTAACTGTGAACTGTGAACTGTGAACTATGAACTGTTTATCGCTCACACCAGCAAATCAGGGTGTATATTCCTCATGGAGTTCCACAGGCTGTAGCGTGCCTCGGGGTTCATCGCCTCCAACTGGTGGAAGAGGTCGTTTACCTCCTTGCGTTTCGTCTGCCTGTCATAAGGGCAAGGCGTTTTCTGTTTCTCAAAGCCGAGACGCTCTGCCTCCTCCACTATCATCTTCTCTGGCACGAGGCACAGCGGACGGATTATCTCCACTGGGTAATGCTTCATCTTGAGCTTAGGGGGCATAGTCTGTATTGAGCCCTCATAAATCATGTTCATCAGCAAGGTAGTCAGTATATCGTCCTGATGATGCCCCAAGGCAACCTTGTTGAACCCTCTCTCCTGAGCAAAGGAGAAGATAGCCTTGCGCCTGTTCCACGAGCATAGGAAGCAAGGGGTCTTTTGCCTGCGCTTCGCTTGGTTTGATTGAAGATTGAAGATTGAAGATTGAGACCTCTCCCCATCCCTCTCCCCGCTCCAACTTGTTGGCTTTGCTTGCAAAGAAGGAGAGGGAGTCTCTCCCCCTTGGAGGGAGTTCTTGCGCTCCAGTAGGTGCTCAGGCGCAGAGCGGAACTTGCTCTGGCAAGCCAACAAGTTGGAGCGAGAGGGGGTCGAACTGTGAACTGTGAATTGTGAACTGTGAATTGTGAACGAGCTATGCAGTATAGTGAGCCTTACCCCCACCTCTTCACAAAAGCGCTGTATATAAGTATGGTCTGTTTCGTATGGTATATTGTCCATCACCACATGCACAGCCTCCACCTCTATGTGTGGCTTGAAAATCCTCTGTTGTTTACCCATCAGGCGGAGGAGCATCAGCGAATCCTTGCCACCAGAGAGAGCCACGAGCACCCTGTCGCCATCCTCCAGCAGCGAATACTCGGCACAAGCCCTGTGAAAAAGTCTCTGAATTTTTTTCTCCATATTATTTGCTGCAAAGTTACAATTTTTTTTTGGCTATGTCACTAAAAAAACGTAATTTTGCCAACAATCTTCAATCTTCAATCTTCAATTTTCAATCTTCTTCATGGTGCTACTCACTGAAATAAGAAAAGACGTGGATAAAGACATGCTGCCCCTCTTTGACAAGGCGGCAGAGATAGCCCTCAGAGCACATCAGGGACAGACGGACAAGGCTGGCAAACTCTACATAGGACACGTAACAAGGGTGTCAAGCCGTTGCCATACATCCTCAGCCAAGGTGGTAGCCCTGCTCCACGACGTGCTGGAGGACACCGATACTACACCCGAGGACCTGCTTCAGCAAGGCTTTCCGCAGGATATAATAGACTGTTTGCTGCTTATGACGCGGCAGGACGGGCAGGACTACGAAGAGTATGTTCGTCGCCTGTCTGCCAACCCCGTTTGCCGAGAGGTGAAGATAGCCGACCTCGAAGACAATATGGATATTCGTCGCCTTCCCTCGCTCAAAGAGCGCGATTTGCTCCGAATACAGAAATACCACAAGGCGTGGAAATTCCTTACTACATAAATTCTCAAAACTCAAACACCATAGACAAATGAAAAGAACCCTATTCGCACTTATTGCTGGCACCATGTGCGCTATGGCTCTTACAGCATGTGCCAACCAGCCAAAGGACAATGGCGAGGCTAAGACAGAAAAGACAGCTACAGAGATTCCATCCGACAGCATCATACAGCTTGCGGAAGCCGACAAGACTCTCCCAACCACTCTCATGCAGGCGCTGAGCGACAGAAAGTCCACTCGTGAGTTTGCCGACAAACAGCTCTCGCTCGAAGACCTCTCCTCTCTCCTTTGGGCAGCAAATGGAGTAAATCGTGAGGACGGCAAGCGAACAGCACCCTCAGCCGTCAACGCTCAGGACATAGACATCTACGTCTGCATGCAGCAAGGAGCCTACCTCTATGACGCCAGAAAAAATCTCTTGCAACGCATCACCACCGAGGACCTGCGTTCAGCCGTAGCAGGCAATCAGAACGTATCAGCACCCCTTTTCCTTGTGATGATATCCGACCTCTCCCGTTTCCCAGAGCGCATATCCTCCGACCGTTCCAAGGCAGAATCTCTCGCCAATATGGATGCTGGATATGTCTCAGGCAACATAGGCATCTTCTGCTCAGCAGCTCAGCTTGCCACCGTGCCTCGCGCCACTATGGACAAAGAAGCTCTGGCAAAATCACTGAAGCTCTCAGCCACTCAGCTGCCTATCCTCAATAATCCCGTCGGCTATTCTAAATAACTTCGTCTGCTCTCCCGACTAAACGAAAACCTGCGTTTTGTTTGGTTCACCTGCAAATTCCTGTGTCTTACATTTTTTCTCGCAAAGACACTAAGAATAACTCTCTTCGAGAGCATCAGTCTGTAGTTTCATCCATTCGCTTGAAAGCAAGCTTTCAGCAAATGTCACACCTACATCCTTACTGGTTGCACCAGT
The DNA here is from genome assembly GCA_002394365.1 of Prevotellaceae bacterium UBA4332. Classification (GTDB taxonomy): domain Bacteria; phylum Bacteroidota; class Bacteroidia; order Bacteroidales; family Bacteroidaceae; genus Prevotella. The sequence goes on from DGTQ01000011.1 coordinate 43,157, forward strand.
TATTCTTAGTTACGCAAAGGGCAAAGGCGCACCTGCGGTGCTACGCTAAGGGGCTGGCGCAGAGGTTATGAGGTTCTTGCTCTGGCAAACCAACAAGTTGGAGCGATGAGGTCATGAGGTCATAAGGTTATGAGGTTATTCCACCTAAAAACTCAAAGCGAAACGACCTAAAGACCTGACACCAAACTTCACCTTAAAATCCACATGGTCTCTTTGCGTGAGTGCTGAAAGCACGACCTTGGCTCTTGGCGTAGAGATGATTACTGACTTCAGTCAGCAGAGTGTCGAGATAAGACGCTTATCAAGCTTGCTTGAAATAAGGGGCTTATCGAGAGACGATGAAGCTCGCAAGAGCTAATCATCTCGGCTTGGCGAGAAATAAACAAAGAAATCCGAGCTATCCGTGATAAAAATCAACACAGAGTTTTGCAAGTGACCCAAAAATCCTATCTAAAATCTTAACAAAAAAATCTTGTCCACAAATATTCAGAAGGCCTTTTATTTATTTCGTCATTTCATTCCTCAAAAATCCAATAAAAATCCTCTCTAAAATCTTCTGAACTTATAACTGGGATTCCGAGCTAATAGCTCTTGCGCTCCGTAGGTGCTCAGGCGTTTCTGCTCCCCGAAAACGGGGTTGTTCTCCCCCTCTTGGGGGAGTTAGAGGGGGTCTCTTTGCGTAAGCTCCGAAGGAGCGTCTTGGCTCTTTGCGTAGAGATGAAAGACTGCTGTTAAGCAGTGCAGGGATTGACTTTTGTGGGCACTGAGAACTGGTTCTCAAGTGAACATAAAAGGCAATAACTGCTTACCTCGTAGAGGGCCTCATCTCGGCTTGGCGAGAAAACTTGAAACTCGGCTTAGCGAGAAATAGAAATCCGAGAGAGAAATCTGTGGTTAAAAAAATCCCTGGGCTTATGAAAAACTCAGGGATTTCCTTTCTCGCTCCTCACGGAGGGAATTAGGGAAAAATACTTTATTAACTAAATTTTTAACAATTTGCAGACGCCCCAAAGAGAGGCGAATGCCTGAAAAAACTATGCGCCCTTCACAGGGAGCTTATTGGTGAGATGCAAGGGTAGCAAGCCCTTGCATCCCTATTGATTAGTTTTGGTTTACGACTACTGATGATTAGTACTCGTTCTCCTCGCTGAACTCGAACTCCTCAGACGCAATATCGTTTGAGTCATCAATAGTTTCAGTACTTACCTGCTCTGAACCAGCAAGAATTGTAGGAAGGAGAATCTTTACCTCCTTAGCCTCTGGCTGAATATATGCTTTCTTAATCATAATCTTATAAAGATATTAAAAGTTTAACATGTAACCATCCCCTGTCCCTCCCCCTCCCTACACAGGGAGGGACGGGGTGGGTCTGGATGAGTCTTCTTACTTTACCTGCTGTCCAGCAACGTTAAAGTTACCGATGTAGAGCTTACCGTTCTTGATAACCTTTACGGGAGCAGCAGAGTTAGCGTTAGCGTTATCGTTAGCGTTAACGTTTTCTATTGCTGTTGCCTCGCCCTCGAAGATAATGTCAAGAGCATCGCCACCATTACCGTCAATCTGGAGGTAGCACTTGCCTGCAGGAACCTTAACAGTTTCAGCAACCTTCTTGAACTTCAGGGCACTCTTTGAGTAAGCATATACGTTGCCCGCCTCACCTGTTACCGTGCCAGTAGAAATCTTAAGCAGATTATTGACAGGGCTTGCGCTTTCTACTATCTCTATATCATAGTCTCCCTCTGCACCCTTGATGAGAAGAGGAGTACCAGCAGGCACTGCACCTACTTCAGCTGTGGTAGCGGATGTTTCACTTACTCCTGTTACAGCGTATGCCTTGATAGTACCATTAACAGTAGAGAAGTCGAGGGCACTCTTTGTTACGTATGTTGCAACGCCCTCAGTTGGGATTGTCACGGTCTCAGTAGTAGTTGGAGTGAATGTGATAGAGTTGATGCGGAGATACTGATCAGCCTGGTCTTCTACGCTTGGACCGAACTTACCTGTGATAGCAACCTCACCTGCTGCAACAGAAACTGTTGTAGTAGTGGTTGACTTAGATGTCATTGTACCTACACCATAGTTGATGCCGTTTACGTTAAGGAATCTGCGTTGTGCCTCGTCTGTACGGTTACCAGTGTTAGAATATACTACGGTAATCTTGCCAGGAACGGTTGTGTTGAACTTTATAGAACCACCCTGCCAATACTTGCCGTCACGTACAACATACTCTGTTGTCATCAACAGCTGCTGCGCATTGCCGAATGTTGATGCAGGAGCATTATAGCCGTAGTTCTCAATGTTAGCAAGCAGGAACTCCGTTGACTTAGAAGGGGTAGTTGCGTCAGTCAACTTGATTTCGTTTGTGCCATAGTTAGCCCAGTTCCACGTTGCAGCCTCTGTCACGTCAACCTGACTGTAAATCACAGGAGCTGTAGAGCTGTAGGTTACAGGGATAGTGATGTCGCTTACACCAGTTGTAGATACTACGAGATTAACAACCGCAGCATCAACATCCTCGTTTGACTGGTAAGAAACTGTCACCTCCTGGTTTACTGCACCGCTTGCTATCTCAATAGAAGCAGGGCTTACTGTCAAGCCTTCAACAGCTGAAGCGAAAGCAACAGAAACAGACTCACCAGCGAGATTAGCACCGGTAAGGGTGAATGTTGCCGTGCCCGTTCCTACCTTTACAGAAGTAACAGAGAGAGCTGTCTCGCTTGCCTCAAGTGTAGGAGTATCATCCTGTGGCACCTTTACAGTATAAGTAGTAAGACCGATAGTTACGCTACCAGAGAAATAGCCTTCAGAAGCAGTCTCACCAAACTCTACTGCTACGTCTGTGTCCTCTTCAGACTCATCTGTATAAGTTACGTGGTTAATCAGGCTAATGTCAGAAGGAGCAGATGTAGCTGCATCAGTCAGAGTGATTGTAGTACCATCAACAGTGTAGTCTGTGTTCTCTGTCAGAGTTGCGTCACCCTGCTTTACACCAGCGAAAGCCTGTGTAGCAACGGTCTTAGAAGGAGCCTTACCGAAACGAACCTGGTAGATTACGCAATTTGATTTGTCGTTTGAAGTGAATGAAATCTTGTAATACTTTGAAGCATCTAAGTCTCCACCATTAATTACGTACTGTGATGTAGACTTGTTGCCATCAATAGTAGTTGCTGTGCCGAGAGTTCCATCTGCAGCTACTTCCTGTATCTGTAACTGGGTGTACTTTTTTTCGCCATTGTCCTTTACCAAACCAGCAACAGATGTAGCACCTGTAACATAATAGTAACGAATACGACTATTGTTGAACTTCAAACCACCATTGCCATTTGTATCATCCTGTGTAGTTGCCGTTACTTCAATAAATCCTTGACCACTGAAATCACCTACTATACCATCCTCCTTGTTACCAGCAGGTTTGCTATCGGTAACATTATACCATGTTGTAACTTCTAGTGTAACACCTATGTAATAAGCACCATAGGTAAGATAGTTGTCATTACCAACAGTAACATTAGCGTCTGTGGCAGCAACATCAAGGAAAGTGATGTCACCATACTTCTTTGTAGCGGGGGCAGAAAAATCTGCTGCCTGCGCTCCCGTGACTATCGCCACCAAGAGCATCATTAATGATAAAATCTTTTTCATAATGAAATTAAATTAAGTTATTAAATAAGTGAATTTTGTTAAGTTTTTTCTGTTATGTTAGCTATAGTTCCTCAGCGTTTTTTAGGTAGATCATGTAGTCTTGCATGAAGTCATATGTCTTCCTTAGATATATAAGTTTCACATTGTCTTCGTGAGATATTATATATATGTATGTACATAGAATTCTTCCATCATGTTGTTACCAGTTATTACTTTAATTTTAGTGGTATTGAGCACATATCTATATGATTAAGGCCATTTATTATTTTAGATAATTCATCTACAATACTATCATTCTCATTCTCCTTATCTCTGCAAAGAGAGAAAAGAAAGTAGTTGACAGGGATTGCTTTGGAACCATATTTTGTGTGTATAATATCGTTAGATTTTTTTAATCTTATGCTTACTTTATCATTATCATAACTTATGACTGTATGTATGAAGTAGCGTAGAGAGTCCTCCTTTTCACATGTTTCTTTGTTTTTCGTTTTATTTTCCTTTGGGTTAGCGAGTTTTTGGAAATCTTTTTGAAATGTTTTGACATCAGGATAATTGTTTTTAAATTCTATTAAACAAATCCTATGCAAATTCATATCATGTATAACAAGGTCGAAGTTGCCTGATTTACCTGATGAAGCAATGTTTGAGAAGCTATATTTATCTTCTGTAGGGGTTTCTATAGAGAAATAGAGTTTAGGCTCGTCCTCCTTCCTTTCTTTCTCATATTTTAGAAGTGCTTGAACAAAAGCAAAACGCATTTCTTGCTCACTCTCGCGTGTCATATATTTGCGATTGCGAGCCGTAGAGTATTCAGGGAATATTTGACAGCTAACAGAACTAAGAGCATTATGTTTACACTCCTTGTTTTTATACATCTCCTGTAAAATGTATAAAGCATCTGCTATTATGCTGTTTATTATTTTTTTTATTCTATTACTTACCATTTGTTCTTGCGCTTACGCGCGTCTTTATATATTTTCTTCAAAATCTTAAAGATAATCTTACAGCGAAGTTAATCTTCTGGAAATCAACGAGTTCTCTCCTGCTTACGGATGCTTAGCTACCGCATCTGGGCGCTTAGCTACCGCGCGCCCTTGCTTAGCAAGGGCATCTGGGTGCTTAGCAACCGCAGAGGCGCGCTTACGCGCGTACTTTATATATATTGTCGCCTACCCACGGCGGGGAAAGGCTGGGAGTTTCTTAAACTCCCCCTGCCTGCAAGAGCAGGGGGAAAAGACATACGGGAAATTGTCTTGAGGCGAGTATTTACGCGTTTTACCACGCTTTGTTACTCTATATCTTTTCGCCTCCCTCCCCAACGTGTTGTTGCAGGGGTGAGGCTGGAGGTTTTCTTGGTCTCTCCCTACGCTCGCGTGCAAGGAGAGGGGTATAGAAACCTGGTAAATCTCAGCATCTGCACAAGACGAAGATGATGAGTCTCTCAATATGTCTGCTATACACATACACGGCAGCCTGAGGCATAGCCCCCATTTGGTTGGGCTGCCCTGAAAACTCCCTGTTCAGTAAAGATGTGGTTGGATTGTTGTGTGGGTAATGGAAATAAAAAAAGCGTGGGAGTTGTTTCCTCCGCGCTTATCCCTGTAGTTAGGCCTTCGCATTGCCCCCAGATAAGGATAAGCAACGCAAGCCAGCCCACGCCAAGAGAATATATACATACATGAACAACTCACCGTCCCTCCCCCACGGGAGGGGAAAAGCATGGGTTGTTTCAAGGATATAATCCTCTCAGGTGGCGCTCCCCGTTGCATTACCTCTGTATCTGGTTAAGTTTGCGAAGTTTAACTACACAGACAGTAACGTTAGAAAACGCCTTTTCGAGGCCGGCCTTACAAATGGCTTTGTGGCCTCATTCCAGTATTTGCTTTTTCGTGGGACGCATCCCACAGGAAGGGGGTTTATACACCTCCTCCGTTGCAAAATTACAATTTTTCAGCGGAACGAGCAAAAAAAAAGCTTAAAAAGTGCAAAAATGCAGCTTTTTAAGCCTTTCTGTTGATGAAGTGGAGAGTGAAGCAAATGAGATTTGCTAGTTCTCTCTGTTATATATTAAATCAAGACCTTGGTTTTTGTACCAAGGAAATCTTGTATCTGCGGATATAAGAGGCATTCTATTGGTTATTGCATGGCTTATTATGATATGGTCTGAAGGGTCATAGTGGTCTTGTGACTCATTGATTTGTAGTCGCGCATAAGTTTCATAATGCTCCTTATGCAAATAATCTACCTTGAAACCTTGCACGTCTTCCACTTCTCTTATTAAGTCCAGCGGTGTTTTCCACCATTTGCGTATATGCGGTTTCTTATTCCATAGTAAAACCAATTCTTTCAGCGTCTCACTACTTACATATACTTCATTTGCGTAATCATCTAATATGGCTTTCACGTTAGGAAGAAGATTATGCTTTTCCCTAACGTACCAAATAAAAATATGGGTATCAATCATATACCGCATGGCCTCAGTCGAGATGCGTCACCATTCTCACAGCATCATCAAGAGCTATCTTGTCTTCCTCTGTAAGAGAGCTCCATCCCCTTTGGCTTGCATAATATTCTGACTGTTCACCTCTGGTCTTGAATGTTATCGTTTGCTGTTGCATTTTTGTTTTATCTATACTATCTACTCACCGCAAAGTTACAACTTTTCAGCGAAACAAACAAGAAAAAGGCTTAAAAAGTGCAAAAATGCAGTTTTTTAAGCCTTTCTTTATGAAGTGGAGATTAGAAATTTGCTATTACTTGTGACATGCTTTTTCTTGAACCACTGAAGAAAGCATCCCTCAGTTCACGATATTGCTTGGCATCATCATTGCTTTCCTGCATTGGTTCTGTTATTTGGGTAAACAAACCTGTGCTCAGTAATAGAGCGAGTTTGCGTCGTGCCAAAGCATTGTTTTCGTTGTATGAAAGAGTTATTTTACACATTTCCATTATTGTTTTATCTATACTATCTACTCGCCGCAAAGTTACAACTTTTCAGCGAGACAAACAAGAAAAAGGCTTAAAAAGTACAAAAATGCAGCTTTTTAAGCCTATGGTAAAGAATTTTGCGAAATAACCTCACATAGGTCACTTACCCCTCGGGATACCGCATAAATACTGGGGTTGAGGCGAGTGACCTGTCTTCGAAACACCTCACTTGGAGGTCACTTGAGACCCCCTCCCTGTCAGTTTCAAACTGACATCCCTCCGCCGAGAGGGAGGGAATGAATTACATTCAAATTATGGAAATCTGTCTCCTGCCCTCGGGAAGGAAAATCTTATCTGAAAATCTATGAAAAATCGGAAAGAAAACAAAGGGGGCGATTATTCATTATTTCGCCTATCGGCTCAAAAATCTTGAGAAAAATCTAAAGGAAAATCAAGAAAAATTCAATTTTCAATCTTCAATTTTCAATTATATAAAGTGACCTCTAAGTGACCTTTCTTAAAGATACCTCACTTGCGGGAAACCGCATAAACACTGGACTGAGAGGGGGTTAAGTGAGGTTAGTGAGGTTTTTCGCGAAAAAAGTTTTTTTTCGTGAAATTAGAAATTAGGAATTAGGAGTATTTTGAAAAAGATTTTTAAGAGATTTTTGAGGAATGAAATGACGAAATGAATAGAAAGCCTTCTGAATATTTGTGGACAAGATTTTTGTTAAGATTTTAGACTGGATTTTAACCACAGAGAAAAACCTTATCTGAAAATCTCAAGAAAATCGTAAAGAAAATAACGAGGGACGATTTAGTTCGTTTCGACACGTTGTGTCTCAGAAATCTAAAGAAAATCTTAGAAAAATCTACTTTGACGTAGAACCATTGGTTCTGCACGTAGAAGCACTGCTTCTGCATGCAGAGGCAGTGCTTCTATAGGGTTGTTTCTTTATATCAGTCCGAAGTGCTTGAGTGCATGGGCTACTCCGTCGCTGTTGTTGTCGAGGGTGACGAAGTCGGCTACTTGCTGTATGTCTTCTTCTGAATTGCCCATAGCTACTCCGATGCCTGCAAGCTGGAGCATCTGTACGTCGTTGTTGGAATCGCCGAAGGTCATCATTTCTGTTGGCGAGATGCCAAGTCGCTCACAGAGGCGGACGAGGGAGGGTCCCTTGTCGATGCCCTGGGGGAGTATCTCTATGAAATAAGGTGTGCTGTGGCACACATAGAGGTGCTCCCTGGTGGCTTCTCGTATCTTGCTTTCCCACACCACCTGTTTGTCATGTGGGCCTACCATGAGGCATTTGTTGAGGGGACGTGGGGTGTCGGTGATGAAATTCCTGACGCCTACTACCTGCATCTTATTGTTGTAGGCGGAGATGCCTACATACTCATCGTCGGGGTGCTCGGTATAGATTTTATCCTCATAGTAGGTCATGAGCGTCATGCCTGATTCTTCCTGAAAGTGATGAAGCAGGGGAAGGACATCTTCTGGCAACTGGCGTTCTACATATACCTCGCCAGTGGCACAGTCTTCTACGTGGCCTCCGTTATAGCAGAGGATGATGCCACCGTACTGCTCCATGTGGAGCTGGCGGGCAAGGGGGCGCATGCCGTAGGGAGGCCTGCCTGAGGCAAGAACGAGCCTCACGCCTTGTGAGGCGTGAGGCGATGCGTCTTCACTCTTTTTTCCCTGACTTTGCACCTGCATGAGGGCATCGAAGGTCTGTGGTGTTATCTCCTTGCGGTCGTTGGTAAGTGTGCCGTCGAGGTCGAGTGCGATAAGCTTAAAGCCCCCCTCAGTCCCCCCAAGGGGGGATGTTAGAAGGGCTTTGTTATTTTGTTTCTCCATATATCACTTTCCCCCTTTGGGGGAAATTAAAAAGGGGACTTTTTATTCCTTGAGTGAGAGTACCTGCTTAGCTACAGGGTTTTCTGGGTCGAGTTCTGCAAGTTTCTCTGCGTAAGGCATGGCTGCATTGATGTCGCCCTTTACGTTGCCGAAGTAAGAGATGTTGTAGAGGTAAGCCTCCTTCAAGCGTGCTATGTTGCAGTTTGGTGTAGCGATGAGCTTGTCGTAGAATGGCTTTGCAAGACCCTTGCCACCATCCATAGCGTTGGCAACCTGTGCACGCTTGTAGATAGCGAACTCGGCAGCGTCTGGGTTCTCAGCGAGCTTGGCGAAGATATTGTCTGCCTTCATGAGTGCCTCTGATTTCTTGGCTGGGTTCTGATGAGCGTAGTACATATACTGCTGGCCGAGGCCTGCGATGTCTGTTGCTGATGCCTTGTCGCCGCACTCTGCGAGATACTTCTCATAGGCAGGGATAGCGTTAGCATAGTCTTCCTTGTCTGAATAGGTCTGGGCAATCTGCTTGAGAGCGAAGAGCTGGTCAGCCTTTGGCATGTTAGGGTCGTTGGCGAGCTTGTTGAGCTCGAAGAGTGCCTCGTCGTACTTGCCTGCACCACGGAGGGCGTTAATCTTACGACCGTAGTCGTCGGCGCTAATCTTAACAGAGTCTGACTCATAGAAGAGCTTGTCGGCATTGGCGAGTGCCTTGTCCCAGTTCTTGAGGTCGGTATTGCCCCAGAAAGCGAGACGGTTGAGGGTGGCACTGCGAGGTGCTACTGTCTGACCGTATTCTGCTACCTCGACTGCCTTCTGCACGTTCTGTGTGAGGTAGAGGTTGGTAGCATAGGCACCAATCTGATATGGCTGCATGTCAGAGAGCTTTACCTTAGAGTAATACTCGATAGCCTTCTGTGGCTTGCCAGCGCTGTTGGCGATGTCGGCAGCAATGAGGTCAACTGGGTAGTCAGGACGATTCTGACGGAGCTGCTCAATAGCCTGGAGTGCGCCGTTAGGGTCGCTCTTGCTGGTTGCGGTGGCATAGAGACGATAGCCGTCTGGGTTCATAGGGTCGGCATACATAGCCTGCTGGAACCATGTGACTGCCTCGCCTGCATTATTCTCAGCTGAAGCGATATTGCCGAGAACGATGTAGGTAACGCACTTATCCTGTGCTGTAGCCTTCTTCACATTCTCGCTTACGTAGGTGTAAGCCTTGTCAGCATAGACCTTAGCGTTGGCAGCATCTTCTACTGCGAGGTAAGCCTTGGCTATACCCACGAGTGCCTGTGGATTCTTTCTGTTGTCCTTAGCAAGGTCCTTGATAGCCTCTACATCTTTTGCCTGAATGAGAGCTGTTGCCTGCTTCTGTGCTTCGTCAGCTGATAGTTCTTGTGCCATAGCTGGAGCAGCGATAACTGTCATCAGTGCTCCAATAAGGAGGTTCTTTAATTTCATTGTCTTTCTTTTTGTTATTTGGTTATTTTCTGTTTTTTTTGTCGCTAAATCGATATGCCGATATGTCGTTAAATCGATTTTTTTGTGATTGCAAAATTAAGCAACGGCTGCCTTATGCAAGGGGTGAAACCCCTATTCCTTGGGGGAAGATTCCCTATCTTTAATTTCTCTCACTCCTCTCTTAACTACTTCGTCTGCACCTTGCGCCATTGCAGGTCTCCACGATAAGGGAGAAGGGCGGACTTGAGCACTATCTTCTGTCCGATAGGCGACTGGAGGAAGTTGGCAAAGCCTACTGGCAAGCCGTGATAGGGATCGACGAGCAGGGCATAGACGGTGCGGGCAAAGGGATAGCGACCGTCGAGCAGATAGAGCTGATAGGGCTTCCACGAGTTCATCTCGCCTGCCTTGGCGCCTGGCACAGAGCACACGTTCATTACCTGAATGTTCTTCTTGAAGGTTACATTGGTGGTGTCGCGCTTGTCGTTGAGCCAGTTGCTGCCTATGATGCCGATGGCATTCTTGGTTTTCTCTACGTAGTTGATAACCTCGGCGCTGGTCTTGACGGCTGTGATGTTGGGACTGTTGATGGGTGTGCCGTCAAGTATGGAGTCAACTGCCCAGTGGACGGCTGCAGACTTGTTGTTGTCGAAGACAACGTCTATATCACCGAGCTTGGAGCCTTCGTTGACCTGATTCCATTTTGTTACCTTTCCGAGAAGTATCTTCTTGATGTCGTCAACGTGTATGCAGGAATCCACGTTCTCCTTATTTATAATGAAGGCGAGGCCGTCATAGCCGATGGGGAAATAACGCGGCTGGAGCCCGTTGGTCTTGAAATAATTGAGCTCTTTCTCGCTGAAGTTGCGTGCTGTGATGACGAGGTGTACCTCTTGTTTCATGAGGGCATTCATCTCGTCGAGCTCATTGGTATAGACAGGTGTTATCTCTGCATTGGGATAGGTGGCATGGAACACCTGCAACTCCTCGTTGATGATGGGACTGAAACTTTCGTCGCTCATTATTGTTGCCTTGCCTGAGGCATAGGTGTCAGTCCTGGCGTCCTTGTTCTTCTTTCCGCATGATATGATGCCCATGCTGATGACCAATAACGCTAAGATGCTGGATAGGATTATGTTGCGCATATTTTGTAGTTTCATTCCTTTGGGGGGAGTATGGTTAATGGTTTTCCTTTGTCAACTTCGAAAGTTGAAAGGGGTGGATACTGCTTTGTCAACTTCGAAAGAGTCGAGAAGAATGTGTGATACTTCGTTAACTTCGAGAGTTGAGAGGGATAGACAGTGAATTGTTCTCTCGGAAGAAAAAAGTGAAGAGCAGGGGCTAAACCCCGTGGGGAGTTTTTCTACCTACTCTTCACTTTGATATTCTTTTCTCTGGATACTTTGCAACACTGACCATTCTAGGAGACCTTAGGCTTTCCTAGGATTCTCTAAGATTTTCCAGCGATGCCAGGTATTCCAGAATCTTTTAGCTTACTGGAGCTTGAAGGTTACAGGCAGTGTGAACTTCACACGGCATGCAGAGCCATTCTGCTTACCAGGAATCCAACGTGGCATTGAGTTGATGACGCGAACTGCCTCCTTGTCGAGTGATGGGTCAACTGAACGCGCTACGCGAGTGTCAGTGATAGAGCCATCACGCTCCACGATGAAGGTACAGATTACACGTCCCTGAATGCCGTTCTCTTCAGCTACAACAGGGTACTTGATGTGAGAAGAGAGGTACTGCATGAGAGCACCCATACCGCCAGGGAAAGAAGGCATCTGTTCTACAACGTCGAATACCTTTGTCTCTTCCTCCTTTGGCTTCTCAGCTTCCTGTACGATGATTTCCTTAGCCTTGAGCACCTCAGCACCCTCGTCGTTACCCTTTACGTCGAAAGAACCGATGGCGGTCTTTGTCTGCAAGAGCTCCTCCTGTGACTTAAGCTCGTCCTCTGGGCGTACCTCAGAGTCCTTCTTAATAACAGGTGGGGTGAATGCGATAGAAGACTTCACACGCTCTACAACCTGTGCCTTCTCTACCTTTGGTGCTTCAGCCTTACGCTCAACCTTGGCTTCCTTCTTCTGCTCGAGGAGTGATGCCTCCATCTCAGCCTCGAAACGAGCCTTCTGAGCCTCTTGGTAACTATTGTAAGCTGACAATCCTATGTATGCCAACGCAGCAACGGCAGCAACGAACACCATAGCCCAGATGTTACGCTTGCTGGTTCCTTTACGCAACTGGTAAGCACCATAGGCCTGATTGCGACCCTCGAACACGAGGTCGGTCCAATCATTTGAAATAAGATCTATCTTAGACATAGTTCTGTTTCTTGTTTATGGTTTAACATTTTTGTCAGTGACACATTTTAAACTTACTGCACGTTAGCAGCCTTCAGGAGGCGCTCGTCGTCAGGGTTAATCTGGTCAATGACATACTTACCGATAGCGCAAATCTGCATTTCGTCAAGAGCGTCAACGAGGTTCTTGTAGGAAGCCTTGTCGGTAGCCTTGATGATAATTGTCAGAGTAGGTATCTTGCCACCTTCGAGCTCACCATTCTTAATCTTGTTAAGGCGCTGGTTATAGACTGAGTCAGGCATTGACTTGTCTTTTGCACGCTCTGCATCGAGGACAGCCTTGGCAGCCTTGATGTTCTTAACAGGGGTGTAACCCTCCTCTGTCTTGTGGTTGATGAGCACTGAACGTACTCCGTCGGCTCCCCATGTTGTCTTCTGCAGACAAGCAGGATTGTCGTACTGAGGAATACCATCTACGTGGTAGATAGCGTCATTACCTGCAAGGTAGAGAGTAATGGTGTGTGATGCCTTAGCGGCAGACTTGTCTGCATCAGATACGTTCTTATCGTTACTTGGCATCGTCAGCTGCATAGACTGAGGCTTGCTCAGAGAGGTACACAGCATGAAGAAGGTAATAAGCAACATCATCATATCTACCATCGGAGTAAAGTCCACACGAGTCTGGGCTTTCTTCTGGCGGCTTTTCTTTTTCTGTGCCATATTATTATTCCTCCTTCTTTAAGTTGGTGATTAGATAGTAACGGTTTTCGCTCATATCCTGCATCTCGGACATCATCTTCTTGATAACCTTGTAAGGTGTGTCGGCATCAGCCTTGATGGCAATCTTCATGTCGCTGCCGAATGAAGAGTTGCGCGCTGCGTCAATCCAAAGCTGGAATTCGCTCATACCTCCATCGATAGAGTCGGTAGGGATACCGAGGTTCTTCTGTGCTTCGTTGATTTCAGAAGACTCATGTCTGAGAACATCAGACATTTTAGCTACTGGTGCACCGAAAGATGCAAGTGCGATAAAGTTCTTCTCCTGGAGTGGAGAGAGGTTGAGTGATGTCACTGTACCCTTGAAATTATCGAGCATCTCGCGCATGTAACCAGGCTTATCAAGACCGATGAATATTCTGCCCTCCTTATCGCAAAGGATCTGCAGGACCTCGGTCTCTGGAACTTTGATCTCTGACACTGAACCAGGCGTGTTGACCTTTACTGCCTCATTCTTCACGAACGTAGATGTCAGCATGAAGAAGGTAAGCAGAAGGACCATAACGTCTGACATAGGTGTCATGTCAATCCAGACGTCGGCTTTCTTAATTTTTACTTTACCCATAGTGATAAAAGTTTTAAAGGGTTAGTAAAAAAGATTAAGCCTCTTCTGTGTGGTTAGCCTCGTATGTCTTAGAGATAGTGTAACCAACCTCGTCAAGAGCGTATGTGAGCTTGTCGATCTTGTTAGAGTAGAAGTTGTAAGCGATAACGGCTACCCATGAAGTCAAGATACCAGAAGCTGTGTTTACGAGGGCCTCAGAAATACCGGTAGAGAGCTCGAGAGAGTCACCACCACCACCAGCTGCGAGGGCTGCGAATGACTTGATCATACCTACAACGGTTCCGAACAGAGCGGTAAGAGTACCCAGTGTTACGAGAGTTGCGAGGATAGGCATGTTCATCTGCAGTGTAGGCATCTCAAGCTGTACTGCCTCTTCGTGAGCCTGCTGAATCTTAGAAACCTTCTGCTCCTTCTTCATACCAGAAGTAGCCTCCATCTCCTTGTAAGCCTTGAGAGAAGCGGTAACAACGTTACCAACAACACCCTGCTGCTTGTCGCAAAGCTGCTGAGCCTTGTCGATGTCGCCAGTAGCGAGAGCTGCCTTTACGTCAGCAACGAACTTAGCGAGCTTGCCCTTACCGTTAGCAGTACCGAGAGCGAGAGAACGCTCTACAGAGAGTGCGATAGCGGTGAAGAGAAGAGTGATGATGACAGGAACGACGATACCACCCTTGTAGATTGTACCGAGAAGGTTACCTGGAAGAGGTGCGTTAGCGTTGTCACCACCCTGGAAGTTTGATGGGTTACCGAGCACGAACTGATAGAAGCATACACCTGCGATGAAGCAGAGTACGATAATCCAAATCGCATTACGAACACCCTGGAAGCCCTGCTTCTTAGCAGGAGCTGCTTTCTGTGAATTTGCCATAATTGTTTTTAGTTAGATTAAATTATAAATAAGAAATAAGTTAAAAATGATTGCTTTTTGGTATGTAAAAAATATTGATTTTTGCCGTATAGTATTTTCTTTTATAAGGTACGCACGAAGAGGAACTATATTGTTCTTTCACGGGCAAAGTTAGCAAATAATGCGGACTTTCCACGCTGTTTAAGGACTTTTAACTCTTTTTTTGCGCAAGTTTTGTTATATGGTTACTTGAGTTTTGCACAACATTCCTTTATGCGGCGCATTGCTTCGCGGATATTGTCGTCGCTGGTAGCGTAGCTCATACGGAAACATTCTGGGTCGCCGAAAGCGTCACCTCCAACGGTTGCAACATGTCCTACTTCAAGTAAATACATAGCAAAGTCGTTGGTATCTTTTATCACACGCTCGCCATCTGTCTTGCCAAGGTAGCTCTTGCACTTAGGGAACACATAGAAGGCTCCGTCAGGGATGTTTACCTCGAGTCCTGGTATTTCCTTGACAAGGCTTACGATGAGGTCACGACGACGCTCGAATGCCTTACGCATCTCCTCTACACAATCCTGTGAAGCCATGTAAGCGGCTACGGCAGCTTTCTGACTTACAGAACATGGTCCTGAGGTATATTGTCCCTGCAGTTTGTTACATCCCTTGACTATCCACTCTGGTGCTGCCATATAGCCTATACGCCAACCTGTCATAGCGTAAGCCTTGCTGACACCATTGATGATGATAGCACGCTCTTTCATGCCAGGGAACTGTGCGATAGACTCATGCTTGCCCACGTAGTTGATGTGCTCGTAAATCTCGTCTGCAAGTACGTAGAGGTCTTCGTGCTTGAGTATAACTTCTGACAGAGCCTTCAACTCCTCCTTGCTATATACAGAGCCTGTAGGATTTGAGGGCGAGCAGAGAATAAGCATGCGAGTCTTGGGAGTGATAGCTGCCTCAAGCTGCTCTGGAGTTATCTTGAAGTTCTGGTCGTAACGCGCTGGAATATGCACAGGCTTACCACCAGCAAGGAGCACCATCTGAGGATAAGATACCCAGTAGGGGGCTGGCACGATAACCTCGTCGCCGTCGTCAACAAGAGCCATCACAGCATTGCAGACTGCCTGCTTGGCACCGTTGCTGACGAGTATCTCTGATGGTTTGTAATCCAATCCGTTTTCCTTCTTGAGTTTTGCCACTACTGCATCGCGCAGGTCAGCATAGCCAGGAACGGGCGAATAGCGAGACCAGTTGTCGTCAATAGCCTGCTTTGCTGAAGCCTTGATGTGGTCGGGGGTATTAAAGTCTGGCTCGCCCACACTGAGGTTTATCACGTCAATGCCTGCCGCCTTCATTTCGCCACTCTTCTGTGACATGGCGAGAGTAGCCGAAGGAGCAAGTCTGTTAAGTCTGCTGGATAAATGTCCCATATTCTTTGGTTTGTTTAGTAGTTTGTCTTGTCAATCTGTGCAAAATTACTAAAAATATAGCAAAAACAAAAACTTTCGCTTTCTTTTTTCCCAATTTTACTTACAAAATGCTCACAAAAGCATTAAGAAATGGCTCTTATGCGTTCTATCATGCGTTCATTTGTGCTTCGTATCTGCTTCATGTCGCGATACAGCCTCAGACGGAAACGCCACATTCTCACATAGAGCACAATGCCTATCGGGAAGATTATTGCGGAGGCTATGTTGAGCCACTTGCGGTCGAAAGGACGGGTGTGGGCTTTAACCGAAACTATAGGATATTCGTTAAGGTAAGCCAGCACATAGCGGTCGCGCGTGTTGCTCAAATCTTCTATTATGTCTTCCAGTTCTTCTGCCATGCGCTCTACCTCGTTATCAGGCACATACTTGAAGAAAACATTAATGGGATTAGGCAACCTGATAAGGTGGTGTACCTCGGAATAGTTGTATATCTGCTGGTTGAGGAGAGCAAGACGTTCTGCATCCTGTGCGTACTGGGGGTCGTTGATTATCACCTCCTTGGAAGAAACGCTACGCTTGAAGCGCAATCCGAACAGACGAATGAAGAAGTTTCGCCATGCGTCGATATTGAGCACCATAGAATCTTTGTTTGCCTTATAGGTGACAAAGACGGCAAGCGGTATGAGTACCGAAGGCGACAAGCCCTTGCCAAAAGCCACGGTCCATGAACCCTGACGTGCCATGCGGAAGCCTGTATTGTCGAGAATAAAGAACAGGATATAGACCAGTACCGATATTATTATTGGCACACCAAGGCCTCCCTTACGTATTATAGCTCCGAGAGATGCTCCTATGAAGAAGAATACCACGACCGTGAGCGACAGTGTAAACTTGTTTACTCGCTCTATCATAAACTCCCTCTGCAGCTGGTGCATGTCCTGCGATATGAGTCCACGAAACTCTATGTCCATCTTCACCCTCTCTATGTCTGTTGACGCCTGTTGCAGCACGTCTCTCTGTTTCTCTGCTGGCAAGCGCATGAAGAGAGTGTCAAGGTTTACTTCCTCACGTTCTCCCTTTGCCATCAGTCGGAGGGAGTCGCGCTTGCTCATAGACGGAACAGGGAAAACATGTGCCCGCATGTTTGTTGCCAATTCGTGTCCCATGCTGTCGGTTATGTGTTGCATGGAGTCTATGCGGTGCGTCAGCTGAATAACCGAATTGGCATCTGCATTCTCTGCAGCGGCATCGTTGAGGTCTAAGCCATCATTGAAATTAAGTATGATGACTTTCTCCACGAACGACTCCCTGCGGTAGGGTACCTCAGCCTGACCACCCGTCTCGCTTGAGCGCAGGTTTTCAAACCACTCTCCGCTATAGAGCGACAATTTCAGGTGCTCTTTGTCGGCTGTTGACTGTAACCTGCCAGAATCGGCAAGAATTATGGCTGCATCGTCAAAAGAGCCCGTTATGCGATAAATCATCACCCCATAGAGCATACCCGTCTCCATGTCTTTCTTCTGGACGTAGAGGTTGCAGTTGGGTATGCCGTTATAGAAGATTCCCTCTGGTATCTCCAGTTCGGGACTCTTCTGCCTCATGGCAAACATCAGCTGCCTCAGTTTGCTGCTTGCTGCAGGACCTATGTCGTTCTGAAAGATAAAGGAGATGCCTCCCACCAATATGGAGAAGCATATCAGCGACCTCACGCACTTCATCAATGGTATGCCTGCCGCCTTGATAGCCGTCAGCTCCATGCTTTCGCCCAGATTGCCCATAGTGATGAGCGAGGCAAGCAGTATGGCGAGGGGCAGAGCCTGCGGCACCAGCATCAGCGCCATATACCAGAAGAACTGTGCAAGCACCTCCATTGACAAGCCCTTGCCTATGAGGTCGTCGATGAAGCGCCATACAAACTGCATCATCAGTACGAACAGACAAATGCAGAACGCACCGATGAAGAGCAGCATGAACTGCCTCAACATGAATATGTCAAGTTTCCTTGGTCGCAAGAGCGTGTTACTTGTGGCGGTTAGCCCTCTGTTTGCGATACTTAGCCTTTTGCAGGGCCGAACCAGAACCGTGAGCTCCCGTCACATACTTCTTCTTCTTTGCCTTGGTCTTAATCTTGTCGTCCTGCTTAGGCTTGTCGCCGCCTCTGCCAAAGTTAATACCATTCAATAAAATGTCATCAAAATCGCCCATTTTATTTCAATTCTCAACTTTCAGTTTTTTTAGTGGTGGAACAGACGTACGCCAGTGAATGCCATCGTGATGCCGTACTTGTCGCAGGTGTCAATGACATTATCGTCGCGCACTGAGCCACCAGCCTGTGCTATGTACTCCACACCGCTCTTGTGAGCACGCTCTATGTTGTCGCCGAATGGGAAGAATGCGTCAGAGCCAAGAGAAACCTTGGTATTCTGTGCTATCCATGCCTTCTTCTCCTCGCGTGTCAGCGGCTCTGGCTTCTCGCTGAAGAACTGCTGCCATGTGCCCTCAGCCAGTACGTCCTCGTAATCGTCTGAGATATACACGTCGATGGTGTTGTCGCGGTCGGCACGGCGTATGCCCTCCTTAAACGGCAGGTTCATTACCTTCGGACACTGGCGCAGCCACCATATATCAGCCTTGTTGCCTGCCAGACGTGTGCAGTGTATGCGGCTCTGCTGACCGGCACCTATGCCGATAGCCTGACCGTCCTTCACGTAGCAAACGGAGTTAGACTGGGTGTATTTCAGCGTTATCAGGGCTATCATGAGGTCGCGCTTAGCCTCTGCAGTGAAGTTCTTTGACTTGGTAGGGATGTTCTGGAAGAGAGCATCGTCGGCAAGGTTCACCTCGTTGCGTCCCTGCTCGAAAGTCACACCGAAGCACTGCTTGGTCTCTACTGGAGCAGGCTTGTAGCTTGGGTCTATCTTGATGACATTGTATGTACCTTTGCGCTTCTCACGCAGTATCTGCAGAGCCTCCTCTGAGAATGAAGGAGCAATAACGCCGTCGCTCACCTCTCGCTTTATCAGCGTAGCCGTTGCTGCGTCGCACTCGTCAGAGAGAGCGATGAAGTCGCCGTAGCTCGACATACGGTCGGCACCGCGAGCCCTCGCATAGGCACAAGCAATGGGAGAGAGAGGCAGCTTCACGTCGTCAACGAAGTAAATCTTCTTCAGAGTGTCGCTCAGTGGCAGACCTACGGCAGCACCAGCAGGGCTAACGTGCTTGAAACTTGCAGCAGCAGGCAGTCCCGTTGCCTCCTTCAGTTCCTTCACCAGCTGCCATGAGTTCAGGGCATCAAGGAAATTGATGTAGCCAGGACGACCGTTAAGCACTTCGATAGGCAGTTCGCCCTCGGTCATGTAAATGCGTGATGGCTTCTGGTTAGGGTTGCAGCCATACTTCAGTTCGAGTTCTTTCATTTCTATTTGCTTTTATGATTTCTTGTTTTGCCCTGCAAAGGTACAAAAAATAGTTGAAAGTTGAAAGTTGAAAGTTGAAAGTAGTTTACTTTTCACAGTTTTTTTGTTACCTTTGCACCGTATAAACTAATACTAATGTAGTTATGAAAAAGTTTCTTACAGCAATCATGTACCTCGTTGCCACTGTGGCAATGGCAAACGACGGCGTGTTTTTCGTTAATGGAAGTGAGCTTACTCCAGTACATGAGACTGACATAAGCATCAGCAAGGAGGTGCTCACCATCAGCATAGGCGATGACGGCTATGCTACGGTAGATGTGCAGTATGAGATGATGAACCATGGCAAGGCGAAGACAGTGCAAGTGGGCTTCGAGGCTAACGCGCCCTATAACGACACGGCGAAGCTCGACCCTTCGGGCAAGCACCCCTATATCAGCAACTTCACTGTGACGATGAACGATAAAGTGCTGAGTTACAAGAATGCGGTAGTGGCATCGCTCTATCAGGCACCCACCGACTTTAAGCCCTTAGACCTCAGCAAGTGGAAAACCACCGACGGAATGGACTTCGAGGGCTCGAACAACCTCTATGATGCCTCAACCGACAGCATCATCGGCTTCTCCTATGCCTATCTGTTTGCAGCACCTTTCCGCGAGGGTGTGAACACCATACACCATACCTATCGCTACCGCCTCTCCTACGGAGTGTGGCGAGCCTTCGAGATACCCTACTGGCTCACTCCAGCCATGCGCTGGCAGAACAGGCAGATTGACGACTTCACCCTGCGCATAAAGGCTGAGGACACTGCCAAGCACTTCTGCCTAAACGACTCGCTGTTCACCTCTGCTCCCTTCAAGATAGAAGGTGCGGGCAAGATGCGCACTGTCAAGCAGCCTTACGGAGGGCAGATGCTTGAGGTGGCACTGCGCAACGCTACCCTCGAGTGGCACGGCAGGAACTTCATTCCTCGCGACAACATCACCATCCTCGCTGCCGACATGCTCTATGGCGACCACGACAAACTGGGAGCTTTCTACGACAGGGGCGAGCACTACGTCCTCTGGGGCTTTATGGACAAAAAGCCCAGCAGGAAAATCCTGCGCAACCTGCCTTACGCCAACCGAGGCTACGTGTTTAAGAACAAGAAGCTGCAGCGTTATTTCTCCTCCTTGTGGTGGTATATGCCCGACCCACAGTGGCAAGCCTCAACATCCGACTTCACACCTCGCGAGTGGCAACTGATAAACGAGGGGAAATAAATAATGCACAAAATTCGAGCGGATTCTCGTTTGTTGTTCGTGACACTATATATACAGATGTCACGAACAACAGACAAAAATCTTTCCGCCGGCTGAGATGAAAATAATTGTTGTAGAAACTAAGCAAGGACATCTGGATACTTAGCAACCGCACGTGGAAGCTAAGCACCCAGATGTCCTTGCTTAGTTACCTTATATTTTAGATAAATGCCACTGTCAAGCCTGCCATAACGATGCTTACCATCGACATGAGCTTGATAAGGATGTTGAGTGAAGGACCAGATGTATCCTTGAATGGGTCACCAACGGTATCGCCCACCACGGTAGCCTTGTGGCACTCTGAGCCCTTGCCACCGAAGTTGCCTTCCTCTACGTTCTTCTTTGCGTTATCCCACGCACCACCTGCATTACTCATGAAGATAGCGAGGGTGAAGCCTGCTGCGAGTCCGCCAACGAGCAGACCCAGCACACCAGCCACACCAAGGATAACACCCACGAGGATAGGAATGATGATGGCGAGCAGTGAAGGGAATATCATTTCACGCTGAGCCGAACGAGTAGAAATCTCTACGCAACGACCGTAGTCAGGAGTGGCTTTGCCCTCAAGTATGCCCTTTATCTCGCGGAACTGACGGCGCACCTCCTTCACCATGTCCTCGGCAGCCCTGCCTACGGCACCCATTGTGATGCCCGAGAATAGGAACGCAGCCATAGCACCGATGAACACGCCTACGATAACCTTCGGGTTCATGAGGTTCACCTGGAAATAGTCCATGAAGGCTGGTATGTCGCCTATGTGCTTGTAAACCTCTGCCATGTGAGCATCGCCGTGCTCGGCAAGACGCTGCACAGCCTCCTTAATCTCCTCAATATATGAAGCGAGGAGAGCAAGAGCCGTGAGGGCAGCACTGCCTATGGCAAAGCCCTTACCTGTAGCAGCTGTAGTATTGCCCAGAGCGTCGAGAGCGTCAGTGCGCTTGCGCACCTCCTCGCCCAACTCGCTCATCTCAGCATTGCCACCCGCATTGTCGGCAATAGGACCGTAAGCATCCGTAGCCAACGTGATGCCCAGAGTAGAGAGCATACCCACAGCAGCGATGCCCACGCCGTAGAGTCCCTTAGAGAGCGCCTCGGCATTTACGTCCATCGAGAAGCCGTTGGCGCAGAGGTAAGAGAGCATGATGGCAACAGAAATAGTCACCACAGGTATCATGGTTGAAATCATGCCTGTGCCCACACCCTTGATGATTACGGTAGCAGCACCCGTCTGCGAAGCAGCACTGATTTCCTGTGTCGGCTTATATGAATGAGAGGTATAGTACTCCGTTGCCTGACCTATGATTACGCCAGCCAGCAGACCTACGATGACAGAGCATGAAACCTGTGCCCAGTTAGGTATGCCCAGCAGATAGAGTATGGCGAATGTAGCCACTGCTATGAGGGCGGCACTCACGTTAGTACCCAGACCGAGCGAATGTAGCAGCTCCTTCATCGTAGCACCCTCTCTGGTGCGCACGAGGAATATGCCGAACAGAGAGAGGAAGATACCTACTGCTGCGATTATCATCGGAGCAATGACGTAGCTGAGCTGCAGCTCCGTGCCAAGATAGGCCGTAGCGCCCAGCGCAGCAGTAGAGAGGATAGAGCCGCAGTAAGACTCATAGAGGTCGGCACCCATGCCAGCAACATCGCCCACGTTGTCGCCCACGTTGTCGGCTATCGTAGCAGGGTTGCGTGGGTCATCCTCAGGTATGTCAGCCTCCACCTTGCCCACAATGTCGGCACCCACATCGGCAGCCTTGGTGTATATGCCGCCACCCACACGGGCAAAGAGAGCCTGCGTAGAAGCACCCATGCCAAAGGTGAGCATAGTGGTAGTAATCGTTATCAGGCTGTTTACGCCAGCCGCATTGAGCACCACGAACCAGATGGCGATATCGAGCAATCCGAGACCTACCACCGTCAAGCCCATCACGGCACCAGAACGGAAAGCCACCTTCAGACCAGCGTCAAGACTGTGGCGGGCAGCATTTGCCGTGCGAGCCGAAGCATAAGTAGCCGTCTTCATGCCGAAGAAGCCAGCCAAGCCAGAGAAGAAACCACCCGTGAGGAAAGCAAAAGGCACCCAGGGGTTCTGCAACTGGAAGCCGTAAGCCATCACGGAAAAGATAATGGCAAGAACCACGAAAACGATTGTTACAACCTTGTACTGCTGCTTCAGGTAAGCCATAGCACCCTTGCGCACGTGCTCAGCTATTTCCCTCATGCGGTCAGTACCCTCGTCAGCCTTCTTCATCTGCATGAAGAAGAACAGAGCCATACCCAGCGCCACCACCGATGCCACAGGTACGAGCCAGAAAACACTTGGAATGTTCATAATTGTAGTTATAAATTTTGAAGTTTAGTTAGTAAGCAGTTCGTTAATAAAAACGCAATACGCAAAATCGTGGCAAAATTACGAAAAAACTTTTATTCCGAAAAGTATTTTTACAAAGAAATAGCATAATTCGGAAAATATTAGTACATTTGCAGCATGAAAAAAAGAATATTACTACTAAGTTTCTTACTAAGTATTTTCGTTCTCAACATGGCTAAGGCTCAGAAGAGCCCTGATGCCATAGATTATTACAACCACCTTGCCTACCGCTGTCATGAGAAGGGCGACAAGGCAGGTGCAGCAAAGAATTTTCTTCTCTATCTTGAGGAACCCCGCCGCAGGGGAATGACCGCCGCACAGCAGGACTCTCTCTACAAAGCCGACAAGAGAGTTTACGACCAGGCAGCCGTAAACGCTATGTACCTCTTCTTCTCCACAGGCGACATGGACGGAGTGCTGAAGGCTATGCCATACGGCAGACGCATAGAGAAGGGAGTTTCCAACGTATATATCACCTCTATGGAAGCAGCCAAGGAGAAGGGTATGAACGACCTGTATCTTGAGCTGCTTAAAGAGGGAGTGGTGAAGTGTCCGCAGAACGAGAGCTTTGCTGACCAGCTGATAGAATACTACGAAAAGACAGGCAACCCCAGCAAGGCGCAAGCAGAACTCGATAATCTCATAGCACAACACCCTGAGAGTGCCGACCTATGGTACATAAAGGGTGCATTATATTTCAATGCCGAGAAGCGTGACAATATCTCTGCCCGCAGTTGTTTCTCTAAAGCTATAGCCCTTGATGAACAGCACGTGCGTGCTTGTGCAGCTATGGGCAATACATATATACAGGACGTCAACGAACTGCGCAATCAGGGCAAATTCCCGCTCTTCTTCTCTGGCAGCAACCAGCAAGTGAAACAATCCGTATATAAAAAGGAACTTGCCGAAGTGCAGACATACTACTACAATGCCCGCACATACCTTGAAATGGCACGTCGCATGGCACCCGAGAAATACCCTCTGTGGGGTGAGCAGCTCCTGTCTTGCTACAAGATTCTCAACCAGAAAGACAAGTACGATGCTCTGTATAAAGAAATGAACGAGGAATAATTTCAACGTTAACGCTAACTTTAACGTTAACTGACGTCGGGCGAGAGTTTGCCACGCAGAAAGAAAGCCTTTGTGGAGATAAAGAACATTGCCACCCCCACGGCGTTGACAAAGGCTACAGTCCAGAAGGCGGCACTATAGCCCCAGACCTCACTTATCACTCCTCCCGCAAGAATACCTATTCCCATACCAGCGTCCCACGCTGTGAGTATGGTGGAGTTGGCAGTACCACGCCTATTGTTGTTTGCCATGCAGATAGTCATATTCTGAAACGCAGGCCACATGTGACCATTACCCAGACCTATCAACAGAGCAGAGAGGTAGTAACAGCCTTGCCTTGCCATCTCCACATGAGAAGAAAACAGAGATGGCAGTATAAATAAAGTATAACCTACGAGAGAGATAACCATTCCGCTGCCAGCATTATGAGTAAGTTTGCCTTTTCTTAATGCCCTACCCCCTTGCAAACGACTCAACATCAGTCCTATGGAACAAAGCATGAAATACACACCCGTACCGCCCGTTATGCCTAATACCTGCTTACCATAGATAGCAAGATAGTTACTCAGCACACCAAAGCAGAAGCCAAAACACACCATGTTTACAGCTATTAGCCACGCAGACACAAGGAAGAAACGGTCAAAGCTGATTATGCTTTTTTTGACAGTGGGAAGTCCTGAACTTTCAACCTTTGTCGGTGTCTTTTTGGGGGTAACGACTGTTGCGTCAACCAGCCATCCAGCACATGCCACAATAAGGGCGAGCCAGAAAAGAAACGAGAAACTATGCGTAAACTGATACAGCGCTATACCTATAGATGGGGCTATCGCCATAGCAAGGTTGTTGCTCAGTCCGTAGTAGCCTATGCCCTCAGTACGCCGACTTGAGGGGAGCACATCTATTGCAACGGTGGAGTTAGCTACGGTAAGTGCTCCGAAAGGTCCTCCGTGCAATGTTCTTATAATGGTAAATATCAACAACGTTGAAGCAGCAAGGTAGCCCGCAAAAAACATGGCGAAACCTCCGAAACACACCATGAGCACTGTCTTTCGCGGAAAAGTATCTACCAAAAAACCACTAAAGGGACGACACAACAAAGCCGTGATGGTGTAGCCAGACAACACCAGTCCTATCACATCCTTGGTAGCCCCGAAGTGCTCGCTGAGGTATAGCGGCAACAACGGGGTCAGGATGTAAAATGCAAAAAACAAGGTGAAGTTTGCCAACATCACCTTGCAGTAATTTCTATTCCAAAGTCTTTCCTTCAAGATTACAATCCCAAAGACTTCTTAGCGTTAGCGGCAGCATTGTCGATAGCGCTGCTTGCCTTAGCCTTAGCAGCCTCCTTTGCTTCTTCTGCCTTCTTGTTTGCTGCTTCCTTAGCCTCTTCTACTTTCTTATTAGTGGCTTCCTTGGCAGCCTCTGCCTGCTCCTTAGCTGCGTCGGCAGCAGCGTCCTTTACGTCAGCGGCATCACCGACGAGTTTGTCAATAGCACCAGACAGACCATCTGCAGCACCTTCTGATGTAAGGGCATTAACAGCAGCTGTAGCGGCAGCATTGCCTGCAAAAGCCTCCTTGATACTTGCCTCGTTGTCCTTTACAAACTTCTGAACCTTAGCTACATACTCCTTTGCCAGTTCTGGGTTCTGCTTTACGAGTTCAGCAATCTTTGCCTTGCACTGCTCCAGAACGCTGTTGAGTTTGTTGGCATCTTTGCTGGCGATGGCAGCCTTCAGTGCGTCAATCACACCATTTGCCTCTGCCTGTGCCAGAGAATCCGTTACTGCTACTGAATCAACAGCCTCGCCTTGCTGAGTCTTGTTGCCACATGATGTAAAACCAATGGCTGCTACAGCCATCACTACGAAAAGAATCTTTTTCATTGTCTTTGTTTGTTTTTTGAGTTAGTTATTATTTTTGATGGGTAAATGATAGCTCCAACCTTGCTCTTTCCATGCTTTAGCAGTGCTACAGCTATGCTCTAAGACAGCTTGTCGCCGTACATCAGGTCACCGGCATCGCCCAGGCCAGGAACAATGTACTTGCGCTCATTGAGTATAGGGTCGATGGCAGCTGTATAGAGCACTATGTTTGTGTTAGGGAATTTTTCGTTCAGGCGTGCTATGCCCTCCTCGGTTGCTATTACAGATGCCAGCACGATGCGCCTCGGCACACCCTTGGTGATGAAGGCGTTGTGGGCGAGGATAAGGCTCTCGCCCGTTGCCAGCATGGGGTCAACGAGTATGAAGGTCTTGTGGCTGAGGTCAGGAGTGGCTAAATACTCTATGTGCACGTCGATGTTGCTGCACTCGCGGTCGGTATAATAGCGATAGGCAGAGAGAAAGGCGTTGCCTGCATTGTCGAATATATCGAGAAAGCCCTGATGGAAGGGCAGTCCCGCCCTGAAGACGGTGCCTATCACCACCTTGTCCTTTGGCAACTTCATCTTTGCCGTTGCCAGGGGTGTCACCACCTCCTTCTCTTCATACCTCAGCGTCTTGCTTATCTCGTATGCCATAAGACTGCCTATGCGCCTTACGTTGTTACGGAAACGCATACGGTCTTTCTGTATGTCAACATTGCGTAGCTCAGCTACAAACTGGTTAATGATGGAGTTTTTCTCTCCCAAGTTTATCACTTTCATAAACTGTAGTTTTACTTTATTCCTTATTCCAAATAACCCTATTCCTTATTCCATTCACCCCTATACTTTCTCTTTTCCGTGGAATGACTTTACCTTCATGCCCAGCTTGCCCGGCATTATGGCATTGAGGAATATACCCGTAATGGCAGCGATGGCAAGTCCCGAGAGGTGTATCGGACCGAAAGCTATATCATCATTGGCACCATACTTCACTCCGATGGCGAGCACAAGGATAAGGGCTGCCACAAACACGTTCCGCGAACTCTTCAGATCCACCTTCTCCTCCACCAGATTGCGCACGCCTACGGCTGATATCATGCCATAGAGGATGAGGCTCACGCCACCAATAGTGGCAGCAGGCATCAGCTGGATGAGGCACGCAAACTTGGGACAGAAGGCAAGCACGATGGCTATGCAGGCTGCTATGCGTATCACTTTGGGGTCAAACACCTTGGTAAGGTTCAGCACTCCCGTGTTCTCGCCGTATGTAGTATTGGCAGGAGCGCCAAACACCGATGCCACCGCCGTTGCCACACCATCGCCTGTCAGAGTGCGGTGCAGTCCGGGGTTAGAGAGGAAGTCCTTGCCCACGGTGGAACTGATGGCAAACATATCGCCTATGTGCTCCATGATGGTGGCAAAGGCTATGGGCATGATGGCTATGATGGTGGAGAGCATCAGCGCAGAGTTGCCGTCCTCAAAGACAGCAAGCACCGTGCGCTCCCTGCTCACAGGAAGCCCCACCCATGCTGCCTCGCCAAGCGGTGAGAAATCAACCTCACCAAGACAGGCGGCTGTAATGTAGGACACCACAACACCGAGCAATACGGGAATAATCTTTATGATTCCCTTACCCCAGATGGATGACGTTATCACTGTGACGATAGCCAGTATGGCAAGCGGCCAGTTAGTCTGGCAGTTTGCTATGGCAGACCCTGACAGCACCAGTCCGATGGCAATCACAATAGGACCAGTGACAACGGGCGGAAAAAAATGCAGTATCTTCTGCACGCCAAACGACTTGATGAGAGCTGCCATGACGAAGTACATCACTCCGGCACAAGCCACACCAAGGCAGGCATAGTCAAGCGCCAGAGTCTCAGACAGTCCCTGTCCCATTCCCATCTCCTTCACCGAGGCATAACCACCGAGGAAAGCAAAAGAAGAACCGAGGAACGCCGGCACCTGCCACTTGGCAATGAAGTGGAACAGCAGCGTGCCTATTCCGGCAAATAAGAGCGTGGTAGAAACATCAAGCCCCGTAAGGAGCGGAACGAGAACGGTTGCTCCAAACATGGCAAACAGGTGCTGCACACCGAGTATCATCATACGAGGCTTACCCAATTGGCGTGCATCATAGATAACATTTTGTGATTCCATAAACCCTAAATTTCTTGCTTTAACAGGCTTTTGGGGGCAAAGTTACAAAAAAACGAGAAGAAAGCAAAAGAAAATTGCAAAAAATATTGTAACTTTGCAAACTGTAAAAATAAAGTATAAAGCAGACTCCGAGCTGTGCTCATAAGAGCACCTACGGAGCGCAAAAAAGAATAAGGTGTAAGGTTATGGCATTAAAATGTGGTATTGTAGGACTGCCTAACGTAGGCAAGTCAACATTGTTTAACTGTCTGTCGAGCGCGAAAGCGCAGGCAGCAAACTTCCCTTTCTGTACTATAGAACCTAACGTGGGCGTGATAACGGTGCCTGACGAGAGGCTGACAAAGCTGGCAGAGATTGTACACCCGGGCAGGATAGTGCCTGCCACGTGCGAGATAGTGGATATTGCCGGATTGGTGAAGGGTGCGTCGAAGGGCGAGGGACTGGGCAACAAGTTTCTTGGCAACATAAGAGAGACGGATGCCATAATCCACGTATTGCGCTGCTTTGAGGACGAGAACATCACCCACGTGGACGGCTCAATAGACCCCATCCGCGACAAGGAGATAATAGACACCGAGCTGCAACTGAAAGACCTCGAGACTATAGAGAGCCGCTATGCCAAGACGCAGAAGGTGGCATCGACAGGAAACAAGGACGCCAAGGTGGAGCTGAGCGTGCTGACAGCCTACAAGGAATGTCTGGAGCAGGGCAGAAACGCCCGCACGGTGGAGTTTGAATCGAAGGAGGAGCAGCTGGCGGCAAGGAACCTTTTTCTGCTCACGGCGAAGCCTGTGCTATATGTGTGCAACGTGGATGAGTCTTCAGCCAAGGACGGTAACGAATGGACTAAGAAAATCGACGCTATCGCAAAGGAGGAGGGCGCCGAAAGCATGATAGTTGCAGCAAAGACGGAGGAGGATATTGCCGGGTTCGACTCTTATGAGGACAAGCAGCTGTTCCTCGAGGAATTAGGGTTGGAGGAGAGCGGCGTGAACCGCCTCATCAAGAAGGCATATGCCCTGCTGAACCTGCAGACATTCATCACCGCTGGTGAAATGGAGGTGAAGGCATGGACATTCAAGAAAGGATGGAAGGCTCCTCAGTGTGCAGGCGTCATACATACCGATTTCGAGAAGGGCTTCATCCGTGCCGAGGTGATAAAGTACGACGACTACATAAAGTATGGCTCGGAGGCTGCCATCAAGGAAGCTGGCAAACTGGGCATCGAGGGCAAGGAATACGTGGTGCAGGATGGCGACATAATGCACTTCAGATTTAACGTATGATGGACTTGCTTTACATATATTGGAATCCTGACACAGTAATCTGCAACTTGGGACCGCTGACCATCAGATGGTACAGCACGTGCTGGCTGGTTGGACTGCTGCTGTCTTACTTCACGGTGAAGTATCTGTACAAGAAACTGAACCTGCCCGACGAGAAATTCGAGCCTCTGTTTCTCTACTGCTTTATCGGCATACTGATAGGGGCAAGGCTGGGGCATTGCCTCTTTTACGAGCCCGACTACTTCCTGTCGAGTGGAAAGCACGTGGTAGAGATGCTGTTGCCCATACGCTATGGCTTTGATGGCGAATGGCACTTCACAGGTTACGAGGGACTGGCAAGTCACGGCGGCACCATCGGCATTATCCTGGCTCTGCTGCTCTACAGCCACAACCTGAAGGTGAAGATGTGGACGGTGCTCGATACTATCAGCATTTCGGTGCCCATCACGGCATGTTTCATACGTCTGGGTAACCTGATGAACAGCGAGATAATAGGCAAGCCTACCGACGTGCCCTGGGCTTTCATCTTCGAGCGAGTGGATATGCTGCCACGCCACCCAGGGCAGCTTTATGAGGCGATAGCCTACTTCTGCTTCTTCTTCGTACTGTGGTATTTCTGGCTCAAGAAGCCACAGCTGGTGGGCACATCATTCTTCTTCGGACTCGATATACTGCTCATTTTCACCTTCCGCTTCTTCATAGAATACACCAAGGAGGTGCAGGAGGCCTTCGAGCAGAACATGATTTTTGATATGGGACAAATACTCTCCATACCTTTTATTGTAATGGGAGCATACTTCACCATCCGAGGATGGAGAAAGTTCAAGAATAATTAGAAATTAGAAATTAGTAATTAAACCTCAGCAATGGCAAAGAAAGACGGCGAACTGACACCGATGATGAAACAGTTCTTTGACTTCAAGGCTAAACACCCTGATGCGCTCCTGCTGTTTCGCTGTGGTGACTTCTATGAGACCTACTGCGACGATGCCGTGGAGGCTGCGCGCATACTGGGAATCACGCTGACAAGGAGAAACAACGGTGCCAGTCAGGGCGATGCCATGGCGGGCTTCCCTCATCATGCCCTCGACACTTATTTGCCAAAACTTATCAGGGCTGGCAGGCGCGTCGCCATCTGCGACCAGCTCGAAGACCCCAAACTGACAAAGAAACTCGTCAAGCGAGGCATTACGGAACTGGTGACGCCAGGCGTGGCAATGCAGGACAACGTGCTCAACTACAAGGAGAACAACTTCCTCTGCGCCATACACTATGGCAGAGCCGCCTTCGGCATATCGCTGCTCGACATCTCGACAGGCGAATTCCTCGTTGACCAGGGCACACACGAATATGTAGAGAAACTGCTCACCAACTTCCAGCCAAAGGAGGTGCTCGTGGTGAGGGGCACAAAATACAAGACGGAACAAATGTTCAGCGGCAACCGCCTATGCCTCTACGAAATGGACGACTGGGTGTTTACCGAACAGACTGCCACGCAGAAGCTGCGCCACCATTTCAAGGTGAAGAACATGAAGGGTTTTGGCGTGGAGCAACTTAAAGACGGACTCGTGGCTGCGGGTGCCATATTGCAGTACCTCGAGATAACGCAGCACACCCACATCAGTCACATCACCAGAATACAACGCATCGACGCTGAGCGCTACGTGAGGCTCGACAGTTTCACCGTGCGCAACCTTGAACTCAACACGCCGCTGCACGAAGGCGGCACAGCCCTCATCGATGTCATTGACAACACGGTGTCGCCCATGGGAGCACGCATGTTGAGACGCTGGCTGGTATTCCCACTGAGGGAGCAGAAAAAAATCAACGAGCGCCTCGACGTAGTTGACTACTTCTTCCGCCAGCCTGACTCGCGCGACGTGATAGAGGATGAACTGCACCGCATAGGCGACATGGAGCGCATCGTATCCAAGGTGGCTGTGGGCAGGGTGAGCCCTCGCGAGGTGATGCAGCTGCGCCATGCCCTCACGGCAATAAAGCCCATCAAGGTCATCTGCATGCAGTCTGATACCGAGGTGCTGAAGCGGGTGGGTGAAAACCTTGACGCCCTTGCCGAACTGCGTACACGCATAGAGGATTGGATAGAGCCCGAACCGCCCATCGCCGTTGACAAGGGCAAGGTGATACGTGACGGCATAAACAGCGAACTCGACGAACTGCGCAAGATGGCATACAGCGGCAAGGAGTATCTGTTGCAGATGCAGCAGCGCGAGATAGACAGGACTGGCATCAGCAGCCTGAAGATAGGCTACAACAACGTCTTCGGCTACTACCTTGAGGTGCGCAACACGTTTAAGGACAACGTGCCTGCAGAATGGGTGCGCAAGCAGACGCTGGCACAGGCTGAGCGCTACATCACACAGGAACTGAAGGAATATGAAGAGAAAATACTCGGGGCTGAAGACCGCATACAGATATTGCAGACAAGGCTGTATGGGGAAATGGTGCAATACGTGCAGCAGTTTATCACCCAACTGCAGCAGGATGCCAGCCTCATAGCCGAACTGGACTGCCTGCTCTCCTTTGCTAGGACAGCTGTGGAGCATCGCTATGTGCGCCCCGTGATAGACGACAGCAACATCATAGACATAAGGCAGGGCAGACACCCCGTCATAGAGAGCAACATGCCTGCTGGGGAAGAGTATATTCCTAACGACGTAATGCTCGACAAGGACCGTCAGCAGATAATAATCATAACTGGTCCTAACATGGCTGGTAAGTCGGCATTACTGCGCCAGACAGCCCTCATAGTTCTTATGGCACAGATAGGCTGCTACGTGCCTGCTGACTCGGCACGCATCGGCTTGGTGGACAAGATATTTACACGCGTGGGAGCCAGCGACAGCCTTTCTACTGGCGAGTCAACCTTCATGGTGGAGATGACAGAGGCGGCAAACATACTGAATAATGTGACTGACCGCTCGCTCGTGCTCTTCGACGAACTGGGACGTGGCACTTCCACCTACGACGGCATCTCCATAGCGTGGGCTATAGTGGAGTATCTGCACGAGCACCGAGGCAGCAACGCCCGCACTCTCTTTGCCACCCACTACCACGAACTCAACGAGATGCAAAATCACTATGGTCGCATCAGGAATTTCAATGTGTCAGTGAAAGAAGTGGGAGGCAAGGTCATCTTCCTACGAAAACTCGTAGAGGGAGGCTCGGAGCACAGTTTCGGTATCCACGTAGCACAACTTGCCGGCATGCCGCCAAGCATAATCAAGCGGGCAGGCGAGGTGCTCACAGCCCTCGAGAAGGAAGCCAGCGAGGTAGGCAGTGCAGGAAAGAAGAAGACCGACCCCCACAAAGCCCTCAGTGAGATAGGACAGCCAGAGGGCACACAGCTCTCCTTCTACCAACTTGACGACCCTGTCCTCATGCAGGTAAGAGACGAGATACTCGGCATCGACGTGAATAACCTTACTCCACTCGAAGCCCTCAACAAGCTCAACGAAATAAAGAAAATTGTAAAGGGATAAGAAAAACACAAACAACCCTATATGCTTTCACCGCATATAGGGTTGTTTTTTTTGGATTAAGGTTTTTGAATTAAAGATTAAGGCTTATTTCTTAACCCTTAACCTATAAACCTTACTTCACCACAATATTGATAATCTTGCCTGGCACCACGATGGTCTTGATGATTTGTTTGCCATCGGTGTACTTGGCTGTGCGCTCATCAGCGAGGGCGAGCTTCTCCACATCGTCCTTGGAAGCATCAGCAGGCACCTGCATGGTAAAGCGCGTCTTGCCCGAGAACTGCACTGGCATGGTTATCTCTGAGTCCTTCATCTTGCCCTCATCCCACTTAGGCCACTGGGCATCGAAGACGGAATAAGGTTTATTCCCTTCATCCTTATTCCAAAGCGTGTGCCACAGCTCCTCGGCAATGAACGGCGCAAACGGCGCGATGAGCACTGCGAGGTCTTTCAGGATAGCCTTGGAGTGACACTTCTGCAACTCGCCCACGGCTATCATGAAGGCAGAGATGGAGGTGTTGTAGGAGAACTGCTCTATGTCCTGCGTAACCTTCTTGATGAGCTTGTGCAGCGACTTCTCCTGCTCCGCCGTTGGAGCTTCGTCAGTAACGATGTAGTTGCCCTCACGGTCGTAGAACAAACCCCAGAGCTTCTTGAGGAAGCGGTGGCAGCCGTCGATGCCGTTGGTGTCCCATGGCTTTGACTGCTCCACTGGTCCGAGGAACATCTCATAGAGCCTCAGCGTGTCGGCACCGAATTTCTCTACTATCATGTCGGGGTTCACCACGTTGAACATGGACTTTGACATCTTCTCGATGGCCCATCCGCAGACGTACTGCCCCTTATCGTTGAGAATAAACTCAGCATCGTTATACTCTGGTCGCCATGCCTTGAACGCCTCGATGTCGAGTATGTCGGCTGTGACGATGTTCACATCCACGTGAATAGGCGTAACATCATACTGGTCTTTCTTGTCGTAGGAAACGAAGGTGTTGGTGTCCTTTATGCGATATACAAAGTTTGACCTGCCCTGTATCATGCCCTGGTTGATGAGCTTCTGGAACGGCTCGTCCTTGCAGCTTACGCCGAGGTCGTAGAGGAACTTGCACCAGAAGCGAGAATAGATAAGGTGGCCGGTGGCGTGCTCTGAACCGCCCACATAGAGGTCCACGTTCTGCCAGTAGTCGTCTGCCTCCCTGCTCACGAGAGCCTTGTCGTTGTGTGGGTCCATATAGCGCAGGTAGTAGGCTGATGAGCCAGCGAAGCCAGGCATGGTGTAAAGCTCGAGAGGGAAGACGGTCTTGTTGTCTATCTTTGAGTTCTCCACTATCTGCTTGTTCTCTTCGTCCCACGCCCACTTGGTGGCGTTGCCCAATGGCGGTTCGCCCGTCTCTGTAGGCAGGAACTTCTCCACCTGTGGCAGTTCTATCGGCAGACACTCCTCAGGTATCATCTGTGGTATGCCGTCCTTATAATATACTGGGAACGGCTCGCCCCAGTAGCGCTGGCGTGAGAAGATAGCATCCCTGAGACGGTAGTTTACTTTTATTCTGCCTATGTTGTGCTTCTTTACAAACTGCTTGGTAGCCTTGATGGCCTCTTTTACCGTGAGACCATTGAGGCAGAGAGTCTCGCCGTCGTATGCCACTGGTGTAGTGCCGGCTGCTGGTGAGTTGGTCACTATGCCCTCCTTGGCATCGTATGACTCCTCGCTTACGTCAGCCCCCTCAATAAGCGGAATGATGGGCAGGTTGAAGTGCTTGGCAAAGGCATAGTCGCGAGAATCGTGGGCTGGCACAGCCATGATGGCACCTGTGCCGTAGCCTGCAAGCACGTATTCTGAAATCCATATAGGGTTCTTCTCGCCTGTGAATGGGTTGATGGCATAAGAGCCAGAGAAAACGCCCGTCACCTTATGGTCTATCTGACGCTCGCGCTCCGTTCTGCCTGCCACATATTTCAGGTATTTCTCTACCTCCTCCTTCTGCTCGGGGGTGGTGAGTTCCTTCACAAGGTCGCTCTCTGGAGCCAGCACCATGAAGGTAACGCCAAACATGGTATCGGCACGGGTAGTGAAGATGGTGAAGGATTTTTGGTTTGAGGTTTTGAGGTTTGAGGTCGCTTCGCTTTCAGGTGATATCACCTCAGAACCTGATACCTGAGCAACCTTAAACTCCACCTCGGTACCCTCTGACCTGCCTATCCAGTTCTTCTGTGTCTCCTTGATGGAGTCGCTCCAGTCTATCTGCTCCAGTCCGTCGAGCAGGCGCTGAGAGTAAGCAGAAACACGTAGGCACCACTGGCGCATCTTCTTCTGCTCCACGGGGAAGCCGCCACGCACTGATACACCATCAACCACCTCGTCGTTGGCAAGCACGGTGCCCAGTCCAGCACACCAGTTTACCATTGTCTCGCCCAGGAAGGCTATGCGGTAGTTCATGAGTTTCTCTGAACGTTCCTTCTCTGTCATCTGCTGCCATTCCTCTGTCTGCTCAAACTTCTTTATCAGTTTCTCGATAGGCTGAGCCTTCTGCGTTTCCTCGTCGAAGTAGCTGTTATACATCTTCTGGAACGCCCACTGTGTCCACTTATAGTAGCCAGGGTCGCAGGTGCGCACCTCACGGTCCCAGTCGAAGGAGAAGCCTATCTTGTCCAGCTGCTCACGATAGCGGTTTATATTGTCGTTGGTGGTCACCTCGGGATGCTGCCCCGTCTGTATGGCATACTGCTCGGCAGGCAGACCGTAGGCATCATAGCCCATAGGATTGAGCACGTTGAAGCCCTGCAGGCGCTTGTAGCGGGCATAGATGTCGCTGGCTATGTAGCCGAGCGGATGTCCCACGTGCAGTCCCGCTCCTGATGGGTATGGGAACATATTGAGCACATAGAACTTTTTCCTGTCCTTGTCTTCTGTTACCCTGTAGGTCTGGTTCTCTTTCCAGTAGTTGAACCACCTCTTCTCGATGTCTCTGAAGTTGTATTCCATTGTAGTATTTACTATCTTGCAGTTTTTATTTCCATGCAAAGGTACTAAAAAAGTTGGAATATCCTCTCGTTTATACAAAAAAAATTCCGCAGTAATCACTACTACGGAATCACATTTCTTACAAACAATTACTTAAAATCTAACCCAATCAAAACTTATGTCTAAAACCTATGTCTCCATGAACCAGTATTGTTATACACTATAACTGTAGGACGATGATGGCGTGGTGGCACTGGTCTTGCGTGATGACGTCCTGGAGCAGGACGATGTGCGTAAGCTCTGCATGGTCTGTCAGCCACCTTTACTACTACCACCTGTGGACGGTTGTCTATATGCTTTTTGTTGTTCTTTGCGCTGACCGTCATGGTCATCATCATCAACATCATTGTTACGTAGATAATCTTTTTCATTTTTTATCCTCCTGATTTTTTAGTTTAACCTAAACTCTTTACTCTTTATACTTTATTCTTTACTCTTTATACTTTACTATTCATTTTTTCTGTTGCAAAGATACTGCGAGTTTCACAACCTGCAAAAGTATTATTTCTAAACAGAGGGGGTATTTTCCCTAAACCGAGAGAGGGAAAATCCTACACACGGTTTATGTCGTAAAGTTTTTTGGAGGTTTGAAAAATAATTAGTAACTTTGCCGTTATTACCAAATAAACACATCATACATTTTTCATCATGACTAACAAAGACATTCTGGAACAGGTGCGCAGCAAGATGCGCACAGAAAAGATAGATGCTGTGATTTTTCCTACCAGCGACCCTCACAACAGTGAATACCTGCCTGAGCACTGGCAGACGAGACGATGGATAACTGGCTTTACGGGTAGCGCCGGTACTGCCGTAGTGACGCTCGACGAAGCTGCCCTGTGGACAGACTCACGATATTTCCTGCAGGCAGAACAGCAACTCGCAATGCACAGTTCTTCGAGCGTAATCGGACGCACCACTGGTGCTACGCTTGCAGAGCAAGAAGCTCTCAGGCAAGCAGAGCTCGGAGCACAGTCTATCAAACCTCAAACGTTCGTTCTCATGCGAGAAGGCGTGGAGGGTACACCCACCATCACGGAGTGGCTCCTGAGAAAACTGTCGGCATCCAACGGAAGGGTGGTAGCTGCCCACGGTATGGTAATGAACTACAGCACTGTGAAGGCTCTCGAGGGAGCACTGAGAAGGATTGGCGTAAGTGTGCGCACTGACATCGACATAGCTGACGGACTATGGCGTGAGCGTCCTGCCCTGCCTGCCAAACCTGTGTATGCCGTAGGAAAAGAATGGATAGGAGAGAGCGTGGAGAGCAAGTTGGGGCGCATAAGGGAAGTGATGAAAAGGGAGCATTGCGATGCTCACGTCATAACCGACCTTATGGGCATAGCATGGACACTGAACCTGAGGGGTGACGACGTGAAGATGACACCCGTCTTCATGAGTTACCTGCTTATAACGCTCGATGATGCTACGCTGTTTGCCAATGGTGCGCTCAGCGAGGAAGCAAGTGCCATGCTAAGGGAGGCTGACGTAAAAGTAAAGCCATACGAAGACTTCACCAGCGAGGTAGCCCAGCTCGACGGCAGAGTGCTCATAGACCCCGCCACGACCAATTATACCGTGTTCAGCAAGTGCAAGGAGCATGCCATAGAGGGCGAAAGCCCTGTGACAGGCTTTAAGGCAGTGAAGAACGCGAGAGAGATAGAAGGCTTTCGTCAGGCCATGCTCTATGACGGCGTGGCTATGGTAAAATTCCTCAGGTGGTTGAAACCCGCCGTAGAGCAGGGTGGAGAGACAGAGATAAGCGTGGCAGACAAACTGGAGGAACTGAGGAGGGAGAACGAGCACTGCCTTGACCTGTCGTTCAGCACCATCTGCGGGTATAACGAGCATGGTGCCATAGTACACTACAGCGCTACGCCAGAAACCAATGCAGAACTGAAGCCCGCAGGACTGGTGCTTATAGATAGCGGAGCACAATATGATTGCGGCACCACAGACATAACGCGCACGATAGCCCTCGGCCCCGTGACGGAGGAGATGAAGCGTGCCTACACCTGCGTGCTGAAGGCCAACATAGCCCTTGCCACCACCCCATTCCCTGACGGCACCAACGGCACGCAGATAGATGCTCTGGCACGTGCCGAGGTATGGAGAGGAGGCTACAACTACCTGCATGGCACAGGTCACGGCGTAGGCTGGCGCCTGTGCGTGCATGAAGGTCCCCATGCCATACGCATGGACTGGCGTCCTGCCCCACTGCGTCCAGGCATGGTGGTGACAGACGAGCCAGGCATATACCTTGAAGGACAGTTTGGCATCAGGACAGAAAACGTGATGGTGGTTACCCCAGTTCACAGTTCACAGTTCTTGCGCTCCAGTAGGTGCTCAGGCGAGCAGAGCTCGGAGCATAGTTCGAATCATTCAACCAACAGCCTCAAAACTGTGAACTGTGAACTATGCACTATGAACTGTCTTACCCCCCTCACCCTCTGCCCTATCGACACCACACCGATAGACAAGAGTCTGCTCACCACAGCCGAAGTGGAGTGGCTCAACCAATACCACAAGATGGTACACGATGCCCTGCTTCCCCTCCTATCCGACGCTCAGGACCGCCAATGGCTTACAGAGGCTACACAGCCCCTCTCCTCTCGCTAACGATACACCATAAGCATCATATTGCATAGCCAGTATTTTATATGGCAAAACTCTCCAAACCGCTAAATTTACCATAAATTTGGCGGTTTGAAATCATGTAATTTCTCTCTTCCTTCTTTCTATACATTTTTCTACTGCATAGCTTCTATGTGCAGAAGGGCTGCTTCTACATGCAGAAGCAGTGGTTCTACATGCAGAGGCAATGGCTCTTGCGCTCCAGTAGGTGCTCAGGCGAGCAGAGCTCGGAACTACGTGCAGAAGCAGTGGTTCTGCACGTAAATTTTCCCAAGTTGGAAAATATTCCAAAATTACTAATTCATAATTCCTCATTCTTCGAGCAAAGCTCTCAGGCGTTTCTGCTCCCCGAAAAACGGGGAGACCGAGAGGGGTGTAAAGACTATTGACAAGCTCGGAGTTCTAATTACACGAAAAAATATTTATTTTCGTGCCTAACCTCACTTACTCTTCGGAACTCCGCATGAATACTGGGATAAAGCAAGTGACCTATCTTTGAGATAGGTCACTTAAAGGTCACTTAGAGGTCACTCAAACCTCACTTGAGCTTTTCATCATGCCACCATCAGAGGGATAACTTTATAGTGAGGCACATGCCCGCAATCAGAACTTTCATACCCCAGAGCCCTCATTGCCTTGCCCAGACAGATTTTGTTGCTGTGGGTATTTTTCACTGTAGGAAATTCCTTTGCTATCACCTCTATCAGGTTGCTGCAGTTCATGGAATGTGGCATTTCCCCCTCTTTAGGCTTGCGGAAGCAGATGCCTATCATGTCTGCCATATCCTTCTTCTCCATATAGCCTACATTGAGCTGCTGGATGCGAGCCACCTCGTCATTGTTAAACCAATAAGGGGCTTTCTGCTCGTTCAGTTCATAGAGAACCTGCGCATACAGCTGTCCGTAGTCTATGTCCCCTGTGTTGTCGATATACTGCCCCTTGGGTATGGTGATGCAGATGTATCGACGCGAACCTGTGGCATCAGTCAGAGGATGAGGATTGTTGGTTGTGGCAACAAAGGAAGCATAGCGTAGCCTGTCTTCCTGCGAAGCCCCGTAGATAGGACGCCCATTCACCTTATTCTTAGATAAGGTCTGCTTCAGAGCCGCATGCTGGGAGGGTCGGATAGCCTCGAGCTCGTCGAGGTTCACCAGCAGATTGTTGGTCAGTGCCATCTCTTTGTCGAATTTGTTCGACAGGTTGAGGTGGTCAAGATAATACTGCCTCAGCAGGGGTGGCAGCAGTCTCACCACAAAGGTGGTCTTGCCACAGCCTTGTGCTCCGATGAGCGTTGGCACGCACTCGTTGCCGTGAATAGCATCCATCTGCAACCAGTGAGCCACCATCGAGCGCATCCAGGTAGCGAGATAGCCTCCGAGTTCGGAATCCACACCAGGCAGACGATTGAAGAGTCTCCCCACATGGTTCTGTCCATCCCACTTAGGCAACTTGCCGAGGTAGTCGGCTATAGGGTTGAACCTCTCCACCTCGTTGGAGCCTACAAACTCCATAATGTCGGCTTTGGGCGAACCCGATTCACATACCTGCAAGCGCTTGGCTTTGATGATGATACTGTTGAGGTCTTCCTGAGTAAGTGTTCTCCACTCTGGCTTGCTC
The DNA here is from genome assembly GCA_002394365.1 of Prevotellaceae bacterium UBA4332. GTDB lineage: Bacteria > Bacteroidota > Bacteroidia > Bacteroidales > Bacteroidaceae > Prevotella. The sequence goes on from DGTQ01000011.1 coordinate 83,223, forward strand.
TCTTCAGCACGCTTGATTGAATACTCTACCTTCCCATTCAGCACATTGCGACGGAAAAGGTAATTTTCATGCAGAAACAACTCTACTGCGAGCTGCTCTGTTGCTGGCGCATTTTTTGCGCCAGTTTCTGTTTTGATAATGTTTTGGTTCATAATGGTAAAAAGATTAACTAAGGCAATTATTGTAGACGTCTTTCAGAACTTTGCATAATTACAGAATCACTTCTGTTATACTTGCAAAGGTACAAAAAAGATTTGATATTAGCAAATCTTTTGAGGTGTAAAATGACCTAAAAGTGACCTGTCTGATAGACAGGTCACTTGTGTCAACCCCAGTATCCATGCGGAGTTCCGAAGGATAAGTGAGGTATGTGAGGTATTTTTGACAAATTCTTTTTTTCTACATGAGCAGGAGGTTTTGCACGTAGTAGGCAAGGATGCCACAGATATAGCCTGCAAAGGCGAGCGGAGTGATGTGGCGTATGTACCATCCGAAGGAGATATTCTCCAGTCCCATGACAACCACGCCCGCTGCACTGCCTATGATGAGCATCGAACCACCCACGCCAGCACAGTAAGAGAGCAGCTGCCAGAAGACGCCGTCAACGGCATATTGCGACAGGGTTGGGTCGGCGAGTATCATTTCAGCTGTAGGTATGCTGTACATCTTCATGGCTCCAGCCACGAGAGGCACGTTGTCCACCACGCTCGACAGTATGCCTATGGCACCCGTTACGAAATAGCTGTTGCCTATGGTTTCCTCAAGCCATGCGCCAACAGCACGTAGTACTCCCGTTTCCGACAATACGGCAACAGACATCAGTATGCCGAGGAAGAAGAGTATGGTGGTCATATCTATGCGCGAGAGCAGTCGGCTGATGCGCTTTGCGGTAGCGTCATGCTCACCCTTTTTCCAGTTTATCACTTCAGTAACAAACCACAGCGTGCCCAGCACGAGCAGTATGCCCATGAAGGCAGGCAGGTCGGTAAGGTTATGGTAGATAGGCACAGAGCACAGTCCGCCTACTCCTATAAAGAATACGAGGTTACGCTGCCATGTGGTAACGGCGCTCACCTCTTTCTCTGCCTTGTCGTTGGCAGGAAGCGGCAACGGTCCTCTCAGTCGATACTGCACGATAAAGGCAGGTACCACGAAGGCGAGCAGCGAGGGGATGAATATTTCGCGTATCACGCCTGATGCCGTTATCATGCCACCATTCCATATCATGATGGTGGTAACATCGCCGATAGGCGAGAAAGCACCACCAGCGTTGGCAGCTATGATAACCATTGAGGCATACCATATACGGTCGCGATGGTCGCTCACGAGCTTGCGCAGTATCATAATCATCACTATTGAGGTGGTCAGGTTATCCAGCACGGCAGAAAGCAGCAAGGTCATGAAACCTATCTTCCAGAGCAGTGCACCCTTGCTCTTTGAGTAGAGCAGCCCCCTCACGAAGTTGAAACCACCATACTGGTCAACAACCTCCACTATCGTCATGGCTCCCATGAGGAAGAACAGCGTAGTGCCAGCCTCTCCCAGGTTCTTCTCTATCGTGGCGTTGAGCATTTCGGTGTTGCCATCTGTGCCGCCTAAGGCATAGAGAGCCCAGCATACCACACACATCAGCAGCGCTATTGCTGCCTTATTAATCTTAGTTACGTTCTCGAGCGCTATGAGCAAATAGCCCAGACAAAATGCGCATACTATTATCGTTGTCATACTTCTTTTATACTTCTTACTTTATTCTTTATACTTTATACTTTACTTGGAGGGGAGTACTCCTTCACTCCTCCTTACTCCCTTTTACTCCTCCTTAAACTCCTTAAAGTTAAAACTTTCTCTCCCGTAATGATTACGGGGTCTCCCACATTCTCGTAGGTCAGTTCGCGATAATGGCTTATCTGTACGCACGCCATACTGCCGTCTGCAGCAACGAAGGTGCGCAGACGGGTACCGCCCTGCATGAGCGACTGAGGCAACTCCTGCACCTTGTCGTTATTTACGAAAGCCTTTACCTTGTCCAGAGCATCAATGTCGTAATACAACTGTTTATATACCACCTTGCTGCCCGTTGGCTCATACACCATGCACCTGTTTTTGGCAAGCAGCACATAGAGGGCATAGCAGCAACCTATGAGTCCGAACATATAGAAAGCACTTGTGAAATTGGGGTTGCTTACGATACCCACCTGCGGAATCATTATGAGCATTATGCCCACCAGCATAATTACGATGCCCTTTACTACGTTTCCTACATCCATACGCTTGACGCATTTGCCCTTGCTCAGCATATATGCGTCATCAAGTGTGGACACGCCAGTGCCCACAACATTACTATTGTTGTTTTGCATTATTTGTTTATGTTATGATAGTTTGTAAAACTCTAAACTCTAAACTCTAAACACTCAACTTATCTCCCCCTTGGGTTTCTGTCCCCCGATAACGGGGGAATTGAAGGGGGTTATAAGACCATTGAGAGCGAGAGGGGGTTGTTCAATCAAATCACTATCATACGCAAAGCATAAACATAATACTCGCAGGCTCTCGTCACGTTGTTTGGCGACGGAGCACCTGTGAACACGTTGTTGCGAGTGGAACAAAGGCTGGCAAGAAGCCTGTCGGCATGAAGCGCCAGCTGCTTCATGCTCAGGTTATGGCATAGTCTTATTATACGCGAGAGAGAGAAGCCGCTCGATGTGGTCGTTGTCACTATTCGGCGCACTGGCACCGTCTGTGGCACCTGTGGTGCCTCGCTCACTATGCCCGAAGCATCCGAAAGGCATGAAGCCACGCTCTCTATATCCTCGCCTGCTGATGATGTCTGGGTGCATAGCTCTCTCTCCTCCTCCTCTGTTGTTGCTTGAGAGAAAGAGGGGGCAGACATCGTTACCACAAATGTGACAACGAACAGTGCGAGCAATATGTAGATTATCCTTTTCACAAAGAGAGAATAGACTATAGTCAGAACAGAGGGGAGGTGATTTTACCAGCAGTAGGTAGCTCCGAGCGAGACGCTGCGCTTGCCAAAGTGCTGGTCGATGAGGTTGTTGCCCCTTAGGTCGAAGTTCCATCTGCCTACACGCTTCGATACGAGCAGCGTGGCAGAGAGATTGGCTGGCACGTCGATGTAGAGATGTTCGTCATCGCTGAAGTCTATCTTGCTGCTATAGATGATGGTGGGCACGATGCGCCAGCCCGAAGCAAGATTGAGAGCTGGCTGAAGACGCAGGCGCACAAAGTTGTGGAAGAAGTCGCCATCCTCCGAGGTTGACACCTTGTAGTGGTAATAGTTGGCAGCTGCCGTGAGGCGCATGATGCCTAAGCCCAAAGTGCTGGTAATGCCCGTCTGGAGCAGGTTGTCGTGGTTTATGTTGCTTGCCTCTGCACGATTGTTGTAGTGGGCATTGCTCACGAGTGCCTCGAGGGTGAAGCCACCCTTCTGGTGGGTGTATTTCAGTTCAGAGAGATACAGCTCGTGGGGTTTTACCTCCTTTAGATAAGCGACATGGGGAACATCGGACATGGAGGACGAGGAGACTGTAAGGAAAGAGGCGAAGACGGGGGTGATGATATTGCGCTCGAACGAGCCCTTCAGCACATCGTACTTGCCTATGTTGCCATATATGCTGGCATTATAGATGTTCTCCCACTGGCTGTGGTTGTAGCTCTTGCGCTGGGTGTGGGCATCATCCCAGTATTCCTCTATGTCATTCTGCATGTAGTTGTATGACCTCAGGCGGTCGCCTATGGCAAAGTTTATGCCCTTCACGTTGAACGTCAGCTGACTGTAGAAATCACAGTAGTAGAACCAGTCTTTATAGTCAGCACCCTCGGGGGTCTCCTGCGTAGCACCCATCTCCACGCCAGCCATGAGGCTGAACCTGTCAGAGAAAGGTATGAAGTATTCACCGCAGATGCTTGGAGCGAAATTGCGATAGCGGGTAGAGGTGGACGTGACATCGAAGTAATCTATGCGTGAGAGCATAGTGTTATAGAACAGAGCACCCTGAAACTTAAACTCCGCACCTCGCTCGTTCAGCTTGCGGGTGTAGATAGCGTCCAGGTTCAGGTAACGGTCGTAGGAGTAAGATCCCACGTCGCGCATTGTCAGCTTGCCATATCTCTGCGTCAGCTGCAGCAGGAGGTTGTCCTTATCGTTTATGTCCCATGACATTCCCGCCGTAGCCGCCTCGCCGTGGGAGTGGGTCTCCATTATGTAGTCCTTGCCGTGCTTCAGGCTGCCCTCCAGGTTTCCCCACACGAGCATGTTGTCCTTCTTGTATTTTACGGAGTTGAAGGTAGTCAGGCTGCCATAGGAGTCAGCCTTTACCGCGATGCTGCCCGACGTTCCCTCCCTGCTGTCGCGATAATACACGTCGATAACCTTCGTATAGGCATCATTACCCTTCGATGCGGCAGGGTGGGTCGTTATCTCGATATACGCCACCTCCTCGGCTCGCGTGTTGGAGAGAAAGAGCTCGGGGTCAGTAAGCAGCAAGAGGTCGTTCTGGTGTATCTCGTAGTTGTCAAAAGTTATGTCGTCAACGGTCGTAGCATTATCGAGGCTCATGACATTAGGACACATAAGCAGGATGTCGAGCAGCGATTCCTTGCCCGTCAGGTTTGGTATCTCGTCCACATGGATAGTGTAGCCATCAGCCCCCTGCTCTATTATCTCGGCAGAAACTTCTGTTGAGGTAAAGAGGGCAAGCACTGAGTTGAGCAACAATAAGAACAGGGTTTTCTTCATGCGTTGGACGAAAGTAGTTTTTTTTTCTTTCAGGCTGCAAAGGTACTACTTTTTTCCCGAATAACCAAAAACATTGCGGCAGCCACGAGTTATTAAGGAGTTAAAGGAGTTAGAGGAGTTAAAGGAGTTTAACTTTCGGAAGTAGAAAGGGAAGTAGAAAGGGAAGTAAAAAAAGGAAGTAAAAAAGGGGTTCATCCGACATTTCGAGTGATGTGGCAGTCGTGTAGGGCGAGAATACTATAATATATAATAAGGTGTAAGGTTTCTCTTTCTTTTTTAATAAAGTTAACTTGTTCTAGGGGCAAAGATAAGGAAAAAAAATTGAATGTGCAAAGAAAAAAGCAAAATTCTTAGGAAAATTTTTACTTTGAACTCTTGAACATCTCTATTTCTGCATTATAACGAGATACTATTTCCCTCAAGGTAAGGATGCTGGCGTGGGACTATTATGGCTATGAAATTTTCCATATAAGGAGACAGGGCATTGAGGCGACTAAGATTCAGGGCGTTCATACTAATTCAAGATTCATTTCAGCCATAGCAAGCCTGCGAGATACCTCTCTCTCCTCCAGCTCCCTGTTTACACGCTGTTGCCACTTCTGCTTATAGTCTCTGTATGCTCTCACTGAATCCCTGAAAGCTCCGAGTGGACGAGTAAATTGTACCTTATTCTCTTTCATAATTTCCGTCACATTATATCTTGTTGCAAAGTTAGGAAATATTTTTGTTTTCTGCAAATTATTCTTGAAAAATCGTTGTTCATGCTCTGCAGTCTGACTGCTGATTTCAGCCCGCAGGTGCTGAGCCTTTATGGGCTGTCGCTAAGCTTCTAAATAACAAAGTAGGTTAGTTTGTTAGTTAAGTGCATATGAATAGTCTAAAAAACACCCGACGACGAGTCATCAGTCTTTTTTATGGCTCATCATCGGGTGCAAGGGGTCAAAAAAATGTCATTGTGATTATAAATGCATTCTCCTGTACATTGAAGTGAATCCCTAATATAATGCTTCCATGAATCTATCTATTTTCTTGAAACAATAACATTCATCAAACCTACAATTTCATTGGTAAGTTTTCCGTCTTCACCAGTATGAATGCGAATGACAGGTTCAACAATACTATTCATGTTGATAATAACCGTATAGTCATGGATGGTTCTGTCATTTCCTTGAATAAATTCTGTATTCTTCTTGGCCGTTGTTCCTCCAATTATGGCACCAGCAGGTCCCGCAACGACATCTCCAACTATAGCTCGCCCTATCACACTGCCATTCTTTGATTTTGTCACAGCGGTTATTTTACCTTTAATCACTCGAGGATTGTCGCTAAAAGTACAAGACATAACATCCTTGAAAGCATACTCTTTGCCCAGGATAAAAACCCTTTTTGAACTTTCATACACATGTATCTCTGAATTGAGGTCAAGTTCTTTAATTAAGATGGTTTTGTCTGGAGTCCCATTTGTTGCAAAGAATTGTTGCTTTAATGCTTCATATTCCTGTGTTTGTGCTTTCAATCTTTCTTCTCTTTTTAAACGAGCCTGCTCTCTTATTTCTTTTCTTGTTTCTTCTTCTGAACTTGCTACAATCATCATAATAATGAAGAAAACAATGATGCCAATGACAATCATCCATACCCAACCAGCAATATTCCCATGCTCATCAAACGATCCGCCACCGAGAACTGCAAATAGTAATAAAATGAGTGACGATAAAATAAATTTAGTTTTCATGCTTTTTCTTTTTTTATTATTGTAAACAGAATAATTGAAAGTATATAGCTAAGTAAATCCATATAGTCAAAAGTTCCAGGAAGTATTCCTACGTATTGCATCACTTCTGATATTATAGCCAGAAATGGAAGTATATACAGAAAACACCGATAAACATTATTCTTATCTTTTCCCCATATAGAATCTATAATAAACATATAAGCGAATAACCATAAACCAGCAGGCATATTATACTTAACCCATCCATACACGTTAGGCATTTCGACATTGTTTCTAAAATTTTCAATATCCTCTGTTAGGCCTAAGCCACGAAAACAATCAAACATTATCAGGCTTTCACTTCGATATCGAACGTATATAAGACCACCAACAATCAACACCGCAACCCCAATGATTGCCTCCAAAATTCGTGTAAGGATGTCTTTATCAAAACTTTTTTTCATAATTCTCACTTTTATCAAAGAAAGCGTGGTACTGATATACCACTTCTTCGAATAGAGGTCGTGAGAATTACCTTGAGTTGAGAAGGAGTAACCAGCCCACGCTATAAGCGCGAACCGTTAACACCGTCCTTGCAACTCTTAGAAGTTTCTCACGTTTCTATTCGCAAGTCGAGCATAACGCTTCGTTGTTTCAATAAGTCGATGTTCCAAAGAACGCTACAAAATTACAATTTTTTTTCTTATTTCAATTGTATAAATGAAAAAAAATAGACAAAAGTGTACGCCGTCTACATCAATTTTTATAAAAAATATTGTAAGATACTTCTTATATTTCATTTTGTTATTTGAAAGAAAATGCTTAATTTTGCAACCATAAAATAAACATTTATGCAATGGTTATAAATAATCGCAAGAAAATTGCCTTAGCAATCCTTGAAAAGATGGGAGGCTATGTTTCTGCAATTTGTATGCAGAAACTTCTCTTTATCTATACAAGAATTAGCGGTGAACGAATATATGATTTCGTACCTTATAAGTATGGATGTTTCTCGTTTCAGGCAAATCAAGATCTTGTTTCTTTGTCAAGACAAGGATACATAACAACAGATGAGAATGAAGGAATTGAACGTGGTTATCGGTTGAACCATGCATTGAACGCGATGGCTATTCTGGATATGTTTGATACTGAAATCATCAAACAGCTTTATCATGATTTCGGGCATATGAGTCAAGACGAACTGGTTGCTTACACATATCGCAAATGGCCTTATACAGCTATCAATAGTGTGATAAAGGAAAGACTGCTTAATGAGGATGAATTGGCGAAAGTGCAAGCCAAAAAGGACAGATATACCAAAACAGAACCGATGCTATTTACAATTGGTTATGAGGGGTTTACTTTGGAGTCTTACCTTCGTCAACTTATATCTAATGATGTGCATGTGTTGTGTGATGTCCGAAAGAATGCTTTTAGCATGAAGTATGGCTTCTCAAAGGCTATCTTGCAAAAGGCATGTGAGGGAGTAGGTATTTTATATATCCATATCTCGGAACTGGGCATAGAATCAGAATACAGACAGACTTTGAATACGCAGCATGATTATGATGTTCTATTTGAACGATATGAACAAATAACGCTTCGCAAAAATTGGAAGTATTTGATGAAGATACGCGAAATCATTTCTCAATATGACCGTGTCTGCTTAACTTGTTTTGAGAAAGACCCTAAGCAATGCCATCGTACAAGAGTAGCACAAGCACTAATGCGCCTTCCAAATATTGATTACAGGTTTAACGAAATCTTATTATGATAGAAAAGGTTTTAGTAACTGTTATGACTTATCCTGCCTTGTCAGATAAACATTTTGAAACGGTTTGCACAGCAGGTTTTCGAGAAGATGGTAGTTGGATTCGTATTTTTCCCATTCCTTATCGAGTATTGCTTGGAAGTGATGATAGTAAACGTTATCATAAATGGCAATGGATAGAAGTTGACTTGGAACAAAATCTGGCTCATGACAGAAGACGTGAGAGTTATCATATCAAGAATATTGATTCTTTGAAGTTATTGCAACCTATTGATAAACGAGCAAACTGGGATTTACGGCTTAGTTGGGTACTTAAGAACAAGAAAGTTTATCGTAATATGATGGAACTTCTTGAAGAGACAAAGTTAAACAATACATCTTTAGCTGTTCTTAAACCAACACAGATTATTGATGTAATCTATGAAAAAGAAGATATGACTAAATTCCAAGAAAAACTAAAGAAACAAAAGAATAAGTATAAAGCAGAACTTCTTCAGATGAATCTGTTTGAAGATGAGCATGAAATGAGTGAGACATTTCGTTTTGCAGAGAAAGTTCCATATAAGTTTAGTTACATATTCACTACAGAAGATGGTAAGCAACGTACTTTAATGATAGAGGACTGGGAAACAGGTATGCTGTATCGTAAAATTTTTCAGAATTGTCATAATGAAAAAACTGCTTGCCAGAAGGTCAGGGAAAAGTATTTGAATATGGCCAAAGAAAACATTTACCTTTTCCTTGGAACATCGTTTGAATGGCATATGAAAAATGCTCCAGACCCTTATCTAATTATCGGGGTATTTGCCCCTCCAAAGAAAGATGCCATTCAAACAATGTTGGATTTCTAAATTTTTGCAAACAACACCCTAATATAATAAGAGAGGGAGAGGAATATTTCACCTAACCTCTCCTGAATCTGAGTATTTTTATATCATTCAAAAAAAAATAAACTTCATCCTTTTCTTGTTAGTTACTGTTACTTCTATTTCTTCTTGATGACCTGCGACCGCCATTTTATGAGCCACTCCATACTATCTCACATTATTGTTTCCTCTTCCATATGATATAGGTGACAGACAGAGTCTTCGTAATTGATAACAAACTGCAGACACAGGCGAACACCTTCGTCAATTCTGCTCCATGCATTTCGCTCCATCTATATCACGTTGGTATTGTCGGCTGATTACAAGTTACAAATTATTAGTTCTTCGAGCAAAGCTCTTAAACATTGAAGATTGAAAATTGAAGATTGAACACACGCCGCTACCGAAGATTAGAGCCAAGCCGACGTTGCCCCTGCGGGTTTCTGCCCCTCGGGAAACGAGGGGACTGGAGTGGAGTATAAAGGCGCTAACGAGGGAGCAAGTGGGAAAGCGAAGCTAAGATTGAACATGCTTTTAGTCGCGCCTTATACTTTACTTTTTCTGTAACTTTGCCCTCGCCGAAGTTTCTTTGCCTTGGAAATAAAAAACTTTCAACTCTAAACTCTAAACTTTCAACTATTTTTTGTAACTCTGCCTCATTTCATGAGTCAAGTTACAGCATCTCGGCATAAAAAATAAACGAGTTTATTTTGTTCTGCTCTCGATTTTTTGTAACTTTGGCTTCGCCGAAGTTCCTCCGTCTCGGAAATGAAAAGAAAATCGAGCTTTTCTTTTGCATTTCGCTCGACTTTTCGTAACTTTGCAGAAAATTTTGAAACACACAACTTTATGAACAACGGACATCCTAAAGGTCTATACCTTCTCTTTGCTACTGAAATGGCTGAACGCTTCTCGTACTACGGAATGCGTGCCTTGTTTGTGCTCTACCTCGTGGCGGCTTTCTTTACCAACGACGAGGCGAGCCAGATTTATGGTTCCTACACAGGACTGGTGTATCTCACGCCCCTGCTGGGCGGATATATCTCCGACCGCTACTGGGGCAACAGACGCTCGATAGTGGTGGGAGGCACTGTGATGGCGATAGGACAGTTCCTGATGTTTGCTTCTGCCTGCTTCGTAAACCAGAGCATAATGGGCGAGGGACAGGCGATAGACGCTTCGGTGAACAACCATCTGGCTCTGTGGCTGATGTTTACGGGACTGGCTGCGCTGATTATAGGCAACGGTTTCTTTAAGCCGAACATCTCTACTATGGTGGGCGACCTGTATGACCCCTACGACCAGCGCAAGGATTCTGCCTTTACCATATTCTATATGGGCATCAACGTGGGTGCCTTCATAGCTCCGCTGATATGCGGTCCACTGGGCAACGGCAACTGGATGAACCCTGGGGGCTTCAAGTGGGGCTTCTTTGCGGCTGGCTGTGCTATGCTCATTTCGGTGCTGGTGTTTATTTTGCTGAAGGACCGCTATCTCGTTACGCCTGAGGGCAAGGAGATAGGGGGAAAGCCGGTTAACAGTTCACAGTTCATAGTTAACAGTTCACAGTTCACAGTTCAAACCTCAAACCCTAAAGCTCAAAGCTGGTTCTCCTCTCTGGGGGGAGTGAGAGGGCTTCTTTGCGGCTTGCTGGCTGTGGCTATATTCGTGTTCTTTGCCAACAGTGCTGCTAACTTCAACGACTATATCTCGGCTGCCATATACAGCATTTCGATAGCCTTGCCTATATTCATAATAACTGACGGCAAGCTGACAAAGGTGGACAAGATGCACATAGGGGTGATATACATCATCGCCGTGTTCGTGATATTCTTCTGGAGTGCCTTCGAGCAGGCTGGCTCCTCGCTCACCATAATAGCGGACCAGCAGTGTGACAGACACGTGGGGAGCTTCGAGGTGCCTACTACGTGGTTTCAGAGCATCAACCCCATAATAGTGGTGACGTTTGCTCCGATAATGGCCATGCTGTGGGAGTTTCTGCTGAAGAGGGGCCTCAACGTGCCTTCTACCGTGAAGCAGGCTCTGGGTCTTGCCCTGCTCGCTCTGGGATATATAGTGATAGCATGGGGCACGTATGGCATAGACTCGCTGACGAAGATTTCGATGTGGTGGCTGGTGGTGCTCTACTTTCTCCACACTATCGGCGAGCTGTCGCTCTCGCCCATAGGACTGTCGCTGGTGAACAGGCTGTCGCCTGCCCACCTGGCAAGTCTGCTGATGGGTGTGTGGTTTATGAGCAATGCTACTGCCAACATCCTGGCAGGACAGTTTGCTACCCTCCTGCCTGCGCCAGGCAAGGCGCCAGCAAGCGTGATGGGCGTGGAGATAGTAACGCTGTCGGACTTCTTCATCTTCTTTGCCTGCACAGCTGGTGCGGCTTCGGTGATACTATTCTGCCTGTGCCCGATGCTCAACAGGATGATGAAGCCAGTAATGGTGTTTGCCACAAACAACGAGAACAAACTGCGCGAGGCTAAGCAGATACTGGGAAAGAGATTTGAGATACTCTCCCTGAAGGACATAAAATGTTTTGAGGAACTGCCTGAGACTCACCTTACTCTGGAGGAGAACTCCTTAGAGAAGGCGCGATACATAAGGGAGCACTACGGATACGACTGCTTTGCCGACGACACGGGGCTGGAGGTGGAGGCTCTGGGAGGAGCGCCAGGCGTGTATTCGGCACGCTATGCAGGAAGCGAGCCTGAGGACACCCTCGAGGACGGAAAGAACAGATGGGGACAGAAAGGCGAGGGACACGACAGCCAGGCAAACATGCGCAAACTGCTCGCAAAACTGGAGAAGGAAGAGAACAGAGGGGCACAGTTCCGCACGGTAGTATCGCTGATATTCCACGGAAAGGAACACCAGTTTGAGGGAAAGGTGAGTGGAGATATTCTGAGGGAGAAACACGGAACGGAGGGCTTCGGCTACGACCCTCTATTTGCTCCTTATACCTCAGAGGGAGGCAAGGAGGGCACCTTCAGCGGAGTGAAGCGCTGCCTCACCTTTGCCGAGATGACTGACGAGAGAAAGAACAGCATCTCTCATCGCGGAAGGGCGATGGAGCTGCTTGCTGCCTTCTTCGAGGCGTGATGAAGTAGTGAGAGGGGGGAGAGAGTTACTTGGCAGTGAGAGGTCTGCCAGCCGCCTGCCAGGCAATGATGCCTCCCTTGAGATTGACGAGCTTGTAGCCCCTGGGGGCAAGCTGGGCAGCAGCTTCGGCTGAACGCCTGCCGCTGCGACAATAGATGGCGATAGTCTTATCGCGAGGCAGGAGGCTGTCGGCTTTGGCAAGAAAATCGCTGGAGCGCCAGTCTATGAGCAGGGCGCCATCAATATGCCCTTCGGCATACTCGGCAGGGGTGCGCACATCGAGCACCACCGCAGAGGGACTCTTTATAAGCTGGGCAAACTCGTCAACGTCGGCGTTCTTGAAACCCTGACTGCAGGCTGTGTTGAGACCTATGGCAGCAAGGAGTGTGGCAAGGAGTTTTTTCATAACTTTCTGTGGGGGAAAAATTTGTGATTATACGTAGTTGAGGACAAAGGTAGTAAAATAATTCATAATTCACAATTCATAATTCATAATTATTTTGTAATTTTGCAGACTACGAAGACGAAGCGCAACATAGTAAAGAGGGAAAAAGACGCCTTGCTACTTACGGCAAGGACCATAAGCCTGGTGTTTACACCGTTCTTCCTGCCCGTCATGGGACTGATAGCTCTCTTCCTGTTCAGCTATCTCAGTCTGATGCCCCTGATGTACAAGATAACGGTTACGCTGATGGTGTGGCTCTTTACCGTTGTCATGCCTCAGCTGCTCATTCGCCTGTATCGCCACTACCAGGGCTGGTCGCTCCTGAAGATGCTGAAGAGAGAGGAGCGCATGGTGCCCTACATAATATCCATAGCGTGCTATCTGCTGTGCCTCTACATAATGTCGAGCCTGCACATGCCCCACTTCATGAGGGCTGTGCTGACGGCGGCTGTAGCGATACAGATAATATGCGCCATACTCAACAACTGGTGGAAAATCTCCACCCACACAGCTGCCATAGGGGGCACGACGGGAGCAGTGATGGCATTCGCCTTCATCTTTGGCTTCAACCCGCTGTGGTGGATATGCGCCCTGATACTGCTTGCAGGCATCGTGGGCACCAGCCGCACCCTGTTGAGACTCCACACCCTCGGCGAGGTGACGGGGGGCTTCTTCGTAGGGCTCATGGCTGGCTTCGTGGTGGTGATGTTTACTTAGTAACCCCTCCCCCAGCCCCCTCCCGAGGGAGGGGAAACATTACCAAAGACTTATTAACAAATTCGTCTATTCGCAAATAAATACAGAAACATACAATTAACAAAAACTCTCAAAATCTTGTCATGTTCATCTCTCTCCCTCTCGGGGAGAGATGTCCGCAGGACAGAGAGGGGGTCACAATTATGAATCCAACAGTATCAATTATCATGGGCAGTACAAGCGACATGCCCGTAATGGAGAAAGCAATGCAGTTTCTGAACGACCAGCAGATACCTTTTGAGGTTAATGCGCTCTCTGCTCATCGCACACCAGATGCCGTGGAGCAGTTTGCAGGTAATGCTGAGGGCAGAGGCATAAAGGTGATAATAGCAGCTGCGGGTATGGCTGCAGCCCTGCCTGGAGTGATAGCTGCCTCCACCACCCTACCCGTAATCGGGGTGCCTATAAAGGGTATGCTCGACGGCCTCGACGCTATGCTCTCCATCATACAGATGCCTCCTGGCATACCTGTTGCCACAGTGGGAGTAAACGGCGCGATGAATGCCGCCATCCTCGCTATGGAGATGCTCGCCCTCACCGACAAGGACGTTGCCGCTCGCCTCAAGACCTACAAGGCTGGGCTGGGCAAGAAGATAGAGAAGGCTAACAAAGACCTTGCCGAGGTGAAGTATGAGTTTAAGACGAATTAAAGTAAAAGTTAAAAGTTAAAAGTTGAGAGTTTAGGGTTTAGGGTTTAGGGTTTAGGGTCAGTGGATAGTTCAAAGTGAATAGTTTAGAGTTTAGGGTTTAGAGTCAGTGGATAGTTCAAAGTGAATAGTTCACTATCAAATATCCTTCAACACTAAACTATTAACATTCAACTTACTATCAGCTCTAAACATTCAACACTAAACTATTAACATTCAACTTACTATCAGCTCTAAACATTCAACACTAAACTATCAACATTCAACTTACTCTCAACTCTAAACACTCAACTCTAAACTGACTCTCAACTCTAAACACTCAACTCAAAACTGACTCTAAACTCTAAACACTCAACTCTAAACTGACTCTCAACTCTAAACACTCAACTCAAAACTGACTCTAAACTCTAAACACTCAACTCAAAACTGACTCTAAACTCTAAACACTCAACTCAAAACCCTCAAACCTCGATGAAAAGAAGAGAGACAACTCCTACTCACGTAGGAAACATAACGATAGGTGGCGGAGCACCAATAAGAGTGCAGTCTATGACTACTACCAACACCAACGACACCGCGGCAAGTGTGGCGCAGGCTAAGCGCATAATAGCTGCTGGCGGCGAACTGGTGAGGCTGACCACGCAGGGCAGACGAGAGGCTGAGAATATGGCGAATATCTCTGCCGCACTGAAGGCGGAGGGCATAATGACACCGCTGGTGGCTGACGTACACTTCAATGCCAACGTGGCTGACATAGCTGCAAAATACTGCGAGAAGGTGCGCGTGAACCCAGGCAACTACGTTGACCCTGCCCGCACCTTCAAGCACCTAGAATATACTGACGAGGAGTATGCCGAGGAACTCAAGAAGATAGAGGAGCGCTTCGTGCCGTTCCTCAATATATGCAAGGAGCACAAGACGGCTGTGCGCATAGGTGTAAATCACGGCTCGCTGTCAGACCGCATAATGTCTCGCTATGGCGACACGCCAGAGGGCATAGTGGAATCGTGCATGGAGTTTCTGCGCATCTGCAGGAGGGAGCAGTTCGATGATGTAGTGCTCTCCATCAAGGCAAGCAACACGGTGGTGATGGTGCAGTCGGTAAGGCTTCTCGTAAAGGCTATGGACAAGGAGGATATGCACTATCCCCTACACCTCGGAGTGACAGAGGCTGGCGAGGGCGAAGACGGAAGAATAAAGAGTGCCGTGGGCATAGGCGCACTGCTGACGGAGGGCATAGGCGACACCATACGCGTAAGCCTCTCGGAGGAACCTGAGGCAGAGATACCTGTGGCAAGGAAACTGGTAGAATTTATCCCTCAGTGCGCCAAGCTGAGAGAGGAGGCAAAAATAGAAAACAACACCCTATACCTTGATTTCGACGAGGATGAGACGGAAGACCTGCAACTGAAGGCAGCTATGTCGGCAGGCGCTCTGCTCATAGACGGCAAGGCTAAGGAGCTCACTATATATAATAAAGGTAAAGAACAGAAGGAACTGGCAGACAGCATATTGCAGGCTGCACGCGTGAAGTTTACCAAAACGGAATACATCTCCTGCCCAGGCTGTGGCAGAACACTATACGACCTGCGCGGCACCATAGCAAAGATAAAGGCGGCTATAGGCGAGGCGGCTAAGGAGGACAAGCGCTTCAACACCCTGAAGATAGGCATCATGGGCTGCATAGTGAACGGTCCTGGCGAGATGGCTGATGCCGACTACGGCTACGTAGGCGCTGGTCCAGGCAAGATTTCGCTCTACAAGGGCAAGGAGTGCGTGGAGAAAGCTATACCAGAGGCAGAGGCAGTGGACAAGCTGCTGGAACTGATAAAGGCAAACCTTTCGGAATAACGATATGCCGACGTAACGATATAACGAAACATCGAAACAACAAAGAACAATGGAAAAAATAAAAAACGCTTTTGCAGAGAAACTGCTTGCCGTAAAGGCTATCAAGTTGCAGCCTAACGACCCATTCACATGGGCTTCAGGCTGGAAGTCGCCAATCTATACTGACAACCGTCAGACGCTCGCCTACCCTGAGTTGCGCTCGTTCGTGAAGCAGGAGTTGGTACACCTGATTCACACAGAGTTTCCAGAGGCTACGGCTGTGGCTGGTGTGGCAACAGGAGCCATAGCACAGGGTGCATTAGTGGCTGACGAGTTGCAGATGCCATACTGCTACGTGCGTCCAAAACCAAAAGACCACGGCATGGGCAACCAGATAGAAGGTTCACTGCCTGAGGGTGCGAAGGTGGTGGTGGTAGAAGACCTCATATCCACAGGTGGCTCATCGCTCAAGGCTGTAGATGCCCTGCGCAAGGCAGGCTTCGAGATAGTAGGCATGGTGGCTTCATACACCTACGGTTTCCCCGTAGCCGAAGAGGCTTTCAAGGAGGCTGGCGTAAGACTCGTAACACTCTCTGACTATGAGCACACCACAGCCATAGCCGCCAAGACGGGATACATAAAGGAGGAGGATCTTGCCGTACTCGCCGAGTGGCGCAAGAGTCCAAGCACGTGGAAGCAGTAAGCAGTTCTTGCGCTCCAACTTGTTGGCTTGCCAGAGCAAGAACCTCACAACCTCACAACCTCATAACCTCATAAAATGATGAAGAGAATTTTTACACTTGTCACATCAGTGATACTTGCACTGGGCTTTGGCGTAGCTGCACCAGTAAGCAAAGACGAAGCAAGAGAAATAGCCAAGCAGTTTATCAAGTCGAGGCAGGCTGGTAAGGCTCAGTCTCTCGGTGTTACTAACAAGGTAGAGACAGCCCTCGAAAGCGAAGAACTCTATGTCTTCAACGTGGGCGACACTGGTGGCGGCTTTGTCATTGTAAGTGCTGAAGACCAGACTATCCCCGTACTCGGATGGAGCACAGAAGGCACCTACGAGCAGGGCAAGGTGAACCCTTCTGTTGCCTTTGTAATAGAAGACTACAAGCAGCAAATCAACTCTCTCAGGGAATCCTCCCCCTTGGGGGGAGTTCTTGCTCTGGCAAGCCAACAAGTTGGAGCGAGAGGGGGTCTTGCTCCCGCCAAGCTCACCGCTTATGACAATATAGAGCCCATAGTGCCCTACAAGTGGGACCAGATTGCTCCCTACAACCATCAGGTGCCTCTCGACCAAAAGACAGGCAAGCCCTCATACACAGGCTGTCCTGCCGTATCGCTGGCACAGGTGATGGCTACCATCCATCCTGCACCAGAGATGCTGCGCGACATACCACAGCAAGATGTTTACGGGATAGAAACGGGAACGGGAAGCGAAAAGAGAGTAATGCAGCAACACCTTGAGTCGCTGCCCAAGACATCCTTCAACTGGAGCATCCTCAAGCAGACCTATACCGACCCCAGTGAGGAGAGCGAGTCTGCCAGCGAGATAGCACGCCTCATGAAATACTGCGGCTACAGTCTCGGCATGACCTACAGTGCGGAGTTTTCAGGCAGCACGTCGCTCAGCACCGTCGAAGCCCTGCGCCTCTTCTGGGGTTATAAGAACATACAGATAAAGCAGCGCATGGCATGTAAGTCTCAAGAGTGGGAGGAGACTATCTACAACGAAATATCCAACGGCAGGCCCGTCATACACGATGCCACCTCGATAAACCTCCAGACAAACAAGCTCTCGGGTCACTCCTTCATCATCGATGGCTACAAGGACGGCTACTACCACGTCAACTGGGGCTGGGGAGGCAATGAGGACGGCTATTACATTCTCTCCGTCCTCAACTCCGAACTGCAAGAGGCAAAGGGCAAGAACCAGTCTAACGGCTACAGCATAGACCGCATCATCATCTATAATTTCACTACCCCCACTGGCACTCCAGACACCTCCGACCGCTACGCCCTCGCAGTGGCAGAAGTAGGAGTACACCATGGCGAGACGCGAAACGTAACATACGTCACCGTTAACCGCAGTTCTACCGACCAGGCTTTCCCAGAGGTAAAATACAGCGCACTGTTCTCACGCAAGATGTCCCCATATGCCGACCGTCGTTACGACATAGGATGGAATATCTTCAGCTTCAGCAATGAAGCCTATGTCTATAACGTACCACGAACACTGGCAAGCAATGTCACCATCCTCGATGGCAACATAAAGGATTGTGATTTCCATACAGAATTCCCAGCCTCGGCAGACCTGCCCGACGGCTCTTATGCCCTCGAGTGGTACTATCGTGACCTCGACGCACAGGACAACAACTGGTACCCCTGCATCTACAGCAAGGAGCTGTACCACCAACTCTACGTAGAGAACAAACAGCTCACCCTGCAACCCAGCTACGACAACCTCATAAGAGAAAACGACGTAACCATAGACAACATGAGGGTAGTGAGCAAAGCAAGGATTTACCAGCCTGTGAGCATCGAGATGGAGATGACCAACAACACCATCTCCGAAGACCGTGGTGTATATCTCTATACCAGCACCGACAACGAGAACTACATCCTCAGCAGCGCTACTGGCATGGATACCGACACAGGAAACTACAATTACGTCCACATGCAGTTTACCCCCTACAGCCTCGGCACCCACTATCTCCAACCCAGCAGCTCTGTGATGTACGACACGAGGTTTAACATGCTTAACAAGCCATTCGAGGTATATGTAGAGGGCACAAGCCTCAGAGCCAGCGTCACAAATATTGACAAATATGATGAAAGCGGGGGATATCTCCTTAACGATACAAAAGCAGAAGGCATTGCCACCATGCAGACCACAGAGGCATTGCCCTGCACGCAGAACCTCTATCTCGTGTTGAGATACCTCAACGAGAATAAATATTTCATTTATGATACCAACCCCAGTGCCTCAACCAACTTGCTCGTCACCAGCAGGTTTGACTCCAACAACACCGTAGAGCAAAGCTACACCTTCAAAGGCCTCAAGCCTGACTCTGCATACCGTCTCGCCATAGGTGAGGAGCAGAACGGAAAGATTGTCATCCTCGATAACGTCTATGGCACTTTCTACACCCCTTCTTCCTCTGCAGTGCAGGGAGTAAGCGAGGCTGCAGGCACGACAGACAAGGCTGACAGCTACTATGACCTCAACGGCAGAAAGCTATCAGGCAAGCCAGCCCACAAGGGACTCTACATCCGTGGAGGCAAAACCATCGTGGCAGAGTAATAAGGGTATAGCATGTCCTTCTTGCGCTCCGTAGGTGCTCAGGCGCAGAGCGGAACTTGCGCTCCGTAGGTGCTCAGGCCTTTCTGCTCCCCGAAAACGGGGGAGATATGGAGGGGTAATGAGTCTATTGAACCGAGAGGGGTGTAAAGACTATTGACAGAGCTCGGAGTCCTAAGCCACCGCATCAAGAGGCTTTGTAAAGGCAATCAGAAGCATACCTTTAGAATGTAGAAACTATGCTTGTTGATGCGCTTGTTGGTCCACACTCATAGAAAAAGCAGAAATAATTTGCTTAATTCATTTATTTGGGGTATCTTTGCACTCAGAATGACTAAACATGAATACCACGTACTATGAATTTCCTTGAAGAGAAAATCCTTTCCGACGGCAACATCAGGCAGGGTAATATTCTGAAGGTTGACAACTTCCTGAACCACCAGATTGACATCGACATCATGCGACAGATAGCCTACGAGCTGAAGCGCAGATTCAGGAACACTACAGTGAACAAAGTGCTCACCATAGAGGCGAGCGGCATAGCCATAGCCACCATACTGGGCGATATGTATGACGTGCCCGTAGTGTTTGCCAAGAAGAGTGAGACAGCCAACAGCACCGATGACAAATACGTGTCGCAGGCATACTCGTTTACCCACAAGAAGATGAACAACGTCTTTGTCTCCAAGCCCTATCTGCACGATACGGACAAGGTGCTGATTGTTGATGATTTTCTTGCCGACGGTCAGGCCATGCATGCCCTGATAGACCTGGTGCACCAGGCTGGTGGCGAGGTGGCTGGCATAGGCATAGCCATAGAGAAAGGTCAGCAGAAGGGTGGTCAGGTGTTGCGTGAAGAGGGTTATCACCTTGAGAGCATTGCCATCATCGATGCTATGGACTGGGAGACGCAAACGATAAAATTTCGCGAGCAAAAATCGATTATGCCAAGCGAAACAAAATTAAAATCTGAGTAAGCCATAAACAAGACAACATGAAGAACAACACACTTTATCAACTTGACGGCAAGATGCCGTTGATGCAGGCTATACCCTTTGGACTGCAACACGTGCTGGCAATGTTTGTCAGCAACATCACGCCTATCATTATCCTTGCCCATGTGGCAGGGATAAATGCCGAGACGAGTGCCATACTGATACAGAACTGTATGGTGATAGCGGGTATTGGTACGTTGATTCAGCTTTATCCTATCTGGCGCATCGGTTCGAGATTGCCCATCGTGATGGGCATAAGTTTCACGTTCCTATCGCTGAATATCTTTATAGCCACCACACAGGGCATGGGCGTGCTCATAGGAGCTGTGATAATAGGTGGATTGGTGGAGGGACTGCTGGGGCTATTTGCTAAATACTGGATAAAACTGGTGCCCCACGTCGTTGCCGCCACTGTGGTTACGGCGATAGGTTTCTCGCTGTTGCCCATAGGTGCCAACTCCTTTGCTGGTGGCGTGGGGGCAGCTGACTTCGGTTCGCTGCAGAACTGGATAGTGGGCTCATTCACCCTGCTCGTTTGTCTGGGCTTTCAGGTGTTTGCCAAGAGTTTCTTCCGCTCCCTGTCGGTGCTCTTCGGACTTATAGCGGGATATATCCTTGCCGTCTGCATGGGTATGGTGAACTTCTCTGTGCTGGAGAACGCAGACTTAATCTCTCTGCCAAAGCTGTTGCCTTTCAAGCCTGAGTTTGAGCTGGGGGCAGTGCTCTCTATCATAGCAATCTACCTTGTTTCGGCCACGGAAACGATAGGCGACACGAGTGCCTTGTGCAGTGGTGCCTTAGGCAGAAATCCCCACAAGGCGGAGATGGGTGCGAGCATATCGTGTGACGGTTTTGTGAGCAGTATAGCAGGCTTGTTCGGCTGTACTCCTATCACGTCGTTCAGCCAGAATGTGGGGCTTGCAGCCATGTCGGGCGTGGTAAACAGGTTTGCCATTGCCACAGGTGCGTGCATAATGATTCTGGGAGGTGTGTTTCCTGCCTTCGGCATGCTCCTTACCACCATACCGCAGGCCGTGCTTGGTGGATGTTCCATCATGATGTTTGGCTCTATAATGTTTGCAGGTTTTGGTATGCTGGCAAGGTGTGGTTTCTCTAATCGCAACATGATTATCGTATCGCTCGCGCTCAGCATCGGACTTGGTTTCACTCAGGCATCGGGCATGTTTGTTATCTTCCCACAGATATTCCGCACAATCTTTGCCGAGAACTGCGTGGCAGTGGTGTTCCTCCTTGCCGTAGTGCTTAACCTCATTCTGCCTGACAAGCCGCAGAAACAGGCACCTGAGATAAGGAAGAATGAAGTATAAAGTATAAAGTATAAGGTATAAAGTATAAAGCTAACACCATATAAACAATGAAAAAGATTCTTTTCCTTATCGCCCTTTTTAATCTTCCGCTCCAACTTGTTGGCTTGCCAGAGCAAGAATTTTCAATTCTCAATTCTCTAAACGCGCAGAACATTCAGTTGCACTACGACTTCGGACGCAACATCTATACGGGTGCTGAGTCGAGTCGCTCAAAGGTTACGATTACCCTGGAGCAGTTTAAGGCTGATTCATGGGGTTCGTGGTATTATTTTGTGGATGTTGACCTCTCAAGCCGCTTCACCGAGAGTGCTTATACGGAGATTTCGCGTGAGTTCAAACTGGGCAAGACTACTCCTTTTGCTGCTCACATAGAGTATGACGGCGGACTGAGCAGGAACGGAAGCTTTCAGCAGGCGGGCCTCATAGGTGCTTCGTGGAACGGGCATAATGCCGACTTCTCCAAGACCTACAGCGTGCAGCTGTTGTATAAGCAGTTCTTCAAGAGCTACGACAACACCCGTCCCTATGCTTCGGCACAGCTGACGGGTGTGTGGGGATTGCATTTCCTTAACAGGAAGATGACGTTCTCTGGGTTTATAGATTTCTGGCGTGGCGAGAAAGCCAATGGGCACGGGTGCCTCGTGATACTCTCTGAGCCACAGTTGTGGTATAACTTCACACGCCACTTCTCCGTAGGTACTGAGTGGGAGTTTTCTAATAACTTCGTCTATAACAACGACCCTGCCAGCACCCAGACTTTCTTCTGGAACCCTACGGTAGCAGTGAAGTGGACCTTATAGGGGATATTCATCAAAGGCGTAGAGCACGGTAGAGAGGTAGCGCTCGCCTGTGTCAGGCAGCAAGGCCACAATCTTCTTGCCCTTGTTCTCAGGACGCTTTGCCAGAAGGGCTGCGCCGAATGCTGCGGCACCTGACGAGATGCCTACGAGCAGACCTTCCTGCTGGGCCAGTTCCCTGCCTGTGCGGATGGCATCATCGTTGTCTATGTCGAGCACTTCGTCTATGTATTCTGCTCCGTAGGTCTTAGGTATGAAGCCTGCGCCTATGCCCTGAATCTTGTGCGGACCGCTTGGCTTGCCGTTGAGCACGGCAGAGGTGGATGGCTCTACTGCATACACCTTGATTGCGGGGTTTTGCTCCTTGAGGTATTTTGCTACACCAGAGATGGTGCCGCCAGTGCCTACGCCTGCTACGAAGATGTCTATCTTGCCGTCGGTCTGCTTCCATAGCTCAGGACCAGTGGTAGCATAGTGCTTGGCTGGATTGGCTGGGTTCTCAAACTGCTGCAGTATTACTGAACCAGGGATAGAGTCGCGCAGTTCGTTGGCTGCCTTGATTGCTCCTGCCATACCGTCCTTGCCTGATGTGAGGCGCACCTCGGCGCCATACGCCTTGACGAGGTTGCGACGTTCTATGCTCATCGTTTCGGGCATGGTGAGGATGAGGTGGTAGCCCTTCACGGCGCTTACGAGTGCCAAGCCTACGCCTGTGTTGCCTGATGTAGGCTCGATGATGGTGGCGCCTGGCTTAAGGATGCCCTTAGCCTCAGCGTCCTCTACCATAGCGAGGGCGATACGGTCTTTTACACTGCCGCCTGGGTTGAAAAACTCTACCTTGGCGATAACTGGTGTCTCAATGCCTTTGGCTTTTGAGAATTTGTTGAGCTCAAGCAGGGGTGTATTGCCTACGAGCTCTGTGAGTGATTTTGCGATTGCCATATTGTTTTAATTCCTTTGTTTTCTTGCACTGCAAAGGTACAAACTTTCTTGCACCCTTGCAATAACAAACTTATGTTATTTCTTACAACCTTCAATTTTCAATTTGTTCAAACGCCTGGTCAAGGTCGGCTATAATGTCGTCAATATGCTCCACGCCGATAGAGAGGCGCACGGTGGAAGGCGTTATCTGCTGGTCGGCAAGTTCCTCTGGCGACAATTGTGAGTGCGTGGTGGTGTAAGGGTGTATCACCAGCGACTTCACGTCAGCCACGTTGGCAAGCAGGGAGAATATCTTGAGCGAGTCGATGAACTTCCATGCTGCTTCCTGTCCGCCATTTATCTCGAAGGTGAAGATGGATGCCGCTCCCTTAGGGAAGAGTTCCTTATATATCCCGTGGTCAGGGTGTGACTCCAGCGCAGGGTGGTTTACCTTAGCCACCTTGGGGTGCTTGCTCAGGTATTCTACCACCTTCAGGGCATTCTCCGTGTGGCGCTCTATACGCAGAGGCAGCGACTCCGTGCCCTGCAGGAGTATCCAGGCATTGAATGGGGAGATGGTGGCACCTGTATCGCGAAGCAGCACGGCACGGATGCGGGTTACGAATGCTGCCGCACCAGCCACATCGGCGAATATTGCACCATGATATGAGGGTTCTGGCTTGGCAAGGGTAGGATACTTGTCGGCATTTGCCTTCCAGTCGAACTTGCCGCCATCTACTATCACACCACCCAGCGACGAGCCGTGTCCGCCTATGAACTTGGTGGCAGAGTGTACCACTATGTCGGCACCATGCTCCAAAGGACGATAGATGATGGGAGCGAAGGTGTTATCGACTATCACGGGTATGTGGTGTCTGTGGGCTATCTCGGCTATTGGCTCGAGGTTGAGCACGTCAGAGTTTGGATTGCCGAGTGTCTCGAAATAGAATGCCTTTGTGTTAGGCTTGATGGCCGCCTCTATCTCCTTCAGGTTGCGTGGGTCAACGATGGTATTTTCTACTCCCTGATTGGCAAGAGTGTGAGTGATGAGGTTGTAGGAACCGCCATAGATGTTCTTTGCTGCCACGATGTGGTCGCCCGATAGCACTATGTTCTGAAGGGCATAGGTGATGGCTGCTGCACCACTTGCTACTGCCAATCCTGCCACACCACCCTCAAGGGCTGCTATGCGGTCTTCAAACACTCCCTGAGTGGAGTTGGTGAGGCGACCGTATATATTGCCTGCATCGCGAAGTCCGAAACGGTCGGCTGCGTGCTGGGCATTGCGGAACACATACGAGGTGGTCTGATAAATAGGCACCGCACGAGCATCAGATGCTGGGTCGGCTACTTCCTGTCCTACGTGGAGGGCAAGTGTCTCTAAGTGAAGTTTGTTGTTCTTTGTACTCATTGTTAATTCCTTTCTGCTTATTTGGTTTATGGTTTACTGTGAACTGTTTTCACGATGCAAAATTACAATCAGTGAGTAATATATTCCAAAAAAACTTGTGAATTTCAGAAAAACTTTCTAACTTTGCAAAGAAATAAGAACAAATAACTCAAAATGCCAAAGACAATCATCGAGACTCTTGACGATACAGACATCAAAATACTTAGATGCCTGCAGCAAGACGCTCGTCTCACCATCAAGGAAATATCGAGAGAGGTAAACCTCAGTTCCACCCCAGTCTTCGAACGCATAAAGCGTATGGAGAGGGAGGGATATATAAAGAGGTACGTGACAGTACTCGACGCCGAGAAACTTCATAAGGGATTTATAGTATTCTGTTCCGTAAAACTTGCCAACATCAACAAGCAGGTGGCAGAGGAATTTTGTGAAACTATAAAGGACATACCAGAGGTAACTGAGTGTTACAATATCTCTGGCAGAAATGACTATTTGCTCAAGGTTCATGCCCCTGACATGAAGTACTATCAGGAATTTATCCTTAATGTGCTCGGCAGGATACCACATCTTGGTTCTCTGGAGTCAACCTTCGTCATGGAGGAGGTAAAAAATGATTTTGGAGTAGCAATATAACAGGAGATGTACCAGAATTTATACTGCTAAGTATTCAAATTCTTCACTCTTCCTTCTTAGTTATTCAATTTTTTTCGTAACTTTGCAGACATCCAAAAAAATAGTTTATCATTTTTACTACGTAATATATGTTTACACAGAAAGCTAACGAAATATTTTGTCGTGCCATAGCCGATTATCACGTAAAAGATAATATAGAAACTCCTATACAAAATCCTTATGCTGAAGGTACAATAGAGGCTACGTTGTACCACAAATGTTGGATAGACACTGTTCAATGGCATTTCGAGGATATTATTCGTAACCCAGATATAGATCCAAAGGAGGCTCTTGTGCTGAAGCGAAGAATAGATAAGTCTAACCAGGATCGTACAGATATGGTAGAGGATATAGACTCTTATTTCAGAGAACTATACAAGGATATTACTCCCATGCCTGATGCTACTATCAATACGGAATCGCCTGCATGGGCTATTGACCGCCTGTCTATTCTTGCACTTAAGATTTGGCACATGAAAGAACAGACTGAACGTACTGACGCTTCTGAAGACCATATAGCTACGTGTAGAGGAAAACTTGCTGTACTCATAGAACAGCAGAAAGACCTTTCAACTGCTATAGACCAGTTGCTTGACGATATAAAAGCAGGAAGGAAATACATGAAGGTTTACAGGCAGATGAAAATGTATAACGACCCTAATACTAATCCTGTTCTTTACAAAAAGTAAAAAAATCTACTGCTTTGAAAGAAACTTAACTTAGCAGTTTATTGACAATTTCATTTGAACTTATATTCATACAAGCCATGTCTCCCCTGAGGCATGGCTTATTTCCGTAAATAGAGCATGGGCGACAAGAGAGGTCATTTATCTGAATGCAATCATCCATGCTTTGTCCCCAACCAAGGAAACCAGCAAAGGGATGGGTAGCACCCCATATACTTACTACCCTTGTACCTACAAGTGATGCAAGGTGCATATTTGCTGAGTCCATGCTTAGCATGACATCAAGTCTTGACATAAGCTGCAGCTCATCTTTCAAATTACTGCAAACATCTGAAGCAAGTAAGACATTATTATATTTATCTGCCCAACTACGCATTATCTCCCTCTCTTTTCCACCTCCTCCAAAGAGATAAATTGTAATTTCTTTCTTATCGCTTAAGTCTCCTATTACCTCTTCCATTTTCACTAATGGATAAATCTTTCCCTGGTGAGCAGCAAAAGGAGCTATGCCAATTAGTCTTTTTCCTTCTTTTTTATTAGCGATACAATTATCGCTGGATTGTTGTTCTGTCTTCCTATTGTGAATGAATACAGACAGGCAATTCCTGTAATTATCAAAAGCTGTAGGAAGAGGTTTCAGCACCTTTTTACTTCCCTCAGCAGTAATGAGTTTTCTTAATTCTCTGTGCTTGTTTATCTTATAAACTTTATAACCATGAAGACGGAAAAGTTTTCTCAAAAATTTGGTGCGCAATACATCATGCATATCACATACTATGTCATAATGTTCCCTATCCAGTTCATGGAAAAGTTTTATAAGTCCTCTTATACCTTTATATTCTCCTTTCTTAATGTCAGCACCTCTGAAAAATATATTTTCTGATAATCCATCAAACAAAGGTTTACAAAATGGACGTGACAAAACAGTAAATTCACAATCAAGATTGGCAATTGCCACTTCCCTCACAACTGGTGCCAGCATAGCAACATCACCTAGTGCAGAAAATCTTATAAGGAGAATTTTTTTCATTTCCGCAAAATTACTTACTTATTTTTAATATCACAAGTTTTCTTATTATTTTTTTCTACTATATAAAATATAGTTCATACTTAATAGTTTATAATTCATATTTTTTTTGTAACTTTGCACGCAATAAAAAGCTCTGATAGTTCAATGGATAGAACAACTCTCTCCTAAAGAGTAGATCCCAGTTCGATTCTGGGTCGGAGTACTTTTTATATATCATGCCTTGTTCAATTTTTTTATGATAAGAAGGGCAAATAAAAAGGACATTAAGCGTATTATAGAACTTTTGCGCCAAGTGAGTATGGTGCATTATAATTTGCGTCCAGATATTTTTAAGCCCAAGACAACTAAGTATAATGAAGAACAGGTAGAAAATATACTTGAGGATGAGAATAAACCTGTCTTTCTCTTTTGTGATGAAGAAAACATACATGGTTATGCTTTTTGTGAGATAACAAATACAAAGGATGATATACTTCTTCAAGACAATAAAACAATCTATATAGATGATATATGCGTTGATGAAAAAATAAGAGGCAAGCATATAGGAAAAAATCTTTATAATTATGTATTGGATTATGCCAAGTCGATAGGATGCAACATGGTTACTCTAAATGTTTGGGAGGGTAATGATGCTGCTATTAAATTCTATAGGAATATGGGCATGAAAGTACGTAAAACAACTATGGAAACTAAACTGTGAAATTATCCTCTCTCACATTATCCTATGGAAAAAAGGTGGTAGCTCGTAATATAAATGCAGAACTGCTACCAGGAGAACTTGTTTGTCTCGTAGGAAGAAATGGAGTAGGTAAATCAACACTCATAAGACACATATTAAACACATATGCAGACCCTAAGATGATAAGTGTGGTTCTTACTGATAGAATAGATATAGAACGCATGACCGTAAAAGAAGTTGTAGCTATGGGTAGAATGCCTTATACTGGATTTTTTGGCGTGTTGAAAGAGAAGGATAATAAAATAGTTGAAGAGGCCATGAAAACCTTAAACATAGATAAGTTTGCCTCAAGACAAATCAACACTCTCTCTGATGGAGAACGCCAGAAGGCTATGATAGCAAAAGCTCTTGCACAGGAAACACCTTATATATTATTAGATGAGCCTACTGCCTTCCTTGATTATCCATCTAAGGTAAATACTATGCAGCTTCTTCTTACCTTAGCTCATGAGCATAAAAAAGCCATACTTATCTCTACGCACGATATAGAGATAGGTTTGCAATATTGTGATAAGATATGGTGGATGAAGGCTCATGCTGGTGAATTATCTGCTAATGACGGAGCCTATTCTGAACTTACCATCGTAGAACCTAAGAATTTTAATATTTCAGAAGTATAGTTCTATATTTTACTATTTCAATATACTTTTATTTTGCATATCTCAAATTCATTTATTATTTATATTTTTTTCTTTATAATTTAAAAGAAGAAAATAATAAGAAAAATAATATGCTGTGGAATAGTGGATAAAGTATATTACGCCTTAAAATTGTGTAACTTACAATATACTTTAGTGTGTTGAAAAGTAGGTAAAAGAATATTGAAAATACTTACTTTGTCAACAACTTTATTTTTTATAAAAATGTGATGTGAATAAGTAATGAGTTATAAAAAGTTTTCAAGTGCTTTTCTACATACTTTTCCACTTATTTATCCACATTACTTCATATACAACTTACAAACTATAGGTTGGTGGTCTGATGTGTTTATATCAGATATAATGTGGCAATTATAAGGAGTAAAATGTGGTGAACACATTATATTGTCAATCCTAACTCTTATACCAAAATGCTTGAAGGTATATCCAGGTCCGAAACCTGTATGTGCATAACAGTTGTATCCTTCTTCTTTTTCATCACCATCTTTAGCAAGAGCTTCAAGAATGGTAGAATGAACATAGGAATTAGGTATATCATTAAAATCTCCAGCTATTATTATAGGAGTATCATTATGACTATTTATAAATTCAGCTATAATTTCTGCTTGTCTGGCACGTATTTTTGTGGCTTTATATATTTTTTCTATGAGAGTATGGGAAGTAGAACGAATAGAATCCTTATCCTTTTGATTTCCATGTACAATAGTGCTGAACTGGCTACGCTCTTTCATAGAAAAGCGCATAACCTCGAGATGAGCATTTATAACTATTACTTCCTTACCATTTACATCCAACCAAAAAGCACCACAGGCATTTTTGTTTGATTCTATATTTATTTTTTCCTTTTTTATAATTGGATATTTAGATAAAATTGTTAATATAACTCCTCTATTATTTTTATTTGATATAGTGTCGGCATATTCATACATGGAGGAAACAGGCTTTGAATAATCACTGAGAGCAGACTCTTGCAAGACAAGTATATCGGCATCATTTTCCTTTAGCATAGAAACAATATGCTCCATCTTTTCTTCATTGGTAGAAACTTTATCTGGTGAGGTAGTAAATGTACCCCAGTTAGAAGTATTATAAGAAAGAATGGTAATAAGGTTCTTAGGCAGGTTATTCTCAGCCGTAGATGAGTTAAGTGGACAATAGAGTATTATAGGTTTGTATGCAACAACAAGTCCAATAAAGGAAATAAGTATAAACCTTTTCTTAATAAATACCCACAGAGCAAGGAAAGCTATATTTATAATGACAAGAAAAGGGAGTGCATAACCAGATAAACTTAGCCAACCATAAACGTTAGGACTAAGTGTAGAGAATATAGCAGCAATCCATAGTATAACGACTGCAAGAATATTAAGTGTTACAAGAAAATATATAGGAATTTTCTTCATACTTTCTTAAACTTACTCTGGTCGAAGAGCTTTTTCTTTTCCTCCTCGCTCAGCGAAGAATATCCTGATTTACGTATCTTATCTAAGATAATATCTATTTCAGTTTCTTTCTTTTTCTTTTCGGCATTAAATTGCCAGTCCTCTTTTCTTTTATTATAAGTTTCATTGTTAATATTTTCTTTATCATTTACTTTATGATTATCGTTTGGATTCTCTATACGAAACCAATTTCTTATTTTAGAAAAGATACTTGATGACTTATCATCTTTTATTTCATATCCATCCCATCCGTCGCTGTAGTGGCGAGTGCGATAATTATAATCTCTATAACTGTTTCTCCACATTCTTATAAGAATATATCCAAAGAGCATACCACCAAGGTGAGCTACATGAGCTACACCGTCTCCACGCTGTGAAAGAGCCGACATAAGTTCTATCACAACGTAAATCATGACAAACCACTTAGCTTTAAGTGGTATGGGAAGGGGAAAAACAAATAAGCGCTCCTCTGGATATGTCATACCAAATGCAAGCAACAAACCATATATGCTACCTGATGCTCCTACTGTTGTAAGATTATTTAGAAGCATACGCTCTGCTTGACTTATATTTAGAAGTTCTGTAAGGGTAGTACCTTCAGCTGTAAGGTTTGTCAGAACATAAACCGTCTGTGATATTTCCTGACAAACAGCAGCACCGAGTCCACATATTATATAATATGTAAGAAAACGCTTCTCTCCAAAAGTTCTCTCCATTATGCCACCAAACATCCACAGGGCAAACATATTAAAAAACAAATGTGTCCACGATCCGTGCATAAACATGTAAGTGAACATTTGGTAGAGAGAGAAGTTTGAAGCCTGCCAATAATGCAGACCAAAAGCCATATTAAGGTCTATACCTGTTCCTGTTACTATCACCGTTGCCAAATAGCACAATATATTGATGATAAGCAGGTTCTTTGTTATTTTTGGAATATTATTCATGGGTACAAAGTTACTAAAATAAATATATAATAGGTCAGTTTTCCTCTCTAAATAAGCCTAAAATCAAGCAAAAAGGGTATTTTTTTGCATAATTTGTTATTTTTTTTTGTAAAAAGTTTTGGAATTAAAGAAATATTTATAACTTTGTGTCAAGAATTTTACTATACACACTTATTAAATAACAACTAATTTAAACAATCAAACAATTATGAACAAGTCAGAATTGGTAAAGGCTATTGCTGAAAAAGCAGGCATTTCACAGGTAGCAAGTAAGGCAGCTCTCGAGGCTACATTGGAGTCAATCGCAGGTGCTCTGAAGAAGGGTGAGAGCGTTCAGCTCATCGGTTTCGGTACATTCTCTGTTTCTGAGCGTTCAGCTCGTCAGGGTAAGAACCCACGTACAGGTGAAGTTCTGCAGATTCCTGCAAAGAAGGTTGCTAAGTTTAAGGCTGGTGCTGGTCTTATCTAATTATAAGGTAACCAAATTTAATGATATTACCCTGCGAACTAATTATGTTCGCAGGGTATTTTTTTCGTTTTGTTTTTTTACTTTTTTATTTTATGAAGGTATTAGTTATAGAAAGCTGAACATTGAAACTTGAAGATAAAGACATAGTAAAAGCCATTCGCGCAGATAAGGAAAAAGGTTTTCGCCTCCTCCTTATAAGCTACAAAGAACCTGTCTATTGGCATATTCGCCGTATAGTGGTAGTGCATGCTGATGCTGAAGATGTGGCACAAGAAACATTCTTAAGGATATTCAGAAATTTCTGTCAGTTTGATGAAAGTAATTCCTTAAAAGCATGGATATTCCGCATTGCTACCAACGAGTCTCTTAGACTTCTTGGTAAACGCAAAGGCAAGGAAACTCTCTCACTTGATGATCTCACTACAGATGTAATAGGTAGGCAAGCAGACGGATACTATGATGATAGCGACCAGGTGGCAGCACGATTGCAAAAAGCTATACAACAACTTCCAGCAAAGCAGCAGTTGGCATTCAACTTGCGTTACTATGATGAAATGGCTTACGAAGAAATAGCTCAGGTGGCAGGCTCTACTGCAGCAAGCATGAAGATGAGTTACAGCATAGCAAAAGAAAGAATTATAAGGTATATAAATAGCAATGAAGAAGGAATTTAACTTTGAACAAATTGGTAAGAAAATGCCATATAGCGTTCCTGATGGATTCTTCGACAAACTGGAGAGTGAAGTTATGGAAAGCATAATCACTCCTACTCCATCAAAAAAAGATGGTTCGAGGAAGTGGAAGTTTGGAAGTGCCATATTCCTTGCCATAGCAGCCAGTGTAGCACTCCTGTTGATTGTAAAGCCTCGCATGAGTGAGAAGCAAACTCAACCATATGATTTTGAAAACGTTCAGTTAGCTTATAACAATCTCAGCACTGAGGATCAGCAATTTCTTATAGAGATATATCAAGAAGAGGAAACTCTAAGCACAGAAGAAAATTATTATTAAGTAAAAAACAAAACGAAAAAATGAAAAAGATTATTTTATCAGCATTTTGTGCCATCATTATGGCACTATGCACCACACCAGTGTTTGCTCAGGCTAAAAATACCACCACGCAGAAAGAAAAGGTAGAAAAGCGCGAGCAGATGGCAGAGGCTCATGCAAAGCATATATGTAGTCAGTTGGCTCTTGATGATGCTACCAGCCAGAAGTTTATTGTCACCTATACTGATTATCAGAAAGAGGTATGGGCTATGAAGAAGAACTTTCACCAGAATCATCACAAGGAGATGACTGAGGCTGAAGCTGAAAAGAATATCAAGGACCAGATGGAGCGAAAGCGTAAAATGCTTGACCTGCGTGAGAAGTATTATAAGAAGTATAGTCAGTTCCTCACTCAAAAACAGATACAGCGTGTTTACGAGATAGAGAAACGTGATATGAAACGTCTTGCAGCAGGCAATAAAGGTCGTGGACATCGCCATCATCATGGACAAGGACCCCGTCCATAACAATCACAACGCTAATAATAAAAAAACAAGAAAAACAGCCAATCGGCTGTTTTTTTTATATGGGTAGGTTTATATAGGAATTCCCAGAAACACCTAGGAATTCCTATATAAAAATTTCTTTATGAGATTTCTTTGATAAGAGGAATCACCACTTTTTTGAGCACTTTTTCGTTTAGTTGGTGTTCACCCTCAAAACGGCTACACTGTGGATAATGCTTACTGAATGCTCCATAGGTATTGCATGTCTTATCGTAAATACCAAATAATCCCCATACATTTGCTTTATCTTCGTCAGTAAGGTTCTTAAATTGTTGACGCTCTATCTGGTTATGGTGCTGAATGATGTCTTTGGTAATGCGAAACGTCTTTTGGCTATCTTTTCTGCCATTCAGAAATTTATGTTCTCCAGTCTTAAGCACGTGGCTCATTGTTGACATATTGACGGCAGGATTAACACATATTACCTTTGTGGATTTACCAGTGATACCACTATGAAAACCACGCATCTGATGGGCATACATACCTCCCATTGATGTGCCTATTATGATGTCGGGCTGTTCTTGCTGGCATAGTTCCTTTAGATAAGGTAATGCCTCAAGAGGTTCTACAGGGATGTCTGGAGCTATTACCTCATCGTCAGGCATTAGTTTTCTGAGCAGTTGTACTGTGCCCGATGCCCCTGAGGAGGCAAAGCCGTGAAAGTATATTATCTTCATAACGGTGCAAAAGTACAAAATAATTATGAATTATGAATTATGAATTATAAATTTATTTGTAACTTTGCACTCGTTATGGCACAAGAACTCAGAATATCGCAGGAACAACAGCAGAAACAGTTGCAGGAACAGCAACAAAGGCTTGGCATAAAGCAGGTGATGGTTATGCGCATGCTTGAGATGCCTATTATGCAGTTTGAGCAAAATGTTCAGACGGAGATGGATGAAAATCCAGCCTTGGAAGGTGAAGTAAGCGATAATGAGAGTGGAGAAGAACTCCGAGTAGAAAGCTCTGCTGAGCTTGCGAATAAGGGCGATAATGAGAATAGCGATAGTCAAGATACCGATGATGATAAGCAAGACGAACTTGACGAAGTGCTTGACCGTCTTGATCGTGATGACCGCTTAGAGACCTCCAACTATGAGCGCCAGAACAATACTGCTCCTGATGCCGACCAGGAAGAGAAAATTTTTGGCAATACAGAGTCTTTCTATGACAGAATGCATGAGCAGGTGCATGAACAATCGCTCACAGAGCGTCAAGAGATAATAATGGATTATCTCATCGGCAATCTTGATGGCGACGGACTATTAAGGAAAGACATAGTGCAACTTAGCGACGAGATAGCTATACACGAATATATAGATGTTTCTGAAGATGAGATAGAGAAAGTGCTCACCATACTGCAGTCCTTCGACCCTGCTGGTGTTGGTGCGCAATCCCTACAACAATGCTTGCTCATACAGATTTTTCGCAAGAATCCTACCCCCATCACTAAACTCATGCACAGGGTGATAGACGAATGTTATACAGAGTTTACTCGTGGACGTTGGGACAAGATACAGGAGAAACTGCATATAAGCGAGGCAACAGCTGACGAGGTCTTAGCAGAGATAAAGAAACTCAACCCGCGTCCAGGTGCAGCACTTGGTGAGGCAATGGGTAGAAACACTCAACAGGTAACCCCTGATTTTATTGTCAGCATAGAAGATGACGGCACTATCTCTTTCTCTATAAACAAAGGCAGAGTGCCAACCTTGCATGTATCACAGGATTTTAAGGAGATGATAGATGCCTACCATCAGAACCCATCCTCTATGACGCGTCGAGACAAGGAAGCCCTAGTCTATGCCCAGCAGAAGGTTAATCGTTCACTCATGTTTATTGAGGCTGTGAAGCAGCGCCATCAAACTATGAATGCCACTATGCGAGCTATAATAAAAAGGCAGAAAGACTTCTTTCTTAGTGGAGACGAAAGTGACCTTCACCCCATGAAACTTCAGGATATAGCCAGCGACACAGGTTTTGATGTCTCTACTATATCCAGAGTATGCAATAGCAAATATGCTGATACACCTTGGGGAGTGCTACAACTAAAAAAACTCTTCTCAAAAGCTTTCGATACAGGTGATGGCAACGAGGTTTCCACGAGAGAAATAAAAAGTGCCTTGCGCAACCTTGTGGAGTCAGAGCCTAAGGGTAATCCTCTTAGTGATAGCAAAATAGCCGATGAACTCAAGAAAATGGGATACCCGATAGCCCGTCGTACTGTAGCAAAATATCGTGAACAACTCGGTATCCCAATTTCTTCTATGAGGAAATAAAAAGAGAGCGTGCCAATATCTCGGCAAATTTGTCTATTCCCTCTTCCAGTTTTTTTCCGAGCATCATTTTCAGCATGGGGTTGAGGTCTGCCTTCAGCGTCAGTCTCATCTTTGTTCCTTGTGTGCCGTCAGCAGTTATTACCTCGCTCGTAGGCAACACCTGAATCCACATATTAGCCTTTATTGGTGACTGTTCGGTTTCAAATTTCACAGTCTTGTTCTCTTCCCTCTCTATTATGCGTAGGGCTATCTCGCCTATCATAGGTGCAGGAATAGCTATGCTATCCTCCGTCAGGCGTACCTCCTTTAGTTTTTCCAGTGCCTGGGCATCCTGTCCAGCAGCTTCTATCTGTGCTTTCAGCGTCTCGTTGTGCTGCACGTTTTCCAGCATAGGTCGGAGATTTTCCAGATTGCTCAGTTTCTGGTACACCAGCTCCACAGGAGCCATAATCATTTTAACATTACTTTCGTACTTTGTCATATACTTGAGGTTTAGAAGATTGAAAATTGAAAATTGAAGATTGAGAACCTGTAACTTGTAACTGTAAACTAACATTCCTCTCCAAACAGCGTTGCACTGGTAGAGCCAGTGATGCGTACCTTCACCAGGTCGCCTATGTGGTGGTTGCCCTTGTCGAACACCACCATCTTGTTCTGGCTGGTCCTGCCACAGAGCTGCTCACGACTGCGCTTGCTGTAGCCCTCTACAAGCACTTCAAACTCCTTGCCTTCGTCAGCTTTGTAGCTGATGGCGGAGAGTTCGTTCTGCAGGGCTATCATCTCGTTGAGGCGGCGTATCTTCACCTCCTCGGGCACGTCGTCAGGCAGATGCTTTGAGGCGTAAGTGCCAGGACGCTCGCTGTATTTGAACATGAAGGCAGAAGCATAGCCCACCTCCCTCATCAGTGACAGCGATAGCTGGTGGTCTTCCTCCGTTTCGCTGTGGTAGCCCACGAATATGTCGGTGGTTATGGCACACTCAGGCACTATGCGCTTGATTGCCGCCACTCGCTCCAAGTACCACTCACGGGTGTATTTGCGGTTCATCAGCTTCAGTATGCGGTTGCTGCCGCTCTGTACAGGCAGGTGAATGTGCTTGCACACGTTAGG
The DNA here is from genome assembly GCA_002394365.1 of Prevotellaceae bacterium UBA4332. Taxonomy (GTDB): domain Bacteria; phylum Bacteroidota; class Bacteroidia; order Bacteroidales; family Bacteroidaceae; genus Prevotella. The sequence goes on from DGTQ01000011.1 coordinate 119,464, forward strand.
GTATCGGGCTATCACTTCCAGCGTCTCGTCGCTCATATCCTTAGGGTGCGACGTGGTGAAGCGCACCCTCATGCCTGGCACAGCCTCAGCCACCATTGCAAGGAGTTGGGGAAACCCCCCTCTAACTCCCCCCAAGGGGGAGGACTCCCTCTCTTTAGGAGAGGGCTGGGGAAAGGTGTATGAGTTCACATTCTGTCCCAGCAGTGTTACCTCCTTGAATCCGCGTGCCTCAAGGTCCTTCACCTCGCGCATTATGCTCTCCACATCCCTTGAGCGCTCCCTGCCACGGGTGTAGGGCACTATGCAGTAGTGGCAGAAGTTGTTACAGCCGCGCATGATGCTTACGAAGCCCGACAAGTGAGAGCCGTGCGCCCTTTGTGGCAACACGTCCTTATACGTCTCGGTGGTAGAGAGTTCGGTATCGATGGCATTATGGCCCATTTCACACTGCGCTATGAGGTCAGGCAACTGCAGGTAGGAATCAGGTCCAGCCACAAGATTGGCGTGGTGGTTCTGTATCAGGTTGTCCTTCACTCGCTCCGCCATGCAGCCCAGCACTCCGATGATGAGGTTTCTTCCTTTTTCCTTTTTCCTTCTTAATTTATTTAGCGTCTCCAGTCGGTGGTAAATCTTGTTCTCCGCATTTTCTCTCACAGAACAGGTGTTGAGGAACACGGCATCAGCCTCCTCGGCAGAGTTGCACAGCTCGTAGCCAGCCATCTGCATTATAGATGCCACCACCTCAGAGTCTGCCACGTTCATCTGGCAACCGTATGTCTCTATGTAAAGTTTTTTCATATCTGGGTGCAAAGGTAGTAAAAAAATCGGAAATAACGAATTGCCATTACCCCCTTTTCGCTATTATTTCTCTAAAGGTTTTCTATTAGTCCTGTGTATGGTTAATTTCTTGACATTTTGTAAAGAAAATTGAGAAAAAAGTTTTAATTTTGCGCTACTTTTGCCAAAAAAGCAACACATAAATACACACAAACACACAAAAGATAACATATTTTTTATAAAAACCATGATAAAAATGATAACAAAGAGACTTACATTTATCTTTGCCTGTCTCACCATGATGGTGAACGTGGCATTCTCCCAGACTAAGGTCACGGGAACTGTGCTCTCCAAGGACGACGAAAGTCCTATCGTGGGAGCCTCTGTAATGGTTGTCGGCTCAAAGGTGGGTGTGCCCACCGATATTAACGGCAACTTCTCTCTCACCCTGCCTGAGGGCAAGGACAGACTGAAGATTTCATACCTGGGTTATGAGACTCAGGAGATGAAAGCGAGTGGAACGATGAAAATATTCCTTACCCCTGATGCCACCGACCTTAACGAGGTTATAGTGGTGGCTTATGGCACAACGAAGAAGGCTTCCTTCACGGGTTCAGCCTCTTCCATGAAGGACGTTGATATGAGTGCCCAGAAGGGTTCGCTTGTCAAGTCCTTAGAGGGTAAGATGGCTGGTGTGCGTGTAGGTTCGTCAATAGGCGACCCTGGTGCTGACCAGAACATACTTATCCGTGGTATAGGCTCCATCAACGGCTCTACACAGCCTCTCTATGTTATAGATGGTGTACCTGTACTGGCAAAGTCTGATGACTACATGTCCGACTCTGGCATCAAGTCTCAGTCTATCCTCTCTACCCTCAACCCTAACGACATAGAGAGCATGACGGTGCTGAAGGATGCCGCCGCAGCCTCTCTCTACGGTTCGCGTGCCGCCAACGGTGTCATCATCATCACCACCAAGAGTGGTAAGAGTGGCAAGACCAAGGTACACTATGACATGCAGATGGGATGGCAGCAGATAGCCGTCAAGAGTGCTATGGACAGGATGAATGCCAACCAGCTGAAGTCTTACTACAAGGAGGGCATAAAGAACTACTTCAAGGAGTATTTTGACATGGACGATGCTACGGCAATGGCTGAAGCAGAGACAGAGGTGCGTAATGGCTGGTTCCACGACTATGATGGCACTACCGATACCGACTGGTATGACCAGGTTTATCGTTCTTCTTTCACTACCGACCACCAGCTCTCTCTCGACGGTGGCAACGACCGCACGAAGTTCTTTGCCTCTCTGGGCTATAACAACTCAAACGGTGTAGTAAAGGGTTCCGACTTCCAGCGCTACAGCGGACGTGTCAACCTCGACCATAAGGTAAACAGCTGGCTGAAGATAGGAGTAAAGCAGATGGTATCATTCACCGATACCAAGGGTTTTCGCGACCAGGGTAAACAGGCGCAGGGTTTCGGCACTACGACGCCCTGGTCTGTGCTCTACTCTCTCGACCCTACAGCCCAGAACCTTCTTCCCGACGGCTCTTACAACAACGATGTAGCCTTTGGCAAGGTAGGAAACCCTAATAATATGTTTGGCAAAGAGACAGGCAACTATGCCGAGTTTGTCAAGTCAAACATGATGCGCAGCCTCAGCCATCTGGAGGGCGAGATAAAGTTGCCTTATAATTTTACCCTGCGCTCTATTCTCGGCTATGACTACACCAATAATAAGTTGCAGGAGTACTGGTCTCCTAACAGCTTGAACGGCGAATCATTGAAGGGCCTTGGCGACCGTCGCGACTACACCACTAAGACGCTCACCACTTCCACCACCCTCAACTACAACAAGACTCTCGGTCTGCACAGCATCAATGCCCTTGCAGGTTTCGAGCATGAGGACAGAAACTACCTCACCGTGCAGGCTGCCTCAAAGGGCTACGGCACCAACAAGCTGCCTGAGCTTGCCAATGGTCAGCCCTATAACACAGGCAGCTACAAGTATGAGTCAATCCTCAATTCATGGCTCGGCAAGGTAGATTACAACTACGACAGCAAATACTACCTCGGAGCAAGTCTGCGTTCCGACGGCTCCTCTCGCCTTGCCGAGGGCAACCGTTGGGCTACCTTCTGGTCAGTATCAGCAGCATGGCGCTTGTCCAAGGAGGCTTTCCTTCAGGACAGCTCCCTCTTCTCTGATTTGAAGTTGCGTGTGTCTTATGGTACCAACGGCAACCTGCCTACCGACTTCTATGACTACATGAGTATCTACAGCGTGGATGGCGCCTACGGCACAGGCAACGCCTTCTATTGGAGCAATCAGGGCAACAAGGCTCTCACGTGGGAGAAATCCAAGAACTTCAACATAGGTATCGACTGGACCATCAATCGTCGCGTAACCCTCACACTCGAGTATTACAACAAGCTCACCGACCAGTTGCTCTTCCGCACCCCTACGTCCTTCGTCGGCGGTTTCAAGGAAAAGACCACCAACATCGGCAAGTTGCGCAACAACGGTTTCGAGTTCAGCGTAAGCTCGCAGAACATTCGCACCAAGGACTTCTCCTGGAACACCGACTTCAACCTCACGTGGCAGGGCATCAAGGTAAAGGAGCTCCCTGCTGGTGAGGACGTGCAGTATGGCGACGGTAATATGTACCTGCTCCGCGAGGGCGAGTCCATGCACACCTTCTACCTGCCAGAGTGGATAGGCGTAAATCAGGAGACAGGCCTCGGTGAGTTCTGGATAGACCCTGCCGACCACTCCAAGGGCACCACCACTTTCTACTCCAAGGCAGGCAAGACCATCGTGGGCAAGGCTGTGCCCGACGTGCTCGGCGGCATGACCAACACCTTCCGCTATAAGGACTTCGATTTCTCCTTCATGATATCCTATCAGTTTGGCGCCAAGATGTTCGACTACCCAGGCTATTTCCTCAACTACAGCGACGGTGTGCGCATAGGTCAGCTCGGTGTGCACAGTGACGTGGTCAATAACTACTGGACCCAGCCAGGCGACGTGGTCGATAACCCTAAGCCCATCTACGGCAACCCCTATCGTTCCGACCGTTTCTCTTCACGCACGCTGCGTTCCACCGACAATATCCGCGTAAGAGACATCACGCTGGGCTACAACATCCGCTTCAAGAAGTACATCGACAACATGCGCCTCTACTTCCGCACTACCAATCCGTTCCTTATCTACAATGCAGCAGGCAATGCCGACCCAGACGTAGATGTCAACGGCTATCGTCAGACCGACACACCTCCTACTCGTCAGTTCCTCTTCGGACTGAACATGACGTTCTGATTGTAGCGTGAAGTATAGAGTATAAAGTATAAAGTATAAAGCATAAAGCATAAAGCACAAAATGAAAAAGATACATTTAGCATTAGGACTGTCAATAGGGCTGCTGCTGTCGTCATGCAGCCTCGACACCAATCCCTCGTCAGACCTGCCCGAAGACGAGATAATAAGCACAGTGGCAGACCTCCAGAACGCCGTCAATGGCATAGGCTACATCTTCACCCAAAGCGAGGCACGCCTTACCTACGCATCAGAATACGGCCTCTATGCCGACCTGCTTACCAACGAGTTTAAGATAGCCGACGACTACGGCCAGTCCTCCCCCATCGCGCGCTACAGCCTCACCAGCAACGACGAGATGGTATCGTCAGGCTACAGGTATTTCTATCAGGCACTCGCAAACTGCAACAAGGACCTCGAACTCTCAAAGAAGCTCGAAGAGACAGCCGCAGTCAAGGACCTCTGGGGGCAGCTCTACGCCTGGCGTGCCCTCATCCATTTTGACATAGCACGCCTCTATGCCCACATCCCCGCAGCAGGCGTAGTGGATGCCAATGCCGCGAACACAGGCATAGTGCTCTCTACAGCCGTTTACGACTCCGAATACAGAGGCTCACGCTCCACCCTTGCCGAGACCTACAGGCAGATTATCGCCGACTTCACCAAGGCCATGGAGCTCATGCCCCGCGACGCAGCCAAGAAGACGGGCTACATGAACTACTACGCAGCCGAGGCACTCCGCGCCCGCGCCTACCTCTACAACGGGCAGTATGAAGAAGCCCTTGCCGATGCCAGAGACGTGATAGCAAACGGCGGCTACAAGCTCTACACCCGTGAAAACTACGCCAAGGCGTGGGCAGAAGAAGGCACTACAGAGTCCATCTTCGAGCTCCTCATCACCTCAACCCACAACCTCCAGCGCTACTCCGTAGGCTACTACTGCGATGCCGCAGGCTATCCAGAGTGCGCCATGAACGAGAAAGGCGACATAATGAAATACCTGCTCGCCAACGCAGGCGACATACGCAATAGCGTGATAAAGCAGCAGACGATAACGGGCGACACCGAGCAAAACTACTATCCCGCCAAGTATCCAGGTCGAGACGGTCTCTACGTCAACAACCCTAAAATTATCCGTCTCTCCGAGGTCTATCTCATAGCAGCCGAAGCCGCCCTCCTGCAGCCATCATCAGATGCCAGCGCCGCCGCCGCCTATATCAACGAGATAGAGAAAAACCGCGTGGAGAACTACACAGAGGTGCAGACGATAACCATCGACGACATCCTCATGGAATACAAGAAGGAGCTCTTTGCCGAAAACCAGATAGCTTTTGCCTACTGGCGCAACAAGAAGAGCATCACCAGCCAGCTCGACAGAACCGTCAACTATGACGACTATCGCACCATCCTGCCTATTCCACAGCGGGAGATAGACTTCTGTGGAGTTGATATACTGAAACAAAACCCTGGATACTAATCCATCCTCATAAGAGGAAAAAACACACACAAATCGAACGAGACTTTGCACGATTAAAAGTGGCAGAGTCTCGTTTTTGGTTTTATATATATCTGAATATCAGTTGTTTGCAACTGTCTGCGGTTGCTTAGCAAGGGCATGCGATTGCTTAGCAACCGCGCGTGGTTGCTTAGCAAGGACACGTGGTAGCTAAGCAACCGCAAAGAGTATCAAATAGGTAGTTTTAACGTGGTTTGTTTGTAGGTATGACAAAAAATGATTATCTTTGCACGTTCAACCATCTAAAGATGGTGAAAAAATAAGAAATTAGTAATTAGCAATAAAATGGAACAGACAAAGGCACTGCAGGCGGAGATACGCCAGATGTGCAAAGAGAAGAATGCCGTGGTGCTGGCTCACTACTACACTACGGGCGACATACAGGAGTGTGCTGACTTCGTGGGCGACTCGCTCGCCCTGGCTCGCAAGGCGGCTGAAACGGATGCCGACATAATAGTGATGTGCGGCGTTCACTTCATGGCTGAGACGTGCAAGCTGCTCTCGCCAGAGAAGCTGGTGCTGGCTCCCGACCTTGCGGCTGGCTGCTCGCTGGCTGACAGCTGTGATGCCGAGGACCTGTGGCGCTGGAAGCAGGAGCACCCTGACTACATGGTGGTGCAATACGTTAACACCACCGCCGCCACTAAGGCGCTGACCGACGTGGTGGTTACCTCGGGCAATGCCAGGAAGGTGATAGACCAGTTGCCAAAGGATGCAAAGATACTCTTCGGTCCCGACTACAACCTGGGCTCATACATCAACAGCGTGACGGGCAGGCAGATGGAGCTGTGGCAGGGCGGATGCCACGTGCACGAGCGTTTCTCGGTCGAGGCCATAGCGAAGCTGAAGGCGGAGAACCCCGACGCAGTAGTAATGGCACATCTGGAGTGCAAGGCCCCAGTGCTGGCAATGGCAGAGGTGAAGGGCTCTACAGCCGACATGCTGAAGTATGCGCAGAGCCATCCTGCACAGAAGTACATAGTGGCTACTGAGGCAGGCATACTGCACGAGCTGCAGCGCACCTGTCCTGACAGCACCTTTATTCCTGTGCCGCCAGAGGTGACAGAAAGCAGCTCGGCTGATACCGACCTTGCAAAGGGCTCCTGCTCATGCAACGAATGTCAGTACATGAAGCTGAACACCTTAGAGAAACTGCGCAACTGCCTGCGCGACGAGGCTCCAGTGGTGGACGTTGACCCTGCCATAGCCCGCGATGCAGTGAAACCGATAGAACGGATGCTGGAGCTGAGTTGAGGCTAATATTAACGAAAACTATTAAAATCCAAAGCAAGGAAACAGATGGAAGATATAAAGAAACTTACATACGACCAGATACTCAGCCTTGTGATGCAGATGCCTTTATACGAAAAGGAACAGTTGAGGCGTGACCTTAACAGAATCTATGAGGAGTCAAGGGACAACTCCCGACCATATACAATAGAAGAGGTAAGGGGGTTTGTTTCTGAGGCAGAAGAAGATATAGAGGCTGGCAGATTCTGTACTGCAGAGGAAGGAAGAAAGAAAATAGAAGAGAAGTTTCCATGGTTAAAAGAATAATTTGGACTGACAAATTCAGCAAATCATTGGAGTCTCTGTTTGCTTGCCTACACAGTATCTATTCAATAGGAACGCTAAGGAAACTCGGAAAAGATATAACAAGAAACGAATTGCTTTTGCCTGACAATCCACAAATGGGTAGTATTGAAGAAAGCCTGTCAGGACTGCAATATGAATATAGGAGTATAGTTATAAAACCATATTTTAAGATAATATATAGAAACGACAAAGAAAATATTTATTTTATTGATATATGGGACACGCGCCGTGACCCCTCATTACTAAAGAAAAATATAGAAGAAAGCTTATAAGAAATGGAACAGACACTACTTATATACAACACGCTGACGAGACAGAAGGAGGCGTTCAAACCTATTAACCCGGGACACGTGGGCATGTACGTCTGCGGACCTACCGTATATGGCGATGCACACTTGGGACATGCTCGTCCTGCCATCACGTTCGACATATTGTTTCGCTACCTGCAGCACCTGGGCTACAAGGTGCGCTACGTGAGGAACATAACCGACGTGGGCCATCTGGAGCATGATGCCGACGAGGGCGAGGACAAGATAGCCAAGAAGGCACGCCTGGAGCAAGTGGAGCCGATGGAGATAGCGCAGTATTACACCCGCCGCTTCAACAGTGCGATGGAGAAGCTGAACGTGCTGCCGCCATCAATAGAGCCACACGCTACGGGCCACATAATAGAGCAGCAGCAGCTGGTGCAGCAGATACTGGACAGGGGCTATGCCTACGTGAGCAACGGTTCGGTGTATTTCGACATAGAGAAATACAACAAGGACTACAAGTACGGCATACTCTCAGGCAGAACGCTGGAGAACATCAAGGATGCCAGCCGCGACACCCTCGCCGGTGTGGGCGAGAAGAAGAACCAGGCAGACTTCGCCCTGTGGAAGAAGGCACAGCCGGAGCACATCATGAGATGGCCGTGGGTAGCCTCTCTCCAACCCTCTCCGAAGGGAGAGGGGGCAGCAGACGCTATTGGCTCCAAGTCTTGTTCTCCCCTCCCTTCGGAGGGGCAGGGGGAGGCTATCGCTGAGGGCTTCCCTGGCTGGCACTGCGAGTGTACGGCTATGGGCAGGAAGTATCTGGGCGACGAGTTTGACATACACGGTGGAGGCATGGACCTGGTGTTCCCTCACCACGAGTGTGAGATAGCACAGGCACAGGCTTCGATGGGTCACCCTGCCGTGCGCTACTGGATGCACAACAACATGATTACCATCAACGGACAGAAGATGGGCAAGTCATACAACAACTTCATAACGCTCGACCAGTTCTTCACAGGCAAGCACGAACTGCTCACCAAGGCATTTGCGCCTATGACCATCCGCTTCTTCATCCTCTCTGCCCACTATCGCGGCACGGTGGACTTCTCAAGCGAGGCTCTGGAGGCTGCCGAGAAAGGCTTTGCCCGACTGATGCAGGGACTCAAGGACCTCAAGCGCATACAGACGGCAAAGGGCTCAAGCCCCGAGGTGGCAAAATATGTGAAGGAACTGCCGCAGAAGCTGCATGACGCTATGAACGACGACCTGCAGACACCTATCGTCATTTCCGAACTCTTCGAGGCTTGCCACCAGGTAAACCTTCTGGTTGACCGCAAGGCGAAAATCGGTGCCGACGACCTCAAGGCGCTTTCTGACATAATGCACCTCTTCATCGAGGACATACTGGGACTCACCAACGCCACCAGCGCAGGGGCTTCGTCAGAGAAGGACAAGGCTCTCGACAAGGTGATGCAGATGGTGCTCGACATGCGCCAGAAGGCTAAGGAAGAGAAGAACTGGGCGGTGTCAGACCAGATACGTGACGAACTCTCTGCTGCTGGCGTGATAGTCAAAGATACTCCGGACGGCGCAGTGTGGGAGGTATGACCCCACCCCTTACCCTCCCGAGGGAGGGAGCAATTAGTAATTAGTAATTAGTAATGAAATCTCTAAACTCTCAACACTTAAATCTCCCCCTTGGGGAGATTTCTTGCGCTCCAGTAGGTGCTCAGGCGCAGAGCGGAACTTGCTCTGGCAAGCCAACAAGTTGGAGCGAGAGGGGGTCGAACTGTGAACTATGAACTGTGAACTATATGAAATAATGGCGCCAGTAGGTTCTCGCGAGAGCCTTGCCGCCGCCATAAATGCTGGGGCTGACTCGATATACTTCGGTATCGAGAAGCTCAATATGCGTGCCCACTCGGCAAGCACCTTCACGATAGAAGACCTGAAGGAGATAGCCGCCCTGACAGCAGAAAAGGGCATAAAGTCTTACCTCACGGTAAACACCATCATCTATGGCGAGGACATAGAGCAGATGCACGAGATAATTGATGCGGCAAAGGAGGCTAACATCTCTGCCGTGATAGCCTCAGACGTTGCCGTGATGATGTACTGCAAGCAGGTGGGACAGGAGGTGCACCTCTCCACCCAGCTCAACATAAGCAACATCGAGGCACTGCGTTTCTACGCACAGTTTGCCGACGTGGTGGTGCTGGCTCGCGAGCTGCGCATGGACCAGGTGAAGGCAATACACGAGCAGGCAGTTAAGGAGAATATCTGCGGTCCGTCGGGCGAGCCCATACGCATCGAGATGTTCTGCCACGGAGCCCTGTGCATGGCTATATCGGGCAAGTGCTACCTGTCGCTTCATAATGCCAACCGCTCTGCCAACCGCGGCGAGTGCGTGCAGATATGCCGCAGGGGCTACAGAGTAGAGGATGTGGAGACGGGCAACGAACTGCTGGTTGACAACAAATACATCATGTCGCCAAAGGACCTGAAGACCATACGTTTCATCGACAAGATGATGGACGCTGGCGTGAGGGTGTTCAAGATAGAGGGCAGGGCGCGAGGTGCAGAATACGTTGACACCGTGGTGCGCTGCTACAAGGAGGCTATCAAGGCAGTGCTGCATGACAGGGAGTCAACGGAGGAAAAGACCTTCACCGAGGAAGCCAAGGACGCATGGGACGAGAGGCTCAGCCGCGTGTTCAACCGCGGTTTCTGGGACGGTTACTACCTTGGTCAGCCCCTCGGCGAGTGGAACGACAGCTACGGCTCCAAGGCTACGGAGAAGAAAGTGTATGCCGCCAAGACTATCAAATACTTCTCAAAGATAGGCGTGGCGGAATTTCAGGTGGAGGCGCACGACATAAAGGTGGGCGACAAACTTCTCATCACTGGTCCTACCACGGGAGCCATGTACATAGACGAGGTGAAGGAGATACGCTACGACCTCAAGCCAGTAAGCGTGGCAACGAAAGGGCAGCGCATCAGCATAGCAGTGCCAGACAAGGTGCGCCCCAGCGACAAGGTGTTTGTGTTGGAGAAGACATAACCCCACCCCTTAATCCCCTCCCGAGAGGAGGGGGAAAGAAATACAAAAGAAAAAGAAATGACTAATAATAACAAAATGAGTGATAAAAACAATTATTCCTCCCTCCCTCGGGAGGGGGCAGGGGGTGGGGTCTCCATAAACTCCATACAAGACGAGGTGATAGAGGAGTTCGAAGGCCTTGACGACTGGATGGACAAATACCAGCTGCTCATAGACCTGGCTGGCGAGCAGGAACCCCTCGACGAGAAATACAAGACGGAGCAAAACCTCATAGACGGCTGTCAGAGTCGTGTGTGGGTGCAGTGCGACAAGGAGGCAGACGGCACGCTCTCATTTCTTGCTGACAGCGACGCCCTGATAGTGAAGGGCATAATAGCCCTGCTCATCAGAGTGATAAACCACCAGAAGGCGAAGGACATACTCGATGCCGACCTCTACTTCATAGAGCAGATAGGGCTCAAAGACCACCTCTCCCCCACCCGCAGCAATGGTCTGCTCGCCATGGTGAAGCGCATCAAGGCTTACGCCCTGGCTTACTCAATTGAAGATTGAAAGTAGAAAGGGAAGTTAACTCGCTACGCTCGTGGACTCCCTATTTAACTTCATTCTATAACTCCCTAAACCAAAGGTTTATAACTCCCATTTTTCTTGCGCTCCTACGGTGCTCAGGCGAGCAGAGCTCGGAGTCCTTCATCTTTAACTCCCGAAACTTGAATTATTAATTTAGAACAATGTCTCCCGACCAGGTTCTTCTCTGCATATACACGTTGTTTCATGTTGAGGGTTCTCAGCATGACAGGGTGCGCAGTATAGTAGAGGAACTGACGGGACAGCCCCTCATAGACTACAAGGTGACGCTGGCAGGACTCAAGACGCAGGGCTATCTGGTAGAGCGTGGCTACAACTGGCGCACAGACTCCTACGACTACGATGTGGCTCCCGACAGGCTCATTCCTCTCATGATACACTTCTACGAAGAAGAGCCAGAGAACACGGTGAGGGTGATGGAAGCAGCGAGGCGCATGGCGCCGTCGAGTGTTCAGCGCCTGTTGTGGCGGTTTATCAGTTCGGGCTATGAGGGCATCAGGATAGAGGAGATAAGCGACTACGAGATAGGCGAGCGGATAGACTCTTTTCTTCCTGCAGTAGAGGACAAGCGCTTCCTCCCCCTGTTGCTCGTTTTCACCAGCCGTAATCTGCACGACCTGCTCATGCTTGCCCTGCAAGGGGCTTTTGAGGAGGAGAAAGAGGATTTCGACACTGCCCACCTGCGCTACATTGTGAGGTGTTACAAGACAGATACTGCAGAGGCTGCCACAGCCCTGCACCATGTGGTGTGTCTTGCCGACCTCCTGGACTATCTCGCCAGGGGCACGATGCCGCGCTACCTCGAGCCTGCGGACACGTCCCACCTCGTCATGGCTGCCATACGTGCTGCCTACCAGGGCGACATGAAAAGGGCGATGGCGAATTTCAAGCGGGCGGTAGCGCTCAGCAACAGGTCTGACGGCTTCTACACCTCCACCAAGAGCTATCTCCCCCTCTCCATACAGAACTTCTTCTACGTGCTTGCATGCAGCAGGGCTGACACAGACGAATCAGGCAAGCGGGCTCTTGCCATCTCAAAATCGGCAGAGCCACATGTGACGGCGGCTGCCAAGGTGCTCTACAACATCCTCTACGGCAGTGCTACCGACAGGCAGATTTTCGACCGACTGAATATGTTGCTTGCCGATCGTAGGGGCATCAACCGCTCGCTTGCCACGCTGATGTGCTGCTACGTGGGCGGGGACTTTTCTTGCAACGTGGAACCACGGTGGAGCATTCTGAGGCACGAGATGAGTGCTTTCGCCTCAGGCATGCAGCCAGTAGTACCAGATAATAAGCCCTACGGTTCTGCGCCCATGCTTGCCAGCATACAGCATCGTAAGCAGTTCGCGGTTCGACCCCCTATAAATCTCCCCGAGGGGGAGACTCCCTCCCTTGGGAGGGTGAGGGGTGGGGTCACTCTCAACTCTCAACTTGGTGGAACGAAGGAGGTGCGCATTGGCTATTTCCTACGCAGCATGAAGGCAGGCGAGGCTACTCCGCGACTGCAGACAACTCTGAAGAACGGCGGATGGGGAGCGGGAAAGCAGATAGGCATGCAGAACTACCTTGGCGGCAGCTGCACGGAAGGTATGGCTGAGGCTGACCAGCGCATACTCGAAAGGGAGAAGGCAGACAGGGCAAGGAGACAATATGCAGCTGCCAGCGGCATAAGGATAGAGAACATCTTAACCGAGATGACTGGGGAGAGCCGACTCTATGTGGGCAGATATGCGCCCTACTCTCTCGTGGAGGTGATAGAGGAAATGCCCTACATAACCCTGCACCACGACAAGGAGGGGTTTCTCATAAACAGCAACGTGAAGCCCTCGGAGGTGGAGCAGGAGATAATCATAACGCATCGCGGGGCTACAAGCATCAACTTCATCAGGCTTACCGACGCACAGCGCCCTTACTACAGAAGGCTGCTGTCGATAGACCGCTTCCCCAACGAGGCAGAACCGCAGTTGCGTCGTTTCCTTGCGGGGATAGGCGGCAAGATAGAGATACACAGCGACCTCATAGAGGGGGGCAGCACCCTGCCTATATGCGACGGAGACAGCAAGATAGTGGTGCAGATGCGCCCCGACAGGAATACACGCAGGGGCGAGTCGTTCTACAATGTGTCGGTATTCGTGAGACCTCTGCATGGAGGCAGAATACGCTGTGTGCCTGGCGACGGCAACGAGGTGATAATAGATAACGGGATAGTTAACGCTGACGACGAGGGAACTTATGTTCGCACTCGCGTGAAACGCAATCTCGACAGGGAGCGCGAGAACCTCCGCGACTTGACGGATAACCTGAGCGAGGAGGTGCCAGAGGTATCCGAAATAGTGCTTGCACAAGATGCCAACCTGTCCTCCTTCTCTCTCCTGCCTCTGATAGAGTATGCACAGGGGCACCCTGAACGCATCACGTGCGAATGGCCAGAGGGAGCACGCATGCGCATCAAGCAGCGCAACAGCTCGGTGAAATGGAACGGCAGCATAAGCAAGAAGGAGAACGGGTGGTTTGAGCTGGAAGGCAGCGTGGAGCTCGACCAGGACAAGGTTATCAGCATGGCGCGCCTGCTGGAACTCGTCCGTCAGTCGCGCGGACGTTTCGTTCCTCTCGGTGGTGGCGACTTTCTCGCCTTGAGCCAGCAGCTGCGCCGCCAGCTCGACCAGCTAGGCACCCTCATGTCGCGCCATCACGGCAGACTGCAGATGTCGCCATTCACGGCTGCACTGCTTGAGCCCGACCTCATGAACGGCGAGCTGCAACTGGAGGAGGACGAGGAACTCACCGAGATACGCCGTCGCATCAGGGAATCAAGCACCTACACCCCTGAGGTGCCATCCACGCTGCATGCCACCCTGCGCCAGTATCAGAAGGATGGCTACCAGTGGATGTCGCGCCTCAACTACTGGGGAGCAGGCGCCCTGCTTGCCGACGATATGGGTTTGGGCAAGACCATTCAGACTATCACCTTCCTGCTCTCGAAGGCAGAGGAAGGTCCTGCACTGGTCATAGCACCAGCCTCCGTAGCCCCAAACTGGCAGACGGAATTTGAGAAATTTGCTCCCTCCCTGCATGTCAGCCTGCTCAATTTCGAGTCCGACCGTCATGAGACAATCCGCCGTGCCAAGGCAGGCGACGTGGTAGTATGCACCTACATGCTGCTGCTCAGCGTGAAGGAAGATATAACCAGCAAGCAGTGGAACACCATCTGTCTCGACGAGGCGCACATCATAAAGAACCGCGGTGCCAAGACCTCCGCCGTAGCCATGAAGCTGAAGTCCAGAAACCGCATCATGCTCACGGGCACACCAGTGCAGAACCACCTCGGCGAACTGTGGAACCTCTTCCAGTTTGTCAACCCTGGGCTGCTCGGCTCGTTTGAGGATTTCAACCGCCGTTTCATCATACCGATAGAGCAGAATAACGACACAGCAGTGCAACACCAGCTGGACCGCCTCGTGAAACCCTTCATGCTGCGCCGCACCAAGGACAAGGTGGCTCGCGAACTGCCCGAGAAGGAAGAGATATACCAGCACGTCACCCTTACCGAGGAGGAACAGCTTGCCTACGAAGCCATGCGCCAGCGGGCAGAAGCCCTGCTGCTGGCAGGCGGACTGGAGAGGGTTTCGATGAACACCCTTGCCGAGATAACGCGCCTCAGGCTTGCCGCCTGCAGTCAGTCTAAGGTCACCGCCCTGCTCGAACTGCTCCAGACTATTATAGACGGAAACGGGAATGATAACGCCGTACTCGTCTTCTCGCAATTCACCACCTATCTTGCCCAGATACAAAAGGCGCTGCAGGAAGCCAATATACCCTATCTGTATATAGACGGCACGGTGCCCATCACCCAGCGGCAGCAGCTGGTGGAGCGTTTCCAGAAGGGCGAATGTCCCGTGTTCCTCATCTCTCTCAAGGCTGGAGGACTGGGTTTGAACCTCACCCGTGCCAACTACGTCATACACATGGACCCCTGGTGGAACCCTGCCATCGAGGCACAGGCAACCGACCGCAGCCACCGCATAGGGCAAAGCAGAGCCGTTACCGTCTATCACCTCATTTCGCAGGGTACGATAGAAGAGAAGATACAACGCCTTCACGAACGTAAACAGAACCTCGCCACGGGCGTCCTTGCAGCTACCGACATGAGTTATAAACTCACGGGCGAGGAACTGCTCCAAATGGTCAGGGGGGAATGAACAATTAGTAATTAGCAATTAGTAATTAGAAAATAGAAAACATTATGACTTACGACTATCAGACACAAGGAACATGCTCAAAGGTGATACGCATAACAGAAGAGAATGGCGTATTGCAGGAAGTAAAATTTGTAGGTGGCTGTCCTGGAAATCTTCAGGGCATCAGTCGCCTGGTAAAGGGGATGAAGGTTGATGATGCCATCAATCGTCTTGAGGGAATACGCTGTGGTGCAAAGCCCACATCGTGCCCAGACCAACTGGCACAGGCGCTGAAGACAATGAAGAATTAAATTAAGAGTGAAGAATTGAAATATAAGAATAAGATATTGCAAGGAATGATTTACGGAAGATTGTGGTTACTCACATTCCTCATTCTTCATTCCTCATTCTTCATTCTCTCTTCCTGTCAAGACAAGAGAGCGCGTGATGACCAGGGCAAGACATCGGCTTGCTGGATATACGCCATGCTGGAATGTGTTGAGCATGAAGCGGCAAAGCGCGGAGACAGCGTGCAGCTATCCCGCCAGTGGCTTATGGCAAAGGAACTGGCAGAGCAGACGGAGCGCAGGTATCTTGTGGGCGACGGCAAGATAAGCCTTCGTGGTGTAGGACCAGAAGCACTGAGACTTATCAATACCTACGGTCTCATCCCCTACCAGCACGAGAAGACGGAGATAACGAAAAGCAGCGTGTTGGAACGTAAGCTGGATTTGCTCGCCTCTCAGGCAAAGTCGCTCGAAGAACTGCGTGAGCAGATGACTGACCTGTTGCCACAGTTCACCACTACCAGACCACGTGACGGTCGTCTGCCCGCTTTCTACTACCTTTCCATGCGGTATAACCCTTTGCAGTTTGCTGAAAGCGTGATGTACTACCAGCACTGGCATTTTTTTGCCTCTGTACCCTATCACCCTTACGGCAGACCGTTTGTGCTTGAAGTGGCAGACAATTATAACCACCATGAGTATATGAACCTGCCTATGGATAGTATCGTTACCAGGGTAATAGCCTCGCTAAGGCGTGGGCATGCTGTGTATTGGGAGTATGGCGAGAAGACGAAGGACGGAGGTGTAAGCAGCAACCACGCTATGGCTATCGTAGGGATGAAAGAGGAAGTAAAAGAGGGAGTAAAAGGGGAAGTAAAAAGGGGAGTAAAAGAGGAAAGTAACCTAAAGTTTGTTTGCAAAAACTCCTACGGAAAGCAATGGGGTAACAAAGGCTACTGCCTCGTAAGCCTCGAGGATTTCAAGAATAAAACCTGTAATATAGGCATAACAGATGAAGGCATACAGTAATTTCAGTACACGTTTACTTACAATCTTTTGTGTCCTGAACGCGTCGTTCCTCTTTTTCGTGTCATGTGGCACTCATGTGGGGGTAGCCCTTGGCGAGGTGCTGCCTAAGGAGCCTGCATACAGCGACTCCACGCAATGGTATATCACCAATCGTGGTGCCGAGGCAGATGTCTTTTATATCATCTCGACAGAAACGGGCGACTATTTTGCCAAGAATGGCAGGGGGATATGCCATTATGCCGACACATACGCCGACAGTCTGAGGGCACCCATGCTTGGCGAGATGATAGGCGTTGACCGCCTCATCAGCGGCAAGTTGAATTATTATTCTCCCTACTACCGCCAGTGCTCCATACAGAGTTACACCCTTGGTGACAGCGTGGCGCGCGCACGAATGGTTGTACCCACAGAGGACATTAAGCGTGCCTTTGCTTACTATATAAAGAACCTTAACGCAGGCAGACCATTCGTTTTGGCAGGGTATAGTCAGGGGGCAATGATTCTGCTCGAGCTGCTCCGCGAGATGGATGCCAAGACTTACAAGCGCATGGCGGGAGCCTACGTCATAGGTGCAACCGTATCTGCAGAGATGCTAAGGGAGTCTCGCTATATTGTGCCTGCCAAGGGAACTGACGATACGGGGGTTACAATCTTATATAATTCCGTGCGTGACACCACCTGCGCTCTGCCGATACTTGGCAGGGGCGTCTTTGCCATAAATCCCGTAAACTGGCGCACTGACGCTGTGCCTGCCACGCTCATTACCGAACCCTCCCCTTTGCGACTTGGTGTGAAGCAAGACAAGGATACCCTCACTGTTACTCTCGACCCTGCCACGAAACTGTTGCTGGTAAAAGGCTATAGGGGGAAGGATTATGTTACGCCACTGATAGGCAAGGAAGGTAATCTTCATTCTCGCGAAATTTGGCTGTACCGCAATTGCCTGCGAGAAAACATAGCGTTGAGAACAGCCAGATTGTTAAGAAGGAAATAGCAAATAATGTATCTCTTTTTTTAAGGATAAAAACTCTTTCATCATGAAAAAATTATTAGTAGCTTTGTTTGTGTTTGTAGGTTGTGCAGGTCTGTTCCTTTCCTTAGTATCGTGCAACCATGATACCGTTACTCATAATGAGGAAGAAATAAAGAAGACAAAGGAATTAAGGGCTCTATATCTGGAAAAGATATACGGCAGATGGAAATGTGAGCAGTCGTCAGACCTTACGTTTTCGGGAGAAGATTATACCTTCATGCCAGACGGCAGCCTCACGGGGCATGTTACGCTAAAATCAAGAAAGCGCGTGCATGTGGATGGTGAGGAGGTGTTGACAGATTGGGAGACTATTTGCGATACTGATATCACTGGCAAGTGGGATTTATTATATTCATCATGGGCAGGAGGGAAGAACGTACTGTTTGTAAGCTCCAACGGAGAATGGGGGCCCAACAGGTATTCGGAGTTTATAACGGCTAACGACGAAATGATGGAGGTTCAGTCTCCGCTTGTTGGCTGGATGGTGAATATGTATAAGGAAAAATAGGATTGCTATAGCTCTTTAGTTATAGCAATCCCTTCAGTATTTCCTGCACTTGCTGGGTGCGTGTCATGGTGTAGAAATGCAACACGGGGAAACCAGCGCGTAGGAGTTCCTCACCCTGCTTTATGCCCCACTCTATGCCTACTTTCTTTACTTCGTCGTTGTCCTTGCATGCCTGCACTTTATCTACCAGCAGTTGGGGTAAATCCACAGCAAAGGTCTGGGGGAGAATATTGAGCTGTGCCTTGGTGGCAAAGGGTTTCAGCCCAGGCAGTATGGGCACGTTGATGCCTGTCTGCGCACAGCGGTCTCTGAACCTCAGCAGACGCTCCGTGCTGTAGCATATCTGCGTGGCTATGTATTCTGCTCCAGCGTCTATCTTCTGCTTCAGATAGCCCAGGTCGGTGAGGTCGTTGGGAGCCTCGACGTGTTTCTCGGGATAGCCTGCCACGCCTATGCAGAAGTCACTGCGGTGGTTGGTGTTGGGTTCAGCATCAAGGAATATGCCCCTGTTCATGTCGCTTATCTGCCTGACGAGGGCTTCGGCATGGGCATGGCCTTCTGCGTGGGGAACGAAGCGGTGGGTGCCTGGCATGGCATCGCCACGCAGGGCGAGCACGTTCTTTATGCTGAGGAAATCGAGGTCGATGAGCAGGTCTTCTATGTCGTATTTTGTCTGTCCGCCACAGATAACGTGGGGCACCACCTCGATGCCGTACTTCTGCTTTATGCGAGCACACACGCCTGTGGTGCCTGGACGACGGCGCACCACGTGCTTCTCTATCAGTCCGTCGGGACGCTCCACATACTTCATCTCCTCGCGGTGCGAGGTAACGTTGATAAATGCGGGCTCGAAGGGCATCAGCGAGTCGATGGCGTCAAAGATGCTGTGCAGCCCGTCACCCTTCAGCGGTGGCAGCAGTTCGAAGGAGAAGCGTGCCTTGCCGCTCTCCTGTGCCTTGGCTATTATTTCAGTAACCTTCATATATATTATATCTCTCTTAAATGATATCTAATTTATTCATGAATATGCATGCTATCAGTATGGGGCACGCTATGCGTGATAAGAAGTAGAACGTATTTACTGTCCAGGCTCGATGCGGATAGCGGCCGTTCGAGGTCAGTTCTTTCACCACCACTTCCTTTGGCATTATCCATCCCACTATAAGCATGGTTATGAGTGCTCCCAGAGGCAGCATTATGTTGGCTGTCAGTTTGTCGATGTTGTCAAAGAACGTGTCGCCAAAGAGTCCGTAGCCTTCATGTGACAGGCTGTAGGCGCTCAGCATTCCTATGACAGAACAGAAGGCACTCACCACCCATGCCGCCTTGCTGCGTGAGAGAGGTGTCTCCTGTGATAATACTGATGTGCCTATCTCGTGCAGAGAGATGGTAGAGGTGAGTGCCGCTATGGTGAGCAGCAGGTAGAACATCACGCTCACTACATATGCTACTGGGTGAGGGAAAGCCTGTTCAAACACGTTTGGCATAGTCATAAACACCAGACTTGGACCAGCATCGGGTTCCACGTTTACTGAGAAGGCTGCAGGGAATATCATCAGTCCAGCCATCATAGCTACTGCTACGTCTATGAGTGTTATCTCGACGGTAGATTTCAGCAGATTGGTATCTTCCTTGAAGTATGAGGCATAGGTGCACAGACAAGTCATACCCAGACTGAGAGAGAAGAAAGCCTCGCCCAGTGCCTTGAATATCACATGGGCATCTATCTTGGTGAAGTCAGGATGCAACAGGAATCGTATGCCGTCCCATGCGTTGGGCAGGGAGCACGATGCGCCTATCAGCAGTACCAAGAGCATTATGAGCGTAGGCACCATGATTTTCGATGCCCACTCTATGCCCTTGCGCACACCTCTTACTATTATCATCTGCGTCAGCAAGATGAAGGCTACGGAGAGTATGCAGGGCAGCATATAGTTGTCTGGTGCCACCAGATGGGTGAAAGTGTTGCAGATATGCTCCTGACCACCTAACGCGTTGTTTGTCAGAGCCAGTCCGAGATAGTACACACACCAGCCTGCTATCACACTGTAGAAGCCAAGGATGAGCGCACCACCCAGCGCACCTACTGCTCCTATGATGCCAAACAGTCGTTTGCCGCCAGCCTTGCTGTAAGATGATACAGGGTCTTTACCGCCGTTACGTCCTATTATGAATTCACCCATCATGCCAGGTATGCCAATCAGAAAGGTGATGATGACATAAAGCAATACGAAGGCAGCTCCACCATTCTGTCCGCAAGTGGTGGGGAAATGCCATATATTGCCCAACCCCACTGCACTGCCTGCCGTAGCGAAGATAATGCCGAGTTTGGTGGCAAAGGTTACTTTATTTTGTTGTTGTTCCATTCTTTATTATATTAACCCCCTCTAACTCCCCCCAAGGGGGAGTAATCGGACGCGCAGATGCGCTACGCTTGCCAGAGCAAGAATATCGCTCCTCCCCTTCTTTGCCGCTTCGCAAATGCTCAACTTTTGGAGTTATAAGGAGTTAAAGGACAATACCACCTGTCAGTTTTAGGGTATTCAATTGTCTTCTATCTTCTTTTATCTCCTTCCTACTACCTCTATCTACCAAGCAAGCATAGCTTGCGAAAGTTGAGTCAACTTATATTAAAGTATTTCGTCGGCGTATTGGCGAATATCAGTCCGCAGATGCTCTCGCCTGGGTTTATCATGTAGGTCTCGGTGAGCGACAGGCCGTCCTTCTCCCCCACCCCGAGTATTTGCAGCACCTGCTCCTTGGGTTTGTGGTCAGGGCAGGCACCATAGCCGAAGGCGAACCTTATGCGCCTGTCGCCCCACTGCAACTGGTCGCTGAGGTGCTCGGCAAGAGCCTCAGCCAGACGGTCGCAGAGCAGTTTGGCAAGCATAGCCCTGTATTCGTCGTTGTCCTTGCGGTATTCCTCCTGCAGAGTCTTAAGCCCTATGCCAGCACTCACCACGAAGGGACAGATGAAGTCCACGCCATCCCTCATGATGTAGTCGGCAAGACACAGAGTCTCGTCAGCCTCCTTGAGGCTTCGTGGCATATTGATGGCATATTTCTCGCCATCCTTATTTATAATGATGTCGTCATACTCGTTGCTGTTGGCAGGCAGTATGCGAGCCTTGGCAAGGAGGGTGATGCGCTCGTCAATCACCTTGAGCATCTCCTCGGCATCCTTCATCAGTTTCTCTGCCTCCTCACCCTTGCGGTTGTCGCCCTTCAGCCCCCATGCCTGGTAGAAGAAGTTCCAGTTTATGCGCTCTCTGATGTCTGCTACCCTCACTTTGAGGTCGAACGAGGTGTTGCCTTTTGGTAGAGCTACCTCCCCCACCCTCTTCAGGTGGCGTCGCTGGCGAGCCTCCTTCAGGCTCAGCTGAGGCTTTCTGCCAGCCTTTTCCATGAAGTATGTTTCGCGCACTATGCGCTGCTGGTTCTTCTGCTCGGCTATGTACTCCTCGCGGTCGTCAGCAAGCAGACGGCGAATGATGGCGGCATTGTCGGCGGCAGAGTGAGAGTGTATCACCACCCCATCAGGGTATTCAGGTGCCATCTTCACCGCCGTGTGCAGGGCTGAGGTAGTTGCGCCACCCACTATCACGGGTGTCTTCATGCCCCTGCGCTGCAGTTCCTGCACCACCTTTATCATCTCGTCCAATGAGGGGGTTATGAGTCCTGACAAGCCTATCACGTCCACGTTATGCTTTTGTGCGGTATCCACTATGGTCTGGGTGTCAACCATTACTCCGAGGTCTTCTACCTCATAGCCGTTACACTGTGTCACCACGCACACTATGTTCTTGCCTATGTCGTGCACGTCGCCCTTGACGGTGGCCATGAGGACAGAACCAGCCTCTCCCCGACCCTCTCCGAAGGGAGAGGGAGATACAGCCTGTGTGTTATCTTTACAACTTGATGTTGCCTCTCCCCGACCCTTTTCGGGGGAGGTAGGGATGGGGCTTTTCATATACGGCTCCAGCACCGCTACGGCTTTCTTCATCACTCGAGCCGACTTCACCACCTGTGGCAGGAACATCTTGCCCTCGCCGAATAGCTTGCCCACCTGTTCCATAGCGGGCATGAGGTAGTTGTCTATCACTCCGAGTGCCGAGCCAGCCTCCTTGTAAGCCTCCTCTGTGTCTGCCTCTATATTGTCCGTAAGTCCCTTCAGCATGGCTTGGGAGATGCGGGAGGCGAGAGAAGCCCCGACCCCCTCTCTGTCACCTGTGGTGACATCTCCCCCCGAGAGGGGGAGAGAGGATATGCGATTACTGCCTTGTTGCTCTTTTATCTCCTCCGCAAACTCTATTAACCTCTCTGCTGGAGAAAGCATATTGTTGCCCTCCCCACGGGGAGGGATGCCCTTTTGGGCAGGGAAGGGGTCTTTATTCAGTATCACATCCTCCACCACCTTGAGCATCTCCTCGGGTATATCCTCGTAGCGGGTGGTCATGGCGGGATTTACGATGCTCATGTCCAGCCCTGCCTCGATGGCGTGATGGAGGAATACGCTGTGCATAGCCTGGCGAATCTTGTTGTTGCCACGGAAGGAGAACGAGAGGTTGCTTATGCCTCCGCTCATGTGTACTTCGGGCATCTCCTGATGTATGGTGCGACAAGCCTCGATGAAGGCTCTCGCATAGTCGTCGTGCTCGGGCATACCAGTGGCTACGGCGAGCACGTTGGGGTCGAATATTATGTCTTCTGTGGGGAATCCTATGCCCTTCAGCAGCTGGTAGGCTCTGCGAGCCACACTCACCTTGCGTTCGTAGGTGTCAGCCTGCCCCTCTTCATCGAAAAGCATCACCACCGTTGCTGCTCCCATAGAGTGGATGTAGCGAGCCTTCTCGATGAATGCCTCCTCGCCCTCCTTGAGCGAGATGGAGTTGACTATCGACTTGCCCTGCACGCACTGGAGTCCTGCCCTGAGTATCTCCCACTTCGATGAGTCTATCATCACTGGCACTCGAGCTATCTCGGGCTCCGCCGCTATGAGGTTGAGGAAGGTGCGCATAGCCTCCACGCCGTCAATGAGTCCGTCGTCCATGCAGATGTCTATCACCTGAGCCCCCTTCTCCACTTGCTGGCGTGCCACGGAGAGAGCCGCCTCGTAGTCCTTAGCCTGAATGAGCTTCTTGAACTTAGCCGAACCAGCCACGTTGGTTCTCTCGCCAACGTTAATAAAGGTGACCCCCTCCCCATTCCCCTCCCCGAGGGTAGGGGTAATAATACGACTGTCAACAGTAAGCTCCTCCAGTCCGCTAAGCCTCATCGGCTTTATCGCCTTAGGTACAGGCAATGGACGAGGCTTATAATCCCCTCTCCCTTCGGAGAGGGTTAGGGAGAGGTTTCTTATATGTTCAGGCGTAGTTCCACAACATCCACCATATATATTTACCAGTCCAGCCTTGAACACCTCCTGTGCTGTCTGGGAAAAGGTTTCAGGTGTCTCGTCGTAGCCACCCATCACGTTGGGCAAGCCAGCATTAGGGTGAACAGAGACGGCACAGTCGGCTATCTCGGAGAGTCGCCTTAGCCAGGGCAACAGCTGTTTGGCACCGAATCCGCAGTTCAGACCAATGCTTAGCAAGTTGGCGTGACTCAGGGATGCGTAATAAGCCTCAACGGTCTGTCCTGAGAGCGTTCTGCCCGAGGCATCGCTCAGCGTGCCACTCGCCATGATGGGAATGTCTGTGCCAGTCTCCTCAGCCAGGTCTGTGATAGCCTTCAGTGCAGCCTTGGCATTGAGGGTGTCGAAGATGGTCTCCACCAGCAGTATGTCTGCCCCACCGTCTATCAGTCCGCGAGCCTGCTCGTAGTAGGTGTCGTAGAGGTCTTTGAAGGTCACCTCCCTCGCCCCTGGGTCATTCACGTCAGCCGACATTGAGGTGGTCTTGCTCGTCGGTCCCATAGAGCCAGCGACGAGGACTACCCTACTCTCGACCCCCTCTCTGTCACCAGTGGTGACATCTCCCCCCGAGAGGTGGAGAGCAGATATGCTATTGTTATTCGGTGAGGTCTCTTGTGATTGCTCCCCTCTCTCTGAGAGAGGGGCTGGGGGTGAGTCTGTCGCTTTCCTCGCGCACTCAGCCGCAGCCTTGCTTATCTCATAGACATTGTCCTCCAGACCGTAGTCGGCAAGCGAGAAGCGGTTGCTGTTGAAAGAGTTGGTCTCTATTATGTCAACCCCAGCCTCTATGTAGGCACGATGCATGGCGATGACAGCATCAGGCTTGGTGAGACACAACACATCGTTGCATCCCTTCAGTGGCACGGGGTGCTCCCTGAAGCGCTCACCACGAAAATCCTCCTCCGTCAGGTTGAGTCCCTGCAGGTAAGTACCTGTGGCACCATCGAGTATCAGGATGCGCTCCCTCATCATGCTGAGTATGTCTTGCCTTGTAGCCATCATTAGTAGTCTTTTTATTGCCCTTGTTGCTATATACAATCTTTTAACCTGCAAATTTACAAATAATTCCGCATATTGACAAATTATCGTAAAGTGAAAGCAAAAATATCCCCTCAAAATCCCATAAGTGTGGGATAATACCCATTTTAGAAATTAGAAAATGTGAGGTGAAGTGACCTATAAGTGACCTTTCTTAAAGACACCTCACTTGCGTGAAGGCGCATAAACACTGGGGTGAGAGGGTGCTAAGTGACCTATGTGAGGTATCTTTCTATTTTTATTGAAAATTGAAAGATTGAATATTGAAAATTAGAGATATTAGTGTATTCCCCCAACTTGGGAAATTTTTTCTGTAGAAGCATTGGTTCTATCTGCAGAAGCACTGGTTCTATCTGCAGAAGCATTGGTTCTATCTGCAGAAGGGCTGGTTCTACCTGCAGAACCATTGGTTCTTGCGCTCCAGTAGGTGCTCAGGCGTTTCTGCTCCCCGAAAACGGGGAGACCGAGAGGGGTGTAAAGACTATTGAGCAGAGCTCGGAACTGCATGCAGAGGTACTGGTTCTACAGAGAGTTTTTAGCTGTGAATTTACATGCAAATATGCATATCTGTTTGCAGCTTTTTTAGCTTACCTATTTCTAAAAATGAAATAAGTAGCTTTTTTGTTTGTTTTGTAAGAAAAAAACTGTACCTTTGCGAGGTAAGAACTAAAACTTTTTATACATCCATGGAAAATAAGGGAGTGCTGAACAAACAGAGGATAATGAAAAATCTGACCGACTACGTGATTATCACGCTCGGGCTTATACTGTATTCACTGGGCTTTACCATCTTCCTGTTGCCTTACAAGATAGTGACGGGTGGAGTGGCTGGTATCTCGGCAATAGCGTTCTATGCTACGGGCTTTCCTGTGGAATACACGTTCTTCGGCATCAACGTGGTGCTGGGCGTGCTGGCATTGCGCATACTGGGTTGGAAATTTCTTTCGAAGACGATTTATGCTTTCTGCCTGCTTTCGTTCATCTTGGGATTGTTTCAGGAACTTATGCCTGTTGACGAGACAGGACACTACGTGAAGATACTTGGCGAGGAACAGCAGTTTATGGCATTGATACTGGGTTGTACTATGACGGGTTCGGCTTTGGCGATAGTATTCTTATCAGGTGGTTCTACGGGTGGTACCGACATCATAGCGGCTTCGATAAACAAGTATCGCAACATTAGTCTGGGTACGGTTCTCACCTTTACCGACTTGTTGATTATCAGTTCATGTCTGCTTATTCCGCAGTTTGGAGATATGTTGCAGAGAGCCCATATGGTGGTGTTCGGACTTTGCACCATGTTTGTGGAGAACTTCATGCTCGACTACCTGATGAATCGCAGGAGGCAGTCGGTACAGTTCATGATAATCTCGTCGAAATGGAAGGAGATAGCCGATGCCATAGGCACGCAGATGGATCATGGGGTGACGATTCTGGACGGTCACGGGTGGTACACAGGTCAGGAGCGTAAAGTGCTCTGCATACTGGCAAGAAGGAGCGAGAGTGCTGATATCTTCCGACTGATTAAGATGATAGACACAAGGGCATTTGTCTCGCAGAGTGCCGTAATAGGTGTGTTTGGCGAGGGTTTCGACCAGATAAAGATAGACGTAAAAAAGAAATAGTATTATTCAGGTACATAGGTAGGTTGGCAAAGAAAAAAGCGACTAAAAATGCGCAAAAAAACACCCCTTCGAAACCGTTCCGAAGGAGTGCTTTTTTATAGGGGAAAATGAGGTTAGAGCATAGCCTCAATGTCCTTCTCGAAGTCTTTTGGGTCTGTAGTAGGAGCATAGCGCTTAATTTCTGTGCCATCCTTGGAGATAAGGAACTTGGTGAAGTTCCACTTGATGTCGCTATCCTTCTCTACGCTTGTGCTAATCTTCTTGAAGAGCATAGCCATACCCTTGGCTTTCAGACCTTTATATTCCTCTGTAGGAGCCTCAGTCTTGAGGTACTCGAAGATTGGGTTTGCCTCGCTGCCATTGACGTCAGTCTTCTTCATTATCTGGAAGGTGACACCATAGTTGAGCTGGCAGAAGCCTTCTATCTCGCTGTCTGAGCCTGGGTCCTGATTCTTAAACTGATTGCAAGGGAAACCGATGATGACGAGACCTTTGTCCTTATACTTCTGGTTGAGTGCCTCGAGACCTTCAAACTGTGGTGTAAAACCACACTTGCTTGCTGTGTTGACAATCAGCAGGACCTTGCCCTTGAACTCTGCGAAATCAAGTTCCTTGCCCTTGCTCGTAAGAGCTTTGAAATCGTAAATCATAGTCTTTTGTCGTTTCTTTAGTTGTTTGACTTATTTTGTGTTGTGATATGTCTTGCTGGTTTAGTGTGCTTCAAGCCAGTTTTTGCCCCATCCGCCATCAGCAATGAGAGGCACTGCAAGCTGGAAGGCATTCTGCATCTCTTCTTTTACTATTTGCTCTACCCTACCCTTCTCCTCTGTTGGCACGGAGAAATTGAGTTCGTCATGCACCTGAAGTATCATTTTTGTCTTCAGTCCTTCCGTCTTCAGTCTTTGCCATACTCGTATCATGGCTATTTTCATGATGTCGGCAGCTGTGCCCTGTATAGGAGCATTTACGGCATTACGCTCGGCAAAGGCTCGCACTGTGCCGTTTCTTGAGTTGATGTCAGGCAGATAGCGCCTCCTTCCCATGATGGTTTGGGCATAGCCCTTCTGGCGAGCCTCCTCCTTGCATTTCTCTATAAATTCCTGCACCTCGGGAAACGACTGGAAATAGCCGTCTATCAGCTCTTTAGCTTCACGACGGTCTATATCAAGCCCTTGTGCCAAACCAAAGGCTGAGATGCCGTAGATGATGCCAAAATTAGCACTCTTCGCCTTTCGACGCTCGTCTTTAGTAACCTCGTCAATGGACTTGTGGAAAATCTTTGCTGAAGTGGCAGCATGGATATCGTGCCCGCTAAGAAAGGCATCAATCATGTGTTTGTCGCCTGAAAGGCTTGCCATGATTCGAAGCTCCACCTGACTGTAGTCGCAAGAGAAAAATTCCTCGCCAGGTTCGGGTATGAAGCAACGGCGTATCTCTTTGCCATCCTCAGAACGAACAGGTATATTCTGCAGGTTGGGGTCGCTGGAAGACAGACGCCCTGTTGCTGTAACGCATTGATTAAAAGAGGTATGCACATGTCCAGTCTTTGGGTTTATCAGACGTGGGAGGGCTTCAACGTATGTGCCGAGAAGTTTCTTGAGAGCACGATGGTCGAGTATTTTGCCCACGATAGGATTCTTGAATCGTAGTTGCTGGAGAACCTCTTCCGATGTCACGAACTGTCCTGTCTTTGTCTTCTTAGGCTTTTCCATTATCTGCATCTTGCCAAAGAGAATGTCGCCCACTTGCTTGGGTGATGCAATGTTGAAACTTTCGCCTGCCAGTTCGTATATCTCACGTTCTATCTGGGAGGCACGCTGGTTCATTTCTTGTTGCACTCTGGCAAGTTCTGCTGTGTCGAGCCTTACTCCGTTCATCTCCATTTCAGCAAGGACTGGCACGAGTGGCATTTCCACTTCGAGGAAAAGTTTCTCCATGTTGCTGTCTCTCAACTGTTGCTCGTAAGGCTCCTTGTATGAGAATATTTTTGCAGCTCGGGTGGGGGAGAAGATTTCCTCCATGTACTCCTTGTTATGGTGAAGGTCAGGATTGATAAGATAGTGTGCCACCATCGTGTCCCATATTTTGGCTTTTATCTCAACATCATTTTTGCTGAGCACCTCGATGATGAGTTTTGCATTTTGCATGATGATGGTGTTCTCCTCATCCTGGCACACCTTTTTTATAATAGATAGGGTAGGAGAGGGCATGGGGAAGTAGAAAGCCTGCTTTTCGTCCAAAGCGATGCTCACACCAGCCAATTCTGCATCAATTCCAGTGCTTGAGGTAGCTTTTATGTCTAAAACGAATTTTTTCGCTGACAAAATTTTCTCGCTTATTTTCTCCGCTTCTTCCTCATTTTCAATAGTTTGAACCTCTATAGATGCCTCGGATTCCCCTCTGAGATTTTGATTTTTGAAAAAATCTTGCCCCTCGTCTTCAAATTCTGCAAAGAGAGAGGGTTGAATGTTAACACTTTTTTGCTTTTGTGTAACTTTGTTTACATTCGGTGTTTCTTCACCCAAAAGTTTCTCTGCAAACTTCTTAAACTCCAAATCGGCAAAAATTTTGCGCAACTCGTCTTTGTTGGGTTCTTGCACAAGCATTTGGTCGAGTGGGGTAGTGATGGGAACATCCTGACGAATGGTAGCGAGAAATTTTGAAAGGCGTATGTCTTCCACAGAACCTTCCACTTTCTCCTTCATCTTGCCTTTCAATTCGGAGGTGCGAGAGAGAAGTCCCTCTATGCTGCCAAATTCGTTGATGAGTTTTACGGCAGTCTTCTCTCCAACGCCAGGACATCCCTGATAGTTATCGGAGGAGTCACCCATGAGTCCCAGAAGGTCTATCACCTGTGAAGTGGATTCTATACCATATTTGGCACATACCTCCTTAGGGCCCATATCCTCATATCCACCACCGTGACGAGGGCGATACATGTGTATTTTCTCTGTTACGAGTTGGGCATAGTCCTTATCAGGGGTAAGCATGAAAACGTCCATTCCATCGTCTTCTGCCATCTTCGCTACAGTACCTATTATATCATCAGCCTCGAACCCGTCTACTTGCAGTATGGGTATGTTATAAGCCTTCAGTAAGTCCTTTATAATAGGTATGCTGAGTTTTATGTCCTCAGGCGTTGCCTCACGCTGTGCCTTGTATTCGTTGAAGGCCTCGTGGCGAAACGTCTTGCCATGGTCAAATGCTACTGCAATATGTGTGGGTTTCTCCTTCTGTATCACCTCGTTAAGGGTGTTGAGAAATCCCATTATGGCACTTGTGTTTAGTCCCTTGCTGTTGATGCGTGGTGCCCTTATTAGGGCATAGTAGCTTCGGTATATAATGGCGTATGCGTCAATGAGGAATATCTTCTTATTCATGTTTTGCTCTTTTCTATGAGTTTTCTTGCTTTATATTTTCGCCCTCAAAATTACAAATAATTTTTTAATTATCATGGCTTTACTGCCGTTTTCCCAAACTTTTTTTGTAATTTTGCACTCTACTATTTCATTATGCGTGATTTCATAGCGGACATACGTAAGCCAATTGAGGAAGATATGAAGCATTTCGATGCTTTGTTTGATGATACTCTTTCGTATACAGAAGGTACGTTGGCACAAGCGCTTAACCACATACGTAGTAGGGTGGGGAAGCGTATGCGACCTATGCTTGCAATCCTTATAGCCAAGGCATATGGAGAGGCTAATGAAAAGACGTATCGTGCTGGAGTAGGGCTTGAGCTTCTTCACACTGCTTCCTTGGTTCATGATGATGTCGTAGATAGAGCTGACAAGCGTCGTGGACAGCGTAGCATGAACAACATTTATGATAATCGTGTGGCTGTTCTTGTGGGTGATTACATACTTTCTACAGCTCTGCTGAATGTTTCTTTGACAGGCAATGTCAGGATTATGGAGTCTATGTCCAGGCTTGGACAGACGCTTTCTAATGGAGAAATACTTCAGCTTACAAGTAATGGTTCAGAGGCTATCAGCGAAGAGACTTATTATGAAGTTATAGAACAGAAGACTGCTGCACTTTTTGAGGAGGCTTGTGTTATGGGAGCACTGTCTGTTGAAGCTACCCAGGACGAGATAGAGGCTGCTCGTATGTTTGGTAGGAAGGTGGGCATTATCTTCCAGATTCGCGATGATATTTTCGACTATTTCGACTCTGAAAAAGTGGGCAAACCTACTGGAAATGATATGGCAGAAGGTAAGCTCACACTGCCTGCTATACATACTATTTTGACTGCTGGTGATGACGAGATAATGGCGATAGCACAAAGGGTGAAAAGCCTTAGTTCAACACCAGAAGAGAGAGCACAACTTGTAGAGTTTGTAAAGCAAAAGGGAGGCATTGATTATGCTAAAAAAGTAATGCACCGTCTACATGACGATGCACTCTTGTTTGTCAATGAAAGGGTAGGGGATGAAGCTATAAAGAACAGTCTTACAGCCTACCTCGATTATTGTATTGAGAGGGGGTTGTAACCTCTCTTTTTTCTTGTCTGTCAGCCTCTTTTACTCTATTTCTGCTATCAATATTTCAGCCAGGCGAGAGGTTCCTAAACGGAACAGTTTATTGTTAAGCCATTCCTTACCCAACACCTCTTTTACTATAGTGTAATAGATAATGGCGTCCATGCTTGAGTTGATGCCTCCAGCGGGCTTAAAACCTACTTTTCTTCCCTCTTTCTCGTAGTATTCCTTAATACATTTGCACATCACGTATGCTGCCTCGGGAGTAGCAGAAATCTTCTCTTTTCCTGTGCTTGTCTTGATGTAATCTGCACCCGCATTCATGGCAAGGAAAGATGCCTTTCTTATGTTTTCTGGAGTTTTCAGACAACCCGTTTCAAGTATCACTTTCAGTGCTATATTACTACCACAGCAAGCTTTCATCTCACGTATCTCATCCATTACCCCTTCTTCATCTCCAGCAAGAAATTTTCCTACTGGCATAACCATGTCTATCTCTGTAGCACCATCCTTTATAGCGAGTGCTGTTTCTGCAATTTTTATCTCTGGAAATGTCTGTGAAGAGGGGAAGGAACCGCTCACACAGGCTATCTCCACACCATCAACTTCAAGAGTTTGATTTACAATATCTGCGAAGCAAGGATATACACAAATCGTGGCAGGGTGGGGTAGGTCTGGTCGTTCGTTATCCCACTTGTTTACTTGTTCTACAAATGCCATTACCGACTGCTCGCTATCAGTGCATTTTAGAGTCGTATATTCTATACTTCCGAAGAGGAATTTCTTTACCTCGAGAGTATCGTTTTCAGGTGCTTTTGCGATGATGTTTTTAAGTTCTTCCATGTCTTTTTTAGAGTTGTTTTGTTCTGTTCTTTTTAGATGTGATTAGCAGGTTATACCTTTTCTGTTTTTATAACCATAGCTATGATGATTTTTCCTGGAAATATTTGATGATTATGTTGCCTTTTGAGTTTCCCAAAACGGAAATTATTTCTTTCTTTCCGTCATCAGAGTTTACAGCTTCACGCAACTTTTTTACGCTCTTGAAAGTCTTAAGAAGCACATCTTTGGCTTTCGGACCAATGCCTTTTATGTCGTCAAGTTCGCTATGTAAAGCGTGCTTAGAGCGTTTGTCTCTATGGAATGTTATAGCAAATCTGTGAACCTCGTCCTGCATCTGCGTAAGGGCTCTGAATAACTCACTTTCTGGCTTTAATTGCACAGTAACACAGTCATAATTTATAGGATTGTAAGGAATGTTTTCTTCTTGTGTTTCACGTGAAACATTTTGCTTTAGAAACAGCAGTTCCTGCGTCCTGTGCTTGTCGTTCTTAGCCAGTCCGGCAATAGGAATGTTAAGTCCTAACTCTCCTGCAACAACTTCTTGAACACAGTGCATTTGTCCAATGCCGCCGTCACAGATTATCAGGTCAGGAAAATCGTTGTCAGTTTCGCTATGTTGTGCATCGCCTTCCAAAATGTTTTTACCATATCTTCTCCTTACAACTTCCTGCATAGAGGCATAGTCATCTGGACCAATAACAGTTTTGATATTGTACTTACGATAGTCTTTCTTTGAAGGCTTCATGCCTTTATACACTACACAGCCTGCTACTGCATCGCTACCAGAGATATTAGAGTTGTCAAACAATTCTATTCTATAGGGTAGTTTAGGCAATTGCAGTTTGTCTCTCAATTCTGTCATCAAACGTGTGTATTTCTGCTCGGGATTCAGTTTGTCTGTTTGTTTCAGTCGGTCTATACGATACTGCTTACAGTTCATCAATGAGAGCTCGAGCAAATGGTGTTTGTCGCCTCGTTGTGGGACAAAAAATGAAGCGTTTTCCATCTGCCAATCGAGTTCAAAAGGCACGATTATTTCTTTCGCAGTAGAGTGGAAACGCTCCCTTATTTCGGTTATAGCTGTTAGTAAAAGGTCTTCGTCTGTTTCGTCTAATTTACGCTTGTATTCATAGGTGAACGATTGGTTTATCGTGCCGTTTTTTACGTGCATATAGTTGATGAAAGAGGTATCTCCGGAGGCATCCATAGCGAACACATCGACATCTGTTATGGTGTGGCTTACAACCTCGCTCTTGGCGCAGAACTGGTCTATCAGGATATATTTTCGCTTCAGTTCTTCAGCGTCCTCAAAACGCATTTCTTGCGATGCTTTCATCATTTCCTCGTATATATGCTGACTGAGCATTCTTGTGTTGCCTTTGAGAATTTCTCTTGCCTGCATGATGCTCTCACGATACTCCTCCATGGACTGTTTTCCTACACATGGGGCTTTACAGTTTTTTATGTGATACTCCAGACAAGTTTGGAATTTCCCCGCTTCAATCGACTCTTTCGTTAGTTGCAGACGACAGGTGCGTGGTTTGAGCAGTTTCTTGATGAATTCCAAAACAGCATACATGCTCCCGATGTGGGAGTAGGGACCATAATATGTGCCGTACTTTTTGTTTATTGTACGTGTCTTAAATATCCGAGGAAATGGCTCGTTTGTGATACAGATAGAGGGATATGTCTTGCCATCTTTTAGGAGAATATTGTATCTTGGGTTATACTTCTTTATTAGCGAATTTTCCAGCAATAAAGCATCCTCTTCTGTATTTACGACAGTGTACGTAATATCGTATATTTTTGATACAAGCACCTTTGTCTTGTATCGGTCAACCTCTTTGTGAAAATAGGAAGATACTCGTTTTTTGAGGCTTTTGGCCTTGCCTACATAGATGATTATCCCGTCCTTATCATAATATTGATAAGAACCAGGTTTGTCGGGCATTGATGCCACTATCTGCTTCAGTCGCTCAATGCGTTCTTTATCGTCTTTTTTAGTCATTCAGGAGAGGTGAATGTTTCACGTGAAACACGCTTTATACTTGTATCAACGCGGTGACATCGGCAATCTCTTCCAGCAGTTTGCGCCCGTCCAGTCCCTCGCCTTTAAGTTCGATAATCACGTTGATATAAATCTTTTTGGGATGGAATCTGTTTACGAGGTCGTAAGCTGCCTTCAGACTGCCACCAGTAGCAAGCAAATCATCGTGAATAAGTACCACATCATCGCTGGTTATCGCGTCATAGGTCATGCAAACGGTGTCCTTGCCGTATTCTTTTTCAAAGTTCTCCTCTACGACCTTGCCTGGCAGTTTACCCTTCTTACGGCAGATTGCCACACCGGCGTTGAGGTCGAGTGCCACTGACGAGGCGAGAAGGAAGCCTCGGCTCTCTATGCCCACGACTTTAGTGATGCCTTTGTCTTTATAGAGTGCTACGGTTTCATCGTGCATAATGCGGAGGCACTCGCTGCTGCAGAACAGCGGTGTGATGTCTTGAAACATTATTCCAGGTTTGGGATAATCTGGAATACATCTTACTGCGTTAATCAGTTTAGGATTGTTCATAGTGTATTATAATTATCGGTTTAGTCGGATAATTGTTTGTTGTTGTGCGGTGCAGCAAGGTAATGACTATTACCTGCCCATGAGCACGAGCATTACGTTTATATCCGATGGTGAAACACCAGGTATGCGCGATGCCTGTGCCAAAGTTTCAGGATTAATGGCTGTAAGCTTTTGTCTTGCTTCGGTAGAAAGTCCTTTTATGTCGTTGTAGTCAAGATTTCCTTTTATTCGTATGGTTTCCAGTCGGTGCATCTTTTCTGCTGTGATTTTCTCTCGTTCTATGTAGCCAGCGTATTTGAGTTGAATCTCCGCTGCTTCCGCTATTTCTTTGTTGCGATTAGAAGTAGTGGAGAGCAGAGCCTTTAGCTTTGGTGTCACTTCTGCAACATTCCAGATGTTTATGCCTGGGCGAGCGATGAGCTCGCGAAGTTTGCATCCAACGGAGAGTGGGGTAGAGCCTTGCTGTTCGAGCATACTGTTTACGTATTTAGGCTTTACGTTAGTCTGATTGCAAAAATCCACGATTGCATCAATGTTTTTCTGCTTTTCCTGCCACCACTCGTAGCGCTCTTTTGTTGCGAGTCCTATTTCGAAGGCTTTCTTGGTAAGGCGAGTGTCTGCATCATCCTGACGGAGCAATATTCGATACTCGGCTCTCGAGGTAAACATGCGATAAGGTTCATCAACGCCCTTTGTAACGAGGTCGTCAATAAGCACACCGATGTATGCTTCATCCCTATGCAGGGTAAAAGTAGGAATTTGTGTACTTGTTGCCGAAAGGGCAGGGGAGCTGCCCACGTGTCCTGCATACAATGCTGCATTGATGCCTGCTACCAGTCCTTGTCCTGCAGCCTCCTCGTATCCTGTAGTGCCATTCACCTGTCCTGCGAAGAACAGTCCATCGCATTTCTTCGACATGAGGGAGTGCATCAGCTGAGTAGGGTCAAAGAAATCATACTCTATGGCATAGCCTGGGCGATAAATCCTTACATCTCTCAAGGCAGGAATTTTTTTCAAAGCCTCAAGTTGCACATCCATCGGGAGTGATGAGGAGAAACCGTTCAGATACATTTCGTTGGTATCAGTTCCCTCTGGTTCAAGGAAGAGAGGGTGGTGGTCCTTGTCAGCAAAGGTTACAAGTTTTGTTTCGATGGAGGGACAGTATCGCGGACCGATGGACTGAATCTGCCCGTTATAGAGAGGCGAATCTACCAAACCACTTTTCAGAATCTCATGACACTCTGGTGTGGTGTTAAATGTCCAACAAGGTAGTTGGGGTAGGGCAGCAGTTCCTTTCTTCTCGGACAGTTCTGGATGACAAGGGTAACCTGGATGTTCAGTCATGAAACTGAACAGGCTCTTCACATCCTCACCAGGTTGTATCTCCATATCTTCAAAATGCACTGACCGTTTGTCTATGCGCACTGGTGTGCCAGTCTTCATTCTTGCTGAACGTATTCCGAGTGCATTGATACTATCAGTCAGGTGGAGTGCTGCTGGTTCGGCACACCTGCCTCCAGGCACCATTTTCCTGCCTATGTGCATCAGTCCGTTGAGAAAAGTGCCCGCTGTGATGATAACTGCAGGAGCATATAACTCGCAACCCCAAATGGTCTTAACACCAGTTACCCTGTGGGATTCTTCACAGAGAAGGCTCTCCACCTGGTCTTGCCAGATGTCGAGGTTTGGAGTATGGTCAAGAATTTCTCTCCATTTCCATATAAACTTGCCACGGTCGCACTGCGCACGAGGGCTCCACATGGCAGGACCTTTCGACTTGTTGAGCATGCGAAACTGTATAGCCGTAGCATCAGTTACTATGCCCATGCTTCCGCCCAGTGCATCAATCTCTCTCACGATTTGTCCCTTGGCAATTCCACCCACAGCGGGGTTACAAGACATCTGTGCTATCTTGTTCATGTCCATCGTGACGAGACACGTCCTGGCACCCATCATGGCAGCTGCATGAGCAGCCTCACAACCAGCGTGTCCACCACCGACAACTATGACATCGTAGTACAGTTTCATCTTTCAAAATTACCCTTGAGGTGTTATTTTCGTTGCAAAAGTAAGGATTTTTTTTTAATTTGTGGTTACTTTGCTTTGTGTTTTCGCTTTTTTTGTATAATTTTGTCGCTGAATATTGTCTTGTCGAAAATGAGCAGAGGTATTCAAAACCATAAAAAAGCAACAAAACAAATTCATAAACAATAAACAAAAACATTATGTGGTTAATTAACTCTTCAATTGGAAGGAAGGTCGTAATGTCGGTTACTGGCATGGCACTTATCCTGTTCCTTACCTTTCACTGCTGCATGAACATTGTGGCACTGTTTTCAAAGGAAGGCTATAACCTGATATGTGAGTTGTTGGGAGCCAATTGGTACGCTGTTGCTGCTACCATAGGTCTGGCTGCCCTGGCAATGATTCACATCGTTTATGCCTTCATTCTGAATTTCCAGAACAGAGCAGCCCGTGGCAAAGACCGTTACGCCGTAACAGAGAAGCCTGAAAAGGTGGAGTGGGCGTCACAGAACATGCTTGTTCTTGGTATTATCATTCTGCTGGGTCTTATCCTTCATCTCTACAATTACTGGTACAACATGATGTTTGCCGAGCTGGTAGGAATGGAAGGTTTGGCTCACGGACCAGCCGACGGCTTCGCATGGATAGTAGAGACATTCTCTAATCCTGTCTTTGTTGTGCTCTACATCGTATGGCTTTGCGCTATCTGGTTCCATCTGTCGCATGGTTTCTGGAGTGCTATCCAGACCTTCGGCTGGAATGGCAAGACATGGTTCTTCCGCTGGAAGCTCATCGGCCTTATCTACACCACTCTGCTCATGCTCGGCTTCCTCGTGGTGGTGCTGGCATTTGCTTTCGGCATTGCTCCGTCGCTCTGCTGTGACGGTGCCGCCGAGTGTTGCAAGGTAGCCGCTACTTGTTGCTAATGAAAAACATTTTATAATAAGAAAATCTTTATGGCAAAAACATTAAATTCACGAATACCAGAGGGACCAGTAGCTGAGAAGTGGACCAACTACAAGGCTCACCAGCGCCTGGTTAACCCTAAGAACAAACTGAAGCTCGACGTCATCGTGGTGGGAACAGGTCTGGCAGGTGCCAGTGCCGCTGCGTCACTTGGCGAGATGGGCTTCAACGTGCTCAACTTCTGCATACAGGACTCACCACGCCGTGCTCACTCCATAGCAGCTCAGGGTGGTATCAATGCAGCCAAGAACTACCAGAACGACGGCGACTCAGTATATCGTCTCTTCTATGATACAGTAAAGGGTGGCGACTATCGTGCACGCGAGGCAAACGTATATCGTCTTGCTGAGGTCAGCAACAACATCATCGACCAGTGCGTGGCACAGGGAGTACCATTTGCTCGCGAATACGGCGGTATGCTTGCCAATCGTTCTTTCGGTGGCGCACAGGTAAGCCGTACCTTCTACGCTAAGGGTCAGACAGGTCAGCAGCTGTTGCTAGGTGCCTACTCTTCACTCTCACGTCAGGTGCAGGCAGGCAAGGTGAAACTCTACACCCGCTATGAGATGGAGGACGTGGTAATCGTTGACGGCCACGCCCGCGGCATCATAGCCAAGAACCTCGTAACGGGCAAGCTGGAGCGTTTCTCTGCCAATGCCGTTGTCATAGCAACAGGTGGCTATGGCAATACGTATTTCCTTTCAACCAACGCTATGGGATGTAACTGTACGGCTGCTATTCAGGCGTACCGTAAGGGTGCCATGTTTGCTAATCCTTCATACGTGCAGATTCACCCTACCTGTATCCCCGTTCACGGCACCAACCAGTCTAAGCTCACGCTGATGTCAGAGTCACTGCGTAACGACGGACGTATCTGGGTGCCAAAGAAGCTGGAGGATGCCAAGGCATTGCAGGCAGGCACCAAGCAGGGCTGGGAGATACCAGAGGAAGACCGCGACTACTATCTCGAGCGTCGTTATCCAGCCTTCGGCAACCTTGTGCCACGTGACGTAGCATCACGTGCCGCAAAGGAGCGTTGCGACAAGGGCTTTGGCGTAAACAACACTGGTCTTGCAGTGTTCCTCGACTTCTCTGAGTCTATACAGCGTCTCGGCATCGACGAGATACGCCAGCGTTATGGCAACCTCTTCGACATGTATGAGGAGATTACCGACGTTAATCCGGGCGAGCTGGCTTGCGAGAAGAACGGCGTGCAGTATTACAAGCCGATGATGATATTCCCTGCCATCCACTACACAATGGGCGGTATATGGGTTGACTACGAGCTGCAGACCACCATTCCTGGTCTTTTCGCCATCGGCGAATGTAACTTCTCCGACCACGGTGCTAACCGTCTCGGTGCTTCAGCCCTCATGCAGGGTCTTGCCGACGGCTATTTCGTGCTGCCTTACACCATTCAGAACTACCTTGCCGACCAGGCTCTCTGGCCACGTCTCTCTACCGACCTGCCTGAGTTTGCTGAAGCAGAGAAGGGTGTGGAGAAGGAGATAGACCGCCTGATGTCCATCCAGGGCAAGCGTTCTGTTGACTCTATCCACAAGGAGCTCGGCCATATCATGTGGGAACACGTGGGCATGGGCAGAACCAAGGAAGGACTGGAGGAAGGCTTGAAGATGCTGAAGGAACTGCGCAAGGAGTTCGATACCAACCTCTTCGTGCCAGGCTCAAAGGAAGGTCTCAACGTGGAGCTTGACAAGGCTATCCACCTGCGCGACTTCATCCTCATGGGCGAGCTCATCGCTTATGATGCCCTCCATCGTGAGGAGTCATGCGGCGGACACTTCCGCGAGGAGCACCAGACCGAGGAAGGCGAGGCAAAGCGCGACGACGAGCACTTCTTCTACGTAGGAGCCTGGGACTATCAGGGCGATGACACCAAGGCACCTGAGCTTGTCAAAGAGCCTCTCGAGTATGAAATCATCAAGGTACAAACCCGTAATTATAAGAATTAATTTAGCAAATTAGGATATTAGTCGTTTAGTCGTTTAGGGATATTACTGATGGAGACGCATAAAGATTTGCGTGTATGGCAACAAAGCATTGAATTGGTATCAGAAATTTATATGATTACCAAGAACTTTCCAAAAGAAGAAATGTTTGGATTGGTGTCGCAAATGCGTCGTGCAGCAGTGTCAGTGCCATCGAATATTGCTGAAGGCTACGCACGAGGAACAGACAGAGAAAAGGTACATTTCCTTCGTATTTCATCTGGTTCTATGTCTGAGGTAGAGACACAGTTGATAATGTGTATGAAACTGGGATATATAAGTCAGGAACAATACGATGAGATTTCAGAGAAACTGACAGCTGTATGGAAACAGCTCAATTCCTTGATAAGTGCAATAAAGAATAGAATGCAACCGCAGGAATATATACCCTTCTGAAAAAAAAGTAACATCCCCAAACGACTAAACGACTAATTCCCCAAACGACCAAACAACTATGGCAAAATCAATAAGTTTCACAATAAAGTACTGGAAGCAGGATGGTCCTAAGGCAAAGGGACATTTTGATTCGCATGAAATGAAGAATGTGCCTGATGACACATCATTCCTCGAAATGCTCGATATGCTCAACGAAGAGCTTATCAACGAGGGCAAGGAGCCATTCGTCTTCGACCACGACTGCCGCGAGGGTATCTGCGGTATGTGCTCACTCTACATCAATGGCACCCCACACGGCAAGACCGAGCGTGGAGCTACTACCTGCCAGCTCTACATGCGTAAGTTCAACGACGGCGACGTAATCACCGTTGAGCCTTGGCGCTCAGCAGGCTTCCCTGTCATCAAGGACTGCATGGTTGACCGCAATGCCTTCGACAAGATTATTCAGGCTGGCGGCTATACCTCTATCCGCACAGGTCAGGCACAGGATGCCAACGCCATCCTCATACCGAAGCAGAACGCCGACGAGGCTATGGACTGCGCTACCTGCATAGGTTGCGGAGCCTGCGTAGCAGCCTGCAAGAACGGTTCGGCTATGCTCTTCGTATCATCTAAGGTAAGCCAGCTCGCCCTCCTGCCACAAGGCCGTCCAGAGGCTGCAAAGCGTGCTAAGGCTATGGTGGCTAAGATGGATGAACTGGGCTTCGGCAACTGCACCAACACTCGCGCCTGCGAGGCAGTATGTCCTAAGAACGAGTCAATAGCTAATATCGCCCGTCTGAACCGCGAGTTCATCAAGGCAAAGCTTGCCGACTAAACGAGAATCAGAATTTCATATTACTTGATAAAAGGTGGTGGTTTCATTGCGAAACCGCCACTTTTTTGTTCAGAGATACATTCCCCTAACTCACCGACCTGTCACACCAGTTATTCACCTATTCACTTATTCAGTAGGACAGGAAGGTTTTCGGGACTTTAGGTTTACAGGAGGTTTATATTATATATATTATTAAATAATATATATAATATAAAAAATTAATTATAGCTTTTCTTGTGTATTTTGAAAAACCTTCCTGTCCTACTGAATAAGTGAATAGTTGAATAAGTGAATAGGTTGCACCCTATGCAAGGCTACAAAGTGTTAAAAACCCCGCCTGTGATTTTTAGTGAAGAATAAAAAATCAAGAGTAAAGCAAGGAAATTCTTACTAATTTTACACTATTGGCAAAATATTGATAGTCAACAGCTTAACAAGGACTGTAAATCTCTGGTTGCAGAACCGCTGCTTCTGCATGTAGAACCAGTGCCTCTGCATGTAGAACCACTGCTTCTGCAAGCAGAACTAACGCCTCTTACCCCCCTTCGCTCCCTTTCAATGTTAAAAACCTCGTGATTCTTGTTCCCCTTGCTTTAAAGCAGTAACTTTGCAAACAGAAAAGCCTGCTCCATGGGGGGATAGAGACAGGCATAATCTTTGAAATATTGATACTTTCATCGAAACTTTCTTCAGCCACAGTTGGAAGAAGTGGTGAGCAGCATGTCGAACATCTGGCGGTAGGCAGCAGCTTTCTTTTCAAAGGCAAGGGGATAGGCACGCGATGACGACGGCAGGCGGTAGAGTATCAGTTGCTTGCCATCGTTGTTATATGTGTGAGGAATGGTGGTGTGGCAGCCAGTCTTGGGCTTCACAGGGATGGAGAGTGCAGCGCAGATGGTATCAGTGGCTTTCTTGCCTGTGGTGACGATGGCTCGGCAGTGGGGCAACTGGCGTAGCAGTGCAGCGATGTTGGTGGCTTCTTCCACTTCGAGAAACTTGTCAGAGGCATTGTCTTTCAGCCTGCGTACTGCTGTGGCGGTATCATAGAAGGCTATGCCCTTGGTCTGGCAGAAATCCACTATTGGTTCTATCCTGAATCGCTTGTTTTCAGTGTCAACGAAGTAGTTGCGGTCGTTGAAGAACACTTGCCCCTCTATGCGCCAGTGGTCGTTAAGGAAGTTTGGGTAGTAGAAGTTCATGCACCACCGTTTCCTTTGCGGAGGAAAGCTGCCGAGGAACAGCACCCTTGCGTTCTCGGGCAGGAAAGGGCGCAGGGGGTGATACTCCACTTCGCCAGTGCTCCGTGCTATGTTCTCTTTGTTTAGGTATGCCGTTGTCATAGGTGTGCTCCCTTCTTTTCTTCTGCAAAGATAATGTTTTTTTATGATTATCAAAAAATAATTATCAAAAAATGACAAAATGGTTTGTAAGCATACCAAAAGGAATAATCCATTGGGAAGAAAAAGCAGAAAAAACAAAAGAAATTCTTTACTTTCTCGCTCGCTTAAGCAAAATTTTGTAACCATAGATAAGTTATTTGCACTCTGCAAATCAAAAATAAACGAATTTATTTTGTGTTTTGCTCTCGTTTTAGTAACTTTGCACCCGATTTAGCAAAATGCTTATCAAGGGGTGCTCACGAGTTCGTGGGCTGAGATGATACCCTCTACCTGATGCAGGTAATGCTGCCGTAGGGAATGATAAAAATGCTCCCCCCTTATTTTATGAAGTTTCGCAAAAGCTCTACTTCTTAGGTTGTAAGGTTATGAGGTTGTGAGGTTCTTGCGCTCCAGTAGGTGCTCAGGCGCAGAGCGGAACTTGCTCTGGCAAGCCAACAAATTGGAGCGGTGAGGTTGTAAGGTCATGAGGTTCTTAGGTCATAAGGTGATATCACCTTAAAACCTTAAAGTGTAGCGACCTTGAGACCTGACACCTAATGAAACTTGAGCCTGCGAAAGTAAAAATTAATTACAAATAAGGTAAAAAGATGAAGAAAAATCTTTTGATGATGGCTGTACTGACGAGTGCTGCCGTTGCAAATGCGCAAAAAAATGCTGCAAGTTATGACTCTACCAAGGTGGAGAAATTGCAGGAAATTGTGGTAAGCGGTGTAAGAGCGCAGAAGAATGCTCCGTTTGCCATTACCAACATCAAGAAGTCGGAACTTCAGGAATTTTCAAAGACGGGTCAGGAACTGCCATTCCTTTTTGCCCAGACGCCAGGCGTGATAGCATGGAGCGAGAACGGTTTGGGTACAGGTACTACCTATATGCGTATTCGTGGTGCGGGTGATTCGCGCATCAATGTGACGCTGGATGGTGTGCCCCTCAATTCGCCTGAAGACCAGTGTGTGTTCTGGGCAAATATGAACAGCTACGGTTCGCTCTTAGGCAGTGTCCAGATACAGCGCGGTGTGGGTTCTTCTACCAATGGCGATGGTGCCTTTGGCGGTACTATAGCCCTTTCAAGTGCTACGCCGTCATTGCGTCCTGGTGGCGAGGTGTCATTCTCATACGGCTCGTATAACACTTTCAACTTTGGTGGTAAGTTTTCCACAGGACTGTTAGGCAACCACTGGATAATCGACGGTGCCTATCATCAGACCAACACCGATGGTTTCATACACGGCACATCAGGTCGCAGTGGCAGTTACTATGGAGGTGTGACGTGGATGAAGGAAAATTTCCAGATACGCTATAAGAACATAGGCAACTTCGAGCGCACAGGTCAGGCGTGGAACGGTGTTACCGCAGGCAACGGAGACTACTCATTGATGGACGGCAGCTACGATGACGGCTCATGGACCTATAATGCCAAGACGGGCATCCATGGCTACAAGGATATGTATAACGTAGGGCTGGGCAGATATAACACGCTATACGAAAAACTGGCGACGGGTGACGACGGGCTGTTTGTGAAAGATGCCAACGGCAACTACCTTACCGAGCGCTATAAGATGGCAGACGGCAGTCTGTGGGAGAAGACCACCGACAACTTCTGGCAGAACCACAACATCCTCTCTGCATCATGGAACATCAACGACTACTGGGTGGCTACGGCTTCGCTCCACTATACCTACGGACACGGATATTATGATGAGTTCCGCTACAACAACAAA
Source organism: Prevotellaceae bacterium UBA4332 (assembly GCA_002394365.1). Lineage (GTDB taxonomy): Bacteria > Bacteroidota > Bacteroidia > Bacteroidales > Bacteroidaceae > Prevotella. The sequence continues at coordinate 162,914 of DGTQ01000011.1, forward strand.
CTCTACAAGTTTGGCATGATTGCCACTGATGACAATGGCAATAATATAAAGAAAACCGATTTCGTGCGCCAGAAGGGACTCACCCAGCACACCTACGGCATTGTGTGGAATGCTAACTACAAGAAGGATAACTGGGACGTAATAGGTGGCTTCTCTATTCAGAACTTTGACGGCAACCACTTTGGTTATGTTACCTATACTGCTAATGACTTCGTACGTCAGAAGTATCTATCAAACGGCGACTACAAATACTATGATAGCGATGCCCATAAGTTTGATGCCAGCTTCTATCTCAAGGCAGCATATCAAATCAGTAAGCAGTGGGAGGTGTTTGCCGATATGCAGTATCGCCACGTGGGCTACAGGACCGACGGTTACAATGACAGGTACACCGAGGATGCACAAAAGCACTGGCTCGACATCAACAAGAAGTATGACTTCTTTAATCCAAAGGCAGGCTTCTCATGGCATCTTGACGGACATCGTGTGTATGGCTCTGTGGCAATGAGCCACCGCGAGCCCGAGCGCAACAACTTTACCGACAACGGTGCCTACCCTGCACCAGAACCCGAGCGATTGCTCGACTACGAGTTAGGCTACACCTATACTGCCGGCAAGTGGCACGCTGGCATCAACCTCTACTATATGGACTATAAAGACCAGTTCGTGCAGACAGGAGAGGTGAGCGACATAGGCGAAAACCTCACCACCAACATCAAGGATTCCTACCGCATGGGCATAGAGTTGCAGGCAGGCGTGGCACCCTTAGAGTGGCTCTCCATCGAGGGTAATGCCGCCCTGAGCAAGAATAAGATTAAGGACTTCGACGAGAAGGTGAATGTGGACTGGAAAGACGATGTCTATGAAACCATCCACTACGACAACTCCACCCTCGCTTTCTCACCCTCGGCCATACTCAACGGCTTCATCAACTTCCACTGGAAGGACATACGCGCTACATGGCACACCAACTTCGTCTCTCGTCAGTATCTTGACAATACCGAGAACTATGACCGCTCACTGCCATGCTACAGCGTTACTAATGTTAAGGTCAACTACACCCTGAAGCCAAAAAAATACATTAGGGAGTGCATCTTCGGCCTGAACTTCAACAACATTTTCAATCGTCGTTATGCATCCAGCGGTTGGGTATATTCAGCCATTCTCAAGGACTATGGCGACCACCCCAACGACAACCGTTACTACCAGATAGGCTTCATCCCTATGGCAGGCTTCACCATGATGGGCAACGTTACGTTGCGCTTTTAGGTTTTTAGGTTTCAGGTCGCTTCGCTTTTAGATTTTTAGGTGGAATAACCTCATCGCTCCAACTTGTTGGCTTGCCAGAGCAAGAACCTCATAACAATGTTGTTAGACTATCTCGACATACTCACCACGATACTCGGGCTATTGTATATATGGCTCGAGTATCATGCCAGTATATGGCTGTGGCCCGTTGGCATAGTGATGCCCGCCCTCGATGTGGTGCTCTACTGGCGTCACGGGCTCTATGGCGATGCAGGCATGGCGTGCTACTACACTCTTGCCGCCGTCTATGGCTGGCTCTTCTGGCGTTTCCGTCGCACTAAGGAGTCGCGTGCGCCCCTGCCCATAGTCTATATGCCACGTGAGAAATACCTGTCTGCCGCCGTCTTCTTTTTCGTTGCGTGGGCGGCAACCTATTACGTACTGGTCACTTGGACGGACTCCACCGTGCCCGTGCTCGACAGTTTCACCAATGCCCTCTCCTTTGTCGGCCTGTGGGCGCTGGCAAGGAAATACCTTGAGCAGTGGCTCTTCTGGATAGTGGTGGATGTAGTCTGCTGCGTGCTTTACGTTCACAAGGGCATCCCCTTCAAGGCTCTGCTCTACGGGCTCTACGTCATAATAGCCATAGCAGGTTACATCAAGTGGAAGAAGCAGGCTAAGCACGTGAAGGTGAAACATTGATTTTTTATTGTCCCCCGCGACAAGATATTTTACTCAATCACTCAATCCTACTATATATATGTAAGGATTGAGTGATTGAGTAAATAGCCGCCATGAAAAACAGTTTACGGACGCTTGGCACCCACACGCGGATGCTAAGTAACCGCGTGTCCTTGCTAAGTAACCGTATGCCCTTGCTAAGTAACTGCGTGCGGCAGCTTAGCTGCCAAACTTACATTTTTCTCTTCCTTGTGCTTTTTTTTCAAAAAATATGTTTACCTTTGCAGGATGATGCGCTTTAGGCACCATATTACATTGCTGCTGGGGGTTATGCTCTCCTGTTGCTGCGCGAGGCTGGCGGCGTCTGACGCCCTGAAGGAGAGATACACCGCGGAGCACCCGCTCGTCTTCGAGGACGCGTGGGAGAAATGGCCGTACTCTTTCGTAAACAGCAAGGGGGAGCCTGACGGGTTTGATGTAGAGCTGACACGTGAGGTGATGAGGCGCTTAGGTTTGCCGTTTGTAGTAAAGCTGTGCGACCAGGACTCCGTTTACAGGGATATGGAGGCTAAACGTGCTACATTGACGTTTGCCACCAAGATAGGTCCATTCCTTGAGTATGGAAACTTTGGCAATGTTACGATAACACAGGCTGAGACAAGTCTGATGGTGCCAAGGAGAGACAGCGTGAAGCATATTACAATATCCGAGCTTTGCAAAAGGAAGATACATGTGAGAGAGGGAAGTATATCCCACTACGCCCTCGTGGATGCAGGTATGCCTGATAGTCTTATCAGCGTGGAGGAACACATGGCTATGGCGATACTCGATATGGTGAGCAACGAGGAAGGCGGGGCGCTGTGGAACACGGTGATGCTGAAGTGGCTGATGAGGAAATATGACATAAAGGACTACGTGCTGGTGCCTACGGACATTCCGTCGGCGGAGTACAGATATATGTCGAATGATGCAGAGCTGCTGCATGCTATAGACAGCGTATGCCTGTCCATGCAACAGCAGGGCAGCATAGACGCCATGAAGGTGCGCTGGATGAACCCCGAGAAGGAGTCGAATGGCTACCTCTACCTGTATATACTGGGGGCTCTGGTCGGGGTTGTTGTAATACTGACGGCTATAGTTTTCCTGATAAAGTATTATCGCACCTATTACTCGCATACCACTCTCAACGATGTGAATGAGCAGATGAACCTTGTGCTCTCGTCTCACGACGTGAGGGTATGGGTGTATGACATTCAGGAGGACAGCTATGCGTGGATGACGCCCGACGGAAGGGTGGAGGAGGAATACAGTGCTTTTGAGTTTTCAAGGTTCTATGACGATGAGGACTTCCAGACGATACACAGCGAGGTGAAAAAGCTGAAAAAAGGTGGTGGAAATGTAGTGACGAAGCACCTGCAGCAGTGCGACGTAAGCATGCAGGCCATAACAGACGATTACGGTAAGGCGTATGTGGTGTGCGGCGTGGAGTACTCAGTTCTTCGAGCGAAGCTCTCAGGCGAGCAGAGCTCGGAGCACAGTTCTACCCCCTCTAAACACTTTTTCAGTTCACAGTTCACAGTTCACAGTTCTTGCGCTCCAGTAGGTGCTCAGGCGCAGAGCGCAAGAACCGAAGGGGGTGCAAAGACCATTGAAGGGGTGGGGAGAGGTTTCATCCCCCAGCTAAAGGAGATAAAACGTCTGGCAGAGGAGATTTTAAGCGGAGACTGGAGAGAGAGCGCGGGCAAGTCTCTGAAGATGATAATCTTCATGTTCCTCCTGTCTATGCTGCCAGCAGTTTCCTCTATGGCTAAGCCTCTTGGCATAAGCTACACAAAGAAGCATCCGCTCGTGATAGTGTGCGACTGGAATTTCGCCCCTTATTCCTTCCGCAACGACAACATGCAGGCAGACGGTTTCCTTGTGGAGATGGTTGAAAATATATTCAACCAGATACACGTGCCCTACGAGATACGCATGGTGGACTGGAAGCAAGCCAAGAGGATGTTGTATTCGGGAGAGGCGCAGCTGATGATAGACATACGAAAGCCCGATGACCTCTATGGAGTGAAATACGGAAAATCCGTTTTGGCGGACTATCCTCTCTGCGTGGCGCGCCTGAGTAATACACCTGCTATGGGAAGCATAGAGATGCTTGACGAGAGCGACACCATACACGTTAATTATGGCGACTATGCCCTGCACTACATAGTTACCGTAAACGACAAGCCTATACTCATGCCGTGCGAACCATACAACGCCCTCTCCGACATCCTCTCGGGCAAGATAAAGTATTACGTGTGGAGCAAGGTGGCATTGCAGAAGCAGTTAAAGAACTTCAATCTGCAGAAGGAGATAGTCCTTGACGAGGTGGATATATCTGAAGGGCAGTTCCGCTTTATGTCCAACGACTCTGTGCTGCTCAGCGAGATTGACAAGCAGTTCCTGCGCATGCAGACTCTGGGACACTATAAGCCCCTCGTAGATAAATGGCTCACAACTGATGCTACATACGAGGAAAGTGCAACGAGTCTCGACATAATAGCCATAGTGGCAATGCTGCTGCTGTTTGTAGGCTCTATCATAGCCCTTGTCTTTATCATGAGAGGAGGCAGTACGAGCAACCTGAAGAAGGAGTTCAGGGCTATAGCCCACATGGCGATAACGCTGACGGGTTGCAATGTGCTTGCCATCAATGTGAAGCGTATGTGGGTATATAATGTGTCGGGCGACTTCATACCGCGCAAAGGCCTCTCTATGGCAGATTACGAGGCATTAATCCACCCCGACGACATAATGACGGAGTATGACGTGCGCAAGCGCGTGGACGAGGGAGAAAGGGATATGCCCGTAGTGTCATTCCGCATGAGGAAGTATGACGATGCACCAGACAACTGGCACCATGTGAGCGTTTATGCTTATATAAAAGCAAAAGGCGACAAGCTCCCTGCATACGTATATCTCGCCCTGAAGGTGGAGGAGATAACCCCCACCCAACAAGCCCCCCTCCAAATCTCCTCTTCAGTGGGAGAGTCAGACTCTCTACATTTGTCCTCCCCTGAAGGGGAAGGTCAGGAGGAGGCTTTCACCCCTGCAAACGAGATGCGCCTGAGGAAGATGCTTGAAGACCTCGTGAAGGAGATAGACAAGTCCTTGAAATAAGAGTGCCTGTTAGCCGTAGTTGAAAAGTTAATAAACATTAAAGACGAAAAGTTTTTTTCGGTTTTGTTTTTCATATTCCAATTTATTTCTAACTTTGCACCCGCAAATTGCTAAAGCACCATGAGCCAGCTTTGCTGACACTCATTAATTCAATACCGACAAATGAAAGGTAGGAAATAATCATTTAATCATCACTAATTTATTAACCCTTTAAAAAAGACGGAACCCAGATTTCCCCCATAAGGAAACTCTGTGTGCTCTCCTGCGCTCTTTGACTTATTGTTACAACTCTGCAACCTGAGCTTTAGCTAAGGTCAGGTAACGTGTGTAGTCCAACGCTCTAACTATCAATTTTTGTTTAATTTTTAATCTTTTAATTTTCAGTTCTCAATTCTCAATCTATATATTGCGATGGAAAACAAATACTACTTCACACTCAACACGTTTGCTACAAATGGTAGCGAAAATAATGAATCCATGTATAACCCCTGCGACTTGCGGGTAATAATGAAGACGGGCAAGGCACTGCCCGAAGGCACACTATGCGATTTTTACCTATATGATGACAGCTACACACTAATGGGATATACCCAGCAGAAGAGAAATTCAGACTCCTACGTAGTAGAAAAAAGATGTATTGATGCCATTATAGGCATCTGGTATCCGTGGACGGAGGGAAAATACACCCTGCTCGCCAATATCATCAAGCCTGCCGACAAGGGAAGGGCAGAGATGATAAAGACCATAAAGGTGAACTTTATAGTAATGGATGAATTACTATATGAGGATGAAATGAAGCTGCACATAGAGAGTACGGAGGTGTGTAAGGGCATTACACCCGAGGTGGCTTTGGCGCAGCGCCTTAACAGGGAGGCGGCACCTGCATGGTGCTCCAGCTACTTCCACCGCCTGCCTGGTATGTACCTCCTGAGGCACTGGATAGTGCGCCGCAAGCAGTGGGAGATGGTTGACGGATTGCTGGAAGAGGGTAAGCCAAACCCCATCAGCTTTTGCAATAACTACCTCGTCAGGGTAAAGTCGATGACCATGATGATACAGGCGGTAACTCACCTGAAACAGGCTGCATTCAGGGACTTCAAGAAGTATGATATAGACTGCGCCACGCTCTATGACGACCTCACTCCCTCCGACCCCTACCATAAGGTGAGGGAAATGTTTACTCCAAACGACGCTTCAGATAGCCTCTTATCCACGATGTTCGGAATAAAAAGGCAGGAAAACGAGTTCTACTTCATACGCAACATCGGCATACTGTCAACTCCCAAGGGAGAGCCTATACTCAAGGCTCTGCTATGGAACGTTATGTGCAACAGCCCTCGAGTAGTGATATTCATGGTGGGAACGGAGCAGGAGGTGGACGCTCTCTTCAAGGCAGACCCTTCGCTGCGCGTCTACTTTCCCTTGGAGAGTTGGAAAGAGACAGGCTGCCTGTCTTATTCCGAGATAGTGCGCTATATGTACAGTTGGATGAAGGTGGAGAACATGACCCTCAGCACCTTTGCGGAAGTCATACTGAAGAGCGACATCAGGACGGGATATAACACAGGAATGATAACCAACTGGACCATCGATGACATGAACAACTATATCAGAAACGTGCTGAAGCCCCGCTATACCGACCGTGTCGCTTCTGCTGGCATAGATGTTAAAAACCTGCTCTCGCAAACGGGAGACGTACTCGTAAAGGTGGAGGACTTCGACAGAAGCTACTTTCTGGGTAAGGAGGCGGCAGACGAGATACTGAGCCGCATAGAGGAACAGCAGGAGGAACAAGAGGAAGAGGCAGAGCCTGAACAGGAGGAGAAGGAAGAAGAAGACAATGACTTCGAGGAGATGCTCAACAACCTCATCTACAAGATGGGCGAAGATGCTTGCAGCGATGCTGACAGCAATCCTGTAAAGAATGATGACGATGACACTGACACCGACACCGATACCGACCTTGACACCGATATCGACCTTGATGTCGATGATGATGACGACGACGATGACCTCGACAGCAGTCCTGCGCCATTCAGCCATGAGCTCAATTCTGACGATGAAGAAGAGCTGCTGGTACGTGACCCGAAGGCGAAGTTCCAGATACTGTCGCCTATCCTCAACCCCAGGGAAGAGCTGAACAAACTGGTGGGCTGCGACGACATCAAGCAGCGCATAGAACAGCTCACGATGCTCTCACGCTATAACAAGATGATGAAGAAGGTGAACCCCGAGGGCAAGTCTCACGAGATTTCCCTTCACAGCATCTTCTACGGAAAGCCCGGCACGGGCAAGACCACAATATGCAAGATAATGGGCTCGCTGCTCAGAAGGTCAGGAGCCTTGAGCAGAGGTCATGTGGTGCTATGTAGCCGAAAAGATTTTGTAGGTACTCGCTGGGGTGATGAAGAGCGTATAGTGCGCCAGGCAATAGAGGAAGCACAGGGCGGTGTGCTGATGATAGATGAGGCTTACCAGCTTAACAGCAGTAACCCCTGGGACCCTGGCAAACTCGTCATACCATTGCTCATGGATATCCTGTCAGACGAGAAGCAGCGCGACATAGCCATAGTGCTCTGCGGCTATAAAGACGAGATGAAGAAGCTTCTTGAGCTTAATCCAGGTCTTAACTCCCGTTTCCCCAACGTATATGAGTTTAAGGACTTCACCGTCGATGAACTTCTTGAAATCACCCGGCGCAGGGTAGCTGAGTACGGTTATGAGTTCACCAAGGCAGCGTGGCGCAAGTATCGCACCATAATAGAGGAGGCATACGCTGTGCGTGATGCCAACACCTGGGGTAATGCACGATTCGTGGCAAACCTGCTTGAGAAGACATACATCAACCATGCCATGCGTTGCATAAAGAAAGGCGGCATAAAGAAAGGCGGATTAGATCGTCACTACCTGTTGCAGATAACTCCTGCTGATATACAGCCAATAGAAGTAGCCAAGCCAAAACCCCGCATCGGGTTTTGACTTGGCTATTTTTTTTATAGAAAATCTAGGAAAACCTAGGATAGCCTAGGATAGCCTAGGAAGTCCTAGAATTTCTAGAATTGCCTAGTAAAGCCTAGAACTCCCTAAAACCTCTTAATCATTGAAATAATAAATAAAGATAGCAATGCCCTCAATAGCCTTCTTGCCAGTCTCCTTTACGTTCATGGTGAACTTCACCTCCGTCTTCACAGCGCCACGTAAGTTGGCAATGCTTTGCAGGCTGGTTGTAAGGCTGAGGCTCTGACCGCTCAGCACAGGCTGTCCGAACTTCATCTTGTCTATGCCGTAGTTGACGAGCATCTTCACGTTCTGCACGTCAACAATCTGGTTCCACAGATAAGGCAATACCGACAGAGTAAGGTAGCCGTGGGCTATGGTAGTGCCAAACTGGCTCTCCGTTTTTGCCCTTTCAGTATCAACGTGAATCCACTGGTGGTCCAGCGTAGCGTCTGCAAACAGGTTGATGCGCTCCTGGGTAAGTTGAACGTAGTCTGACGTACCCAGAACCTTGCCCTCATACTGGGCAAATTCCTCATAATTCTTAATTGTAATCATATTTTTCTATCTTTTAACTATTAACTATTAACTCTTAACTATTAACTCTTAACCTTTAACTCTTAACCCCCTTAACCCTTAACTTTTCCTCGGCAAAGTTACAATTTTTTTTACAATTGTTTGCCTAACGGCTCAAAAATCTTCTTAAAATCACGGTCGGGATTCCTTTTTGTTGAAGTCTGACAGAGTGCTCTTGATGCTGTTGTTAAGCGGTAGAGCGCCCTTGCTTAGCAAGGGCAGGCTGTTGCTTAGCAAGGGCGGACTGTTGCTTAGCTATGTCGTCAACAGTTTGCAGAAAATAGTCATGTTAGTCAAGTTAGTCAAAGTCAAAGTCGGTTTTCGCATTGTCAAAAAGTACCACTATTATAATAAATATATATATTTGTTTAATAGTGAGCCGAAATGGCGTTTTCCATTTTCAAGTTTGACTTTGACTACTTTGACTATTTCATTGAAAGTTTAAGCTACCAGCGATAATACAGACATAGACAATACGGCTCAGAGAGTAATCATAAGTAGGTAATTTCACATCTTAATGTGCAATAAAGGTAGGAGCAACACCGCAAGTATAGATTTTTTTTTGTACTTTTGCATTCGCAAAAGAAAAAAAGGAATGAAACTTTCAGATTTAAAGATAGGACAGACAGCAAAGATTGAAACTGTAGGTGGCGAGGGTGCGCTGCGCCAGCATTTCCTCGATATGGGTGTGATACCTGGTGCGGAAGTGACGCTTGACAAGTATGCGCCCTTGGGCGACCCTATGCAGCTGACTGTTCAGGGATATACGCTTACGCTGAGGAAGGACGATGCTAAGAAGATAGAAGTGACCCCCTCCCAATCTCCCCAAATGGGAGGAGAAATTCGCCCTCCCTTTGGGAGGGAAGGGGTAGGGTCGGATGGCTCGGTGAGTCAGTCTCCCCACCCAGGACTCGGTGAGGGCGGCCGCTACCATGATTCAAAGCACGAGCACCCCCTGCCAGAGAACACGGTGCTGAGATTTGCCCTCGCAGGCAACCAGAACAGCGGCAAGACCACGCTCTTCAACCAGTTGACGGGTGCCAACCAGCACGTGGGCAATTTTCCAGGCGTAACGGTTGACAGAAAGAGTGGCAGCATACGTGGACGTTCTAATACCGAGGTTACCGACCTGCCGGGCATATACAGTCTGTCGCCCTACAGCGCAGAGGAGATAGTAAGTCGCGACTTCATTATGGGCAAGGGCAACCCCGACGGTGCGCCGTTAGGCATAATAAACATCGTTGACTCCACCAATATAGAGCGCAATATGTATCTCACCATGCAACTCATGGAACTGGGCATACCGATGGTGCTTGCTCTCAACATGATGGACGAGATAGAGGGCAACGGCGGCACGGTGCACGTGAACGAGATGGAACGCCTTCTGGGCATACCTGTTGTGCCTATTGCGGCTAACAAGAATCATGGCGTTGACGAGCTGATAGAGCACGCCATACATGTGGCGAAGTATCAGGAAAAGCCTGCAAGGCAGGATTTCTGCAGTCCAGAGGAGCATGGGGGAGCGGTTCACCGTTGTCTGCATGCCATAATGCACCTTGTGGAAGACCATGCCCAGAGGGCAGGAATACCATTGCGCTTTGCGGCAGCAAAGATAGCCGAGGGTGATACCATAATAGCAGACAGTCTCGGACTGTCACAAAACGAGAAGGAAACCATTGAGCACATCCTCTGCCAGATGGAGGAGGAGCGCGGTATGGACCGCGCTGCCGCTATGGCGGATATGCGATACAGCTTTATCAAGAAGCTTTGCAGCCAGACGGTGGTGAAACCAGGCAACAGCAAGGAGTCTCAGCGCTCTCAGCGCATAGACAGGATACTTACGGGCAAGTGGACAGCCCTGCCAGCCTTTGCCCTGATAATGGCATTTATCTTCTGGATGACGTTCGAAGTTCTCGGTGGCACCATGCAGGAATGGCTGGAGGAGACGATAGACTGGTTTACGGGCGTGAGCGACGAGACGCTGCAGTCGTGGGATATTAACGACTCGGTGCGCTCGCTCGTCATCGACGGTGTGTATGCTGGTGTGGGTTCTGTAGCAACCTTTGTGCCTATCATCGTGATACTGTTCTTCTTCCTCAGTATGCTGGAGGATTCGGGATATATGGCTCGCATAGCCTTTGTAATGGACAAGTCGTTGCGCCGACTGGGACTGTCAGGCCGTTCCATCGTGCCTTTGCTTATGGGTTTCGGATGTTCAGTGCCTGCCGTAATGGCAAGCAGAACCCTGCCTTCGGAGCGCGACCGCCGTCTGACTATTATGCTGACGCCCTTCATGTCATGTACGGCAAAATTGCCAATCTATGCCTTCTTTGCCGCAGCCTTCTTCCCCGACAATGCTGCGTGGGTGATGTGCATAATGTATGCGTTAGGCATAGTGGTAGGCATTATAGTTGCGTTGATACTCAAGCGCACAGTCTTTAGGGGTGAGGCAGTACCTTTCGTTATGGAACTGCCCAACTACCGCCTGCCAGGAGTTCGCACCACATTGATGCTTCTTTGGGAAAAGGCGCGTGACTTCCTGCAGAGAGCCTTTACCGTCATCTTCTGTGCCACTATCGTAATATGGTTCTTGCAGAGCTTCTCTTTCAGTCTCAACATGGTGGAGGACCAGGCAGATAGTATGCTGGGACATATGGCGTCAGTAGTGGCTCCAATCTTCCAGCCTTTGGGCTTCAACGACTGGCGCGTGGCAACAGCCCTCGTAGGTGGTTTCCTTGCCAAGGAAAGTGTAGTGAGCACGTGTGAGGTGCTCTTTGGCGGAGTGGCACTCACCAGCGTAATATCAGCCGCTGCAGCATTCTCGCTCATGGTGTTCTGTCTGCTCTATACCCCTTGTGCTGCTGCCATAGCATCCATAAGGCGTGAACTGGGCAATCGCGACGCTCTCATGGTGGTCTGCGGGCAGTGTGCCATAGCCTATGTTGTGGCGTTCATTATTTATCAGGCAATACAATTAGGTGTAGGGTCTTAAGGTCGCTTTGCTTTAAGGTTTTAAGGTTTGCAGGTCGCGTTGCTTTAAGGTTTTGAGGTGATATCACCTTATGACCTAAGAACCTCACAACCTCATAACCTCATAACCTCACAATCTGAAATGAATGTTCAATCATGGATATTGCTGGCTATAGTATTAGTAGCCTTTTTTCTTGTCCTGCGCTACATACATCGTGGCGGGGGCAGGAATGCGTGCTGTAAGGATTGCTGTAAGGACGGCAAGGGTTGTGATACGTGCGGATGTAGTGCCTGCAACTGCCATAACCGTTAAATTTACCTAATAAATTTCCGCATATTACCAAAACTCACTATCTTTGTACGATAATAACAAGGAAAAGATGAGTATCACATCAATAGCATCACTTTACTTCCTTAAGCGTCAAAGAGAGCTTGAGAAGCACTTCTCTGAGCCTGTGCAGTTGCAAGAGGCTGTTTTTCGTCGTCTCGTATCCATAGGAAGCGACACTTTGTATGGCAAGGAGAGGGGAATGAAAAAGTCCCTTTCTTACGAGGAATTTCGCAGCAAGATAACAGTAAACACATACGAAGAGCTGAAAGGCTATATAGACCGTATGCGTCATGGAGAGAAAAACATCTTGTGGAGGGGACAGGTAAAGTGGTACGCCAAATCATCGGGCACTACTAATGATAAATCGAAGTTCATACCCGTAAGCAAAGACAGCCTGAAATATACGCATTATGCTGGAGGCAATGATGCTGTGGCTTATTACTTGCAAAACAATCCGAAGTCTCGATTGTTTGACGGCAGGGCACTTATATTAGGAGGCTCACATAGTCCTAATTACAACGTGGCGGGCTCGCTCGTGGGCGACCTTTCGGCTATACTTATCGAAAATATCAATCCGCTGGTGAATCTCGTGCGTGTGCCAGACAAGAAGACGGCACTCATATCGGAGTTTGACCGCAAGCGTGAGATGATAGCGCGTCAGTGCCTTAATGCCAACGTTACCAACATCAGCGGTGTGCCGTCGTGGATGATGTCGGTACTCAGCCGAGTGATGGAACTCTCAGGCAAGCAGCATCTGGAGGAGGTGTGGCCAAATCTTGAGGTGTTCTTCCATGGAGGAATAGCCTTCACGCCTTATCGTAAGCAGTATGAACAGCTCATCACCAAGAGCGACATGCACTATATGGAGACCTACAATGCCTCTGAGGGCTTCTTTGGCTTGCAGAACGACCCGACAGACAGCAGCATGATGCTTATGCTCGACTATGACGTGTTCTACGAGTTTGCACCTATGGAAGCAATAGACGACAACGGATTACTGACCGATGAGAGCAAGGTGGTGCCTATCGAGGGTGTGGAGACAGGCAAGAACTATGCTATGATAATCACCACGTCGAGCGGATTATGGCGCTACATGATAGGCGATACGGTCAGGTTTACGAGCGTCAAGCCATATAAGTTTATCATTACAGGCAGAACTAAGAGTTTTATCAATGCCTTTGGCGAGGAACTCATAGTGGATAATGCCGAGAAGGGATTGCAGTATGCCTGCCAGCAGACAGGTGCTCAGGTGCGTGAATACACAGCAGCTCCAGTATTTAGGAGCGAGGGCGTGGTGCCCCATCACCAGTGGCTCATAGAGTTTAGCAAGGAGCCAGAAAACCTCGACGAATTTGCCAAAATCCTCGATAGCAGACTGCAAGAGCTCAATTCCGACTATGAGGCTAAGCGCTTCAAGGATATCAATATGGTGTGTCTGAAGATAGTGAAGGCTCGCCACAACCTCTTTGAAGACTGGCTGCGCAGCAAGGGCAAGCTTGGCGGACAGCATAAGGTGCCGCGCCTTGCCAACAATCGTAAGCACATCGAGGAACTGTTGGGAATAAAGAATGAAGAATAAAGAATGAAGAATGAGGGATTGAAATATAAAGCTGAGAGAAAAGGAGCGATTTGTGGGAATGTGTGTAGAGTTATGCGCTTACTCTCATTACATCGCTGCGCTCGTCACGTATGTGTATTCATTCTTTATTCTTCACTCTTCATTTTGTTCTCCTCCTGCGCACGTATGGGACAGCCAGACGGAGGGTGGTATGACGAAAAACCGCCTCGTGTTCTTGGTTCGTCTCCAGCTGAAAACGCCATTAACGTTAATACAAAGAAGGTAGCTATATATTTTGACGAGTTCGTTAAGGTAGAGTCGGCAAGCGAGAAGGTTATGGTGTCGCCTCCGCAACACGAACAACCAGAAATAAAGGTGAGAGGCAGGAATATCTATGTGAATTTGCTTGATTCGCTTATTCCTAATACTACATATACAATAGACTTCAGTGATGCTATCGAGGATAACAACGAAGGCAATCCCTTGGGTAACTATACCTATGCCTTTTCCACAGGAAGTGTTATCGACACACTCGAAGTGAGCGGTTATGTGCTCGAGGCAAGCAATTTGGAGCCCGTCAAGGGAATACTCGTCGGACTATATTCCAAGGATGACAGCATAGTTACCTCTCGTGATACTGTAAAGACACAACGAGACAGACTTATGAAACGAGTGGCACGAACAGATTCTCGTGGCCATTTCATAATACGGGGTGTGGCACCAGGTTCTTATACCATCGGGGCTATACAGGATGCAGACGGCGACTATCGTTTCACTCAGCGTAGTGAGAAAATGGCATTCAGCCACGATATAATTGTGCCTACATGCAAACCCGATGTAAGACAGGATACAGTATGGCAAGATAAGAACCACATAAAGGACATAATATTGACGGGCTACACGCATTTTATGCCTGACGATATAGTCCTGCGTGCTTTTGACCATGAGGCTGTTGACCGTTATTTCCTGAAGGCAGACCGTACGGACGAGCGTTTCTTTACGCTTTTCTTTACGGCTCCTGTGACACTCAATCAGACTAATCAGAAGACTCATATTACCCAGAAAACTCCGATTATTCCGACAATCCGACTGCTGAATACGCCACACGCGACTGCTAAAGGCAGGAAGGCAGATTCCCCCTTTGTGATAGAACATTCGCTAAAGGCCGATACCGTCACTTATTGGCTAAAGGACACAGCCCTCGTCAATAAGGATACTCTGACAGTAGAGATGACTACCTATATCACAGACACTCTCGGTGTTCAACGTCTTACTACAGACACCCTCGAGATACTCGCCAAGAATCCTTATGCGAAACGTATGAAGGCGGAGATGAAAAAAAGGGGAGAGTGGAAGAAAGAGCTCGAAAAACGTCTGCGCAGGGCAGGAGCTGGTGAGGTGGTTGATACCATCATGCCTCGAAAGGCTCTCGACGTTACATACTCTGCACCACTTGTTATGCCCCCTCATGGAGGGATAAAAATAAAGTTCCCCTCCCCATTGGCGCATTTCGACTCTACCGCTGTTCACCTGTATGTAGAGCAGGATTCGCTGTGGTATAGGGCGCCATTCACCATTACTCCGATTAAGGACAGAAGTTGCGAAGTATATACCGACTGGATAGAAGATGCGAAGTACTCCTTCGAGGTAGATTCCCTTGCCTTCATAGATATCTATGGAACCTCGAATGGTAAACATAAGCAGGGTATTCAGGTAGGAAAGATAGAAAACTATGCATCCCTATTTATCAATATCAGTCCGTCCCTTACTGGAGAAGGAGGAAAGGCTGTTGATACGTATGTGCAACTGCTGGATAATAATGATGAGGAAGTGTCAACATCGAAAGTAGAGCAGGGAACAGCAGAATTCTATTACATAACCCCAGGTGTGTACTACATTCGTGCTTTTGTTGATGAAAATGGCAATGGAAAGTGGGATACTGGTGACTATTTTGCTAATCGTCAGCCAGAGGAAACATATTATTATAACGAGCCAATAGAATGTAGGGCAAAATGGGATTTGACAAAGACGTGGAATCCTAAAGCCTTACCTCTCTATAAACAGAAGCCAGGAGCTATAACAAAGCAAAAGGCAGACAGTGCCAAGACCATAAAGCAACGTAACGCTGAGCGCGCACGCAATAAGGGTATTGAACTGCCCGAATATCTTAAATGAAGAATGAAGAGTGAAGAATGAAGAATTGAAATATAAAGCAAAGAGAAAAAGAGCGATTTGTGGGAATGTGTGCAGAGTTATGCGCTTACTCACATTCTTCATTATTTATTCTTCATTCTTCATTTCTGCCAACGCCCAGTGTGAATACAAGATTACGTCATTCTCCGATACAGAGAAGATAAACTACAATCTTTATTTTAACTGGAAGTTTATATGGATAAAGGCTGGCACAGCTTCTCTGAGCACTATCCCTACAGAATACAAGGAGAAGAAAGCCTACAGAACAAGTCTTGTGACATCAACGTCTAAGAGAGTAGACCGCTACTTCATGATGCGCGATACAATCATGAGCATCTTCTCCGACCGCCTTGTGCCTTTCTACTATAGAAAGGGTGCACGGGAAGGCAAACGCTATTATGTAGATGAGATGTGGTATAACTACCCTGATGCAAACACCTGTCAGACTACTACGCGCCACATTCACGATGACGGTCGCAGGACGGTAGAGAAACACACCTATCGTCAGTGTATGACCGATATGCTGCATGCCTTTCAGCAGTTTCGTAACATAGACACTTCTGGGTGGAGGATAGGACAGTCGAAAAACTTCAGTATCGCTGGAGGCTCAGAGATAATCAAGGCACGATTGCTGTATCGTGAAGACAAGACGGTGAAGGGTGACGACGGCAAGAAGTATCCTTGCTACGTCATATCATATATAGAAAAAGACGGAAAGAAGGAAAAAGAGGTGGTGCGTTTTTTTGTTACTAAGGACAGTCGCCACATTCCCATTCGCCTTGACCTCTTCCTGAAGTTTGGCTCGGCTAAGGCGTTCTTTTCTGGTATGAAATAATACCCAAAAGTAGGGAGATATTACATAAAGAGCCCGTAAATCATCGTGATTTGCGGGCTCTAATTGTTAATTTTGGGGCAGGGTTACATTTTTTAACATAAATAAACATAGAATTGTGTGAAAAAATACTAACTTTGCACCGATAAGCCTAAATAGTACGAAGAGAATTAAACTTTTCTGAAATCAGCGACGAATCAAGCAATATAGCTAAACAATAAATCAAATAATACTAATCAAACTATTAAACTATGTCTGAAAAAACAAAAAACGTACGCTATGCGCTCGTGGGCATGTTGCTGCTCTTCTGCAGTGCTGTCGTGCAGGCGCAGACAGTCAGCGGTAACGTGAAGGATCCTACTGGCGAGCCCGTAATAGGTGCTACCGTCATGGAGCAAGGCACGCAGAATGGTACCGTGACAGACTTTGACGGTAACTTCACCATCACGCTGAAAGGCAAGAGCCACAAACTCGTATTCTCATACGTGGGGATGCAGAACCAGACGGTGGATGTTGCGGGAAAATCTTCTGTAAACGTCAACATGAAGGATGATGCTCAGATGCTTGACGAAGTCGTTGCCATCGGTTATGGTACAGTCCGTAAGAAGGACCTTACAGGTGCTGTAGCCCAGGTAGGGGCAAAGCAGATTGAGAACATCCCTGTAACGGATGTTTCACAGGCTCTCCAAGGTAAGATGTCGGGTGTAAATGTAACCGTGGCAGATGGTGCTCCTGATGCAGAATCTACTATTCGCGTTCGTGGTGGCGGTTCTCTGTCACAGGATAACTCACCTCTCTACATCGTGGATGGCTTTGAGGTTGCTGACATCAGCGATATTGCTCCTTCCGAAATCGAGACTATCGATGTATTGAAGGATGCTTCTTCTACCGCCATCTATGGTGCTAAAGGTGCAAACGGTGTCATCATTGTAACAACAAAGAGTGGAACAGATGCCCGTATTCCAAAGATAAACTTCAATGCAAGCTGGACATGGAAGAAAGCAGCTAAATTCCAAAAGGTACTTTCTCCATATGACTATGCAATGGCAAAATATGAGATGACAACGGGTTCCACCAACAACCCTACTACTTATGGCAAGCGCAATAGTCTGGGATTCTATAATGACTTGGATATTTACAGAAGCACAGCAGGTATGGATTATCAGGATGAAATCTTCGGACGTACCGGTTTCCAGCAGATGTACAACGTGAATATCGCAGGTGGTACAAAAAAATATCAGTATAATGTAACTTATGCTCATGACGATCAAGATGCCATAATGCTTAACTCAGGTTCAAGCAAGAACAATGTCAGTGGTAAGTTTAAATGGAAGCCTAACAAATACATTACCGTTGATGCAAATGTACGTCTGTCTTATCAGAAGGTTAAGGGTTTAGGCTCAGGTGCTGATACAAACGAGTCAAATGCGGCTACAAGTATTGTAGCTAATTCTGTGGCTTACTCACCCATAGCAGGTGTATCCATTGAAGATGATGACGAGGAACTGTTGCAGACTAATACTTACTCACCTCTTCAGCGACTGTTGGGTACGTACAAGAAGGTGACCAACAACAAGCAGACCTATAACATTGGTTTTACATGGAAGCCTTGGAAGCACTGGTCATTCAAGACTGAGTTCAGCTACAATCATAACAACAAGATAACAGACCAGGTATGGACAGCAGAGGCAACAACAAGTGCGAAGACCTATAAGGGCTCTGCACAGTCTCGCTATTACGAAGACAAAAAGCATGGCTGGACATCTAAAAACTATGTTACTTATGACAACAAGAAACTTTTCGGTGGTCGTGACAATATCAACGTAGTTGCTGGTTTTGACATTCAGAGTACTTCTGAAAAAACTCGCGAGGATTTCAGGGCTGGTTATGACTATAGAACTACGGAGGACATTCTTTCTCACAGAGGAGAGGCTACTTACATTCTGCCTGTAATACCGGGTGAGGTAGAAGATGACAACATGAAGTCTTTCTATGGACGTGTGAACTATATCATGAAAGAAAAGTATCTGCTCACATTCACCATGCGTGCCGATGGTTCTTCAAAGTTTGCCAGTGGCAATCACTGGGGATTCTTCCCAGCAGGTTCTCTCGCATGGCGCGTGTCTGATGAGAAATTTCTGAAGGACAGCAGGTGGATATCTAATTTGAAACTTCGTTTTTCTCTGGGTATGGCAGGAAACAACCGTATCAAGTCTGGTTTGCTTTACACAACATACTCAGCTGCAAGCAACTCTTCAGCAACACCATATTTTATAAATGATGTTCGTACACCAATGTATGAGAGAACGACATCCTCTCTTTATAACGACAATCTGAAGTGGGAGACAACCATCACACGTAACTTCGGTATCGACTATGGCTTCTGGAAAGGACGCATAAATGGTTCTCTCGAATTATATTGGAATACAACGAAAGACCTTCTGATGGCTGTTACAATTCCTGCAAATAGCGGTTCTACAACTCAGTATCAGAACTTCGGTAAGAC
The DNA here is from genome assembly GCA_002394365.1 of Prevotellaceae bacterium UBA4332. Lineage (GTDB taxonomy): Bacteria > Bacteroidota > Bacteroidia > Bacteroidales > Bacteroidaceae > Prevotella. Next base: position 181,965 of record DGTQ01000011.1, read on the forward strand.
GTCAAACAAGGGTATTGAGCTTTCTTCAAACATCGTGGCTTTCGACTCAAAGAAGGTTACCATTAATGCAAACTTCAATATAGCCTATAACAAAAATAAGATTGAGGAACTTAGTGAATATGCAGGTCAGTGGCAAAGCTCAAACTTTGCTGGTAGTAAAGTTTCCAATTATGAAGAATTTAGGACTGTTGCCGGCGGTGCACTTGGTGAAGTTTGGGGTTATCAAACTGATGGTTTCTATACTCCTGTTACGTATGATGCAGACGGAAACTATGTAAGCGGTGAGATAAGGTTTAATGGCTCTTCATGGGAACTCGACCCAGATTATTGCAATAATGAGAGCTATAAAAGCCTTGGCGGTGTACTGTATCCTGGACAGCTCAAGCTTAAGGATGCTGATGGTGACGGAGTCTTTGATATGGTAGGAGACAAAGTCAAGCTCGGCAATACTGTTCCAAAGTGGACTGGTGGTTTCGGCGGCGACATAACTTGGAAGAATACATGGGGTAATATTGATGCTACCGTGTTCTTTAACTTTGCTCTCGGACATCAGATACTCAATGGTACACGACTTGTCAATTCTTATGCAAGCAGCACCAATCTGAGCTATAACCTCGTTGATAATTTCAAGGCAGGCAACTGTTATTCATGGATTGATCCTGCAACGGGTTATAACCTTGGACGTCCAAATACGGATGTAATAAACTACTACGGATCTGCACAAGGAATACAGGACCGTCTTGCAGAGATTAATGCTGGCAGAACACTCTACAGTCCTGTAGCTACAACAAAGATGCTTATCATCAATGACTGCGTAGAAGATGCTAGTTTCTTGCGCCTGCAGAATGTGACGATAGGCTACTCTTTCCCAAAGAAATTGGTCAAGAAGATTCATTTGTCTAATCTTCGTATCTATTTCACAGGTTATAATTTGGCTTGTTGGACAAAGTATTCAGGAGCAGATCCTGAAGTGGATGTATGTTCAAAGAAGAATCCAATGTGTCCTGGCGTAGATTATTCTGCTTATCCTAAGACACGTTCATTCGTAGCAGGTCTTAATGTGTCATTCTAATAATTAAGGAGGAAAACAAATGAAATATAACAAAGTAATATATGTTCTGCTCTTTGGCGCATTGACACTTACAGGGTGCAGTGATTTCCTTGAGCCCGAAACAGAATACAAGAGGACTCCGGAGCAGGTATTTAATTCTGTCGAAGAGACGGAACTGAAGTTGAATGGTACATACGGATTGTTGACTGGCAATATCTATTCTTCTTATCTTACCACAATATTCTGTAACAACTCTGATGTTGAACTTGTTGACGAGGGTAAGGATACCAAGATTGACGTAGATAACTTCCGTGGTTACATGAACTACGTGAATATGTCTGGTGCCAAGTCATACAGCGCTATCACAACCTTGTGGAACAATGCGTATGCTATCATAGAGGACTGCAACGAGATTATCGATGGCATTAACAAGAGCAACATTAAAGATGATGCCAAGATGAAGCAGTATCTCGGTGAAGCTCTCGCAATACGCGCCTTGATATACATGGAGATTACACGTCTTTGGGGTGATGTGCCTCTTATGATGGAACCAGCAAAGGCAGATCTGAGCAATGTATATACGGGCAAGGTTGACAGAGACTATATTCTCGACAAGATGCTTGAGAGTCTTGAGGAAGCACAGGGATATTTGGAAGGAACCACGAATAACTCACGCCACGTGACAAAATACTTCGTGGAAGCTCTCTACGGACAGATAGCACTGCAGCGTTGCGGATATGCCATTCGCGAGCCACAGCGTAACCAACCTTATGCAGAGGTAGGCTACGAAGGTTATGTCAATGCAAGTGCAGATGCAGACGTACGCAAGACACTCTCTGATGGAACCTATCCAACCATGCGTTGCTCTGACGAGACTCGTAACGAGATTTATGCAAAGGCTATCGTGAAGCTTAATGATGTCATCCAGAATGGTGGCTACCAGCTTGTTTCAAGTTTCGACCAGTATTGGACAGATGTAAATCTTCGCAAGGATGATATCAGCGAAAACATCTTCGAGATTCCTATGGGCTTCAACGTAAGTAGTGAGTTAGGTTCCACTATTGGTGTAAAACTCAATTGGTCTTCATCAGAGGTACATAATTCGTATGGTGTAGGTAACTCTGCTTATCCAAAGCTTACATTGCCTCTCTATGACAGCTATGAGAAGGATGCTGATGGCAATTGTATCGATACACGTCGTGACGTGACATGCTCTCTCGTGACAGTGGAGAATCTTGCAGCTGGAGAAGCTAATCCTGCTGACGGCAATACAGACTCTGAGAAGGAGCGTGTTTATGAGAAACCAATAGGTGACCATCCTTTCAATATTTATCCCTCAAAGTGGGATGCTCGCAAGCTCTATGAAAAGTCAAGCGGATGGGCTTTGCAAAACAGCAGTGTGTCAGCTAAGTGGAACTACGGAATTCGCGCCGTTCGCATGCGACTTCCACAGGTATTGCTCTACTATGCTGAGATGTATAATGAGCTTAGCAATGCAGGGACTCTGCCTTCAGAAGTTTCAATGACTGCCATAGAGGCTATCAACAAGGTGCATCAACGTGCTACTGGCAAGAGTGCTGAGATTTCAGATAATTACACAGACATATTCAATGCTATCGTGGATGAGAACATGTGGGAGTTTGCTGGTGAAGGATTCCGTAAGTTTGACCTCATACGCTGGAATCTCCTTGCATATAAGATTCTGGAGATGAAAGAAAACTATGCCAAGAACTTCAAGGCTAACATTTATGCCAAGGACGTAAGCTATGACTATGATTACTATTGGAAGTATGGTCAAGAGCATACAGAGGATCAGAGTTGCTTGAAGATTACCAAAATTTACATTTATAATTCAGACAACACTGACGGTGCCAAGGTGCAAGGCGCTACAAGTGGATTTGGCACAAAGATGGATAACTATAATAAGGGAAAATCTGTTGACAACCTTGACAAGCACCTGCCAATGATTAGTATGGGACTTGTGGGTAAGGAAATCACAACAAAGGGATTCCCTGATATCGTTGAGCCTACAGAGGGTGGTGTAAAGAACCGTTATCTGCTTCCTCTGACATACGACATCGTCAATAACTCTAACCACATATTGAATAATTCATACAATTTCTAATTCATAGATAGAGAACAATTATGAAGACAAGGAAATATATATCATTCATCGCTGCTGTTCTCGGTATAGGATTTTTCTCAGCCTGTACCGACGGCAACGACTGGGGCATTGACGGGGCATCCAATCGTGTAATGACTCCAAAAATATCTTCCGTAAAAGGCGGTGAGGGTGCTTTGGATGTGTCCTTTACCTCTTATGGCGGTAATTCTTACTTGATAGAAGTAAATGAGAATCCTTTCTCAATTACAGACCTTGACGGAGATATACAGGAAGGTTCTATAACAGCTGTTGTAACAGGTTCTCCTGGTACTATATCAGGTCTGAATGGCTATACTGACTACTATGTGCGTATGCGCTCGCAGTCAGATTCCAAGACTCCTTCCCATTGGTATTATTATGCAGAAAGCAGCGGTACTCTGAAGACTGCACAGACATTGGGCTTGCAGATACTGGAAGAGGTTGCGGATGATGATCGACAGGCTGAAGCTATCACTGTACGTTGGATTGAAGGATATGCTCCTACCTCTATCACCGCAACCTACTTGAACGGTGAAGAAAAGGCAGTGATTTCTTATCCTCTTGATGATGAGGCACGAGCTAACCGCACATTCACTTGCACAGGACTTACGCCTTCTACCATCTATGATATACGCATATATAACGGTGAAGAGTGTATCGGTATGAGAGAGACCAAGACTCTTAAGGCTCCTCCTGTTGCAGACTACACCTACACAGTAGAAGGCAATGTCATCGATCAGACGATAATGAACAATGTAGCTGCTCAGGCAAAGGAGAACGCCGGTGGTGCTGAAACATACGCCGCTACATTCATTATACCTGCTGGCAAAGAGGTTAGTGTTACCGCAGGTACCACAGGAGTGGTTGTTCCTGCAGGTATGACAGTTTACTTCTATGGTGCAGAGAGCACCGACAATGTAAAGGGAACTCTTGTCTTCCCATACCAGCTCGACATTGCGGGCAACCATGGCGAGATAAGTTTCGATAATCTCAACATTACTGCACCTGGCGCGGGCTCAAACAAGTATATTATCAACCAGACGACAGCATCTTCTACGGGCAACATAACGTTCACAGGCTGTAACATTTATGATGTAAACTGTGCCGTCATACGTACTCAGGGCTCAAATGCCGTTAACATTGGTACTGTAACAATAGATGATTGCGTAATCAGTAACCAAGGTACTATGAACCAGAGTTATGGCTACGTTATCAATGCTGGCTGTACTGGAGGTACAATAAGTGAAGTAGAGATTACAAACTCAACGTTCAACACTTGTACCGTGGGCATTGTAAACAACAACACCAAGAATTCTTACTACATCTCCAAGGTAAAGATATCTGATTGTACGTTCTACAATTGTATTGGTAGCGGTTTCTACCTCGTCAATGCAGGCAAGGATGCTTCAAGTAAACTGCTGCCTACGAATATTACAATAAGCAATGTAATTGTCGGTAAACTGTATAACTCTGCAGCAAAGGGTTATCAGACATCTGGTGAGCTGACCCTTGACCACTTCTATCAGACTGCTGGTTGGAAGTTCTCTGGTGGTTCATTCAAGTCTGCTGATGATGGTCTGAAACTTGACTGGAGAACAGGTCAGTTCAGTGATGACGAACTGTTTGAAAATCCAGCGAACGGTGACTTTACTTTAAAGCACTGGTTCGAACAGACCTCTGCAGATGAGACAAAGGGTCAGCAGTTTGACATCTACGGAGACCCACGTTGGAGGCAGGATACTGCTGGCGACGATGAAGATTCTGGTAACGAAGAGTAAAATTAAGTAATAATAAGAAAAGTCCTTGTATCAAGATAAGAATCCTTGGTACAAGGGCTTTTTACTAACAAGCAAATAGCAATACATATTATGAAAAAGTCGATAAAGAAAACCATTGAAGCATTTTCTTTTGTCGTAGGAGTAATGTGCGGGAGCCTTATATTGACATCATGTGGCGGTGGAGACGACGGAGGCGCTGGTAGTGGCTCAGGTGGTTCAGGAGATAATACAGGAGACATTCCTGTAAAGACAAGGTCACGTGCGTTAGCTTTCCCTGGAGCAGAAGGAGGGGCATCCACCATAACAGGTGGTTCCATCTCAGGAGGAAGTGTCTATATTGTAACTAACACGAATAATGCAGGAACAGGGTCTTTACGCGATGCAGTATCTATGAGTGGCAGAACGATTGTATTTGCAGTTTCTGGAACAATCAACCTCGAAACTAATCTGAACATCACTGCAAAGAATCTAACCATAGCAGGACAGACAGCACCTGGTGACGGTATCTGCATAGCTGGATATCCTGTAAAGTTTACCAATACAGAAAATATAATAGTGCGTTATGTGCGCTTCCGTCTTGGAGACCAAAATGTTGACAAATCTAATTTTGATGCAGATGCGGGTGATGCTCTTGAAGTCAAGGACAGCAAGGATATCATGATAGACCATTGCTCAATGTCATGGTCAACAGATGAGTGCGCATCTTTCTCACGTGTTGAGAACCTCACAGTACAATATTGTATAATATCTGAGAGTCTGAAATTATCAGGACACTCCAAGGGAAATCACGGATATGGGGGAATATGGGGTGGTAAGAACGTTTCCTATCATCATAACCTGCTCGCTGACCATGACAGCCGTAATCCGCGTTTTGACCATGAATATGTAGGCGGTAACTATCGTGGTCCAATCAACTATATAAACAACGTAGTGTATAACTGGGGCGGCAACTCCACTTATGGTGGTGAGGCAAAGCCAACAAGTACACCCTTCCATATCAACATGGAAAACAACTTCTATAAGCCTGGACCTTCTTCAAATCATCAGGGACGTCTGATTGAGATTACTACCATGTGCGGCAATTGCGCAACATCCTCACCATATCAGTGCACACCAGCTCAACTTTATATCAGCGGAAACAATGTCGATGGTACAGCTAACAAAGATTGGAATGGCGTAGAATTTGGCAAGAGCACAAAAGTTAATGGCACAACATACAATGATAGCCGCTCAAATGAGACACTGCTTAATCTCGCAAAACTTAACAGTCGCTATACTATAGGCCTAACATTATTGACATACATTGAATCTGCTCAGGAAGCATATGAAAGTGTACTCACCTTTGCAGGAGCCTCGCTTAAACGTGATGATGTAGATAACCGTATAGTAAATCAAGTGAAGAACAATACTGGTGCTATAATAAACAAGGTTTCCGATACCGCTGGGTACCCTACCCTCAATAGTACCACAGCATCAGAAGATCTTGATAAAGATGGCATGCCTGATGCATGGGAGGAGCAACAACTGGCTACTCTCGGTGTAACAGGAAAGACATATAAAGATTTTCGTCCAAACATCTACAACCTCTCCAGCAAATACACTAACCTGGAGGTTTATCTCAACTCACTCGTAGTAAATACCTTCCCTGCTGGTGCTGGAGCATCGGAAATAAAGTAGGGAGTTGTGAAAGGATATTGTAGCTTACAGGAGGTCGTGTCAGACATGACCTCCTCGATTTTTTGTTAGTCTTTCGTAAAATTACTCTTTAATCTTTTGAGAATAAACAAAAACTTCGTAACTTTGCAAGCAGATAAAAACATAGATTATGTTTAGCATAAGAGACATATCAGAATATATTGTGACGCTGATTGCAGCATTTGCACAGCGTTATTCTATGACGGATGTTGATGCTTATCTTTATCTAAATCGCTATGGAGCAATAAAGGTTGCTCACAATTTTTATGATGTCATACCCAGCCAATGGATGATATGATACAGAGCATCGCTTTGTATTGTCACAGGAGAGGAGGTGAATTATGATAAAACTTTACCATGGTTCTACTGTTGACATAACAGAAATAGACCTTGCTAAATCAAGACCCAATAAAGATTTCGGAAAGGGCTTCTATCTCTCTGCTGACAAACACCAAGCGTGGCGTATGGGAGAGTTCAAGGCTTTGACTGAAGGTGGTTCTCCAATCATGAATACATATCTCTTTGATGAATCATTGCTGACGTCAGGTGAATTATGAGTGCTTATTTTTGATGGTTACACCCGAGAATGGGCAGATTTCATTTTTCTTAACAGGAACAATCCAAAGTCCGAGCCTGCTCATGATTATGATATAATATATGGTCCCATAGCTAATGATCGCGTTTGGGTACAGATTGGCAAATATGAGGCTGGTGATATTACTCTTGATCAGTTCTTAGAGAATTTGAAATACATGAAAGGTATTACTTTCCAGTACTATTTTGGAACAAATTTAGCAATACAACAACTTAAGAAAGTATGACACCTCCTAATATCACACAGTCTGAATTCAAGTATTTAAAAGAACATCTGACGGCTAAGATGATTCAAATACTGGCAGAAGAACAAGGCTATTCCTTAGAGGATGCTATAAACCGTGTTTACACTTCTGATATATATAAGAAACTATCAGACAGAGCAACCGGATTATGTGTACAGTCGCCACGTTATATAATGTCATATCTATGAAACACCACTATGCAAAATAATCAAAAAACAACATATCTGAAAAAGATTTTATTGCTTATATCCGTGATGTTATGCTTAGTGAGCATACATCAGCTAAAGATACTGATATCTCGGGCAAGGCAACTACATTGGGCAGTTCCGCCAACCCTTCTGGCGCATCAAAGTCACCGACTGGCTATATTAAACTGCGCACCAACAACGACTGGGTATTCACAGTAAAGAGTGGCTACAAGGTTACCGGCATCAAGATAGTGGCTTACCAGCACGACAACAACGATGGCACTACCGCCACGATAGACATGACCAGCATCACGGCAGATGGAGGAAGCAACCTGCTGAGCAGCACCGTGTCCATGCCACAGAAGAAAGTGAGCACTAACACCGTATTGGCTGACATTGCTGACCTCAATGCCACAAGTAACATCACGGTGAAGTTCTCTAACAGCGTACCTACTACAGGTGATCCAAAGCCTCAGATTCAGTGCTATGCCATTGTTACCCTCGCCTACGAAAAGATTGAGACAGGTATAGAAGTGGTAAACGCTGCCACCAATGTCAAGGCTGAAACTCCAGCATATTACTACAACCTCCAGGGACAGCGCGTAGCGCCTGGCACCAAGGGCATAGTAATATACATGGGCAAGAAGTACTTCAACCCATAAGCCTTATAACATAGCTACCATATTCATAGGCAATGCTTCCACGTGCGGAAGCATTGCCTATGTGTGTAGAAGCATTGCCTCTGCATGCAGAAGCATTACTTCTGCAGCTAAAAGCATAGCCTCTCCCTAACCCTCCCCTAAAGGGAAGGGAATTTTGATTCCGACACTGATTATCCCCCCTCCTTTTAGGGAGGGGCTGGGGGTAGGCTGTTTTTCGTGAGCCAACCTCCCTAATTCCTCGTTATCCCGCATGAATACTGGGCTGAGCATAGGGAGGTAGGGCTCTCAGACCTCCCTGACACCTCCCCTACACCTCCCTAAGACCTCTGAAGTGACCCCAAAAAGTTGGACGGGTTAATCTTAAATTGCTTTTATATATTGAGTTCTGTATTGCACGGGGCTCATACCCTTGAGTCTGAGTTTTATTCTTTTATAGTTATAGTATTCAATGTATTGCACCAGGTCTTTCTTGAAATCTTCTATGTCGGTATATTCGTTGGCGTATAGAAGTTCCGACTTCATCAGTCCGAAGAAGTTCTCCATCATAGAGTTGTCCAGACAGTTGCCTTTTCTCGACATGCTTTGTATGATGTTCCTGTCGGCAAGCATCTTTCTGTATTTGTAGTGCTGGTAATGCCATCCCTGGTCTGAGTGTACGATGAGTCCGTCCAGATTTTTCCTTCCCCTGAGTGCTTTCTTTAGCATGTCTGTGACCATTTTCAGGTTTGGACTGTCAGATATCGTATAGGCTACTATCTCGCCGTTAAACATATCCAGAACGGGCGACAGGTAGCATTTCCTCTCCCTTATGCTTATCTGTGTCACATCGGTTGCCCATTTCTGGCACGGACTGCCGGCATGGAAGTCACGGTTGA
>DGTQ01000020.1 GCA_002394365.1 Prevotellaceae bacterium UBA4332
AGTTGTCATTTTCCTGATATGGTTGACGACATTCCTGAAAAGGTTGACAACTATGAAAAACACTGCGGCGGTCTGCCTTAGCGGCTGGATGGAGGTGCAAAACCTCCTGAGAGCGCATATATGCATCCTTCGCGTGCAAAGTTACGCATTGATGCTAACTGGCTATTTTTTTTAACTACGAAACAAAAAAACTCTGCAATCCTTCGTACACCGCAAGTTTTTTTGTACCTTTGCACAAAGAAAGGAAGCGAAACGAAGCTATGAGAAGAAAATACATCATATTCATGATACTGACGGCTGTGTTTGCAGCAAGCACTGCCTGCATTTCCTCCAATTCAGGCAAGGGCGGCAACGACAGGGAACTGCTCACGCAGAAGGACAAGCTGCACGGGCAGCTGCTCAACCGCTACGCCTACGTTGCGTCATACAACAAGGACACCCGACTGCCCAACTGGGTGGCGTGGTATCTCACGAAGAACCACACCTACGGTCCGCACAAGCGCAACGGACTGCGATTTGAGGAGGACAAGGATGTGCCCGCACCTCGTGCCACCTACTTCGACTACATGCAGAGCGGCTACAGCAGAGGCCACATGTGTCCCTCTGGCGACAACCGCTGGAGCCAGCAGGCTCAGCAGGAGTCTTTCCTCTACACCAACTGCTGTCCGCAGCTCTACAGCCTGAATGCAGGCGACTGGAACGACCTCGAGATAAAATGTCGCGAATGGGCAAAGGCATACGGAAAGATTTACATAGTCTGCGGACCTGTGCTGCTCAACAAGAAGCACCGCACCATAGGCAAGAACAGGGTGGTAGTGCCCGAGGCTTTCTTCAAGGTGGTGCTCTGTCTTGAAGGCACGCCAAAGGGCATAGGTTTCATCTACAGGAACGAGAAGACCAACAAGCCCATCAAGTCTTATGTCAACAGCATTGACCAGGTGGAGCGCATAACGGGCATAGACTTCTTCCCTGCCCTGCCTGATGACGTGGAAAAGAAGGTGGAAGCAGAGGCTGACATAACAGAATGGAAATGATTTGCACACTTTTTGTTTTGTTATTTAAGAAAATATTCCTAACTTTGTACGCAGAATAATATTCAACCCTATAACACAGATACACAAACATGATTGACGTAAAAGAAGTTCTTAACGATGCCGAAGAGCGTATGGAAATGGCTTCTCTCTTTCTGGAGGACCAGCTGTCTCACATACGCGCAGGTCGCGCTAACGTTGCCATCCTTGACGGCATAAAGGTTGAGTCTTACGGCATGATGGTGCCTCTCAACCAAGTAGCTAACGTAAGCACACCCGATGCACGCACCATAGCCATCAAGCCATGGGACAAGAAGGCAATACGCGACATCGAGAAAGCCATCATAAACTCTGAGGTGGGCATAACTCCCGACAACAACGGCGAGGTGATACGTCTTGCCATTCCACAGCCTACGGAGGAGCGCCGCCGCGAGCTCTCAAAGCAGTGCAGCAAGATAGCCGAGAAGGCGAAGGTGGAGGTGCGCAACGTGCGTGGAGACATAAAAGACAAGCTGAAGAAAGCCATAAAGGATGGTCTGTCTGAGGACCTTGAGAAGGATGCCGAGAACGACCTGCAGAAGCTTCACGACAAGTTTATCGCAAAACTCGACAAGCTCCTTGAGGAAAAGAACAAGGAGATAATGACGGTGTAGGCACAATTCACAGTGCACAGTTCACAGTTCACAGTTCATAATTCACAGTTCATAGTTCACAGTTAGGGAATTAGGTTGTTGGGGAAATTACCTAAACGACCAAACAACTAAACGACTAAACGACCAATTTGAAGGGACTCGTAATAAAGAACACAGGGTACTGGTACACAGTGCTCACCGATGATGGTGCTACGATTGACTGCAAGGTGAAGGGCAACTTTCGCCTCAAGGGCATACGTAGCACCAATCCCGTTGCCGTGGGCGACAGGGTGGAGATTAACGGGAACGACAACGGGAACTGTTGGATTACCTCCATCGAAGACCGCAAAAACTACGTCATTCGCAAGGCTTCCAACCTCTCCAAGCAGAGCAGCATCATAGCTGCCAACGTGGACCAGGCCATGCTCATCGTCACCATCAAACTGCCCGAAACCAGCACCACCTTTATAGACCGTTTTCTGGCGTCGGCAGAGGCATATCGCATACCTGTCATCCTCATATTCAACAAGACCGACCTGCTTGATGATGACGAGCGCCATTATCTCGAAATGATGCAGACGCTCTATGAGACGATAGGATACCAGACTCTTGCCGTCTCGGCAACAGAAGGCACAGGCATAGACGATATGAGGAACATGCTTCAGGGCAAGATTACACTTATGTCGGGCCACAGCGGAGTGGGCAAATCCACCCTCATCAACACACTCATACCTGGTGCCAACCTGCGCACGGCAGAGATAAGCGACGCACACCTTACGGGCATGCACACCACCACCTTCTCGGAGATGATACCGCTAAATAACGAGAACCGTGAACCGACCAACGGCTGGCTCATCGACACTCCGGGCATACGAGGCTTCGGCACCTTCGACATTGAGAAGAACGAACTAACGTCATACTTCAAGGAGATATTCCGTTTTTCCAAGGACTGCCGTTTCTCCGACTGCACCCACACCCACGAGCCTGGCTGTGCAGTGCTGCAAGCCGTTGAAAACCATTACATTGCCGCCTCGCGATATCAGAGTTACCTTTCTATGCTTGAGGACCAGGACGAGGGCAAGTATCGTGCAGCCTATTAGCCGACATTTCATTCTTCAATATTCAATATTCAATTCTCAATCTTCAACAGAATATAGTGGAAAAGACATTAGTAATATTAAAGCCCAGCTGCCTTATGCGCGGACTTGTGGGCGAAGTGACAAAGCGTTTTGAACAGAAGGGGCTTCGACTGGCTGGCATGAAGATGTGCCAGCTCACAGACGAACAGATGAACGAGCACTATGCTCAGCACGCAGGAAAACCCTTCTTCCAGCAACTGAAGGATGCCATGACCGTAACACCCGTCATAGTATGCTGCTACGAGGGCATAGGGGCAGTAGAGGTAGTGCGCCAAATGGCAGGAGCCACCAACGGCAGGAAATCGCAGCCTGGCACCATTCGCGGAGACCTCTCTATGTCTTTTCAGGAGAACATAGTACACACCAGCGACTCTCTCGAGACTGCCGCTGTGGAGCTGAAGCGTTTCTTCCGCGAGGATGAAATCTTCGACTATCCCCTACCCCTCATGCCGTTCCTTTACGCCTCCGACGAACTGTAACTCCCCCTTTTACTCCCCATGCACTCCCCTATCACTCCTGAAAACAAAATAGCCGTCTTGCTCTCTGGAGGAGTAGATTCCTCCGTTGTGGTCTATCAGCTTGTGTCTCAAGGATACAAGCCCGACTGCTTTTACATCCGCATAGCACCCCAAGAGGAAGCATCACCCCTCTCTGACAGAGAGGGGCAGGGGGTGAGTCTTGACCTCGACTGCACCGCCGAGGAGGACATCGAGATGGCTACCGCTGTGGCTAAGCGATACGGGCTCAGCCTTGAGGTGATTGACTGCCACAAGGAGTATTGGGAGCAGGTCACCAGATATACTATGGAAAAGGTAAGGGCTGGCTTCACGCCCAACCCCGACGTGATGTGCAACCGCCTCATAAAGTTTGGTGCCTTCCACGAAAAGAAAGGTCACGAATACGACCTCATAGCCACTGGTCACTACGCCCAGACGGAGACTGACGAGCAGGGCAGGAAATGGCTCTGCACCTCGCCCGACCCCGTGAAGGACCAGACAGACTTTCTTGCTCAGATATATCAGTGGCAACTCCGGAAAGCCATCTTCCCCATAGGCGGAATGACGAAGGAGGAGGTGCGCCAGATAGCTGAGCGTGAGCACCTTATCAATGCCAAGCGCAAGGATTCACAAGGCATCTGCTTTCTCGGCAAGATAAACTACAACGACTACGTAAAGAAATATCTGGGAGAGAACCCCGGTCTCGTCATCGACATCGAGACTGGCAAGAAGATAGGCATGCACAAGGGGCTGTGGTTTCACACCATAGGTCAGCGTCACGGACTCGGATTCGGAGGCGGTCCATGGTTTGCCGTAAAGAAGAACATAAAGAAAAACATCCTCTTCGTATCTCGCGGCTACAACCCCGAGTCAGCCTACAGGCAGGAGTTCAAGGTTCACGACATCAACTGGCTCACGGCACCCATCTGGGAAGTTCAAGAGTTCAAAGGGGTTCAAAGAGTTCAAAAGTTCAAAGATGTTCAAGAGGTTCCCGTTAACGTTCCCGTTACGATAAAGATACGCCATACCTCCGACTACATTCCAGCCACCATCTCTCCCCTCGCTTCTGGGGACGCGACGGAAGGAGGCTCCGCAAAGCACCTGAGCACCGATTGGAGTGCAGGTTCCTTCCTCATCCGCTCCTCACAGCCCATTCACGGCGTAGCCCCAGGTCAGTTCTGCACCCTCTATGATGCCGACCACCACCGCTGCTACGGTTCAGGAGAAATCACCCTCTAAGCGTTTTTTTACGACTTTCACTATTTTAATGTGTTTTGCATAAAACAAAACGGCATCCCTGTGGGGATAAGTTCCGATTATGATTTCCATCGCCAGTTTTTTCTTACAATTGAGGTTATTGCATGACTGATGGTACGCAGATGGAAGTTTTTTCCCAACACAATAAGCAGGACGGCTGAAAGGATGAGCACAATTCCGACGGCAAGTCGGAAGGTGAGTGATTCGCCAAACACCAGCACGCCAATGGCCACTGCTGTCAGTGGCTCCAGAGCTCCCATAATAGCCGTAGGGGTGGCTCCCACCTCATGAACGGCTAAGGTCATCAACACAAGCGAAAGAACCGTCGGCACCAATCCCAGCCAACAAGCAAAGAACCACGCACGCGGCGACGGGGGCAACATCAGATGCAGGTCGGGCGAGGTAAAGGAATAGGCAAATAGACACATGGCGCATATCAGCAACACATAAAAAGTGAGTTTCACTATCGACATGCGTATCTCTGACTGGTTGACAATAACGATGTACACAGCATAGGTGAGCGACGACACCATCACCAGCATCACGCCCGTCATGCTGAGCGACACGCCTTCATCACCTCTGTATAGCAAGCCGATACCCGCTATGGCGAGGATAATGGCGGTAACCGTTGAAGCCGTGACCTTCTCCCTGAAGCATGTAGCCATAATGACTGCCACCATTACGGGATAGACAAAAAGAATGGTGGAGGCAATGCCTGCATCCATAAATCGGAAACTCTGATAGTAGGTGATGCTTGATGCAGCAAAAAGCAGTCCGAGCGAGCCGAGCGTCTTCAGTTCACCACCACTGATTCGAAATGACTTGCGCTGCACCAACAACATGACTGCCAGTATCAGTACCGCCATCGAAAAACGGTAAAAGAGGACGGATGATGTATTCACGCCCTCCTCATAAAGTGGCAAGGCGCCAAACGGGTTGGTACCGTAACAGACAGCCGCCAGTATGCCGCAGATAATTCCTTTATGCTTCATTCTCTAAATAATCAGATGCTTTTGCCAATCTCGTATGCTTCAAGAAATTTGATATTACTATCGCCTTTTTTTCAATATTTGCTCATTGTTCGCTAAATTGGAAGTTACTTGGTTGGCAGTGCCACTATCCTGTCTCTGTCATTAGCCCTTTGGCAATCATCAAGTGTCGAGCTGCCCCCCGATTGTTCTCAAATATATAGTTTCGCATATATATACAAGAGTCCCTAAGCCTATATATAAGAATCTCTCATAAGGCATAGACGAGACTATCCACCAATTATAAATAACTAGCGATAGGAATATTATGCTCAACAAAACAAATAATGCTCTATTTATTTTATTGCAACCATAGAACATAAAAGTAAAGACAAACCCCACAACATATAGCATATCATTATAGATATACGAAATACCTGATGCTATATCAGGTTTACCTCTAAAAAGCTCATGGAATATGGCTGACACAATAATGTATGCAACCAGTCCTGTTATGATAGAGATTATTTTTTTCGCATTCATAAATTCCGATTTATCTGTTTCGCGACGAGTATGCCTATAATGTGCCGCAAGTTGAGCGGTGAGGCTTGGCTGGCTCGCGTGTTGCAAAAGTACGGCTTTTATTTGGAGCAGGCAAACTTTTTTTTAAGGAAAGAAGATAAAATGTTCAGAAGAGATTCATTTTCTCATAAACTTTACGAATGAAAAGCTCCATTTGCTCCTTTATCGGGGTTTCGGAGTCTGGGTCTATTTCATAATAATAATGAACAGTTCCGAAGATGTCAGCCTCTTTATCTAATGTAGAAAACGGTGAGCACCAAAGAAATCCGTGCTTGAAAATGGCAAAGTCCTGAGGATACAGCATACCCTCCTTGATATCCTCATAACTGTATTCTGCTATATCCCATCCGTGCCATTTCTGCCACGTATCAAGCCATTCAGCATTCTCCTCAAAGAAGCGGTGCATCTTCTCGCTATATTCCGATTCCACATAAACGAGCTGGTCGCGGGGAATGAACAGCTTTCTCTTTTCAAAAAACAGGAACTGGTCATTCTTGTCTGGCGTAGCATGATTTTCTATCACCAACGGCACCTCTCTGTTTTGCCATTTTTCCCTCAATTCCCTCAATGCCTTTTCCTTAGGGGTTATCCACTCCTTATATTTCTGGTCATAGACTGTCCGTCTTACCTTTCTGTCTATATAGTTATAGAGATAGTATATGATTATGAAGGGAGATGCGATGAACACACATACTGTTACGAAAATATAGATATGCGCATCGCTTATCTTCTCCATTATTTTATCGAGACGAACAATTGTTTCCTGTTTCATTCCTCTTTCTCCCAGATTACTAAATTTCGTGGAATAATGATACGCTTTTCTGACGCTCGCATCCCCTGTATATAATAGTTTGAGGCTATGCAGTCATGAAACTGCTGTATGAATGACTCTTTTATTCGGGTGCACTTCTCATTTATAGAATTACTGCTGGGGTCAGTAAGGCTCCTCACACTGTTGCTTATCTGGGGAGTAAAGCCACTCTCCATCTGCTCGTCGATGTCGTTATGCTTAGCCTTTACAGCCCTGTATATAATCTCGAGCTCTGTCTGGTAATCGGCGAGGTCCTTAAAATATATGCCCTCTTCATGGCGCAGGAAGAGGATAAAGACTGCCTTCACCACAGGCTCCATCGTTATCACCCTGTTATCATAGTCATTGAGGGTAATGGTGAAGTCTTTGCCTATAGTCATCCTGCTCAGCTTTGGGCAAGGCTTCACATACTGCGCGATAATGGCTTCACTGATGCCCTTCAGCCTTACGGCATTAAGTTTTTCCTGTATTTCCTTCAGAATCTTCTTGCTCTCCTCGTCAAAATTGTCATCAGCAGGTCCATCACTCTCTATCTTAACTTCCTTATGATAGCCCTTTCTCCATATCTTCTTGGTTCCTAATTCAGGAAGCATATCCTCCAGAATCTCCCTCGGATGTTGTCTTGCCTCTGCTCCGTCAAAGGTGATATAATCAAAAATATACCACACCTTCTTGCCTTTGAACAGGGACTTTGGCTGGTTATACCAGCAGAAACCATGAGTCACTCTTGGTCGGCTTTCTGGATAAACCATATAGTCTAACAGAAAGTCGTTTCTCAGTCCGCACTTGTAATCATCATTCTTTAGAGGAGCAACCTCAGAGCTTGCCGAATAATAGGCTACCATCGCTTCTGCCATTTCCCTTGAGACGCTGACGTCAGGCAGATACACGAAGGTAAGCCCTCTGGTTGCCAGAACCTCCTTTATGAGGTCTATGTTTTCCTGAACGAACAGGTTGGCTTCCTTATCGTATTTGTTTTCTATGTAGAAAATCTCATTATCCTCTGGCACGAAGGGAATGTTGAATGTCGTAATCATACGATGTTCAAGATTATATACAGGCTTCCAGGAATGTTCCTCCCCAATATATTTTTTTTGGCAAATCCCCTTGAGAAAGTCACACTTCTCATCCTGAGTTTCTTCATCATCAAGGTGCAGAGCGGCACGTACTTTCAGTGCCTTCTCATGAATCCTATCCTTTACCTTGTTGAACAGATAAAGGTAGAGAAACAGTACTGCTATGACAATAATACTAATCTTGAATATCATTTATTTATTCACTCATTCATTCGTAATTTCTGTGAGAGTCCTCTGATTTGATAAAACATACTGCTGAGCAAACCACATAACTGAGAAAATCAATTATGAGAGTGATTATCGCACCAAGCATGTAGTAAGACCCCGCTTCCTCTTTTATCATTTTTATTATGCTGGCACCAGCTGGTCCGTTGGGTATATCCGCTATCAGCAAACCGTACTCGTTGATAAAACCGTTAAGCAATATGATTATCACGATTGCGCCGATAAGCTTTGAGCCACGTGACAAATACCACAGTCCATACAAAATTGAGCCACCAATACCCATAACCACAGAGCAACCAAGACTCAATATCATTGAATACGCTATGAAGCTCATGAAACTTAAATTGTGGATAGTGTATGCTGTACCACCAAACAACAGAAGTGTGCATGCATTAACGAACATGCTTGCGATTACAGCAAGCACTGCAGCACCTAAGATACGACCAAGTTTTTTCATCTTAATAACATTTTAGAGTTTTTATTGCAAAGATAGAATAAATCCTTGATACTTCTGTCGTTTTTCTTTCCACAAGCCTTGTGGAACTGCTTTTTATATACTTACTCTATGCAACTTGCCACTACCTTCTCGTCAAACCGTTCGCTGACGTCCACCATCCAGTCGGGGAGCATTTTCAGTGCCTGCGAGACGAGCGCATCGGGCATCTTCTTATAATAGGCGTATGCCATAGGACCTGATATCGCAGCGAGAGTGTCTGAGTCTCCGCCAAGCGAGATTGCGAGCTTTATGCAGTCAACATAGTCCTTCGACTCCAAGAAACAAATCATGGCTGGTCCTACCGTTCCCTCACAAGTGGAGTTAAACGTATAGGAGTCATGAAAGTCGGCATATTTCTGTTTTCCCCAGTCTGGGTAATATTCTTTCAGCAGGTGCTCGCGCACAAAATCCTTATCCTTTCCGTTCTTCAGGTGGAATATGGTGAGGGCTGTTGCAACAGCTCCCTTTATGCCTTCTGGATGATTGTGAGTAGGAGCTGCTGTTTCTGTTGCCATACGGATACACTCTTCTTCCGACTTAGCCAACCACCCTGCTGACGAGCAACGCATGGCTGCCCCATTCCCTCGGCTGCGATATGGTCTGGGGTTGTGACTGGCAAACCACAACTTGAACTTGCTGCCGAACCCAGCATGACGATGCTCATTAGCACATTTCCATAAGTTCATCGTCATGTCGAGATTATCTATGAAGGCTTCCGCACAGGCAAATGTCAAAACTGTATCATCAGTAAAGCGAGCTCTGCTACTGAACAGCTTCACCTTATTATAATCCTTAATGCGACGCGTCTTCCCCTCATACGCACTTCCTGCAATGTCGCCTATGGCCTCACTTATCAAATAATTCCTCACTAGTGTTACTTTTATATTACTACTTTTTTTGATTAAGATTGTTGGATTAAGGAATAAGTCTTTATTCCCTATTCCCTTCACCCTTATTTCTTATCCCATTCATCCTTTCAACCTTTTTACCAGCAAAAAGCAGCACTATCAAGAAGGTTGCCACAATAACATCAACGATATTCCACATCGTTCTTCCAAGAGCTATCTTGAAAAAAGGCTGAAAGAGCAGAGCCAATGTAGCAAATGTATATCCTATTCCTTCCCTCTTCGCAATGAAATAATCGTAAGACAGATAGGCAAATACAACCATCGCAACAAACCTCACCAACTGATAATATCCATACGGCATATCACCGAGGCATACTAACAGCATTACTGCCATAACTATATGTAAAACGTTCTTCATATCAATAATCCACTCTTTTGGTTCATGGCCAAAATGTCTCTTTCTGCAAAGTTAGCAAAAATCTTTTTGTTCTCCAAAACATAAAAGAAAAAAGGTTTTCACAAGGCTTGCGAAGCGCGTCTTTTTATAGTATCTAAATCTTCCATTCAGCAAATGCTACCACTAATCTTGCTGGCACCCTCTACAAACTCTTTCTTCTTGCATTTTTCACCTTCACCTACACCTTTCATCTGTATCTCCCTGCGTTACAACTCGTTAGCATAGTGTAGGTGAAAAGTTTCACCTACACCCACCTTCACCAGCAGTTTTCGTTGCTATGCAAGAAGAGGCGGGTGATAAGTTTCTCTCTGCTACGGCTTTGCTTCTGTATTGAATTTGCTAGCAAATTTGACGAATTTACTAGTTAATTTAATAAATTTGCTAGCAAATTTGAAGTAGAGGCAATGCTACCTACAGGAGGAGTTTAGCTACCAGATGCGGGCGCTAAGCTACCAGATGCGGGCGCTAAGCAAGGAGATGCAGATGCTAAGAAAGGAAACTGAGGGCTTGCTGTATTTTGCCTATTTGTGAGGACTTACGACTCAAAAGACAACAATATGGAGAAATTCTTGCGCATGTGGGGAAAAGATTGTAACTTTGCAGAAATTATAATACTTAACAACAAAAAAATAATACATGAAAACGACACTTTACCCCAGTTTTTGGAGCATCAAGGTTATGCTCGCGCTTGTTGTGATGATTATCACTGGTTGTTCTGACGACAAAATTGGTGCCCCCAGTGGTGGTGGTGTGACACCTACCAAGGATTTCAGCGCACTGATGACTGTGCTGAGGGATATGGAGAAGAAGGGCGAGATAAGCACCTTGAAGCAAGGCACGAATGCATCTACCAACAGACCGTATGCCTCTTTCTACGTATTGCAGCCCGTAAACCACTACGACGAGAAATGGCAGGGCGAGGAGAGCAATTCACTGTGGCAGAGGGTGTGCATAGTGGATTATCAGGGCGAGAATGCCCCTACCCTGCTGAACACTAATGGCTATGCTATGGCTAAAAAGCTGGAAGAGTGCAGATACCCCGATATAGCCAAATTGCTGCAAAGCAACGTGGTGGAGGTAGAGCACAGATACTGCGGCGAATCGCTACCCACAGGGACATGGGACTGGCAATATAACAAGGCGATACACCAGTCTGCCGACATAAAGAGGGTGGTTGACCTGCTGAAGAGCAAGGGACTCTTCAAGGGCAAGTGGGTAGCTTCAGGCACGAGCAAGAGTGGAATGACGACCACCTTCCTTGCCATGCACTATCCCGAAACGTGCGACATGTACGTTGCCTTCTGCGCTCCGTTCTGTACCTCACTGACTGACCCCCGTTGTGGTGAATACCTCATCAACACCTGCTATAAGAACCACCCACAGACGGTGAGGGACCAGTGGGATAGAAGCTGGCAGTTCATGGTGGACCTACTGCAGAACAAGCCTCTGCTGAAGGAGGTGCTGGAGTACAACAGGGCATACCTAGTGAGTAAGGGATTTACGAACTATGCCCAAGCGAGCGAATCTACCCTGAAGTGCAACCTCGTAAATACCTACTACCACGCACAGTATGGCAAAGCCATGTATAACCACGTGAGCGACTGGGCTAAGTATATTCCCGATGACATAAAGGAATACACTCCAGACATGACGAACAAGGAGCATCAGGATTACGTAAACTTCCTGAGAAGATACTGCTATTTAGACAACGACACACTCGCGGCATGGGGTGTGGTAACCAAGCCTGACAAGATAGAGAATACTGCGGCCAAGTCGCTCGCATCAAAGGGCAATGACGCCAGCTCTGATGACAGAAATGCAGACCCCTATACCATGCAGACGGCGTTTGAGCTGGGCAACTACATGCTGAACTTCTCACGCGTGAAGCCATACGTAACGGATGCCGAGTATAAGGAACTGCTACACTTGGCAGACGCTGCATCAGACGAGCCCTACGCCAAGTATCGTGCTAACTTTGAACCGATTGCGCCCCAAGTTAAGGAATTTGTAAAGACTACGAAGGCGAAGGTACTGTTCGTCTATGGCGAGAATGACCCCTTTACTGGTGCAGGAATAACGAGCGAGGACATCAGTGGCAACCCCAACGTGCAGCTCCTCATGGTGCCTGATGGAGTGCATAACGAGAATTTCCTCGACGCCAACTACTCACCGAGCGTAGAGATTGGACCTCAGGTAAGTAAGGCTATAGAAAATGTTATGAAGTGATGAAATGACAAAATAAAAAAAAGGTTCGGGCAATCGTCCGAACCTTTATTTTACTTTACTGGCAGCTTAGGGTATTTCCTGAACCAGCCGTCGAAACGCAAGCGCATAACGCCAAAGAGAGCTTCGCTGAAGATACCACCACTCATCTTGCTGGTACCTTCTACTCGATTGACGAAGACGACAGGTACTTCCTTAATCTTGAAGCCTATCTTGTAGGCTGTGTATTTCATCTCTATCTGGAAGGCATAGCCCTTGAAGCGTATCTTGTCGAGCTCGATGGTTTCGAGCACCCTGCGCCTGTAACACTTGAAGCCTGCCGTAGTATCGTGAATGTTGAAGCCAGTGACGAACTTAACGTACTTGGAAGCGAAATAAGACATGAGCACCCTGCCCATAGGCCAGTTGACAACATTGACACCACTTACATAGCGTGAGCCTATAGCCACGTCATAGCCCTCTACGGCACATGCCTCATAGAGGCGTGGCAGGTCTTTGGGGTCGTGGGAGAAGTCAGCATCCATCTCGAAGATGTACTCATAGTCCCTCTCCAAAGCCCACTTGAAGCCCAAGATATAGGCTGTGCCCAATCCCTGCTTGCCTGAACGCTCGAGGAGGAAGAGACCCCCTATTTCCCCCTGTTCAGGGGGATTAACTGCAGAAGCCTCCCTACCCAGGGAGGTTTGGAGGGTCTTCACTATATCCGCTGTTCCGTCAGGACTTCCGTCGTCGATTACGAGGATGTCGAAAGCCTTGGGCAGGGAGAAAATGGCTTTGATGATTTTCTCTATGTTTTCCTTTTCGTTGTATGTGGGGATTATTACTAAGCTGTCACTCATGTTTATTATAAGGTTTGAGGTTTATAAGGTGAGATTAAGTGTCAGGTCTTCAGGTCGCTTCGCTTAGAGGTTTTAAGGTGATAAGGGAATAAGGGTGAAAGGAATAAGTGTGAAAGCTTTAATCCTTAATCCAAATAACCTTAATCCTTAATCCAAATAAACCTCATAACCTAACCACCTTTTGACCTTTTCGAGGGCAAAGGTAGTAAAAATAGTTTAGAGTTTAGAGTTTAGAGTTCATAGTTTTGTGCAATTTAAAATTTTTTTGTAATTTTGCAGGCTGTAAGTAATATTTTCAATTTTCAACTTTCAATTTTCAATTAGAACCGTGACTGCAAAAGAAATAAGAGAGTCTTTCAAGAAATTCTTTGAAAGCAAAGAGCACCTCATCGTGCCATCTGCTCCTATGGTGGTGAAGGACGACCCCACGCTGATGTTTACCAACGCTGGCATGAACCAGTTTAAGGACATCATTCTGGGTAATGCCACTCCAAAATGTCGTCGTCAGGCTGACACACAGAAGTGTCTGCGCGTGAGCGGTAAGCATAACGACCTGGAGGAGGTAGGACACGATACCTACCACCACACCATGTTTGAGATGCTGGGCAACTGGTCGTTTGGCGACTACTTCAAGAAGGAGGCTATCTCATGGGCGTGGGAATACATCGTTGACGTACTGAAGATAGACCCGAAAGACCTCTATGCAACCGTGTTTGAGGGTTCGCCAGAGGAAGGACTGTCTCGCGATGACGAGGCAGCAAGCATCTGGGAGCAGTTCCTGCCTAAGGACCACATCATAAATGGCAACAAGCATGACAACTTCTGGGAAATGGGCGATACGGGTCCCTGCGGTCCTTGCTCTGAGATACACGTTGACTCTCGTTCGGCTGAGGAGAAGGCGAAGGTGCCAGGCAGGGAACTGGTGAACAAGGACCACCCACAGGTTATCGAGATATGGAACCTTGTGTTCATGCAGTTTAACCGCAAGGCTGACGGTTCGCTCGAGGAACTGCCTGCAAAGGTCATCGACACAGGTATGGGTTTCGAGAGACTGGTACGCACACTGCAGGGCAAGACATCCAACTACGATACAGACGTATTCCAACCCCTCATCAAGGCTATGGCTGACATGGCTGGCTGCAAATATGGCGACGACGAGAAGAAGGACATAGCTCTTCGCGTAATCGTTGACCACCTCAGAGCTATCGCCTTCGCAATAGCCGACGGACAGTTGCCATCTAATGCTAAGGCTGGCTACGTGATACGCCGCATACTGCGCCGTGCAGTGCGCTACGGCTACACCTTCCTCGGACAGAAGGAGGCTTTCATCTACAAACTCGTGCCAACGCTGGTAGCTGAAATGGGCGATGCCTTCCCCGAACTGCCTGCACAGCAGAAGCTCATCATGAAGGTGATGCAGGAGGAGGAGAGCTCATTCCTGCGCACTCTGGAGAAGGGTATCGTGATGTTGCAGGACGTGATAGACGAGACAAAGAAGGCTGGCAAGACAGAGATAGCCGGCGACAAGGCGTTCACCCTGTTTGACACCTTCGGCTTCCCACTCGACCTCACAGAGCTCATCTGCCGCGAGCAGGGCATGACACTCGACGAAGAGGGCTTCAACAAGTGCATGGAGGAGCAGAAGAACCGTGCCCGCAACGCTGCTGAGGTGAAGCTGGGCGACTGGGTGATAGTCAACGGGAATGCGAACGAAGACGAAAGCGAAAACCTTTCTGACTTCGTGGGCTACGACTATACAGAATACCCTTGCCACATCGTGAAATACCGCGAGGTGAAGCAGAAGAAGGGCACGGCCTATGAAATGATACTCGACCAGACTCCTTTCTACGGCGAGATGGGTGGCGAGATAGGCGACACTGGCGTGCTCGTTTCTGAGAACGAGGAAATAAAGGTGCTCGACACGAAGAAGGAGAATGGTGTGTCAATACACATTGTTAATAAGATACCTGAGAATGTGGAGGCTGAATTCATGGCTTGCGTGGATACAGACCGCCGTCGCGCCATAGAGAGCAACCACACCTGTACCCACCTGCTCGATGAAGCGCTGAAAGAGGTGCTGGGCGACCACGTGGAGCAGAAGGGCTCACTGGTAACAGACAAGGGCCTGCGCTTCGACTTCTCGCACTTTGAGAAAGTAACAGCAGAGCAACTGCGAGAGGTAGAGCATCTTATAAATAGCCGTATTCGCGAAAACATTCCTTTGCAGGAGTTCCGCGATACTCCTATTGAGGAGGCTAAGCAACTTGGCGCAATCGCACTCTTTGGCGAGAAATATGGCGACAAGGTACGCGTAGTGAAGTTTGGCAACTCTGTAGAGTTCTGTGGCGGATGCCACGCTAAGGCTACCGGTCAGATAGGCATGATGCGCATAATATCCGAGAGTTCGGTGGCTGCTGGTGTGCGCCGTATTGAGGCTATCACGGGTGAGCAGGTGGACAACATGCTCGACAGGATGCAGGACTTCATGACAGACCTGAAGTCTCTCTTCAATAACGCACCAAACCTCATGCAAACGATAGAGAAGGCTATCAGTGACAACAAGGAATTGCAGGCACAGGTGGATGAGTTTAAGGCGCAGAAGGCAGCTCAGTTTAAGAACGATCTCATCAATCAGGCTGTGAAGGTGAATGGCGTGAAGGTTATCTCGGGCGTAGTGCCTGTAGATGCACAGAACGCAAAAGATATGGTATTCCAGTTGCGTGCACAGTTTACAGACAATCTGCTGATAGCTCTCGGCAGTGTTTCTGCTAATAAGCCTACCCTCACCGTAGCATTCTCTGATGACCTTGTAAAGGCTGGCAAGAACGCAGGACAGATAGTACGTGAGGCTGGCAAGCTGATACAAGGTGGAGGCGGCGGACAACCACACTTCGCTACGGCTGGCGGCAAGAACCCTGACGGACTGCAGGATGCCGTAAACAAGATAATCGAATTGGCACAGTTATAACGGGGTTCGATATGACGATATATCGGAATATCGGAACATCGAAATATCGAAATATCGAAACAAAAAAGGCGCTCACGTTGAGCGCCTTTTT
The DNA here is from genome assembly GCA_002394365.1 of Prevotellaceae bacterium UBA4332. Taxonomy (GTDB): domain Bacteria; phylum Bacteroidota; class Bacteroidia; order Bacteroidales; family Bacteroidaceae; genus Prevotella. The sequence goes on from DGTQ01000020.1 coordinate 16,141, forward strand.
ACTTTATACCTTATACTTTATACTTTTTACTAAAGATTTCCCCTCTCCTTATCGAGGTAGTATTTATAAGTTCCTACGGTTAGTTCGTCACAAGCTGCCTCATCACAAACCACGATAGCGTGTGGGTGCATCTGGAGCATTGAAGATGTCCACTTGTGAGAAATATAGCCGTCTATACAGTGCTTGAGGGCACGTGCCTTGTTGTGACCACTGCATACGAGGAGCACTTCCTTAGCAGCCATAACAGTACCTATACCTACGGTGAGAGCCTGCTTTGGCACGAGTTCGAGGTCGCCGTCGAAGAAGCGACTGTTGGCGTGGATAGTGTCTGTAGTAAGAGTCTTGATACGAGTCTTGCTGGAAAGAGACGAACCAGGTTCGTTGAAGGCAAGGTGTCCGTCAGGACCTACACCTCCCATGAAGAGGTCGATGCCGCCTGCTGCCTCAATAGACTTTTCATAGTCCTCACACTCTTTTACGAGGTCCTTCGCATTGCCGTTTAGGATATGAACGTTCTCCTTCTTTATGTCAATATGATTGAAGAAGTTATTCCACATAAAAGAATGGTAAGACTCTGGGTGACCTTCTGGCAGATTGACATACTCGTCCATGTTGAACGTGATGACATTCTGGAAAGAAATCTCGCCAGCCTTGTTCTTCTTTATCAGTTCCTTATACAAGCCCAAGGGAGAGGAACCCGTAGGACATCCCAACTTGAAAGGCTTTTCTGGAGTTGGCTTTGCCTCTTTGATTCGGTTAGCAACGTAGTTAGCCGCCCATTTCGAGAGGGCGTCATAATTTGGTTCGATAATTACTCGCATACTTTTTATGTTATTAAGTTTGACATTAGCTCTGAGGACCTGCTACCAAAAGTAAGAAACGGAGGGGTTTCCCCAAATTGTTTAATTATTAATTAGCTATTAGGAATTAGCAAGTGCCGTAGTACTTAGCATACCACTGAGCAAAGGCACGCAAACCCTGGCGCAGAGGTGTTGCTGGCTTGAAACCGAAGTCTTGCTCCAAAGGTGTTGTGTCTGCATAGGTAACAGGCACGTCACCTGGCTGCATAGCCACGAGTTCCTTGTGAGCCTCAAAGTCATAGTCGGCTGGCAAAACTTTTGCCGCAATAAGCTCCTCTTGCAGGATGGTGACAAAGTCAAGGAGGTTTTCAGGTGAGTTATTGCCTATGTTATACACCTTATATGGCGGTATTGGCAGACCATCCTCACCATTCTGTTTCTCTGGAGCATGCTGCATGATTCGCACTACTCCCTCAACGATGTCATCAACGAAGGTGAAATCACGCTTGCAGTGGCCGTAGTTGAATATCTGTATCGTCTTGCCCTCACGCAGTTTGTTGGTGAAACCAAAGTAAGCCATATCTGGACGACCTGCAGGACCATAAACGGTGAAGAAACGCAGACCTGTTGATGGAATATTATAAAGCTTGGAATAGGCATGAGCCATGAGTTCGTTGCTCTTCTTTGTTGCTGCATAGAGAGAGACTGGATTATCCACCTTGTCATCTGTAGAGTAAGGCACTTTCTTGTTGCTGCCATATACGGAAGAAGAAGAGGCATAAACCAAATGCTCAACCTCGTTGTGGCGACATGCCTCGAGAATATTATAAAAACCTACAAGGTTTGACTCTATGTAGGCACCTGGATTGGTGATAGAATAACGCACACCAGCCTGTGCTGCAAGGTTTACCACCACAGCAGGCTTATAGTCGGCGAATATCTTGTCTATCAAGGGTTTGTCGGCAATATTGCCCTCGATGAAAACAAAAGGTTCCTTTACCTGTGTGTCAAGATTTTCTACCTGCTCCTTTATCTGTTGCAGGCGCTCTTTCTTGATGTTTACGTCATAGTAATCATTCATATTGTCTATGCCGACTACCTTTACTTCTTTCACGTCTGTGAAGATACGCTTTACAAGATTAGAGCCTATGAAACCAGCTGCACCAGTAACAAAAATTGTCTTGTTTTCTAAAGAAACGTTATATTGTAACATAAGAATTGTAAACTATGAATAGTGAATTATGAATTGTAACTGCTTCAGCTCGATGCGCTTCTGCAAATAAAAAATTATACAAACCTTGCGCCATCATCTGGCTTTACCCAGAATATTTTGAAACTGTTCTCGTATTCGGGGAACTGTGCAAGATACTGTTCTTTGAGAGCTTTGGCTATCTCTTCCTTGTATTGCGGATCTACTATAGCTATAACAGCACCCTTGAAGCCTGCACCAGAAAACCTGCCACCATATACACCTTGTAACTGGCGCATAATCTTGTAGATAGCTATTAGTTCTGGCGAACCGCACTCGTAGTTGTTCATTGACGACTCGCAGGAGTCAAAACTCAGCTTGCCAAACAACTGCAGGTTTCCAGTCTCCCATGCAGTCACGCCCTGACGCACACGACGATACTCTGAGTAAAAATGCTCAGCACGCTTAGCAAAACGCGTCGGCATGATATCGCGAGTCTTGTCAAACTGGTCCTTTGGTATATCACGCAGGAATGTCTTGTCGAAAGTCTTCAATGGCTGATTCTGGTAAGCAAGGATATTCCAAGCAGCCGTCTTACATTCATAAACACGCAGGTTGTAGTCACTGTTTACCAAAGAGCGAGTGAGACCAGAGAAGAATATACCAATCTCAAACTCTGGCATATTGGGGTGCTTCTTTATCAAGCGGTAGTCGTTGCTATCGCAGTCAAGGAACAGCAGATGGTCTTTCTTGCTCAGCGCAATACAACTTTGGTCCAAGATACCATTGCTCAGTCCTATATATTCTCGCTCTGCCTCTGATGCTATCTGCACCACCTCAAAAGGACGCAGGCTAATGCCGTTAGCCTTAGCATAAGCCATAACATAAGCTACAAGCACAGCGGCTGAAGAACTCAAACCACCCACAGGCAAACTACCCTGCAAATAGCCGTCAATACCATGAGTCAACTCAAAACGCTTACGCAACGCATACTTGGCACCACGCGCATAGTCGCCCCATGCGTATTCTCTCACTTCTGTACGTTTCATGAGGTCTATGTGCACTTCTCCCTCAAAGGAACCGCTCGTAAGGTTTACCTGTGCGTCATCACGCACGTTGAACCACAGGTCGATACCCTTGTCTATGGCAAAGCCTGTAACTATACCATGCTGATGGTCCACATGCGCTCCTATGGGACAAACTCTGTATGGAGAGAATATATGATATGTAAAAGACTGTTCTTTTGACATAATATAGGATTTAGAGGTTTTTATTTTGTTACGCCGTACTTCTCACACGCCTCGTAATAGGTGTCAAGACTGCCAATGTCGAAACGCCTGGCATTCATCTTCCACGCATACATATCGGTATGGTCAACCATATAGTGAGCAAGGTTGCCTGGAGCATCTTTTCCACAGCCATTCTCTACGGAATGACGCACGAGGTCGAGGTCTTTCTTCAGGTATATATAGAAAGGCGGTACAGCCCAGTGCGACTTTGGCTCCTGAGGTTTCTCTTCCATGTTGAGCACTTTGTTGTTCTCATCCATCACGATGACGCCAGTACGCTGAAGTTTTTCTATAGACGGTTGTTCGTGGCACATGAGGCACGAACCCTGCTTGCTGATAGCGAAATCTACGAAGTCCTTGAATGTGAAGAACAACAGATTATCTGCTGCCACCAGGAGGATATCGTCATCAATGTGCAACTTATCCATAGCAAACAACAGATCACAAACGGCTCCGAGGCGTGTTTCGTTTGTTGACGTGCCATCATCTACTATCGTTATAGGCTTGGAATAGTGTTGTTCCTTTGCCCATTCTTCAAAGATAGATACAAACTTATGATTTGTTATTATAACGTGCTCGTCTATCTGTGGTATACAGTCGATGTCATCAAGCATTCTGCCGAGGATAGTGGAATCACCAATCTTCAACAGTGGCTTAGGAAAATTCTTCGTTAGTTCACCGAGCCTTGTGGCATATCCTGCTGCTACTACTATATTCTTCATAAAAACAATTTGTATTAGTCTAAGTTTCTTTGTCCGTAACGCTTCACCTCGTCAATAACCTGAAGGAGGTACTGCCCATACTGGTTCTTGAGCATAGGCTGTGCCAGTTCACGCATCTTCTGCTCGTCTATCCATCCCTTACGGTAAGCTATGCCTTCAAGACACGCTACCTTCAATCCCTGACGCTTTTCCAACACCTCTATGTATGTAGAAGCCTCTGAAAGAGAGTCATGCGTACCAGTATCAAGCCATGCAAAGCCCCTGCCGAGGGTTTGCACCTTCAGTTCCTTATCCTTGAGGAACCACTGGTTTACTGTCGTTATCTCATACTCACCACGAGCTGAAGGCTTTATCTTACTTGCTACGTCCACCACCTTGTTAGGATAAAAATACAAACCTACCACTGCATAGTTTGACTTAGGATGCTCGGGTTTCTCCTCAATAGAGAGGCAGTTACCCTCCTTATCAAACTCTGCCACGCCATAGCGCTCTGGGTCATGTACCCAATATCCGAACACGGTTGCCTTCTTCTCTTCTTCTGCTGTGCGCACAGCCTCCTGCAGCATCTTGGTGAAGCCGACACCCTGGAAGATGTTGTCGCCAAGGACAAGACAGACGCTATCGTTGCCTATGAAGTCTTTGCCTATGGTGAATGCCTGAGCGAGACCGTCAGGAGAAGGTTGCTCTGCATATTCGAAGCGTACCCCATAGTCGGAGCCATCACCGAGCAGACGCTTGAAACCTGGCAGGTCAAATGGAGTAGATATGATGAGTATCTCCCTGATACCAGCCAACATCAGCACCGATATTGGGTAGTAAATCATGGGTTTGTCATAGATAGGCATCAACTGCTTGGAGATGCCTTTGGTGATTGGATAGAGGCGTGTGCCACTGCCTCCTGCTAAAACTATACCTTTCATAGTTATTTTTGTTATTTCGAAATTAGCTCTTCGAGTTGTTTTACACATTTGCGCGACAGTTTAGAGTCGAGGAACGACTTATATTGCTTCAGCGAATGGGTATCTGTGCCTGTTATGTCATAATAACCGTGACTGAGCAACCACATAGCTTTTTTCTGCACCCTCGCGCCATACAGACCTCCTAACGCTGGCAGATTGAGTTGGAAACGTATGCGCTTTTCATGCAGTTTCTCGTAGTCCCTCTCCTCCATGTACTCATAACGACAGGGGTGAGCCAGAACTGGGTAAATCCCAGCCGACATAATGTCGTCAAGTATTCCATGCAGATTGTATGGCGGAGTGAAATAACTCGTCTCTACCAGTATGCTTTCCTTCATCAGTGGGAGCCGCTTTGCTCTGTCCAGAGAAAAGAAGGCATCGAGCATGTTTTCTGCTGCAAGAGAAATCTTTATGTCGCAATCGCCAAAATCAAGAGTATCAAAGAGTTCGCTCAGTTTCTCTGGAGTGTTGGGCATATCTTCCATCACATGAGGAGTAAACAAAATTTCCTTAACCCCATGTTGTTGCATGAGATTAAGGATATCCATTGTAACAGCAAACTTCTGCACTCCATCATCTACCCCAGGAAGAAGATGGCTGTGATAGTCCTTATAGCCCTGTAAGAGCCCACTGTCACTTACTCTTATGGAAGAATTAAAGAAGAACATGCTTCCGCTTGCTTTTTTACTCTTCGTCGTCCTCTATGGCATAACCATAGCCATTGCTCTTGCCATAACCGTAGCCCTGACTGCCATAACGACTGTAGCCGTAGTGGTAGCCATAACGTCCATGACCATTTGATGTACCATTGAGAAGAATTGTCATGTTATTGAACTTCTTCTCGTCATAGTACGTCTGAATCATTGGCAACATCTCACGCTCAAGAAGTTCGGCACGTATCACGAAGATACTCATGTCTGCCCACTTTGCTATGATTGTCGTGTCAGCCACGATGTCAACAGGCGGACAGTCAAGGAATACATAGTCGTACTTCTCGCGCAACTGCACAATCAGTTTCTCAAGGCGCTCGTTATAAAGCAGTTCCGTTGGGTTTGGAGGTATAGAACCTACAGAGATGATGTCGAGGTTATCCGTATCTTTCACTGTATGCACAGGACACTCGCTGATAGTGCCAGCAAGATAGTCGGCAATACCCTTTGAAGGATTACCAACATACTCACCCATACTGCTGCGACGAAGGTCGAGGTCAACTACAACTACTTTCTTATCCTTTATGGCGAAACTTGATGCTATATTAGCAAGGAGCAATGTCTTACCTGAACCAGGATTGAAACTCGTTGCCATGATTACCTTCGTATCACTTCCCGCACTGCTCATCACAAACTCAAGGTTTGTACGCACTACGCGGAATGCCTCATTGATGATGTTACGACTGCGTGGCTTAACAAGCAACTTGTAGCCCAAAGTGTTATCAGCCTTTCTGAAGAATCTGAAGCGACGCTTCTTGCGCATCTCCTTGGTTTGATACTGTGGTATCTCGCCTATGTAAGGCACGGTGAGGTTCTCCAGGTCACGACGACCACGCACAGTAGTGTTGAGCATCTCGCGCAAATAGAGTATTGCCACAGGAATGAGCAAACCAAGTATCAAGGCTATGCCAAGTATCTTCGCCTTCTGAGGAGAAGTAGGGGCATTACCACCCATAGGAGGTGTTATCACACGAGTATTATAGGCTGTAAACGCCTGACTGAGCTCATTCTCCTCACGCTTCTGCAACAGATAGAGATAAAGACTCTCCTTAATCTTCTGCTGACGCTCGATAGAAAGCAGGTTCTTTGCCTGCACAGGGCTCTGCGCTATCTTGCCAGTATTCTGTGCAGCATTCCCCTGCTCACTGCGCAACATCGTAGTAAGGTTGGTGATATTGTTGTTCAGTCCGTTGATGATAGAAGTCTTCATGCTTGCCAGCTGCTTGTCGAGGTCGACAACCAGAGGGTTATCTTCAGAACTGTTGGCAACCAGACTGTTACGTTGCAGCACCATTGTGTTGTACTTGGTAAGCATTTGTTCTATTGCAGCGTTGCCGATACCAGCGTTTGCAGGCATCAGACTATGCTTGGCACCATCGCGCTGAAGAGCATTCTTGATATAGCGAGCCATATAGAGCTGATTCTCCAGCTCACGTGCCTTGTTGTCGGATGCCGTTGCCTGCTGCATGGCGAGAGTAGTTGACTGAGCGAGGTCAGGCATGAGGTTCTGGCTCTTGTAGCTGGATATCTTGCTATCTACGCCACCCAATTCCTGCTCTATCACCTTCAGGCGGTCGCTAATGAACTCGCTGGTAGCTACGGCTATCTGGTTCTTATCCTTTACCCAAAACTCGTTATATACATCAATAAGGGTGTTAATCACATCCTCCGCACGACGTATGTTCACATCGTTGTATGCAAGGTCTATCACGGCAGACATCTTGTTTGTCATTGTCACACTAAGATTGCCCTGAGCTCTGCCGAGAGCAGCAAGCATGGTGGAGCGTGTAACAAGTATCTCGCGGCTTTCATTTACAGGGGTGAAATATGGAGTAGGCATAACCTCTATATTGCCCACTGGTGTCTTCACCTTGCCACCTACAATGCCCTTGTATGTTCCGTCACCCTTTATCTCCACGCCCTCACGCACAGACTTGAGCTTTGTTATCTCAACGTTATTACCTTTGAGCGTCAAAGTGAATGAGGCACTCTGATTTTCAAGCAGTCCTGGGATATTAGTGGTTACAGGCAAAGTCTTGCCATACAATGTCTTATCCTGAAAGAATCCGTCTTTCTTATAATCATAATCCAGATGCAGGCGCTTAACCACCTCGAGCATCGTGGCAGGACTCTGGAAGGTTATCAGCTCGTTGTTTACATCACTGGTAGCATTAAACATGCTCATGGAACCCATGTTGCTCAACTGGCTGGCAAAGGTGCGAGTACTGCGCTGGTTGTCCTCCTTAATCATCACGGCTGCCCTGCGAGTATATGTGTTTGGCGTGGTCAGCAGATAGTATGTAGCCACTGTAAGGCATACGAGCAATGAGACTATGAACCACCACCAGTGCTGCAGGCACAAGGTGTAGAGGTCTTTGATATTGACAACGTTGGCAGACTGCTGCTCGTTAGCCGATGCCTTCTTTTTCTCTTTTTCTTCCATATATTATATACAGATTATGAATCTATGAACTTCGTACGAAAACGAAACGCCCTACGGGCTACGAAACGCTACGCTACGAAAACTGTGAACTGTAAACTGTGAACTGTGAACTGTGAACTGTGAACTGCACTTTATCTTCTTGTTGCGAGGCTTACTATAGATGTTGCAAGCGAAGCCACAGAAATCCAGAAACCAGTTGACAACATGTTGTTAGCATTAACAGAAGTCTGGCGCTTACGATAGCTGTTTGGCTCCACATATATTACATCACCCTCCTGCAAGTAGTATGCAGGACTGCTTGCCACCTGTGCAAGGTCGTTAAGGTTCAGTTGGAAAGTCTGAGCCTGTCCATCGCCACTTCTTACAACCATCACGTTAGTACGCTTACCCTGTATGCCGAGGTCTCCAGCCATGCCCAGTCCCTCGAGCACGGTCATGTGGTCCTTCGTCAGGGCATAGCGTCCAGGACGTGCCACCTCGCCAAGGATGCTTATGTAGGCATTATCCTGATCTACTATCACGATAGCGTCCTTACACAGGTTTTCGTTCACGAGGCGTGACTGTATCAAGTAGGCTATTTCCTCTCTCTTCATGCCAGCCACAGTCAGCTTGCCCAGCACAGGGAAGTCTATCTGTCCCTTGGAATCCACTGTGTAAGGCACGGTGCTCTGTGAGCGTCCATTCGCGTTCTCCATACCTACGCGAGTACCCACTATAGGCATGTTGTAGAGTGCAGCCAGTTGTGGGTCACGACTGTGTACCACCACCATCAGTTTGTCACCAGGCTGCACACGCAAAGTCTGCGCAAGCGCCGTTGTCAGCACAGTGTCTTTGTTTGCTACATCCTGAAAATAAGCCACCTGCTTACTTCCTTTGCATGCAGACATTGCCACCACAATGCCGATGGCAATCGCTAATGTTTTTAATACTTTCTTCACTTATCTTCTTTTTTTATTTTTATTCTAATACCAAATGGTCTTACGACCTGCGAAAGCCCTTTTTAATCACTAATTACTAATTGCCAATTATCAATCAGAGCTTCGTTCGGAGTTCCGCTGTCTGCACGGTGGCAAGGGCAAGTATGCTTATCTTCACATCTGGCACCTTAGCCAGCTGGCTTGCGCACTCCCTTGTCGTAGCTCCCGTTGTTATCACGTCGTCTATAATCAGGATATGCTTCCCTTTCAGGTTTTCAGCTTTCTCCTGATTCATGGCAAAGGCACCAGCCACGTTTTCCTGTCGCTCTCTAGACGACAACATGGTCTGCGAACCATCGAAGCGTTTCCTTCGGAGTATTCCAGAGCATACAGGCAATCCCGTAATCTCCCCTACCCCTCTTGCCAGCCATTCCGCCTGGTTGTAGCCCCTCCTGAACCTTCTCCAGAATGTCAGGGGCACAGGCACGAGACAGTCTATATCCTCAAAGAACCCTTCAGCGCTCAGTTCCTGCGCCATCAGTCTGCCCATATCCCGAGCAAGCTTCTTGTCATTCTTGTATTTGAAGGCATGCACTATCCTCCCCACCGTTGTCGTCTTACCGTAAGAGAGGTATGCCGCCACCTTATTTATATGTGCCCCTCCTGTGCGTCCCCAGAAACTTCGTGCCAGCACGTTCTCCTCTGGTTCTCGCCATAACCCCGTGCGAGGCAGCTTCACCACGCAATGCAGGCACAGGCACTTTTCCTTGCTCGTCAGTCTCCTGCCACATCCCTTGCAGTAGCGAGGAAGGAGAAGGTCTAACAGTTCACTGTTCACGGTTCACAGTTCATAGTTAATAACTGCTATTTTATTTATTTGCCACAGTCTATGTTTTTTCAAACATTTAACTGTGAACTGTGAATTATGAACTGTGAACTGAAGGATACCCCTCAGGGTTGTTCTTCTGCCAGTTCCACGAGTCGCGGCACATCTCTTCTATGCCGTACTTCGCTTCCCATCCCAGCTCTGCCTTCGCCTTAGCAGGATTGCAGTAACAAGTAGCTATGTCGCCAGCCCTGCGTGGCTTTACCACGTAAGGCACATTGACACCATTCACCTTCATGAAGGCATTCACCACGTCCAGAACCGAATATCCGTGTCCCGTTCCGAGGTTGTAGATAGCAAGACCAGCCTTGCCCTCTATCGCCTTCAATGCAGCCACATGCCCAGCCGCAAGGTCGCACACGTGGATATAGTCGCGCACACCCGTTCCGTCAGGCGTGTCATAGTCGTTGCCAAATATTCCCAGTTCCTTTCTCTTGCCTACGGCAGTCTGCGTTATGTAGGGCATCAGGTTGTTAGGTATTCCGTTAGGGTTCTCCCCTATCGTGCCACTCTGGTGAGCACCTATCGGGTTGAAGTATCTCAGGAGCACCACGTTCCACTCCTTGTCAGCCTTCTGCACATCCATCAGCACCTCCTCCAGCATCGACTTCGTCTGTCCGTAGGGGTTGGTGCAATGCCCCTTGGGGCACTCCTCCGTAATAGGAATGACGGCAGGGTCGCCATACACTGTAGCACTCGAAGAGAAAATTATGTTTTTGCAGCCATGCTTGCGCATCACGTCGAGCAGCACAAACGTGGCATTCATATTGTTCTCATAGTACTCCAGCGGTTTCTCCACACTCTCGCCTACAGCCTTCAAGCCAGCAAAATGTATCACAGCGTCAAACTCGTTTTCTCTGAAAATCCTCTCCATAGCCTCGCGGTTTCTCACGTCAGCCTCATAGAAAGGCACATCCTTTCCTATTATCTTACCCACTCTTTCAAGGGCTACACGATTAGAATTGCAGAGGTTATCCACCACCACAACATTATGCCCCGCCTTGTCAAGTTCTATAATAGTATGGCTGCCGATATATCCAGCTCCGCCAGTAAGCAATATTCTCATGGTTGCAAAGTTACAAAAAAAGTAGTAAATCCAACGAATAAAACGCACTTTTTTTTCAAAAAAAAGAAAAGTCCAAGCCATTAGCCTGAACTTTCCCGTTTTTTCTCTGTTTTTCTTTTTTAGTCCTTGTTGGCATTGATGACACGCTTCTCCTGGATGCGAGCCTTCTTACCAGTAAGGTTACGCAGGTAGTACAGCTTAGAGCGACGTACCTTACCTACCTTGTTCACCTCGATAGAGTCGATGTTAGGAGACTCGATAGGGAAGATACGCTCTACACCTATAGTACCTGACATCTTACGTACTGTGAAGCGCTTCTTGTCTCCGTGACCAGAAATCTTGATAACTACGCCACGATAGAGCTGGATACGCTCCTTAGAACCCTCGATGATTTTGTAAGCAACCGTTACAGTGTCACCAGCCTTAAACTCTGGGAACTTCTTGCCAGTTGCAAATGCCTCTTCAGCAACTTTGATTAAATCCATTTCTTTACTTAAATAGGTTTTTAATAATGTTGATATCAGTACGTAACTTGGTCGGCGCCAGCGGTTACGGTTTCGTTGTTTGCCTGACAAGGCAGGCTCACGGTGCTTTCGCAAAAAGCGAGTGCAAAGGTACTAAAAAAAGTTCACAGTTCACAGTTCACAGTTCACAGTTGCATTTTCTTTATGTTTTTTTAACTAATTACTAATTGCTAATTTACAGAAAAGGTGAGGTATTTATAATTAGCGAGTAGTGATTCTTCACTCTTCATTCTTCATTGATGAAGTGAGGTAAAGTGACCTCTGAGTGACCTTTCTTAAAGACACCTCACTTGCGGGAAGGCGCATAAACACTGGGATGAGAGGGTGTCAAGTGACCTATGTGAGGTTTTTCGCGAAAAAAAGTTTTTTTTCGTGAAATAAGGAAATCTAAATAGAAAATCCAAGATGAAATCTGTTTAAAAATCTTTTTGCATACATATTCAAATATGCAGAACCAGCACTTCTGCAGGTAGAGCTAATGCTTCTACATTATAGAACCAGTGCTTCTGCAGGTAGAACCATTGCTTCTGCAGGTAGAACCATTGCTTCTGCACGTAGAACCAATGCCTCTGCATGCAGAACCACTGCTTCTGCATGCAATTTTTCCCAAGTCACGCCTCTGCATATTTGCATTTTCTTACAACTTCCATCACATTAGATGCATCATACCTATATCCCCCGCCTATTCCATAAAAAAGGCGGAGCCACTCCCCTACCCCGTCTGGGGCTCGGAATGGCTCCGCCTTGCGATATTTATGAGTTTATAATGTTGTGATATTAGTAATCATTGTCCCAGTCGTCCCACTTGTCTGATGGTGGATTATCCAACGGGGTTTCATTGATTACTATGTCATTCTTTATCTCCGTTGAAGGTTCTACTTTTTTATTCTCAGTCATCGTTGATGCCTCGTTAATCATGACATCATCCTCCAGCAATTCAAAGTATATGGTAGGCGTTATATATTTTTTCTTCATCTTCATTTCTTACTTAATATATTTCTTACCATTTATGATATATGCTCCGTGTGCAATATTATTGAAGTCAAGAGGATTTTCACTAACCTTCTGTCCGTCTATCGTATATATACCTGTATTCTTTGGCATAATATCGAAATCACCATCTGGTGTTATTGCTATGACCTCTGTTGGAACAGATGGTTCTACACCTGCTGCGTTAGAGTAGTTCTCTATGTTGAAATCAAGGAACAAAGCCGTACCTATGCTGTTCGGATTTGTAGTATCGCCACTTGGTTTATTGAAGTAAGCCCTGTAGCCACCTATCTTGTCTGCAACGGTGTATTTATACAGACCATTGCTGTGCTCAGCATCTCCTTCATACATAAAGAATGAACCTGCTGGCATCGTCTCACGCATGTATGTTCCCTTAAAGATATACTCCTCTCGGTTTACATTTACATTGAAGCGTGTAAGGTCAGTCACCTTTGTCGAACCACCTTCCATGCTAAGGTTTCCACCCTCAATGGTTACATTGCGGAAAGAGAACACGCCTGCCTTTGAAGGCTTTACGAAGTAAGGACGACCAGCCTCTATGTAGGCATGAGCATGACGTATGAACTTCAGTGTAGGATTGACATCGCTAATCACGCCAACACTTGCCACGAGCTGATAATCATCACCAAACACGCGCTTCATTTCCTGCTCGCTCACCGAGAATGGCAGGCACAGGCTCTCCCATTTGTCAGCAACGAATGTACGTGGCTTAATCTTAGTGTTATTTGCAGAATAGCTGTCATTAGTCAACTCTGACTTACGTCTGTCATTTATAGTCAGCACGAGATTCTCCTTTGTCGCATTAAAGTTAGCTGCGTTCTCCCATGTAAAGGTGATATCACGAGTTGTAGTCTTGTAGTCACTATCACCAGTCATAACTGCATCAGTGATAACAGACTGAGCATCAGCTTCTGTCCGCGTTCCTCCTGCATACGTAACCTCTGAGGTTGCAGCTGTTCCGCTCCAGTTCTTCTCCTGATTTACAGCGTTAAACTCATATGAATCAGGTCTACTGTCAAGAGTATATTTACACTTGTCAGGGAAACCTGTTGGCACAAAGGCGTATCCGCTGAACATTGGTTTACTGCCAGGCTGGAACACAAAGTATGTCTTACCTGCCTTCACCTCGAAAGCATAACGTACGTATGCCTTATGAGCTACAGCAAAGCCACCATTGCTAAGGCGAACGATACTTATCCTTTCTCCCTTGTCAGGCCATGCAGCTATAATACGCGACCTGTCATCATCAGTACCCTTAAATTCAGTCCAGTCGAAAGAAGTACCATAGCTCTTGGTTTCGTTCCAATCCCAAATTTCTTTCACCTCGGGGTCGTTTATATCACAACGTGACAAACCCGTCGTGAATGAACCAGAGTTTTCTGCATCCTCACCTGTAGAAAGGTATTGGCTTATATTGCCGAAAGAGTTAACCATCGTTACAGGTTTGCCTGTCTCATCAGTGATATAGAGAGGACGCCACTTCGCTTGATACTTTTTGCTATTTAATTCATATACTTCACCGTCATAGGTGTCACAAGCTCCATCTTGACAGAGATATACCATCAATGTACCACTCTCGCGAGGTTCAAACTTGAAAAATGCTCCACGACAAGGTACACGGTAAGTTGTGTTATAATATGTGCTGGCATCCATCTCATAGGTATATCCACTTGCATAGGTATAACTGCTGTTATTGTTCAGTTGAACAGAAGTGCCATCACTTGTTGTTGCCGCAACAAGAGCGCCCTTGTTGTTTTCATCAACTGGATTTTTGGTCGCTTTTACATAATAGTCAAAATCAGAGTCGATAGGAACACTATATTCTGCATCGGTAGAACCAGCAGGTGCCAACACCTGATCCTTACCTTTATACTCGTATGAATCATTTGTTTCTCCATTATAATAACCTATCCACCCACCATAAGTCATGACTATATCTGTCTTAATATTCTGAGTGTAAGCCTTGTCACCCACTTGAGGTGCAGTCATGCCACTCGTAACAAAATATCTTGGAATATCCAAAATGCTGATATGGTAGTATGGGGTCTTATTAACCGATGTGCCCCACTTGGCTGACTCTGATGAAGCCACCACTGCCTGAACACGCAGTTGGAAAATTTCGTCACCTACATTAGTCATCTCATGTGGGACAAGTGCACCTGTGTTTGTACCTACTTCAAGATAAGTTGCCTCAGTCTTTGGCGATACAATCTTGGAGTTGTAATCAACAACGCTATATGTTACATTTGTATTAGAGTTCTTGTGCAATGCAGGAACATTGTTTGACAAACTGTTTGTGAATGTTGTTGCGCTTATAGGAGTATATGACTCCGCCTTTGTAGTGTTTCTATCCATAATGAATGCAGGCTCATATCTGAAACCGTGTAGTCTCAGAGGAGCTGTTGCGTCATACAGATAATACGTCTTGCCTGCTATGAGAGGCTTGGCAAACTCATGGTCACCCACCACTGCCGTACCACTTGTTACATCGAACTGCTCAACATCCCCATCTGTAGAGATAAGGGATATTTTATGTCCGTTCTGGAAGTTAGCATCCACAGTGAGGAAACCGTTTGTAGTAGGATTAAACACGAAGAACGCTCCTGCCGTAGGTATGCCGTTGTCGCCAAGCTCTACTCCCTTTGATGACACAGCCAGCACGCTGGCGGACTCATGTGAGCAACATTTCTTAGTTGACAGGGCTGTTGCAGCAGTCGTCCATTCTCCTACTTCTGCATCCGAATTACCAACAGTCATGCTTATTCCTGGCACTCCCTCTATTACATCACCACCATAAATGGTACCTGTCGTAAGGAAGTGCATACGTCCGAGAGCCTTGTCCAGTTCGCCATGAGCGCTTGTATCACCAAAATCAAAACGGTCGCTTTCAGCACAAGCTGTGTGAGTTGCTGTTCCGTCAGTTGATATAATCTCCCAAGTTGCCCTTCCAGCATCATCAATTATACGTATGGTATAATATGCTGGAGAAGGATTCTCATATTTAGATGAAGGGTCTTTTCTCTCTGCACTTACCTTTATACGAACATCGCCTGTCTTGCTGCCGATTGAAACTTCGCCTGTGCTTGTATCTATCGTTGTCCCTGTGCTATTAGGGTCAGCATCTATGGCATACGACAAAGTAAACAAAGACGTAACATCATATCGGCTACTTTGTGTCACTACGGTTGCTGTAGGCTCTGTGAATGGGTTTTGGCTGATGGTAGCATTCTGGAAATAGTATGACAACTCAATCTGAGTAGGAATAGTGTTATCCCTGACAGTAAACTCTACAGTTTTTGCATCGGATATATCCCAACGGGTGTGGTTGTAAGGATGAGCGGTATATGGAATATCATATGTACCGTTTGTCTTGAATGTGATAGTCCAAGCCTCATTGCCATGACCTTTCTGAGATATGTATGTTATACCTCTCTCATAGTCACCATCTGTCAGATTAGAGTGATTCTTAGCTAATTCCGTTTTATTTACATCAGTAACGAGTTCATACTTGTTTATCGTTACAGTAGTACCTTTCTTTATAAAGGACAGCTTGCCAATGTTTCCAGGAGAAACACGAACGAGTGTTCCGTTAACGTTTATCTCCTCGCCTATTATTACACCTTTTACTGGTGTTACATCGGCTATTTTGAAGTCAGTATCTGCTGGAGCTGTAACATCAATAGTACCAACCTTTATGAGGTCACCCTCCTGAATAGCATCAGTACTTCCTGACTTAAACCAGTCTATGTAAGAGAATGGGTCTCCTTCATTGTCATTCCAAGAGGCGTCTTTATTAGGCCATGCAAGGTCAACATAATCACGTTCCATTCGGTCTGAGATGAAAATCGAATACGAGAAGTGGTCGCTGTTGCTATCTGGTGCACCGAATATCAAATCGCCTTCTATACCATTACTGTCTCCGTTCTTATGAGCCGTGATATCAAAACGAGAATTCATCGTTATCACATCATCTTTCAAGAATATGAGGTGTGTAGGGTCTGGAGTCATGACGATTGTAGGCTGGCGCTTCATTACTTCAATATAGAAATATATAGGCTCAGCATACATTGTGTAGTTTCCTCCCCATTGATCTGTATAAGTAACGATGTTGCCATCCCCATCCCTGTATGGTTCATATACAGCCTTCAGGTTGGCACCATAGCCATTGTCATCGTATGTACCTTCAAGCACTGCATACGCAGCTACCTTTACCAGTCCAGGCTTGGACACTTGGAAATAGTATTCGTTAACGGTCAAACCAGTTTCTTCACCTGCTGGCTGTATCTCTCCACTTCTCTGAAAATAATTATACTGACAGTCATCAAAGTATGTATTGTCCTCTACTATTTTGTATAGTATTTTGAAATCACCATAGCCGCCGCCACCATTAGTTACGTTCAATGGAAGAGCTGTTCCGTCAGCAAGCAATGATGGTGTTGGGGTCTTGTACTGGTAGCTGTTGTCAACACCTTCAAGATCACTTTTTCCGTATTTATACACATGAATAGTATATGTTCCGTCTACCTCCGTCACATTAACCTGCTTGATTTGATCACGATTAAGAGACATTGTAAGGCTCTTTTTTTCTGAGGAGCCCAAAACATTTAGTGTTACTGCCACATCGTAATTAGAAATAGCACTATAATATCCAGCATACTCTGGTTTAAGAGTAAATCGGTATGTCAAATTAGCCTGACGATCTCCTGAAGCGTCTGTTCCCTGAGCAAATTCCACCTTAGTCTTTGCGTCATTCAACTTCATGAGATTTTTTGAATCGGACGTAAAGACCATATCTACATCATAACAGTCTGTAATATCATTTACAAGACCACTCGCTGTCTCATTGACAATCTTATACGCAGGAAGTATTGCTGCTGCCTTGGTATACCACCATCCTACCTGCTTCGTAGTAAGGATTAAAGCACCCTCCTTTCCTGCTTCCTCTTGTGCTGAGGTTGGGGCTGCAAAACTGGGAGTGAAAACAAGTCTTGCAGATGCAGACTCTACTATGATTGAATACTCCTTAGTAATCGTAGTTCCGCCCTGCTTTGGCACAGCTGTAATCTTAATCTTAACGGTACCAGCCGAACGACCTACTATGACATTACCACCTCTCACTTCTACAGTGGTTCCTGTTGCAGCATCCTTGCTGACAGCCACGCCACGATCATCTGTAGTTGATTCGCCTGGAGTAGCACCACCTGCACCTCCTAATGTGGAATAGGTGATATTGTACTGGTTGGTAACCAATGTACTACCATCCATTATAACAACTGATGGCTCCGCAAACTTGGTGTTTCCCACCATTTGCTTTTCTGTGTAGGAGCTAATCTGAATTTCAGGCTCAGCCCACGCCACGACATTAAGCATAGCTACGATAAGTAGCAGGAATAGTTTTTTTATCATAAGTTAGTCTGTTTGATAATATATTATCTTTGTTATTGTTCTATGGGGATTTTTCATAATTTCCTATTTTCTTTGCACTTACGTCCCTTTCTGTATCATAAAATCAGGCACAAAATTACACATATTTTATAATACGGAGGGTGTATTTTTCTATTTTTCCATAAAAAATTGAAGAAATAATGATATATGTCAGTAGAAAATAGAAAAATGATATTTATGCTCTAAAACAAAAAAAGATGCGGCCGTTTCACAACGTCCGCATCCGCATTATTATCAAAAAGTGCAAAGATATTGTCGATTACATCTTGGTGATAAGTCCTATCTCAGAGTCTCTGAGGAACTTCACTATATTGCGTATCTCCTTGCCATCGGGTATCTGCTGTTCTATCTGACGGCAGACATCGAGAATGTCATTCTGACCATTGAACACCAGGCGATAGGCATTGGCTATGTGGCTGATGACTTTCTCGTCCTTGCCCAGACGCTCCATAGTCTGCTTGTTAGCTCCTGCATATTCTATGGGGTTGTTGATGGCAATGATATATGGTGGAACATCCTTGGTAACGAAGGCATTGGCACCTACCATAGCGTCTCTGCCTATGCGGGCATAGGCATTGACAACAACATTGGTAGAGAGAATGACGTCGTCTTCTATGAGCACCTTGCCTGCTATCTTGCAGCCATAGCCTACTACGTTGTCGTAACCTACGTGGACATCGTGGCAGATATGCACACCCTCCATGAAGAAGTTGTTGGAGCAGATGCGTGTGGCAGGAGACTCACCCCCCGCACTCTCTGAGAGAGAGGGAGCCTCATAGCTGGAGCGAGCTACGGTGACATTCTCGCGAAAGATATTGTTATCGCCTATGATGGTGAGTGTCTTGCCTCCATGATAGTTGAAATCCTGGGGTATGGCACTGATAACGGCTCCCTGATGCACCTTATTGTTCTTGCCCATGCGGGTGCCGTTCATGATGCTGGTGAAGGGATAGATAACGCAGTCGTCGCCTATCTCCACGTCACCTTCTATGTAGGCGAATGGCATGATGGTTACGTTTTTGCCTATCTTCGCCTTGGGGTCTATGTATGCTTTGTCGGAAATCATTGTTCTTTAGGAGTTAAAGGAGTTAAAAGGAGTTATCGCGGCTTGCTGCCGCTGAGGAGTTAAAAGACAATACAGAGTGCCTCACTCGTAATTATGAATTATGAATTATGAACTGTGAACTGTTTTATCTTCCTCCTCCTAATGCGCTGTAAAGGTTTACAACAGCCTGCATCTTGTTGAAGTCGTCGCTAACCTGATTGAGCTCGGCATTGAGCAGGTTCTGCTGGGCTGTGATGACCTCGAGGTAAGAGCTGCTACCCATGCGGAAGAGTTCGCGGGTGTAGTCAACACTCTTGGTGAGAACATCGACACGCTCACGGTCAACGAGGCTCTTCTGGTGGCTGCTGTTATAGAGCACAAGGGCATTGCTGACCTCTGAGCCTGCACTGAGGAGGCTATACTCCCACTCATTATATGCCTGCTGGTATTTTGCCTTTGCGACCTTGAGACCTGCCACGAGCTTACCGTTCTGGAAGATTGGCTGGGCGAGCGATGCCACGAAGCTGGCAATCCAGAAGCCAGGGTTGGCTACACCAGCGCCAGTGAGAGAGTTGGTGAAGGCTCCAGTGGCATTGATATTGAGTGCTGGATAGAAGCGACTGCGAGCAGTCTCTATTCCGTAGAAGCACTGTGCCATCTGCATCTCGGCTGCGTGTACGTCAGGACGGTTAGAGAGCAGAGCTATGTTTACACCTGTAGCGAAAGAGGTTGGCAACTGCTGGTCCTCCAGCTTGTTGCGCTGTATGCTCTGGGCTGACATACCAGTGAGGAGCGAGAGAGTGTTCTCTGTCTCACGTATCTGGCGCTGCATGTCTATCTTCTGCGACTTAACGCTGAGGTAGGCTGCCTGAGCAGAGACAACGCTGGTCTCACGTGCGCCACGCAGTTCTTTCTGCAGTTTCATCATTTCCCAGGTCTCCTTGGTGAGTTGCTCCATATCGGAGAGTATCTCAAGCTGACGGTCGAGCATAAGGAGGGTGTAGTAGCAGTTTGCCACGCCACATATCACCCTGCTGCGTACTGCCTGCTGATAGTCCTGGGAGGCTATGAGCGCAACCTTGGCACTACGGTTCTGGGAGAGGAGGTTGCCGAAGAGGTCAACATTCCACGTTGCGGTGACAGGCAGGGAATAGGTCTTACTCCACTGGCTGGTCTCGAAAGGACCGCTGAGTGCCTTGGCAAGGGTGCCACTGGGGGTGAAATTGAACGAAGGGATGAAGGCGAGACGTGCAGCCTGCAACTGTGCCTCAGCCATCTTTACGTTCTCGGCAGCATTGAGCAGGTCAACATTGTCCTCGAGAGCCATGTTGATGAGCTTCTGCAACTGAGCATCGGTGAATACCTCCTGCCATGCTACGTCGCCAAAATTGGTGGTATCGGCGCTGACTGGGAGCACGGCATTGATATTTGCCGTATCGCGCACTATGCCGTCTATATTGACATCGGGACGCTCATACTTCTTGTAGAGTCCACACGAAGCAAGTGTAGAGAGCACTATACCGCTTATTATTATGTTTATACTTTTTTTCATCTTTGTTTTTTTAGGAGAAGTTAAGGAAGTTAGAGGGAGTTAGAGGGAGTTAGATGCCATTACTGAGCGCCTCAACTATTAACTATTAACTATCAACTGTGAATTGTGAACTGTTACTTGACGTAATCGCCCTTGATTTCACTGATGTGAATATCCTTAGGTACTGCATACTGCGCAAGTTCTGCCTCAACAGAGGAGTTGAGCTCGTCCTCGAACTTGAGAGGTGTGATGCGCTCTTGCAGCCACTGGAATATGACGAACAGGGCTGGCACGATGAGCACCTGAAGGAATGTACCTACGAGCATACCTCCGATAGCTGCTGCACCGAGGGTGATATAACCGTTCTCACCTACTGCTGGTGGCATGAAGAGACTCAAGCCTGGTATGCCAGTAATGATAAGTGGGGAGAGGCCAATAATCATTGCCAATGCCGTCATGAGGATAGGACGCAGACGGGCTGCTGAACCGAGGATGGCTGACCAAGAGATGGCCATACCGAGACGGCGACGCTCGAGAGCGAACTGCACGATAAGGATGGCATTCTTGGCAAGCAGACCTACGAGCATGATAAGCGCAATCTGCATGTAGATATCGTTGTTCTTACCAAAGAGGTTGGTGAAGAGGAACGCTCCTGCAAGTCCGAAAGGTACGGAGAGGATAACGCTGAGTGGGAGAAGGTATGACTCATACTGTGCTGACAGGATGAGATATACGAATACCAGACAGAGCACAAGGATGATGGCTGTAGAGCTGCTTGATTCTGCCTCGTTTCGCGTCAAGCCTGAGAACTCGTAGGTGTAACCTGCTGGGAGCACGTCGGCTGCCACTTCTTCCATAGCCTTGATACAGTCACCTGTAGAATAGCCGTCGGCTGGTGAAGCATTGACATTGATAGAGGTAAAGAGGTTGAAACGCTCTATGACCTGAGGACCGTAAACCTTGCGCAAGTTGATGAACTCACTGACGGGAGCCATGCCCTGCTGCGTACGAACAAAGATGTTCTGCATGGATGCCTTGTCCTCACGTGTCTTAGGATCTGCCTGAACATAAACACGGTAGAGCTTACCATAGCTGTTGAAGTTAGAGGCATACATACCGCCATAATAACCCTGCATAGTGGTGAGCACAAGGGATGGAGAGATGCCTGCCTGCTTACACTTAGCCACATCAACGTCTATCATATACTGTGGATATGAGGAGTTGAATGCCGTCATAGCGTTAGAGAACTCTGGACGCTTGTTGAGTTCGGCAAGGAATTGCTTGGTGATGCCGAAGAACTTATCGAGCGAACCACCCGTACGGTCCTGCATGGCAAAGGTAAGACCGTTGGTAGCAGAGAAACCTACCACCATAGGTGGCTGGAAGGCGAGTATCTGCGCTCCCTTGATAACGGCTGTCTGCTTGTATATCATGCCGAGCACCATAGTAGAATACTCGGAACGACTACGGTCGTCGAAGTCCTTAAGTTTAATGATGAAAGTACCCTGGTTAGAACCCTGACCTGCGATGAAGTTGTAACCTGTGATACGCAGAGATTTGTCAATGGCAGGGTTGTTGTCGAGCATGAGCTGTACCTGGTCCATCACCTTGTTGGTCTTCTGCAAAGAGGTAGCAGGGGGAGTAGAAACGGTGACGAAGATGGTACCTGTATCTTCATCAGGCACAAGACCTGTCTTGGTAACCATAGCCTCTACGACCATAGCTGCTACACCGAGAACGACAGCTGCAACGGCTATCCAACTCTTGTGGACTATGGTAGAAACTACCTTCTGGTACTTATTCTGTATCTTGTCGTAAGAAGCATTGAAGCCTGCGAAGAAACGGTCCTTGAATGTCTGCTCATGCTCGCCTTCTTCTCCCTTGTGTGGCTTAAGCAATATAGCACACAGAGCTGGAGAGAGGGTAAGCGCATTGACAGCCGAGATGACGATAGATACCGCCATAGTGATACCAAACTCTCGATAGAAGGTACCAGTGGTACCACTCATGAATGACACAGGGATGAACACCGCTGACATCACGAGGGTAATGGAAATGATGGCACCTGAAATCTCGTTCATGGCATCGATACTTGCCTTGCGAGCACTCTTGTAACCCATATCGAGCTTAGCATGCACAGCCTCAACCACCACGATGGCGTCATCAACCACGATGGCGATGGCAAGCACAAGGGCGGAGAGCGTAAGCAGGTTGAGAGAGAAGCCTATGACATTGAGGAAGAACATAGTACCCACCAATGACACTGGCACGGCTATCATAGGGATAAGCGTAGAACGGAAGTCCTGCAGGAAGATGAACACCACGATGAACACAAGGATAAGTGCCTCGATGAGAGTCTTATACACCTCGTGCTGAGATGCCTTGATAAACTCCGTAACGTCCTGCATGAATTCTATCTTCATGCCTGGAGGGAAGTCCTTTGAAAGGCGCTCGGCAGTCTTCTTTACATCGTTGGCTATCTGGGTAGCATTTGAACCTGCACGCTGTGTGACCATCATCATCACACAGGGATGGCCGTCGAGCTGGGTGAACACAGAGTAATAGAGAGCACCCATCTCCACTTTTGCTACGTCCTTCACACGCAGCACACGTCCCATGTCATCGGTCTTGATAATCATGTTGCCGAATTCCTCTGGCGTCTTCAGACGACCAGTATATTTCATGGAGTATTCGTACTGCTTGTCAGACTGCTCACCAAACTTACCTGGGGCTGCCTCGATGTTTTGCTCGGAGAGGGCTGTGATAACATCTGAAGGCATGAGCTTGAGGTCGTGCATCTTCACAGGGTCGAGCCATAGACGCATGGTGTAGGACTTCAAACCGATAGACTCACAGTCGCCTATACCGTTGATACGCTTCATCTCAGGGATGATGTTGATGTCGGCATAGTTGCCGAGGAACTTCTCATCGTAACGGTCGTCGGGCGACGTAAGACCCATGATGAGCACAGTAGATGTCTGGCGCTTCTGAACGGTGACACCACCCCTTGTTACCTCGGCAGGCAACAGTGATGATGCCTGAGAGACACGGTTCTGCACGTTGACCTGAGCCATATCGGCATTAGAACCCTGCTCAAAATATACTGTGATAGATGCTGAGCCGTCATTGGTGGCAGAAGAGGTCATATAGGTCATGCCCTCAACACCGTTGATCTGCTCCTCCAGCGGTGCCAGCACGGAGTTTTGCACTGTCTGTGCATCAGCACCAGGATAATATGCACGCACCGAAATAGTAGGTGGCGCAATGTCCGGATACTGCTCGATAGGCAGTGACACCAAGCCGATTACACCCAAAATCACAACGAGAATGGATATAACGGTTGAGAGTACCGGACGGTTAATAAAATTATCTAATCTCATAACTTTTTAACTTCGTACGAAAACGAAAACTAAACGCGAGCAAGCTCGCTACGAAAACTGTAAACTGTAAACTGTAAACTGTAAACTGTAAACCGTAAACCGTAAACTATTATGACTTCAGTGCTTTAGCTACAGCAAATACACCATCGTCCTGAACCTTTGAAAGCTCTTCTGCCTTCTTCATCTTCTTGGCATAGTCAGCCTCGCTGATAGGCTTTATCTCCATGCCCTCAGAGAGCTGGGTAACACCATATACAACGATGCGCTCGCCCTTGGCAAGACCAGAGGTTACAATGTAGTTCTGACCGTCGTTCTGTGTGTCGATGGTTATCTCGGAGTATTTTACCTTGTTGTCCTTGCCTACCTTATAGACGAAGTACTTGTCCTGCACCTCAACTACAGCATCCTGTGGAATGATGATAGCACCAGTAGCCTTATGTGGAATGAGCACCTTGCCCGAGCCACCAGACTTCAGAATGTGCTGGGGGTTAGGGAATGCAGCTATGAGGCTGGTAGAACCTGTTACGGGGTCGATGATGCCTGATGCCTTTGTTACCTTGCCCTCGCTGCCATAAACAGTGCCGTCAGCAAGCTTGAGCTTCAAGGCTGGCATCTGGTTGATGGCTGCCTGGAGCGAACCATACTGCTTGGTGAACTCTATCACGTCCTTCTCGGTAAGAGAGAAATATACATCCACCTGACTACCATTGGAAACAGTGGTGAAAGGTGTTGCTATTGATGCGCTGACGAGCGAACCTACCTTGTAAGGCAGTGTGCCTACCACACCACTCGTAGGACTCTTTACAGAGCAGAAGCTCAGCTGGTCACGAGCAGACATAAGGCTTGCCTTAGCCTGGCCAAGTGCTGCCTGAGCACTCTCATACTGGTTCTTGCTTGCCTGAAGCTCATAGTCGCCTATCACATTGGCTGCGTGCAGCTTCTCTGCGTTTTCGTATGTCAGCTTGGCTGTGTTGAGCGCACTCTGTGCTGATACCACAGCTGCCTGAGCCTGATTGACAGCAGCCTTGTAGGTGATGTTGTCAATCTCGAAGAGCACCTGACCTGCGCCTACCGTTTGTCCTTCCTTGACATAGATTTTTGTTATGAAACCAGCCACCTTTGGACGTATCTCCACATCCTGCATACCCTTGAATATGGCAGGATAGGTAGTCTCAAGGTCGGCATTCGATGCACCAATAGTGCGCACAGCAAACTCGTTGTCGCTGAAATCTGGCTTGCCAGACTTTCCGCCACACGACACCAACAATGCGGCTACAGCCACAATAGACATTAATTTCTTCATACTTTATACCTTATTATTATTTTATATCTTTGCTATTATATATTTTTATTACCTTCAGGTTCTTTGCACACCCTCTTGAAAACTCTTTGCATACAGATTGGTTTTGCAGTCGAAGTGCAAAAGTACACATTATTTTTCTTACGCAAAAAACAATGTGTACCTTTTTAATAAACTTTAACCCGCGTCTTGATTTATGTCGGTTTTAGCTGAAGATTATCGTCTTGTTATGATAAGCCAAAACCTTGTGCTCGATATGCTTCTTCACTGCACGAGAGAGCACTATCTTTTCCAAATCCTTACCCTTGAGCACAAGTGTCTCAGGGGTATCCTTATGCGTTATGCGCACCACGTCCTGCTCTATGATAGGACCTGCGTCGAGCTCAGTAGTAACGTAGTGGCTCGTAGCACCTATAATCTTCACACCCCTCTGGTATGCCTGGTGATATGGCTTGGCACCTATAAAGGCAGGCAGGAATGAGTGGTGGATATTGATTATGCGGTTAGGGAAACTCTTTATCATCTCCTCAGAGATAATCTGCATATAGCGTGCCAGCACTATGAAGTTAATGTTTTCCTTCTTCATCAGTTCCAGCTCAGCCTTCTCTACCTCCTGCTTGTTAGACCAATCCTTGTTTATAGACCATACATAATAAGGTATGCCAAACTGTTCAGCCACATAGCGCAGGTTCTCGTGGTTGCTCACTATGCAGGGGATGTCGCACTCCAGTTCGCCAGCCTTGTAGCGAGCCAGCAGGTCGTAGAGGCAATGGCTCATCTTGCTCACGAAGAGTGCCATCCTCGGACGCTTGTCGCTGAAGTACAGCTTAAACTCCATCTCATAACGCTGACCGTAGAGAGTCTCAATGTATTCCTCCAGTTTCTCGTCGGGAATGGCGAAATTATCCAGTTGCCACTCCACTCGCATGAAGAAACGGTGGTCCACCGTGTCAACATACTGGTCGAGATAAACGATGTTACCATTATTATCGGTGATGAAACGTGTCATCTCCGTTATGATGCCCTGCTTGTCAGGACAATGCAATAGTAGTATGGCTGTCTTTTCCATGCCTGCAAAGGTACAAAAAAAGTATAAAGTACAAAGTATAAAGTATAAAGTTTTTCAAAGAGAAAATGTAAAAAAAGGCTAAACCCCGTTACATTTAGATTAAAAATTAAAAATTAAAGATTAAAAACTTGAAATTCTTTCTCTATATCAATTATTCTCTCTACTTTTGCATTCGTTCTAACTAAGATGAACCGTACTCTAATAACCATATTGACAACCACACTGGTATTGACATTTACGTCATGCACCAAGTACAACATTCAGGGGTCTTCCGACCTGCAGAATGCTGATGGTAGCATGTTGTACCTAAAGGATGTTATCAACGATAACATCGTCAATATCGACTCCTGCGACATGGTGCACGGCAAGTTCTCTTTCTCAGGAGCGCTTGACTCTGTGCGCATTGTCACCCTCTGCATCAATGAGCAACCCGTCCTGCCTGTTGTGCTTGAGGACGGCAACATTCTCGTTACTCTCAACATGCAGAAGCAAACGTGCACAGGCACACCCATGAACGACACGCTCAACACCTTCAACCTACGCTATCAGCAGTTGGCAGAGCAGTTAGAAGACCTCTCCCACCAGCAGAGCCAAGCCATAATGGATGGCAAAGACATGGACACAGTCAACAACCAGTTGGCTGAAAGAGAGGAACAACTCATGGTGCAGGAGGACAAACTCGTCACTACCTTCATCAGCGAGAACTTCGACAACTGTCTCGGTCCCTATATTTTCAAGATAGCGACAGGAGGCTACGAGTTTCCTATCCTCACCACATGGATAGAAGCACTCATGACAAAGGCTACCGACCGCTTCAAGAACGACCCTTACGTCAAGGAGTATATGGAGGCAGCAGCCCACAATCGTGATGTCATGACAGGTGTGGCAGACCCACAACCTAAGCTACCTCCTATGCCACAAGCCAAAGTGCCTACGCCAAACGAGTTAGCGCAGCCACAGAATCAATAATACTATATGATAAGGATAAAAAACGGTACCATCGTTAATGAAGGCAGAAAAATCAAAGCCGACATAATCATTGACAACGACCGCATAAAAGAAATTATACCCGAAGGAATTGGCAACAACTATGATGCTGATTCCTTCGGTATTGTTATAAATGCTGAGGGAGCAATGGTGCTTCCAGGCATCATCGACTCTCACGTACACTTTCGTGAGCCTGGTCTTACCCACAAAGCTGACATGCAGAGCGAGAGCCGTGCAGCTATCTATGGTGGAGTAACCAGTGTGTTTGAAATGCCCAACACCAAACCTCAGACCACCACCATAGAGGCTCTGCAAGAGAAGCAGGCGCTGGCAAGGGAGAAGATGCACGTAAACTACGCCTTCTTCCCTGGAGCCACCAACGACAACCTCGACGAGTTGCGCCAACTGGACATTCACACCGTGCCAGGCATAAAGCTCTTCATGGGTTCCTCTACTGGCAACATGCTGGTGGACAGAGAAGAAGCCCTCGATGGCGTCTTTGCCTTGGCAAAGGAAATGGGACTGCCCCTCATGGCACATTGTGAGGACACAGGCATCATCAACCACAATATGGCTCGCGTCAAGGAGGAACTGGGGGTCGATGACCCTCCCATTCAGTATCATCCCTACATACGCAGTGAAGAGGCTTGCTATGAGAGTTCGGCTCTTGGAGCACGTCTTGCCAGAAAACATGGCACACAGTTTCATATAGCCCACATAACCACCGCAAGAGAGCTCAGCCTCCTTGGTGGCAACATAACAGGCGAAGCAACAGTAGCCCACCTGCTTTTCTCAAAGGAGGACTACGACCAGAAGGGAGCACTCATAAAGTGCAACCCAGCCATCAAGACGCTTAACGACCGTGACGCCCTCAGGCTTGCACTGACAATTCACAATTCACAGTTCACAGTTCACAGTTCACAGTTACCAAACGACCAAACGACCAAACGACCAAACGACCAAACCTCAAAGCTCTTTACCATAGGCACCGACCACGCTCCCCACACTCTCGAAGAGAAACAGGGCGGATGCCAAAGGGCTATGTCAGGTATGCCTATGATACAATTCTCGCTCGTCAGCATGCTCAGCCTTGTAGATAAAGAGGTGCTTACCATCGAGAGACTCGTAGAACTCATGGCACACAACCCAGCCACCCTGTTTGGCGTCAGTCAGCGAGGTTTCATACGCAAGGGCTATAAGGCAGACCTCGTGATAGTACGCAAGGATGCGCCCTGGACTGTAACCAAAGACTGCATACAGAGCAAATGCCAGTGGAGCCCAGTAGAGGGCAAGACCTTCCAGTGGCACGTAGCCCAAACCCTCGTCAATGGTCAGATAGCCTACGACGCAGGGAAGTTTAACCCAAACATCCGTGGAGAACAGATAAAGTTTCGTGGCATATAAGATATACCAAATAATCGTCCTCTGCCCTGTGGTAGTACTCACCTCAGCCTGGGCAGGCACCACTATGGCTGTCATGTGCCCCCTCACGGGGTGGCTCAAGAAGCGCCTCCCCCTCTGTCTGACGACAGGCAGGCTTGGCATCATGACGCGTCCAGACTGGTGGGGCTCTTTTGCCTCACGCTGGTGGGCTCGCCTCATCGTCAAGACCTCCCTCCTCTCCGTCACCGTCGAGGGCAGGGAGAATATAGACAAGAACAAGGAATATGTCTTTGTAGCCAACCACCAGGGAGCCTACGACATCTTCCTCATCTGCGGCTATCTCGGAGCCGAGATACGCTGGATGCTCAAGAAGGAACTCGAGAAGATTCCCTTCCTCGGCATGGGATGCCGACACGCTGGCTATATCTTTGTAGATAAGAGCAGTAGGGCAGCTGTTCGCGACACCTATCGCAAAGCAGAAGAAACCCTGAAGAATGGCGTCAGCGTGATGGTCTTTCCTGAAGGGGCACGCACCTTCAATGGCCACATGGCTGCCTTCCGCAGAGGTGCCTTCACCCTTGCCGACGAGTTGCAGTTGCCCGTCGTTCCGCTTACCATCAATGGTTCCTTCGACGTACTTCCTCGCACGAGGGACGGCAAGTTTATCCGTCGCCACCCCTTAAAACTCACTATCCATAAGCCCATCTACCCCCTCTCCCGAGGGCATGAAAATATCGAGCGACTGAAAAACGAGAGCTACCAAGCCATCATGAGTGCCATAGCGCCCGAATATCGTGGATTCAAAGAGAATCCTGACCAATAGCGGAAACACGATAAGAAACGACATTACCAAAGCAAGTCTCTACCCTATCGCAGGTAGAGTTTTTTTTGTATTTTACGCTATTAACTATTGATAATCAGTTTCTTTCTGCTATATCACCTGCTCAGAAAGTATCATAGCCTATGGCATGAAATAAAAAACATTTCCCTTCTTTTGCCTTTTACAAAATTATTAGTAACTTTGCAAAATATCCCAATACAAAAGAACACTATATATTTGAAAAGTAATATGGACTATAGTTTATTTGAAGATGCCAAATGTATATCAGCAATATACAAAGAAAAAATGCCAGATTTGCAGAATATAGAGATTATTAAGATAGAAATGATCCCTGGTGATAATGCAGATTTAATTGTAACCTTAGATGTGTCTGAATTACCTCAGCAAATCCCTACAAAATGGTTGTTGCAAAAGATAAATACAGTTCAAATAGAAGTAATCTTTCTTGGCGTGAAATTTTTCAAATTTGATCTCACTAATGGTTCGAAATGTAGTTTTACATTAACAAAAAAACTAGATAGACTTTTTGCCGTTTTTAGAAACAAAATAGATAACAAAGAGATTTGCTTTGAGGCAAAATGGGTACACGCAAACAAAATATCTGCATATATAAAAGAGACTTTGAATGAAGATATATGATTGTAAAATGGAGAGCTCAGCAAGGCTTAATATGAAATCATATATTTTATAGGTAAGAAAAAATACAGAAAATTTGCGTCTGAACCGTCATCTGTCACTAAAACTGCGCAAAACATTGATTATCAGCGTAGAAGCTGAGTGACAGTATATAAAAACGTGTCACTAACTGTCACTAACCGTCATTCTAAGACCAAACGGGTTGAATTGGTCGCTAAAAGCACGGCTTTTCGATGCAGAAGCAGTGCTTCTGGATGCAGAAGTAATGGTTCTACGTGCAGAAGCAGTGCTTCTGGATGCAGAAGTAATGGTTCTACGTGCAGAAGTAATGCTTTTGCACGCAGAGGTAATGCTTTTGCGTTTTTGGGCGAAAAGTGCGGAATTGGCGGCGGGGGTTTTAACACTTCGGACAAAAAGAAATTAAGA
>DGTQ01000021.1:0-2550 GCA_002394365.1 Prevotellaceae bacterium UBA4332
GGGCTGACGCCGGAGATGAGAGCGAGTCAACCAGATCAGTACGAAGTCAACGAAAATAGTATGAAGAGTCAACAATAACCGTCGGAAGTCAACGTTCTTAGCAAAAGAGTCAATGTCTTGTACTGAAATAGGTTGACTCCCATAAAGGCTTAAATGTTAAAATTTTAATATCATTTAAGAATTATGAGTAGACAAAAATTCAGTCGCGCCTTAAAGCGCAGTATTTGCATCGAGTACATGCAAAGTGGCAAGTCAAGGAAGGAAATAGCCATGAAATATAACCTTCCGAGTACAAATTTGTTATCTTCCTGGATACAAAGTTGCCTAAGTCCTTTGGAAATTCACGAAAAATGTGCATCTTTGCATCCGGTAACGGTTCAAAGTGACATTGACATGGCTAAAGAGAATCATGAGAAGCCCCTTGATGTTGCCTCCATGTCTGCCCTGATAGAGGCACAGCGCAAGCAGATAGAGAAGCTGGAGAAGCAGCTGAAGTACAGTCAGGACAAGAACCTGGCTCTGAATACACTTATTGACATAGCCGAGGAACAAGGTCTCAGGATCAGAAAAAAATCTGGGGCCAAGCAGTAGAGCGCCTGAGCAGCATGTACGGCTTCACCGTCGTGTATGGCTGCGAGCTGCTTGGCCAGTCAAAGCAGGCCTACTACAAGAAGCAGAAGCGTGAGGAAGAGAGCTTATTGCGAGTGATACGTATAATTGACGCAGTGAGACAGATACGTGAAATGGATCCAGGTATAGGATACTACAAGCTGTGGCTGATGATGAAGCGCATGTTTGTCGACGACTGGGTTCCCGGCCGTGATGCCTTCCTCCACCTGCTGCGCGATTTTCAGCTGATGCAGAGACGTCCGAAACCTCGCCATACCACCAACTCCAATCACCGCTACCACAAATACAAGAATCTCATCCGCGGCTTTGTGCCTAGCGGTCCCAACCAACTGTGGGTAAGCGACATTACATACATAGACCTGGTGGAAGGATGCAGCTATCTTCATCTGGTGACTGATGCCTATTCACGCAAGATTGTCGGTTGGCGCCTCTCTGACACGTTGGAGGCAGAACATACACTGACGGCCCTCCGCATGGCTATCTGCCGGGCTACAGCCGAGAAGCTGCAAGGGCTCATCCACCACTCCGACAGAGGCGTGCAGTACTGTTGTAACGCCTATACCGATGAACTGAAAAAATATGGCATACGCATCTCCATGACAGAAGACTACAAGCCAACGGACAATGCCATAGCGGAACGGGTAAACGGCATACTGAAGACAGAAGTCATATATCATGAGCGCCGCTTCAAGAATATCATTGATGCACGCGAGCGCATATCTTCCTTCATAGACTTCTACAATAACCACAGGCCACACTCCAGCATAGGCATGAAGCCTCCTGCCATAGTGCACAACGAAACAGGGATACAACCACGCATGTGGTAGTCAACTTTTTCAGTACAAAGTCAACAAAAACAGTATGAGTAGTCAACAATATCCGTCGAAAGTCAACGTTATTAGGAAAAGAGTCAACCAACTCAGTGAAAGTAGTCAATATTTCCCAGTAGTGGTAGTCAACCTTTTCAGTACGGATAGCCAAATGTTAAAAATCCAAGCCTGAAAAGAGTCAACCTTTTTTAGGAAAAGACAGTATCACAGTATCACAGTTTCTTACGAGCACCATCCCTCCCCCCTGCCATGAGAGGAGAAAGAAAGTGTTAATTATATTTTATATTATATATTATATATATAAATATATATAATATATAATATAATTTTTTTGGACAGGTTATTTACCTACCTCTAAAAAAAACTGTGATACTGTGATACTGTGATTTGATTTAAGTTTCGGGAAGTAAAAGGTGGAGTAAAAAGGGGAGTAAAACTCGCTACGCTCGTGGATATGTTAAAATCCTCGCCGTGTGGTTAATGATGAATGAAGAATGAAGAATCTGGAATTAAAACAGGGATTTTTCAGCTTTTTCACCCTTATTTTTCGTAAAAGACAACTATATACAAATAGCTGATTACCAATAACTTGTATAACAGTATCGAGATACTTTTGCAGAACCATTGGTTCTACGTGTAGAGGCAGTAGTTCTGCATGTAGAGGTAGCGGTTCTGCGTGTAGAAGCAGTGGTTCTGCACTCCCCTTTTACTCCCTTACACTCCCAAGCACTTTCCATGTACTCCCCTTAGCTCCCTCAACTCTCCTTGCCAATAGTTAAATACCTCGCCTTTATTGCCTTAGAAAGGAAATTGGAGTAATTTTGCAGCGAAGAAAATGAAGAATTAAGAATGAAGAATGAGCACACGCCGCTACCGAAGATTAGAGCCAAGCCGACGTTGCCCCCGCGGGGAGGCTAAGGCAATAACGAGGGAGCAAGTGGGAAAGCGTAAGCTAAGAATGAAGAATGTTCCGCGAAGCGCCTGTAATCGAACGTACTAAAAGAACTGTGAATTGTGAACTGCGAATTGTGAACTGCGAATTGTGAACTGCGAATTGTGAACTGCGAATTGTGAACTGTGAATTGTGAAC
>DGTQ01000021.1:2678-44690 GCA_002394365.1 Prevotellaceae bacterium UBA4332
AATTGTGAACTGTGAATTGTGAATTTATAATTCTACCGAACCTATATCCACGAGATGATTTACGATAGCATAAATAGTGAGACCCGCTGTAGAGTGTATCTGCAACTTTCGCGAAATATTGCGACGATGGGTTATTACGGTGTTAGGAGCGATAAACAGCTTGTCGGCTATCTCCTTGTTTGTCAAACCCTGTACAACTCCTATGACCACGTCTTTCTCTCGCTCCGACAACTGCTCGTTTTCACTCTGCGAACCTATAATCTTATTGATATTGAGAGTTGCGGGAGCATCCCTCCTCACATCCTTCTCAAGTCGTTCTATGGCAGGCTTGAATATCTTATCCTCCACATTGGCGTGCAGAGCCAACCACTCCTCCAGGTTGTATATATCATGAAGGGCAGCAGCAAGCATGTTGTTACGCTTGCTGTCGGAAGGCAGATACTTGATGATGATGCTCTTCACCTCCCTCATCTTGTCACCCGTCTGGTCATGGTGCTTGGAGAATGTCTCGATGTCGTATTCGTCGTTTCGCTCGCCCTTGAGCAGACCCTCTACGTAGGGGAAGAGCGTCTTTTCCTCAAACTTCATGTGGTGGGTTACGAAGCGGGCGTACTCGTCAAATATCTTCAGAATAAGTTTGCCCAGATTGTCATCTCCGTCAAGAGACTCCTCCAACTCGCGTCGTATGTAGGGCAACTGGAAGCCGAGATAATAGTCATGCGAGGCTTTAAGATAATGCAGCAAAGTAGGCACGTCGAGATGCTCCACCGAGCTCTGGGAGTAATACCCATTTATGGTGAGGTTGACAACGGCAAGAAAGGTGAAGGTATCTACCCCACCCTCTTCGCACACCTGACGCACCGTCTTGTCGCCAAAGCCCAGACTTATACCGAAAGCACCAAGGCTCTGCAGCACGTTGTAGTTGTCCCTGAGCAGTGACAACATCTTGTCTTCAGGCTCGTATAGCTTCATGTTCTTCATTGCTTCTATACCCATTTATTATTACGTTGCAAAGTTAAACAATATATGCAAGTTACGCAATACCTACTTTTAGGTAATCTTTTTTAGTCGGGCATACTTCAGCAGGAGCTGTTTAACGCCTGCGTTCTGAAACTCCACAGTGGCCTTGAGAGAGTCTGCCGCTCCTTCAAACTTCACTATCCTGCCTGTGCCGAAGCGGTCGTGCTGAACGGTGTCGCCTACAACAAGCCCCCCTCCTGTCTCCCCTGCATGGGTAAGATTTGAAGTTGCCGAAGAAACAGGAGTCCTTGTAACCTGAGCAACTGGTTTCATAGAGGCAAACGGAGATTTCTGCACCACAGGACGCTGACGAGGAATGTCGCCACCAAAGTAACCGCCACCTCTCGATGACGGAATGTCGCCGACAAAGCCGCCACCTCTCGATGATGAAAACGTTGTTCTGCTATCAGCCTCTATCAAGCTACGGTCTATATCCCTGAGAAAACGGCTGGGGGCATCAAACTCCATCTTGCCATAACGAAAACGCATCTTGGCATAGGTGAGGATGCAGAATCTTTCTGCCCGCGTTATGGCTACATAGAGCAGGCGGCGTTCTTCCTCCAACTTGCGCTTGGAGTCGGTACACAGCGGACTCGGAAAGATATTCTCCTCCAGACCAACGACATAGACGCATGGAAACTCCAGTCCCTTCGCACTATGAATGGTCATCAGCGTAACCTCTGGCGTGTTGCTGTCCTTGTCTCTGTCAGTAAGCAGAGCCACCTCGTGGAGGAAATCGAGCAACCCCACGGGATTACCCTCTTCCTTGGCATCGTCAACGAAATCATGCATCGAGGCAAGAAATTCCTCCATATTCTCCTGCTTCGAGAGGTATTCGGGTTCGGTGCTTGAATACACGTCCTTTGCTATCTCTGAACGCTTGATGATTTCGAAGCCCAGCTCATAGGCGTTATCCGTCTGCAGCCTGCTGATGAAGTCTTCTATCATCTGTCGGAACATCTCTATCTTGCCTACGGCACCCTTGTTGATGCCACATGCCGCTGCGTTGGCACGAATGTCGCTTACGATGTCCCACACGCCTACACCTCTCTCACGGGCAAGGAGGAGGAGCTTGCTTACCGTAGTATCGCCTATGCCACGGGCTGGATAGTTGATTATGCGCTTGAAAGCCTCTTCGTCATTGGGGTTTGCCACAAGACGCAGATAAGCCACGATATCCTTGATTTCCTTGCGCTGGTAGAAACTCAGTCCGCCATACACACGATAAGGCATACCCTCCTTGAGCATCTGTTCCTCGAAGGTGCGGCTCTGGGAGTTTGTACGGTAGAGCACAGCAAAGTCAGAATACTTCATGTCGTGCGCTCTCATCTTCTGCTTTATGTCCCTGCAAACGTACATGGCCTCTTCTCGGTCGCTGCTCAGCTGGGAGAGCACTATCTTCTCGCCAGTGTCGTTCTGGCTGTACACCTCTTTGTGTATCTGTCGTTCGTTCTTGTGTATCAGGCTGTTGGCAGCTGCCACTATTCTTTTTGTCGAGCGGTAGTTCTGCTCCAGTTTGAAGAGCAGACTGCCCTCATACTGCTTCTGGAAGTTGAGGATATTGTCTATGTTTGCACCACGAAAGCCATAGATGCTCTGGGCATCATCTCCCACCACGCAAATATTCTTATGAGAGGAAGCGAGAAGGTAGATTATCTGCTGCTGAGCGTAGTTGGTGTCCTGATACTCATCTACGAGGATGAAGCGGAAAAGGCTGGCATACTTCTGGCGCACCTCCTCATGGTCTCTCAACAGCAGGTAGGTGTTGTAGAGCAGGTCGTCGAAATCCATCGCATTACTCATGCGGCAACGCTGACAGTACACGTTGTAGAGCAACCCCATCTGCGGCATCTTCGTTTCACGGTCGCGAGCCTGGAGCTCAGGACGCTGCTGGTATTCCGCAGGACCTATGAGGTGGTTCTTCGCATGGGATATGCGGTTGTGTACCTCTGCAGGCTTGTATATCTTCTCGTCGAGTTGCAGTTCCTTTATGATAGCCTTACAGAGAGAGCGAGAATCCGACTCATCGTAGATAGTATAGTTGTTGGCATAGTTTATCTTCTCAGCCTCTGCCCTGAGCAGCTGGGCAAAGACGGAGTGGAAGGTGCCCATCCTTATGTATCGCGCCCCGTTGCCTACCAGTCTTATGATGCGCTCCTTCATCTCCTTTGCAGCCTTGTTGGTGAAGGTCAGAGCGAGTATCTCCCACGGCTTTATGTCCTGGGTGAGCAGGTAGGCTATCTTGTAGGTCAGTACCCTCGTCTTGCCTGACCCCGCACCTGCAATAACGAGAGAAGGACCGCTGATATACTCAACAGCCTTTCTCTGTGACTCGTTCAAATCTTTAAGAAATTCGGGAGATGACTCGTTTACTTCCATTTAACAAATTTCATTTGTGTCAATATCTGTCGCTGGCGTTTCTTCATGTAGGGCGATGGCGACTTGCTGGAGAATTTTCTCGGGTTAGGCAGGGTGGCAGCTATGAGCGCACAATCGCGTCGCGAGAGTTCATCCACGCTCTTGTCGAAGTTCTCCCTTGCCACAGCCTTCACGCCGTAGATGCCTTCACCCATCTCTATGGAGTTAAGGTAAACCTCCATTATCCTTTCCTTGCCCCATACGAATTCTATGAGGACCGTGAAGTACATCTCCAATCCCTTCCTGAGCCACGACCTGCCTTGCCACAGAAAGACATTCTTGGCTGTCTGCTGGCTTATCGTGCTGGCTCCATACTTGTTTCTGCCTGCTTTCCTGTTGCGCTTCACCGCCTTTTGTATGGCATCAAAATCAAACCCGTGATGCACGAGGAAGCGCTGGTCTTCACTCGCCATTACGGCAAGCGGCATCTCGGCAGGCATCTTGTCCAGCGCCACCCAGCTGTGGTGCAGGGAGGGGAAATGTCCGTCACCCACCTGTTCCACACATCTCGAAACCATGAGTGGAGTCACCCACACAGGCATGAACTTATACCATACTACAACAAGAATAGTAGAGGCAAAAAATGCCACTACTATCCACTTTATTATTTTTATTATCAAGTTCAACTATCCCTTCTTACTGAGCCTGTGTCTGAGCCTTCTGAATCATCTCCTTTGAGGCATACAGATATACCTCCACGCGACGATTCTGCTTACGTCCTTCAGCTGTTTCGTTAGAGGCTACAGGATTGCTCGAACCATAACCCTTGACATTCTTCATCTGAGAATAAGCCACGCCGTTGCCCGTAAGATAGTTGGCTACGCTCTGCGCACGCTTGTCTGAAAGTGGCTGGTTGATGGCGTCACTGCCAGTAGAGTCGGTATAGCCCTGCACGTCAATGCTTACGTCAGTGTTCTGTTTCATTATGTTTACGAGGTTGTTGAGCTCCTTCTTACTCGTCTGGGTCAGTTCAGCCTTGTTGGTAGCAAAGAGGATACCCGAGTCGAAAGTCACCTTTACGGCATCCAAGTTGTTGGCATCCTTCACTGTCTCGACGGTAGCGTTGGGAAGCTGAGCCTGAGCCTGCTTCTTCACCTTGTCCATGCGGTTGCCTATGATGGCACCAGTACCAGCACCTACGGCACCACCTATGGCAGCACCGATACCTGCGTTACCTGCTATTGCACCAATAATAGTACCCAGAGCAGCACCACCGCCAGTACCTATGATAGCTCCCTGTCCCGTCTTACTCATGTTGTTCCATGTTTTACAGCCTGAAAGACAAACGCTCAAGCCAAGAACCAATGCAATAATCTTAATTGTCTTCATGTTCCTTATAATATTAAAAGTGTTACTATACTCCTTCGAGAAATATATTTTCTCGATGCAAAGATAAGGGTTTTTTATTAAAAAAATGAACATTTTCGTGGTTTTTTATTGCGATTACAACATTTTTTTGTATTTTTGCAAAGCTAACACCAATGCTAACCCCAGCAACAAGCAACTAAAACATTAACATCAATAACAATATTTATATTCATAAACTTAAAAACTTACACTATGGAAAAAAGCGCATTACAGATTGCACGCGCTGCTTATCAGCCAAAATTGCCTAAGGCACTTCGTGGAGCACTCAAAGCTGTGGAAGGAGAACCTACACAATCAGTAGCTGATCAGGAAGAAGTAAAGAAATTGTTCCCCAACACCTATGGCATGCCTTACCTTAAGTTTGAACCTACCGACGGCGAAGGCACCTCTGCCGCTATGAATGTAGGCGTCATCCTCTCTGGCGGTCAGGCTCCTGGTGGTCACAACGTCATCTCAGGTCTCTTCGACGGCATCAAGAAGCTGAACCCTGCGAACAAGCTCTATGGCTTTATCCTCGGTCCTGGCGGTCTGGTTGACCACAACTACAAGGAACTCACAGCCGACATCATCGACGAGTATCGCAACACGGGTGGCTTCGACATCATAGGCTCTGGACGTACAAAGCTGGAGAAGAAGGAGCAGTTTGACAAGGGCTTGGAGATTATCAAGCAGCTTGGCATAAAGGCTGTCGTAATAATCGGTGGCGACGACTCCAACACCAACGCCTGCGTGCTGGCTGAATATTACAAGGCTATCGGCGCAGGGGTGCAGGTTATCGGTTGTCCTAAGACCATAGACGGCGACCTGAAGAACTCCGAGATTGAGACCTCTTTCGGCTTTGACACTGCTACCAAGACCTATTCGGAGGTTATCGGCAACATCATGCGCGACTGTAATTCGGCACGCAAGTACTGGCACTTCGTAAAGCTCATGGGACGCTCCGCTTCCCACGTTACCCTCGAGTGCGCCTTGCAGACTCACCCCAATATCACCCTCGTTGGCGAGGAGGTAGAGCAGAAGAATCTCTCGCTCGACGATGTTGTGACCCAGATAGCAGACATAGTGAAGGCTCGTGCCGAGGCTGGCAACAATTTTGGCGTGGCACTCATACCAGAGGGACTCATCGAGTTCATTCCTGCCATCAAGAAACTTATAGCTGAGCTCAACGACGTACTGGCTACACCAGAGGCACAGAACCTTGGCAGAAGCGAGCAGATAGACTTCGTCAAGAACCATCTTAATGCCGACAACCTCGCCGTATTCAACAGTCTGCCTACAAACGTGGCACGCCAGCTGGCTCTCGACCGCGACCCTCACGGCAACGTGCAGGTATCACTCATCGAGACCGAGAAACTGCTCTCTACCATGGTGGCAGCAAAGCTCGACCAGTGGAAGAAAGACGGCAAGTTCAATGGCAAATTCTCTGCCCAGCACCACTTCTTCGGCTACGAAGGACGCTGTGCAGCACCATCCAATTTTGATGCCGACTACTGCTACAGCCTTGGCTTCAATGCTGCCATGCTCATAGCAGCTGGCAAGACGGGCTACATGTCTTCCGTAAAGAACACCAACCTGCCTGTGGACCAGTGGGTTGCTGGTGGTATTCCTATCACCATGATGATGAACATGGAGAAGCGCAACGGCGAGATGAAGCCCGTCATCAAGAAAGCTCTCGTAGAGCTCGACGGCAAGCCTTTCCAGTATTTCGCTTCTCAGCGTGACAAGTGGGCACTCTCTACAGACTACGTATATCCTGGACCTATCCAGTACTTCGGTCCTTCGGAGGTATGCGACCAGCCTACCAAGACTCTCACGCTCGAGAAGTCATAATCTCCCCCCCGTTTTTTTGCATATCATATTCATTTACATATATGTATATGACTGAGATAAACGAATACAGACAAAACCTTCAGCCTCTGATTCTTTCAGAGGCTGAAAGGCTTTTTCGCCAAAAGGGCATAAAATCTGTCACCATGGAGGAAATCTCCAAGAATTTGCATATCTCAAAGCGCACCATATATGAGCTCTACACCAACAAGGAGGAAGTACTCATAGAGGTGCTCAAAAACGTCATCAAGCAAAGGACCAAGCACCTTGAAGAGTTCTGCAAGAGTTGCAGCAACGTCATGGACATTCTCATAGAGTCTTTCCGTATTCAGCTGCAAACGAGCCTCAATACCAACCCTAAGTTCTACCACGACATTGAGAAATACCCTGGTGCCAAGGCTATGCTCCAGAAACATCATGAGAACGAGCGAAAAGCATCGCAGGACTTCCTCATGCAGGGCATAAAACAAGGTTATTTCCTTCCCAATGTGAATCTTGACATCTTCATGCGCATCGTTTCTGTCACGAAAGGCGCAATCCTCAATGACCCCCAGCTCAAGAAACTCACCTTCAACGAACTTCTCAACAACTACATCTACATCATCACACGTGGTTTCTGCACGCAGAAAGGGCTTGTTAAGTTCGACGAGTTTATGAATAATTACAACAAGGCATAATTGGCAGAAAACAATCTAAACATCACGGCTCTCCAGCTAAACCCTGTATGGAACGATGCTCAGCACAACCGTTCCGAAGCAGAGGCTATGATGCGCCATTCGGAGAAGACAGACCTCTTCATCCTTCCCGAAATGTTCACCACAGGCTTTATCCCCCACCCCGAAGACTCCTGCGAGGCTGAGGATGGAGACACTCTCGCGTGGATGAAGCGAATGGCAACTATGACAGACGCAGCAATCACAGGCTCTGTTGCCATAAAAACAAAGCAGGGCGACTATCGCAACAGAATGTATTTCGTGAAACCCGACGGAACCAGCACCTTTTACGACAAGCACCACCTTTTCACCTATGCAGGCGAAGACCAGCACTACACACCAGGCAAAGCACCCGTAATAGTCTCCTGGCGTGGAGTAAGAATCATGCTGCAAGTATGCTACGACCTGCGCTTCCCCTGCTTCAGCAGAAACAACTCTCAAACCTACGACCTCCTCATCTACGTTGCCAGCTGGCCAGAGTCTCGTCGCCACGTATGGGACATCCTCCTGCGAGCACGCGCCATAGAGAATCAGTGTTACGTTGCAGGTGTCAATCGCATAGGCGATGACCCTTCCTGCCACTATAACGGAGGTACCACCATCATAAGTCCCTACGGAAAAGCCGTAGCCACAGCTGCCGACGACACAGCAGAGAGCATCACTGCCCCACTCGACCTCAATCGTCTCCGAGCCTTCAGAGAGAAATTCCCCGTCTTGCGGGATGCCGACTGAATCTTATTTGCAGAATAAGAAAAGGACGCCGACTGAATATTTTCTCAGAACAAGAAAAGGACACCACACACAGCCAATAGTCCGCTTACAAGCACAGGAGTATCACAGTTCATCACTCCCCCCTGAGCAGTTTCAGTATTGGTGGTAAACATACGATTATTCTTTCATTTTCCATTTATAATCCTTGTTAAAATCATGCTATTTGGCAATCAATGGAAAAGCAGAGAACAACTCCAGCGCAGAGGATGTTTCACTAATGAGTTTGCTTCTGACAAATGTCTTCGATTTCGTATCGTTCAGTACCTCGCCAAGTCCCTGCATCAAGAGTTTAGGGCTGGCCTCACGCACACGCTCTGCACACCATGCAGCATATTCGCTTATGCTATTTCCTGTTCTTTCCATGACAATTTCTTCATTTATCTCTGTATGGTTCCGTAAGAAGAACCATACATCATAAATATCACGTGGAGAGAGGCGTTCACCCATAGCACAAAGCTTATGAGCGAACATATCAGGCATAGTCATCACTCTAATATCTGTACCTGCCAACGAACGCATCTCGTAGTGGTTCGGGTATTGACGGATAGAAATTTCCACCTTTAGCATTCTTTCTCCCTTCCCATAATTCAGTACAAACACAGGAGCATCATTTCGAGCTTCCACCTTATCCCTTCCTCGTTCATAGCCTTTTTTATATCCTTATTACCCTAACTGGCTTCCCCATCTTCTTGGCATAATCAATAGTGTATTTTGTTCCCTTCGACTTCCCATCCCAGAAGGCAAGCACCTCGTCGCAACAGTCTATTACCTGTCTGTTCCTCACCAATGGTGCACCCCTTCCATACTTCTTGTAGTCAGGCAAGTGTTCTATCAGCCTTATGCCCTTCCTCTCAGCAAACTCCCTCGCATAGGTATCTGCATCCTTCGCCCCACCAGACACTATCGCATCAGGCATTTCGTCGAGGTACTTTCCTATGTCAACAGCAGGGCAATCCATACTGCCGATTACTGCGAGGGGCCTTCTATCTAATAATTTCTGGTTTCAGTCTGAAAGCGTCATCATCCACACGCATCTGGTAGAGACTTATCTGTGGGTTCAGCTTCTTTCTGGCATATTTCATTATCTTTTCTTTCACTGCGGGGTCAATACTAACCCCAAAGTAGATAGAGGCAAAACACTCGCCTTTCATGGGTAGATAGTAGTGTATCTCTGTCCCCTTTCTCACTTTGGGATGCTCCGCCTGCTCAGGAGTAAGTCTTGCATACATGGGGTTAGGATTATACCATATCAGCCTCACCTCCTTCTCATATGCCCACTCCTTAGCCTTTGTTCTCCATTGATAACTGAAAGTATCAACAGCATCATTCAATATCCTATTGTTATATGCACTCGGACGTTCTATTATATCCCGATATTGCACTTCATACACAAGAGGCTGTAAATAAAATTGACTAAACAACGGGGGAACAGATTCCAACACCTTGTCTAAGTCCAGCCCTATGCAGATACCCTTGTGGTTATAACAATAGTGCGTCCACATGAGCAAAGAATCATTCACTTTCGACAAACTGCAAAGCCATGTGTCGTTGCGAAAGTTCAGGGCATCATTCTCCTCTTTCATTTTCCACCATTTCTCAGGTATCCATCCTTGCAGCTTATGCTTTGGCACATTGGAATAGTCCAGCAGTTTAGGGTGGCAGTCGAAAGGGTCGTTCAGTTGCGACGCATTAGTAAACTGGAGGTTCTTCCCTCCCAGCATATATTTTGCGCCCTCTATGTCGATATATTTATAGAGTATGCGAGGCATGGTTAGCTCATTTGCAGAGTTTGTATCTGTTTCTTAAACATAGGTATATCATTTTTTGAAATCCCCTTTTTGTGGATAACTCTGTGGCAATTGGGACACACAGGCATGAGGTTATCCAATGCTTCATCTATCGTTTGTTTCTCGCTTATGCCCGAATATTGAAAGATTGGCTTCAGGTGGTGAATTTCTATACAATGTGGATTTCCATATGTGTTTCCGTAATAAGAGCGAAACTCAAAGCCACAGCAATCACACGAAATAATCCCATTATGGGAGAAATACTCTATAGCTATATTCCTGAGCTTTTGAGAGCGTTTGTATGATTTATGGTTTACGGAGATTGCAGAGCCTTCTTCTACATACTCAGTAAATAATTTTATATTAGGTGTTTTTGTTCGATAAATCTTTGAAATATTATTTTTTACATCAGTATATTCAAAGCTACTATCAAAAAGATACTCTATCAAATGTTTCTTTTCAGCAAGAAATTCTGCACCTTTTTGAGTTAGTATATACTTACCTTCTTCAAAGTTTGCATATTGTAATTTTGCAAGTGTGTTGTGACTTTTCAGATTGCGTACTTTTTGAGAAAAATATGTATCTTTTCTGTTAGTTAATATTTCAGCATCTCTCCCTTGAGGTTTCATAACCTGTGTAAGAGATGTTATTAATTCTGATGTCGTAATTGCACCTTCTTTTGCATCCATCAGGTATAATGCTGGAAGTATCAAGTCTGATTCTGTTATGCGTTTTTCTTCCATCGTTTTAATAATTGGTTATCAATAGGTGGGTGGTCTTTTTATCATTCCTATTCATGAAACTAACGGTGTAATTCTTCTCAAATGAGCGAATATTTATCCCCCTCTTGTTATAAAGATTAAAGATAAAATCTGTATTTTTTATCACAAGCATCCACTTTGCTTTACACTCATTTATCATATAGTTGGCAAGGCGTTCCTGGTCATAATGTGTGAACTCGTTTTGGGCATAAGTGCTGAATTCACTATCGTATGGAGGGTCAAGAAATACGAAGTCGCTCTTGGTGGGCTTTGTCTCTCTTAAAAATGCCTCAAAGTCCATATTATAAATCTTGGTCTCTTTGAATTTATCGAGTAACAGTAAAGAACAATAGTACGATAGTTTTTTATCCATCGTCTTGCTATTATATGCTATGCCACCATAGGGAACATTAAACTCTCCCTTTCCATTATAGCGAAACATACCACTATATGCGTAGTTGCGAATGAAAAGAAAAAGGGCGCAATACAGGTCTGGATTACTTTCTATCAGAACCCTGTCGTTATACAGATTTCTATAGTTCATATACACAGCACTCTTGATAGCTGTTTCTATGTTGTCATGCAAATCTTTTTCAGGCAACAGGTACTTCTCTTTCTCCAAATCTCTCATACGAGACATCTTGCGAAAAAGATTTTTTTCCATTTCAGCCTTTAAGACGCATTTCATTTTTGCAAAAGAAGGTTCGAGTATTTTCAGTATTTCATTTCCCTTCTCATTACAAAAATC
The DNA here is from genome assembly GCA_002394365.1 of Prevotellaceae bacterium UBA4332. Taxonomy (GTDB): domain Bacteria; phylum Bacteroidota; class Bacteroidia; order Bacteroidales; family Bacteroidaceae; genus Prevotella. The sequence goes on from DGTQ01000021.1 coordinate 14,092, forward strand.
ACGAACAAACTGTCTTAACTCTACTTTGGAAATATAATCTTCTCTGTATTCAAGATACTTATCAACCAAAACTGTGTTTGATTGAAAAAAAGCCTCAGCTTTCTTCCATGAATTATTTATAGCAAAAGCATAATCGAAGAAAGCAGAATTTTGGGTAGATATATTCTTGTAGAGTGAGGTCAGTTCAAAAGAGAGGTCATTTATGTAATATTTCTCTGCGTTAATAGCAGTAAAAACAGCCCCACCACCAACAAAAGGTTCAAAATAACGCTTGAACTTTGGGAGGTTTGGCAAAATATAATCCAGCTCTTTTTCCTTACCTCCTGCCCACTTTATAATGGGCTGTAATGTTGCAGACTCTTTCTTTTTTTCTTCTGGAAAAACTATATTCACTTTTTCAAAGAAAGAGTCTAAATCCTGTAAGGCATCCGTCTGTGTTTCTGCTTCCTTGTATATTGCCAAATCCTCAGAAGCCATACCTTTGAAGATATCTTGTTCGCTTAGTTTCTCGTCTATTCTTTTCTTAGCTGCCATAAAATATTCCTTGTCTATTTCAACTCCGATAAATTTTCTATTTAACTCAAGTGCTGCTACTCCTGTTGAGCCTACGCCCATGAAGGGGTCAAAAATGATATCTCCTTCGTTTGATGCAATATTGATAAGTTTCTTTAGAATACCTATGGGCTTCTGTGTGGGGTGTTTAGGATTACTCAACCTCTCAGGGCGCATACATATTGGACTTTCGATAAAATTATGCATCTCTGCTTGTGAAATGAAGTTCCATGTATGCTTCTTATTCCAACAAGTAAAAATCATCTCGCAACTGTTAAGGAACCCAGCCTTAAAAATCTTGGGTGCAGGGTTGGTCTTGTGCCAAATCATAAAATTTGAAGTATCAAACTTATGGTCTAAGCAGTTATACCACCTACCTAACTGGTTATAAGATGTAAAGATGAAAAGGTTGCCCGTAGGTTTCAGTATTCGCACAAACTCATCAGCCCATTCCTCAGGGTTAAAATCCACCATATCCCACTCTGCAACGTCATTATTCATTGCCGTCCTTCCTGGCAGAGGAATATTCCCTGTAGAATGCTTTCCCAGATTATACGGTGGGTCTGTCAGGATAAAGTCGATAGAATTGTCAGGAATTCTTTTGATTATCTCCCTGCTGTCAGCCCTCAACACACATTTTCTCCAATCATTCTCCATCAGGCAGATACGCACTCTTTATTTCGTCGAGTGCCTCGTTAATAAAGTGAGCATTTTTCTTGTATTCATCTATCACAATATCATATCCTCCTTCATCCTTGCAAACAAGGTTCCAGAAATCCCTGCTGATACAAAGTTCCTCATCTGCAAAAAATTGTCTCACTCTGCCCTGAGTCCAAGGTTTACCCTCACCATACCTGTTATATGCAGTAGCAAACAAAATTTTCACATTATCCTCTCCCTCCTCATTTGCCAAAATGCAATATTGCTCCAGCAAAGCCTCTTTCTCTGAGCGAGCTTTCTTATTATCCAAATCACCACCTATCTTCAGCTCTATGAGGTAACTCTTACCAGTCTCAGTATCTTTGAGGTAATAGTCGCTCTCGTGTCTTTTACTATGTTTGGCAGTTGACCTCATCTTGGTAATACCATCATAGTCGCACAGTTCAGGTTTTTTATGGTTCTCACCTTTTGTGTTTTTATATCTCTCAAGGAGTTCTGCAATATAATCCGTCTGCTCCTGATAAATTATACCCTCCACATGCTGACTGACGTCATAATTAAGTTGAGCAATGCTAATAGCCATGCTCTCAAGCATATTACCCAAAGAACTATCCAAAGAACGAGCAAGTGCTGAATAATACTGTATCTCCCTGCCAAGCGCAGCAATAAACACATTATGAATTTTCATATTGATAACACCATTCTCATCATCCACCTCAGCAAGGTGTCTCATAGAAAAGCCATTGGCATAAGTCTTTACAGCATTACTTACAATAGCCCTAATAGCTCTTTCTTTATTTACGTTTGTACTCATCAGTTTCACGCTTTAGTTATTCTCTGCAAAGGTAATAAAAATATCTTGCTTTCACAAACAGCTATCACAGATTTAATACTTTTTTCATGGTTTTGTTTTGCACCCCGTAAGTATCAAATGTTTCTTTTGTTTCAAATGTTTCAAATGTTTCATTTCGTTTGGAAGGTTGGTGCAAAGGTAATAGGTCTTAATGTACTTTGTTTAGACTTGTTGAATGGGGCAACAAGAAACTTTTCTTTGGAATATAAATATATTTATATAATAAATATATTTATATTCTTTCTTTTGAAAATATAGAAATAAGGAGCGAAGACGCGCATGACAAAAGAAACATTTGAAACATTTGAAACATTTGAAACAAAAGCCAAATGTTAATTTTGCTCGGAGCAACATTGGATTTTTCCGCAAAAAATCAGCAAAAGTAAATTTTTTTATATTCTTAACACGTTGATTTATAGTGTGTTAAGACTAAGCGAGTATTAACGTGTGCAGAGGTACTACTTCCACGCTCAGAGCCAGTGTTTTCGGGGGATAGAGACAAGGGAAGGGCAGGCTGAACCAGTGCTTCTGCAAACGGCTCTTCCAAGTGTTAAAAACGGGCAAACTATTGCGTGTTTTAAGTTAAAGCAGTAACTTTGCACTCGGAAGTCGTAAGAAAAAAAAGCCTCCCTCCAGTCCCACTGCTTAATTTACCAAACATGATTTTGACTAAGATTTTGACCACGGATTATTCGGATATTAACGGATTGTTTTCTCGCAGAGCCTACTCCGATTGTTTCTCGCAAAGACACTAAGAATAACTCCCTTCGAGAGTACAGGGCTGTAGCTTCATCCATTCGCCCGAAAGCATAGCTTTTCAGCTAATGTCTAACCTACATCCCCTACTGGTTGCACCAGTTATTCTTAGTTACGCAAGGGGCAAAGGCGCACCTGCGGTGCTACGCTAAGGGGCTGGCGCAGAGGTTATGAGGTTCTTGCGCTCCAGTAGGTGCTCAGTCGCAAAGCGGAGCTTGCTCTGGCAAGCCAACAAGTTGGAGTGATGAGGTTTATTTGGATTAAGGATTAAGGTTGTTTGGATTAAGGTTTATTTGTAGTAAGCCTTATTCTTTATTCCTTTCACCATTATTCCTTTTTCACCTTAAAACCTGAGAGCGAAGCGACCTAAAGACCTGACACCAAACTTCACCTTAAAATCCCACATGGTCTCTTTGCGTGAGTGCTGAAAGCACGACCTTGGCTCTTTGCGTAGAGATGATGAGCAGGCGATAGTCGGCGAGGGTTTGAAGATATTCGCTTAGGGCAAGCTTGCTTGCGCAAAAGAGAATAATCGAAAAGCCTCAAGGGTGCAACCCTCATCATCTCGGCTTGGCGAGAAATAAACAAAGAAATCCGTGTTTATCCGAGCTATCCGTGATAAAAATCAACACAGGGTTTTGCAAGTGACCCGATAATTTTGACTGGATTTTAACAGAGAAAATCTTATCTGAAAATCTTGAGAAAATCGGAAAGAAAATAAACAGAAGGCTCTGCTTGATTTCGCCTACGGCTCAAAAATCTCAAGAAAATCTAAGAAAAAATAATCCGTGAAAATCCGAGATATCCGTGGTAAAAAATCTAAACAAAAAGAACAGACCAAAAACTTAGTCGTTGATGTATGACTTGGTGGTCATGTCGTAATAGAGTGCTTCGAGTTCTGGAAGCGTGAGTTTCTCTACTGACTGTTCTATGATTCTTATTAGTTCGTCGCGACGATAGTCTTCGGACTGTGAAAAACGGGTTGTCATAGGAGTTGAAGATTGAAGATTGAAGATTGAAAATTGAGACCCCTCCCTGACCTCCCCCCGCTCCAACTTGTTGGCTTTGCTTGCAAAGAAGGGGAGGAGCTATATTCTTGCTCTGGCAAGCGTAGCGCATCTGCGCGTCCGATTACTCCCCCTTGGGGGGGAGTTAGAGGGGGTACCAAGAGGGTCAGCGAAGCTAACTGTGAACTGTGCTCCGAGCTTTGCTCGCCTGAGCACCTACTGGAGCGCAAGAACTGTGAACTGTGAACTGTGAACTGAATTACTCATTACTTCTTGCTAACAGGTCGGCGATGACGTAGTTGCTGCCGCCCACGAAAACAAAGTCTGAGGGCTGAGAGTCGGCAAGGGCTGCTTTGTAGGCTTCCGACACGTTTTTATATGCTTTTATTATTGCTGTGCCATCTTCTCTCCCATCGGTTGCCAGCCCGCTGGCACGAGCTTTCGAAACGAGCTGTTCTACGGGTATAGCCCTGTGGGTGTCTGCCTGTGTAAAGTAATAGGTGGCATTACGAGGGAGGAGCTGCAGGACATGGTCTATATCCTTGTCGTCCACCATACCGAAGACGATGCGGAGCGTGCTCTCCTCATGCTGTTTCTTTACTTCCGCATATTTCTCTTTTATCTGTCGAGAGAGTATCTGCCAGCCTCCGAGGTTATGCCCTGTATCGCAAATGACGAGTGGCTGCTGGCGGAGCGTTTCCCAGCGTCCGCGTATCTTCGTGAGGTCGCAAACGTGGGCTATGCCATCTGCGACGGCACTGTCGTCGCTCTCGATAATGCCTTTCGCCCTGAGCACTTCTACTGTTGCGAGGACGGTCCTGACGTTCTTCTCCTGACAATAGCCCTTGAGCTGACACTCTGGCGTATGCTCATAGTGCTCGTCCTGGGCAAAGATGACGGGGGCATTTTCTTCTCTTGCCTTCTGCTCGAAAACGGGACGTGTCTCCTCAAGATATTCTCCTACGACGACAGGCACACCTCTTTTTATTATGCCTGCTTTCTCGGCTGCTATCTTTGCCAGTGTATCGCCAAGAAAGCCTGTGTGGTCGAAGGAGATATTTGTGATGACGCTCACCTCGGGGGTGATGATGTTGGTGCAGTCGAGTCTGCCTCCGAGTCCTACTTCTATTACTGCTATATCCACCTCCTGCTCAGCAAAATACTTGAAAGCGAGGGCTGTGGTGAGTTCAAAGAAAGAAGGCTGGAGGGGCTCAAAGAAGGCTCGCTCCTGCTCAACGAAATCTACGAGATACTGGTGGGGCATCGGTTCGCCGTTGATGCGTATGCGCTCGTTGAAATCCACCAGGTGAGGCGAGGTGAACAGCCCTACCCTATATCCACATTTCTGCAATATCGCAGCAAGCATGTGCGAAGTGCTGCCCTTGCCATTAGTGCCTGCCACGTGTATGGTTTTGTATTTGCGGTGTGGATGCTGGAAATGCTGGTCGAGGGCAAGGGTATTGCTCAGCCCTTCCTTGTAAGCACCAGCGCCCACCTTTTCGAAGGCAGGCGCTGCGTTATAGAGATATTCCAAAGTCTCGTTGTATGTCATCATCTGAAAAAAAGTGATGGTGAAAGGGAATATTAGTTGAAGTAACTTCTGAATTTACTGAAGAAGCTGTTCTTGGTAGAGGTGTCGGCCTTAAAGTTGTCTGACTCCTTCATAGCCTCCAGAGCCTTCTTCTCGTCTTTTGACAAAGAGCGTGGCACATAGACGGAGATATTGACAAGTATGTCGCCATTGCCATATCCGTAGCCCTGAACGGATGGCAGTCCCTTGCCCCTCAAGCGCAGAGTCTTGCCTGGCTGGGTGCCTGGTTCTATCTTCAGTTTCAGCTTGCCACCCTCAATGGTCGGTATGTTTACGTCTCCACCAAGTGCAGCTGTGGGGAAGTCGAGCAAGAGGTTGTAAATAAGGTCCCTGCCGTCGCGCACGAAGGTATCATTGGGTTCTTCCTCGATAAACACCTTTATGTCTCCTGCTACGCCATTGCGCTTACCAGCATTGCCCTTGCCTGGGGCATTGACCACCATGCCGTCCTGAACGCCTGCAGGAATGTTTATCTCTACTACCTCCTCGCCACGTTCTACTCCCTCGCCATTACAGCGCGAGCACTTGTTCTTGATGGTCTTTCCTTCGCCACCACAGGTAGGACAAACGGTTTGCGTCTGCATCATGCCAAAGATACTCTGCTGCTGCTTTACCACAACACCACTGCCATGACAGGTGCGACAGGTTTCAACGCCCTCACCGCCTGTACCATGACAAAGGCTGCACGTTACGTCCTTGCGAACCTTGAATTTCTTTGTTACGCCAGTGGCAACCTCCTTCAGATTAAGGCGCACCTTCAGACGCAGGTCGCTGCCACGATGAATGTGGGCACCTCGCGAACCTCCGCCGCCGAAGCCGCCGAAGCCGCCTCCGAAACCAGAGTGACCTCCAAAGACATCGCCGAACATAGAGAAGATGTCATCCATGGAGAAGCCTCCAGCTCCGCCAAAGCCACCAAAGCCGCCACCCGCACCAGCAGGCCCGTCAAAGCCAAACTGGTCGTATTGCTGACGCTTCTGCTCATCGGAGAGTACAGAGTAAGCCTCTGCTGCCTCCTTAAACTTCTCCTCGGCTTCCTTCTTCTCTGCCTCGCTCTTACCACCCTGTCTGTCGGGGTGATACTTGATGGCAATCTTTCTGTAAGCCTTCTTTATGTCTGCGGCGCTTGCTTTCTTGTCAACGCCAAGCACCTCGTAATAATCTCTTTTTGCCATTTTAAGTCTCCTTTCAAATTACTGTCCAACAGCTACTTTTGCAAATCGTATAACTTTGTCGTTCAGCGTGTATCCCGTCTGGACGCAGTCTATCACTTTGCCTTTTTTATCCTCGCCCATTCCTGGCACGAGGGCAACTGACTCGTGATAGTCCACATTGAAATCCTGTCCCTCTGTCTCTATCTTCTTTACTCCGAGTCCTTCGAGAGTCTTTGTGAGTTTCTGATATATCAGTTGCATACCCTCACGAATAGCCTGAGGGTCTTCGCTCTTGTCGGCAAGGGCACGTTCAAAATCATCAAGCACTGGCAGAATGGCAGTTATGGTCTTTTCTCCTCCCTGCAAAATGAGTTCAGCTTTCTCCTTCAGTGTGCGCTTGCGGTAGTTTTCGAACTCAGCCTGCTTATAAAGAGCCTGCTTCTTCAGTTCTTCTATCTCTGTCAAGGCTATATCGAGAGGGTCCTGTTGCTTGGTCTCCTTTTCATCGTCATTACTGTCTTTCACTTCTGTTTCTTCCCCCTTGCATGCTTCTTCAGCATCAGGAGTCTCGCCAGCGTTCTTTGCTGACTCTGGCGCTTCGCAAGATTCGTTAGCGTTATCGTTAATATTATCGTTAAAATTCTCGTTCTCGTTAACGCTCTCGTTTGTATCTATATCTACTTTCTTCATTTTATTTGTGTGTGATTAAAAAATTTTCAATCCTCCCGCATTACAATATTTATGCCAGACAGACAAAGTGTGCCAAAAACTACTTCTTGAAGTAGTAATACCAATAGGTTCCGAAATAGTTATCCTTGAGGTCAGACGTTTTCTCCTTCATTGATTTCCTTTCATGCAACATGTACTGGAAATCATAATAATCAGCTATTGTTGCTGCATCTACCGTAAGTGAATCAAGCCTATCAATATGCGATGTGTTTCTGCCATTCTTGTATATGAGCAAGGCTTCGGCATAGTGCTGCGGAAGAGGAGATTTATTGTCTGAATAGTATTTAACAAGTTCTTTAGCAAAAGATGGTAAATCTTTCTTCATCAGATAGGTACAAAGCAGATAGTCTTTAGCAGCCGAACGTGCTGTTCCTCTTCTCAGTTCTCTCGCAAGATACTTTTCGGAAGTTTCATTAACATCACGTGGCACAAAACCGAGAACCTGCCAAACGGGATAACAGTCCCTCAACAAGGAGTGGGGTTCGACTCCGTTTCTTGGCAAGAGGTTTGCCTTCGCATTGTGTATGTTATAATTGAAGAGGCGTTCCCCCATTTGCATTTTCTTTCCGTCATTCAGTTTGGCAAGTGCGTAAGCACGCCACATTGTCAGTCCCTCGTCATGGTCATACTTAGGTATTCCGTATTCCAGAGCCTCCTTGTATTTACCTTCGTGGCAGAGGCGTTCTACGGCAAGACGGGTGTGGAGGGTGCGATCGGTATTTCCCATACCATACATGAGTACTGACAACAGGGCCATTATGAGGATGTTATACCACCATACGGTAACATAAGAGGAACCGTCACGGGTATAACTATATAACCATCTGTATTTCTGCAGTTTATTTGCAGCATAAGGATAAATTGCAAGCAGAAAGAGCGCAAATATTATCAGTCCCCAGGAGATGCTTGCATGCCCTGCACCATCTACCGTAGAGCCTGTAACCATTCCGCTCAGCACCATAGCTGGCATATAATGGAAGGCTCTTACCTTGGCTGGCAAGGTGAACACAAGAGCACTCAGGGCTGATATGCCACAGGCTATGAGAGTAAAGATTATGCCACCCGTCAATCTGTCATAGTGCGTCTGATGGTCAGACCACGAATACTGTGTCATTCCAAGTATGTCACCCTGGAACGAATAAAAATATACAAATATGATTAAGACAAAAATGACAGCACACACTATGTCGAACATAGTGGTGCTATCCTTTTTATAATTACTCATTGGTGCAGATTTTTAGCACTTGAATGTGTGTTTGTTTTTTAGTTTTTCTTCAATACTACAGCAGAGCGTGCTGGTATGTAAAGTTTCAACCACTCCTTCTTATCCTGCACATACATCTCGTCGTAGTTGGTGATGTGGGTAATGCTGTCATCAGCAAAGCCATTGCCACCAAACTCCTTGGAGTCTGTATTCAGAACTACATTGTATGAGCCCATAGGCACAAGGAAACCGTAGTCGGTATAGGAGCGTGTTGGCGAGAAGTTGAAGACATAGATAAGGTCTCCACGCATGAATGCCATTACCTGGTCGCCCTCGTTAACCCATATTTCTCTTACGGGGGTCTCATTGAACTTCTTCTCCATCTTCATCACCTCGAGCATCCTCCTGTCGAAGTCTCCCAGCCAGTGGTAGCAAAGTTCCTTGTTATCCACAAGGTTCCACTGTCTGCGGGCATACTTGCAACTCCATCCGTTGCCTTCACGTGGGAAGTCAATCCATTCAGGGTGTCCCCACTCATTACCCATGAAGTTGAGGTAGCCGCCATTGATGGTGCTTGATACTACGAGGCGAATCATCTTGTGCAGAGCTATGCCGCGACGTGCTGTCTCGTTCTCGTCACCCTTCTTGAAGTGCCAGTACATATCTGCATCTATCAGGCGGAAGATGATTGTCTTGTCGCCCACGAGTGCCTGATCATGGCTCTCGGCATAAGAGATGGTCTTCTCGTCGGCACGGCGATTGGTCATCTCCCAGAAGATATCGCGTGGATTCCACTGCTCGTCACTCTTCTCCTTAATCATCTTTATCCAGTAGTCTGGCAAGCCCATAGCAAGACGATAGTCGAAGCCCAAGCCACCATCCTCTATCTTGGCAGCCAGTCCTGGCATACCTGACATTTCCTCGGCTATGGTGATAGCGTTCTTGTTTACCTCGTGGATAACCTTGTTGGCAAGCGTGAGGTAGCAGATGGCGTTATCATCCTGACCACCGTTGTAGTAGTCGCCGTAGCCTCCAAAGTCAACTCCCAGTCCGTGATTGTAGTAGAGCATTGAGGTAACACCGTCGAAACGGAAACCGTCGAAATGGTATTCATCGAGCCAGAACTTACAGTTGCTCAAGAGGAAGTGCATCACCTGGTCTTTGCCATAGTCGAAGCAAAGAGAGTCCCACTGGTTATGCTCTCTGCGGTCGCCTGGGTAGAAATACTGGTCAGGGTCGCCACAGAAGTTGCCCAAGCCTTCTATCTCGTTCTTCACTGCATGAGAATGAACAAGGTCCATGATTACTGCCAGTCCTGCCTGGTGAGCTGTGTCTATCAGCTCTTTCAGGTCCTCTGGCGTTCCGAAGCGGCTGGAGGCAGCAAAGAAGTTACTAACGTGATAGCCAAATGAGCCGTAGTAAGGGTGCTCCTGTATTGCCATTATCTGGATGCAGTTATAGCCTGCCTTAATAATGCGTGGAAGCACGTTGTCCTTAAACTCCCTGTAGGTACCTACTTTCTCGGCATCCTGTGCCATACCTATGTGGCACTCGTAAATGAGCAGAGGCGTAGTATTGGGCTTGAAGGTCTTCTTCTTCCACTTATACTCCTTCTCTGGTGCCCATACCTGAGCAGAGAATATCTTGGTCACGTCGTCCTGCACCACTCTACGAATCCACGCAGGAATACGCTCGCCCTGACCTCCGTTCCACTTTACGAGAAGCTTGAACAGGTCGCCATGCTTCAGGGCGCTGGCTGGCAGTTTTATCTCCCAGTCCTGACCGTTCTTCAACTTCTTCATGGCATACTTCTTATTCTCTTTCCAGTCGTTGAAGTCGCCTATGAGGTATATCTCCGTAGCATTAGGAGCCCATTCTCTGAGTACCCATCCTTTGTCTGTCTTATGCAGACCGTAGTACAGGTAACCAGTAGCAAACTCGGACAGCTTCTGCTTTCCTCCGTTTGTCAGGTGGTCAGCCATCCACATGGCATGGTCGTGCCTGCCACGTATGGCATTCTCGTAGGGTTCCAGCCAAGGGTCTCTGCTTACTATCCCTATATGCTGGGGAGCAACAGGCTGCTTCTCTTTCTTAGGGCTCTTTTTCGCAGTCTTAGCCACAACAGAAGTCTTGCGCGTTGCCGTTTTCTTTGCAGTTTTCTTTGTCTCTGCCATAGTATTAAATTTTAGGATATTAGCACTTTACCTTAAAGACAGCCTTCTTGAATATCTCATCGTTTGAGATACAAGGTGTATGACCATCCTGTGGGAAGAAGATAGCCATCATGCCTGGACGACAAGCTACGTATGTTGAGCTTGGCTGGTCTGGATATTTTGTAACATCCTTCTCTGCGTTGTATTCAGCCTTTACGGTGATGTCTTCCAGTGGCAGATAGCCATAGGTCTCCTCGCCATCTATAGGAATCTGTATGTCGAGCATATTCTTGTGGGTCTCCATCACAGCCTCATCAGGCAACTTGCCCTTCTGGTTGATGATATTCACAAAAAGGTCCTTGCCCTTTATCTCGTGTTTGCCAGGCTCGAGGCTCGCAAGGTCGTTCTCCTCAAGGAACTTTACTACATCTGCGAACAATGGGTTCACACCTACATAATACTTCAGGTTTGCTAATGTGTCAACAATCATAATGCTTTGGTTTTTTATTGGGGTTAAACTTCAATTTTTCTTTATTTAATTTTTTATCTTTTGTCCCATCTCGTAGGTTCCCTGGTCTATAATCTGACCAGTCTTATCCTTCTCTATGAACTTTCCGTCACGCTCATCATCATGGTAAGAGCCTTCAAAGCGGTTTCCCTCTCTCGTTTCCTCTATCGCCTTGCCTTCGCGCTTGCCATTCTTATACGTTCCCTTGAATTTATTGCCGTCTGAATAGTGTATTATAACCTCGCCATCCAGCTGACCGTTCTTGAAAGTACCATTATATCTGTCACCATTCTTCTTTACAAAGACGCCCTTGCCATTCTGCTTGTCGTCTTTCCACTGACCTGTATATTGGTCTCCATTACTCCATACGAAAGTGCCTTGACCGTCTTTATCTCCGTCGAGGAAGCGACCTGTGTATTTATCTCCATTGGCAAACTTAAAGATTCCCTCGCCAGTGCGCTCGCCATTATGATATTCGCCTTCGTACTGGTCACCATTCTTGAATTTGTAAATTCCTCTGCCATTCTGTACGTCTTTCAGCCACTGACCGATATAGACATCACCGTTTGAATATCTGTAAGTACCCTTGCCCGAACGGTTATTATCAAGCCACATACCTTCGTAAACCGAGCCATCGCCCCAGTCCATGATGCCCTTGCCGTTCTTCATGTCGTTCTTCCACTCTCCGTCGTAGTACGCACCTGCAATCTTGTGGGTATATCTGCCCTTACCCTGACGTTTGTCCTGATACCAGTTGCCGTCATACTTATCGCCATTGTGGTAGTACATCACTCCGTGTCCCTGCTGGTAATCCCTAAACCAAAGGCCATCATATCTGTTGTTGTTGGCAAAGTAATACACGCCCTTTCCGTGTTGCTGGTCCTGAAACCATTGACCTTCGTATTTTTCGCCATCGGTGAAGGTATATACGCCATACCCCTGACGCTTACCTTTTTCGTATTCTCCCTGGTATGTGTCACCATTAGCAAAATTCGTCAGTCCCTTGCCATGTGGCTTTCCACCTAACATCTCGCCCTGATATTGTCCGTTATCATGCGTATAGCAGGAACCGAGCGAAATCTTCTGTGCCCCAGCCGAAAGGGCTATCATTGTAAATATCTGTAGTAGTATTATCTTTTTTTGCACTTGATTTTTTCCTATTTTTATAAACATGCTCAAAGGTACAACTTTTTTCTCATCTAAACGAATTAAAACGTGTTTTTTTGTTATTTTAACTACAAAGCGCCCACAAAATGTATGTTGCAGGCTATATACTTTGAAGTATTTTTCGTAACTTTGCAACCATGAATTATATTGCTATCATACCAGCGCGCTATGCCTCTACACGTTTTCCTGGCAAACCGCTTGCCATGCTTGGCGACAAGACCGTCATAAGGAGAGTGTATGAACAGGTAACAAAATGTATTTCTGACACTTATGTCGCCACAGATGACGAACGTATTTATGACCATGTGCTCTCATGGGGCGGAAAGGTCGTGATGACACGCTCAGACCACAAGTCGGGTACTGACCGCATAGAGGAGGCTATGGAGAAGATTGAAGCTACAGGCAAGCACTTCGATGTAGTGGTAAACATACAAGGTGATGAACCCTTCATACAGCCCACACAAATAGAGAGCGTATGCAAGTGTTTTGACGACCCTGCCACCGAGATTGCTACCCTTGGTATAAAATTTGGCAACAACTGGCAGGCTGTTCAGAATCCCAATTCGCCAAAGATAGCAGTAGATAACAAAGGGTTCGCTATGTATTTCAGCCGCAGCGTGATACCATACTGTCGTGGAAAGGAGCAGGAGACTTGGGCTGACAATTTTCCTTACCTCAAACATATCGGCATGTATGCCTATCGCAGGGAGGTACTGAGGGAAGTTACCCGTCTGCCACAGTCTTCTCTTGAACTGGCAGAGTCTCTCGAACAACTTCGCTGGCTTCAAAATGGCTATAAGATAAAAGTTGGTGAAACACAATACGAAACTATAGGTATTGACACTCCAGAAGACCTTGAAAAAGCTAATGCACTCATCAATAGCAAATAATCTCGTCTGTCTGCTTAAGGCTGGTGCCTTTGGCTATGACACAGGGAAACTCGAGCCTATGTCACCTTACAAGTGGCGCATGCTGTGCAAGGCTGGAGAACGTCTCAACGTACTTGGATATGTAGCCACAGGGGCGACAAAACTGGGCAAGGAACTACCTCTTGTGCCTTTCCAACGCGAATTTCCCCTGACGGATGCCTCACTCTTCAACCACTGGTCAGACAAACACCTGATGGAGGTAAGAGAGGAGGAAATGAATGCTCCAGACACGTCTGATGCCACACTCCTTATACTTGACAGCATAGTAGCTAATGCACACTCTATTATCACAACCGATATAAACATCGAGGGAATACTCTCGCTCGGCAGGCTTATAAGGCAATATGCCAAAGAAATAGATACGGAGAAACTTCATTCGTGGCTCTCACACATAGGACTTATCCAAGTGGCAAACCTTGAGGCTAATATTCTTGTCATGTGCTGGGACTTCAAGCCTGAAGAGATACCCTTCTATCGCAAGCCTTACCCAAAGGTGAAATCACTACAGGCTGAAACCATTGACCACGCTTTGGATTCAAACTCTTTCAGCACCCTCACACGTCTTAACGTAGCGTTGATAGAGACTTTCTCATACAATTTCATGAACGCCATCTCTAAAATTACGGATATTGAGGAATAACTTTCCATTCCTCATTTTTTTGTTTTTACTCTTTGTTTGCTAACAAGTTATCCAGACTGCGTGTAATCTGTTCGTAAGAAAACCCTCTGCCAAGGGCAAAGCGAATTAGTTTCATACGAAATTCATAATCATTCTTAGCCTTCACACTTTTCATTTTCGACTTTAGCAAGGGTTGCAGTACGCTCTCATAGTCTGCATCCTCCACACTTGACAATGCTTCTTCATAGTCTTCCTCTGCTATACCCTTCATGCGTAACGCCTGCTCCACCTTGCGGCGTCCCCATTTATTGAACTTCACCTTATCATTAACAAAAAAACGTGCGTAGCGACTATTGTCTATATACTTTTCTTTTTTCAGATAGTCAATTACTTTCTGGCTCGTTGTCTTGTCAATCTCCCATCTACGCAGTTTCTCCTTTATATCATGACAACAATGTTCGGAGCGTGAACATAGTGCAGTAAGTTTGGAAAGAATCTGTTCGTAGGTCATTGGTTTGAGCTTATAAAGGTGTTAGAACTTAGAATATGGCGTTACAATTTCTATCTGCTGTCCTTCTTCGGCTGAAATAACATAAAGATTACCTTCCATCTTATCCAAAGGGGTGAGGTCTATCTTCACTGTATGTCGAGCTGGATGGTATGGCACTGGCACTTTGGTTCGTTTCACGCTAAGAAGTGGTTGAGCTGAACGCAGTACGAGTTTTCCTCCTTGTAAGGATTTTACAATAAGGTGGTTCACCCTACCCTCTCTCCACTGTAATTTTTCAATTTCAAAACCTCCACGAGCCCTCAAGCCTGTCACACACCCTTCTTTGCTCCATTCTTGTGGCAAAGCAGGAAGCAGATGTATCGAACCATCATAACTCTGCACAAGCATTTCGGCAATACCTGCACAACAACCGAAATTGCCGTCAATCTGGAATGGCGGATGAGCATCAAACATATTTGCGTAAGTGCCACCGTCGGGGTCTTTGATAGAAGCATTAGGGCTCTTGAGCTTCAACTGGTTCTTGATAAGCTGGAGAGCATGGTCACCATCCAACTGACGTGCCCACTGACACACCTTCCAACCCATAGACCATCCGCGTGAGGCATCGCCCCTGCCTATGAGCGACTTGCGTACTGCCTTGAAGAGTTCGGGGGTTGTATAAGGCGAAATGAGATTGCCAGGGAAGGCTCCCCAAAGATGAGAGATATGACGGTGGTTGCTCGTCTCCTTGTCCCAATCCTGCAACCATTCCTGCAACTGTCCGTACTTGCCTATCTTCATAGGAGGCAACTGGGCACGTAGGGCATCAAGACTATCGGCAAAGGCTGCATCTACAGCAAGGACGCGTGCTGCTTGGGAGGTATTGCGCAGTAAATCAAAGATGAGTTGGTTATCCATAGTGATACCTGAGAATACTGCACAATTCTGTTTCTTGCCTGTTTTTTCGTCCACATAGCTGGCTATGCCAGGATGGTTTTCAGGAGACACAGATGGACCTGCCACCATATAACCACTGACAGGGTCGCGATACAGATAGTCTTGGAAGAACTGCGAGGCCCCCTTCATCACAGGGTAATATTCGCGAAGGAATTCCTTATCGCCAGTAAAGAGCCAGTGTTCCCATATATGCGAACAGAACCATGCTCCACCCGTAGGCCAGATGGCAGCGATATGATTGTCCACTGCACCTGTAGCTCGCCATAAGTCGGTATTATGATGTAACACCCATCCACGCGCCCCATACATCTTGCGTGCTGTTTCCCTGCCAGTCACGCTAACGTCTTTCACCATTTGCAGAAAAGGCTCATGACATTCCGAAAGGTTGGTGACCTCGGCTGGCCAGTAGTTCATCTCCACGTTTATGTTTGTGGTATATTTAGAGTCCCATGCTGGATATTGCCTGCCATCAGGATTCCATATTCCCTGCAGGTTGGCTGGTTGTGTGCCTGGCTGTGATGATGATATAAGAAGATATCGTCCATACTGGAAATAGAGTGACACCAGCGAGGGGTCATGAGAGGTAGAAAACTCCCTGATGCGTGTCTCCGTATCCTTGGCTGCCTGAAGGGAGTCACGTCCCAAGTCGAGGGTTACCCTGTCAAACATCTTCTTGTATTTCCACGTGTGGTCATAGAGGGCGCGCTCGTGGTAGGTGGTATGATACTTGCCGTAGTCGAAGGTCTGCACCTTCTTGCTGAAGGCATCCATATAGTATGCCGCCTTCTCTCTGGCATTGACAAATCCTCCAGCATAACCTCCAAAGTTGGTCCCCATACTGATAATGACGGATATACCCTTGTCATCCTCTATAAAGCGCACGAGAGTGTAACACTCCAATTTATTTGCCACATGCTCCATAGAGTCCTTGACAAGAGAACTCTTGATTACTATCATTGAGGGAGTTCCCTTCTCTATCTCCACCTTTACCCTGTCACTCTTTTCTGGCGCAAGAAATTTGAACGTCGGCGTCAGTACATTCTTCTCCTTCATCGGATTGATGTACTTACCTTTCTTTTTTGCCGTAAGTCTGACAAATATTATCTTGTCAATGAACGATGAAAAATAGGTACGTTCATAACTGATGCCATTATAATCATACGACACTCCTGCTATAGCAGTTGAAAGGTCAAGCCATCTGCGATAATTAGTGTAGCCATAATGCCCAAACGACAGAAGCAGCCGCCCTACTGATTCATAAGCCATTCCGTGTCCTGTCTTGTTTCCATCCGCCACTATATTCTGCATGGCAAGTTTCTGTGCTCCTATATATCCCTCCGATGTTCCTTGTGCAATGAGGTCGCGCATCTCTTGCAGATGTGGCAAACAATTCTCGTTATAGTTGGCATAAGGACTTCCACTCCAGAAAGTATCTTCGTTTAATTGCAGGGTATCTGTTTCCACACTTCCCGATACCATTGCTCCAATCCTTCCATTGCCTATTGGGAGAGCTTCCTCCCAGTATTGTGCAGGACGATTATACCATAGAGTCAAATCATCATTGGTCTCTCCTTTACAAGCAGAAGAGGAAAAACACAACAGAAATAAAATCGTTACAGAGTATAGAAGAGATGATTTCATGACTTTAATCGTTTTTTTGTACAACATTGTTTTCTATGTTTTCCCCAACTTTCTCATTTTCTCGCCCCTCCATATTGCAATAACTAGTGAAGTTACAAAATAGATTATGGCAAGAACCCAAAGAGCTACATACTCCTTAACACAGTCGCTCAGCAAGGCCCCCATACTGCTCATGCGCACAAAACCACGGATAGCAAACGTGCTGGGGAAAATACACGATACCCCCTGCCAGAAACCCGAAATATTACTTTGTGGCCAGCTGATACCGCTAATAAAGAGCATCGGCAGAGAGGTAAACACCACCACGAGCATTACATTCTCCCTGTATCTTACCATCTCGCTCGCTGTAATTGCAAAAAACGAGCATGCCACGAGGTATGGCAAGAGGAACAGGAACAGATCCCAAGCATGAACCATGCTCACGAAGCCAAACAACCTCGGCACAACAAGTGTTATCCATGCCAACATAACTGCAAAAAGCAGTATGTACGCCGTAGCATTGCCAAGAGTTCTG
This sequence comes from Prevotellaceae bacterium UBA4332, assembly GCA_002394365.1. GTDB lineage: Bacteria > Bacteroidota > Bacteroidia > Bacteroidales > Bacteroidaceae > Prevotella. Next base: position 31,576 of record DGTQ01000021.1, read on the forward strand.
CATACTATCTGCTTCCTTTGTATGAGGATGCTTGATGACGGGTGGCGCATGTATAACTTTTCGTTCTCTCGTCTTGTACCCGCCAACATTCCTACGCCTAAGAGCATTGCTTGCTGTATGATGAGCACGAGCACTGCTGGTATTATAAAGTTTCCATAGCCACCTGTAACATTAAATATAGGCACCTCGTCAAACTCCAACGGATGTACGCTCACCTCTTCGTCTCTTGCAGTATATTTTTGCAGGGCATGACGCTGTATCTCCGACCCCATGACGCTACTTACAGCCGTTGCCGACTGGAATATTGCCTTGTAGGTCAGCATATAACTCATATCGCAATATACGCCCACGTGACTTTGCTCCATCCTGCCTATCTTCTGTGCAAAGTCCTGTGGAAAATACAATATGCCATACACGTCTCCATGACCTATGGCGCTCCTTGCCTCTGCCATATCTTTACAATGCAGGGCTACGCTGACGTCTGGAGAGGCATCAAACTTACGAACGAACTCACGGCTTTCTGCTGAATGTGAATCATCAACAACAGCAACGGGTACATCTCGCACCACCTCATTATTATACACCCACGAGTAAATCAGCGGATAAGCTATCGGCAGAAAGAAGAAGAAGAGCACAACTCCCTCATCTTTCAGCACAGCCTTAAGTTCATCTATTATGTAATCAAAATATTTCAAGCCTGATACTCGTATGTTGTCATTGCCTTGCGAATACGCTTTATGGTAAGCAGAGGCAACAGGGTGAAGATTATCATTATTCCAATGTGCATACTCACATCGCTAAGCGGATAAGTATTGAAGATACACAGTTGGTATATCATATAGTAATGTCTCAGGGGGAAAAGCCACGCAAGCGACTGCAAGGGTGCGTCCATGGCAAAGACAGGAAATGCCGAACCTACCATTGAGAAACTCAGTACTGCCCATAGCGAACATACACTCATAGCCAGACGCAACGACGGCATCACTCCGAAGACAAACACAGCAAAACCTTGTGCCGACAATACTGAGAGCACACTGATAAGGAGTATTCTGCCATATCCGCCTGGAGCTGGGAAATCGAGTATTCCGAAGATATAAAACATTATGGCAGAGAACACAGAGAAGAAAATTACCGTATATGGTAACATCTTACCTATCAAGGCGATAACGATATTGTTTCCAGCTGTTGATAACCATTCCTTGCTCGTACCAAATTTCAGTTCAGTACCCAAGGCATAGACTGTAATAAGGAAAATGAACAGCAGCATCATGCCAGGCAAGAGCATGGAGCAAAGAAATATGTTATAGCTTACCCACGGATTGCCTATTGTGTGCAAATCAATACTTACAGGCATCAGGAATGCTCGCATCTGTTCTGACGTAAATCCCTTAGCTCGCATCATTGCCTGCCCTACCCCTGCTGAGGCAAGCGAGCACATGGTCTTCATTTCCTTATACACCAGGGCACCAGCCGTTAGCGAGGTGTTGGTGTAATAGAACGACATGCGTGGTTGCCTGCCACTTATCATTTTACTTGTCAGATTGCGTGGGAAGAGTACAAAACCATATATCTCGTTTCGTTGAATAGCTGCACGTGCCTCGTCAACGGATGGATAGTGCCCTACTACCTCTGTACTCTGCAGAGCATCCACCATGCGAGTAAGTTTGCGAGTAGTTGAAGTATTGTCAAGGTCCACCACCCCAATGGGCATGTTCACTGGCTGTCCTTCATCCATCAACGTGGTAAAAAACACGGTAACAAACAATGGCAGCAACACCATACACACTATATATATGGGGTGTTGCAGGAAATTTCTTATTTCTCTTTTTGTCAGTTCCCTTAACACTACGTCACTTGCTCTTTACATTATACTCCACATGCACTCATCACACACTATCTGGAAATCATCTGATTACCACCGACATACCTGGACGCAACCCGTCAAATTTCTTTACTGGAGTAGCTTTCACCTCAAAAGTCTTCATGTCATACTGTCCGTTAGACTTCGTGGCTTTCCACGTAGCGTATGAGCCCTCGTCTTTTATTGAGGTTACCTTCATGTCTATCTCCTTGTCAAATGCAGGCAGGTATGCCTTGAAGGTATCGCCCTGCTTCATTCCTTTCAGTTGGTCCTCTCTAAGGTTGAAAGTGCCCCACATATCGTTTATTATTGATATGGTCATTATCGGACTGCCAGCACCTATCAGTTCTCCCACTTTAGGATATATTGTGCTTACCTCGCCTTCTGCCTGTGCTATCTGTATTGTTTCTCTGCGATAAGAGTTAACTTCCTCCACAGCACCTTGCGCTCTTCTTACCTGTGCCTGAGCAGCCATCTTCTCCTCACGTCGGGCACCGTTCTGCGCCATATCGTACTGACTCTTTGCAGCTTTCTCCTGAGCCTCGTAAGCCTTGTATTGAGCATATGCCTCGTCGCGCTTTTGTTCGCTTAACACGCCCTCGTCAAACAGGCGTTGCACTCTGTCGTAAGACTTCTTGGCTATCTCCAGTCCAGCCTTAGCCTGTTGCCATAATTCGTATGCTCCCTGTATCTGCTCCTTTCTGGCTCCAGCTTTTGCCATGTCACTCATGGCAGAGGCAGCATCCTCGGCACCAGAAGCCTGATGCGCCTTAGCTTCTATCTCTGGTGCATCGAGTATAGCCAATGTGTCACCAACGTGCACATACTGTCCTTCCTTTACACACAGGCGCAGGACTCTTGATGGCACCTTGCTCGACACACGATACTCCTCCACCTCTATTTGTCCCTGTATTACTTCTTTCTCGTTTCCGATGGTCAGATACCCTATCAGACCTACTATCAGCACTACAACGATAAATACGCCTAATGCTATCATCACACTCTTATGTTGTTCTTTGCTCTCCATCATTTTTTCTATTTTTAGCTTATAACTTTTTACCTAATGCTTTTTCTAACGCAATACCACTTAGTTTCATCTCTATTTCTGCATCAATCTTCTGCGTCTTCGCCTTCAACCAGGCCGTCTGTGCCATCATCACGTCTGTGGTGCTCATCACGCCTTCCTTAAAACCAAGATTGGCACACCTCAGATTTTCCTCGGCACTCAGTATGTTTTTCTTTGCCGATTCAAGGTTCTTTCCCGCTTCGCGCACCTTAAAACGACTCTGCGAAACCTGCAGGCGTATCAGATCTGAAGCATCGCTGTACTCCAACTGCGCCAGTGTTGTGGCACACTTCGTTGCACGTATCTTGTATAGGTTGTCGCCCCAGTCTAAAACTGGTATGCGCATCATCACGCCCACGTTTAAGACTCCTTTGAATTTTCTCTCAAAGCCGTTGTATACGCTGGGGTTGCTGAAAATTGCTCCACCCGTCAGAGCTATCTGTGGCAGGTATGCTGCACGTGCTATCTTCGTCTGCTGCTTGCTTATATCTATAGCATCATTCAGCAGTTTCAGTTCGTGCCTGTTCTGGAAGTCATCGTCATCGCTTACCTCTGTAATGCTCATATTGATGTCATCTTTTAGTTCGTCCTCCAGAACTATGTCAGTATCAAGCTCCATACCACATTGCTTGCACAAGTACATCTTCGCCAGAGACAGTCCGTTATCCACCATTGTCATTGCCATCTCGGCCTCGTTCACAGCTACGCGCACTTTCAGTCCGTCGGCACGTGTTGCCACGCCCTCCTTTATCATCTTGTGTACGTCATCATCCAGTTTCTCCACCAACTGCAGATACTCATCCGCCAGACGCTGCTTCTGTTTCAGCGATACCACTGTCCAGTAGGCGTTCTCAACAGCAAAAGTAACGTCATTCTCTTTGGAGTCTATCGACGTGCTCGCCATGCGTTCCGATATATCCGCTATCTTATTCATGGCTATTATTGAGCCACCCATAAACACAGGCTGCACAAGCATGGCAGAAGCAGTAAAGATATGGTGAGTATTGGTAGAAAAAGCATCCACTATTCTCTGTCCCAGTTTATTGCCATACGCCTCGACAGACTGCGATACCGCTGGTCCCACATTCTGTGCCAATGTTCCGAGGTCCTTTGCTATTGTTGGGCTTATTATGCCAGCCTGCGCCATCTTCTGTAAGTTAGCACCAATATCACCAGCCAACTGTCCCATTACTCCTGCCGTTGTGGTACCAATATTTCCTAAGGCACCCTTCTGCGCATCATTCAGTATAGAGATTTCTCTCGATGAATATAGGTACCCACCCGTCAGGTCCACGTGTGGCAGATACTTCGTTCTCGCTACCTTCCTCGCATTGGTGGCTATCTGTTGCTTCACCTTCGCAATGCTTATCTGCTTGTTAGCACGCAAAGCCCTTGCCCTGCATGAGTCCAGCGACAACACCAGGGAGGATTGAGGGTTCTTGCTCTGGCAAGCCAACAAGTTGGAGCGGAGGCTTGAGGTTTGAGGTGTACTCTGAACCTCGCTCGCCTGAGCACCTGCGGAAAGCAAGTTACGCTCTGCGCCTGAGCACCAGCTGGAGCGCAAGAGAGTTAAGGTTAATGTTAATGTTATAATTAAAATTCTATTCATTTTCTTTTTCCAAATAAGAATCCCAGATGTTTTCTCAGCGTCAGAAGCAGTCCGTAATGCTTCGTCATTATTCTAAATCTCTCGTGGAGCGATGCTCTGTGGTTCTTTATCGTCAGTCCACCAGCAAGGAAATCACACAACACGCTGTGCATGTTCCTCAGCTCCAGCCCCTCCTTCTCCACTTCTTTCATTACTCTTATGCACCAGTCAACGTCTGCCGAAAACCTGTATTGCGTGTCAAACGCCACTCTCTGTGCTATGTCCGTCCTTACGTAGAATGCCTGGTGGCACACCAGCATACCGTCCTGAAACGACTTCCACGTCAGTTTCTCTGGCGGATTGTGTTCTCTCTTACCCACAAAGTGGTTTGTCACATCCACTATATCCGTGTCACCGTATATCACGCCAGGGAGGGTTGAGAGTTGAGGGTTGAGAGTTGAGAGTTGAGGGTTGAGAGTTGAGGGTTGAGGGTTGAGGGTTGAGGGTTCTTGCTCTGGCAAGCCAACAAGTTGGAGCGGAGGGTTGAGAGCTTCATTTTGAAATTGCTCCCCTATCTCCTCCAGCGTCTTTTCCGAATGTAGCGTATCACCAGCATTAAGAAAGAGCACATAGTCGGGCGTAGCATGTTGCAAACCTTTGTTCATGGCATAGTACAGCCCTTTGTCTGGTTCACTCACTATGGTATATTCCACCTTCCCCTTGTACCTCTCTGCCGTCTGTTTTGCTGTCTCTATTGTCTTGTCCGTCGATGCACCATCTATTATAATATGGTGTATTGCCTCCCACGATTGCGAGGCAACATTATCCATAGTACGCTGTATCAAGCTCTCAGCGTTGTACGTACACGTTATGATGCAGAACCTTATTTTCACGGATTCAATTAATATAACCGCGCAAAGGTACACAATATTATTCAATTAACAAACTTTGTCTTTACTTTTTAGACATTTTGGCACACTTTATTGCCATATTGTCACTTCTCTCACCCGTGGAACAAACTTTGGTATGTGGAATGACGAAACAACAAACAAACAACTCTCAACATTATGATGATGAATCAAGAACAACAAATGACTGGCAAGGAGGCACTGGAGAAATTCTGCAAGAACCTCGTAGCCGATGCCAAGAATGGCAAGTTAGACCCCGTTATAGGACGTGACGACGAGATTCGTCGAGTCCTCCAGATACTCTCACGACGTACCAAGAACAACCCTATCCTCATAGGCGAGCCTGGTACTGGTAAAACAGCTATTGCCGAGGGACTCGCCCAGCGCATAGTGCGAGGCGATGTGCCCGAGAACCTCAAGGACAAGCAAATCTACACCCTCGATATGGGTGCGCTTATCGCTGGCGCCAAGTACAAAGGCGAGTTCGAGGAACGTCTCAAGGGCGTCATCAACGGTGTAATAGAGTCGCAGGGCAAGATAGTGCTCTTCATCGATGAGATTCACACCCTCGTGGGTGCAGGAGGCGGCGATGGCGCTATGGATGCAGCCAACATCCTCAAACCTGCCTTGGCGCGTGGTGAGCTGCGTGCCATAGGTGCTACCACCCTCAACGAGTATCAGAAGTATTTCGAGAAGGACAAGGCACTCGAACGTCGATTCCAAATAGTTATGGTTGACGAGCCTGACGAACTCTCCGCCATCTCTATTCTGCGTGGACTGAAAGAGCGCTACGAAAACCACCACCGCGTGCGTATTCAGGATGATGCCTGCATAGCCGCCGTAACCCTTTCCGAACGCTATATCTCCGACCGTTTCCTGCCCGATAAGGCTATCGACCTTATGGACGAGGCAGCAGCCAAACTCCGTATGGAGCGAGACAGCGTGCCCGAGGAACTCGACGAGCTCTCCCGTCACCTCAAACAGCTTGAGATAGAGCGTGAGGCTATCAAGCGCGAAGATGACAAGGAAAAACTTGCCGAACTCAACAAGACCATCTCTGCCCTGCAAGACGAGGAGATGCGCATGCGCTCCGAGTGGGTAAGGGAGAAGAACCTCGTAGATAAAATCCAGCAAGACAAGCAGGAGATAGAGCGTCTGCGCTTTGAGGCTGACAAGGCTGAGCGTGAGGGCAACTACGGCAAGGTGGCTGAGATACGCTACGGCAAGCTCAAGGAATTAGAAGATAGAATAAAGAAGACACAAGAAACACTTAACGTCAATGAAAAAGCGATGCGCTACGTGCGTGAAGAAGTAACAGCCGACGACATAGCCGAAGTCGTATCTCGCTGGACGGGAATACCCGTAACACGCATGATGCAGAGCGAGCGTGACAAACTGCTCCACCTCGAAGATGAACTCCACAAGCGTGTCATCGGACAAGACCAGGCCATCACAGCCGTCAGCGATGCAGTGCGTCGTTCTCGTGCAGGACTGCAAGACCCAAAGCGTCCTATCGCCAGCTTCATCTTCCTCGGCACCACTGGTGTGGGTAAGACAGAGCTTGCCAAGGCTCTCGCCGACTATCTCTTCAACGACGAGCAGATGATAACCCGCATCGATATGTCCGAGTATCAGGAGAAATTCAGCGTCACCCGTCTCATAGGAGCGCCTCCAGGCTACGTAGGCTACGACGAAGGCGGACAGCTCACCGAAGCAGTACGTCGCAAACCTTACTCTGTAGTGCTCTTCGACGAGATAGAGAAAGCCCACCCCGACGTGTTCAACACCCTCTTGCAGGTGCTCGACGACGGACGTCTTACCGACTCCAAGGGCAGAGTGGTCAACTTCAAGAACACCATCATCATCATGACCAGCAACCTCACCCTCGACCAGCTCTATGGCAAGGCACCTATCCTTGATGGTAACGGTATGGTGAAGCCCCCTATCCGACCAGAGTTCCTCAACCGTATCGACGAGATTATCAACTTCAGCCAGCTCTCCAAGCAGCAGATAGCCGAGGTAGTGCGTCTGCAGATGAAGCGCGTAGCCTCTATGCTTGAGCAGCAAGGCTTCGAACTCCGCTGGACCGATGATGCCATCGACCTCCTTGCCGAGGCAGGCTACGACCCCGACTTCGGAGCACGCCCAGTAAAGAGAGCCATACAGAAAGACGTACTCAACGCCCTCTCAAAGGCACTCCTCGCTGGCACTGTCAACAAGGACAAACCCATCATCGTTGACAGCTACGAGAAGAAGATTGTCTTCAAGAATGACTAAGGCTCAAAACACATACACATTACTTACTAAAAAGAAGATAGGCATCCCAATTGTGGGATGCCTATCTATTTTACTTCATTTCGTGCGTTTCTCTCACTTATACCATACTTCTCGGCATATTTTTCACAGAGATATACTTTATCTATCGACAACTCTCATTTCTTATTTTCATTGCAAAGTTACGAGTTCCTCTTGAAACTACCAAATTCATGCATGGCATTTTGACTCATTTTAGAGGGAAATGTGCACTATATCGTGTTAAAGTCTTTCATATCAGAACCTCCTTGAAGAATATTTTGTAACTTTGCAACCAATTCACATAGGATTGTATCATCATGAACGAGAATTTCGCTATACAGCTCTTTGAGGGCAAGAAAGTTCGCATCGTATGGGATGCAGAACAGGAGAAGTACTATTTCTCTGTAACGGATATAGTGCAGGTCTTGACAGATTCCGTGAATCCGCGTGATTACATAAAGAAGATGCTTAGACGTGACCCAGAACTGAAATCCAAGTGGGGGACAATTTGTCCCCCTGTTGAAATGTTGGCTCCAGATGGCAAGCGACGCAAGACACAAGCCGCTGATCTTGAAGGCATTTTTAGAATCATTCAGGCCATACCCTCCAAGAAAGCCGAACCTGTGAAGCAATGGCTTGCTGAGTTGGGCAGTATGCGTGTTGACCAAATGATTGACCCGGAACTGACCTTTCAGATGGCCGTCGAGGACTATCGTCGCCAAGGCTACAGCGACCGCTGGATAAACGAGCGCATGCGCTCCATCGAGATGCGCAAAGAGCTGACCGATGAGTGGCATCGTTCTGGCATACATGAGCCTAGGGACTTCGCCATTCTGACAAATGTGCTGACAAAGGCGTGGAGCGGCATGACCACAGGCGAATACAAGCGTTACAAGGGGCTGACCAAGCAGAACCTACGCGACAACATGACGAATGTGGAACTGGCACTCAATACACTTGCCGAGGTAGCTACCACGGAGTATTCTCGCCAATCTAATCCGCAGTCGATGGCCGAGAGCCAACGTATTGCAAAGGAAGGCGGCGAAGTAGCACGCGAAGCACGCGAGACGATGGAACGCCGTCTTGGCAGAAGCGTTGTTTCTTCCGAGCGTGCATCAGACTACATAAGGCCAATTGAGGACAAAGGGCAGAACGCTCTGCCCAAGGAGAACGACTAAGGCTCAAAACACATACACATAACTTACAGAAAAGAAGATAGGCATCCCGATTGGGATGCCTATCTCTATTTTGCTGGAACTACATACTTTTTGTTAGTTCCCTATACATCTTGAAGAGTTCTGCCACGCACTGACTTTCAGTCATAGTCTTAATGTCGAAGCCATAGGCTTGCATCACAGCACGGTCGTTGTCTTGGTGAGCCTTGCGAAGCTCTGCTGGCATAGTCAGTTCGTCATAGAGGTCAGCAAGACTGCTGTCTGGGTATAGAGCCCTTGCATCGAGTATAGCCTGAGCAGTCTGCTCTATCTTTGTCTTCTGCGCTTCTGTAGGATTAGGCCAAGGGAAGTTATTGTAAACCACATCCTTGCTATAGCGATAATCACTCTTCAATCTCCCACATACCGCCCTCATCCATGCCATGTGAACATTACTCTCCAATATGCCAAAATGATAGAGAGTAGCATCAGGGATAATTTGCACAGCATCACTCGTAAGAATGTCAGGAGTGAGAAAACCCATCGGTATATAACGTCTGTTTTCTGACGAATGCCTCGGCACAAGTATATAATTAGTATCGGGCATATTTTCCACATGGAATCGTGTTGGTGCTTCGGCAAGTTTACGTGTTCCTTCACTTGAACTTGCTAATCTGTAATTGCGAACTGCTGCAATTCTTTCCATACAATGAGGTAGTGTATGTAGTTCTGCTGGCGTACATTCCCCTAACCACAAACAATAACGTGGTGTTTGATGAAGAAACTCCGTTGCCCCAAGGAAAGGTCTAAAATATTTGGCGGATTTAGGCTCTATCTTTATAAATTCTTCTTTTTCCTCCTTCGTAAACAGATAATTACCTCCATCAATGGGTTTGTTGCCTATGCCTATCATAGGAATATCACAAAGAGGAACTTGTCTGCTTCCTATAAACACATCAGGAGCATCCATCAGGTAAGCATTGATGTGACTTGCCTTACTTACTTTGTCATTGTCGAAAAGTAAATGTTCTTTTTCGGGCTCATTTTTGTGACTAAAGCCTACAATTACACAATGTACATGTGCCTTCAACGAAGCCTCACTATCCCAACGGAATGTACGATGGGCAAAATCTATGCGAAGCCCTCTTTCCATGAGTGGTTGCCACAGGTTTGCAACTTGTTCCCCTTGACAGATACTATTTGTTGATACGAATGCAATACGAGGATGCCCAATACTTGTTGATTGAAAGGCTTTCATGTACCAACAGCATACATAATCAAGATTACCTACATTCTTCCATTTCTCACCAAATATGCTGATGACATCTTCTTTTTGACTTGCATCCATTTGACGAGCACCAATAAACGGAGGATTGCCCATAATGTAGTCATAAAACATTAGAGTTCCCTTTTCTGTTGGTGGTTCCTCGTATATTATTTCTGTAACATTGGGTCGAACCTCTTTACGTCCTATTTCTACAGGTTCATATCCTGGTACGGTTCTTGTCATTGGGAGTGACTTCGATGACAAGGAATTAGTATTTCCATCCGAATCAGGAATGAAGTTCCAATCCATCCTCAGGGCATTACCCTCACGAATGTTGTGATATGCCTTCAGAGGCAGGAAGTCAATATCTTGCTTGATGATTTTCTCTGTTTCTGCTAACATCTGTGCCTCACTTATCCAGAGGGCTGTGGTGGCAACAGTTACTGCGAAGTCGTTTATCTCTATACCATAGAACTGCTGAATGCTAACCTTTATAGGATTTACAAAAGCACCCATCATTGTCTGTCCGTGATAGCGTTCGCGGATGGCTTCATTCTCCAGACGGCGAAGTGAAAGATATGTTTCAGTAAGGAAATTGCCTGAACCACAGGCTGGATCAAGGAATGTGAGAGAGGCAAGGTGGTCTTGGTAGGCATCGAGTTTCTTAATGCGTTGTTTTTCAACCTTTTCCTCAAGTATCTCGTCCAGTTCTCTGCGCAAATCATTCAAGAACAGGGGGTCTATCACCTTGTGTATATTCTCTATTGAGGTGTAGTGCATACCACCGCTTCTGCGAGTCTCGGGGTTGAGTGTGCTCTCGAACACTGCTCCAAAGATGGTTGGAGATATTTCGCTCCAGTCGAAGTCAAGACTTGCGTTTCGAAGCAAGGTTTCTTTCAGTTCCTCTGTAAACTGTGGTATCTCTATTTCCTCTTCAAATAGGCCTCCATTGGTGTAAGGGAATGCCTGCAAATCTGCTTGCAGATACTTGCTTCGCTTTTCCTGAGGAGTGTTCAGTACTTCGAACAGGTCACGCAAAGCTCTGCGCAAATCCTTTGCCTCATAGGTTATCAGGAAATCATGGAACTGGTCATGGGCAAAGACTCCTGCATCCTCAGCATACAGGCAGAACACTATCCTGACACAGAGGATATTCAACCAACGCTGAGCCTCTGGGCTGTCATCATCATATTGTTTCAGCAAAGCATCATATATCCTTGCAACTATCTCGCCTGCCTGCATCGAAACCTGCATCTCCTTGCTAAGGTGCTCGCTCTTCACGTCTACAAGGAACTTAAGACGATAGTATTCCTTGCCAAGATTTTCAAGCAGTATCTCTTCTGGCTCGCCGTTGGGTTGCTCCATGTCATACACAAGGAACTCAGCGAAATTACAGGTCACTATCCAACGCGGACGCTCCGAGTAAGGCAATTCGGCTGCATAGCGCTTAGCCTGCTGAAAGGGGTTGAGCACCGAACCATCACTCTGCACTATGCCTTTGCGCAGGTCTTTGCCAAGCGATTTTTGCTCTATAAGGACTTTGGTAGAAGGTATATGTCCATCGATGAAGTTTGTATTGTCAACCTTAACCTGTTCTTCATAACGAATAAATGTACTTGGATTCTCTATACCAAACACCTCCGTGAGCAACTCTGTCCAAAAAATCTGTGAGTCACCCTTTTCATATCCTCTGCCTTGCCAACGCTTGGCAAAGTCAGAAGCCGCCTGAGATATTTGCTTTTCAGATTTCATTCCCTTTTTTACTTTCCGCAAAGTTAAGAAAAAGTTTCTATATGTCTTTAAGATTCAGTTTATCTCCTAGGCTATACGTTGTTTTATTGATTAACAATTCTATATGTATTACTTTACCTCTGCAAGATATTCCAGTATTTGAGAACGTAGCAAAGGAATATCATTTTTTACTACATCCCATACTACTACGTCGTCTATTTGGAAATATTCATGCACAATATAGTTTCTCATGCCACGAACTTGCTTCCAGGGTGTGGAGGTATGCTCTTCTATAAAATCCTTTGTCAGAAGATTTGCTGCTTCTCCAATTATCTCGATATTCTTGACAACAGCATAATACATCATGTCATCACTGACAAGATCATGATAATCTTTCCCATCAGTATAACGCATGATGCGATCTATGGCTGCAAGCATGTGCTTTAATCGTTCTCTATCTCTAAGCGGTTCTCTCATAAATCAAGATTTTATCACGGTCAACAGAGGAACGAGCATAAGGAGCCAGGGAACGCTCCGTTACAAGGTCTACATTATGTCCGAGCAATTCCCTAAGGTCTTCAAACATGCCAAAGAACCTCAAACCAACAGGCTTGCTTGTATCTAAAAGCACAAGAATGTCAACATCTGAATTTTCATTCTGTTCTCCTCTTGCATAAGAACCAAACAACCAAGCCTTCAAGACTGGTTGCGTCTTGAAGTATTCCTTTGCTTTATTTACTATGGTTTGCTTGTTCATGTTAGCTAACAGTTTATAATGTCAGTTGCAAAATTAAGAAAAAGTTTTGTTTTCGCCAAATAAAAGAGGGAGAAAACTGTTTTCACACATTTCTCAAGGGGAAAATCGTGAGAAGTCCTTCACACCTTCACAAGCCTTGCAACATGTTGTTGTATAATGCGTTATAGTGTGAAGGAGTATCGTTTCTTTACTGCTAACCCTTCACATTTACAGGTTTGCGGGTGCTAAGCTACCAGGTGCGGGTGCTAAGTATCCGCGTGTCCTTGCTTAGCAACTGCATCTGGGTGCTAAGCAAGGAGAGGGAAATGCAAGAAATATAGAATTTCTTAAAATAACCTCACATAGGTCACTTACCCCTTGGGATACCGCATAAACACTGGGGCTGAGGCGAGTGACCTGTCTTCGAGACACCTCACTTAGAGGTCACTTGAGACCCCCTCCCTGTCAGTTTCAAACTGAAATCCCTCCGCCGAGAGGGAGGGAATGAA